>JBGATB010000060.1:0-52842 GCA_044229415.1 Myxococcaceae bacterium | reverse complement strand
ACGCTTGGGGCACCACGCTCCAATGCGCTACGGGGGTATGACTGCCGGGGCCACGCCTCCCCCTCCCAAGGCAGGAACGAGCGAGTTTCATTCCTGATTGATCCGCCCCCCGTCAGGGGGCGGCGGCTCCGCTACGCTCGAGCCGAACGGGGGGAGTTTCACCCCTGATTGATCCGCCCAGCGGGCGGCGGCCTCACTACGCTCGGGGTCAACGCCTTCATAATTCGCGGGGGCACCCTCCACCCACGGGGCACACACGAACCCTGGAGCCCCCCATGTTCCCGCGCACCCTGCCCCTGCTCGCCCTCGTCGCGCTCTGTGCCTGCGCCACCGCTTCCTCTTCGGAGCGCTCGGGCGGAGGCACCACGGCGGCCAAGCTGAAGGCGCTCGCGCCCAAGAGCACCGACAGCGCGCTGGTCGTCATCTACCGCAACCACTCCTTCGGCTCGATGTTCGGCCCCATCCCGTACAAGGGCAGCCTCTACGTGAACGAGGTGCCGGTGGGCGACATCGGCGATGACACCTACGCCACGGTGGAGCTGCGCCCCGGGCGCCACTCGCTGCGCGTGCTCGGCACCGCCGCCGGCACGCCCTTCCAGTCCGCCACGGTGGTGGCGCTTGCGGGCGGCAAGGTGGAGTTCGTGGAGCTCACCTCCGAGCAGGGCTTCAACCGCGCGGAGATTGGCCTCAAGCGCAACCCGGCGCCGGAGCTGGAGGAGATCGCCAACGACTGCCGGCTCGCCTTCGAGATCGACCTCGCGGCCGAGGAGGCCGCGGCGAAGAAGCCGGCGCCCGTCAACGCGATGTGACGGCTAAGGCACCTTGAGGCCGTGGTAGCGCAGCGGCTGCGCCACGTTCTTCACCGCGGTCTCGCAGAGCGGGCCGTAGAGCAGCGCCTTGAGGGCTGGATCCGCGGTGGCCTCCAGCGCCTGGCGCACCGGCGCCATCACCAGCGTCTCGCGGAAGCCGCCCAGGGACTGCAGGCGCGCGGTCTGGTTCATCCCGGTGGAGAAGCCGGTGTAGCTGGAGTTGGGGCCGAACAGCCCGCAGAAGGCGTGCGCGAGGTTGAGCCCGATCGCCACGCCCAGCCCCGGCAGGTTCACCTTCTCGGCGATGTGGCTCACCTCCGGGTCCGCGCTCATCGCCCGGGTGAACTCCTGGATCTCGCAGGCGCAGCGGGTGAGCGCCTCGGCGCGCTGCAGCCGCGTGGTGCGGAAGAACGGCGGACCGAACAAGCCGATCACGCAGTCGCCCACCATCTTGTCGAACACCCCGCCGTGCTTCCAGAGGATGTCCACCACCCCGTCACTCCAGCGGTCCACGAAGCGGCCGATCCGCGAGGGCGCCTCCAGCACCTGCTCGCAGATCCGCGTGAAGCCGTTGATGTCCGCGAAGAGGATCCCCACCTCTTCGTCCCGCGGCGTGAGGTAGCGGGCGTCGTACTGGGGGTCCGAGAGCAGCTCGTCGATCACCTCGGCGCTGAAGAACTGCGAGAGGTGGATCTTCTCCCGGTTGTAGTCCACCAGCCGCTGCGCGAGCGTGGAGGCGAGCACGCGGATGAGATCCAGCGTGTACGCGGAGAACCCGTCCTGCTCGGACCAGACGAGGATCTTCCCCAGCGCCTCCGCGCCGGTCAGCCCGGCGATCAGCACCGCCTCCACCGTCCGCTTCGAGCCCAACACCCCGCGCAGCCGCTCGTCCCCCGGCGCGATCAGGGACGGGCCATGCTGTTGGATCGCCTTCTCCACCTCCGGGAAGGGCTGGCTCCCGGACTCGAACTCCAGCCGCCCGAAGCGGTAGCTGCGGTAGTGGAGCAGCCCCGGCCGCACCGCGTCCCGGTAGAGCAGCATCAGCCCCGGCAGCCGGATCTTCTCCGACAGCGTCAGCACCGCCTGGTCCATCCCGGTCTCGAAGACCCGGTTGGCCAGCAGGTGGTTGAGCTTGAGGATGATCTGGTGCTTCTCCGAGGCGGTCTGGATCTGCGCCAGCACCGAGTCCAGCTCCTCGGCGATCGTCTCCAGCGCCCGCGCCAGCTGCGCCGCGTCCGCCGAGCGGTCCCCCGCGAAGAGCAGGCCCATCGCCCCCACCTGCACGCCCACCAGATCCAACGCCTGGGAGAGGAAGGTCCCCTCCGGCAGCACCCGCATCCCGAACGGGTTGAGCTCCAGATACGTCCCCGGGAACGTGGCGCCGAAGTCGCCGTGCGACCAGGTCTGCATCGCCAGCTCTTCGTTCTGCGTCGTCACCACCACGCCCTTGGCGCCGGTGAGCGAGAGCACCTTGGGGAAGAGCCGGCGGAACGTCCCGTCCAGGTTCTCCCGCCGCTTCAGGCTCTCCTCGATCAGGTCATCCACCGCGCGGTTGAGCGCGCGCAGCGCCTTCAGCTCCGCCAGACCGGGCTCTCCACCTCGCGCGTCGTCGGGGTGCATGTTGCGCGCATTCTCCTTTGGCGCCGGAGCCTGCGTCACCTTCTAGGCGGCCTGCAGCACCCCGGGGCGATGTGCCTCACCTCCAACCACCTTCCCGTCACGCACGTCGATGATCCAGTAGCCCTCGTGGTCCTTCTCCGTGGAGGAGCCGGCGCCAAACGCGTGCGGCAGGGTGTCCGTGGCGGGGTGGTAATAGCGCCGGTGGATGTGGCCGTGGAGCACCGCGAAGCGCGGCCCCGGGAGCGCGCGCAGCAGCGCCTCGCCGTCCCGCAGCCCGTGCAGCGGCTTGTCCGGGCGGTTCTTGTCCGTGCGCGGCGCGTGGTGGACGAGCACCAGCACCGCGCGGTGGGCCAGCTTGGGATCGCGGATGAGCTCCTGGAGCCCCTCCAGCTGCGCCCGCCCCACGTAGCCGAAGGACATCCCCGGCACGAACGGCACCCGCGCCGAAGAGAGGCCGACGATCGCCACGTCCTCGCCCAGGAGCCGCACGAAGGGAAACGGCCCCTCGCGCGCGTAGCCCGGCAGGTCGCTCTCCAGCAGGTGGCCGAAGTACCGCTCGAAGCGGCCGTCCCGCACCGCGCCGGGCGTGTAGCGGTCGTGGTTGCCGGGGATGACGGTGCAGCGCCGCTTGTCCGCGGCCACGTCCCCCAGCGACTCGCGCGCGCCCTTGAACTCCCATTCGGTGGAGTACTGGGTGAGATCCCCGGAGACGATCAGGTGATCCACCTTCAGCGGCCCCATGTCCTGGGCGATCTGGCGCAGCGTGGCGCGCGCCTGCGCGTACTTGCGCGCGCGCCCGCCCACCGAGAGCTCGAACAGGGCCAGGCTGCGGCGCCAGCCGAGCCGCCACGGCGGCACGCTGAAGTAGTCCTGGGTGATGTGGACGTCGGAGCAGTGGAGGAAGCGCATCGTTGGTCTTCGAAGCCTCGTTCAGGGGCTGGCCCGGCGCGAGGAGAGCACGCCCCGCAGCTTGGCCAGGAGATCGTCCAGCTCGTAGGGTTTGGCGAGGAACGCGTCCGCGTTGAGCGCCTTGGCCGCCGCGGGCAGCTGGCGGTCCGCCGAGAGCACCATCAGCACAGGCCGCGGCCGCGCCGCCGCGAGCGCCTGGGTCACCGCCGGGCTGGAGATGCCGTGCAGGTCCATCAGCAGGGCGTCCGGCTGCTCCGAGGAGAGCCGCGCCACCACCGCGTCCGCGCTCTCCGCCTGGAGCACGCGGTAGCCTTCGAACTCCAGCACCTCCGCGAGCAGCTCTCGCTGATCCTGATCATCTTCGGCGAGCAGGACGAGGCTCTTGGCGTCGGCGGCGGTCACGTGCGGCAAGCGAAACTGAAGGCTTCCGCGCCTTCGCGCAAGAGGCGCCTTGCTGGGGCGTCGAACCGCTCGGCCGTTCGGGTATGGTGCGTCCCGCAATGAACAGACCCACCTGCTTGATTCTGCTCTCGCTCGCCCTCCCGTCTTTGGCCCAGGCCCAAGACCCGGCCGCCGCGCCCGCGCGCAAGTTCGCCGTCCTCCCCTTCGCCGCCCTCTCCGGAGACGTCCCGCAGCGCGCCGGCGTGAAGGCCGCGGGGATGCTCACCACCGAGCTGAAGAACGCCGAAGGCCTGGCGCCGGTGGACGCGAAGAAGGCCACCCACGCGGACCCGTTCCAGGACGCGCTCGCCCGCGCCAGGAACCTCGTCTCCGAGGCCAAGGACCTGCGGGCCAAGCGGAAGTTCCGGCTGGCGGAGGAGTCCCTGCAGAAGGCGCTCGCCGATTACCGGACCGCCGCCGCCGGCCTCACCGACATCGGCGAGCTGGTGGACGCGTACGCCCTGCTCTCCGCCGTCCAGTACAACACCGGCCGTGACGAGGAGGGCCTCAAGAGCCTCCACACCGCGCTCGGGCTGGCGCCGGCGCGCGAGCTGCCCCTGGCCAAGACGTCCGCCCTCTTCGGCCGCGTGGTGGAGGAGCAGCGCAAGGCGCTCGCCAGCGGCTCCAAGGGGAGCCTGCTCATCGAGTCCACCCCCGCCGGCGCTGCGGTGCTGGTGGACGGGGTGGCCCTGGGCGCCACGCCCCTGTTGGTGAAGGACGTCCCCGCCGGCGCGCACGTCTGGCGCGTGCAGCTGCCCGGCGAGCTGGCCGGCGGCGTGGCGGAGGTGGCCCCCAGCAAGCAGCTCAAGGTGAGCGCCCAGACCAGCGGGAACGACCCCGAGTCCAAGCTGCTCGCGCAGCTCTCCTTGAACCGGCTGGACGCCGCCGCGGTCACCGCCGCCAAGGAGCAGTCCGCCGCGCTCGGGGCGGACCTGCTGGTGCTGGGAGCGCTCTCCCGCAACGGCAAGAACCTCTCGCTGGACAGCTTCGTCTTCCTGCCCGCCACCGGCGAGCTGCGGCGGCTGCCCCGCTCCACCTTCGACACGGAGCTGCTCTCCGCGGGCGTGGAGTTCTTCAACCTGGCCGGGCAGCTGGCGCAGAAGGGCACCAAGGTGGGCGAGAGCACCCCCATCCCCGGCCCAGTGGCGCCGGACGCCACCGTGGGCACCAAGCTCGCCGAGGCGCAGTACGGCGTCCAGGTGGGCAAGCCCGAGGCCTCGCTCGACGAGGCCACCGCCCCCGCCCAGGACGAGAAGCGCGAGCCGCTCAAGAAGCGCGTGCCGCTCAAGAAGTGACGGTGAGAGGCCGCTTCGCCCCCAGCCCCACCGGCCGCATGCACCTGGGCAACGCCCGCACCGCGCTGCTCTCCTGGCTTCAGGTGCGCGCCGCGGGGGGCACCTTCCTGCTGCGGATTGACGACCTGGACCGGGGCCGCTGCCGCCGCGAGCACGTGGACACGCTGCTGCGGGATCTCGAGTACCTCGGGCTCACCTGGGACGAGCCGCCCGTCTACCAGAGCGACGACGCCCGCACCGCCCGCTACCGGGACGCGGTGGCCAAGCTGACCGCGCAGGGGCGCGTCTACCCGTGCTTCTGCACGCGCGCCGAGATCGCCGCCGCCGCCTCCGCCCCCCACGGCCCCCAGGATGACGGCCCCCGCTACGGCGGCACCTGCGCCCGGCTCTCCCGCGAAGAGCTGGCGGTGAAGCAGGCCTCCCGCCGCGCCCCCGCCTTGCGCTTTCGGCCCAGGCCCGGCGTCACCTCGTTCGTGGACGCCGTCCAGGGTCCCACCTCTCAGGACGTGGAGGCGGAGGTGGGAGACTTCGTCATCCGCCGCAACGATGGCGTGGCCAGCTACCAGCTCGCGGTCGTGGTGGATGACTTCGACAGCAAGGTCACGGATGTCCTGCGCGGAGACGACCTGCTCGCCTCCACGCCCCGCCAGCTCCAGCTCTACGAGGCCCTGTCGTTGACGCCGCCGCGCTACGCCCATGTGCCGCTCTGGCTGGCCGAAGGGGGGCGGCGCCTGGCCAAGCGCACGGGCGCCTTCGCGGTGGCGGAGCTGCGCGAGCGGGGCGTCCCCGCCGAGCGCGTGGTGGGGGTGCTGGCGGAGCTGAGCGGGCTTCACCCCGGCGGTGCGCCACGCACGGCGCAGAGCCTGGCGGGAGAGTTCTCCCTGACCCGGCTCCCGCGCACCCCGGTGGTGATGGACGAGGCGCAGGTCACCCGCCGCCTGGGTCTGGACTGAGCGCCAGGCTCGCCCCATAGTTCCCCAACCGTGGCGACGAGCCAGTCCCTGTTCCGCAACACGCGCCAGCACCGGAGGGCCTTCATCGAGCTCCCGGTGGCCACCCGCGCCTCGTCACGGCCGGTCTTCACCCACAACATCTCGATTGGCGGGACCTTCATCAAGACGGACAACCCGCTCCCGGTGGGCGCCCGCCTCAACTTCCAGCTGAGCGTCCCCACCGCCGAGGTACCGCTGGAGGTCTCCGGCGAGGTGGTCTGGTCCGTGGCCGAGGGGCGCCAGCCGGGGATGGGCGTGCGCTTCGTCCACTCCAGCGACGCCCAGCGCCAGGTGCTGGAGACCAGCGTCAACCGGCTGCTCACCACGCTGCTCGGCCCGAGCTGACGTCCCGGCCCCGCTTCTTGTCCATGCCGCGGAACACGCGTGCACGCGCCTGCGGGCTCCCGGGTCTTGGGGGGCATGGCCCACGAACTCCGTCTGCAATCCGCCGCGCTGCTCGCGCTCGCCCTCGCCGCCTGTAACCTCGCCGGCTCACCCGGGCCCGCAGGCCCCCAGGGCCCCGCTGGAGCGCCCGGCGCCACCGGGCCACAAGGGCCGCAAGGCCCCGCGGGCGAGGTCACGGTCATCCGGCTCGATGGCGGCGCGGTGTTGATCACCGGCCCCCAGGGCCCCTCCGGTCCGCAGGGACCTGCCGGGCCGCAGGGCGCCACCGGGCCGCAGGGGCCGGCAGGTCCGCCCGGGCCGGCCGGCGGCGCGAGCGACGGCGGCTACGCGTGCAAGCCCCTGTCGAGCTGGTGCGAAGGGTCGTTCCTCTACACCTGCACCCGCAGCGGCCTGGATCAGACCGGCTACAACTGCGGGCAGTACTCCAATGATCTCTACGACTACGTCTGCGCCCCCAAGTGCCCCGGCCAGGATGCGGGCACGCCCTGCTGCGCGCTGACCTACAAGGGCACCCGCTGCGCCTTCAACCTCACCGCGCCCGAAGTCATCCAGGGCAACAGCGGCACGCCCAACACCAACTGCGGCGCTCCGGCCGCCTGCGCCCAGGACCCGGAGCTGAGCTTCTACGTCAACCGGACGCTGCAGGCCTGCCCCAGCCGCACCTACTACCTGCGCGTGGACGTGGAGCGGGGCAAGGTCCCCTTCGGCGTGGCCACCGCGCTCCCCAACCCCGGCGTGTACCTGAGCTACAGCAGCACCGGAGGCGGACCCGCTTCGTGCAGCCAGTGGACGGGCACCCTCACCCCCGTCTCGGACGTCCCCAACTGGCGGGTGAACGTCAACGCCTCCTGCACCTCCAAGCTCTCGGACGGCGGGGTGAACCCCGTTCAGGTCCAGGGGAGCTTCAACGGGACGGTGAACTGAAGCTTTCTCGACTTCGCCCCCCGACTGCCGCTTTGATCTCAAGCCGGGAGGGCGATTGGGTCTGGGTCCTGCGCCGGGAGGCACCGTCGAGCAGCTGCAAGCGCGCCACGCGGACGCGCTGCGCGCGCTGCTCCTCAAGGACCCGGTCAGCCACGTCTACCTGCTCGGCCTGCTCGAGGAGTTCGGCGTGGCGCCCCCCGAAAGCGGCGGCCCAAGGTCCGGCTTCGCCTTCCACGGCCGCTTCGACAAGGCGCGGGCGCTCACCGCCGCGCTCTTCGTGGGCGGGGATGGCGGGCTGCTCGTGCCGTCCGCTTCGGAGGTGGCGGAGATCTCCGCGCTCGGCGCGGCGCTGCAGGGCAAGCTCCGGCCGCGCGCCGCCCTGGGCGAGCGGGCGGCGGTGGACGCGCTCTGGCGCCAGCTGGCCGCCGGCAAGCCCCGCCTCTCCCAGCCGCAGCGGCTCTTCAAGGTCTCCGCGGATGACCTGGGCCCCTTCACCAACCCCACCCTGCGCCTGGCCACCGAGGCGGACCTGCCGGAGCTGCTCCCGCTCGCCGCCGGCGCGGTGAAGGCGGTGCGCGGCCTGGACCCGCTGGCGGTGGACCCGGCCGGCTTCCGCGCCCGCGTGCTCCAGCGGGTTCGCGGACGGCGCACCTACGTGCTGCCCTCGCAGGGGCGCCTGGTCTTCAAGGTGGACGTGGGCAGCCGCTCCCAGTACGGCGCCGAACTGGAGGGGCTCTTCACGGTGGAGGACGAGCGGCGGCAGGGCCACGCCAAGCTCTCGCTCGGGCAGATCTGCCGGCACCTGCTCTCCTCCCTGCCCCGCCTCACCCTGCGGGTGGATGATCAAGACGAGGTCTTGGGCGGGCTCGCCCGCAAGGTGGGCTTCATCGGCGGAGCGAGCCAGCGGCTTTTGCTGGCGGACTGAAGGTTGGTAGAGGGAGCCCATGGCTCCCCACCGCCCGCTCTCCGGCCAGGGCCCGGTCCTCCTGCAATCCCGCACCGACCCGGCCTGGCTCCCGCTCGCGCTCGCCCGCTTCGACGAGGTGCTGGTGGACCACGCCCACTGCGAGAAGAAGGCCGCCGCCAACGCGCTCTCGCTGCTCCAGGCCTACCCGGAGCTCCCCGGCCTGCCCGCCACCATGGCCCGCATGGCGCGGGAGGAGAGCGCGCACCTGGCCCGGGTGCTGGAGCTGATGGCCGAGCGCGGGCTCACCCTCACCCGGGACGGCGGAGACCCCTACGCCCAGCGCCTCCAGGAGCGGGTGCGCACCGGCCAGCGCGAGCGCCGCCTGGACCGCCTGCTCGTCGCGGCGATCATCGAGGCGCGCAGCTGCGAGCGGCTCTCCCTGCTCGCGCAAGGGCTGCCGGAGGGGCCGCTGCGGCGCTTCTACGCAGAGCTCGCCCAGTCCGAGGACGGGCACCAGGAGCTGTTCTACCGGCTCGCCGAGCAGGCCCACGGCGAGGCCGAGGCCGCGCCGCGCCTCGCCGAGCTGCTGGCGGCGGAGGCGGAGATCCTCGCCGGGGTGGGCGTTCACCCGCGGATCCACTGACTCGAGCGGACGCAGCCGTCGGCCGGCGCGCGAACGAGCGTTGGCTGCACGACAGCGGTACCGCGGCAGAAGCAGGCAACCAGGCAGGCCGCCCGGACGGCCGCGCTCTAGCTTCGAGACGGTCATGTTCCGCACCCTGCTCTCGCGCCTTCGTCCATTGAAGCGCAGCCTCCTCGTCCCGTCGCGCGCCCGCGGGGGCGAGGCGAAGATCGCCGTAAAGGACGTGCTCCACCGCTACCAGAACGACGTGGAGGCGCTGAAGAACGTCAGCATCAACATCCACCCGGGCGAGTTCGTCTGTCTGCTCGGGCCGTCCGGCTGCGGCAAGTCCACCCTGCTCTACGCCTTGGCGGGCCACTTCCCGCCGAGCGGTGGCCACATCTCGATTGACGGCAAGCCGGTGCGCGGCCCCAGCCCCGAGCGCCTGCTGATGTTCCAGGAGCCCGGCCTCTTCCCCTGGCTGACGGTGAAGCAGAACCTGGTCTTCGCGCTCTCGGCCAAGCTCCCGCGCGGGCAGCGCGAGGCGCGGGCGATGGAGTTCATCCGCCTGGTGGAGCTGGATGGCTTCGAGGGGGCGCTGCCGCACGAGCTCTCCGGCGGGATGCGGATGCGCGCCAGCCTGGCGCGGGCCTTGGCGATGGACCCCGCGGTGCTGCTGATGGATGAGCCCTTTGGCGCGCTGGACGCGCAGACGCGCGGGCAGATGCACCGGCTGCTGCAGCAGATCTGGCTGCGCAGCCGCAAGACGGTGGTGTTCGTCACCCACGACGTGCGGGAGGCGCTGGTGCTCGCAGACCGCGTGGTGGTGATGGCGGGGCGGCCCGGGCGGGTGCTCCAGGACCTGGAGGTCCAGCTGGCGCGGCCGCGGGACCCGGACGACGGGCAGCTGGTGCAGATGTCGCGGCAGATCCGCGAGGCGATCCGCAGCGCGAAGGCGGCCACGCTCGCGCCAGGCGGTGGCGGGCGGGTGGCGGAGACGGAGGAAGCGCTTCATGAGAAGCAAGCACGGCCTGCAGCGGGCGGCGTTCCTGCTGGGGCTGCTGGTCCTGTGGGAGCTGGCGGCTAGGTTCGGTCCCTGGCCGCATTACCTCTTCCCCGGCCCGTACAAGGTCGCGGCGAGCCTGGCCCAGATGGCGCGGGACGGCCGGCTCGCGGACGGCGTGCTCGTGAGCCTGCGCCGGCTCTTCCAGGGCTATCTCCTCTCCGTGGTGGTCGGCGTGCCGATGGGGATGCTGATCGCCCGGGTGCCGTTCTTCCGGAACGCGCTCAAGCCGGTGGTGATGGGGCTGCAGGCGCTCCCGTCCATCTGCTGGCTGCCGCTGGCGCTGCTCTGGTTCGGGCTCACGGACGGCGCCATCCTCTTCGTGGTGGTGATGGGCTCGCTGCTCTCCATCGCCATCTCCGCCGAGGACGGGGTGAACTCCATCCAGCCGCAGCTGATTCAGCAGGCGGGGACGCTGGGGATCAAGGGGATGCGCTTCTACGCGGGGGTGCTCTTCCCCGGCGCCATGCCCGGGATCGTCACCGGGCTGAAGCTGGGGTGGAGCTTCGCCTGGCGCGCGCTGATGGCCGGAGAGCTGCTCTTCGTCTCCGGCGGGCTGGGGCAGCTGCTCAACACCGGGCGCGAGCTGATGGACGTGCCGCAGGTGATGGCGGTGATGCTGGCCATCGTCGGCGTGGGCTACCTGTTCGACAGGGTGCTCTTCCAGACGCTGGAGACCAAGGTGCGCCGCCGCTGGGGGCTGCTCGCGGCCACTTGAGCGAAGTGGTAGTGACGCCCGCTGGCATGTCCTCCGAGCGCTACCGCGAGCAGCACAAGAAGCGCCTGTCCTGGATGCCCTGGCTCTACTTCACGCTCAAGCCCGAGCACCGCGCCTGGGCCGAGGCCTGGCAGCGGGAGGTCCAGGCGCAGCTGACGGACCAGGAGACGGTGGAGCTGGGCGAGGGCTGCTTCATCTCGCCCGAGGCCGCCATCTTCGGCGAGCCCGGCCGCCCGGTGCGGGTGGGGCGCGGCTGCGCCATCGCCGCGCACGCGTTCTTGCACGGCCCGGTCACGCTCGGGGACGGGGTGAGCCTCAACGCCAAGGTGCAGCTGGACGGCGGCGCCAAGGGGATCGTGATTGGCGCCGGCACGCGCGTGGCCAGCGGCGCGGCGCTCTACGCGTTCGATCATGGCCTGTCACCGGAGCGCGCCGTGCGCGAGCAGCCGGTGGTGTCCAAGGGGATCGCGGTGGGGAAGGACGTGTGGATCGGCGCCAACGCCGGGGTCACGGATGGCGTCCGCGTGGGGGACCACGCCGTGGTGGCGATGGGCGCCGTGGTGACGCGGGACGTGCCCGACTGGGCGATCGTCGCTGGGGTCCCCGCCCGCGTGATCGGCGACCGCCGCAAGCGCTGAGCCCCAAGCCCCGTGAACGTGAACCTGACCGTGAACGTGAACGGCCGTTGACGTTGACGTTGACGTTGACGTGGTCGTTGACGTGAACGTGTGACGTGGACGTGGACGGCCGTTCCACTGCAGCGCGCCCTGTCGGGGGCAACGGCCGTCGCACGTCGCACGTCCACGTCCACGTCCACGTCAACGTCAACGTCAACGTCAACGTCAACGTCAACGGCCGTTCACGGTCACGTTCACGGTCACGTTCACGGGCCGGGCGCTCCTAGAGGAACCTGCCGATCAGCGCGGAGAGCTGGTGCCCCAGCCGCTCCACCAAGCTGCGCTTGCGCCACCACTCCCAGCGGATCTCCAGCGCGTGCCCCACGTCCCGCTCGAAGCTGCGCGAGAGCGCCCGGGCGAGGCCTGGGTCGTCGATCAGCAGCGAGCCCTCCTCCAGCACCTTGAGCGAGAGCGGATCCATGTTGATCGACCCCACCACGCTGAGCCGGTCGTCCACCACCAGCGTCTTGGCGTGCATCATGGTGGGTTGGTACTCGTAGATCTTCACCCCGCCTTCCAGCAGCCGCGCGTAGACGCCGCGCTGCGCGGCGAGCACCGCCGGTTGGTCATGCCCGCGGCCGCCGGGGGCGAGCACGCGCACGTCCACGCCCTCCTTCACCTTCTCCAGCAGCATGTCCCCAATCGCCGTGGACGGGACGAAGTAGGCGTTGGAGATCCACAGCCGCTGCTTCGCCGAGGCGATGGCGAGCAAGAGGAGCCGCTCGGCGTCCGAGAGGCTGGCGGTGGTGCTGCTCATCACGAACGCCGCCTTCGCTGGACCGCCGGTGCGCAAGGCATCCGGCTCCGGGAAGGCCTCGGGCGGCAGGAGCGCCCCGCCCGCCTCCTGCCAGTTCTCGGAGAAGGCCAGCTGCATCTGCCGCACCGCGGGGCCTTCAATCCGGACGTTGGTGTCCCGCCACTCGTCCACCTTGAGGCCGTCCCCCAGCCAGTTCTTGTAGATGCAGAAGCCGCCGGTGAACGCGACCTTGCCGTCGATGATCGCCAGCTTGCGGTGGTTGCGCTGCAGGGTGCGGGGACCCAGGTCCAGGCTGCGGAAGACGCGCGCGTCGCAGCCGGCGTCCGAGAGCCGCCGGCGCACCTTGGCGTCGAACCCGATGCTGCCGAAGGGATCCACCACCACCCGACAGGCCACCCCCTCCTTCGTCTTCTTCTCCAGCGCGGCGATCAGCCGGTCCGAGGGCTGCCCATCCCGCCAGATGAAGGTGAGCACGTGCACGCTGTGCTTGGCGGCGGCGATCTCCTTCTCCAGCGCGTCCCAGACCGCGCCGTTCTCCACCAGCTCCACCTCGTTGGACGGCTCGAGCGTCAGCCCCACCGACTGGAAGAGCGCGAACGACAGCCCCTCTCCGCCGTTGTCCACCGGATCGCGGATCCGCAGGTCATGCCGGTGATTGGGGAACGAGCACGCCACCGCCCAAAACGCCGCCGCCGCCGCCAGAGCCCATCGCACCGCCGTACGGTAGGCACTGCCCCCACCCCGTGAGGCCACTCCATCCAGCGGCAAACACTCCAGCGCCCTTCGCGCAGTGCGTCGCGAGCGGCGCTGATGGGAGAAATCAGTCAGACCGGGGCGGCGGGGGGTGGGCCCGCGAAATCCGCCGAGGAAGCCTGCGCGCCGGAGAACTAGGCTGCCTAGCTTTCAGCTTTCGTTTCCGCGAGCGAGTTCCCCTCCCATGAGATCACCCGAGGTCCAGTCGATGAGCACCGCCCCCGTCCCTTCGAACGGGAAGTCCCATGCGCCGCCGCTGACGGAGAACCCGAGCCTCCTGGCGTGGGTCCAGGAGATGAGCGCGCTGTGCAAGCCGGACCAGGTGGTCTGGTGCGACGGGAGCGAGCAGGAGAAGCAGCGCTTCACCGACCAGGCCGTGAAGATGGGCGTGCTGATCCCCCTCAACCCGGAGAAGCACCCGGGCAGCTACCTCCACCGCTCCAACCCCAACGACGTGGCGCGCGTGGAGCACCTCACCTTCATCTGCACCCCCACGAAGGAGGAGGCCGGGCCCACCAACAACTGGATGGCGCCGGGCGAGGCCTACCCCAAGCTGCGCGCCCTCTTCGACGGCTCGATGAAGGGCCGCACCATGTACGTGGTGCCGTACGTGATGGGGCCGCTGGGCTCGGAGCACTCGAAGATCGGCATCGAGCTGACCGACAGCATCTACGTGGTCCTCAACATGCGGATCATGACCCGCATGGGGAAAGCCGCGCTGGACATGCTCGGCAACCGCAAAGACTTCAACCGCGGGCTCCACTGCACCGGAGACCTGAACCCCGAGCGCCGCTACATCTGCCACTTCCCCCAGGACAACACCATCTGGTCCTTCGGCTCCGGGTACGGCGGCAACGCGCTGCTCGGCAAGAAGTGCCTGGCGCTGCGCATTGGCAGCTACCTCGGCCGGGATGAAGGCTGGTTCGCCGAGCACATGCTGATCCTCGGCGTGGAGAGCCCGGACGGGCGGATGACGTACGTGGCGGCGGCGTTCCCCTCCGCGTGCGGGAAGACCAACTTCGCGATGATGGTCCCGCCCAAGCGCTTCAAGGGCTGGAAGGTCTGGACGGTGGGGGATGACATCGCCTGGATGCGCGTGGGCCAGGACGGCCGCCTCTGGGCGATCAACCCCGAGAACGGCTACTTCGGCGTGGCCCCGGGGACGAACTTCAGCTCCAACCCCAACGCCATGAAGTGCATCAGCCGCGACGCCATCTTCACCAACGTGGCGCTCACCAAGGATGGCGGCGTCTGGTGGGAGGGGCTGGACGGCGAGACCCCGGACGAGCTCACCGACTGGCAGGGACGCCCGTGGAAGAAGGGCTCCCCCGAGAAGGCGGCGCACCCCAACAGCCGCTTCACCGCGCCGATGACCAACAACCCGGTGCTCTCCAAGCACGTCAACGACCCGGAGGGCGTGCCGATCTCCGCCATCATCTTCGGCGGCCGCCGCAGCGACACCGCCCCGCTGGTGCTCCAGTCCTTCAACTGGGGCCACGGCGTGTACATGGCGGCCACGCTCGGCTCGGAGACCACCGCCGCGGCCACCGGCAAGGTGGGCGTGGTGCGCCGCGATCCGATGGCCATGCTCCCCTTCTGCGGCTACCACATGGCCGACTACTGGGCGCACTGGCTGACCATGCAGGCGCAGATCCCCAACCCTCCGAAGATCTTCCAGGTGAACTGGTTCCGGAAGGGCAAGGACGGCAAGTTCCTCTGGCCGGGCTACGGCGAGAACATGCGCGTGCTCAAGTGGATCGTCGACCGCGCGCTGGTGGCGGTGGGCGCGCAGGAGACGATGTTCGGCTGGGTCCCCAAGGAGGGCCACATCGATCTCTCCGGCCTGGACATCCCGCCGGAGAAGGTGGACGAGGCCACCTCCATCCACCCGGACGAGTGGCGCGCCGAGCTCGAGTCCACTGGCGAGTTCTTCAAGAGCTTCGGTGACAAGCTCCCGCGGACGCTCGAGGTCACCCGTGAGCTTCTGCTCTCGCGCCTGGACGACGCGAAGCGCAAAGGGCACACACCGCCCCACTGAGCTAAGCTCCGCGGCCCTATGCCGCTTCGAGCCCTGATCCCGCTGGTCCTGCTCTCCACCTTGGCGCTCGCCGCGCCCAAGCCCAGCGGGACCGCCGCGGACTGGATCCGAGCCGGAGAGCGCGCCTACCAGTCCGGCAAGTACGTGGAGGCGGCGGAGGCGCTCAAGAAGGCGCACGCGCTCGAGCCCCACCCGCGGCTGCTCTACAACATCGCCCGCGCGTACGACCAGGCGGTCGATACCGAGAGCGCGCTCGAGTACTACCAGCTCTACGTCTCCGCCAACGAGGGCACCGACCCGGTGCTGCTCAAGCGCTCCGCGCTGGCGATCGTTCGGCTCCGCTCGGCCCAGGCCAAGGATCAAGCCGAAGCCAAGGACCAGGCCGCCGAGCGCACCCGGCTCACAGCCGAAGCAGAGGCCGCCAAGAGGCGCGCGGATCAGGAGGCCGAGGAGAAGCGGAAGGCCGCGCAGCGCCAGGCCGAGCTCGAGCTGGAGATGGCGCAGATGGCCACCAAGCGGAACCGGATCCTCTCCTTCGTCTCCGCCGGCGTGGGCGCGGTGGGGCTGGGGACGACCATCGTCATGGGGGTCAACGCGCTCTCCACCGCCAACGCCGCGCGCGCCACGGACCCGGTCCCCGCGAACAAGCCGGAGCTCGTCGCCACCGCACAGCGGCAGGCGCTGATCGCCGACATCGGGCTGGTGGTGGCCGCCGCGGGCGGGGTGACGGCCTTCCTGCTCTACCCGAAGGGGAACGCGGAGGAGTCCGCGAGCGCGGCGCTGGTCCCCACCCTCAACGGCGTGGGCGTGGTGGGCCGGTTCTGACGTGACGCCGGGTTATCTCAGGGGAAACCCGGTCTCCCAGCTACACAACCCGCCGGATCCGGTGAACACCCCTTCAGTGAGCACACCGTGCAACAGCTTTCGCAGCGCCTGAGGTTTGACTCCGGGTTGTCGGCGGATCTACTGATTCCACACCACACTGCCGCAACTGGGCGCACAGCCTGCGACAGCGCTTGAGTGGATAGGACCTTGGACCCCAATCGCCCCGCGGATCCCCCCGTAAACCCGCCGAGGTCGAACGAGCGCGCGAGCGCCACGGCGGGCCACAACGTGACCCAGCCGCTGCTGCGGCTGGAGCCGATCGGCCGCTACGCCGTCGAGCGGACGCTCACCAAGTCCGCCTCCAGCGCGGTGTACGTCGCGCTCGAGCCGGACACCGAGCGCTACGTGGCCATCAAGGTGCTCCCCGCCGCGGAAGGCTCCGCGGTGGACGCGCAGCGGATCCGCCGCCTGCAGCGCGAAGCGGAGATCCTCGCCAAGTCGCCCCACCCGAACCTGATCCGCGTCTTCGAGTTCGGCGTGGACAAGGACCGGCCGTTCCTGGTCATGGAGCTGCTCGAGAATTCGGTGACGCTCGGGCGCTGGCTGGACCAGCAGCCGCGCACGCTGCCTGAAGTGATGGAGCTCTTCCTCCAGGCGGGCAACGGGCTCGCCGCCGCGCACCGCGCCGGCGTGGTGCACCGGGACTTCAAGGCGGACAACGTGCTCGTGCAGGACGGGCGCGCCCGCGTGACCGACTTCGGCCACCTCTCCAGCCGCGTGGACGGCGTGGAGGTGGAAGACGGGATGAGCGCGGAGCGGCTCGACGCCAAGCTCGAGCGCGCCAAGCAGCAGCAGGAGGGGCCCAACTACCTCGCGCCCGAGCAGAAGAGCGGGATCCCCGCCGGCCCCGCCGCCGACCAGTACAGCTACTGCTTCGCCCTGCGCCAGGCGCTGCGCAACGCCACCGTGGCGGACGCGGCCGCCGCCAAGCGGATCTCCGCGGTGCTCGAGCGCGGGCTGCAGCTGCGCCCCACCGCGCGCTACCCGCGGATGGAGGTGCTGCTGCGCGCGCTCGAGGGCGCGATCCGCGGCCCGCTCTGGAAGCAGAACCCCCGGCTGGCGATCGGCGGGGCGGCCGCGGCGGCGCTCTTGCTGGCGCTCGGCGTGGTGGCGGTGGTGAGCGCCACCCGCACCGCTTCGACGCCCGCCTGCGGCGGTGAGGCCCGGATCGAAGACGTCTGGTCCGCCCCGCGCAAAGAGCGGCTGAAGAAGGTCCTGGCCACCAAGGACGCGGACGTGGGGGCGGTCACCACCGCGCTCGCCTCGCTGGACGACGCGGCGGCCACCCTCACCGCGCTCTCTCGCGAGAGCTGCGAGCTGGCCACCGGCGGCGTCTCGCGCGAGCTGGTGGAGCGCCGCGGCTACTGCCTGGAGCTGCGGCTTCAAGAGTTGGCCGCGCTGGTGGAGGTGGCGGAGGACGAGGCCGGCCGCCGCCCTGAGGCCCTCACCCGCGCCGCGCGGGAGCTCCCCAGCCCCAAGCAGTGCCAGAACCCCAAGCTGCTCGGCTCGCTGACGCTGCCCGCGGATCCCGGGCTGGCCGCCACGCTCCACAAGAAGGTGGCGGTGGCCAAGACGTGGGGGAAGCTCGGCGTGGCCGTGCGCGAGGTGGCCACCACGGAGACCGCGGCGCAGGCCGCCCGCACCGCCGGGGACAAGAGCGCCGAGGCCGAGGTGCTCTACCTGCGCGGCGCCCGCGCGCTGGCCAGCGGCGAGGCCGCCAAGTCCGAGGACCTGCTCTTCGGCGCGATGGAGACCGCCCAGGCGGCCGGCAACGACGAGGTGGTCGCGCTGGCCGCGGTGGACCTGGCCCGCGCGCTGGCGGACAGCCGCCCCGAGGAGTCCGAGCGCTGGCTGCGGCTGGGCGTGGCGAGCGCCGCGCGCACCGGGCTGGGGCCCGCGTTCGACGCGCGGCTGGATCTCCAGCGCGCCCGCGCGGCGCTGCGCCGCAAGGAGTGGGAGAAGGCGGTGGCGCTGGCGCAGAAGGCGCTGCCCGCCGGGCCGCGCGACACGCCGTCTGGCTGGGAGGCCCGCACCATCCTCGCCGAGGCGCTGGAGCGGCAGGGCAAGAGCGACGACGCCTGCAAGCACGCCGCGGACGCGCTGGATGCCGCGCAGAAGCTCTACGGGACGGAGAGCCTGCGCACCGCGCAGAACCTCACCCAGCGCGCCAAGTGCGCGCTGGCGAACGACAAGGACGCCGAGGCGCTGGCGCTCTTCCAGGCCGCGCTCAAGGTGCAGCAGAAGCTGCTCGGCCCGGACCACGTGGAGGTGGCCCGCGCGCTCGCCGGCCTGGGCGTCCTCCACTGGCAGCTGGACCAGACCCGGGAGGCGCTCGACTCCACCCGCGCCGCGCTCGCCGCCTTCGAGAAGTCCCGCGGCCCCAGGGACCCGGAGACGCTGGACGCGCTCTGCAAGTACGCCGCGATGATGCTCGCCGCCGGGCGCCGGGACGACTCGATCAAGCTCTACGAGCGGGCGGTGAAGGGGATCGAGGACGTCTTCGGCCCCAAGAGCCCCGAGCTGGCCGGGCCGCTCACCGGCATGGGCAAGGGCCAGCTCTTCCTCGGCCAGTACGCGAAGGCGCTCTCCAACCTCCAGCAGGCCAACTCGCTGAGCGATCCCAAGCGGGACCCCTACGCCAAGGCAGAGACCCAGTTCTACCTGGCGCGGGCGATCTGGTCCGTGGACGGGGACAAGCTGCGCGCGGTGCGCCTGGCGATGGAGGCCGCGCAGACCTACCGGGCCGGCGGGGAAGACCACCAGCACCAGCTCGAGTCGGTGGAGACGTGGCTGGCCAAGCGCGCCTCGGCGGTGGCGGCGCGCCGGTGAGCGAGAAGGCCCGGAAGCTGCCCTGGCTGCAGCGCTGGGCCACGCCCCTTCAAGTCGTGCTCACCCTGGGGCTCTACGTGCAGCTCTCGGTGCTGGGCGGGCTCTCCGCCACGCCGGGGCTGTGGGGGCTCCTGGAGCTCTACGGCCGGAGCGCGGGCTGGGCGCCGGTCCTGCGGGCGCTGGCGCTCGCGGTCGGGCTGTTCGCGGCGTACTTCACCTACGCGATCTGCGTGATCTTCGTGGTGGGGGCGTTCCGGTTGTTGACCCGCGCAGGCACGCCGCTGGGGCGCTACCCCTACTACTCGCTCAAGGGCTACCAGTGGGCCAGCTACAACGCGCTCATCCTCCTGGTCCGCTACACCTGCATCAACTTCATGCGGGTGACCCCGTTCATCAACCTCTTCCACCGGCTGATGGGGATGAAGCTGGGGCACCGGGTGCAGATCAACACCGCCGTGATCGGCGACTCGAATCTCATCGAGATCGGCGATGACACGGTGATCGGCGGGGACGTGACGCTGGTGGCGCACGCCGCCGAGCGCGGAGACCTGGTCACCGCGCCGGTGAAGATCGGCAGCCGCGTGACGGTGGGGCTGATGGCGGTGATCTTCCCAGGCGTGGAGATTGGCGATGGCGCGATGATCGCCGCCAACGCGATCCTCAAGAAGGGCACCAAGGTCGCCGCCGGAGAGATCTGGGGCGGTGTCCCCGCAGCCAAGCTCGGCGAGCGGACGAAACCGACGCCGTAGCGCCAATGCCCTTCAGATGTGGCCCTCTTACGTTCGGCTCGAGCGTAGCGAGGCCGCCGCCCCTTGGGCGGATCAATCAGGGATGAAACTTCCCCCGTTCACCTCGAGCGTAGTGAGGCCGCCGCCCCTTGGGCGGATCAATCAAGGCAAGAAACGTGAGCCGTCCGCTCAGCCCGAGCGAAGTCGAGGGCCCCACGAGCGAGAGTCCCTACGATCGGCGGGCCCTCGACTTCGCTCGGGCTGAGCGGGGCGCGGCAAGTTTCAGGTCAGCGCCGTAGGCACGTAGTCGAGAACTCGCCCGAACGATTCAGTCCGAGGTGACGCTCAACGGCTTTGCAGCCGTCCAAGGTCCGGGCGAGCTCAGCCGCCGCTGTTGCTGATCGCGTTGCAGGCGCCGCTGACGCCTTGGAGGCTGGGCGCGCAGCCAGCCACGGAGAGCCCGAAGGAGAGCTCGCTCCCCGCCTGGCACGCCGGGACCTTCTCATAGCAGTCCAGGAAGGCGTTCACCTTGGCGCGATCATCCGCGGTGCAGTTCGCGAGCGAGTTCTCGCAGCGCTGCACGTCCGAGTCGGACGGCGTGAAGGCGACGGTGCAATTGCCCGCCTTCGCCTTGGCCACGTCCCGGGCCCGGGTGCAGATGCTGCCACCGCAGCCGCTGAGGACGGCGAGGGCCAGACAGGACAGCGCGGCGCAAAACAGGGGTCGGAGGTTCATGGCGGCGCAGCCTATCAGAGCCGCTCCGCGGCCCGGGTGACCGCTTCGGCCGCGCCCTGCTCCACGTTGGCGCCGTGGCTGAAGACGAGCCGGCACAGCCCAGGCGTCTTCGCCAGCCGGTGGAGGTGCGCCTTCACCGCGGCCTTGTCCTTCATCACCCGCCAGCGCCACAGCGGGATCACCTTCACGCCGCCCGTGAAGCCGAGCAGCCGGACGAGCCAGGGAAAGTCCTTGGCTGCGAGCTGCATCAGCACGTCGCAGAAGACCAGGCTGGCCCGCTCGCCGTGGCGGACCTCCATCACCGTCTCCCCGTACTTGTCTCCCTGGACGGCCTCGAAGCGGACGGTGGGGCCGAGCGCGAGCTCCTCCACCGTGCCGTCCACCGGGGTGCGCTTCTCCACCTCCGCGCGGTCCGCCGCGGGGCAGTAGGCCTTGAGCCCCAGCCGCTCCTTGAAGGCGTGGGCGTGCATGGCGTGGCTGTGCTCGGGGACGATCAAGATGGACGGGGTCCCCCACGCCCGGACCCGCTCCAGCGTGGGCGCATCCAGCGGCACCGCGTTGAAGAAGACCAGCCGCCCGTCCTCGAGCCGGACGATCGCCATCCGGCGATTGAGCCGCGGGTTGCCGGGCACCGGCCCGCTCACCGTCCAGAGGTTGGGCTCGTGCTCTACCGGCGGGTCGTGCGGGGTGACGGTCCAGGGGCGAAAGGTGCGGTTGGCCATGGGCGCGCACCGTACCGGTTTCGGAATGGGGCGTCCCAGCTCCGCACAGCGCGCATCCCCCTACCCTCCTCGTTTCAGCCGCGCGCCCAGGGGCATGGGCGTTGCCTGCTGGACCACCCCATGGGACAGCTTCGACGAGATCTCCGCCTGGCCACGCGCGTGCTGGTCCGCCACCCCGGCTTCGCGCTGGTGGCGGCGGCGGTGCTGGCGCTCGGCATCGGCGCCACCTGCACCGTCTTCAGCGCGGTGCACGCGGTGCTGCTCGCCGGCTCGCCGATTCAAGAGCCCGAGCGGCTGGTGATGGTCTGGGAGTCCCAGCGCGAGCGCGACGTCCGCGAGGTGGAGGTCTCGTACCCGAACTTCGCGGACTGGCGCGCGCAGAACCAGGTCTTCGAGCAGCTCGCCGCCTTCCCTTCGGTGGTGTTCGGCCTCACGCTGCTGGGGGACGGCGCGCCGGAGAAGGTGACGGGCACCTACGTCACCGAGGACTTCTTCCCGATGCTGCGCGTGGCGCCGGCGCTGGGGCGGGGCTTCTCCGCCACGGACTTCAGGCCGGGCGCGCCACCCACGGTGCTGCTCTCGGACGCGCTCTGGCACGAGCGCTTCGCCGCGGACCCCGCGGTGGTGGGGCGCACGCTCAACCTGGAAGGTCAGCTGTGCACGGTCATCGGCGTGCTGCCCCCCGGCTTCGACTTCCCGCGCGGTGCGCGCCTCTACGGCGCCTTCGTCCCCGAGCCCGGGGACTGGACCGCCGAGCGCGGCATGCGCGTGCTGGCGACGATGGGGCGGCTCAAGCCGGGCGTGACGCTGGAGCAAGCGCGCGCGGAGCTTACCGTGCTGGCGGACCGGCTCTCCGCCGAACACCCCAAGGAGAACAAGGGCTACGGCGTGACGCTGGTGACGTTGGAGGAGCACGTGCTCGGCAGCGCGCGCGGGGCGCTCTGGGTGCTGCTGGGCGCGGTGCTGCTGGTGCTGCTGATGGCCTGCGTGAACGTGGCCAACCTCTTCCTCGCCCGCGCCACCAGCCGCGAGCGGGAGCTCGCGGTGCGCCGCGCGCTGGGCGCCTCGCGCGCGCAGCTGTTCCGGCAGCTCTTGGCGGAGACCTGGGTGGTGGCGGCGCTGGGCGGCCTGCTCGGGGTGGTGCTCGCGGCCTGGGGCGTGGACACGCTCAAGGCACTGGCGCCCGAAGATGTGCCGCGGCTGGACGCGGTGCGGGTGGACCTGGCGATGGTGGCCTGCGCGGTGGCGGCCACCGCGCTCACCGCGCTGGCCTGCGGCCTCGTCCCCGCGCTGAGGCTGTCCAACGCCCCCGCCCACGAGGCGCTCAAGGCGGCGGGCGGCCACAGCTCCGCCGGGCGCAAGACGCAGCGGCTGCGCAGCGCGCTGGTGGTGCTGCAGGTCTCGCTCGCCCTGGTACTGGTGTGCGGCGCCGGCCTGCTCGTCCGCAGCTTCGTCTCGCTGCGCCGGCTGGACCCCGGCTACGACGCGCGGGACGTCTTCACTGCTCGCATCGAGCTCAACCAGGCCACCTACGCGGACAGCCCCAAGCGCGCCGCCGTCTACGAGCGGGTGCTGGAGCGGGTGCGCGCGCTACCGGGCGTGCAGAGCGCCGCGCTCGTCCTGATGCGGCCGCTCTCCGGCACCATCGGCTGGGACTACCCCTTCGTGGTGGAGGGGCAGACGCCCGCGGAGCAGGCGGCCAACCCGTACTCGAACTATCTGGCCATCAGCTCGGACTACTTCAGGACGCTCAAGCTGCCGCTGCTCGCCGGGCGGGACTTTACGGACGCGGACCGCGCCGGCGCGCCGGGGGTGGTGATCATCGGCGAGAGCACGGCGCGGCGCTTCTGGCCGGAGGGCCAGGCGGTGGGCAAGCGGCTCAAGTTCGGCAAGCCGGAGTCCGCCAAGCCGTGGCTGACGGTGGTGGGCGTGGTGAAGGACGGGCGCTACCGCGAGTGGAGCGCGGTGCGGCCGGACCTCTACGTCCCCTACCTGCAGCAGGCCGAGTTCCGCACCGACCTGGTGGTGCGCACCCGCCTGCCCGCGCGCACGCTCGCGCCGGAGGTCCGCCAGGTGGTGACCGAGGTGGATCCCTCCCAGCCGCTGTCGGAGGTGGGGACGCTGGAGGACGCGGTCAACGCCGCGCTCGCACGCCCGCGCTTCAACGCCTGGCTCGCCAGCGTGCTGGCGCTGCTCGCGCTGTGCCTCGCGGTGGTAGGCGTGTACGGCGTCATCGGCTACGCGGTGAGCACCCGGCAGTGGGAGATCGGCGTGCGGCTGGCGCTCGGGGCGCGGCGCGGGCAGGTGCTGTGGATGATCCTCCGGCAGGGAGCCCTGCTGGCCGCGCTCGGCGTTGCGCTGGGGCTGCCCGTGTACTTCGGCGTCGCCCGGCTGATGCGGGGGCTGCTCTTCGAGATCACCGCCACCGACCCGCTCACGGTGCTGGGCGTGAGCGGCGCGCTGGTGCTCGCGGCGGCGCTGGGGGCCGCGGCGCCGGCGCTGCGGGCGGCCCGGCTCTCCCCTTCGCTCGCGCTGCGCGAGGAAGCCTGAAGGGCGCGTCAGCCCTTGGGGTGCGCGGGCGGCTCCGGCCGGAAGCGGCGGATCGCCCGCAGGAGCAGCTCGAGGTCCACCGGCGCCACCACGAAGCCGCGGGCGCCCAGCGCCTGCGCCCGGGCGAAGTCCCGCACCGGGTCCTCGCCCACGCAGATCAACGCGGCGTGGAGCGGCCGCTCGGGAGGGGCCAGCTGCTCCACCGTGTCCAGCGAGGCGATCACCACGTCCTCCGCGCCGGCGGCCAGGACGTCGTGGGGCGTGGCGCCCCGCGCGCGCACGCCGTGCTCGCCCAGCTTGTTCTCCAGGCGCGCCACCTCCACGTGGCTGAAGCCGTAGAGCATCAGCGGAGCGGCGACCGGCGTACCGCTGAAGTCCACGGCCTCACCGCGCGGGTAGAGCCGCCAGAGCGCGCGCGAGAGCGCGCCGTCCGCGGCGACGAAGGCGATCACCCGCGCCTTGCCGGAGACGGCGCGCACGTCGTCCACGGCGGTGACGTGCGCGGGCGCGGCGAGCGCCACGTGGAGCTGCTCGTGGCGGGCGGCGTCCACCACCAGCCGCAGCGGCACCACCGAACGCTCCCGCGCGAACTTCTCCGGCAGCAGCGCGGCGGCCGAAGGATCGATCGGCTCGCGGTCCAGATCCACGAAGTTGAGCCCGGCCTGCAGGGAGAGCGCCCGCGCCACGTCGCTCTCGGTGCAGATCTTGTCCTGCACCAGCGTGCGCCCCAGCGGCAGGCCGCGCGTGCGCTGCTGGCAGAGCGCGAGCTTGAGCTCCTGCTCGCTCACGCGTCCCTGCCGGAGGAGGATTTCGCCCAGGTGCGGTTGCACGCCCCAAGGCTTTGCACAGCCGCGCGCAACTTTCCAGCCGCCGCCGGCGCGAAAGCCCGGCCGCTACAGGCGTGATCCGCCCACAAAACGAGCGCCGCGAATTGGACGCGTTCGATGATCCGCGCGACAAATCTTCGCGCATGGCCGACATCATCGACCTCTCGCTCGTTGCCGATGCCCGCCGGTTCTTCCACAAGCTGCTCGACGCGCGGGGCATCGCGTACTTCCTGCGAAAGGACGGCCACCGTCCCTTCCAGATCGAGCAGTCGAAGGTGGAGCTGGTGGTGCGCACCGCCGCGCGCTCCCGCCCCGCCCACCTTCCAAAGCCACCGCTCCACGCGGTGGACCACTGCCGGAAGGAGATCCGCCGCGAGCTGATCCGCCGCGTGGTGGAGGCCATGCTCCAGACTGGCCTGTAGGGCAGGTGTTCTCCCGTCGCACCGGGTGGGAGCGCTCCGCCAACGCGCTCGCCCTCGCGGTCGAGGCCCGCCGCGCTGCCGGCGCGCCGTTCGCCGATCTCACCGAGTCCAACCCCACGCGCTGCGGCCTGCTCCATCCGGAGGCCGCGCTCCGCGAGGCGATCGCTCCCGCAGGGAGCACCCAGTACGCGCCTGAGCCGCTCGGGCTGCTGAATGCCCGGCGAGCGGTGCTGGGGACGCTGCCGGCCGGTCTGAGCGTGGAGCAGGTCGCGCTCACCGCCAGCACCAGCGAGGCGTACGGGCTGCTCTTCAAGCTGCTGTGCGATCCAGGCGACGAGGTCCTGGCCCCCCACCCCGGCTATCCCCTCTTCGAGCTGCTCGGGGGGGCGGAGGCCGTGGCGGTGGCGCCCTACCCGCTCGCGTTCGACGGGACCTGGCGGTTGGATCTCGAGCCGCTCGCTGCCGCCGGCCCGCGCACCCGCGCCGTCGTCTGCGTCAGCCCCGGCAACCCCACCGGCGCCTTCCTCAAGCGCGGGGAGGCGCAAAGGCTTGCCGAGCTGTGCGCCGCGAGAGGTTGGGCGCTGATCGTGGATGAGGTCTTCTCCGCCTACGGCGTCGGCGCGGATTCGGAGCGGCTGGGGTCCGTGCTCGAGCTGCCTGAGCTGCCCTGCCTCACCTTCGCGCTCGGCGGGTTGTCCAAGCTCGCGTGCCTGCCTCAGCTCAAGCTCTCCTGGCTCGCGGTGGCCGGACCACCCGCGCTGCGCGAGGAGGCGCTGGGACGGCTGGAGCTGCTGCTCGACTGCGCGCTCTCGGTGGCCACACCGGTGCAGCTGGCGCTGCCGCGGCTGCTCGAGCTCGGCGCCACGCTGCGCCCGCGGGTGCAGGAGCGGCTGGCGCGCAATCGGGCCGCGCTGCTCGCCGCGCGCTCGCAGGCGAGCACCTGGAGCCTGCTCCCCAGCGAGGGCGGCTGGTCCGCCGTGCTGCGCTTGCGTCAAGAGCCGGGGGAGTTGGCCACGTGTCTCGAGGCGCTGCAGCGCGGCTGCCTCGTCCACCCAGGCCACTTCTTCGACTTTCCCAGCGGGCAGCACCTGGTGCTCTCGCTGCTACCCGAGCCTGCCGTGTTCGACGCGGGACTCGCGGCGCTGCTGCCCGCGCTCTGAGCGCTCAGGGCCGCGGGGTGACGCTCACTCCCTGGCTCCGGATGCACCCAGCAGCGTTATCGCACCGCCTCACTTGTCGTCTCGCGGCCGGCGCAAGACGGGATGAACGGCAGCCTATTCAAGAACGAGGGCGAAGGCCCGGGCACGGGATCGCGGCCGCACTGCTGGGATCTCTCGCCCTCGGCTCGGCCACCGCACAGGGCAGGTGGGGACTTGGGACGGTTTGGGGCTCGCTCTCCTTCGCCCAGATGTTTCCCGCGGCGGGGAGCTCTCACCTCGGTGGAGGCACGCGCCTCATCGTTCGCCCGGGGAGCTCCACTGCCTGCGGCGTGATGAGGAATTCCTTCGCCCCCTCTTGACAGGAAATTTCAGGCCTCATCCGGCGACTCGCACATGCGCTCGGGGAAGCCCTCTCTCGCGCGCTGGTCCGCTCGCTCTCGATCGTTCTCGCCCTCGACCCGCCTCCGCGCCGATTCGCGCTTCGTCGCCTCAGGGCGGGGCCTTCCCGGCCGCCGAAAATCGTCGTGGTAGCAGTGAACACATGACTCCTGCTCTCTCTGCTCTCGACGACAACTCCCTCGTCAACTCTCTGCGCCGCCTCGTCTCCGACTCGAACGCGACCGAGGCCGAGCTGCTCCTCCACCTCGGCGAGCTCGATGCCCGCCGCCTCTACGCCCCCCTCGGCTACAGCTCCTCCTACGCCTACTGCACCGAGGCCCTCGGCTTCTCCCACTACCCCGCCCTCGAGCGCATCGGCGTCGCCCGCCTCGCCCGCCGCCACCCGAACCTCCTCGCCTACGTCCGCGACGGGCGGCTCAGCGTCACCGCGCTCCGCATCCTCTCCAGCATCCTCATGGAGGACGACTGCTCCACCGCCCGCTGCGAGGAGATCGCCGCCCAGGCCCTCGGCCGTTCCTCCTTCCAGGTCCATGAGCTCCGCGTCCAGCTCAAACCCAAGGAGCCCACGCCCGACTCCATCCGGAAGGTCCCCACTCGTCGCGCTGCGCCGCCTCTTCCCCTCGCCTCGCCTGTTCCCCTCGCCTCGCCTGTTCCCCTCGCCTCGCCTGTTCCCCTCGCCTCGCCTCTCGCCGTCGCTGCGCCTCCCACCCTCGCACCCGCGGAAGCGCCCGCCCCGACGCCCCGCCTCGAGCTCGCGCCGACGCCGGCTCCCGCGCCGAAGATCGAGCCCCTCGCGCCTGACGCGTACAAGGTGGCCTTCACGGCCGACGCCGAGCTGCTCGCCCTCATCCGCGAGTGCGAAGCGCTGCTCAGCCACCGCAAGGACCAGCGCACCCTCCCCAAGATGGTGAAGCGCGGCATGCAGCTCCTCGCGGCCGCCCTCAAGAAGGAGCGCTTCGGCATCGGCGCCAAGCCTCGCGCCAAGCCGGAGCCCACCGCTTCGGACGCGCCGCCACCTGCCGCCAGCCGCCACGTGCCTCGGGACGTCACCCGCGAAGTCGCCGAGCGCGATGGGCTCCAGTGCAGCTTCGTCTCGGACGATGGCCACCGCTGCGGCGAGACCTCGTTCCTCCAGGTCGAGCACCTCGAGGGCTTCGCCCGCACCCGCGCGCACTCCGCCGCCACCACTACCTACCGCTGCTTCGCCCACAACCAGCACGGCGCGGACCTGCTCTACGGCCGCGACTTCATGGACGGCCATCGCCCCCGGCCAGCAACTCGGTTTGAACCGAACTCGCCGCCCAGCGGCTCGACTCGGTTTGAACCAACCTCCTCGCCCGCCACCTCGACTCGGTTTGAACCAACCTCCTCGTCCAGCCCCTCGACTCGGTTTGAACCGAACTCGCCGCAACTGGACCTGCTGAGCGGCGGGTTCGCGTAGCAGCCGGACCTCGGCGCCAGGCAGCGCTCGGGACCCGTTCGCCGGGGCGGGGCGCAGCGCTCGTCCTGGGCGGGAGGCGCCGCGCCGGCCGGGGGGCAGCGCTGAAGCGGCGGGACGCCCGCTGCGTGCGTCTGTGCCGCGGCAACCCACCGCGGTGCGCGCCGCCACCGAGGAACCCATGCGAGCAGGGCGCCGCGCGAACCCAAGCGTCCCGAGTCCTCAAGGCCCTGCTGCCCGCGAACCGCAGCACCGCGCCGACTCTCGAGCCAACCGCGACGCCCAAAACCGAGTCCTCAAGGCCCTGCTGCCCGCGAACCGCAGTGCGCCGGCTCTCGAGCCAACCGCGACGCCGGCACCCACGCCGCCCTCCACCCATCATCAGGGCAGGTTGCAGCCCTTCACGAGCACGTCCTGGCAGGGCGTCGCTCCGTCCGGACAGTCCGCCTCGTTGAAGAAGCCGAGATCGTAGCTCCCCTTCACCACCCGCACCGTGTAGCTCGCCGGCCCGCTGGCGGTGAGCGCGGCCTGGGCGCTGCCGCCCCGCGCCTCGCCGAACCGCACCGCGCCGCGGCTCACGCCGTTGGCGGAGGCGCCCAGCGGCGCACCATCCAACCGCACCACGCCCGAGAGCGTGACGGTCCTCACGTCGAAGTCGAGCGCGCCGGTGCTGGTGACGGACAGCGCGCTCTGGAGCGTGGTGGCGCTCTGGCAAGGGAAGGCAGAGCCGGCGGCACAGTCGGCGAGGTTTTCGAAGCGCACCGCGTACGCGCCGGGGAAGAGCCGGACCTGGTACTGCGCCGGCCCCGAGCTGCCCAGCGCCACCGCCACGTCCCCGGCGTCCTCCTGCTCGAAGCGCAGCCGCCCGCGCGGCGCACCGTTGGACGAAGGGGCCAGCGCGCCGTCCACCCTCACCTGCCCGGAGAGCTCCACCACGGGGAGATCCAGCGCCAGCGCGCCGCTCACCGAGAGTGACCGCTTGCGCTCGAGCACCCGGGATTGGCACGGGGTGGGGCCGCGCGGGCAGTCCCCCGTCCCATTCGCAAAGACCACGTCATAGACGCCCGGATAGAGCGCGATCCCGAACGTGGCGGGGCCGCTGGCTGGAAGCACCACGCCGGTGGAGATCGGCCCATCGAACGTGAGCTGTCCGCGCGAGGCGCCGGTAGGGCTGTCTCCAAGCCGCGCCTTGTTGGCGGTCACCTCCCCCGTGATGCGCACCACCCGGAGATCCACCTCGTAGCTGCCGCTGCTCTTGAGCGGCACCGCCCTGGCGTAGGGGGTGCTCCCGCAGGGGAGCGGGCCGTCCACGCAGTCGGTGTCGTTGCTCACCACCACGTCGTACTCGCCCGCGTACAGCAGCAGCCCCTGGAAGGTGGCCGGGCCACTGGTGCCCAGCGGGACAAGGACGCCTCCCGTCCCCTCTTTGAACGTCAGCGCGCCGCGCACGCCGCCGTGCCCGCTGCTGCCCAGCGCCGTGCCGTTGGCCCTCACCTGACCGGAGAGGGACACCACCGGGAGATCCACGTCGAGGCTGGCCGGGGACGGCACCACCTGCACCGCCTCGAGCGCTCTCCGGGACTGGCACGGCAGGGGACCGGCAGCACACCCGGCGCTGTTGCTCACCGTGACCGAATGCGTTCCAGGGTAGAGCTTCAAGGAATAGGTGGCGGGACCGGAGGCGGGCAGCGCGAAGCCAGGGCCATTGCCGTCGCCGTCGGAGAAGCGGATGACGCCCCGGCTCGCGCTCGCGGCTGGCAGCGAGGCGCCGTTGGCCTTCACCTCGCCGGAGAGCGTGGTCACCGGGGCGTCCAGGTTGAAGCTGCCAGAGGTGCTCAACCCCAGCGCGCGCTTGCGCACGGAGAGCTGGCACGGCAGCGGCTGCGAGCCGCTGCAGCTGGCGGCGCCTCGCAGCGCCACGTCATAGGTACCCGGCGGGAGCTGGACGGAGTACGTGCCGCGCCCGCTGTTCCCCAGCGACTGGCTGGCCACCGCGACGGTCCCCTGCCGGAACTCGATGAAGCCGCGGGCAGAGGGCGCGTCCGGGAGCGCGGCGCCGTTGACGGTCACCTCTCCGCTCACGGTGAGCGGCATGCCGCCATCGCCGGGGATGCCGCCGTCCGCCCCGGCGCGCTTCACATCCAGATCCAGCGAGCCGCTGGTCGTCACCGGAAAGCCGGCCCGCAGCTCCTGGCTGCCGCACGGAAGCGCCTCGGGGCGGCAGTCCGCCCCTTTCACGAAGAGGATCCGGTAGCTCCCCTGGAACAGGCGCGCGGAGAAGGTCGCCTCCCCCGTGGCCGGCAGCGGCACCACCAGCGGCCGCGCGCTCCCGGCGAGCACGAAGTGGAGCGCCCCTCGGGAGGTGCCGGACGGCGCCGAGCGCCCCTCGAACGTCACGCGTCCGGAGAGCTGCGCCGAGGCCAGCTCCACGTCCAGGCTGCCGCTGGTGGCGATCCCCAGCGGCTCGCAGCTGGCCTCGCAGCCGTTGGCGAGCTGCCCATCGAGATCTCGATGGCCGCTCGCGCACTCCCCCACGGCGCACGCGCCGTCCACACAGGCCGCGGTGGCATTGGGGATGCTGCACTTGCTGAAGCACCGCCCGCAGTGCTCCACGTCCGTGGCCGGGCGCACGCACAGCGGCCCGCACGAGAGCTCGCCGCCCGCGTCGCAGGCGCCGCCGTCCGTGCCCACGGTGCCGTAGCAGGCCCCCTGCAGGCACTGCTGCTGGGCAGTGCAGGAGGCGCACCGGCCTCCCGCACTGCCGCAGGCGGCCGCTTGTCCACCCGCCTGGCAGCTCCCCTTCTCGTCGCAGCAGCCATCACAGGTCGCCGGGGAGCACACCCCGGACCCGCCGCACCCGGTGAGCGCCAGCAGCAGCACCACCACCCCGGCCGCCACCACCCGCCTCTGGCTCCTCGTCGCTCGCCGCATCCGTCCCTCACATCCGCTTCCAGGCCCGCGCGTGGAGGACACGCAGGGGGTGAAAGACGTGCACGGACGCCCTCTCCCCCACCGGGTGGGAGGAGGTGGCAGAAGTTTGTCCAAGCCCTGGCGCCTCGCTACTGTGCGGTTCGCGATGCCCACCGACTTGAAGCCGGACGTGGCCTTCGAGCTCAAGCTCGTCTTCCTCCGCGAGCTGGACCTGGGTTACCGGCAGGCGCGCGAGCACCACGAAGCGCTCCTCAAGAACCCCACGAATCCCCATGCCCTGCGGGAGCTGTGGAACTTCTTCCACAAGATCGCCGGCACCGCGCACTCGGTGGACCTGTCCGTGCTCGGCTACCTGGCCGCCGTCTGCGAAGAAGTGCTCCAGATGGCCCAGAACGGCTCCATCGGCGCCATGCAGAAGCTGCCGCAGCTGCTCTCGGAAGCGCTCGCCGGCGTGGCCTCGGTGCTGGACAACCACGGCAACAAGCTCTCGGACCGGCCGCTCCCCAACCCGCTGGGGCTCACCCAGCCGGACGTCACCGGCGAGGAGCGCGTCCTCTCCAAAGTGCTGATCATCGACGACGACCCGTTCAGCGCGAAGCTGATCGACAGCTGTCTGCGGGACGCCGGGCTGATGAGCTCCTTCTGCTGCGATCCGGCGGTGGCCCTCTCCACCATCGTGGCGGAGCTGCCGGACCTGATCGTCCTGGACGTGGCCATGCCCGGCGTGGACGGCTTCGACGTCTGCCGCCGCGTGCGCGCCCACCCGGCGCTGCAGTTCACGCCCGTCATCTTCGTCACCCGCCGCGGAGATCTGGAGCAGCGCGTCCGCGGCCTCGAGGTGGGCGGCAACGACTACATCTCCAAGCCCTTCGAGCCGCAGGAGCTGGTGGCCCGCGTCCGCTCCCACCTGCAGCGCCTCTCCGAGCTGCGGAACATGGCCATCCGGGATGGCCTGACCCGCTGCTACAACCACAAGTACTTCAAGATGCGGCTCGAGCAGGAGATCTCCCGCGCGCGCCGCTACCGCGAGCACCTGACGCTGGGCATGCTCGACGTGGACTTCTTCAAGAGCATCAACGACACCCACGGCCACCCGGCCGGGGACGCGGTGCTCGCCCACCTCTCCAACATCGTGGTGGCCTCGGTCCGCAGCACGGACGTGGTGGCCCGCTACGGCGGCGAGGAGTTCGGCATCCTCTTCGTGCAGGCCGGCGCCACCGAGGCGGCGATCATCACCAACCGGCTTCGCGAGCGGATCGCCCAGCACCGCTTCGCCATCCCCGCCGGCGTGGGCAGCGGTGACGCGCTGGAGATCCCCGTCACGGTCAGCATCGGCGTGGCGCAGTTCATGGAGGACGACGACCTCCAGGGCTTCCTCAAGCGCGCGGACGGCGCGCTCTACGACGCGAAGCGGGCCGGGCGGAACCAGGTGCGCGTGGACGCGCGCAAACCGTAAGGAGCTTCCCAGATGAAGGCGCAGATCGCGGTCCTCCCGGGAGATGGGATCGGTCCCGAGGTCGTGGCGCAGGGGGTCCGCGCGCTCGGCGCGGTGGCCGCTCGCCACGGCCACACCCTGGTCTGCAAGGAGGCGCGCTTCTGCGGCCCCGAGGGCGACCCGCTCCCCCCGCAGACCCTGGCGCTCTGCCGCGAGTCGGACGCGGTGCTCCTGGGCGCGGTGAGCGCGGAGCACGAGGAGGTGCTCGCCAAGCTGCGCGCCGCGCTCGGCCTCTTCGTCCAGCTCCGGCCCTTCACCCCCCACCCGCGCGCGGCCACCGAGTCTCCCCTGCGCCCGGAGCTCCTGCGGGACGTGGATCTCCTGGTGGTCCGGGACCTCGCCAGCGGCTTCACCTCCCAGCGCCAGGGAGACCGCGCCAACGACGCCCGCACCCTGGACGTCTCCCAGGTGGAGCGCGCCGCGCGCGTGGCCGCCGGGCTCGCGCTCAAGCGCCGCAAGCGGCTGGCCTCGGTGGACAAGTCCAACGTGCTGGAGAGCTCGCGGCTGTGGCGCTCCACGCTGGATCGCGTGGTGCGCACCGAGTTCCCCGGCGTCCAGCTCTCCCACCTGCTGCTGGAGGGCTTCGCCCAGCGGCTCTTCCTCGAGCCCAACAGCTTCGACGTGGTGGTGGCGGACCAGCTGCTCGGCTCGCTCTGCGCGGAGCAGGCCGCGGTCCTCAGCGGCCCCTCCGGGCTGCTCGCCAGCGCCTCGCTGGGCAACGGCAAGCTCGGGCTCTTCGAGCCGGCCCGCGGCGCCTCCCTGGACATGGCCGGGCGCGGCCTGGCCAACCCGCTGGGCGCCATCTCCAGCGTGGCGCTGCTCCTGCGCCACGCGCTCGGGCTCGCCGACGAGGCGCGCGAGGTGGAGACGGCGGTGGCGGTGACGCTGGAGTCCGGGCCGCTCACCGCGGATCTGGCCCCCGTCAGCCTCACCGCGGCCAGCACCCGCGAGGTGGGAGACGCGGTGCTGTCCCAGCTGCGGCGCGACTAGCCCGGCAGATCAGGCGATCACGGCTGGAACAATTCTCCACCGTTGAACGGTCGAAAGGTCCCACCGCGTCCACCCGCGGACGTTGAGCGGATGCGCAACGACTCCTACCTGGCCGCGGCGCTACCGTTCTGCGCATGCGTGCGTTGCGGATGGCCGGTCTGCTGACGCTGAGCTTCGCCTCCCTGGCCTTTGGCCGGGTCTCCGTGGGGGGCAGCGAGGGCTGCGACGACGCGGGGACGTCCATCCGCGCGGATCTGCTCGGGGGGACCTCGGGCGCCACCTTCCCGGGCTTCCCCATCGGCTACCAGCTCCAGTTCCACGGCGGCATCCCCGTGGGCAAGGGCTTCATCCCCGAGCTGGGCATGGAGGTGACGAACTGGGCCAGCGGCCCCATGGCCGCGCCCAAGGGCGGCCTCTACACCGGCGCGAAGGCGGGGCTGCGCTGGACGCAGTCCATGGGCTGCTTCCGGCCCTGGCTTGCCGCGCACCTGGCCTTCCCCCGCCTCTACTACCCGCGCGATGGCCAGCCCAACCGACTGGTCCCCGCGGTGGAGACGGCGATCGGCCTGGACGCCTACTTCGGCGGAGGGATCGGCCTGGTCGTCTACGCGAGCTTCACGCAGAACCTCGCGTCCACCGTGCTGCCCCACAACTACTTCTCGTTCGGGCTGGGGCTCGTGCTGGCGAAGTGACCCTTCGCCACCTCCCGCATCGACTCCTCCACCACCCCCAGCAGCGTCTCCAGCGCGGCGTCCGGGATGTTGAGCGCGGGCGCGATGTAGACGGTGCTGCCCAGCGGGCGCAGGTAGACGCCCCGCGCCAGCGCCGCCTCGTAGACGCGCCAGCCGCTGCGCGCGAGGTAGCCGCCCTCCCCCAGATCCACCGCCCCCACCATGCCGATCGCCCGGGGGCGCACCGCGCCGGGCACCGTGGCGGCGATCCGCTCGAAGGCGGCGGAGATCTTGGGCGCCTTGCGCTGGACCTGGGCGAGCACGGCCTCGTCCTTCATCACCGCCAGGGTCTCCAGCGCCACCGCCGCGCCCAGCGGGTTCCCGCAGTAGGAGTGGCCGTAGTAGAGCGCGCGCTCCTCGCCGCCCAGGAAGCCGGAGAAGATCCGCTCGCTGGCAAGCGTGGCGGCGAAGGGCAACAGCCCGCCGGAGAGCGACTTGGCCAGGCAGAGCAGATCCGGCACGACCTGCGCCTGGTCACAGGCGAACAGCGAGCCGGTGCGGCCAAAGCCGGTGAAGACCTCGTCCGCGATGAGGAAGGTGTCCGCCGCCAGCGTGGCCTCCCGCACCGCGCGCAAGAAGCCCGGCGGGTGGATCCGCATCCCGCCCGCGCCCTGCAGCAGCGGCTCCACCACCACCCCGGCGATCTGGTCCCCGCCCGCCTGCAGCGTGGCCGCGAGCAGCTCCAGCGCGCGCGAAAGCCCTTCCGGATCCGCGGGAGACGGGAGGTGGACCACGTCGAACAGCAGCGGACCGAACACCTGGCGGAAGACCGAGATCCCCCCCACGCTGGTGGCGCCCATGGTCTCGCCGTGGAAGCTCTGCGAGAGCGTGATGAAGCGGGTGCGCGCGGGGCGGCCGTTCTGGGCCCAGTACTGCGCGGCCATCTTCACCGCCACCTCCACCGCGGTGCTCCCGTTGTCCGAGTAGAAGACGCGGGTGAGCCGCCGCTGCGCGGGCAGCTGGGCGTCCCCCGCGCCTGGGGCGAGCGCGCACAGCTCCGCCCCCAGCCGGGCCGCCGGCGCGTGGGTGATCCCCGCGAGCGAGACGTGCGGCAGCGTGGAGGCCTGCTCCACCAGCGCCTTCACCAGCCGCGGGTGGCGGTGGCCCAGCGTGCTCACCCACCAGGAGCCGTTGGCGTCCAGGTAGCGGCGCCCATCCGCGGCGGTGAGGTGCACCCCTTCGGCGGCGGAGATGACCAGAGGGCGCGTGTCCGCCAGGTAGCGCTCCATCGCCGTGTACGGGTGCCAGACGTGGCGCTTGTCCAGCGCGATCAGCGCGTCGTCGGACAGGGCCGCGGTCATGGCGCCTTCACCAGCGGCGCCAGGGCGCGCCGGAACGCCTGGCGCCGCGCCCGCGGGTCCGGGGAGAGCGGCACCGGGCCGAGCACCTTCACCCCGTAGCGCTCGGCCAGGTAGGCCGGGTTGTCGGCGTTGGACTCGTCCGCGGGCGCGGTCTGGTTGAGCAGCACCGCCAGCACGGGGATCTTCCGGCGGCGCAGCGCCTCCAGCGACAGCCCGGTGTGGTTGAGCGTGCCCAGCCCCGCGCGCGCCACCAGCAGCACCGGCAGCTTCAGCAGCTTGATGAGATCCACCACGTCCCGCTGCTCGTCGATCGGCGCGAGCAGCCCGCCGGCGCCCTCGGCCACCAGCGGCCGCGTGCGGGGGAAGGCGCGGAAGACGGCGAGCGTGTGCTGGATGGGGGGCGAGAGCCCCAGCCGCCGCGCGGCGATGCCCGGCGCCACCGCCGCGCTGAAGCGGTGGCAGCAGACGGTCTCCAGATCCGCCTGGCTCCTGGCGGCCTCGCGCAGGGCCAGCGCGTCCTGCGGGTAGAGCGGATCCTCGCAGCCGCTCTCGTACGGCTTGAACGGGACCGGGCGCTTGCCGGCGTCCGCCAGCAGCGAGAGCAGCGCGCAGGCGGCCTGCGTCTTCCCCACCCCCGTGTCGGTGGCGGTGACGAACAGGCGCAGCGGGCTCACCGGCCAACCTCGAGCGCCGCCAGGGCCTCCAGCGCCAGGGCGAGGTGCTCGTCCGTGTGCGCGGCGCTGAGCGCGAAGCGCAGCCGGCTGGTCCCTGGCGGCACGGTGGGCGGGCGGATGGCCTTCACCAAGAGCCCGCGCTCGCGCAGGGCGCGGCTGGCGTCCAGCGCCGCCTCTGGCGAGCCGAGCACCACCGGAAAGATGGCGGAGGTGCCCTGCGCGGGGAAGCCGAGCGCGCGCAGCCCGCGCGCGAAGGTCTGGATGTGCCGGGCGAGCCGCTCGCGCCGCGCCGGCTCCTGCGCGCACAGCTGCAGCGCGGCCTCGGCGGCGGCGCACAACGCGGGGGGCAGCGAGGTGGAGAAGACCAGCGGCCGCGCCCGCTGCACCAGCAGCTGCAGCACCGCGGCCGGGCCGGCCACGTAGGCGCCGTAGCAGCCGAGCGCCTTGGAGAGCGTCCCCATGCGGAGGTCCACCTCGCGCGTGAGCCCCAGCGCCGCGCACAGCCCGGCGCCGCGCGGCCCGAGCACGCCGGTGGCGTGGGCCTCGTCCACCAGCAGCGCCGCGCCGTGGCGCTGGCAGGCCGCCACCAGCTCCGGCAGCGGGGCGAGATCTCCGTCCATGGAGAAGACCGCGTCGGTCACCACCAGCTGGCGCCGCCCGGGGTGCGCGCGCAGGAGCTGCTCGAGCGCCCGGGCGTCCGCGTGCGGGTAGATGACGACCTGGGCGCGCGAGAGCCGGCAGCCGTCCACCAGCGAGGCGTGGTTGAGCGCGTCCGAGAAGACCACGTCCTGCTTGCCGCACAGGCCGGCCACCGCGCCGAGGTTGGCGGCGTAGCCGGAGTTGAAGAGCAGCGCGGCTTCTGCCCCCTCGAACTCCGCCAGCGCGCGCTCCAGCGAGCGGTGGGCCAGCGTGTCCCCCACGACGAGGCGCGAGGCGCCGCTGCCCACGCCGTGGCGCTCCAGCGCGCGCTGCGCGGCCTGCGCCAGCGCGGGCTCAGCGGCGAGCCCCAGGTAGTCGTTGGAGGAGAAGTTCACCAGCGTCCGCCCGGCGATCACCACCTCCGGCCCTTGCGGGGACTGGAGCGGCTCGAGCTCGCGCAACAGCCCGTTCCGCGCGAGGCCGGAGAGCTCCTCGCGCGCCCAGCGCTCGGCGGCGCCGGTTCCTTCCGTGGCCGCCGCCCACGCGAGCGCGCCCCGCGGGCTCACGCCTTGGGCTCGAGCGCGCGCAGGCCGGCCTTCTCCAGCAGCGCCATGTCGCTGACGTACTCGGGGTTGCCGGTGGTGAGCAGCTTCTCGCCGAAGAAGAGCGAGTTGGCGCCCGCGAGCATGCACAACAGCTGCGCCTCCTGGGACATGGAGAGGCGGCCCGCGGAGAGGCGCACCATCGCCATCGGCATCAAGAGCCGCGCGGTGGCGATCATCCGGACCATCTCCACCGTCTCCACCGGGCGCTGATCCTCCAGCGGGGTGCCGGCCACCGCGACCAGCGCGTTGACCGGCACCGACTCCGGGTGGACCTCCTGGTTGGCGAGCGTGAGCAGGAGCTTGCAGCGGTCCTCCACGGACTCGCCCATGCCGATGATCCCGCCCGAGCAGACCGAAATGCCGGCGTCACGCACCCGCTGCAGCGTGTCCAGGCGATCCTGGTACTCGCGAGTGGTGATGATGTCCCCGTAGGCCTCCTGGGACGTGTCCAGGTTGTGGTTGTACGCGGAGAGGCCGGCCTGCTTGAGCTTGCGCGCCTGCTCCTCGCTGAGCATGCCCAGCGTGCAGCACGCCTCCATCCCGAGCGCGCGCACGCCCTTGACCATCTCCAGGACCGAGTCGAACTGGGGGCCGTCCTTCACCTCGCGCCAGGCGGCGCCCATGCAGAAGCGGGTGGCGCCCGCGGCGCGGGCCTTCTGCGCGGCGGAGAGCACCTCGCCCACCGCCATCAGCTTCTCCGCCTTCACCCCGGTCTGGTAGCGCGCCGCCTGCGGGCAGTAGGCGCAGTCTTCCGAGCAGCCGCCGGTCTTGATGGACAAGAGCGAGCACAGCTGGACCTTGTGGTCCCCGAACACCGCGCGGTGCACCGTCTGCGCTCGGTAGAGCAGCTCCATCAGCGGCAGATCGTGCAGCGCCCGGACCTCCTCCACCGTCCAGTCGTGCCGCAGGGAAACCCCCGGCGGGACGTGCGCCACGTGTGCGTGCCCCGAAAAGCCCTCTGCCGCCATCGCGAACCCCTCCTTCGACACGAGAACCGCAACCGCCGCGGGCAGTTAGCCGTGGCCGCCGAGCTTGTCAACCTGCTGCGCGCCGCCGGTTGACGTCACCGCCGTGCGTCACCGGGAGGGCGGAGGGACGGCCCTGGTTGCGAGGGGTTGCAGCGGCGCGACGAACCTCGGGCCCGTCAGTCGGGATCAGCAGAGCCAAGTGGACAACTTCGCTCGCTTTTCGCCGGATAAGACTCTGAGAAGCACCTCTCCTTCAGGAGCAACACCGTGGGCATTCACAACGACCCGCTGCGCACCGGCATCCGGAGCCAGTCCGCGCTGAAGGAGATCGAGAAGTTCGACAACGAGGCCGCGGACGCGGGGAGCGACGCGGTCGACCCGTTCGCGAGCTCCGAGTTCGACGGCGAGGTGACCTCCGCGGGCGGAGCCGAGCTGGACGAGAGCTCGGTCATCCTGGACAGCGTCCGGGACCCTTCGCAGGACTCGGTGGACCAGGCGGAGAACTGGGTGTCGATGGCCACGCCGCAGCTGCGCGGGCGGGCGGAGCTGCTCTTCCTCGACGTGAACGGGCAGCAGCGCCAGCAGGTGGTCATCCGGCAGGGGCAGTCCGTCTTCGACCCGGCCACCAACAAGAGCTACCCGGACCTCAAGGCGTTCATGAAGGACCACCCGGGCGCCAAGGTCTCGGCCGCCCTCCCCGCCACCGTGGCGGCGAAGATCTTCGCCACCGAGCCCGGCACGCCCGAGCGCTCGGACATCGTCGCCGGCGCGAACGTGCCCCAGAACGTGCGGGCGCTGCTGGACCCGTCCCCGGCCGAGCTCGAGACGAGCAGCGAGCCGGTGACGGACCAGACCGTTACCGAGCCGGAGCCCGAGCTCGAGGCGGACGCCGCGCAGCCCGCGCCCACTCCCGCTCCCACGACCCAGTGCGTGCCGCCCACCACCACCGGCACCGGCAGCCCGCCCACCACGGGCACCCCGCCCACGGGCGCCGTGCCGCCCACCCCGGGCGCCGCGCCCACCACGGCCGCGAGCGCCGGGGGCAAGGACGAGTACACGCTGGACCAGGCGGACCAGGACGCGAAGAAGATCTACGAGGCCACCGAGGGCGGCCTCACCGGCTGGGGTACCGACGAAGAGGCGATCTTCAAGACGCTCGAGGGCAAGAGCCCCGAGCAGCTGAACCTGCTGCGGAAGGCCTACAAGGACCACTACGGCAAGGACATGGACGAGGTCGTCACCGGCGAGCTGGATGATGACGACCGGGAGCTCAAGCGGGGCCAGGCGCTGCTCAAGGGTGACGCCGGCTCCGCGGCGGAGGCGGAGGCGGCCCACATCGCCTCGGAGATGAACGGCTTCTGGGGTGCGGACGAGGGCGCCAGCCTGTCGGTGCTGGAGAAGGCCAAGCCGGAGGAGCGCAAGGCGATCGTCGAGGCGTACTGCAAGCAGAACGGCGGGCCGGACGGGAAGACGCCGGAGGAGTTCTTCCTCTCCAAGATGGACGAGGCCTTCGACGACGAGGAGATGGACCGCGCCCGCAACCTGCTCAAGGCGGGCTCGGCGAGCTCGCCGGAGGAGGCGCTGAAGTTCGAGTCCGAGGCGTCCGCGGGGAAGATCAAGGACGCGATGGACGGCTGGGGGACGGACGAGGACAAGATCAAGAACGAGCTGGAGGGCAAGTCCAAGGAGCAGGTGGACGCCATCGCCGAGGCCTACGGGCGCAAGTTCGGCGACCTCGGAGACGGCAAGTCCCCCGAGGAGTACCGCAAGGTCCTCAAGGACAAGCTGCTGGCCGAGGCCGAAGGCTCCCAGAAGGACGTCTTCGCGCGCTGGCTCAACCCGCCGGCGGAGGGGGACGCCACCGCCCAGGCGCAGGCGTCCGCGGAGATCATCCACGACGGGGTGGATGGCTGGGGGACGGACGAGGACAAGATCAAGAAGGAGCTGGAGGGCAAGTCCAAGGAGCAGGTGGACGCCATCGCCGAGCAGTACGGCCGCAAGTACGGCGACCTCGGAGACGGGAAGTCCCCCGAGGAGTACCGCAAGGTCCTCAAGGACAAGCTCCACGACGAGGCGGACGGAAAGGGCCAGGAGGACGTCTTCGCCCGCTGGCTCAACCCGGTGGCCGAGGGCGACACCAAGGCCCAGGCGGAGGCGGACGCGGAGAAGCTGCGCCAGGCGGCGGACGGCTGGGGCACGGACGAGGAGGACATCCGCAAAGTCCTCACCGGCAAGTCCAAGGCGCAGATCGACGAGATCGCCGCTGCCTACAAGGAGAAGTACGGCGAGGACCTGCGCGGCATGCTGGATTCGGAGCTGGACGGCCGGGACGAGACCGAGCTGCTCAAGCACCTCTACGATCTGGGCGACATCGACCCCAACGCTCCGGGCGCGGAGCAGGAGCGGCTGCGGCGGATCAAGGAGGAGCACGACGCCGAAGGCGGCTTCGGGATCGGCCTCACCAGCACCGTGCAGTTCGTGGCCAAGGGGTTCGACGTCAAGGAGACGGACGAGTACCGCTTCCAGAAGAACTACGACGAGGCGAACGACGCGATCGCCCGCGGCGACACCGCGGAGGCGCGCCGCAAGGTCGGCTTCACCGACATGGATTTGGAGTCGCTCCAGGCCTCCAAGGACACGGCCGCCGAGTGGGCGGCCGAGGCCGCTGCGCTGGTCGCCGCCGGCGCGGTAATCATCGTCAGCGGTGGCACCGCCACGCCCCTGGTCATCGCCATCGCCGCGGCCTCCGCGGCGGCGGCGAGCGCGGGCACCTACGCGGCGGTGCAGGGCGGCGCGGCGGACAGCGCGGATGTGGCGCGCCACGGCGCGATCGGCGCGGTCACCGGCGCCACCTTCGTCATCGCCCCGGGCGGCGCGGCTGTGGCCAGCAACGTGGGCAAGGAAGTCGTCATCCAGGGTGGCAAGGAGATCGCGCTCCAGGGTGGCAAGCAGGTAGCGATCAGGGCCGGTGAGCAGGCTGTCACCACCGCGGGCAAAGAGGTCGTCCTCGCGAGCGCCGAGCAGGCCGCGATCCACGGCGGCGAGCAGGTCGTCATCCAGGGCGGCAGCGCGGCGGCGCGCAACAGCATCGCCCAGGGCGCGATCGGCTGGGCCAAGGTGGGCGGCTATTCGGGCGCGGCGGACGGCTTCACCCGCACCGCCACGGACGAGGCCACCTGGCGCGAGGACGGCGGCGTCTACCGCGTCTTCCAGGGCACCCTGCGCGGCGCGGTCACCGGCACGGTGATCGGCGGCGGCGTGGGCGCGGGCGTGACCGCCTGGGGGCGGCGCGGCCTGAGCAGCGCGATCCCCGAGGGCAGCACCTCCCACGTGGACGACCCGCTGGACTCCGGCGCCGCCGGCTACATCGATGACGCGGCGGACGGTTCGGCGCCGGCCGCCAGCGGGCAGCTCGGCAGCACGGCCAACGGCGCAGACGGCGCGGCGGGCGCGGCGGACAACGGGGCCAGCGCAGCGGACGGCGCGACGGGACCCACCGGCCCCACCGACCCGACCGGCGGCACCGGGACGGCCGGCGGCACCGGAGCGACCTCGGGGACCAGCGCCGCGGACAACGGCGCGACCGCCGCAGACAACACCGCCCGCAGCTGGAGCGCGGACGACATCCGCTTCCGCCCACCGCACAAGGACCTCACGCCCGAGGAGGCCACGGCGTGGACCGACATGCAGCGCCAGCTCACGGAGGCTGCGGCGAGCGGCGATCGCGCAGCGTTCAAGAGGGCGTACCGGAAGATTCAGCGGGAGTACCACCCCGACATCGCCCCCAGCCCGGGCGCCCAGGAGATCTCCAAGGAAGCGAGCAGGATCTACGACGAGTTCGACAACTACTTCAGCACCCTCCAGAAGCTGGCGGATGACCCTGAAGCCGCGCTCGCGGAGTTCAGGGCGACGCCGTCCTCCAAGTACAACTACGCCAGCTACAAGGGGCAGGAGCGCGCCGTCGCCGAGTGGCAGGCGCGGCAGGCCGCCGACGGTGCGGGCCGCGGCTTCAACCTCGACTTCAGCGATCTCAAGCTGAGCAACCTCAAGCAGCGCTTCTCCGACTGGCGCACCACGCGCGAGTGGACCAACAACCCGGAGAAGACCGTCAAGCGGGAGTTCGGCGCGGCGAAGAACGTCCAGGACCTCAACCAGCGCTACGCGTTCCTCAAGCAGAAGCTGGGCGCCACCGACAACCTCACCGAGGAGCAGCTGATCCGCGCCTACCACCAGGCGATGCCGATGGTGGCGGTGAAGGACCTCGGCAAGGCGATGTCGCTCTCCGAGCTGAAGACGCGGCTCAAGCGCTCCATCGAGAACGCGCAGAAGACCGGCGCCACGGACGTGGAGGCGCAGCTGGTGAACGCGGCGAAGGAGCGCGCCTTCGTGCTGGGAGCGGAGGACCTCCGCGGCGCCAAGAGCCTCGCCGAGCTCAACTCCAAGTATGACGCCCTGCTGGCGCAGGCGGAGGGCAACCCGCAGCTGCGGCAGGCCCTGCTCGAGGCGCGCCGCGCCGAGGTGGGCGGGCGGGCCTTCGGGGACTTCGCCAACGCAACGTCGGAGAAGCAGGCAAGCGAGATCCTCAACTTCTACCGGGGCGCGCTCAAGGACGCGGATCCTGCCCTCCAGCGCGAGCTCACCCGCCTCCACGGCGACACGCTCACCCGCCTCGAGCCGCCCGCACCGTTCAACCCGATGGAGGCCGCCAGCCGATCCCAGGCCGAGCTCTCCAAGCTCACCCCCGAGCAGCTGAAGGCGTTCCTGCCGGAAGGGGGAGAGCTTCCCGTAGCCTTCCGGGACGTCGCCTCGCTGCATGGGTTCGGCGAGTTCGCGGCGCGCCGCCCCGAGCTCGCGCGGACGATCGCGGATGCCAACCTCTACTTCCAGGTGAAGCCACAGCTGAACCGCGCGCTCGACAACGCGGTTGCCGCTGAGCACGCCCGGCTTGGGCGGGCGCTGACCCGCGGAGAGATCAACCGCGTCGGGCAGCAGACCTTCGAGTCCTTCGCCAAGGACTTCCAGACGGTCGTCCCCACGGTCCGCCCCCACCCCACCAACCCGAACTTCTGGGTGATCGAGCGCGGGCCTGACTCGCCCTCCTGGATCCCCCAGCGAACCCTGCGCGTTCGAAGAAACCCGGACGCCAACGGCTGGTCGCTCGACCACAACGGCGCCACCGCCGCCCCGGCGCTGGACACGAACGGCGTGTTCGGCAACTCGAACGTCCCCTACCTCCGGCCCCCGCAGCCAGGGCAGCTGATCGTCAACGGCCAGCCGCTGAAGTCCCTGGACGGCGTGCTGGAGTTCTCCGCCCACGGCGGCCCCACGGGCTTCACCGGAGCGTCGACCCGGGAGGCTGCGCTGATGGCAGCCAATGAGATCCGCGCCGCGAAGGTCGCCGGCGAGCCGCTGGACAAGGTGCTCCTCCACGCCTGCGACCAGCGCGACCTGCGGATCTTCCAGGGCGGCTCCAACGCGCAGGACTTCAAGCGCCTGCTCAACGAGGAGCTCGCGAGGACGGGGGACGCACCGGTCACCGTGCTCGCCGCCCACCGCCCGGGCACCATCGGCAACTACGGCACTCAGCCCTCCTTCCTGCCCAGGCCCGTGCGTGGTCCCGACGGCAAGCTGAAGTGGTTCCACCCCGACCAGCAGACGAAGTTCGTCGAGGCGGACCGAGGCGCGCTCCCCAACATCACCGCCAAGCAGGCGGCGATCGGCCTGGGCATCGCGGCCGGTGGGACCGCCTACGCGGGCGGCGCGTACTACCTCTACACCGAGGTGATGGACCCCTGAGGTAGCGCCTCGAGCGTCAGAGTCACGCGCTAGAAGCGCGCATGGCCAAGGCGAAGACGCACTTCACCTGTCAGGGGTGCGGGTACCAGACGGCGAAGTGGCTGGGGAAGTGCCCGGACTGCGGGGCGTGGAGCTCGCTGGTCGAGGAGGCCGAGCCCTCTGACGACAAGCGGCCCGCCTGGGGGGCCTCCGGCGGCGCCGCCAAGCCGGTGCTGCTGGAGGAGGTGGCCACCGAGGTGGAGGCCAGGCGGCGCACGGGGATCGCCGAGCTGGACCGCGTGCTCGGCGGCGGCGTGGTGGCCGGCTCCTTGGTGCTGCTGGGCGGAGATCCCGGGATCGGCAAGTCCACCCTGCTGCTCGCCGCGCTGGACCGGCTGGCGGTGGAGAGCCCGGCGCTCTACGTCTCCGGCGAGGAGTCCCTGCGGCAGACGAAGATGCGGGCGGAGCGGCTCTCCGTGCGCGGCAAGAAGCTCCACCTCTTCGCCGAGACGGACGCGGAGAAGATTCTGGCCGCGGCCGAGCAGCTCAAGCCCTCCGCGCTGGTGGTGGACTCCATCCAGACCATGTTCCTGCCGGAGCTCGGCAGCGCGCCCGGCTCCATCTCCCAGGTGCGGGAGGTGGCCGGCCGGCTGATGGCCTTCGCCAAGCGCTCCTCGGTGCCCACCTTCATCGTCGGCCACGTCACCAAGGACGGGTCGATCGCCGGGCCGCGCGTGCTCGAGCACATGGTGGACACTGTGCTCTACTTCGAAGGCGAGCGCGGCCACCCCTTCCGGATCTTGCGCGCCCACAAGAACCGCTTCGGCTCCACCAACGAGATCGGCGTCTTCGAGATGAAGGGCAGCGGGCTGAACGAGGTGGCGGACCCCTCCGCGCTCTTCCTCGCGGAGCGGCCGGCGGGCAAGTCCGGCTCGGTGGTCACCTCCACGCTCAACGGCACCCGGCCGCTCTTGGTGGAGGTGCAGGCGCTGGTGGCTCCCACCGGCTACGGCACGGCGCGCCGCACGGCCATTGGCGTGGACGGCAACCGGGTGGCGCTGCTCGCCGCGGTGCTGGAGAAGAAGGAGGACGTGCAGCTGGTGGGCTGCGACATCTTCGTGAACGTGGCCGGCGGGATGCAGCTCTCCGAGCCGGCCTCGGACCTCGCCGTGTGCGCGGCGCTGGTCTCCTCCCTGCGCAACCGGCCGCTGGATCCGCACACCCTGGTGCTGGGCGAGGTGGGGCTGGCGGGCGAGGTGCGCGCGGTGGGCCAGGTGGAGCCGCGCCTGGCGGAAGCCGCCAAGATGGGCTTCAAGACGGTGGTGCTGCCCAAGGGGAGCGCGAAACGGCTCGAGGAGCGGCGCCTGCGGCCCCAGGGGGTGGAGACGCTGGGCGAGGCGCTCGGCCTGCTCTTTCCCTGATTGGCCGTAAGATGGGCGCCACGCCATGAGCGAGCCCCAAGAGCCCGGCGAGAACCGCCGCCGCCACCCGCGCACCGCGCTCTCCCTGCTGGTGCAGTACCGGTGCGACAGCTTCGAGGACTTCCTGGCCGAGTACGCCACCAACATCTCGCTGGGGGGGATGTTCATCGCCACCGCCGAGCCGCGCGAGGCCGGCGAGCTCATCTACCTGCAGTTCACGCTCAAGGACGGCAGCAAGCTGATTGAGGGGCTGGGCCGGGTGGTGCGGGTGAACGCCCCCGGCGAGAAGGGGCGCACCGCTGGGATGGGGGTGGAGTTCGTCAGCTTCGACGAGGCCTCCATGGCGCTGATCGAAGACATCTGCGGCGCCCGCGGTCCGGGGCGGCCTTAAGGCAAGCCCCGGTGCTCCGCTCGCTCCGCTCCCGGTTGATCGCCGCGTTCCTCTTGCCCACGCTGGCCTTCTTCACGCTGGCCGGCGGCGCCGGCTACCTGCTCTCGCACGACATCCTGGAGGACGAGCTGGGCAAGGGGCTCTCCGCGGTGGCGGCCGCCACCGCCTCGCAGCTGCCGGTGGAGCGGCTGCTCTCGCTGGTCCCCGAGGACGACCTCAACGCCACCCGCACCTTCCGCAACCTCTCCCGCCAGCTCACCGAGGCCCGGGACGCGGCGGGGGCGCGGCGGGTGTTCGCGTTCGACAAGGACGGGCGGGTCCGGGTGGATGCAGGCGGCGGCCTGCCGGTGGGGGCCGAGGTGCCGGAGCTGGCGCGGGACCGGCTGGAGCTGGCCCGGGTGTTCGGCGGCGAGCGGGTGGCCTCGCAGGTGCTCTTCACCGGGAGCGACGGGCGCCCCTACAAGACCGGGTACGCGCCACTGTGGCTGGACGGCCAGGTGGTGGGGGCGGTGGGCGTGGAGGGGAGCGCGGCCTTCTTCGGGCCGCTGCGGCAGCTCTTCCGCGGCTTCCTCGCGCTGGCCTTGTGCGCGGCGGTTGCGCTGGTGGGCGTGGCGCTGGCCACGGCCAAGGGCATCTCCGCGCCGCTGACCCGGCTGATGCAGTCCGCGCTGCGGATGGGCCGGGGCGATCTCTCCACCCCGGTTCCGGCCGAGCGCGTGAAGGAGCTGGGCGTCCTCGCGCAGGAGCTGGAGTCGATGCGCCGGGCGCTGGAGGGGCGGGACCGGCAGCTCAAGATGATGCTGGCGGGGGTGGCGCACGAGGTCCGCAACCCGATCGGCGGGATCGAGCTCTTCGCCGGGCTGCTCTCCGAGGAGCTGGCGGCCACGCCCCAGGCCGAGGCGGCCGCGCACGTGGCGCGCATCCGCCGGGAGATCGACTACCTCAAGCGCGTGGTGGAGGACTTCCTCGCCTTCGCCCGCGAGCAGAGGCTCTCCTTCGCGCCGGCCGAGGCGCCCGCCCTGCTCTCCTCCGTGGCGGACCTGCTCTCGGTGGACGCGCAGAAGAAGAACGTCTCGCTGGCGCTCTCCGCCCAGCCGGCCACCGTGGCGGCGGACGTGGCGCTGGTCACCGCCGCGCTGGTGAACCTGCTCAAGAACGCGGTGCAGGCCTCGCCGGAGGGCGGGCAGGTCCTGCTGGAGGGCGCCTTGCGCGGGGACCGCTACGAGATGGCCATCCAGGACGCGGGCGGCGGAATCCCCGCGGAGATGCAGGAGCGGATCTTCGAGCCCTTCTTCACCACCCGGGAGAAGGGCACTGGGCTGGGCCTTCCCCTGGCGCGGAAGATCGCCCAGGCCCACGGCGGCGAGCTCACCCTGGAGTCCGCTCCGGGCAAGACGCGCTTCACCCTGAGCCTCCCCCTTCAGCCAAACGAGGGCGGTGGTCAGTAGTGCCCAGCGATCCAGACGGCCTTCACCCGGTTGTCCACACTCCACACGGCGCCTCAGGGAGCCTGGCAGACGCCGCAGTACGGGGGAGCCTCGCAAGCCAGGGCGACGTTCGGGTTGCAGCGCTGGCCCGGTGCGCAGTCCGCGTCCTGTTCGCACCGCCCGGCCGGCTTGGGCCTGCGCGTGCAGACACCGCAATAGGGTGGCAGCTCGCAGACGACGGCGACTCCCAGGTTGCAGAAGTCGCCTTGCTGACAGTCTCTGTCAGTCTCGCAGCGACCGGGGGGAGGTGCGCTGAGGCCGGCAGCCGCTGAAGGCTCCGGGTCCCTGCGCGCTATCGTTCCACTGCAGCCCGCCGCGCCCGCCATGAGCGCGGCAATCCAGATGCCAAACAAGCTCTTCATGATGACCTGTCTCCGCGCTCGGCCGGGAGGCTCCTCAGCCGGGAAGAAACCTCGGGGCGCAATTCTGTGCAGCCGGGCGGCGAGATGGCCTCATCGGCGGGTCGATTGCGCCCGCGCGAGGCCCGCCTCGGCGCGCAGGCGGAGGCTCGGCGCCAACCCCGTCCATGGGCGCAGGCGGCCGAAGGACTGCGCGGCTTCCGCGGCCTGGCCGAGCGCGAGCTGCGTCTCCCCGAGTTCGCACAGCGCCCTGGCCAGGCGGGTGAGCTCTCGGCCGGGGGCGCCGTCGAGCCGCGCGACGGCGCGGCCCAGCTCCACCTGCGCAGCCGGCAGGTCCTGCTTCATCCACAGGCCATGAGCGAGCGCGGCGTGCGCGGCACCCGACTCGCTTGAAGCCGGCGCCGGCTCCGCGTCGGCCAGCTCCACCCAGCGCCGGTAATAGGCGAGCGCGCGGGGGTGCTCGCCGAGGCCCCCGTAGAGGTCTCCGAGGAGCTCGAGGAGCTCACCGCGGGTCTCGCGCGAGGGCTCCACGTTGGCGGAGGCCCCGAGCAGGGCGGACGCAGCTTCAAACTGCCCCTGCGCGACCTTAGAGCGCGCCAGCCAGGACCGCACCAGCGCGGAGGTGGGGTGGGCTGGCCCGAGCGAGGCCTCCACGGTGGCCAACGAGCCCTGGAGCACCTGGTCTGCCTCGTTGAACCGCTCGGCGTGGGTGAGGTAGACGCCCAGGTTGGCGCGGCGCGCCGCTGCTTCCGGGTGCGCGGAGCCGAGGGCAGCCTCGCGCTCGGAGGCGCGCCGCGAGAGGGCGATGGCGCGGTCGAGCTCGCCCTCGGCGAAGGCGATGTAGGCGAGCCCCACGTCGACGCGGGCCAGGAGCAGCGGATCTGCTCCACGCTCCGAGAGCTTCAGGATGCGCGCGTAGTCCGCCTTTGCCTGGGAAAACTTTCCCTGTCCGTAGGAGAGCGCAGCGGTCTTGTCGAGCCGGCGGAGCTCGAGTTGCGTGTCGCCACCCAGGCGCAGGATGGCCGCCTCGGAGTAGCGCGCCCACGGCTCTGCCTCCGGAAAGCGGCGCTGCGCGTAGCCGACTTGATACATGAGCGAGATCCACGCGAGCGCCGCCACCCGGTCGTGCTGGGCGGCCTGCGCTGCCCCCACCGCCTCCTTGAGCGTCGCCTCGGCGAGCGCTGCCTGGCCGGTGCGCCCTTGCAGCCGCCCTGCCCAGTAGAGCGCCTCGGCTTCGAGCGGCAGGTGCTGCAGCGCGCGGGACCTGCCCAGAATCTCCGTGGCCAGCTCCAGCCCCTCCGGGAAGTGGCCGGAGAGATCCAGGGCCTCCACGCGAGACAGCCCGGCGCGCAGCTGCTCCACCGAAACGCGGACGGAGGGGTCGGCTGGCGGCGTGGGCCAGCGCGCAGGCTCTGCCCCGGTGCACGCGTCCGGCGAGGAGAGCTGCTGCGAGGCCTCGAGGGATCGGCGTACCGTCGGCTTATCGGCTACGGACAAGAGCTCCAGGAGCGCCGCGAGCGCGTCCAGCCTGCGGTCGAGGCAAGCAAGCTGCAGCTCCTGGAGCGCGGGCGCAGTCCCCACCGCGCAGGTGGCGGCAAGCCGCCGCCGCCAGAGATCTAGGTACTCCCCGAGCGTCTGCTCGACTCCCGTCCAGGTGTCCGCGGCGTACGGCGCTCCGGTGCCCAGCACCGCCTTCTTCAGGCTGGCGCGCCGCGCGTCAGTCCAGAGGGAGGCAGCGCGCGCGGTTCGGGATTCGCAGGCCTCGGCCGGGGGCCGCAGGGCACCCCTCGACACAACGGCGGCCCCCACGGCGAGCAGCGCAGCGGAGGCGGCGGCGGCGAGGTTTCGTGCGCGGCGCCTCCTCCCCAGGCCTCGCTCCAATTCGTCCAGGAGCACCCGCATGTTCTGGAAGCGCTCGTCGGCACGCGGGCGCAGGCCCCGCGCGACAACCGCGCGCAGCCACGAGGGGATCCGCGAAGTGTCGGGGGACCAGGCCAGCCTGCCGGCGTTGGCGTGCGCTGTAAGCTCCTCCACCGTCGCGCCCGAATACGGCCTTTGTCCATGGAGCGCCTCGAAGAGCGCGACGCAGAAGCTGAACTGATCGCCACGGGGCTCGGGCGCCTGGCCCGACAACTGCTCGGGCGCCATGTACGCCGGAGTCCCCGCAGGCGGCTGCTTCTCCGCGGCTGCGGTCTCAAGCCCGTGCGCGAGGCCAAAGTCGCCCACTCGCACTCGCCCTCCCGGGCCGATGAGGACGTTCTCCGGCTTGAAGTCGCGGTGGACGATCCCCGCCTCGTGCGCAGCCGCGAGGCCTCGCCCCGCCGCGAGGAACACCTCCGTTACCTCGCGCCAACCTCGGCGCGCCTCCGCGAGCCACTCGCGCAGCGTCACCCCCTCGACGAGCTCCATCACGACATAGAGCCAACCGTCCACGAAGGTCGCATCGTGGATGGTCACGACGTTGGGGTGGGAGAGCCGGGCCATCGCCCGCGCCTCGAGCAGCTGGCGGGCGCGGCCGCCGCCGGACTCCTCTTGGGGGTCCAGGGGCAGGGCCTTGATCGCCACCTTGCGTTCCAGCTCCGTGTCGAGCGCGGAGTAGACGACGCCCATCGCGCCCGCTCCGAGCACGTCGAGGAGGCGATAGCGGCTGACCTGCGCGGCCGACGGTGGGGCCTCGGCTCGCTGCTGGAACCAGGCGCGCGCGGTGGCTGCGAGGACGGAGGAGCACTCCGGACAGCGACCGAGGTGCGACCGGGCCCCTAAGAAGGCGAGCTCATCCAGTCGGCCGAGGATGAAGTCGCCCAACAGCTCGTCGGTGAGGCAGTCCGTTGTTTGATCTTGCTCCACTGCGTGGGCATTGTCGCGCTATCGCCTGCAGGCTGCGAGTCATGACCCTCCCGAGCATCACCCAGCTGTTCCGACAGAGGGCGCGGTGGACGGCCTCGGAGGAGGAGCTCGGTCCGGCGCTGGAGGCGCTCATCGCGCGCGCCCGCGCAGCCCATCCGGGCCTCGAGCTCCCGCTCGAGGACTTCATCCCGTTCGTGGCCGAGCGGGTGGAGAGCCTCAGCGGGCTCTCTACCTTGGCCGCCGGAGATCTCTATCTCGTGTGGGCTTGCGTCCGAGGCGATGCACGCGCGCTCGAGACGCTCGAGAGAGCCCAGCTGCCGCACGTCCGATCGTTCCTGCGGCGGAAGCGGCTTTCGGCGGACCAGATGGACGAGGTCGTCGCGATGCTGCGCGAGAGGCTGCTGCTGGGCAGCGAGCACACGCCGGCCAAGCTCCTGAGCTACCGGGGCCAAAGCCCCCTCCTCGTCTGGCTGCAGATCGTCGCCCTCCGGCTGGCCCAACGGCTGCTGCGCAACGTGCCGCCGCGGATCGACGCGGAGGAAGGGCTCGAGCTGGTCTCCGCCGCCGCAGATCCGGAGCGGGGTACCTCCAAGCGGAGGGAGGCCGAGAGCTCCAGGCGGCGATGGAGACGACGCTGCGCGCGCTGGACGAGAACGAGCGGGCGGTCCTCCGGCTGTACTTCGTGGAGGATCTGACCATCGAGCAGATTGCCGAACTCTATCGGGTCCATCACTCCACCGTCTCGAGGTGGATCTCCAGATGCCGCAAGAGCGTCCTGGCGGAGACGAGGCGGCTGCTCAAAGAGCGGCTCGCGCTGCGGGAAGACCAGGTCTCCAGCCTGGTGAGGGCCGTACGCAGTCAGCTGGACCTGAGCATCGGCCGGCTGCTCACTGCCAGCCCCGGCTGACGTCGGGGCGCGAAGAGAATCGCCTGCACAAAGATTTGGCCCGGGGCTTCCTCTCCTTGCGGGCACCCTGTCGGTGTCCCAGCCACCCGAGCCCTATATGACCCCAGTGAACCGAACCCTTCCCGCCGGTCCGATCCGGTTCCCCTCTCCACAAGAGCAGCTCGAGGAGGCGCTCGCCGTGGCACAGCGCGCGTTCGACTCCAAGGCACTCCGGCTCATCGGGGATGGAGCGCATCCGCCGCAAGGCGTCACGGAGGCGAACCTCATCGGCCAGCTCATGCCGCTCTCGTTGTCGCGAACCCTGCAAGTCTACTCGGCGGCCGGGGAGCTCTACGTGAAGGAGCAACGCTTCCCGAACCTCGGGCCGGAGCAGGCCACCTGGTTCGCCGTGGCCCCGGAGGCCAACCGCCCCGCAAGCTGCGCGACGACGAAGGGTGCTGACGGCTTCGAAGGGTGAGCTTCGATCCTGAGCGCTCAGTCGGCTATGGGATAGGTCGTGAAGACGCGCCTTGCCCATGTCGCGCTCGTCGCTTTGCTGCTCTGGGGATCGCCGGCTTCGGCTCAAGAGCCGGCGACGGCAGCGGGCTCGGTTCACTCCTTCGAGTTCCTCATCGCGCCGATCTTCGGCGTGCCCTTGGGCTGGGCCCCGGGGGTGAGGCCCACGAGCCGATCCCGCTTCGGGGGCGAGTTCCTGATGGGCTGGTTGCCCAGCGATAACGTCACCTTCGGGCTCCACTTGGCGGGGTGGCTTGACCGCGGGTGGAGCACCGGCTTCCCAGGATCGCCGGGCGAAGCGCAGCTCCCCGTTACCCCCGGCGTCTTCGGAGAGGTTCGCCTGCCGTTGCTCAGCGATCCCGAACGGCTCCCCCGCGGTGATGTACTCACGGCGGGGCTGTTCATGCGCGTGGGCTACCCCTACGTGCGCACCGGCGTGGGGATCCGCTGGCTCCCCTTCCGCGGCTTTGTGCTCGGCGTGGACCTGGCGCACGAGTACCTCCTCGCCTACGCGGGCACCAACGAGCACAGCGTGGTGATCAGCGCAGCAGTGGGGCGGCGCCTGGATCTGGACTGGCGGACGCCATGAGTGAAGGGCTCTCAGTGAAAATCCGCTCCCGTCAGAACCCGCTTCACCCTGAGCATCCCCGCCCGTGCCACGGAGTGAACCTCGTCCGCTGGGAGCAGACGCGTTCCTAAAATGACGCACTTTCTGGGGCCCAGGACGAACCCTGGCCGCGGAATCTTTCGACAATCTCTGTGAGAACCCCTGGATCCGTCACCTTTGGGTGGCGGGCCCCTGATCACAAGAGGTTGCACTCGTGACCACCCCCATCGACTCGCGCCGAGCTGGCCTCCCCACCCTCCCGTCCAGCGACGCGACCCCTTCCGCAGCCGTCAAGGGCTCCAACCCGGTGGCCCCCACCTCCCCGGCCCACCACGTGGTGGACAGCCAAGAGCTGGGCGCGGCGAGCGCGGCGGCGGGAACGCCCGAGCTGCCGATCGCGGAGCTGGAGGCGGAGGTGAAGGCGGGCGTGGCGGCGGACCCGCAGGCCTCGCAGCGGGTGGTGGTGCTCTCGCTGCTGTCCGCGCGCAAGCAGGAGCTGCAGCAGGAGGTGGCGTACCAGCAGAAGGCGCTGGAGGGCTGGCGCGAAGAGCACGGCGGCTTCGACAGCATGGCGCGGGTGGGCGCGGGCCTCGG
>JBGATB010000011.1:0-233419 GCA_044229415.1 Myxococcaceae bacterium | reverse complement strand
CGTGGACGGCCGTTCGACCTCGGTGCCGCCGCTCCGCAACGGCCGTCGCACGTCCACGTCCACGTCCACGTCCACGTCCACGTCCACGTCAACGTCAACGTCAACGTCAACGTCGGCCACGGCCACGGCCATGGCCACGTCTAGCGCCTAGCTGCAGCTCTCGAGGAAGCCCACGTCCTGCCCCGCGCCGCAGTACGTGCTGCTCTGCAGCGGCAAGGCGATGTCCCGCGCGGGCGAGCCGGGCGCGGTGTAGTAGTCCGCCGCGCGCGGGTCCGCGGCGAAGAGCGGATCCGCCACCTGGCTGGTCAAGTCCTGGCCCGAGGCGCTGCGCCAGGCCGCCAGCGTGCTGCTGCTGCCCGTCTTGCGCACCGTCGCGGTGGAGGCGGTGTTGAAGAAGACGTTCCGGTCGCTCCGGAAGCCGGGCGCCTGGGGCAGCCACACATCCAGCGCGTTGGCGGTGTTGCGAACGATGTTGTTGAAGACGGTGACGGACTCGGAGTTGGTGTTGTACGCGTCCGCGCCCACGCGGATGCCCGAGCGGGGCATGCCGTCGAACGTGTTGTTGGAGATCTCCACGTTGCGCGCGTGGGCGATCCGCACCCCATCCCCGCAGCCGTTGAGCGCGGTGGTGTTGGCGAAGAAGACGTTGTGGCGGATCACCACGTCCGTCACCAGCGTGTCGTCCCGGCCCACGGTAATCCCCATCCCGTTGTCCCAGAGCCGGTTGCGCTCGATGAGGATCTGGCTGGCGTTGTAGTGCACCACCACCGCCGCGCCCGCGCAGGAGGAGCCGGTGTCGTCCGCCGGCCGGTGGCCGTAGAACTTGCTCCCGTCCGCCGCGCCGCCGCGCACGGTGATCCGCGAGCAGCTCTTGATGTCCACCGCGTTCTCCAGGTTGTGGTGGAAGCGGTTGTCCTCGATCACCACGTCCGTGGGGTTGGCGGTGCCGTAGCCGGCCTCCGCCACGCCCGTGCACTGCAGGCCGTCACCGGAGTTGCCGGTGGACTCGTTGCCCTGCACCAGCACGCGGGTGGCGTCCGGGAGGATGTGGATGCCGTGGCTGTCGCGCCGGGCGCCGCTCACGTACCACTTGTAGTTGGAGATCTTGTTGCCCACGATCCCCACGTCGTGCGCGCCGTTGTAGACGGGGATGGCGGACGGGCCGCTGCCGTCCCGGACCACGTTGTTCCTCACCATCACGTGGTGCGCGCCCTCCACGCGGATGCCGTTCCCCTGCACGCCGTTGCCGTCCACCTCCAGCCCCTCCACGCGCCAATAGGCGCGGGTGAGCCGGATGACCGCGGTGTTCTGCGAGCCCCGCACCACCGGGCGGGCCTCGCCCGGCGCGCCCACCAGCGCGATCGGCGCGGTGGCGGTGCCGTCCCGGCCGGTGATCGCCACGTGCTCGTCGTACGTGCCGGCGTGCACGAAGGCCGCCTGGCCGGCCCCCAGCGACTGGACCGCGCGGTTGATGGTGCGGAACGGCTGCGAGGCGGTGCCCGGGTTGGCGTCCGAGCCCGTGATCGCCACGTGGAAGACGAACGTGGGGGCGATCTGCGCGAACGCCAGCTCCGCCTGCGCCTGCGCGCCGACGGTGGTGATGAGCGAAGCGTGCCGCTGGCCGATCTCCTCCTCCAGAGGGGACGAGGCAGCACAGGCCGGAGCGCAGAGGGCAGTGAGGGCCACGGCGCAGGACGCGATGAAGCTCCAGCGATGCATGGGTTTGCTCCTTCGACGGTAGGGGCTGCGTGTTGAGGAGCGGACAATAGGAGGCGTTACTTTTCCCGACGGAGCGCCGGCAGGAGGGCGTCCCCGCGCACGGGCGCCCGGCAGCACGGCCGCCCTCCGCGCACGCCGCGAAAAATTCCGGCGGGTTCCCGCGCCCCGGCGGCCAGCGGCCTGGCTCAGGGAGCGGTGGCTAGGCCAGGTGCGCGCCCTGCAGCTTCGGCGTGTCCGGCGCCAGCAGCGCGCGCGCGCCGAAGAAGAGCAGGCTGGAGGCCAGCGCCAGCAGCACCACCGCCACCACCGCGTTCACCACCGCCGGCGCGCTCGCGCCGGGCGTCAGCCCTCCCGCGATCGTCATCACCAGCGCGGTGAGGGTGACGGCGCTGACGAAGAGCATGGGCAGCAGCGTGTACCAGTAGCGCTTGCCGCTGCGCTTGAGCCACACGGTCACCCCCATCAAGGAGAGCGCCGCGAGCAGCTGGTTGCTGGTGCCGAACAGGGTCCAGAAGCTCTTCCAGGAGTTCCCCCCGGCGAAGAGCAGGAAGAGGGTGGGCACCCCGGCGGTGATCGCCGTGGCCAGCACCGAGGCCCCCTTCGAGGCCGACGCGCTCTTCCCCGCCAGCTCCAGCAGGATGTAGCGCCCCAGCCGCGTGGAGACGTCCAGCGTGTCGAAGATGAACGTGGAGAAGGCCATGGCGCCGAAGGTGATCGCGAACCCCAGGTGCTCCGGGCCGATCAGCACCGTGAAGAAGCGCCCCAGCCCTTCGCTGTAGAGCGCGCCCGGGCTGCGGCCCGCCACCTCGCCGCTGCCCACCACCATCACCGTGGCCAGGGCGATCAACGCCACGAAGCCCTCGAGCAGCATCGCCCCGTAGCCCACCGGCGTGCAGTGCTGCTCCTTGGCCACCTGCTTGGAGGTGGTGCCCGAGCAGACCAGCCCGTGGAAGCCGGAACAGGCTCCGCAGGCGATGGTGACGAAGAGGAACGGGAAGAGCGCCCCGCTGGCCCCGGGCATGGAGAAGCCCTTGAACGCCACCTGCTTCACCTCGAAGCCGCCGAAGAAGATCCCCACCGTGCCGATGGCGAGCGCCATGTAGAGGATGAAGCCGCCCAGGTAGCCGCGCGGCTGGAGCAGCACCCAGACCGGCGTGAGCGCGGCCACGAAGCAGTAGCCCATGATCAACAGCGCCCACACGCCCGCCGGCAGCACCAGCCAGGTGGAGATGCGCGTCCCCAGCCAGACCGCGCCCAGCGTGGCGGGGACGAAGAGGATCGTCTGCAGCCACAGCGGCGGCTTGGCGTAGCGCTCCACCAGCCCCATCACGATGGAGAGCGTGAGGTAGAGGAGGGAGGAGGCCGCCACCGCCCCGCCCTGGTTGAAGGTGAACTTGATCTCCCCGCCGAGCTCCGCGTCCCCGGTCACGAAGGTGGAGGCGGTCACGTCCGCGAACGCCACGATCACGTAGATGAGCGCCACGAAGATGAAGGCGAGCATCGCCACCCCGGCGCGCGGGCCCAGGTTCGCCTTCACCACCTCGGCGATCGACTTCGCGTCGTGCCGGACCGAGGCCACCAGCGTGGACAGGTCGTGCACCGCGCCGATGAACACCACCCCCAGGCCAATCCACAGGATGGCGGGCAGCCAGCCGAACTGCTGACACGCGGCGATCGGCCCGACGATCGGCCCCGCCGCGGCGATCGCCGAGAAGTGCTGGCCCAGCAGGTAGAACGGCTTGGTGGGGACGAAGTCCACGCCGTCGTTCACCCGCTGCGCCGGCGTCTGCCGGGACGCGTCCAGGTTGTACTGGCGCGCCACGAAGCCACCGTAGAAGCGGTAGCCCAGCGCCAATCCGCAGACGACGATCCCTGCCAGCAGCGGGAGGCTCATGGCGGCGCAGGCTCGCCACAGCCACCCGAAAGTGTCAATCACCGCGCAGCGCGAGCTGGCGAAAAGCCATGACGCGCCGCTCCCCTGCTCCACGAGCGGCCTGCGCCGGAGGGGCTCGCACCCGAAAAGTCCAGCCCTAGTTTCCCTACTCGAGCAGGCAATCGAAAGGGGCCACGAATGAACTGGGCAAAGCGGGCTTTTGGGGCGTTGGTGGTGGTGGGGGCGCTGGCGGCGGGCTGCCGCAGCAACGCGGACCGCGCGGCGAGGGAAGAGGCCGCGCGCAACGAGGCGGCGGCGACGACGACGACGACCACGGCGACCACCCCGCCCCCGAGCGAGCCTTCGCCTTCGGCGAGCGACACGGAGATCTCTCCGCTGCCGTCCTCGGACACCGCCAGCACCGAGCCGAGCACCGCCGCTCCGGCCGCGGAGAGCCCCACCGTGAACGAGGATGAGCTGGGCGTGGGCGGCTCCGGCAAGGCGGGCAAGCACAAGGCGGACGCCGGCATGGACATGGGCGCTGACGCCGGCATGTAGCCGTCACTCGTCTGCGAACCGGACGTCCACGGCGTAGCGGCCGGGGACGGCGGGCAGCGGCGCCGCGCGGGAGAGGACGCACTCCTGCGCGGCGCGATCCAGCAGCGGCGAGCCGGTGGTGCCCTCCAGCGCCGCCCCGCTCGCCGCGCCCGTCGCGTCCAGCGCGAACACCAGCCGGACCACGCCCCGCTGCCCGAAGCGCCGCGCGGCCGCCGGGTAGCAAGAGCGCGCCGCGGCCGCGAGCCGCCGGTGCAGCTCCGCGAGCAGCGCACCTTCGCCTCCCGAACCGGCTCCGCCTCCGCCCTCTCCAGTCGCGCCCGCTCCAGGGGCACTGCCCTCTCCCGCGCCCTCCCCCAGTCCAGGGCCAGGAGCAGCCGCGCCGCCCTCCCCCTCACCCGAAGGCAGCTCCGCCCCGGCAGGCGCGGCGGGCGCCGCCACCGGCGAGCCGCCGCTCGGCGCGCGTGGACGGACGGCGCGGGCCGGGGCGGCGCGCGGGAGGGCCGCCGGCGCCGCGGCGAGCTCCGGGACCGGCCCGCGCCCCGAAGTGACGAGCAGCACGGCCAGGGCGTGGCTCCCGCTCCCGGGCGCGAAGGCCAGCGCGCGCGCGGGCGCCCGCGAGGGCGCGAGGCGCACCACCAGGGCGCCATGCAGCACCGCCGAGGCGGCGATCGCCCCCCACAGCCGCGCGCTCATGGCTGCGTCCGCGGGACGAACACGCGTCCGTCCGCGCCCAGCGGCGCGCTGAGCATCTCCACGTCGAACAAGGCCTGGAGCCGCTCTGCGGTGAGCACCTCGCCCACCGGGCCGGCCGCGAGCACCCGCCCCTGCTTGAGCAGGAGCACGTCGTCCGCGTAGGCGGCGGCCAGGTTCACGTCGTGGAGCACCGCGAGCGCGGCCACCCCGCCGCGGGTGAGCGCGCGGACGTGGCGCAGCGCCTCCACCTGGTGGCGCAGGTCCAGGAAAGCGGTGGGCTCGTCCAGCAGCAGCACCTTCGGCTCCTGCACCAGCGCGCGCGCCAGGAGCACCAGCCGCCGCTCGCCGCCGGAGAGCGAGGCGAGCCGGCGCGAGGCGAGCTCAGAGAGCCCCAGCGCCTCCAGGGCCGCGTGCGCGCGCCCCACGTCCGCCGCGGACGGCAGCCCCCAGAACGAGAGGTGCGGCGAGCGCCCCATCAGGGCCAGCTCCAGCGCGGTGAAGTCTCCGGCCTCCCCCGGGCTCTGCGGCACCCACGCCACCTCGCGCGCCAGCGCCGCGCGGGAGAGCTCCGCGAGCGGCCGCCCCCGGACGCGCACCTCACCCGCGGTGGCCGGGTGGAGCCCCAGGGCCACCCGCACCAGGGTGCTCTTCCCGGCGCCGTTGGGGCCCAGCACCGCCAGCACGCGCCCCGGCCGGACCTCCAGGGACACCTGGTGCAGCACCTGCCGCGCGCCATGGCTGGCGTCCACGCCGGTCAGCCGCAACCCCTCTGGGAGCTCGCCTTGCACGGAGATCATCGCCCGCTACTGGTAGGCCTTGCTCAGGTGGTGCAGCTCGGACATCAGGCCGCGCACGTTCTTGAGCACCCGGTCCTGGATGTCCAGGTTCTCCGCGGACTCGTTGATCTCCGGCCGCAACCGGTCCATCCGCGCGCAGACCGTCCCCAGCGACTCGCAGGTCTGCCCGTTGGCCTTGAGCAGGCCGATCATCGCCTCGCACCGCTCCCAGTCCGCGGAGATGGTGGGCCAGCGGGTGGGCTTGCGCGGCTTGCCCCCCTTGCGCGGCGGCTTCTTCGCCGCGGTGAGCGGCGCCAGCTCGTCCTCCTCGTCGGCGACGATCGTGGGCATCACCACCACGCGCGCGCCGCCCGGCTCCGCCTCGGCGGCGGGCGCACCCGCGGCCTCATCGTCCAGCTCCACCGGCTGCAACGGCGGGGGCCCTTCGGTGAGCGGCTTGGGCGCTGGGGGCTGGCGGATCACCGGCTCCATGGGCGCCGAGGGGCCGCCGCGCTGCGCGCCGTCCGCGTCGGAGATCGCCTTGTAGGCGAGCGCGGCCGCGCCCCCCACCACCAGCAGGCCGATCGCCGCGAGCGCGCCGATCCGCCACGCCCGGCCGCTCGCGGGGATCTCCCCCGTGGGCAGCTCTCCGCCCACCGCGGACTGGTCCTGCTGCGTGGGCGGTGCCGGCGGCGCCTCCACCGCGGTGCGCGGCGCGGCCGCCATGGCCGCCGCGCGCGGGACCAGGGTGGGCTCATCCAACAGCGTGCCCACCACCACCCTCGGCTGCGTGTCCTGGAGAGGCGGCCCGGCCCCGGCGCTGCCATCGCCCACCACCACGGAGGGCGAAGCGCCCGCCATCGCCCCATCCGCCGGCGTGTCCAGCGGGTCCGTCCATGGCACCGCCGCCTCGGTGGCGGGCTCCAGCTGCGGAGACACGGTGACCGGGCGCCGCGGCACCGCCGGCTCCAGCCGCCCCGGCGGCGCCTCCCAGCTCACGTTGCGCGTGGCCGGGAGCGCCTCGCGCCGGGACTCGTCCAGGTACACGGCCGGCACGGTCGCCTCCGGCTCCAACGGCTGCGAGTCCTTGGACCGCGGCGTGGGCGCGAAGGAGAGCGGGGCTGGCTTGATCAACGTGGCCTTGCGGCTCGCCTCCAGTAAGGACTGCGGCCCCTTCGGGGTGGCCACGCCGGTGTCGACGTGCGCCGCCGCCAGCGGCTCCAGCCGCTCCCGGGGCCGCACCTCGCGCAGGCTCGCGAGCAGCTTCCGCTCGGACTGGAAGTCCGCCGCAAACGTCTCCCGCATGAACCGCGCGAGGCTCTCGGCGCCGGCCGTGGGGTCTATCTGCAGCAGCGCGGAGGCCACCGCGGCGCGGAACTCCTCGGCGGTGTGGAAGCGCGCCGAGGGCTCCGGGGCCACCGCCCGCGCCACCAGCGCGACGATGTCCGGGGGAAAGAGCGGGTCAATCGCGTGCAGGGAGGGGAGGCTGGGCTGGCTGACGCGCGCCATCAGCTCGCCCGGCGGGAACTCCTCGAACGGGTTCTTCCCGGCGATCAGCTCATACAGGCAGATCCCCACGGAGTAGAGGTCCGAGCGGCGGTCCACCGGGGCGTGGCGGGCCTGCTCCGGGGACATGTAGAGGAACTTCCCGAGGATGATGGACGGGTGGGTCTGCGTGGGGTTGAGCACGCTCTTGGCCAGCCCAAAGTCGATCAGCTTCACCTCCCCCTCGTAGGAGATGAGGATGTTCTGCGGGGAGACGTCCCGGTGCACCAGCCCCAGCTCCCGGTCATCCTCGCCGCGCTTGCGGTGCACGTAGGCCAGGGCGTCCAGCACCCGCACCGCCGCGGCGAGGATGAACGTCAGCGGCAGCGGCAGGTTGCGCTCGCGCCCGCGGGCCGCCACGCGCCGCAGGTCCTTCCCGTCCACGTGCTCGAGCACCAGGAAGGGCTCGCCCTCGTGAACGCCCAGATCCAGCACCTGCGCGATGGACCCGTGGGACAGCCGCGCCAGCGTCTTCGCCTCGTTGACGAACCGCTCCAGCACCTCCTTGTCGCTGGAGAGCCCGGAGAGGATCTTCTTCACCACGCACAGCTTCTCGAAGCCGTGCGCCCCCTCCAGCCGCGCCAAATACAACTCCCCCATCCCGCCCGTGGAGAGCGGCGCGAGCAGCGTGTACCGGCCGAAGGGCGTCGGCCGGAACGGCCGCAGGCGGGCGTTGGGCTGCTGGAAGGTCGTCATAGACGGGGACTGCACACATTGAAGCAGACCCCCGGCCACCGCGTCAGCTCTCTCCGGCTCGTCCCAGGCCCGGCACGGTTTTCAGAAGATCGCGCGGCCCTCCAAGTGCCCGCTCGCCCTGCCGCCAGGCCGCGGCCGCGGGGGCTGGGCTAGGGTGGGCGGTCCCCATGCCCAACTCCGAAAGGACCGCCTTCGTGAAGCGCCACGCCCCCGGGCTGCGCGGCCAGGCGGCGATGCGGGCGCTGCACGACACCCTGAGCGCCGCCCCGGCGGCCCCCACGCTCGAGGACGCCAGCGCGGTGGTGGCGCGGCTGCTCGGGTGGGTGCTCGGCGGCGGGCGGGTGAGCAGCGCCCGCCGCACCGCCGAGGGGACCCCGCGCCCACCCGGCGAAGGGGACGCGCGCTCGCCGGCGGCCCGGTTGGGCGTGCTTCTGGACGTCTTCGAGGAGCAGGCCGCCTGGCGCGCCTGCGTGGCGGCGGCGCTGGCGGTGCTGCTGGAGCGCGGCGCGGTGACGCGGATCCTCTGCCGCACCTCGCTGCCGGCGGAGCACGCGTTCTTCTCCGAGCTGAGCGACCGGCTGCTGCGCAAGGTGCTGCCGGCGGCCCCGGAGGGGCGCGGCGCCAAGCAGCTGCTGCGGACCTCGCTGCGCAGGAAGAAGGCGCTGGCGGCGTTCCAGGCGCTCCCGTCCGAAGGCGTCCTGCGGCTGCTCGCCCTGCTCGCGCGGGAGCGGCCGGGCCTGTGGAGCGCGGCGCGCGAGGCCCTGGCGGACGCGGCCACCCTCCTGGCCGCGCAGGCCGCGGCGATCGGCGCCTCGGAGCAGGTGCGGGACCGCAGCCCCGAGGTCTCCCCGCGCAGCTCTCCGTTCCTCCTGCTGCCCGCGACCCTGGCGAACCTGGTCCGCGCCGGCGAGCAGGGCAGCGGCGCCGAGCGGGCCGCCGCGCGCGCCGCCTGCGCCGCCGAGCTCGCCGGGTGCCGCCGGGTGGTGCGCAGCGTGCTGCTCCACCTGGAGCAGGCGGGCGTCAGCGTCAACCTCGTCTACCGGTTGGAGCTGGCCACGCTGCTGCTGGCGCGGCTGGAGTCCTTCGTGGAGCTCTTGGCCCCCGAGGACGAGCCCGCGCACGGGCGCTGCCTGTTGGAGCTGGTGCTCACCCTGGCCGAGGACACGCGGCGCGAGTCGAGCGTGGGCGCGCTGGTGGGCACCAACCTGCGCCTGCTCGCGCGGAAGATCATCGAGCGCACCGGGGAGACCGGCGAGCACTACATCACCCGCACCGGCCGCGAGCAGCTCAAGATGCTCGGCTCGGCGGCTGGCGGCGGCGTGCTCACCGCGGGCACCACCGCCCTCAAGTTCCTGCTCGGCGCGGCCAAGCTCCCGCTCTTCGTGGGCGGGGCGCTGGCCTCCCTCAACTATGCGGGCAGCTTCCTGCTGATGCAGGCGCTGGGCTTCACGCTCGCCACCAAGCAGCCGTCCATGACCGCCGCCGCGCTCGCGGCCGCGCTCGGCAAGGAGGGCGCGCGCACGCTGGATGACGCGGTGGAGATGATCGCCCGGATCGTCCGCTCGCAGCTCACCGCGGCGGTGGGGAACCTGGGCGCGGTCATCCCCGCGGCCATCGCCCTGAACCTCGCGTGCCTGCAGCTCTCCGGGCGGACCTTCCTGGACGCGCAGGCCGCGCAGTACGTGGTCCGCTCGCTCCACCCCACCGAGGGCGGCACCCTCTACTACGCGGCCTTCACCGGCGTGCTGCTCTGGATGTCCAGCGTGGCCGCGGGCTGGCTGGAGAACTGGGCCGTCTACCGCCGGCTGCCCGAGGCGATCGCCAGCTCACGCACCGCGCGGCTGCTGCTCACCCGGCGCGGCGCGGCCTGGCTCTCGCGCAAGGTCTCCCACGGCATCTCGGGGCTGGGCGGCAACACCGCGCTGGGCGCGATGCTCGGCTTCACCCCCATGTTCGGCACCTTCTTCGGGCTGCCGCTGGACGTGCGCCACGTCACCCTCTCCACCGGGGCGCTGGTGCTCGCGGCCTGCGCGGACCCCACGCTGCTGGGCTCGCCGGCGCTGAGCGCCGCGGGCGTGGGGATCTTGCTCATTGGCACGCTCAACTTCGGGGTCAGCTTCGCGCTCGCGCTCGCGGTGGCGCTCCGGGCGCGGGATGTGGCCTTGAGTGACGGGCTGCGGCTCCTGCGCGGCCTGCTGCGCCGCTTCGTCACCGCCCCCCACACCTTCTTCGTCGCGGTGGGGGGAGCCAAGGCGCCCGCGCCCGAGCCGGACGCACTGCCTCCGCCGGGGTAGACGCTCGCGCAATTGCTGCGCCAGCCCGGAAGGGAGCGCGCAAGCCGTGCGCGCCCCCTTTCGGTGCCGGTCACTTCGAGTGCACGGCCTTGATGGCGGCGGTGCGGCCCGGCCCGTGGCAGATGATGCACTGCTCGGTCTTCGCCAGGGCCTCGGAGCGCGGCGCGTAGATGCTCCCGCCGTTGGTCTCCATGTGCATCCGCGAGGTGGCGGTGTCGTGGCAGCCGAAGCAGTTGTTGGTGATGGGGGAGATGACCAGCGAGCTCCCCGAGGCCTGGGAGATGGCCTGGGTGGCCAGGTTGTAGCTGTAGCCGGTGCCGTAGCTCACGCCGCCGTCAGCGACCACGAAGGGCGAGACGCTCAGGGCCAGCGCGGGGACGCCGCCGTCCGCGGTGGGGGTGACCGCGTCGTAGGTGCCGGTGGCCACCGTCTGGAGCGGCCGGCGCGCCAGGTTGGCCTCGGTGTACCAGGGGGCGCTGAAGTCGTAGGTCCCCGGGTTGTGGCAGGTCTCGCAGGCGTTGAGCCGGCCCGGGTAGTCCACGCCCCAGAAGCCGGTGGGGAACGGGTGGTCCTCGGTGGCCGCCACCGCGTGCCAGTTGAAGGGGACGGTGCGCTTCTTCGCGGCGTGGATGGCGTGGATGAAGCTGCCGGCGCCCGCGGCCCAGCCGCTGCTGGTGCGGTTGGAGGTGTGGCAGAAGGCGCAGGTGGCGGGATCGTTCCGCTGGCCCGCGTGGTAGTTGGGGCTCACGCCGACCTGCGCGTGGCAGCTCTCGCAGCGCTCGTTGGCCACCACCTGGCCCGCCGCGGTGGACGAAGAGGTCGCGCCGCGCCGCCCGGTGTACCCGGTGGCCACCTTCCAGACGTTCTTCGCGGGCAGGGAGAGCCCACCCGTCCGCTGGGCGGGGTTGTAGGGGAAGCCCACCACATCGGTCTGCGTCAGCGGCAGCGTCGTGGTCACCGCGTAGCTGTAGCCCAGGCCGCACGTCAGCTGCGTGGCGGTGGGAGGAATCCGCCCGCCGGTGAGGGTGGCCGTGTAGTAACCCTGCCCGTCCGGCCCGCTGAGCGTCCCCGCGCCGGTGCCGGTGGCGGTGCCCGCCCAGAGGCTGCGCAGGTAGCCGCTCATGGACGCGTTGAAGTCCGCCGGCACCAGGCCGTCCTGCGGCATGGAGAAGACGCAGTAGACGCTGGGCGAGCCGACGAAGTTGGTCAGCATCTCGCTGCCGGTGCCGCCGTCGTAGGTGTTGAAGGTCAGCCCGGCGCCGTTCTCGGTGAAGCGGAACTTCACCACCGGGTAGACGCCCGCGGAGCCGCCGTCCGCCACCGTCACCCCTTGCAGGTCGTACGCGATGGCGCGGCCGCCGTCCGGCGGGTTCTTCGGGGTGCCCACCCAGGACGCGTTGGTGTTGCTGTTGCCGCCGGGGACGAGGAGCGCGTTGGTGGGGTCCGGCTTGACCATCGGCCGGTGGCGCGTGGCGATGAAGCCCGGGTCGTGGCAGAGGCTGCAGACGTTGTCGTTGAGCATCTGGAGGTTCAGCGGGCCGTGCCCTTCGCCGGTGGCGAAGTTCACCTTGTCGTGGCACGAGCCGCAGGCGCGCCGGCTGGGCCGGGTGAGCCAGTTGTCCGCCTTGGCCGCGTTGCTGTGGCACTTGGCGCAGTTGCGCAAGTCCTGCGGGAAGTTGAACTCGTTGATCTCCGTCCCCATGCCCGCGTAGTTCCCCTTCAGGCTCAGGTGCTCGCCCGCGTGGATCTTGTGGACGAAGACGGAGAGGTTGAGCACTGCCTCTCCGCGCAAGACCGAGACGTTGCTGCGCCCGGCGGGCGGGGTCATGTTGCCGCTCGCGTCGATGGTGGGCTCGGCGATGACGGCGTTCCCCGCCACGTTGCTCCCCGCGTACTTGCGCTGGTCGTTGTGGCAGACCACGCAGTAGCGCACGTCGTAGCGCTGGCCGCCGTGGAACGGCACCAGGCCGCCCACGTTGAGCGCGCCCGCGCGCCACTGCGTGTGGCAGCTCAGGCAGTTGGAGGTGCTGACCTTGTCGTTCTGCCCGTCCACGTTCGCGCCGGTGGCGGGGATGTAGTCGTACGTCACGTCCACCGGGCGGAAGGCGTTCTTCCGGTTCCCGCCGGTGTCGCTCGCGGGGTCCGCCAGCCGCAGCGCGAAGCGGTGCACCGCGTTCGCATCGAACGCCACGCCGGCCACCGCCATCCCGCCGTCGTACGGCGTGGGGTTCACCACGTCCTTGGCGAAGGTGTAGACGTACGTGCCGTCACCGTTGTCCACCAGCGAGCTGGCCGTGGCGGTCTCGGTGCTCGAGGTGCACGTCCCGCAGTTGGAGATGTGCGAGACCCAGGTGTCCACCGCCAGCCCGTTGCCGCCCGCCATGGGCGTCCCCGGCACCAGCTGCAGGAGGGAGATGCCGGCCAGGTACGCCGGCGGGATGTTCTTCATCCCCACGCCCTTGAGGTTGGTCACGGTGAAGCGGACCTGCGGCCGGGGCGCGTTGGAGACGCTGCGGACCTTCACCGCGAAGTCATCCTGCTGCAGCTCGGCGGACGTCAGCTGTGAGAAGTCCACCGCGAAGGTCGGCTGGGTGGGGTCCGGGTCACGCAGCGTCACCGAGGTCCCGTCCGCGCAGGAGATCACCTTCGTGCCGGCGTCCGCGTCCGAGGTGACCGTGCACGAGGCCCCGGGCGTCCCGGGGTTTCCATCCTTCCCAGGCGCACCCCCGGTCACCCGCGTGGTCGAGCCGTCTGGGCAGGAGATGGTGGCGCTCCCATCCCCGTTGTCGAGCACCGTGCAAGGTTTGCCGTCTTGCCCGTTCGTCCCGGTGCAGGCGGCGGCCCCCAGCAAAAACAAGGTGAAACATCCAGACGCGACGGGCTTCATGGTTTGACCTCGGTGAACAGGTGACAGCTGGCGCATTGCTTGGGCGGCGTTGGGTGGGACTTAGCAGAGAGCGTGCCGTGGCAGCTCCGGCAGGTGCGTGGCTCCAGGCCGGGCTGGGGCCCATGCGGGGCATGGCAGGTGGCGCAGCTCTGGTGCTTGGGCAGGCGGTGTAGGCCGGGCAGCGGCTTCTCGGGCGTGTTGTGGCACTTGGTGCAGGTGATCAAGACCCCGCCCGAGTGGGTCTGATGGCACGTCTGGCACTGCAGCTGCTCCGCGTGGCCGCGCTGCGGGGGCTGCTTCGCCGGATGGCAGGAGAGGCACGGCTTGGGCGTCTCCGGAGCGCCGTGCGGGAGGCCGGCATGGCAGCCGCCGCAGTCCTGGTGGCCGGGGAGGCGCCGGGTGAGCTTCTGCTCCTCGGCGTGGCAGCTGGCGCAGAGCGGCTCGCGCTTGGGCTTCCCGTCGTGCGCCGCCCGGTGACAGCTCAGACACTCCAGCCCCTTCGCATGCACGGGGCTGGAAGAGAAGGGCGCGCTGGCGTGGCAGCGGGTGCAGGGCACCGCCAGGAGCGACAGGCGCGCCGCCGCGGTGGCCGTCTGCGGCACCGGAACGCCGAGCGAGGCCTCGGGCGCGTGGATGGGATGGCAGCCCAGGCAGGGCCGCCCCGCGGTGTCCACCGGGTGCTTCACGTGGACCTTGGTGTGGCAGCCTTCGCACGTCTTCGCCGCGGCGCGCGCCTCGTGCGGGCGGTGGCAGCTGTTGCACTCGGCGTGCTTCTGCTGGGCGAGCACCGGCTTGGCCACGTGGCACTCGGTGCAGGCGCGCACCTGCGAGGCGACGAAGGCGTGCGGCTTGTGGCAGGTGGCGCAGGTGTCGTGGCCCTTCTCGAAGAGCGCCGCCGGCTTCACCTGCGCCTTGGCGGGCACCGGCCCTCCCACGTGGCAGGACGCGCACTTCACCTGCGCCACCTTCGCCTCGCTGTGGTGCGGGTGGCACGTCATGCAGGTGTCCGCGACGAGCGCCTTCTCCCCCTTCCCGTGGGAGACGCGCAGGTCGTGGCACCGGCCGCAGTCGGCGGCGAGGGTGAAGGGCGTGCCGTGCGGCCGGTGGCAGGCCTCGCAGCGCTGGGTGTGCACCGCCACCTGCGGCGGCAGGTGCAGCGGGTTGGGCGCGTCCAGGGCCGGGCCCCGGGCGGTGCCGCCATCGAGCGGCGCCACGTGGCAGCGGCGGCAGCCCCACTTGTCGATCAGCGCGGCCTCGCCCACGCCGCGGAAGGCGTGGCAGCTTTGGCAGCCCATCGCCACGCCGCCATCGAAGGGGTGGTGGTGCTCCTGCTGGCGCTGGTGGCAGGTGGCGCAGGGCACCACGGCCTGGCCCGAGAAGCCGGCGTCGGCGACCCGGTGGCAGTCGTGGCAGGAGAGCTGCTGGTCTCCCGACAGGGCCAGGTGCGCCCGGTGGCCGGGAGAGATCCGCGCGTCCAGGTAGGTGCCGGGCACCTTCACCTGGCCGCCGTCCTGCTCGGGCGGCAGCAGCTCCCGCAGCTCTCCGCAGCCTCCGAGCAGGGCCGCCGCGGAGGCCGCGAGCAGCAGGCGCGCGCTACTGCCCACGCCGTGACTCCGCGTTGCGCAGGCCCTCCGCCGCCACGGACAGGGCGAAGAGCAGGCCGGCGATCACCCCCACCACCTGGGCGATGGACATGGAGCTGATGACCCACAGCGGCGTGCCGGAGAGGACGCCGCCCACCATGATGGTGAGCGCCAGGAGCCCCAGCAGGCACGCCAAGGTGATCGCCCGCTCCACGGGCCACCACGAGAGCAGCTTGGCCGCGCGTCGCAGCATGGCTCTTAGAGCTCCTCGGGGCGCTTGCTGAAGGGGTGGGCCACGCCGTGGCAGCCGGCGGACGCGCAGGAGATGCGGTTGGCGCGCAGCTCCTCCACCATCGCCCGGTGCTCCTTCACGTCCCGGAAGGAGGCGAGCGCGCCCGAGTGGCACTGCTGGCAGTTCGCGTTGGGGTACGGCTTGGAGATCCGCACCTCCGCGTGGAACCGCTCCAGGGACCAGTCCCGGTAGCCGCCCAGATAGTAATGGTAGACGTGGGACATCCCGGTGAGCTTCGTGAGCGGGTAGCCCAGCATCGAGTAGTCCGCGTGGCACACGTAGCAGGCGGAGCCGCCGAACATCGGGTTGCGCGCGTGCCGCGCCGCGAGCGACTGGCCGGGCCCCATGGCGTCCGCCAAGTGGGGCCCCATCACGTGGCAGGAGCCGCAGAACTCCCGCTCGGTCGTGCGGTGCATCCCCGAGGCGGTGGTGGCCACCGCCGTGAGGAAGGGGAAGACGGCCAGCCCGAGCAGCAACTTCAGGCGCGTCCCGAGCGTGAGCTTGGGCCGCACCACCAGCTGGTGCACGAGCAGCGCGGCGGCCACCGCCGCCGTCAGCAGCGCCAGCACGCCCATCGGTGTGGCTGCGGATCCCATCCCTGCTCCGCTTCTGAGGTGTCGTTCGCTTCGCGCGCACTATCCCCCGCGGATGGAGCGCGCGCACAAGATTTGTCTCGCGCGGGTGGTAGGGCAGAATCGACCCAGCTTCCCGACCGCCCGCGAGCCGTTCCAGACTGCGCCTGGGCGTGGTACTTCCGCATTCGGGTCATGAGGGGGCCGCTGGGTGCGTTCACGTGGGGTTGGTGCCACCACTGTCGCCGCGCTGCTCTGCGCCTCCGCTGCCGTGGCGGAGGAGCAGAGCTGGGTGGACGCGCGCGTCACCTCCACCTTCCAGCTCTTCCAGCAGGCGCTGGTCCCGGGGCTGCCCGGCGCGGTCACCCGCGTGGAGACGGCCGCGCCGCTCACGCTCTGGGCGTTCAGCCGCTTCGGCGGGGTGAGCGCCACGCAGCTCTCTGGCTCCTTGAGCGGCGAGCTCTCCGCGTGGGGCCGCGTGGGCCCGCTCGATGGCGCGCTGGGAGACGGGGACCTCAACGCGGCGTGGGTGCAGTACACCGGCTCGCGCCTGCAGCTGCGGCTGGGCCGGCAGGTGGTGCTGCCCGGCTCCGTCCGCTTCGTGCGCTTTGACGGCGCCCTGGCCTCGCTGAGCTTCGAGCCGGTGGAGCTGCAGCTCTACGGCGGGTGGGTGGCGCTGCCGCGCTGGTCCCAGGTGCGCGGCGCGGTGCTCGCCGGCTTCGCGGTGGACGCGCTGGAGAACCCGGCCCTGCTCGAGCAGCAGAACCGCGTGGGTCAGTTCACCTACGGGGCGCGCGTGGCCGGGCGCCTTCCGGTGGGGCAGCTGGCGCTCGCCTTCCACGAGCAGCGCGACGGCAGCGGCGTGGCCTACCGGCTGGTCAGCGCGAGCGCGCTGGCCACCCCGAGCGCGGCGTGGAGCGTGGGCGGCCGCGCCTCGTTCGACCTGGTGGCCCGGGCGCTGAGCGAGGCGCGCCTCTACGCGGACGCCCGCACGCGCTGGCTGCCCCTCTCCTTTGACTACGCGTACCAGGACCCGGACGTGCTGCTGCCCCGCACCTCGCTGCTCGCGGCCTTCGGCGGCGCGCCCTGGCACGAGCTGGGCGCCGAGGCCACCGCCCGGCCGCTCCAATTCCTCAAGGTGACCGGCCGCGCCGCCGCGCAGTGGTTCGAGGGCGCGCGCCTGGGCGGCCGCGGCTCGCTCAAGCTCACCTGGCTGCCCGGCCTGGACCAGCGGCTGCTCGTGGTGGGCGAGGCGGGGCGGGCCCTGGTCATCCCCTCCGGCTTCACCTTCGGCCGCGTGGGCGTGCGGGCGCGGTTGAGCCAGACGCACTGGCTCAGCGGCGACGCGGCGCTCTACGTCTATGATCTCCCCATCCGCGACCACCGCTACTCCCTCACCGGCATCGCCAGCGTGGAGTGGGCGCCGCTGCGCTTCCCCTCGGTGCGCGGGCTGCTCTCCACCACGGTGATGACCACGCCCTACTCCGCCTTCGAGCTCCAGGCCCTGGCGAGGCTGGTCATCGAGCTGGGGACCGTGGCCGAAGGGAGCACCCCGTGAGCCGCCGCCCGTTCCTGGCCGTCTCGCTCATCGCGCTCGGCGCCGCCTTCAGCTGCAGCGGGACGCGGCTGACCCACTTCGACCACCGCATCCACCTGGCGGAGCGCTCCTGCGGCGGGCCGGGCCAGGCGAAGTGCCTCAACTGCACCAGCTGCCACGCCGGGACCGCCTCCGCGCAGCATGACGCCTTCGCGCCGCCCGGCGTCGGGAGCTGCAGCGGCTGCCACGCGGACGCGCCGGAGAAGTGGAAGCACGCCATCCGTCCGGCGCTGGCCGTGGTCCCGGCCGGCAAGCAGATCCTCTTCTCGCACGGCCAGCACCTGGCGCTCCCGGCGGTGGGAGGCCAGTGCGTGGGCTGCCACGCGGGCGCGGTGGGGACCCAGAGCGGCCCGCCCCTCTTTCCGCCCATGGCCAAGTGCCTGGGCTGCCACGTGCACCAGGAGCAGTTCGAGCAGGGCCAGTGCCTGGGGTGCCACCGCCAGGGGGACCTGCGCGGGCTGCGGCCGGTCAGCTTCCTCTCGCACGACGCGGCGTGGATGCGCCGCCACGGCGAGGACGCCCGCCGCGAAGGCGCCACCTGCGCGCTCTGCCACGCCCAGACCCAGTGCGACAGCTGCCACGACGCCACCCGCAGGCTGGGCCCCGCGCAGGTCGCGCCGGAGAAGATCGACCGGACCTTCGTCCACCGCTTCGACTTCCTCACCCGGCACGCGCTGGAGTCCCGCTCCGACCCGGGCAGCTGCTTCACCTGCCACGCCCGCACCGAGTGCGACTCCTGCCACGCCTCGCGCGGCGTCAGCGGCTCGGTGCGCGGGGCCTTGAACCCGCACCCGCCGGGCTGGGCCAGCGGGCTCGTCTCCAACGCGCACGGCGCCGCCGCCCGGCGGGACATCGCCAGCTGCGCGGCGTGCCACGACCAGGGCGCGGCCAGCAACTGCGTGCGCTGCCACAAGCTGGGCGGGATTGGCGGAAGCCCCCACCCGCCCGGCTGGCGCAGCGCCGAGTCCACGCTCGCCCCCGCGTGCGCGCCGTGCCACGGAGGCGCGCCATGAAACGGCTCCTCCCGCTCGCCCTCCTGCTTCTTTGCGCGTGCCTGGCGCCCCGCGAGCCCAATGGGCGCGAGGACACCACCTGCACCTCCTGCCACGGGGACGCCGCGCGCCTGGGGGAGCCGCTGGCGAGCGCGGCGCCCCCGAAAGACCTGCGCGGCAACACCGAGCCCCGGTTCCCCGGCGTGGGCGCGCACCTGCGCCACCTGGAGGGCGGGCCGCTCTTCCCGAAGGTCACCTGCGCCACCTGCCACCCGGTGCCCCAGACCGTGGGCGCGCCGCTCCACAACGACGGGCAGACCCAGGTGCTCGTCCCCTCCTTGGATGGGGGAGGGCGGTACGAGCCGCTCACCCGCACCTGCGCGGGGAGCACCTGCCACGGGCCGCGCTCCGGCGTCTGGACGCTCCCGCGCCCTCCCGAGCAGGTCTGCGGCACCTGCCACGGCGACCCTCCGCCGCCGCCCCACCCCCAGGCGGGCGCCTGCGAGGGCTGCCACGGCGCGCTCACCGCCGCCACGCACCTGGACGGCGCGCTCACCCGCGTGGCGGACCGCTGTGACAGCTGCCACGGCGCGGACGCCACCGGTGCCCCGCCGCGCGGGCTGGACGGCGGCACCTCCTCCGCCCAGCGCGGCGTGGGCGCGCACCAGGCGCACCTGACGGGCGGCGCGGTGTCCAAGCCGGTGGCCTGCGAGGCCTGCCACGAGGTGCCCGCCTCGGTCGCCACCGCGCGCCACCCCAACGGCGGGCCGGCGGAGGTGAAGGCGGCGGTGGGCTTCGAGCTCGCCGGCGGGACCTGCGCCAACGCCTGCCACGGGCGGCCCGCGAGCTGGACGCAGCCGGGGCCGCTCGCCTGCGGCACGTGCCATGCCCTGCCGCCCGCCTACCCCCACCCGCAGCGCAGCGACTGCGGCCTGTGCCATCCGCCGGTGGACGCGAGCCAGCGCGCGCACCACGTGGATGGGCGGGTGGACGTGGCCGTGCCCGAGCAGTGCGACGCCTGCCACGGCAGCGCGGCCAACCCGGCGCCGCCGAGAGACCTGGACGGCGGCACCGACACCCAGCGCCCCGGCGTGGGTGCGCACCAGGCGCACGTGGTGGGGCGGGGGCTCGCCCGCCCGGTGCCCTGCAACGAGTGCCACCCCGTGCCCGCGCAGGTGCGCAGCTTCGGCCACCTCGACGGCGTGGTGCAGGTGCGCTTCTCGGGCGCGGCGGTCAACGGCGCGCTCACGCCCCGCTACGCGAACGGGAGCTGCGGCGGCACCGCCTGCCACGACACCTCCGCCTATACCGGCGGCGGCCCCACCGGCGGCACCCAGCCCTCGCCCGTCTGGACGCAGGTGGACGGCGGCCAGGCGACCTGCACCTCGTGCCATGGGCAGCCCCCTCCCGCGCCCCATGTCGCCCGCTCTGACTGCGGCACCTGCCACAAGCTCGAGCCGGCAGCGCACGTGAACGGGCACCTGGACCTGCTGCCCTGAGGGCGGGGGCGTCCCTCGCGTCGGGTCCGGGCCTTGCACCTACGGTCTCCTCACAAGGAGGTCGCCATGGGGACCAGCGAAGTCTTCGACGTAAAGGGCAAGAGCGTGGCGGTGACGGGCGGAGCCATGGGCATTGGCTATGGCATCGCCAAGCGCTTCGTGGAGGCGGGGGCGCGGGTGTTGATCGTGGACGTCAACGAGAAGGCGGCGCGGGCCGCGGCAGAGCGGCTGGGGACGGAGGCCGCGGCGCCGCTGGCGGTGGACATCGCGTCCGATGAGGCGGGCGCAGCGCTGGTCGCCGGCTGCGTGAAGGCGTTTGGCTCGCTGGACGTGCTGGTGAACAACGCCGGCATCTTCCCCACCGTGCCGATGCTGAAGATGACGCCCGAGCAGTTTGACCGGGTGTACCGGATCAACCTGCGCGGGCTGGCGCTGGCGTCCCAGAGCGCGGCGCTGCAGATGATCAAGCAGGGCCACGGCGGGACGATCATCAACATCGGCTCGGTGGACAGCCTGCACCCGTCCATGGTGGGGCTGGCCGCGTACGACGCGTCCAAGGGCGGCGTCCTCATGTTCACGCGCAGCCTGGCGCTGGAGCTGGCGCCCTCCCGGATCCGGGTGAACGCCATCCTCCCAGGCGGCGTGGAGACGGAGGGGACGGCGCGCCCGCTCGAGGGCAGCGGCATGACCGAGGCGCAGGCGCGGGAGTTCAAGGCCCAGTTCGTCAAGGCGCGGGTCCCGCTCGGCCGGATGGGCGTCCCGGACGACATCGCCAAGGTGGCCCTGTTCCTCGCCTCCCCCGCGGCGGACTACATCACCGGCGCGTCCCTCACGGTGGACGGGGGCATGCTGCTGACCTGAAGGCGTAACCGCGAGGGTGGGCGCTCACGGCTCGTAGGACGCGCCCTCCTCGCGCAGGTCGAGCTGCTCGATCCACTGCTCGGCGATCCGGAGCAGGTCGTGCTCGGTGATGATCCCCACCAGCGCGCCGCTCTGGAGCGTGACGGGCAGGCAGCCGAACTTGTGGGTGCGGAGGATCCGGATGACCTCGCGCGCCGAGGTCTCCGGACGCACGGCCTTCACCTCCCGGGTCATGGCCTCGCCGGCGGTGATCTGCCGGCCGGTCCGGGGGTCCTTGCGCCGGCAGTGCCGCAGCAAATCCCGGTGTGTCACCAGCCCCACCAGCTTGCGGCCGGAGACCACGGGCAGGTGCCGGATGTTCGCGAGCTCGAGATAATGGTCCGCCTCGTCGAGCGTGTCGTCCTCGCGGAGCGTCACCAGGGTCCGGGTCATCAAGTCAGCGGCGGTGTACATGGGTTCCCTCGAGGTTCCGGTTCCCCCTTGAACGTGGGGAAGCGGAGCGCCGGACACCAGTGCGCTTTGCGCGCCAGCCAGCCGGCGCGGCGAGCGCCCGGCGCGGCGCGTGGGCGCGGATGGGTGGGACACGTAACCCCTGCGCGCCGTGGCGTGGACCGCGCAGGGGTTGCGCTCCAGGCGAGCTCCCAGCCGGGGCGGCCAGTCCCACAGCCGTGGAACGGGAGTTGAATCTTGGGTCTTCGGCCCCGTGCCGGAGGAATCAGATGCTTCGCACACCAGAGAACGCCAAGAACCACCTGCTGCGTCGCCGCGCGGCGCTCGTCCAGCTGCGGGCCCTGAACGCGGATGAAGAGCGCACGCTCCACGATTCGATCGAGCCGGACTGGCCGGACCGCGCCGCGGTGAGCACGGGCACGGAGCTGGTCCACGGCCTCGCGGAGCGAGAGAGACGGGAGATAGAGGAGATCGACGCCGCGCTCCGCCGGATCGCCGACGGCGTCTACGGCCGCTGCGACAAGTGCGGTCACGCGGTCGGAAGGCAGCGCCTGTTCGCCCTGCCCGAGGCGCGCCGCTGCGCCATGTGCGCCGAGCTCGGGGAGCGGTAGGGACGGCCTCGGGGCCGGTTTGGCGCACGGACCACCGGTCCGGTACCGTGCGCCGCCGTGTCGCTTCGGGGCCAATTCGACTTCGAGAAGAGTGGCTGGCACCACTTCGCCGTCGCTGCGGACGCGGAGCGGGTGGCCGAGCTGCGTACGGCGGCGAGCACCGCCACGGCGACAGCAGATCCGGAGCCGCTGATCGCGTTCTACGCGAAGTGGGCGGACCGCTGGCAGGCCGAGGCAGACGCTCGCCGGGAGGAGGTGCCCGGCGCGGCACTGCGCGAGGCGGCTGCCACGTTCCAGAAGACAGCCCACGCGCTCGACAGCGCCACGGACGACGCCGATCCTTGGAACGGGAGCCGCGGAAAGTCGCTTGAGCTGATCCAGCGGCTCGAAGCCCTCAGCGCGGAGCCGCACATCCTGCTCAACCGCGGCGACTGGCGGCGGGTGCAGCGCGCGCTGAGACGCCTGAAGAAGTGGTCGAGCGTGAGCGCGGAGGTACCGTCGGTCATCTTGCGCGTAGATCTCCACGCGCTCGAGCAGCTGCTGCTCCCAGACCCACCCGCGAGCTGGACGCTCGAAGATGTGCGGCGAATCTACGGCAGCGAGCCCACCCATGTGCGGCGAATCTACGGCAGCGAGCCCACCCATGAAGAGAGCTGCCTGAAGCTCTTTCCGGAGTGCCTCTCCCTCTGCGTGGAGGACGCGCCGGACAACCTTGGGCTCGGCGGCGCCTACGGGCTCCTGGAGAGCTTTTCAGTGTTCGAAGAGGCGGAGCAGCTCGTCCGCGATGACGTGCCGGTGCTCTACACCTGGCTGCAGGACCACCACGGACCGCCGTTCTGGGGGTACTCGGTCATCCCCAACCTCTCACTGCCAACGCTCGCGGCGCGGCTGGAGCAGGGGATCTCGCTGGCGGATGCGCTGGGTGAGCACAACCCTGAGCAGCTCGAGTCACTCGTTCAGGACTCGGACTACGCCTCGGCAGCTGAGGCCCAGGCCCTGCTCTCGGCCCGCTTCGAGGCGTACGCCGCGGCCTGCCGCCGCGTGGCGCGCGAGGGCGGCGTCCTGCTCTGCTGGGACGACAAGAACCCGGTCTACTGATCGAGCTTGCGGAGGTCCTGGCGAGGCCCCCCCTTCCGTTCACCCCGAGCGAAGCAGAGGGGCGCCCGCGCTCCCGCCGGCGCCCTCGGCCCGCGCGCTACTTCGCCACGAAGCTCGGATCGCACGCGTACTGCGGGCAGCCGCGCGGCTCCGTCGGCCACTCCGCGAGCGTGTACCCCTCAGCGCAGCTGGGCGCCTTCTGCTCGCAGCTGCCCGGGTCGACGCAGGCGACCGGGTAGAGGCAGAGGTCTCCGGCCCGCAGGTACGCGACCTTCTCGCCGGTCACGGCACAGGTGAGCGGCTTCCAGATCCCGCACGGCGGACGTGAGAGCGGAAAGCGGACGAAGACCTGGGTGGCAGAGAGCCGCTTCTCCACTCCACCTGGATAGGTGGGGCCATCGACGATCCGGCCGATCACCGCCGCGCGCTCCTTGCGCAGCTCCTGCTCGAGCCAGGCAGCATCCACGCCCGGAGGGAGCGCCTCCGCGTTGAGCTCGAAGCCGCTGACCTCCAGCACGGTGGAGCTGTTGAGCACGTGCGCCAATTCGTTCGGGCACGGCGCCGTGATGCACACCCGCTCCGGCGTCCGGTGCTCCATCCGGAAGTACGCGTCACCTGACGCAGGCTTGGCGCCGGGCAACCCGCGCCATGCCTCGCTGACGAGGAACGTCCGCGTGTGGAACTCCGGCTCAGGGAGGCTCAACCGCCCCAGCAGCAGCAGCTCGAAGTCCCCCGCGCTGGACAGCTTCTGCACCTCCTCGTCAGAGAGCCGCGCGCGCTCGAAGTTCAGGGCCGAGACGTAGCGCTCCATGGAGCAGTGGTGGTTCACGTCGCGGATCCAGTAGCCGCCGCACAGCGGCGCCCTGCACCTGCGGAGATCTCTCCTCACCGTCACGTAGCTGCGAGACAGCGTCGACAGCTCCTCGATGCTCGTGGCGCTCGCCTCATCGAACTCCGCAGTGGGGGCAGGCTCGGTGCCACCGCAACCTGCCGCGCAAAGAAGTCCAACCAACCACCCCATCCACAGCCGTTGGCGCAACATTTTCGCCCCCTCGGTGTGTCCCAGGGCGACGGCGCGCTCCGGGACGTGATGACCGCAGCGCGAAGTTGCATCTGGCCTGCCAGCGGCCGGCCTTTCGGCTCAAGGCTCCGCCGCTCGGTCGCAACTCGTCGCGCTCCAACGACTTCTCGCTGCCCTGAAGAGGACCTAATGAGGGCCGGTGGTGAGCCCCTCAATCCACTCGTCCCGGAGCGCGGTCCCGCTGCCATCCACCACCCGTGACGCCAGCGGCGGCATCCGGAACGCATCCAGCAGGTGCGTCCGGACGGAGAGCGCGGACCTCTCCGGCAAGAATCACCGCCCGGCGTCGAGCGAGCGCAGCGCTGCGTCCACGGCGGGCAGCAGCAGGCTGGTCGGAAACTGCGCTGCCTTGGCCGGCGCACCCAGACCGTCCCCGGCGACCAGGAGCGCCTGAACCACCGACCTCACCGGCCTCAAGCTTTCCGCCGGTGAGCTGGTGCCCACCGGGGGTCGTGCGGCGAGCACCTGGCATCTACAACGCTCTGCGCTCAGAATCCGGCCGGCCCTACGCCACCAACACCACCATGAAACGACCCACCACGACGAGCGAGGTCCTCGCTCGCCTGCTTCCCGACGGAGATCCCGCGATTGGGTTCTACTACGGTGCACCGGGTTGTCGGAGGCTGGATGCCGCTCTCATTCGGAGCACGGTTACGGAGCTCCGCCGCCGGAGCTCCCTGCCGCTCGACGTTGCGGCGCTCGTTGAAGCGGTGGACCTCTCCAGCCGCGATGAGCAACTTGAGCTCGAGTGGAAGGATGCCATCGACGGCCTCCGCGTCTTCTTCCACGCTTCGCCCACGGGCACCTCACGGCAGCGGGAGCTTCTGCTCGGTGTCGCCCAGAACAGGAAGCTCGTCGCTGCGATGCGACTGGCTGCCAGCTCAGCGCCGCAGGAGTTGGTTCCCGGTTGGATGGCGGTGTTCATCGCCGATGGTTCGCCGGAGTCGGAACGGATCGTTGCTCGACTCAGATCCGCGTACGCGGAACATCCGGAACTGCTTCGCAAGCTCGAGCTGTTCCGTGGCGCCCAACCCACTGCGCGCGCGCCGAGGAAGCGCGCTTCGCGGCCTCGGCCGGATTCAGGGGGATGAGACTTCACCGGCATTCCCCAGGACCAGGTCCAGTGGGACTGTCGGGCGCGCGACCTCCTTCAGAGAGCGCCCGCCGCCTCACCCGTGACCATGCTCGACCGGCGAGTCCCGCGGTATCGCCGCTCAGGCGATGTCGACGAGCAGGTCGTCGTCGGGCCCGGCGCGCACCCCCACTCCGAAGGGTTTGCTCGACTCGGTCAGGGTCCAGCCCACCCAGCGGCGGTCGTCGCGACGGGCCTGGCGCAGCCGCAGCCGGTATGACTGCAGCGGGACGATCCGCAGCGCCAACAGGTTCCCGGTGCTCGGGGCCAGCTGCAGCAGGTACATCAGCCGGAGGTCGCTTCGAAACTCCTCGTGACCACGGATGCCCTCGTAGTCGTCGATGAAGTCGCCGCAGCCGTAGAGGATCACCTTGTCGCGGTAAAGCTCGATCGGCCGGGGGTTGTGGGAGGAGTGGCCGTGCACGACGTCGGCGCCCGCGTCGATCAAGGCGTGCGCGAAGTCGATCTGCGCGGGCGAGACGTCGTAGCCCCAGTTGGTGCCAAGGTGGATGGAGAGGACCACGAGGTCTCCGGGGCGTTTGAACCTCTCCACGTGCTCCCCAATCCGGTTCGCCGTGCTTGCCCGGAGATCTAGAAGGAAGGCCACGCCGGGGCGGGTGCTGCCCGCTGCCCAATCTGTGGGGACGCCGCTCGTCTCCGAGCCGAAGCTGAAGACCCAGACGGTCCGGTCACCCGCCAGCGAGATCTGCGCAGGGCGCTGCGCCTCGTCCAAGTCCTGCCCTGCCCAGCTGCTCTGGATGCCTGCCTTGCGCAGGGTCCGCACGGTCTCCGCCATGCCCTCGCTGCCGAAGTCGAGCATGTGGTTGTTGGCCAGCGCGCACGCGTCAATCCCGCACGCCGTGAGCGCCTCCACGTTCTGGGGGTTCATCCGGTAGTGAATCGCCTTGCTGGGCCAGTGTTGGCTGCTGCTGGTGACGCTCGTCTCGAGGTTGATGATCCGCGCCTGGGGCGCGACGCGGTCCAGCTCTCCCAACGCGTCGCCCCAGACGTAACCTGGCTCCACCGGCCGGCTGATCTGGCCATGGAGCGCCTCGGCGAGCGCCACGTACTGCCGCGCGTCACCCACCGCCGGCTCCCACAGCTGGGGCGGGCTCGGGTGCGCGAGCAGCTGGTCAATCCCTCGCCCGAGCATCACGTCTCCGCACAGAAACAAGCTGACGGGCGCCTGCGCTCCTGTCTCCGCCATCGCAGCCTCCAACACCGAGGATGCGCACTCCCCCCGCGGCGACGCTCGCTCCGCTGCCGGCGCTTGCCTCAGGTCCCAAGGCAGCTCGGTGGCCCAGAGCGCTACTGCAAGGCGGGGACGCCCCATGGCCGAGAAGAGCTCCTGCACCACCCGCTTGCGGCTCCCCTCGACCAGGACTGGCGTGCCGGTCCCGGCCTCGGGGCCGATGCGCGCCGGGCGGAGGTCGCGCGCGAGGGGCGCGACTCCTCCCGCGCGCTACTTCGCCACGAAGCTCGGATCGCACGCGTGCTGCAGGCAGCCGCGCGGCTCCGTCGGCCAGTTCGCGAGTGTGTACCTCTCCGCGCAGCTGGGCGTGGGAGCATCAGAAGTACCTCTCTGCTCGGAGGCTGCGGATTGATCAGGTCGGCAAGGCTGCGTAGAAGCCGCGCTCCCCGCCTCCACCAGGAGCTGACCCATGCCAGGTATCCGGCGCTTCGATCATGTCTGCATCACGGTCGCGGACCTCGACCTCGTGACCGCGTTCTTCGTCGGCCTCGGTTTCGAGACCGAGGGCAGGACGAAGGTGGAGGGGAAGTTCATCGACACGGTCATCGGAATCCCCAACTCCCATACCGAGATCGTGATGCTGCGGCCGCCCGGCGGAGGCACGGGGCTGGAGCTGTCGCGCTTCATCCGGCCCAAGCACGAACCGGGGTCGCCCGACGCGATGGCCAACGTCCTGGGGCTGCGAAACATCGGCTTCGAGGTGGACGACCTCAAGACGATCCTCCGCCGGCTCACCGCGGAGGGCTACCGCCTGGTCGGCGACGTCGGTGAGTACGAGAACGTCTGGCGCATGGCCCACGTACGCGGCCCCGAGGGGATCATCGTGTCGCTGGCCGAACGGATCGGCTGATCCACGTTCGCGCGTTCAACCCGGCAGAGGCGGCGCGGCCCTCGTCGAGCCGCGCCGGGGTCCGGCTACTTGCCAGCCTTCTTGTCGGCCTTCTTCTTCTGCTTCTCCTTGGTCGACAGCTTCGGCTTGTTCTGCTTGCCCTGTTTCTGCTGGCCCTTCGGCATGGTGTCCTCGCTCGGATGACTACGGGGGACGCGTATTCGCGCACAGATCGACGTGCTTGGCCCGCAACTTCGATCGTGGGCACTCAGCTCTCACCAGGCGTAAGGCTCAACTTGGCTGCCCCAGATGCAGACGAAACTGCCAACAGGTTCCTTGACCGAGCGAGCTAGAGAACGTGTAGGTCGTCGATCGACACATGAACTTTCGTCGGACCAAGTTCGACAGAGAGAGAAAGGGTCAGATCACTTCTACCTTCCTCGGCCGTCCACATCGGAACATCCAGCGCGAGGTGTGCATCGTCGATGTACTGCACATCGAGGAGCGACCAGCCCTCCTCGGGGAGATCCACCAGTGTTCTTCCGTACTCGGCAATCGCCCGCCTCAGATCGGCACTCGTGAGCCGTCCAATTCTGTTGTCGGTTGCGATTTTTTCGAACCGGCCTAACACGACGTCATGCACGAGTTCGGCAGTGACGTCCCTCACCTGCTTCGGCAATACGGCCGCGTGTCCCATGTCGATCCAATCCCGTGGTCAGTATCTGTTTCCGGGCAGCCGAGTCGGCGTCGACGGAGTTACGCCGATAGACTCAAAATACTCGTCGGCCATCTTCAGCTGTTGCCTGGCTTCCGCTTCAGACAGCCCAGCTCGCCTCAGCGCCTTGTAGCCAATTCGGCGCTCCGCCCCGTACGTCCCGCCGCCCCGCTGCCGCTGCACCTGCGTCGCACGATAGTGAGGCGACCCCACACTCGTGGAGGGACCTGGCAGCTCAACAGCGGGAGCGCCCGAGCGGCTATACCCGGGCAGATCACGAACGGCGGCGTCTTGAACGACATGATGACCGTCCTTCGCTCCGGCTGCCCGCAGCTCACCATAGGTACCGGACCTACCCCCTGACGGACCTCCCCCAATCGTCGAACCGGCGTTATGGACCCACGCTTCGCTCCTCCCAACGAAGTAGGTATGCGCGCCTTCGACCTCGAGGTTGTACACGGCGACCGGGGCCGCATCCATTGCCAGTGCTCGGACCCGAACAGACGCGCCGCGCGCGGTCTGCACCGAGCTCCCGAGCTCTAGTAGGCGGGCCGGCGTCCAGCCTTTGCCCTCCACCCAGAACGGGTGCTCCGAGGTGACGCCGAGCTCTTCGCGAGCGCCATCGTCGGACTCCAAGGTGATGCGCAGGACCGCGCGATCCAGCTTGAGGAAGGTGTTGAGGACCTGGTGCCAGCCGGGCTCCTGGCTGTGCTCGTCCCACGCCCAGATCCAGTCGCCGACGGCGATCTCTTCGATCGGCCGTTCGCCGCCGGCTGTGAGCACGGCCGTCCCTGCGACGAAGCACCCTCCCGTGAGTTCCGCGCCCGCGGCCGCGGCGCGCGCGGCGGCCACGCTTCGCATGGCTGAGCTCGACTGGGAGAAGCCGAAGCCGAAGGCGGACTTCGCGGCTCCAGCGCCCGCGAAGCCACCGACGATGTCTCCCACGCCCTCGAAGTCACCGTTCGTGCCGTTTCCGGTGACGATCCGTTCGGCGCTCTCGTAGATCTGCTCTGCGCCGCCGTTGATCAGCTTGTACGCGCTGTATGCGGCCAACCCGACGACGATCACCCCTGCGCAGATGATGCAGAGGCCCGCGATGAGGCCCAACGCATACGCGCTCGCCACGCCGGTCACGGCGCCTTTCGCCACGCCCACGGCGAAGTGGGCCACGCCCGAGCCGAGGCTCGCGCGATCGGTGCTGCCCCACCCCGTTCGAGACGGTCCCGATGAGGCTCCGAGGTCGTCGGTCATCTGGGCCGGCGAGGCCGCCGCCGCAGCAGCAGCTCCACCCGAGAGCGGCAGGGTCCACTTGTTCGGTGACTCGAACTGCCCGCTAGCGAGGTACGCGCGCCCGGTGATCTCGTCTCCACCGTAGTGCCGGGTGATGACCGCTGCCGGGTCGAAGCCGGTCGGGTCGACGTAGCGCAGCGGATTGTTCAGGACGTACGCGTATCCATTGAGCGCTTGGGCCGAACCTTCGGCCGCGACCAGGGGATCCGCGGTCAAGAAGCGGCCTAACCGCGGGTCGAACATCCGGCCCCGCATGTTGATGAGTCCGAGCTCGTCATCCTGCTCGTGGCCGGTGAAGCCCGCCTTCATCCCGGTGTAGGAACCGACGTAGACCTGCCGCAGGTCCGTCTCCGAGCGACGCTCGCCGAACGGATCGTGCTTCATCCGGGCCAGCACGGCGCCGGCGGCGTCCATCGTCACGTCCGGCGTGCCGTAGCGGTCGGTGGCCACGTAACGGACCTCTCGCCCAACCACGCCGTCCTTCAGCTCCAGCTCGGCGATGACGCCTTGCGGCCCGTTCACCTGGTAGAGGTGCCGGACATCTGCACCGGCCGTGCGGCGCTGGTAGAGCCCACCGATGTAGATGACCTCGCCCTGCGCGCTCTGCTTGCGGACGCGCGCTCCGGTCGCGTCGTAGTCGAAGCTCGCGACCACCTGGCCGAGCTGCCCTGTGACGCCGCGCCGGACGACCTCCGGGAGGTTGAAGGCCGTGTAGTCGATGCTCTCCGTGGTCCCGGCCGTGTTGTTGATGCGCGCGCGCTGGTTGCCCTGGGCGTCGTAGCGGTAGCTGAAGGACTCGGCGCCCAGCGTTGCCTCCGCCACCGCGTGCGGCGGCGAGGTGGCGCCAGTTTCGTCATAGAGGTAGCTCGCGGAGGGGCTGCCCCCGGCGCCGACGCGCGCGTTGAGGTTCCCCGAGTTGCTGTACAGGTACTCCGTGCTGGACGCCTGGCAGTTCTGCAGCACGCTCCACTTCCGCAGCCGATCCAGGGCGTCGTACTCGAACGACTCCGAGGTCTTCAGCTGTAGGTCATGGCGCGCCCGCATGTTCCCTGTGGGCGTGTACTCGTACGCGAGCTGCTGGATGGGCTTCTGCTGCGCCCGGACGTCAATGAACCGGAGCTGGCCATCGGCGTCGTAGCGCTGGAGCCGATCAATCCCCGTCCCGAAGCGGTCCGCGGTGAGCTGCCCCCTGCCGTTGTAGTCGTAGCCCGTCCACAGCGACGTCTGCGTGGCCACGTCCCGGATGTTCCAGAGCGCGCCGTGGGGCGTGTAGCCGTACTCGACCGAGACCGTCCGCCCATCCTTCGTCTTCGGGTACGTCAGCACGGCGGGCCGTCCGTACGGGTCGTAGGTTTGGCTGAGGCTGAAGGTCGCCCCCTGCAGCGTCCACGCGGTCGACGCAGGCCGTCCCAGTGGGTCGTACTCGAACGTCGTCTTCACCTCCCTTGCGGCGTCCGCTGGCGTCCGGGTGGCGGAAGAGAGCTTGAACAGCCCGTAGGTCGCCTGATCCCACTCGAGCGAGACCTGCTCCTTGACCGCGGCGCCGCTGGTCACCTTGGCCGAGGTCACGCGGCCGAGCTCGTCTCGGGTGAAGGCCGTGACGAGACCACTGGTCTGCCAGGCGTCGGAGTTGGCCTCCCACTTCACCTCGCCGAAGCCGTTGAAGCGCCGCAGGCCCACGCCCGCGTTGGGGTCGACCACGCGCTCGGCCCGGCCCAGTCGGTCGTAGCGCATCTCCAGCCGCTTCCCCTGTGGATCCACGACCGCGGTGCGCAGCCCGAACGGCCCGTACTCGTAGCGGGTGGTCAGGACAGCGGACGCCAACGGCTCCCGGCTCTCGAGCAGCCTGCCCTGGCTGTCGATGAGCTGCCGCGTGACGCGGTCCTCCTCGTCCCATGTGGAGCTGAGGACGCCATCCGCCGTGACCTGGAACTCGCTGCGCAGGCGCGTGCCGTCGGGGTGGAGTTGCTCCGTGACGCGATCCAGCCCGTCGTAGGAGAAGGTCTCGTAGCGGGTGGGCTCCGTTGGCCGATGCGGCGCGGAGCGTCGCCGCACGCGGCCCACCCAGTCATAGTCGGTCTCGCTCGTGACCCAGTCCCCTGCGAAGCCGCGGTAGGCCGAGGACGTCACCCGCCCAAGCTCGTCGTACTTGACCTTGGTCTCGGGGCCGCCGGCGGTCTTGGACAGCACCGCCGGCAGGACGCTGTCTTCGAGCGAGTAGGTGAGCTCCTCCGCCCCACTCGCCGGCGGCAGGGTTCGCCGCGGACGCCCGAAGCCGTCGTACTGCAGCCGAGTCCTCAGCCCGTTGCCGTCCTCCACCGCCGCGAGCACGCCGAGGCCCGGATGGAACGCGAAGCGCGCGGCCCGCCGGTCCGTACCGTTGAGGCGCACACTGCTCTGCGCCGGGTAGATGGCCTCGAGGTCGTCGTAGGCGATGAGCTCCTTCCGCTCGCCGTCGGCGGACTTCTCGGTGACGGAGTTGAGCTGACCGAACGCATCGAAGCCGAAGGTCCGCTTCAGGTAGTGCCCGGACTCGTGGGCCTGCGGCTGCTCACCGGCGAGGTCAGGGGCAAGCTCCACGGACGAGACGTGGCCGGTGCCGTCGTAAGTGAGCCGAGTGGTCCGCGCCTCCAGCGAGGAGCCGTTGCTCGCGCACGCTGCCCCGCTCGCGAGCGTGCAACTCCAGGTGTTTGTTTGAACCCAGGGCCCCGTCCTCAGCCAGAGCGCCGCGTCGAACGACCCGGTCAGCGTCGAGGAGACCGTTTCCCTGTACCCGACCCCTGAGCGGACGCTGGAGGCGCTCGATGCGCTCGCCGTCTCCGTGCCGTACGGGTCGAGGGTGAAGGACTGCTCCGTTGAGGAGATCTGGACGCCGTTCTCCTCAACCCCCTCAACCCGCTTCTTCGCGTAGCGCTGGTACGCCGTCGCTGGGCCTGCGGAGGGAATGAGGACGGTCTCATACGTCCAGTTCGTCCTGCGTGTGCGCATCACCCCAAGCTCGACCGGGTGCGTGGCCAGCTCGCTCTTGGGCTGGCGGGCCGTGAGGAAGGAGGAGTTGTCGTATTCGGTCGTGGTGCGGACGCCCGTCTGTTCATCCACCACGGTGCGCCTTGCGAAGCCCAGCCAGCCGTAGCCCTGGGTATCGTGCCTGCCCTCCTCGTAGGTGTAGCTCCAGCTGCGCTTGGTGGTCCCCCTCGCCTTCAGCGCAAGGTTGCTCACCACCAGCATCGAGTCCGGGGCGGGTCGCAGCTTCGCGTCCCCGTCGAACTTGCTGGAGCCTCCGGCCGACCAGAGCGGGGAATAGGTGAAGGCGTGGCCGTAGCCGAACCCGGTCACCGCGGTCAGGAGATCCGCGCGCGTGGTGTTCCGCGTCAGGTAGAGGTCGACGCCCTTCCTGAACGAGAAGTCCAGCAGGCCGTCCGCAGTGAAGTCTCCGACGAGAGACCAGTTCGAGTCGTCTCCGACGTCGACCGGCAAGGCCATCAGCTTGGCGGTGGCGAGGTCCTCCTGCCCGAGGAGCACCTGAACGGGCTCACCGCGGGAATGGAAGACCAGGTCCTGCCGGCCGTCCGCGTTCACATCCGCGGCGCTCACGCGGGCGCCCACGAGCGTGCCAGCCGCCCTGAGCGAAGTCACCCGCGGCGCGAAGCCCTTCCCCGTGTTGAGTGAGAGGTCCAGCCGCAGCTTCGCGGTGGTGAGATCCAGACCCACGGCGATGACGTCCTGGAGGCCGTCGCCGTTCACGTCCGCGGTGACCAAGCCGGGCTTGAAGAGGTCGAGCTGCGCCTGCGGCCATGCGGCGAAAAAGGGAACGGGGAGGCTCAGCGCTGTTCCCGCCCACCAGAGGTTTGCCCCGCCCACTGCATGCATGTACTGCGTGTCTCCCGCCTTGTACCCAAGCAGGTAGTGGGTGCCGCTTCCGTAGAGATCGATCGCCTGGAGCGTCGGTCCGTTCAACGTTCCAGGGGGAGAGCTCGCCAGCAGCCCGGAATCCGGGAGTCGAATGGGCGGGCCGGTCCGGATTTGTGCATCCGTGCCGGTCCCCCCTACCCACGCAAGCTCATTGGATTGGTCGCCGTTGAAGTCGAGCCAGAAGAACGAGCGAGCCCCCGGGGGAAGGGTGACCCCGACGAGCCCGTCCCCCCTCGAGTACGACTTCCGGTACTCCCAGGTTCCCTTCGTTGGAATCGCCTGAGCGCCACACGACAGCGCGGCGTGGTCTGACTTGCCATTGCCGACCCAGTCCACCGCGCGGGGGCCGTAGATCGCCGACGAGAGTTCTCGCTTACCGCAGTCGGGGACTTCTGCCCAGGTCACGGCCGCCTTGGAGATCACCGGGGTGAACGCCCCGCCCAGCGCCGGGTCCGAGTGGAGGTACCTCGAGACATCCACGCCGAGCCGATGGTGCTGACCTTCGATCGCCACCCCGACGGTCGCCCAGGTCGTGCCCAAATAGTAGTCGAGCGCGAGCCTTCCACGCCCCAGTCCGAACGGCTGGAGCCGGGTGTCGGGCGCCGCATCCGCGACCATGGCGATCGCCTCGGTCGCGAACTTGTACGTCTCGTCCGTCCAGCTGAAAGTAAGTGGCGGCTTGCAGACGGCCAGCCCATCGCATTCGTGGAGCTTGGCGAGCAGGCTGCGCATGCTGGTGCTGCCGTTCTGGTACTCGAAGCGGTACGTCTTCTGGAGCACGTCATCGGCGAAGCTGCTGCCCGCGTTGGGGTCTCTGGGGCCGGGCGCGCGCATCTCCAGCCGGTCCAGGAGGAAGTCGACGGAGACGCGGACGCCGGCGGAGTACCCCACGGAGGGGTCGATTCGGGGCTTGTAGAAGAAGCGCACCTTGCGGCGAGCCAGCTCCGCGGGGGCGGCGGCGCTTCCAGCGAAGGCCGTGTACTCAATCTGACGCGGACGGATCCAGGCCGCCGGGTCGGTTGGCGCGGACCGGTCGTAGAGGACGCGCAGGGAGTTGCCGAAGCGATCCTCCACCGTGGTCAGCATCCAGTACATGCGGACGGGCGTTGGACGGGTCTTCGCTCCGCCCTGCCCGTCCGGCAGGTACTCGTTCGAGATCGCGTCCAGCGTCCCATCGGTCGTTCCTCCAAACGTGAGCACGCGACCGTCTGGGCTGAAGACGCGGAACTTCCCCGGCACCTGGGTGATGGGGTCCGTGCCCTCTGCGAGGATCCGCGCGTAGGAGTCGATTTCCGTTCGAAACTCAGTGCTGCTCCCGGCGATGGGCACCAGTCGCTGGCCGTCCAGGCAGTAGTCAGACCCCTCGTGAGAAAGCGACCAGACCCGGCCCGTGTGCGCCAGCAGCGGCGCACAGTGGGAGATCTGCGAGAGCCCGGAGAGGCTGAAGCCGACGCCGAGCGGACCGTTTCCGCTCCGGCTCGAGTAGGTGACCGCGAGCTGCGGCTCGATGCCGGAGCGGCCCTTGGGAGTCCAGAGTGGGATCGAGACCTGCGCCGCCCCATCGTCGGAGACCTGCACCGTGCGCTCGACGCTGAGTGGCGCCACCTGGTTGGGGGCGTTGGTGGGAAGGATCGTGTCCGCGGGCACGTCCAACCGGGTGGTGGAGGCCGCGAGCGGCGCGCTCTCCGGCACGGGCTCGTCCTCTCCCCGCACCGGCTGACAGCCGAGCAGTTGGGTGAGATACGAAGTGAAGACGAGAAGCGCGACGAGGCCGCGGCCCACGTTGAACGTGGACGAGTCAGAGCCCTGGGTCATGTGTGTTTCCTCTTTGCGTTGTTCTGGAAAGGGTCAGGGGGTGCAGGCCTGGAGACAGACGTCGCCCTCGTCGACGGACTGGTCGCAGTCGTCGTCCAGGCCGTTGCAGATCTCTTCAGGGACCTTGCAGACGTCCCAGCCCGCCTGAGTGCATTGGCGCTTGGAGCCGCTGCAAATGCCGGGGCCCTGGCACAGCTCGACGACCGAGCCTGGCACCTTGGAGCCGGGCGCGTTGTCCACCACGCCGTCCGCGTTGTCGTCACACCCGTTGCACTGCTCGGTCGAAGACGGCACTGCTGGCCGGCACGCTCCGGGGACGCCTCGCGGGCTGCACACGGCAAATCCGCCTTCGCCGCAGGCAGGGCAAGGCAGCTGGTAACCGGTGGTGTCGCAGACGCGAAGCCCGCGATCGCAGAAGGTCTTCCCGGCGCACCCACTGGCGGTGCTGCACGACTCGCTCACGAAGCCCATGCACGGGTCAGGACAGCCGGGACAAACCGACTGCGCGAAGACGCGCTCGGTGGGAATGAGGAGCACGGAAGCAACGGCGCACGCGGTGAGCACCAGGCCAAACGGCACGCGTGAAGACATGAAGGCTCCGCAGAGTTGGGGGCGAGATCGCCGCGGCGCGCTGCTCAGCAACGCGCGCGCCAGCGCTGGCCTCTCTGGACGGAACCTCGGAGCAGTACGCGCGCGGAGACGTGCGTCCCGTCAGCCGGACTGCGGCGTCTTCAGCCGGCGTGCTTCCACGGCGCGAGGTGCTGGATGAGCCACTCCGCAGCGGCCGCCTTGAACGGGAGGGACGCGGCTTCGGCCTCGAGCGCGGCGCGGGCGGCTTGATCGAACCGCAGCGGCGCGTGTCCACCGGGCATCTGCTCCCAGAAGGCTGGCCCCTCCGCGAGCAGGTCGCAGGTGAGCCCCTCCACCAGCTCGCGGGCCAGCTGGAGATCCGCGCGGGTCACCCAGCCGATCCACAGGCTGGAGAGGCGCGGGCTCAAGAACGGGACGCGGAGCGCGCGCGCCTTGAGCCCGCGCAGCGCCGCCACGCGCTGCAGCACCTGCTCGCCGGTCAGCGCGTCCGGCCCGGGCAGGCCGTAGATGCCGGAGGGGACGTCCTTCCCGAGCCCCGCGTGCACCAGCGCGGCGACGACGTCCTGAATGGCCACCGGCTCGGAGCGGTGGAGCATCCACGCGGGCAGCACCATCACCGGCAGCCGCATGCTGAGGTCGCGGACGATCTGCCAGCTCGCGCTCCCGAGGCCGACGATCATCGCCGCGCGCAGCTCCACCACCGGCACTCCGGCTTCCCGGAGCGCCTCGCCGGTGCGCCTGCGGCTCTGCAGGTGCTTGGACGCGGCCCCCTCCGGCGCCACGCCCCCGAGGTAGACGATCCGCCGCACGCCCGCCTTCGCCGCCGCGTGGGCGAAGCCGCGCGCGCTCTCCTCCTCCCGCCGCGAGAAGTCCCCGCCTCCTCCTCGGGAGCCCATCGAATGGACCAGGTAGTAGGCCACCTCCACGCCTTCCAGCGCGGCCGCCAGCGCCTGCGGCTGCGTCACGTCCGCCTCCACCCAGGCGCGGTTGGGGTAGCGCGCGCGGGCGCGCTGCGCGTCACGCGTGGTGCAGCGAACATCGCTCGCGGCGGCCAGCGCCGGGTAGAGCGCTCGGCCGACGAAGCCAGTGGCGCCAGTCAACAGCACTCGGGTCATCCGCTCTCCGAAGAACTACGGGCGCTGGTAGGTCCCCACCAGCTCACCGAAGGCAATCACGTGGCCCTCCATCGCGTCGAGCAGCGCGTCGCGGGAGAAGCCGGGCTCCAGGTCGAGCTGGGTGTCCAGCCCGAAGAGCTGGAAGTGGTAGTGGTGCGGGTCATCTCCGCGGGGCGGCGCGCTGCCCAGGTACCCCACCCGCTTCATCGAGTGCTGCCCTTGTACGGCGATGTCCGCGCCCCTCGCCGGGATGGCGGACTCCAGCCCCGGCGTGCGCGCTGGGAGGTTCGCGGCGAGCCAGTGGACGAAGGGCTCCGGCGTCGGCGCGTCCGGGTCTTCGACGATCAACGCCAGCGACTTCACCTCCGGGCCGATCCCCTTCCAGCGCAGCGGCGGGCTGACGTTCTCCCCGTCCTGGGTGTGGCGCACCGGGAGCCTCCCGCCCGGCTGGAAGGCGGGGCTGGTCACGGTCAGCGGCGCCAAGCGGGAGCCCTCCAGCTGCATGCCGGCGAGGCGATCGTCGCGCTCGGCGGCTTGAGAGCGAAAAAGGGCGCGCAGGGTCTGGGGCAGGTTCATGCGCCAACCTTGCGCAGCGCGCCGGTGGGCGGCACCGCGGGCGTGGCTGCTCGCTCGGTGTTGGGGCGAGGGGCCTCGCTGCGCGGATCAATCAGGGATGAAACCTCCCCCCGTTCACCTCGAGCGCAGCGCCGTAGGCGCGTAGTCGAGAGGCGGCACCCACGCTCGGTCTACCCTGAGGTGATTCCGATCTTGGGTGGCGCCCCTCGACTACGGGCCTGCTGCCCTGACCTGAAACTTGCCGCGCCCCGCTCAGCCCGAGCGAAGTCGAGGGCCCACCGATCGTAGGGACTCTCGCTCGTGGGGCCCTCGACTTCGCTCGGGCTGAGCGGACGGCTCACGTTTATTGCCTTGATTGATCCGCCCAATGGGCGGCGGCCTCACTACGCTCGGGGTGAACGGGGGAGCTACGCGCCCGAAAGGTTCACAGCCTCTCGGGGTGAACGGAGTAGGCGGGCTTTGGCTCAGCGGAACAACGGCTACGTCCGCGGCCGGTCCCCGCTCGAGAGCGTGCTCTGGCCGACCTCTTCCTCGAGCACCTCGAACAGGGCCACGCGGGCGCCGTCCTCGAATGTCCGCTCGCCCTTCGGGAGCACGTCGAACCGGGCGCCGATGGCGGCGAGCGTCTTTCCGGTGACGAGCACCTGGGAGCCCTGGGCGAGCGCGCGCACGCGCTCAGCGAGGGTGATCGCCTCGCCGAGCACGGTGAACTCCAGCCGGTGGCTGCCGCCCACGGTGCCGGCGAACACCTTGCCGGTGTGCAGGGAGACCTTGAGCTCGCAGCGCTGATCCGCCGGCCGCTTCTTCACCGCGCGGTTCCAGTCCCCGCGCAGGGCGAGCGCGGCGCGCACGGCCCGGAGCGCGTCATCCCCGCGGCTGTAGGGCGCCCCGAAGACGGCGAGCGCCTTGTCCCCTGCCGAGCTGGCGATGGCGCCGTCGAAGCTGAACACCGCGCCCATCAGGCGCTGGTGGAAGTCCGTGACCAGCTCCGCCGCCACCGCGGGGGGCTTGCGGGTGAGCCCCTCCAGCTCGAGGCAGAGCAGCGTCACCAGCCGCTCGTCCAGGAAGGAGAGCCGGGCCGGCCCGTGCTGGGCGAACTCGGTGAGCTTGCGGTCCACCACCTCCGGCGGGAGGCTGCGCTCGAGCACCTGGCGCAGCTTGTCCTCGTCCGGGCCGCGGGAGCGCAGCTCGAACTTCTCCACCGCGGAGCCCATCAGGTGGCCGATGGCGGTGGAGAGCTCCAGCAGCTGATCCAGCTCCGCCTCGTCCCGGCTCTGCTTGTTCAGGTAGAGCACGCCCGCGAACGGGGGCTGCGCGCCGATCGGGATGCAGAGCACCTGATCCGCGCCGTAGAGGATGACGCTCTCCCGCCGGGCGAAGCGCTGGTCGTCCCGCACGTCCGCCACCGCGATGGCGGCGCCCTTGGAGAGCGCGGCCTCGACGATCGCGTCCGAGACCGGCACCTCGCCGCGCTCGAGCTTGCCGCCGTGGCGCACCACCGCCGGGCGAAGCACGCCGGAGGGGTGGCGCAAGAGCACCACCGCGGTGGTGCAGCTCACCCGGGCCATCAGCCGGTCCACCGTCTCCTCGAGGAAGCCCTCGAGCGCGGTGGCCGCCGCCAGCCGCTGGGCCGTCTGGTAGAGCAGGAGCAGCGACTCGTACGGGACGGGCGCCGCGGGCGCCGGCAGGTCCGCGAGCTTCGCGTCAAACGGGGCGACGTTGTCGAGCAGGCGCAGCGCCAGGCTGTCCCGCACGTTCTTCGCCAGGATCACCGCCGAGTCGATGTCCACCCCCTGGCCGAAGCGGTGGATGCCTTCGTGCGCGGAGCTGACCATCTCGGTCTTCGCGTTCTCCGCGATGGTGGCCTTGCGCACCGAGAGCGTGTTCTCCCCCACGTTCAGGGTGTCCCCCACCTTGAGGGTCTGGCTCTTGGTGAGCGCGGCGCCGTTGAGGCGGGTGCCGTTGCGGCTGCCCATGTCCTCCGCGCTGAGCTGACCGCCCTCCACGTGGATCCGGGCGTGCTTCCGGGAGACGAGATCTCCGGAGAGGACGATGTCGTTCTCGTCCGCGCGCCCCAGCGTGGTCACCCCCTCCGGGAGATCGTAGGAGGTGTCGAAGTAGCCGGGGCCGTTGATGACGATTTGCCACATGGGGAGGTGGCGGTCAGCTTACACGACTCAGCGTCCCCTCTCGCCGCAGGACGAGCAGGAAGAGGAAGCTCGGCCCGCCGATGAAGGCGGTGACCACCCCCACCGGCGGGACCGCCTGGAACGTCTCGTAGAGCGACCGGGCGAGCAGATCCGCGAGGATGAGGAACGCCGCCCCTCCCAGCGCGCTGGCGGGGACCAGCAGCCTCTGATCCGGGCCAAGCCACAGCCGGAACAGGTGGGGGACAATCAGCCCCACGAACCCCACCAGGCCCGCCAGCGCCACCGCCGCCGCCACCGCCAGCGACGCGAAGACGAGCAGCCACAGCCGGGTGGGCCCCACCGAGACCCCGAGCGAGGCGGCCTCCTCGTCCCCCTGCGCCAGGAGGTTGAGCCGGCCGGAGAGCGCCCAGAGCGCCAGCAGCGCCACCGCCTCCAGCGCGCCGGTGAAGGCCAGCGTGGACGGCCGCTCGTAGCCCAGGGCCCCGGCCAGCCAGTAGAGGATCTCCCCCAGCTTGTCCGGCGCGGTGAGCGTCTTGACGAAGGTGACCGCGGCGAGCGCGAAGGCGTTGAAGATCACGCCGGAGAGCAGCATCCCGTAGGAGCTGCTGCCACCCGCCAGCCGGCCCAGCGTGAGCACCACCGCGGTGGCGCCCAGCGCGCCGAGGAACGCGAACGCGGACTGCGCGGAGAGCCCGGCGGCGAGCGGCACGCTGGCGCCCAGCGCCAGGGCCACGGTGGCCCCGAGCGCGGCGCCGCCGGAGACGCCGAGCACGAAGGGATCCGCCAGCGGGTTGCGCGTGAGCGCCTGGAGCGTGGAGCCGGCGGCGGCGAGCGAGGCCCCCACCAGCGCGGCGAGCACCGCGCGCGGCAGCCGCAGCGCCCACAGAATCTCCCCGTCCGTGGAGCCGGCCTCGCCGAGCGCCGCCGCCAGGGAGATCTGCTTCTCCCCGAACGTCAGCGCGAGCGCGAACGAGACCACCAAGAGCCCCAGCAGGACGAGCAGCACGCCCAGCGCGCGGGACAGCGTGAAGCGGGGGGACGGCTTCGTCATGGGTGCAGCAGGGAGAAGAGCTCGGTGAGCCCGCGGGCGAGATGCGGGCCGGGGTGGAGGAGATCCTGAGACGGGAGCGCCACCCAGCGCACGCCCCGCAGCGCGGAGAGCGCGCGCAGCTTCTCGCCCCCGGAGGCCATGGTCGGGCTGTAGAAGATCACCTCCGGGCGCTTCTGCACCAGCGCCTCCACCGAGTAGACCGGGTAGGCGGCGCGGGCGTCCTTGGCGAGGTTCTCGGCGCCGGCGTCCTCGAGCAGCTCCGCGGCGAAGGTGCCCGGACCGGCGACCACCAGCGGCTCGAAGCCGTAGAGCAGCAGCGCCCGCGGGTGCGCAAGCTTGGCCGCCTGGGCGCGGACGCGCTGGCGCGTCTGGTTGAGCTCGCGGACGAGCGCGCTGGCCTGCTCCGGCCGGCCGAGCGCGGCGCCGATCTCCTGGATCGCCCGCTCCACCTGCGAGAGCCGGTGCAGCGGCAGGGCGAGCACGCTCACCCCCAACCCCGCCAGCTTCTCCACCACCGCGCGGTTGCCGGGCGCCGGCTGCACCAGCACCAGGTGCGGCTTCACCTTGAGCACGGCTTCCAGAGAAGGGTCCACGAAGCCGCCCACGCGGGGCAGCTTGGCCACCTCCGGGAGCTCGTCGAAGCGGGAGACCCCCACCAGCGTGGCCCCGGCCCCCAGCGCGAGCACGGTCTCGGTGAGGGACGGCGCCAGCGTCACCACGCGCTCCACCCGCGCGGGGGGCGGCGGCCCCAGGCGCTGCGGCAGCTCCGGGGACGGCTCCACCGCGAGCGCGGCGCCGCCCCAGAGCAGCAGGAGCGCGAAGGGCGCCCTCACGGGATGGCGGCGAGGTCGTACACGTTGCCGAAGCCGGCGGCGCTGACGCCGCACGCCTGCACCGGCGTGCCGCCGTCCGCGTAGCCGCGCCGCTCCACCAGCGCGGCGCCGGTGTCCTCGAGCACGAAGACGCGGCCGGCGCTGGCCTCGCCCACGTAGAGCCGGTTGCCGCGCGCGGCGAAGCGGCCGGGCATGGGCGGGGCGCAGCCGCCATCGCCGTTGGCGGGGCAGCTCACGCTCCAGCTCCCCTTCACTTGATCATCCGGGCCCAGCGCCACCACGCCGGCGTTGGTGTTGGCGAGCAGCTTGAAGCTGGAGTCGTAGGCGGGGGCGCCGGTGCAGCTGACGTAGAGGGTGCCGGCGTCCGGGCTGGGGACGAGATACCCCGGGTTGAGGCAGGAGGCGGGCAGCTCGATGCGGGTGAGCGTGTTGCCGTTGGACGGATCTATCCGGACCAGCACGCCCGGGCCGGCCGGGCTGTAGGACGGATCCAGGTTGTTGAGCGGGACGTAGAGCTGCCCGTTGCGGTTGGCGATGTGGTACGGCCGCGGGATCGCCGTGCCGCCGTCAAAGGGCTTCAGGTCCACGCCGGTGAGATCCACCGCCGCGCCGGCCACCGGGGCCGCCGGGTTGGAGACGTCCACGGTGAGCACCTTCTGGCCCGCGGCCACGCCCGCGCCCGAGCCGCCCCAGAGCGGGATGTAGAGCTTGGTGCCGACCTTGGCGATCGCCTGGGGCGAGGTGTTGGCGCCCAGGTCGAGCTCGGTCACCTTGGTGAGCGCGCCGGTGCCGGCGTCCGAGGCCGCCTGCTGCAGCACCAGCAGCGTGTTGCCCAGCGAGGTGACGACGTACGCGTAGGGCGGGTCCAACAGGATGTGGTTGGGCGAGGCGGCCGCGGCCTGGGCGGAGAGCTCGGTGAGGCCGGGCAGCGAAGCGAGGCGGACCTTGGAGTCGAACCCGTCCGCCACGAGCAGCCCGCCGCTGCCGGTCACGGCGAGCGCCTGGGGCCCCGCGCCCATCGGCCGGGCCGGGCCGGGGTTGCCGCTGGCGGAGAGCCCCACCACCGTGCCCACGCTCTGGCAGGCGGCGACGAGATCGTACTGGCAGCGCCCCGCGTGGCAGCTCTGGTTGTCCGGGCAGCTGGTCTCGCAGGTGCCGCAGTGGGTGGGATCGCTGGAGAGGTCCACGCACGCGCCGCCGCAGCGCGAGGAGCTGCCGAGCACGCACGCCGCCTTGCAGGTGCCGCCCTCGCAGACCTGGTTGCCCGCGCAGGAGTTGCCGCAGGTCCCGCAGTTGCGCGCGTCGCTGTCGGTCACCACGCAGGTGCCGTCACAGAGGCTGGAGCCTTCGCGGCAGACGCACTTGGCGGCCACGCACGCCTGGCCGGTCTGGCACGCCTGGCCGCACCCGCCGCAGTTGCGGCTGTCGCTCTGGTAGTCCACGCAGGCGGTGTTGCCGCAAGCGGAGAGCCCTGCGCTGCACACCAGGCCGGTGTTGGGGCATCCGGTGGCGAGCAGGCCTAGGGCGGCGCAGAGCGCGGCGAGGGGCAAAAGCTTGAGCGTCATGGGCGTTCAGTGCCTTTCAGGGGAGAGATCCAGCGCGACCGCGAGGGTGAGGAAGGCCGCCCGGCCCGGCAGCGCATAGTCGGTGAGGTCCGTGCCCTGCGCATCCAGGGCGTTCTTCAGCTCCAGCGAGACGGTGACTTCCGGACGGGTGAGGGGTTGGCTGGTGACCCCGAGGTTCACCCGCGCGTGCCCCGGCAGCACCGGGAAGCCGCTGCGGTTGGTGGAGGCCTGGCTGTGCAGCAGCGCCTCCACGCGGACGCGGGCCCAGACAGGGCCGGCGGTGAGCCGCGCGGTGAGCGTGTGGCGCGGCCGGAAGGGCAGCTCCTGGAGGTAGTAGCGCGGGTCGTCCCGCAGGTTCTCCGAGAAGAGCAGCGTGTACGAGACGCTCGCGCTCACCCAGGGCGAAGGCTGGAGCTTCCCCTCCAGCTCCGCGCCGTACGCGCGGGCGGCGGCGAAGTTGTACGGCTTCACCAGGAGCGGCGGGTAGTACTCGTAGGCGATGAGGTCTTCGTAGAGCGCGTAGAAGCCGGTGGCGGTGAAGAGCGCGGGGCCGGTGGGCGCGCCGAGCGCCACCGCGGCGTCCGCGTAGAGGCCGCGCTCGGGGCGCAGCTCCGGGTTGGCGAGCATCGCCCCCTGGCTGACGTAGCGCTCGAGGAAGGATGGGGCGCGGTGCGCCTGCCCGGCGTTGAGGCGCAGCTCCAGCCCTTCGGTCACCGCGAGGGTGACGCCCAGCTTCGGCGAGACGAGCGTGAAGGGCCCCACCTGCTCCACCCTCAAGGACGGCGCCACGGTGAGCACGCCGTCGAAGAGGAAGAGCTCGTCCATCAGCTGCGCGGAGAGCCGGGTCCAGCCCACGTCCACCGCACCGGCGCCGGTGGCGAGCCCTTCCCGCCCCACCTGGGCGTTGCCGGAGAGCCCGTTCCAGTCCGCGAGCAGCTGCGAGAAGGAGAGCTCGCCGCCCACCGCCAGCTGCCGCTCCTCCAGCGGGGCCGCGTAGTAGCCGCCGCGCAGCGCGAGCGTCTCCGCTCGGACGAAGGCGCGCAGCGCCAGCTCGCCGCCGGAGGCCGGGGCGCGGCGCACGGTGAGCTGCGCGAGCGCGCGGCGGCTCTCCTCGTGCGCGTCCACGGTGGGGAAGCGCACGGTGCCAGGCAGGCCGCGCGCGCCGGCGCTCAGCTCGCCGAGCGCGTCCAGGCTCCAGGCCCCACCCAGGGCGCGGCGGTACTTGGCGAGCGCGCCGCCGGAGGTGGCGGCGTTGTTCTCCCGGACGCGCGGGGTGAGCGGGTTGCCCTCGATGGACGGCTGGGCATCGTAGAGGTAGCTGAAGTCGCCGGCGGTGGAGGCGCCATGCACCAACAGGAGCGCCGCCCCGCCCAGGAGCGAGCCGCTGGCCGCGAGCTGGCCATCCAGCGTGGAGAAGCTGCCGTAGGTGGCCTGGCCGCTCACCGCGGCGCCGGCAGACGGGGCGCGGGTGACGACGTTGAGCGCGCCGCCCAGCCCGCCGCTGCCCAGCCGGGCGCCGGCGCCGCCGCGCAGGACTTCGAAGCGGTCCACGATCGCCACCGGCAGCTTGGAGAGATCCACCATGCCGCCGGAGCCCTGGAGCGGCACGCCGTCCAGGAAGACGAGCACCCCGTTGGCGGACGCGCCGCGCAGGGACATCCACTTGGCTTGCCCCGCGCCTCCGCTGTCCTGGAGCTGCACGCCGCCGGCGTGAGCGATGAGCTCGGCGGCCTCCTTGGCCTCCCCGCGGTGCTCCCCCACTGGGATGACGGTGAGCGCGCCGGAGGGGTCCGCGCGGGACAGGGAGCCGGGGCCCGGCTCCACCGGCAAGGGGACCAGCACGGGCGGGAGCGTGGTGGCGCCGTCCGCGAGCGCGGTGAGCGCCAGCAGGCAGGACGTGGTCGCGGCGGCGAGGGCAGGCGCGCGGCCCACCCGGAGTGCGGTCGACATCGTCTTCGCCTTCTCCTCTCTCCGTCGAAGAGAGAAGGCTTCCTTCGGCCTTTGGGTAGGTCTCCTGGCTTCCGGAAGCTCGACCGTTCGGAGCGAGATCGCTCCCTGGTCGACGCGTCCTCCCGCCTTCCCCCATTTCGGAGTGGCGACTGCTGGAGTCCGCGGATCCTGGCTCCAGGATCACCCGGTTACAGTGGCGGGACCGCGCCGGATTCTCACCGGCTTCCCTGTCGACGCCCTCTTTGGGCACCCAAGGCGGAAGCGCTTCTAGTGGTGTAGGGAAGGTGGGGTCAAGGAGGAAGGCGGATGGAGCCGCGCAGTGAGTTCTTCGAGGTGAATGGCCTGCGGGTGCACGCGCTGGTGGCGGGCCCGGCGCAGGGGACGCCAGTGGTGCTGCTGCACGGCTTCCCCGAGCTGGCGGAGTCCTGGCGCGAAGTGATGCAGCCGCTGGCCCAAGCGGGCTACCGCGCGGTGGCGCCGGATCTCCGGGGCTACGGCCAGACGGACGCGCCCAGGGACGGGTACGACCTGGACCAGCTCGCCCGGGACGCCGCCGGGTTGATTCGGGTGCTCGGCGGGAGCGCCCACCTGGTGGGCCACGACTGGGGCGGCACCATCGCCTACGAGACCGCCGCCAACCACCCGGCGCAGGTGAAGACGCTCACCGTGGTGAACGCGCCGCACCCGGAGGTGATGGCGCGGCGGGTGTGGCGGCCCGCCCAGTTCCGGCGCTCCTGGTACATGTTCTTCTTCCAGCTGCCGTTCCTTCCGGAGCACCTGCTCTCCAAGGACGGCGGGGCGCGGGTGCCGCGGATCTTGCGCGCGGCGGCGCGAGACAAGCGCAACTTCACCGACGAGCGGCTCGCCCCCTATGCGCGCTTCTTCGCCAGCCCCGAGCGCGTCCGGGCGCCGGTGGAGTTCTACCGGCAGTCGCTGCGCCGGCTCCTCCGCCCGCGCTACTGGGCGCACGCCTGGCGCTACCCGAAGATCCAGGCGCCCTTCCGGTTGATCTGGGGCACGGAGGACGTGGCGCTCGGCCGCGAGCTGACCGTGGAGCTCGACGGCTGGTTCGAGCGGCCGGTGGAGGTGCGGTACCTCGAGGGGCTGGGCCACTTCGGGATGATCGAAGCGCCGGAGCGGATTGCTCCGCTGCTGCTGGAGCACGTGCGCGCGCACGCGTGACAGCGGCGAAAATTTGCAAGCGGGAAATGGCGATCGCGCGCATACGTGAGAATTTCCGGAGCCTGGCGTGTGCGCGGCGGCGCACCGCAATTCGTAGCGCGTGGGCGCGCTCCAGCGTTCAACCACCCGCCCGTCCTGACACCCGACACGCGTGAGCGGTACACCCTTGGCCCCAACCCCGAACGGATCGGAGTGACGCCGTGTTCTTCGATGCGAAGCTCGCCGGGCAGGCCTCGAAGCTGTTGCGCTCGCTCTTGCGCCAGCGCGCCATCGCCGCGCTCTTGCGGCGGCTGGCGGACGAACCGGACCGGCCGGAGCTCCACGAGGACCTGGGCGGTCTCTTCGCCGAGCAGAAGGAGGCGGAGCGCGCGCTGGAGTGCTTCGCCCGCGCCGCGCACCTGTACCTGCTGGCTGGGCGTGAGGAGGCGGCGGTGGATGCCTCCGCGCGCAGCTGCGCGCTCTTCCCGGAGCTCCCCGCGCTGCGCAGCGAGGCGGCCCAGGCCTACGTGGGCCAGGCCCGCACGGTGGAGGCGGTGTACTGCCTGCTCGCGGGCGCGCTCCAGCAGCTGGAGCACTCCAGCTGGGACGCGGCGGTGGATCTCCTCCACGAGGCCGCCGAGCTGGCCCCGCTGCCGCTCGCGCAGCTCGCCGAACGGTGCCCCGCGCTCCAGGAGGAGAGCCCCTGGCGCCAGCCGCTGCTGGCCATGGCGCGCGCCGCCGAGCGGAGGACCGCGGAGATCTCCGCGGCCGCCGCCTTCCCGCGCCTGGTGCCGGTGGAGCCGGTGCCCGAGCCGGAGCATTTGTTCGAGGCGTCGCAGCCGCGCGCGGCGCTGCGGCGGTAGCGAGCGGCTCTGTCCATCGTTGAGGTCCCCCTCCCGTTCACCCCGAGCGGAGTCGAGGGGCGCGCGTGCTCCCGTCACCGTGCTCCCGTCACCCGTGCTCCCGTCACCGTGCTCCCGTCACCGTGCTCCCGTCACCCGTGCTCCCGTCACCCGTGCTCGCGTCACCCGTGCTCCCGTCACCCGTGCTCCCGTACCCGTACCCGTACCCGTTTCCGCACCCGAACCCGCACCCGAACCCGACCGAGGCCTCCAGGGATCGGCCTCGGTGTTCACCCACGGCAGGGCATTGATGAGCCACTCCTCTGCCAAGCAGGCAATGCAGCTCGGGTTCGGGTGCGGGTTCGCGTGCGGCAACGGGTACGGGTACGGGTACGGGAGCACGGTTCACGGCTTACGGTTCACGGCTTACGGCTTACGGCTCACGGCTTACGGCTCACGGCTCACGGCTCACGACTGGCGGGCCCTCATCACTCCACCTGCGTGGAGACGATCGGATCTTCCGCGCCGGTCTTCCACGGCGCCTCCGGCCACCAGCGCGTGAACTGGGGCGGCGCGGCGGGCTCCACGCTCTCCCCGGGCCTCGGGCTGAGAACGGTCTGGCCCGCCGCCTTCCCCGCCGCGAGCGCGCGCTCGATGGGCTCGGTCCAGCCATGGAACGCGAGCTGAAAGAGCCCCCAGTGGACGGGGAGCAGGACGCGGCCGCGCACCCACTGGTGGGCGGTGACGGCCTGCTCCGGACCGATGTGCCAGTCCGGCCAGGCGCGGTGGTACTGGCCGACCTCAACCATCGTGAGATCGAACGGGCCGAGCCTCTCGCCGATCTGCTTCATGGCGGGGAACAGCCCGGTGTCGCCCGAGTAGTAGGCGCGGTGGGCGGGGCCGACCAGGGCCCAGCCCGCCCACAGCGTGGAGTCCTTGTCGAGCACCCCGCGCCCGGAGGCGTGGCGGGCGGGCACGCAGGAGATCTCCAGCGCGCCGAGCTTGGCCTTCTCCCACCAATCCAGCTCCACGATCTGCGCTTCCGGGATTCCCCAGTAGGCCAGGTGCGCGCCCACGCCGAGCGGGACGAAGAAGCGGGTGCCCTTCCAGCCCGCCATCCGCTGGAGCGTGCGGTGGTCCAGGTGATCGTAGTGATCGTGGGAGATCAGCACGCCGTGGATCTCCGGCAGCTCCTCGAAGGGGAGCGGCGTGGGGAACCAGCGGACCGGGCCGGTCCAGCTGACCGGGGAGACGCGCTCGCTCCACACGGGATCGGTGAGCAGGCGCGCGCCATCCAGCTCGATCAGCGTGGACGAATGGCCGAACCAGGTGACCCGCAACCCGGTGGCGGGCGGCGTGGCGAAGCGCTCGCGGGTGCTGGCGACGTAGGGGACCGCCGCGCTCGGGCGGACGGCGGGGCTCGGAGAGAGGACCGCGTCGAAGGAGCCCCAGAGGTCGTTGTGCAGCGGCTGGGGGTTCTCGAACGCCCCGCCCTGCCACTGGGGAGACTTCTGCATCCGCGCCAGCCGGGCGCCGGACGCTCGCTTGCCCAGCCCGGTCCACGCGGTCGCGCTGCCCACGGCCAGCGCGAGCAGCAGCAACAGCCCCAACGCGGCGGAGCTCCGTCGAAGCAGGCGGCGGCCGGTCATGGGTGGCCCGAAAAAACCACGCCCGCCTCGTAAGGTCACGTAACAGCAACAGGTTCCGGAGGGCTCCCGAGAATCCAGAACGGTGTACACCCCCAACCTCTCCTTCCTCCGCCGCAGCAGCGCCACGGCCAGCGCACAAGCCGAGCGCGCCACCTGGTCGCCGCCGCGTCACCCCAAGCTCTACGCGGGGTTGGTGAAGCTCGGGGACCGGGTGCTGGTGCCGCTGGTGGCCAGGCGGGACGTGCGCGGGCTCCAGCACATCCCCAAGAACGGACCCTTCCTCATCGTCTCCAACCACCGCAGTTTGGCGGATCCGCCGGTGGTGGTGATGGCGCTCAGCCGCGCGGGCCGGGTGGACGCGCGCTTCGTGGCCGCCCAGGGCCTGTGGAAGGTGCCGGGCGTGGGTCAGGCGCTTCAGCTGGGCGCGCACCTGCCGGTGGAGCGCGGCACCGCCGCGGCGAAGGACGTGCTGGTGCTGGCGGATGACGTCTACAAGGCCGGCCAACCGGTGGGGATCTTCCCCGAGGGCGGCATCCGGCTCACCGAGGACGGGGCACCGGAGGAGCTCAAGGCCGGCGCGAGCCTGTTCGGCCTCTCCCACGGGATCCCGATCATCCCGGTCGTGCACTGGAACACCGAAGGGCTGATCGCCAAGCGCTCGCCCTTCTCCCGCCGTCCCAAGATCCAGGTCGAGGTCCTCCCGCCGGTGGAGATGCCGCGGGTGGCCACGCTGGGCGTCCCCACCCGCGCCGAGGTGGACGAGGGCACGGCCCGGATCCTCGCGGCCCTGCGCGACGGCGTGGGCAAGCTGCAGCAGCGCGCCTGACGCGCGCTACGGGGTAAAGGCGTCGAAGTCGCGCAGCGCGTTGGTGGCGCTCGCCTTCGGGTTGCTCATCCGCGGCAGCGCCTTGGCCAGGAAGTCCCGCACCACCGCGCGCGTCTGGACGTCCATGGCCGCATCGCCGGCGCCCGCCTTGAGCTGGAAGAAGGAGTTGCCGCCGCCCCGCGCGAGATCCCACGCCGGCAGCGTGAGGACGAAGTGGCCGGCGGCGGGCTCGGTGCGCTCGAGGAAGTCGGCGCGCCGCGTGCCGGTACTGGCGAGGATCTTCGCCGCCCCGCGCAGGTGGGCGACGGTGCGCTCGGCCGGGATGTTCCCCTCCGGCATCGCCGGCAGCGGCCCCTCCTTGGGCGGGCGGAAGCCCTTCTTCTGCACGCTCAGCCCCAGCACCGGCAGGCCGGGGTCCGCGAGCGCGACGGGGAAGTTGTCGACGAGGGCGCCGTCCGCCAGCTGCACCACGCGTCCATTGAAGGGATCCACCAGCTTCACCGCGTCGTAGAAGCCGGGGACCGCGGCGGAGGCGCGCAGCGCCAGCGCCACGGAGGTGTCCGGCGTCGTCTCCGTGCTGAAGACGAAGCGGCGGCTGCCTCCCGGCGCAACCGAGTCCGACATCTTGGTGGCCACCACCTCGAGCGGGAGCTTTAGATCCGCGAAGGTGACCGGGCGGTGGGTGATCCCCGTGATCTCCCGCAGGTGCCCGTCCAGGTAGTCGTGCAGCCGCTCCCCCTTGAGCAGCCCGCCGCGCAGCGGGTTGGCGTGGAAGTCGAGCAGCTCGCGGCCCGGCAGGTTCTTGTAGATCTCCACCACCTTCGCCGGCCCGGCCCCAGCCGCCACCAGCGCGCCGAAGATCGCCCCCGCGGACGTGCCGGTGACCCGCCGGGGGACGATGCCCAGCTCCACCAGCTCCGCGAACGCAGGCGGGTAGCGCAGGGCGCGCGAGCCGGCGCCCTGCAGCACCAGGTGCACCCCCACCGGCCTCCCATCCGCGCCAGAAATCCCCGCCGCCTGGCGGGCTTGGCGGACCAGCGCCTCGTCCGGCGGCACCTCAGGGGTCGACAGGCGCTCCGTTCGCCCCCTCTCGGTCCACAGGGTCCCGCGCCCCAGGGTGGGCGAGAGCCACCGGGTGCCGGCCTTCCCCTGTCCCCGGAGCGCGACGGTCTCGCCCAGGAGCTGGGCGGTTGCGGAGTCGATCCGGGGCGTTGCGGGCGAGGTCGCCGGGTGGAGCGCCATCCAGAGCGCGCGCAGGGGGTTCACGGCTGGATTGTCGCGAGAACCCTGGCTCTGGTCGCGCCGGCAGCAACTTCTGACGGGCTCACCGGCGGAAGTCGACCAGGGCGCGGTTGTAGAGATCGTAGACCACGCGGGCGATCCGGTTCGGCCCCAGGCGCCCATCCGCCATGCGGCAGAGGTCATCCATGGTGTCCGCGCGCTCCAGCCAGCTCGTCACCAGGACTTCCGCGGGCTCCGTGGGGGTGAAGAGCGAGAACTTCTCGGTGCGGTCCAGCTTGTCGCCGGCGGTGAGGCGCTTCTTGAACTCGTCGAACTCGGCGATCCGCCGGGCGGCGGTGGCGCTGCTGGACGGGCCGCCCGCGGGGATCGGCAGGTCGTCCATGTTGGAGAACGGGCTGCTGCGCGGCTTGGCCACCGCATCCACCAGCGGGATGGGCGCCTGCTGAATCGCCGCTGCCTGGACCGGCGAAGGGCCGGTGCTGTCCAGGTCCGAGAGATCCAGATCGTCCCCGCCCACGTCCGCCGGAGGCGGCGGCGCGCTGGAGGCGGGGCGGCTCAGCTCGGGCGGAGCGCCAAACTGGAGCGTGGAGTGGGCGGCGCCGTTCAGGGGACCGGGCGCCTCGGTCTGCGCGGCGCCGTGGGCGATCGCCGCGGCGATGCTGGCGGGCGCGCCGCTGCCGTTGGAGTAGGCGCCGTTGCCGTTGGCGTAGGCGCCGTTGGCGTGGCCGTTGCCGTTCAGCGGCGGCGGGAGGGTGGCGCCGGCATCGAAGTCGAGGTCGAACATCACCACCTCGGCGTCGCCATCCGGGGCGCGCTCCGGCGCCGCGACCTGGGCCGGGGCCTCGGGCTCCGGCTCGTCCACCTGGACCTCGGACTCCGGCTCGGGCTCGGGCTCGGGCTCCGGCTCGGGCGCGCTCGCGCGGACCGGCGGCGGCGGCGGGGCGTCGCTCGGGGGTTGGGTCCGGTAGAGGTCCACGGGCAGCTCGTGCTCCTCGGTGACGGAGAGCTCGCCGAGGTCGTCTTCCTCCTCGGCGGGCTTCGAAGAGACGGCGTTGAGCAGCCGGCGGAGATCTCTCTCCTTGGCCTTGGAGCGCTCCAGCTGGCCGCGCAGATCCGCGAGCTGACGCTCCTGCACCGCGCTCTTGGCGCGCGCCTGGTCAAGCTCGCCCTGGGTGGTCCGGAGGTCCTCGTTCATCCGCCCGGCGCCGCTGAGCGCCTGGCGGGTCTCCTCCACGCTGCGCTCGAGCAGCTCGGCGCGGGCGGCGGCCTCGGCGCGGGCGGTCCGCTCCATCATCAGCGCGCCTTCGAGCTCCGAGCGCGCGGCGCGCTCTGTCTTCAGCTCCCGCTCTAGCCGCTCGGCGCGGGCCTTGGCCTCGTCGAGCTGGGGCTTGACCACCTGGGCGGTGGCCTCGGCCTCGGCGCGCAGCCGCTCCAGCTCGGAGCCGGCGCGCTGCTGATCTTCCCGGCGCTGCTTCTCCAGCTTCGCCTTGTCCGCGGCGAGCCGCTCGGCCAGGGCGCGGCTCTGCGCCTCGTCCGCCTCGAACTGGGAGATCTCCTGCTCGAGCGCCTGGAGCTTGCCTTCGGACTCGGCGAGCAGCGTCTTCACCTCCACCAGCTCGCGGCGCAGGGCGGCCGACTCATCCCCCTGCCCGCCGCCGCCGCCGACCGAGACGGGCCGCCGCGAGAGCTCCTGCTCCAGGAAGGCGGCGCGGGTGGAGGACTGCACCTGCTGCGCGCGCAGCTCGTTGGCCTGGCTCTGCGCGGCCTGCAGCTGCTCGCGCAGCTCCTGGACCTCGCGCTCGCGCGCGTCCAGCTGCTCGCGCACGTTGCCCAGCTCCATCACCACGCCCTGCAGCTGCGTCTTGAAGCGCTCGGCCTCGGCGTCCCCGCGGTTCTTGGACTTGGGGTACTCGGCCACCAGCCCGGCGATGCGGGCCTCGTCGTCCGGGGTGAGGTTCTCGAAGCGGATGCCCATCCCCACCGCGCCCTTGGCGCGCGCGGCGTCGTCGTTCTGGTGACGGGTGACGCGGCCGTGGAGGTTGAGGGGGCGGTCCGTGCCGGGCGGCAAGAGCTCGATGTCCACCTCGGTCTCGAGCGGGAGCATCTTCTCCGCCTTCACGAAGATGCCGCCTTCGGAGAGATCTGGGAGATACGCCCAGAGCTTCTCCACGCTCGGAATCCGAACCAGGATCTTCGGGACCTTCACGCGTGGGTGCTGGCGACGCTCGTCGTCCACGGACGCTCTCGGTAAAGGGGCGACCGGAAGCATGCCACAGGGGGAACCCGCCGCCAGGCGGCGCTCAGGCGCCTGGGGCGCACACGTCCGCACCTGGACGCCTGACCCGCGGGCTCAGTCCGCGGCGGGCACGGGGGGTGGCGTGGGGGTGGGAGCGAGGGTGCGCCACGCGGTGGCGAGGAGGATCACCCCAGCGCCGGCCAGCGCCCACGGGCCTGGACGCTCGCCGGCGAGGACGAACGTCCAGACCGGGCTGAGCACCGGCTCGAGCAGCATGAGCAGGGAGGCCTCCACCGCGCGGACCTTGCGCAGCCCCCAGCTGAAGAGGGCGTAGGAGATGCCGAGCTGGAAGAGGCCGAGGAAGAGGACGATGGCGAGATCTCTGGGCGTGGGCGCCGGCCCCTGCAGCGCGAAGGGCGCGCTCACCACCGCGGCCAGCGCGTTGCCCCAGACCAGCGCGCGCGGCCCGTCCGTCCCCAGCCAGCGCAGCCCGAGGATGCAGAAGGCGAAGAAGACGCCGGAGAGCAGCGCCAGCGCGTTGCCGGCGAGCTGCCCGGGGCCGAGCTCGTCCACGAAGAAGAGCGCCAGGCCCGCGAAGAAGAGCGGCGCCGCGAGCAGCTCGCCGCGGCTGGGGCGCTCGCGCAGGAGCCAGGGCGAGAGGAGCATCACCCAGAGCGGCGCGCTGTCCTGGATGAAGATGGCGTTGGCGGCGGTGGTGAGCTTGTTGGCGAGGACGAACACCACCACCGTGCCGGCGTAGGCGAGCGAGACCAGCAGCACCCGCCGCGTGGGCAGGGCGCGCGCGTCCTTGAGCAGGAGCCAGAGCACGACTGCGGCCACCAGCGAGCGGCCGCCGGCGAGCTGCCACCCGGAGAGGCCGGAGAGCTTGATCGCCGCGCCCCCGGTGGACCAGAGGAGCGCGGCGAGGAGGATGGCCAGGCGGGCGCGCAGCATGTGAGCGCACGGTACTTCACCGGAACCTGCGCGCGGGGGCCGCTGTCGATGGCTGCATGCCCTCTCGTCGCCTGATTGCCTTGATCGGCGGTGGCGCTGCGCTGACCGCCGCGGCCGCCGTCACCCTGTTCACGCACCGCGAGCCGGCCACCCCGCCGCCGGAGCGCATCGCGAAGCTGGTCATCGCCTCTCCGCCGGCGGCGCCCGTCTACGCGAGCAAACCGCTCGCCGCCGGCAAGCTGAACAAGATGGCCACCCCCACCACCTCCACCGGCCTTGGCGCGGGCGGGGCCTCCAACGTCTTCGGGCCGGGCGGATTGGGCGCGGGGATCAATCAAGCGCTGGGCGCGGGCGGCGCGCACGGGATTGGCGGGCTGGGCACGAGCGGGCGCGGCGCCATGAACCTCGGTGGAAAGGGCCTGCTGGGTACGGGCCTCGGGGGTGGCGGCGTGGCGCCCACGCCGGAGCCGGCCCAGGGCGATGGGTACCGGGACTGGGGCGTCAACGGCTTCGTGCTGGCGAAGGAAGACCGGCTCTCCACCTTCGCGGTGGACGTGGACACCGCCAGCTACGCGCTCGCGCGCCGCAAGCTGCGCGAAGGAACGCTGCCCGCGCCGGAGAGCGTGCGCGTGGAGGAGTTCCTCAACTACTTCCACTACGACTACCCCACGCCGGTGGACGGACCGCTGGCGGTCTTCCTGGACGCGGCCCCCTCTCCTTTCAACCCGGAGCGTCAGCTCCTGCGCGTGGGGCTGCAGGCACGGCCGCTGGCCGTGTCCGAGCGCAGCCCGCTGCACCTCACCTTCCTGGTGGACGTGTCCGGCTCCATGCAGGGCGCTGACCGGCTGCCGCTGGCGAAGCGGGCGCTGCGGATCCTCCTCGACAACCTGCGCGAAGCGGACACGGTGGCGCTGGTCACCTACGCCGGCAACGTGCGCCTGGTGCTCCCGCCCACCGGGATCTCCCGCCGGGGGGAGATCGCCGAGGCGATTGAAGCGCTGGACGCGAGCGGCTCCACCGCCATGAGCTCGGGGCTGGAGCTCGCCTACCAGCAGGCGATGAAGACGCTGGATGGCCGCTCGCAGTCGCGGGTGCTGGTGCTCTCGGACGGGGACGCCAACGTGGGCGCCACCACGCACGAGGCGCTGCTCGCGCAGATCTCCCGGTACGTGAAGGAGGGGGTGACGCTCTCCACCTTCGGCTTCGGGGTGGGCAACTACCAGGACGCGCTGATGGAGCAGCTGGCGGACAAGGGCAACGGCAACGCCTACTACGTGGATTCGCTCTTCCAGGCGCGCCGGCTCTTCCAGGAGCAGCTCGGGGCGACGATGGAGGTGGTGGCGAAGGACGTGAAGGTGCAGGTGGAGTTCGATCCCGGCCGGGTGAAGCGCTACCGCCTGGTGGGCTACGAGAACCGGGACGTGGCGGACGCGGACTTCCGGAACGACCGCGTGGACGCGGGCGAGATGGGCGCGGGCCACACCGTCACCGCGCTCTACGAGGTGGAGCTGCTGCCGGGCGCGGACGCGCAGGCCGCCTGGGCGAAGGCGCACGTGCGCGCCAAGCTCCCGCGCGGCGAGGTGGCCCAGGAGCGCTCCTTCCCGCTCTCCCGGGTCTCCGCGCGCTTCGAGGACGCGCACCGGGACCTGCGCTTCGCCGCGGCGACCATGGCCACCGCCGAGCTGCTGCGCGGCAGCGCGCACGCGTTGGCGTGGCCGCTCCCGAAGATCCAGGCCATCGCCCGCGACGCGAGCGCGGACCGGACGGACCGGGCCGAGCTGGTGGAGCTGCTGGAGCGCATGCAGGCGCTCCGCCTCCGGGTAGTTCGGCGCTGAGCCCGGCGAAGGCCCGCTCCCCCGCCTGATTCGAATTTCACCCGCGGACGGGGCGGTTCGTGGGCGCATGAACAGAAAGCTCCTGTTTGCCCTCGTCCTCTCGCTTGCAGCCGGCGCCCTGGCGCAGACCAGCCCCATCCCGGCCGCCGGGCCGATGCCCGCGCTGCTCCCCGCCAAGCTCACGGTGGGCCTCTTCGAGGACACGGGCCAGCGCTGGATGCGCGACTCGGGCGTGCGGTGGGACGTGCGCTACCGGTACCTGACCAAGGGCTGGGTGAACAACTGGGGCTGGAGCGCGCGCGACGGCAGCTTCGCGCTGCAGTTCTTCAAGGACTGCGAGGCCAGCGGTCAGATGCCGGCGGTGGCCTACTACCAGCTGGTGAACGAGCCGGGGGGCGGCGAGGCCCAGGCGCTGGCGAAGACGCAGAACGCCACGACGATGCGCGAGTACTTCACGGACGTGAAGCTCTTCCTCCAGCGCGCCAAGGAGTTCGGCAAGCCGGTGATGATGTTGGTGGAGGCGGACGGCTTCGGCGAGCTGCAGCAGCAGAGCCAGAACCAACCCAACACCTACGCGGCGATCGCCGCCACCGGCCTGCCGGAGCTCGCCGCGCTGCCGAACACGGTGGCCGGCTGGGGCCAGGCGTTCCTCGCGCTGCGCAAGGCGGTGGGGGCCAGCAACGTGGTGATGGGCCTCCACGTCTCCGCGTGGACCAGCGGCAAGGACGTGATGTACGGCTCGGTCACCGTGCCCCTGCAGCCCGAGGTGGACAAGGGCTACGCGTTCCTCTCCGCGCTCGGGCTGGGGCCGAACGGCACCGGCGCCACCTACGACGTGCTGGTGGGAGACCCGCTGGACCGCGACGCGGACTACTGGCTGCTCACCGCCGGGATGAACCGCTGGTGGGACGCGAGCGACACCGCCTCCATCTCCTCGCAGAGCTTCAACCGCTACGCGGAGTGGCTGCGGCTGTGGAACATCACCTCCAACAAGCGCTGGGTGCTGTGGCAGATCCCCATGGGGAACTCGAACCACCGCAACGTCTGGAACGACGGCACCCCGCGCGCGGGCTACCGGGATAACCGTCCCGAGTACTTCTTCGGCCCCTCCGGCGCCGCGCACCGCGAGAAGTTCGCGCGCGCGGGCGTCATCTCCCTGCTCTTCGGCGCCGGCGCGGACGGGATGAGCGGCTACAAGAACGACGTCTACACCGACGGCCAGCTCTTCCTGAAGACGCGCGCGGGCGCCTACGTCGCCACTGGCGGCCTCCCGCTCATGGGTGGCACCTCCGAGCCTCCTCCCCCTCCCCCTCCCCCGCAGCCGAGCGGCGCGCAGTACGGCTTCGAGCTGGACGCGCAGGGCTGGACCGCGCGCGGCGCGGCAGTCACCCGCGCGGCGGTCTCCACCACCCGCGCCTTCGAGGGGACGAAGTCGCTCGGGCTGGAGCTGACCGGGACCGGCAGCGGCCTCTCCAACATCTCCGTGGCCTCGCCCGCGGCGGGCGCGGGGAAGACCGTCACCTTCCACCTCTGGCTCCCGGCGGGCGGGCGAATCTCCGCGGTGCAGCTCTACGCGTTGGAGGGCGCCGCGGGCGGCTGGCGCTGGACGGGCAACTACCGCGCGGCGTCCACCCTCACCGCCGGGGCGTGGAACACGCTCACGCTCACCCTGCCCGCCAACGCCACGCCGCTCTACGAGCTGGGCCTGGAGGTGACGGCGGTGAGCGGCGCGGCCGCGGTGGCGTACCTGGACAGCGTGGCCTGGTGAGCCGCGCGGCGGTCAGCCTTCGCCGTCGAAGCGCTCGATGAAGCCGGGCTGCGCGAAGATCCGCTGGGCGGGCGGCTCGTCCACCCAGCGCTCGCCGATCAGCTTCACCTGGGGGATCTGCGGCGAGTCCTTCACCTTCTCCAGCACCAGCCCGTTCGCGTCGCCCTTGCGGACCTTCTCCGAGACCACCCGGAAGCCATCCAGGTTCTTGAGGAAGTCGGAGAGGCCCTGCGTCTTGCCCGAGGCGTCCACCACCTCGGTCCAGGGGCCTTTCGAATTGAAGGTGTTTTCGGAGAACGCCAGGTAGAGCCTGCCGCCCTTCTTGAGCATGCGGCTGTACTGCTCGAGCAGGGCGGTGACGTTCGGGTCGTAGCTGAGCGCCCCGTAGATGTCGGTGAGCACGTCCACCTGCTCGGGCACGTCCTGGCCGAGCACGTTGCCCTCGAAGAAGCGGAAGCGACCCGGCAGCCGCTCCTCGAGCTGGGTGACCTGCGGGGTGCGGCCCAGGTCGAATGAGAACGTCCGCGCCTGTCCCGGCTCGCGCCCCACGAGCGGCCTGATCCCATGGTAGGTGGCCATGGCCGTGGAGTTCCCCGAGCCCACGTCCGCCCAGATCTGATCTCGGCCCAGCGAGAACACGTCCTTCTGCACGCCGGGCGCGAAGAACTCGTAGATGCTGAGGTCCCGGTCCCGCTTCATCGACGCCAGCTGGCCGGCGTCCAGCAGGTCGTCCGCCTCGCGCGTGAGCGAGAGCTTGGAGCCCGCGTCGTACGCGGAGAGCTCGCCGAGCAGCGCGTGTGAAGGATCCGGGCGCATCCGGTAGCTCTGCAGTGGCACCTGCTCGCGCGGCAGCGCCGGGCCGTACGTGTCCGAGTCCCGGACCTGGAGATGCGAGACGAGCGCGCGCCGCTCGGGCGTGCCGGGCTCGGCGAGAGCCGCGCCCGCCTTGGCCTCGGCGACCAGGTGGTGGACCTCCTCGTCGCGGGAGGCCCCGAGCAACCGCTCCAGGTAGTACGTCTCGTTGGTGGTGAGCTCCGGCCGCGCGCGCAGCTTGGCCACCGTGGCCAGCTCCACCCAGCGCTGCGCCAGGCCGCGGAAGGCGCTCGCCTCGCGCAGGGCCTGCGCGGGATCTCCCTGCTCCACGCGCGCACTCGCGCCCTTGGAGGCGAGCAGCGCCTGGCGGGCCCGCGCCAACATCTCCGCCGGCTTGCCGGTCTCATGCGCCAGCGCCGCGGGGGTGAGCGCGTCCAATCGCTCCGCGAGCGGCACGCTCTGCTCGAGCGCACGCGCAGCCAACTCCGAGACGGGGCGAACGGGGTTCACCATGGGGGTTCGTAAGGGTTCTCTGCTGCCAAGTACCGGAAGTTGCGTGGCTTCCTACCACGTTGCAGGGCCGCGCAATCACGGGCGCGCCCGCCCCGTAGTGGGGGCCATGCGCTCTTTCTTCGCCGCCATTGCCCTGCCGGTCCTGGTCCTCTCGATCACCGCCTCCGCCCAGGACGCGGCGAAGCCCAAGCAGCCCCGGGTGAACTGCCACATCACCGCCGAGAAGGGCGACCGGGTGGTTCAGGGCAAGACGCTCTTCATCGAGAAGGGCGAAGTGGTGAAGGACGCGGTGGCGATCGACGGGGACGTGGTGGTGCGCGCCGGCGCGGTGGTGAAGAGCGCCGTGGCCGTGAATGGACAGGTGATTCTCGAGCCGGGCGCCCGGGTGTCCCAGGACGCGGTGGCGGTGGGCGGCGACCTCAAGCTCTCGGATGGGAGCCGCGTGGGCAAGGACGCGGTGGCGCTCGGCGGCGAGCTCAAGGCGGGTCAGGGCGCGAAGATCGTGGGAGACCGGGTCAGCATCTCCATTGGCGGGAACATGGTGGCGAGCATCGTGGACGCGGTGCTCTCCCGCAGCGGCGGCTGCGTGATCTCGGAGAAGTAGCGGGGCCCTACCGGCCCAGCGCCTCGGCCACCGCGTCCACGATCTCCTGCTCGGTGGGGAACCCGCTCCGGCTGCGCCCGGCGACGACCTTCCCGTCCACGGAGATCTCGAAGCTCCCGGAAGGGCCGTGCTCCAGCTCGGCGTCCAGATCCAGCTCGTGCTTGAGGGCGGCCGCCGCACGGGCGGCCCTGGGTTTGTAGCCTCAGGCGTTGCAGTAGGTGATCTTGACCATGCCGGGAAGATGCACCGTGCGCACCCTTGAGGCAAACCCTCGAGGAGGCCCCCATGCCGGAGAAGAAGACCGTCGAGCGCGCCCAGAAGGACCTGCGCCAGGGCAAGAGCGCCAGCACCGCCGCGGGCGAGTTCGTCCGCGAGGAGATGGAGCACATCCGCGAGGGCAAGCACGGCGCCCGCTCGAGCAAGCAGGCCATCGCCATTGGCCTCTCCAAGGCGCGGCGCGCGGGCGTTCCGCTGAAGGCGCCCAAGCGCGGCACGACCTCCAGGCGCACGCGCACCTCGGCGAAGAGAGATCTCGCGCGCGGCAAGCGCCGGCAGCGCCCGGTCTCCGCCAAGCGCAGCCGCGCCGCCAAGGGCGCCCTGAAGCGCGAGGGGCGGGCCGCGGCCAGCAAGCGCGCCCTCTCCCGTCAGGCGAAGTCCGCCGCGCGCCGCCGTTCACGCCGGTAGGCGCGGGGCGCGGCTTAAAGCTCCTCCGGCCGCGGCAGCCCCTTGGGCAGCGGCGCCGGCACGGGCGCGGGGCACAGCTGCTCGCACGCGCCGCCGCGGAGGCCCAGGCGCCCGTCCAAAAGCTCGCGGCTCGCCGGGAGCGCCACCTGTGGCTCGCCGGCGAGCAGCACCACCAGCCGGTAGGGCCGGGAGGGCCCCTTCTGCGACAGGCGCCGCGCCGCTTCGCGCAGCCGCTCGGTGGCGGGCGGGGTGAGGTCCATGACGCAGGCGCGGTTGTCGTCCCCCGCGTAGATCGCCAACGGCTGCAGGCGCAGCGCCAGGAAGTCCGCGCGCGCGAGCAGCGGGGCGCGCGCCACCGTCACCTCCTGCCCATCCACCTTCAGCTTGAGCTTCGGTCCAGCGGCGGCCAGCTCCTGCTCTTCGTGCACGGTGAGCGTCTTGGGGAGCGCGGGTCGGCGGCACTCCGGGCCGAACCAGGCCTTCACCTTGAGCGCATAGTCCGTGCGGCAAGAGGTGCGGCGATCCGCGTCCAGCCGCGCGCAGGCCACCAGCGCGCGCAGGGTGCCTTCTCGCCGGCCGAGCGCCTCCTGCGTCTGGCCGCGCAGCAGCTGCGCCTCCACGTCCACCGGCCAGCGCCGCGCCAGCACCGCCGCGCGCTCGTCCGCTTCGGCCAGCAGCGGCGCGCCGCGCTCGGGGCCCAGCAGCTCGGCCACGGTGAGCAGCGCCTTGACCAGGCTCACCCGGACGGAGAGCTCGTTGGGCTGCAGGCGTGACAGCAGGCGCAGCGCCTCGAGCGCGTCCACCGACAGCAGCTTGAGCCGGCGCGGCTCGGGCGCGGTGCGGTACTCCTCGAGCAGCCGCTCCACCCGCTCCAGCAGCTCCTCCTCCTGGGGCTGGGCGGCGGCCGCGCGCGCGGCGCGCACGCGCTGAAGGGCCTGGTCGAACGGCGGCGAGTCCGGGCGGTAGAGGAAGAGCCAGTCCACCAGCGGGCGGAGGGCGAGCACCGGAGGCTCGGCGGCGCCCTGCGCGCGCGCCCCCAGGCCGGGCGTCAGCAGCAGGGCGAGCGCCAGCGCCCGCAGCGTGGAAGGCCCCGTCATCGTGAGCGGCGCTCCTACCGCAGGTGGGTCCCTACGCGTCCACCAGGACCTTGAAGCCGCCGAACGCCATGCGCTTCATGTCGAACGGCATGGGCGCGGCCACGCCGGTGATGCGCGGATCCACCATCACCTTCTTGTTCACCCGGTCCCGGTCCGCCCGCGACTTGTAGACGATGAAGGCGAAGATCACCGTCTCGCCCGGCTTGGTTCGCGCGAGCTTGGTGAAGGACACCCCGAAGCCGACCTTCAGGTCATCCCCCGCGCACTCGTAGTACTCGAGCGCGCCGTGCTCCCTCCAGACCTTGCCGGCGTTCGAGGCGATCTTCCGGTACTGCGCGACCTTCTTCTTGGGCACGCACAGCACGAATCCATCCACGTACTTGGCCATGTCGTTCGTCTCCTTTGGCTTTTAGCCCTGGCGGAACATGCCCGGCGGCATCCCGGTCCAGCGCTTGAAGGCGCGGCTGAACGTAGCGAGATCGTGGAAGCCGAGCGAGAAGGCAATTTCGGTGAGCGACGAGGAGCCGTCCTTGAGCAGCGCCTTCGCCCGCTCGGCGCGCAGCAGATCCAACAGCTCCGAGAACTGGACACCCTGCTCGTCCAGGCGCCGCTGCAGCGTGCGGGGCGCCATGTGCATCCGCTCCGCCACGTCCGCCAGCGTGGGCGTGCCGCGGGGCAGCTGCTCGCGCAGCTTGGCGTTCACCGCGGCGATCAGATCGAACGCGGGGGCGTGCTCCTTGAGCGCCTGCTCCGCCAGCGCCTCCGCGGTCGCGAGCAGCCGGGGGTCGTGGCTGCGCACCGGCTGCGCCAGCGCCGAGGCCGGAAGGTGGAGCGCGTCCTCGGCGCAGCCGAACTCCAGCTCCTGCGTGCGGAAGCAGGCGTGCAGCGGCGCCAGATCTCTGGGGCGGGCATGGACGAAGTCGACCCGCACCGGCGCCAGCGCGGGGTCGCTCGCGGCGCGCAGCTGGCGGAGGATCCACGCCAGCGCCAGCTCGCTGACGTGGCGCCCGGCGCCGCGGGGCTCGCCGAGCACCGAGTGGGTGAGCACGGTCACCCCGCCCTCCTCGCGCAGCCGCAGGGCCATCCGCTCGTGGATGAGCGAGGCGTAGCGCACCAGGCGGGCGAGGGCCTCGCCCACGTTGGGGCAGGCGCGCGCGGTGAGCTCGGCGAGATCGTACGCGTCCGGGACCAGCTCCCCGCCCAGCCGCAGCCCCAGCGCCGGCTCCGCCAGCTGCGCGGCCAGGGCGTCCAGGAGCGCGCTCCAGTCCCGCATCCGCACCGGGACGGTGCGGCGGGTGTGGGCGTCCGGAGGCAGGGAGAAGCGCAGGCCGAGCGCGTCCACGTCCGCGCCGCGCGCCTTCGCCCAGCGCAGCAGGGGCGCCACGAACTGGGACTCGCTCGGCAGCTCCCTCTGGCGCGGCATGGCGGCGCGCCATCTTGGCACGGCCGGCCATGGTTCCCGGCGCAATCGGCCATCGTCGGTCGAGCGCCGCCATCGCTACCTTGCTTCGGGAGGGCAGACACGTTTTGGTTCAGAGGACTTCCATGCGCGGCGAGATCAAGGACCACGAGGGGCGCACCCTCTTCATCTACGGCGAGCGGGACAGCCTGCGGGACGCGGTGCAGAACGCCGTGCGCTCGGGGGTGGAGCTGGCCGGCGCCCTGCTCGAGCAGAAGGACCTGAGCAGCCTGAACCTGGAGGAGGCCCGACTGCGCGGGGCCAAGCTGCGCGGCAGCGACCTCCACTCCTGCAACCTGGAGGAGGCCGACCTCTCCGGCGCGGAGCTCAAGGAGGCGGACCTCCACTCCTGCAACCTGGAGGAAGCGGACCTCTCCCGCGCGGACCTCACGGGCGTCCGGCTGCGCCACAGCAACCTGGAGGAGGCGGACCTCTCCGGCGCGACGTTGGAGGGCGCCAACCTGGACGGGACGAACCTGGAGGAGGCCGAGCTGACCGGCGCCAACCTGAGCGGGATCAGCGCCCGCGGGGTGAACCTGGAGGAGGCCACGCTGTGCCGCGCGCGCCTGGACAACGCGGTGCTGGAGGGCGCGAATCTGGAGAACGTGGACGCGTCCGGCGTCCAGCTCACCAACGCCCGGCTGCGGCGGTGCAACCTGGAGCGCTCGGACCTGCGCGAGGCCAACCTCTCCGGCGCGGACCTCTCCGCGGCGAACCTGGAGAAGGTGGACTTCCGCGGCGCCAAGCTGGACGGCGCCAACCTCTCCGGCGCGAACCTGGAGCGCGCGGACTTCCGCGGCGCCACCTTGCGCAACGCCAACCTGCGGGACAGCAACCTGGAGCGCGCCAACTTCGAGGACGCGAACCTGGAGGGTGCGGACCTGCGGGACGCCAACCTGGACAACGCCAAGGGGCTGCGCGGCGTGGACGTCCGGGACTAGGCGAGCGCCGCTGCTGCGCGGGCCTCTACTTGAAGAGGTCCACGCGGGCGCTCTCGGCGATCGCGGCGACGGCCGGGTGGCGCAGGCGCCGCTCCACGGAGACGGCGTAGAAGCAGGCCTCCACCTCGTCCGTGCGGCCGATCACCTCCACCTCGTACTGCTCGGCGATCTCCTTCTCGATCGCGCTGGGCATGGCGAAGACGCCCAGCCCCGCCTGCCCGAAGGTGGTGAGCAGGGCGCTGTCGTCGAACTCGCCGACGACCAGGGGCTGCAGCTGCCTGCGCGTCAGCCAGAGGTCCAGCGCGCGGCGGATGGCGGACTCGCCCGAGGACATCAGGAACGGGGCGCCGCCCAGGGACTCGGGGAAGCGCTTCTTGAGCGCGGAGTGCGCCCGCGCGCCGAAGAAGGAGAGGCCGCACTTGCCCAGCAGGTGGTTGAAGGCCTTCACCCGGACGTCCTCGCCCGCGGGAGCGTCCGTGAGCACCACGTCCAGCTCGTGCAGGGCGAGCGCGGCGAGGAGCGAAGGGACCGCCCCCTCCCGGCAGACCAACCGCACGGAGGTGGAGAGCTTGAGCGCGGGGCGCAAGAGCTCCTCGGCGATCAGCTTGGGGACCACGTCCGCCACGCCCACCCGCAGCTGCACCGGTTGATCCGCCGGCGCGCGCGCCGCGGCCGCCTTGAGCTCGTTGCCCAGGCGGAAGATCTCATCCGCGTAGCGCAGCACCATCCGCCCGAACTCGGTGAGCGCCAGCCGCCGCCCCTGCCGCTCGAAGAGCGGACGGCCGAAGAACTCCTCCAGCAGCCGCAGCTGCGCGCTGATGGTGGGCTGCCCCAGGTGCAGCTCCTGCGCTGCCCGCGCGATGGTGCCCAGCCGCGCGACCGTCCAGAAGTAGTGGAGGTGGTGGTAGTTCAGCCAGGCGTCCGCCATCGGTCGCTAGGGGAACTCGTAGGTCACGTTCAGGTAGGGCCGGCGGTCGGTGGGCGTCGTGTACTCGACCGTCCCGAAGCCCGCGTAGTCGTAGGTGGCGTCGTTGTCCGTGTCCGCCTTGCTGAAGCGCGCGCGCAGCTGGAGCTTGCGGTCCTTGAGCGCGCCGTCGGCGAAGCCGGTGACGTTCACCACCTTCCACTCCTCGAGCTTGCTGGTGCTCACGGTGACGGCGGTGACCTCCGGGCAGACCAACCCGGTGCACCCGCGCCCCTTCGCCCCGATGGGCGCCGCGCTCCAGGCCTCGTTGGCGTACGCGGCGCCCTTCAGCGTGAAGACAATCCGCTCCACGATCACCGAGCCGTGGGCCGCGTCGTACGGCACGCCCACGGTGCTCGTCTGGTAGACGTTGAGCTTGGCGTCGGAGATCTCCGTGGTCCCCGCCGGGAGCTGGTTCAGGTCGAACGAGAGGAACCCGCGGAAGGACATCCCCGCGCCGGCGCCGTCCCCGCCGTAGAGCGTGTTGGTGGTGGTGTACGAGCTGAAGGTGCCGGAGAGGTTTCGCATGTACCCGTCTTCGGCGGCGGTGGAATAGATGATCTTCGTCCCCTGCTGCACCACCTTGAACGAGCGCTGCTGGGTCATCGCCAGCGCGTTGCCGGCGAGGTCCTTGGCGCCGGTGCCCACCGACCACTGCACGGTCTGGCCAAAAGGGAGCGCGTTGGTGGGGCGGAAGGTGAGCGCCCTGCCGGCGGCGTCCCAGGAGTAGGTGCCGGTCACCCCGGCGGGGCTGATGATGGAGAAGGCGCTCTGCACGGTGGCCTTGTCCATCGGCTCGCTGAAGGTGGCGGTGATGGACGGGTAGCGGCTGGCGCCGCTGGACGCGTTGACCGGCGCCACGGTGACCAGCGTGGGCGCGGTGGTGTCCGCGGTGGCGCCGGTGGTGAACTTGAAGGAGAAGTTGGCGGCCATGGGGTTGCCCGCCGCGTCCTTCGCCTTCGCGCCGGTGAGGGTGACCGTGTACAGCGTGCTTGCGGTCATCGGCTGGCCGGCGTGCGCGCAGGTGAGCAGCGTGCCGCTGACGTCGAACGTGAGGCTGCACGGCACCGCCGGGACGATGGCGAAGGCCATGTCGCTGAGGGTGGTGGCGCTCATCGGTTCGGAGAAGGTGATGGACGGCGAGGCGTTGGTGCTCACGCCCGTGCTGTCGGCGGAAGGCGCGGTGTTGAGCACCACCGGCGCGGTGGTGTCCGGCGGGGTCCCGGTGGTGAAGGTGAAGGTCTTGTTGCCGCCCAGCGGGTTGCCGGAGGTGTCCATCCCGCTCACCGCCGCGAAGTACTGGGTGTTGGGCAGCATCGCGCTGGGGGCCGCGGCGAAGGTGGCCGTGGTGCCGTTGTTGCTCCAGGTGGGCGTGCCCCAGTCGTACTCCGGCTGCAGGTTGACCTGCAGGCTGTCCTGGCTCATGGCCTCGGAGAAGTTGAGGACGAGCTGGAAGGAGACCGGCACGTTCACCGAGCCGTTGGGCGGCAGCGCGGACTGCAGCGTGGGCGGCACGGTGTCCGGCGCGCCGCGCGTGGTGAAGGTGAAGAGCGCCTGCGCGAGCGGCTTGCCGGCGAGGCTCTTGCCGCGCACCTGCACCGAGTACTGGCGGTTGAACTCGAGCGCCGCGGCCGGCTGCACGGTGGCGGCCTGGCCATCCTCGTCCCACGTCACCGCGCCCAGCGTCACCGGCGGGTTGAGCAGCACCTCCAGGGAGGACTGCTGCATGGGCTGGGAGAAGGCCAGGGTGAACGCGGTGTCCACCGAGACGTCCGTCTCCTGGTTGTCCGGCGAGGTCTGCGTCAGCGTGGGCCCGTCCGAAGCCACGCAGTCGCCCTTCTCCGGGTCCAGGCAGATCTGCTTTGCCTGGCTGAAGTCGAAGCAGCCCGCCCCGAGCAGCGCCCCCAGCGTCACCGGCAGAAGGCGCGTCATGGCAGCACCCCCGCGAGGCCCACGCTCACCCCGCCGGGCGTCACCGCCACCCCCGCGCGCACCACCTCGTCCCCGCCGAAGAGGAACATCCCGGCCGCGCCCACCAGCGCCGCGGCGCCCACGCCTATTCCCACCCACCCCACCGTCTGCTGCGTGCGCCCCGCGTCCGCGAGCTGATCCGCCTGCGCCTCGGTGAGCGGCTCGCCCCGCTTCTGGGTGAGCCGGTCGTAGCTGCCCTTGGCCTGCAGCGCGAAGACGCCGCCGACGATGGCCGCCGCCCCGCCGGCCACCGCGGGGACCCACGCCAGCCGCTTCACCGCGGAGGGGCCGCGGACGATCTCCACCGCCTGCTTGCCCTCCAGGGACCGCCCGAGCGAGGAGGCCAGCTGCTTGGCCAGCTGCTCGGCCACGATCACGAAGGTCCCCACCAGCCGGTCGTTGTCCTCCGAGCTGGCGCTGGCGCTCGCCAACGCCCGGCCGCCCTTGGGGGCGAGCACCTTCACGTCCAGCTGGTAGCTGCGCTCCAGCTTGGTGATGCTCCCCACCAGCAGGCCGTCCACGCCCAGGGACTGGGAGAGCTCGGCCTTGCAGGAGTCGTCCGAGCAGCCCACCAGCTGCCGCTGCCGCTCGAAGCCGAGCAGCGCGGCGATCTCCGTGGCCGGCACCGTCTGCACCCCCTGGAACGTGAGCTGCTGCGCCAGGTGCGATGTGTAGAAGTCCGCCAGCTTGGGGTCGATTCCGGACAGCTTCAGCTCCGGCACCGCCACGCGGATGGGCTCGGCTGGAGCCGCCGCCAGCAGCGTCAGGCACAGCGTGACCAGGGTCATGAGGGGGCTCCTGTGGGCGAGGAACGTTAGCCGCGCCCCTTCTTCCCGCCCAGCAACTCTTGAGAGCGCCTCGTCTTCGTCAAAACCGAAGCTTCGCTGCGAAATTATCCATTTTCCTGGAGGTCTGCCGGACCCTATCTCAGCCCGATGGAGTTACACACCATTGGAACCCCCGCCCTCTGGGCGGGCTTCATCGCGTTCGTGCTGGCGATGTTGGCGTTGGATCTGGGCGTCTTCCACAGGAAGGCCCACGCCGTCTCCTTCAAGGAGGCCGGGCTGTGGAGCGCCATCTGGGTCGGCCTCTCGCTCGTCTTCGCGGCCGGCATGTGGTGGCGCTTCGGCTCCCAGGCCGGCACGGAGTTCCTCACCGGCTACCTGATCGAGAAGAGCCTCTCGGTCGACAACATCTTCGTCTTCGTGATCGTGTTCGGCTCGCTGTCCATCCCGCCCCAGTACCAGCACCGGGTCCTCTTCTGGGGGATCCTCTCCGCGCTGATTCTGCGCGCGGCCATGATCTTCGCCGGCACCGCCGCGCTCGCGCGCTTCCACTGGCTCATCTACGTCTTCGGCGCGTTCCTGGTCTTCACCGCGGTGAAGCTCTTCCTCGAGTTCCGCAAGGGCAAGGAGGACGCCCCGGGCGGCAGCCGGGTGCTGGGGCTGGTCCGCCGGCTCATCCCCTCCACCCAGAAGCTGGACGGGCCGCACTTCTTCACCCGGGAGAACGGCAAGCGGCTGGCCACCCCGCTCTTCATGGCGCTGTTGCTGGTGGAGACCACGGACATCGTCTTCGCGCTGGACTCCATCCCCGCCATCTTCGCGGTGACCTCGGACCCGTTCATCGTCTTCACCTCCAACATCTTCGCGATCCTCGGGCTGCGCAGCCTCTTCTTCCTGCTCGCGGGGATGGTGGAGAAGTTCCACTACCTCAAGGTGGGGCTCGCCGCGGTGCTGGCCTTCGTGGGCGGGAAGATGCTGCTCACCGGCTTCATCCACCTGCCGCCGGCGGTCTCGCTGGCGGTGATTGCCCTGCTCCTGGGTGGCTCGGTGCTCGCCTCGTACTTCCACGCGAAGCGCCTGGGGGCCGCCCCTCCACAGGGGCGAAACGAGCCCGCGCAGAGCGCCCGCTGACGCCTCAGTTGGCGATCGGCACGGACGTGCTCAGCCCGTAGACGTTGCCGTCCCCCAGCAGCACGTTCAAGGTGAGCTCCACCGCGTACGTGCTGCGGGCGACTCGGACCGAGCCGGTGCGGGCGCACACCACCGGCTCGCTCTTGCCGCCGGACCAGCGGTAGAGGGCGACATGCAGCCCCTCCGGCGAGGCCGGATCCACCCCGGGCTTGCAGCCGCCGTCCGCGAGCGTGTCGTCCGTCACGGAGGTGGCCGCCTCGGAGACCCCGTAGGGGATGACCAGCGCGCCGCTGAAGTGGAGCGCCAGCCCGGTGCCGATCATCGGCGCCGCGCCCACCACCCACGCCGAGGCATCGGTGTTGCTCAGCTCCGTCTTGAGGTGGCGCAGCTGAACCAGCGTGGCGCTGCCGGTGGTGGTGAAGGCGCGCGCCCGCCCGAGCTGCACCGCGCCGGTCTTGTCCAGGAAGGGCTTCACCGCGGGCACCGCTGCCGGGACGCGGCACTGCCCGCCGGAGAAGACCAGGCCGCCCGCGCACGCCGCGGGCGTCACGTCACAGCGGGTGCCCACCAGCGCCGAGCCCGCCCCGCAGGTGCTGGGGTCCACCACGCAGACGCCGTCCTGCGCCCGGGTGCCACCCCCGCAGGGCGGGCGCGCGCCCACGCAGGCGGCCCCGGAGACCGCGGTGCCCTCGCCGCACTGGTAGCAGGCGGCGAGGTCCTCCACCGCGGGCGCGCAGCCCGCGAGCCAAAGCAGCGCCGCCGTGGGCGCGATGAGCGTTCTCAAGGGAGGTCCTCCGGGCAGTTCCGCCGAAGGATTGGGGCGGGCCTTTGGCTTCCGTCACTCCGCCCGCATCGCGGCGATGGGCTCCAGCCGCGCGGCGCGCGCCGCGGGGTAGATGCCGAAGGCCAGCCCCACCAGGGAGCTCATCCCCAGCGAGACCGCCACCGCCCACGCGGGGACCGAAGTGGGGAAGCTCAGCACCCAGCGCACGAGGAAGGAGACCCCACCGCCCACGCCGATGCCGATCAGCCCCCCGAAGGCGGAGAGCGCCACCGCTTCAATCGCGAACTGCGCGAGGATGGTGCGCCGCTTGGCGCCCAGCGCCTTGCGGATGCCGATCTCCCGGGTCCGCTCGGTGACGGACACCAGCATGATGTTCAGAATCCCGATCCCGCCCACCAGCAGCGAGAGCAGGCAGACCCCGAAGCTGGCCGCGCGGATGACCCCGGTGAGGTTGTTGAACATCTCGGTCATGGAGTCGTTGCTGAAGAAGTCGAAGTTGTTCTCCTCGTGGATCTTCAGCCCGCGCCGCTGGCGCAGCACCTGGGTGACCTCGTCCTGCGCCCGCGAGAGCAGCTCCGGCGAGGTGGCCGCCATGGAGATCTCGATGGAGCGGTTGTGGCCCCGCATGTTGCGGAAGGCGCCCAGCGGGAGGATCGCCTGGTTGTCCTTGTTGCCGCCGCCGAGGAAGCCGCCGCGCCGCTGGATCAGGCCGATCACCTTGAACGGCCGGCCCTCTATCCGGACCACCTCGCCGATGGGATCTCCGGTGGGGAAGAGCGTGTCCACCAGATCCATCCCCAGCAGCGTGACCCGGCTGGCGTCCGCCTCCTCCTGAGGCGTGAAGGAGCGCCCGGCGGCGATCACCACGCCGTTGGTCTCCATGAAGTTGGCCGTCACCGCCCAGAGGGAGACGTTGGGGCGGGTCTCGCGCAGGGCGGTGGAGACCTTGAAGCCACCCTCGAAGTCCTCGCCGGCGGCGGCGCGAACGGTGGGGCAGCGCTCCAGGATCGCCTGGCGGTCCGCCTCGGTGAGGTTGGGGCGCTTGGAGATCTTGTCCCAGTCCTTGCGGCCAAAGCCGGTGCCCCGCTTGGTGACCTGGAACGAGTCCGCGCCGAGCAGGGACATCTGCTCGTTCACGTCCGCCCGCAGCCCTTCGATCATCGCCATCATGGAGATGACGGTGGCCACGCCGATGACGATCCCCAGCAGCGTCAGCAGCGAGCGCAGGGGGTTGCCCAGGAAGGTGCCAGCGGCGAGGCGGAGGTTGTCCAGGAAGGCGCGCATGAACAGAACGCGCCAGCCTACGCCCAGACCGCCCGGCCATTGCCAGCAGGAAGTGGGGAAATGGGGCACACTCGCCAGCGCATGGGAATTCAGGGACCCAACGGTGGCTATGGCTCGCGCTCGCAGGTGGGGGCGCTCGGCCGCAGCCTAGATGACGTGGAGGGGAACAAGGACGGCGTGGCCGGCAACGAGCAGGGCCCCCGCCTGCCGCTGGGCCAGTGGCTGGAGGGGAACCCGCTGCTGCAGCGGGCGGTGAGCTTCTTCGACCCCGGCCTCTCCACCGGGGACGAGCAGGACCGGCTGACCCGCTTCGTCAAGTCCAGCGAGGCGCGCTGGGGCGAGCGGGTCACCCAGCTGGCGCCGGGGACGCTCCCGGACCAGCCGCGCTTCGAAGCGGAGAAGGCGATCGCCCTCACCCGCTTCAACCGCTCGCCGGCGGACGTGACCGAGGGCTTCGTCCACGCCGGCGGCACCGTGAACGGCCAGCGGATAGAGGACCGGGAGGTCTTCTTCCAGCGCTGGAAGCCGATCGGCGAGCCCTCCGGGAAGGTCGTGGTCGTCTCCCCCGGCTTCCAGGAGACGGGGCGGAACTTCTACGAGCAGATCCAGCTGCTCAACCAGGAAGGCCACGACGTGCTGGTGATGGACCACCAGTGGGCCGGCTACACGGAAGGCAAGAAGGGCACCCTGGACCGCGGCTTCGGCGTGGCCCGGGACGTGGCGGCGGTGGCCGCGAAGGCGGCGCAGGTGGCCGAGCAGGACTACGGCACCGTCCCCGGCAGCGAGGTGATCTTGCTCGGCAACAGCATGGGCGCCGGTCCGGGCGTGCTCGGGGCGATCACCCTCAACGACCAGGGGAAGCTCACGCTCGACGGCGGGGCGCAGATGCCGCGCGGCCTCAAGGCGCTGCTGCAGGCGCCCTTCCTCGAGCCGCGCCAGAGCGCGGTGAACAAGGCGGTGCAGGCGGCCGGCAACCTCCCGCTCGCCAACGACGTCTGGCTGCCCGCCACCGGCCTGCCCGTCCTGACCGAGGACCCCATCGCCGCGGCCAAGTTCGCGCAGCACGCCGTGGCCGAGAACGTGGGGGCGCGGCTGTCCGCCATGACCGCCGCGAACGAGGACCTCGCCACGCTCAAGCAGATGTTGGCCGAGGGCAAGGGGCCGGCCGGGAAGGTCTACTTCATCCACGGGGACCAGGACCCGCTGGCGGACGTGGCCGGCACCGAGCGCGCCGCGAAGCAGCTGGGCGATCAAGCGAAGGCGCAGGTGATCTCCAGCCGAGACCACATCCTCGAGGAGAGCCCCTCGCAGCAGGGCCACATCCTCGAAGGGATGGCCTGGCTCACGGCAAACCGCTAACCCGCCCGTCCGGTGCTTCGCGGCCTTCGCGTGCGAACCCTCTGGGCATGCGGCTCCCGTGTGCCCTGTGCCTGCTCGCGCTCTCCTCCACCGCCTTCGCCGCGGAGGTGGAAGGCCGGGTGGTGAAGGTGGAGAAGCACCGGCTCCTGCTCAACGACGGGAAGAAGCTAATCCCGCTGGAGCTCACCCCGCAGACCTCCGTGGTGGCGGACGCCCCGCTCTCGGAGGGCACGCAGGTCCGCGCGTCCTTCACGGTGGACCTGACCGAGAACCTCGCCCGCAGGGTGGAGGCGGTGCGCGCTCCGGAGCCAACGCAGCCGGCAAATCCCCGCTCCCCCGTGCTCGTCCCGGACGTGGGTGAGACGAAGGGCCCTGGCAGCCCGCTGCCGTAGCGCTGCGTGACCCGTGCGCGCCCGTGACCCGTGCGCGCCCCGTGACCCCGTGCGTGACCCGTGACCCCGTGCGTGACCCGTGACCCGTGACCCGTGACCGCGTACCCGTACCCGTACCCGTTACCCGTACCCGTCACCGAACCCGAACCCGAACCCGAACCCGAACCCGAACCCGACCGAGGCTGCGAGAGGTCCCCAGCAGAGTCCATGCAGGGTAGGGCATGGATGAACTGGCACCTCCACGAAGCTGGCACTGCAGTTCGGGTTCGGGTGCGGGTTCGGGAGCGGTGACGGGTACGGGTACGGGTACGCGGTCACGGGTCACGGGTCACGGGTCACGGGGCGCGCACGGGTCACCGCGCCGCGCCTGCCGTTCCCAACGCCCGAGAGCGGGGTGGAGCGCGCCTGCTCGTCCGTACAGTGAGACTCCCTCCACGTCCGCGTACGGTGCCCGCCGCCTAAGCGCGTGAGCTTCCACGCCCAGCGCGGTGGCACACGCGCTGCTCAGCCCTCCGCCGCCGGCGAAGAGGGCCGGTGAGCGCTGGCCATGAGGGCCACGCAGGGGATGGAGGGAGTCATGTTGGTGCCAGGCAGGCGGCTCGCGGTGTTTTCCATCCGCGATCTGAGGAAGGACGGGAAGGAGGGGCCGGTCATCTGGGTGCGGGCGGGACACGCCTTCGTGAACAGGGACGGCTCCATGAACGTGACGCTGGACGTGCTGCCCATCGACGGGAAGCTGCACGTCCGGGAGGCGGGAGAGAAGCGGGACAACGCGCCGGCGACGGCGCAACAGGGCGCGGCCCCCATTGCCGGGGCCGCCGCGGGGATGGGGGGACACTGATGAAGCGGACGCAGCGGTGGGGTGTGGCGGTGGCGTTGGCGGGGATGCTGCTGGCCGGCGGTGCGCTGGCGGGCGGGGCGCGCAAGGTGGTGAAGCTGAGCGGGACGCTCAACCTCAACCAGGCCAGCGCGCAGCAGCTGGATCAGCTCCCAGGCGTGGGGGAGAAGGCGGCGGAGCGGATCATCGCCCACCGGCAGAAGACGCCCTTCCAGCGCACCGAGGAGCTGGTGAAGGTGAAGGGCTTCGGGAAGAAGAAGTTCGACAAGCTCAAACCCTTCCTCGCGGTGAGCGGGGCCACCACGCTCAAGGCGGAGAAGCTGGACGCGCCGGCGGCGGCGCCCGCGGGACAAGGGCGCGCGGCGCCACCCAAGCGGTGAAGACCTGAGGAGACTTCGGGGGCGGGCTGGCCTCGCCCCCGAAGCTCCCTACTTCGAGGCCATCCGGCCGATCAGCAGGACGAGGAACGCCCCCACCACCGCGCCCACGAAGCCGCTGGCGTGGATGACCATCGGGTCCTGGTGGAAGAACAGCGAAGAGAGGAACCCGCCCACGAACGAGCCGGCCACGCCGAGCACGGTGGTGCGGATGAAGCCCATTGGCTGATTGCCGGGCATCAGCGCCCGCGCCACCAGCCCTGCCAGAAACCCGAAGACGATCCAGCCACAGATGCCCATGTTCGTTCGTACCTCCGCGAGGCCTACGCCTGCGGGGCGGCGTTATTTCACGGCCGCTGACGGCGCGCACCCGCGCTCACGCCTGAACGAAGAGCTCATCGCTCCCGGCTGGCGCGGCGGCGCCGCTGGGGAAGTAGCCCACGCGGAAGACGCCCGCGCGCGAGGGCGCGGTGAGCAGGACGTTGAGCCGCTCCGCCGCCGGCCCGGCGTAGCGCAGCGGCAGCGGCGCGCCGGTGGGGACCCACTGCTTGAGCGCGCCCTCGGCGGTCAGCTCCGCGCGCTCCACCCGCAGCTCGCCGTCCAGCGCCGCGGCCCCGCCCTGGAGGCAGAGCGCCACCGGCACCTGCGCGGAGGGCTCCACCACCTTGTCGCGCAGGGCCACCTCCACCGCCTGCGGCGCGGGCGCGAGGACCACCGGGCTGCCCAAGAGCGTGCCGAGCGTGGTGCGCAGGACATCGTTCCGGTAGAGCGCGCCGTGCTCGCCCCCCACCGCGCGGCCCTGGACGCCGGTGAGGCAGGCGCTCCAGATGGGGACGGTGCCGTCCCCACCGTCGTCCGACTCCACCCGCGTCACCTCCCAGCGCTCGCCCGCGCGGGTGACGGCCGCGGCGGTCAGCGTGGGCTGCTGGGTGCCGAAGAAGAAGAAGTAGCGGACGTGCTCCGGGCGCTTGTCCAGCGAGAGCTGGGCGTGGAAGGCGCGGGCCGCCTCCAGGTTCTCCAGCGAGAGCCCCAGCCCCTGCGCCACGTCCTTGGAGTAGACGTCCAGCGGCCGCAGCTGCTGGCGCCGGTCCCAGACGAAGGGCTCTCCGGGCGGCGGCATGAGCTGGTAGAGGGACGGGTAGCGCGGATCCTGGGCGATGGTGCGAACCTGCTCGCCGGAGAGGAAGAGGCGGCGCTCCATCCCCAGCGCGGCGGTCAGCGCCAGCGGCGCGCCGCGGTGCGGGGTGCCCAGCGTGAGCAGCCGGCGCACGGCCTTGACGCCGTCCCGCGCGGCGTGGCGGCCGGACTCGAGCAGGCAGCGGCTCACCAGCCCGCCCATGCTGTGCGCGACGAGGGAGATCTCCGCCCGGCCGCGGTGCTGCTCCACCACCACGTCCAGCAGGTCCGCGAGCTGGCCGGCGGCGAGCGCGTTGTCCCTGCGCCAGTCGTACGCGAAGGCGAAGAGCGTGGGCAGGCTGCCGCGCTCGTCGAAGCCGCAGCGGTGGAGGTCCTCCAACAGCGCGCCGTACTGCTTGGCGATGGAGTAGCTGCGGATGACGTCCGAGGCGACGAGCGCCTCCGAGAGCAGCGCCGGGAGCTTGTCGAACGAGAAGACCAGGCTCTGCGGCGGGCCGGGCCAGACCAGCTCGCCGCCGGCGCGCAGCTGCGAGCCCATGATGCCGGGAACCAACACCGCGACCTGCGTCATCTAGGCGCCTCCGGGGTAGCTGCGCAGCACGTCCACCAGCGCCTGCGCCACCTCGCGGTACTTCGGTTGGATCCGCTGCAGGCACTGCGCGTCGATCTTCGGGTCTTCAATCACCGCGAGCAGGTTCTTCCGCTTCCAGCAGGTGTCGAAGAGGCAGCCGCGGTCCTCGTGGAAGCGCAGCTTGCGGTTCATGGCGACCAGCAGCTGCCCCAGCACCACCACCCCCACCGCGACCTCGAAGGGGCGGCCCGCCTTCTGGGCGAACTTGCGCAGCTCGAACGTGGAGGAGATGACCAGCCGGCCGGAGAGCGAGGAGAAGTAGTTCCAGCGCAGCTCGCGCGCCTCCTCGTAGGCCACCTTGGCGGCGGTGAGCCCCACGAGGTAGTCCACCCCCAGCTCGGGGCGGACCTTGCGGGCGCGCTCGAAGAAGTCCTCGTCAATCACGTTGCTGACGATGTCCGAGCGCTGCGCCGGCGTGAGCTTGCGGCGCAGCTGCTGCTCCGCCCAGGCCACCACCCGCTCCGGCTTGCTGACCAGCCCGGCCTGGACGGCGGCCTGCACTTCGAAGAACGCGAGCGACGGGGCGGCCGCGTTGAACGCCTCCACCAGCCGGGGCAGCTCGCCGATGCGGGCGTTCAGGTCCCACAGGCCGATCGTCTCCAGCTGGGGCGAGCGGCGCAGCTCCTGCCCCACCCGCTCCAGCGCCACCCGCGCCGTCTCCACCGGGTTCACGCCCCCGGTGGCGAGCGCGAAGCTGCTGTGGACCAGCGTCTGGCGGAGGCCGGGGGACAGGCCGTCCAGGGCCTGCAGCACGCCGGGGGAGACGGCGCGCAGGGCGTCCAGCTCGCCGCGCAGGAAGTCCTCCTCCCGCTCCGCGAGCGCCCGCTGGTGCACGAGGGTGAAGGGGGGCAGCTTCATGGCTGGAACACCTGCGCGGCGTGGAGGTGCCGGTAGAGCGCGGGGATCCCCCACTCCAGCGCGGCGTCCCGGGTGCCCCCCAGGTGCACCGCCAGGGCGATGCGCCCCTCCCCCACCGCCCGGTCGATGTCTCCGGTGAGCAGCAGCTGGTCGTAGAGCGCGCCGGCGAAGAGCGCCACGGTGGCGTCCGGCACCGGCAGCTGGTTGGCCACGACCGCGGGCACCCCCGCCTTCACCAGCGTGGCGGCGGTCACCCCGAACTCGCTCTGGAAGTCGCCGAAGGCGGTCTCGCAGGCGGAGAGGATGGCCAGCCGCAGCCCGCGGTGCGCGAGCAGGGTGGCGAGGTCCGTGGCCTTCAGGCGCGTGGTCCGGTGGGTCTTGCGGTCTCGCAAGAGCAGGCTGCCCACGCCGTCCACCACCTCGCCGTGGCCGGAGAAGTGGAAGACGTCGCAGTCGCGGGTGCGGACGGCCTCGAGCAGGTCCGCGGGGCTGGCGCCGTCAATCGCCTCGATGGAGAAGCGGCCGGGCATGCGCAGCGCGAAGGTGCGCTCGATGCTGGCCTTGAGCTCCGGCCAGCTGACGGGCTCTTGATCGAACGGGTCCGCCGAGGCGAAGAGGACCCGGACGGTGTCGCCCAGCTTGCGGGGGGCGGGGGCCTCGCGGCCGATGGTGGGGACGATCCGGACCACCGAGCGCTCGCGGGTGGGGCCGGGGATCTGCGCGGGCTCCTGGAGGTACTCCCAGGGGAGCGCGGAGAGCCGCGGGTGATCGCAGATGACCTGCACCCGGACGTCACCGGACGGGAGGCGGCCGTAGAGGCGCAGCACGTCCCCCCGGATGCCGAAACGGAACAGCTCGTGGCCGAAGCGGGTGAGCTCGGCGGCGGAGGGGCGGCGCTCCTGCCCGCGGAGGGCGCGGTCCATCCGGGCCCGGAAGGCGGCCAGCTGATCCAGCTGCTCCCCGAGCTCCAGGGCGTGCGCGGCGAGGTCGGCGCCGCAGCGGGCGAAGGTGACGGCGTGCTTGGGGGCCCCCGCCTCCAGCATCGCCAGATCCAGCACCCCCGCTGCGGCGGCCCCCTGAACCATCCGCGCAGGATGCCACCGGAATTTCCTCGGGCGAGCCTTTTTCCCGTAGCGTGGAGCCACCTCCAAAATCGCGGAAAGCTGTAAACGGCCCTGACGCACTTCGCCGAGCCCGCCCAGCGATAACCGAGCGAAGGCTTCGCCCCCACCAGGAGCACATTCATGGCGTCCATCACTGGTCTCTCCAGCGTCCCTACCTTTGTCGCGCCGGCCACCGTGCCCGCGGCCACGCCTGACACGGCCGCGCAGCTGGACGCGCTGGCCGCTGCTGACGGGCAGGCGACCCCGGACGCGCAGGCCACCGCGCAGACGACCGACAGCTTCCAGTCCAGCGGCGAGGTCTCCACGCCGGACCTGCTCGACCTCAGCGGGCCGGGCAGCCACGACTACACCATCTCGGCCATCCGGCTGAACCCCACGGGGGACAGCGGGATCATCAGCGGCGACATCGTCGGCGGTGACGCGGCGGCGGCGCCGGCCGGTGTCTCCGGCGGCGAGGGCGGCGTGGTCGCCTCCGGAGGCGGCGTCTCTGGCGGCGAGGGCGGCGTGGTGTCGTCCGGCGGCGACATCTCCGGCGGCGGCGTCTCTGGTGGCGAAGGCGGCGTGATCTCCACCGGCGGCGTGTCCGGCGGCGAAGGCGGCGTGGTCGCCTCGGACCCGGTGATCAACGCGGCGCCCGTGCAGACCACCCCCGCGGTGGTCGGCGGCGAGGCCTAGAGCTTCTCTCCAGCCTGACGAAGCGCTTCGCGGCGCGGTCCTTCAGTGGGCCGCGCCGCTGTCGTTTCGTGGCCAGCGCAGAGGGCCAGGAGGAGCGGGAAACGCAAAGGGTCGCGCTCGCTCGTGCTCGCATGTCTCCCGCGGTGACGCGCTCCACGCGCGGCGGATAGCACTGCCTCGACGCCCCGGAGCGGGCGCTCGGACTTCCCCGCCCCGGCCGCGGGGAGGGGGTTTAAGCGCCTCTTCAGAAGCGTCTGAAACGCGCTTTTGGCTCCTCGCAACCCACTGAAATCCCGAACCCGCTCCTCGTCGAAGAGAACGAATCCGACGCTTCTGAAGAGGCGCGTTGCCCCCGGTCGTGCTCCCGCTGCCTGCACCGGCGCGCCACCGCGCGTTTGGTTTGGGAGCGAGCGCGCGCTGCTCGCTTCCGCGCTACTGGCCCGCTGCCAAAATTTCCTCTCCTCGGAAAACCTGCGCACGTCTGCGCCGGGCCGGAGGCCGTGTCCACCTGTCCCGTGCGGAACTGCTGGAGCGAGAGCGCGCGGCCACCCTCGCGCTCGCTTGGGGCGCGCCGCCGGGCAGCCCTCGCGGCATGCGCCTTGCCCCGGGGCACGGCTCACCTCGAGGACACTGCCCATGCGAACGAGCCCAGGTCGCAGCACCAGCGCACGAAACCTCCTTGTAAGTCTGGCGGCCGCGGCGGCGTGGTTGGGCTGCGGCGGGCGCCTCGAGCCAGAGAGCGCCTCGCTGTCATCCGCCGCGGACCTGCGGGACGCGCCGCCCCTGCCGCCGAACAGCACGGTGCTGCTCGCGGAGGCGGACAGCTTCGTGAGCTCCGGGCGCGAGGCGGACGAGAACTTCGGCGCGTGGGACACGCTCGAAGTGCGCACGCACAGCCCGGAGCAGACCACGCAGACGCTGGTGCGCTTCCGGGTGGGCGCGGTGCCACCCTACGGCAAGGCGTGGCTGCGCCTCTACGTGAGCAAGAAGTCGAAGGACCCGGTGAGCCTCTTCGTGCTGCCGGCGGCGGCGGTCTGGGACGAGCTGACGGTGACCTGGAACACCCGGCCGCAGACCCCGCCCATGCCGCTGGTCACCCTGCCGGAGCTGCCGAGGAAAGGCTGGGTCGAGGTGGACGTCACCTCGGCGGTGAAGCCGCTGCGCGCCACCACGTTCTCTCTCCAGGCCACCACGAAGGACAAGCTGGCCTTCTTCTCGCGCGAGCTGCCGGAGGCCGCGCCGCGGTTGATCCTCGAGCACACGGCGCCGCCGCCCGCGGTGGACGCCGGGATGCCCGCGGTGGACGCCGGCACCCCGCCCCCGCCGCTGCCCACGGTGAGCTACGTCCGGGACGTGCAGCCGATCTGGGACGCCCGCTGCAACGGCTGCCACAACGCCACCACGCCCGCGGGCGGGCTGTCCCTGGTGGGCCCGGCCTCGCGCGCGGCGATGGTGGGCGTGGCCACCGGCTGCAACCCCACGCTGGCGCGGGTGAGGCCGGGCGACCCCGCGGGCAGCAGCCTCTGGCGGAAGCTGGCGGATGATCCCACCAAGTGCCTCAACGTGATGCCGCCGGCCGTGGTGGGCGGCCTGAAGGGCCTGGCACCCGCGGAGTTCGCCAAGGTGGAGACGTGGATCCGCGAGGGCGCGCTCGACAACTGAGGCTATCGTCCGGCCCTCCATGGGCTCGTACGACGCACTCTTCACGGACGCGAGCGTGGCCTCGCTGCAGGCGCTGCGGGCGGCGCTGCTGCCGGCCACGCTGGACTACCTGCACGCGCAGATCCCCTTCTACCGGCAACGGGACGGGGAGCTCTTGACGCAGGTGCGCGCGCCGCAGGAGCTGGCGCGGCTGCCTCTGCTGACCAAGGACGACGCCATCGCCTACCAGGAGGCGCTGGTGCCAAAGGGGGCGCGGGCCTTCGTGGGGATCATCTCTTCCGGGACCACGCACGGAGATCGCCGGCCGCTGCGGGTCCCCCGCCCCGCCGAGGAGGCGCAGGCGCTGCGCGAGTACGAGCAGGCCCGCGCGCGCGTGGCCAGGCCGCAGGGGCCGGCGCCGGCGCAGCGCGCGCCAGTGCGGCACGGCCTGCGGCTGGAGGTGCGCTCGATGCAGCACGGGCTGCCGGAGACGGGCGCGCCGGACGGCCTCATCCGGATCCCCTGGACCTTCACCGCCAACGCGCTGCGCCTGTTCGAGGAGTTGATCTCCCGCCCCCAGCCGGACGGGCGGTGGGTGACGGGCGTGGTGATCGGCTCGGGCGCGCTGATGCCGATCACCGCGCACCTGCTCCACCGGGAGGTGGACTTCTCCGCCTTCCAGGTGAAGGAGATCGGCACCACCGGCTTCCGGCTCAGCCCCCACTGGCGGCGGGTGGTGGAGTCGGCGTGGCGCGCCACGCTCTACGACAACTACAGCCTCTCGGAGTTCTCCACCCCCGCGTTCGAATGCAAGGCGTGTGGCTTCAACCACTGGCAGTCGCCACCGCTGATCGCCGAGGTGGTGGACGCCTTCACCCGCGAGCCGCTGCAGGAGGGGATCGGCGTCCTCGTCCTCACCGGGCTCTACCCGTTCGTCCAAGGGCTGCCGCTCTTGCGCTACTGGACGGGGGACCTGGTGGAGCTGGGTCCACCGTGCGGCCCGGAGGGCGAGCGGGGCGTGCGCTGTCTGGGGCGGCTCAGCCAGGCGCTGGTGCGCCCGGGAAGGAGCCACCCGGTGCTGGTGGCGCCCCAGGACGTCTACGACTTCCTGGATGGCCGGCCGGAGGTGGCCCGCCAGCCCCATCCCTGCGAGACGCTGGGGCTGGTGCGCTCCTCGGAGATCGGGATCGTGAAGTACGACCTGGAGCTTTTGCAGGGCCCCACGCTCACGCCGCAGGTGACGGTGGAGCTGCGCTTCGACCCGCGGATTTTTCCCGAGGCGGGGCGCCGCCTGGGGGAGGAGCTCGCCGCCTTCCTGCTCGCGCGCAGCCCGGCGCTGCGCGAGCTGGAGGAGACGAAGGCCGGGGAGCTGCGCCTGCACCTGGTGGGACCGGGGCAGCTGCAGAAGCGCTGGTCGAAGTTCTAAAGCCCGACAGAGCGCGTCATGGCGTTGCAGGGGCGGATTCGCCTCCACCCCGGGGCAGCGGGTAGGGTTTGGCCATGTTGCTCTCTCTCGCACTCACGTTGGGCCTCTCGCTCGGGGCCGCGCCCAAGGCGGTGGCGCCCGGCTCCGGCAAGACGCAGCTCAAGGTGGAGATCCAGCCGGCGGCGGCGGTCCTCTACCTGGACGGCAAGAAGAAGGGCACCGGCGCCAAGAAGCACCTCTTCACCGTTCCCCCCGGGCGCCACACGGTGAAGGTCACCCACAAGGGGGACGAGCATCAGGAGGACGTCTTCGTGAAGAAGGGTGAGGTGAAGCTCTTCACCTGGGCCTTCGAGGACGACCGGCACGACCGCCACTCCCAGCCCACCGAGGAGGACTCGGCCAAGGCGGCCGCCCAACCCGAGGCGCCGAAGCCGGCCGAAGAGGCGGCGGAGGGACCCAACGGCGAGCCCGCGGGGCCCTCGGACGTGGACAAGAACGCGGACGCGCTCAACGGCGCGTTCGGCGGCTCCGGCTCCAAGAAGCGCTGACGCCCAATGGCGCCTGGCTTTACATCCCCTGCCAGGGACGCGGGGGCAGTCCGCCACGACAATTCCAGGTGCTTCCCGTCTGGCCCCGCCCCCCGCCCGGACTCGCGCTCGCGGAGGCGCTTCGCGAGGCGCACCCCATCTCCATGCAGATTTTCGGGGAGGGGGCGCCGCCGGTGGCGCGCGGGCTGCGCGCGGCGCTGGAAGGTGCGCGGCAGAGCTCGGTGTCGGCGCTGCTCCTGCTGGCCCGCTCCACCGGCGAGCCACCCGAGGCCGCGCTCCGGCAGCTGCTCGGCACGCTCCAGCCCACGCGGCTGCTGAACGGCGACAAGGTCGTGGCGCGGTACGGGATCGACCTGCCCCGCACCCGGCCGCGGGCCGCCTTCGACGCGCTGATCAACCGGCCGGGCGAGCTCTTCGAGGCCGCCGGCCTGCGGATGCGCCCGGAGGTGGGCGAGCTCCGGGACGGCGCGCGCGTGGTGCTCGAGGACCGCGGCTTCGGCGCGCCGATCTGGTTCCCGGTGGAGGTCCAGGTGGACCGCGCTCGGCTCCAGGTCACCTTCCAGACCCTGGACGGCCATCCGCTGCGCGGCACCAACAGCTTCCGGATGGTGCCCGGCGAGAACGGCGGCGCGCGGGTGGAGCAAGAGTCCCGGTTCCAGGCCAGCTCTCGCGCCTCGCAGCTGGGCGCCCAGCTGCCCGCCCTCACCGAGCACCAGCACCAGGTGTGGCGCAGCTTCCAGGCGGCGCTCTTCGCGCGGCTCAACCCCAGGGCGGCCGCTCGAGCGCTGCGCGAGTACGGGGTCGGCTGAACCGCGAAACGGCCATGCTACGGTGCGCGCCGTGTTCCACCCCACGGACGACCTGCGCATCGAGCGCCTGCGGCCGCTGCTCCCGCCCGCCATCCTGCTAGAGAGCCATCCGCTGGATGCCGCGGCAACCGCCACGGTGGCGGAGGGGCGGGCGCAGCTCACCCGGATCCTCCGCGGCGAGGATGACCGGCTGCTCGCGGTGGTGGGCCCCTGCTCCATCCACGACGTGGGCGCTGCCCGCGAGTACGCCGAGCGGCTGAAGGCGCTGGCGGGCCGCCTCTCCGGCGAGCTGCTGGTGGTGATGCGCGTCTACTTCGAGAAGCCGCGCACCACGGTGGGTTGGAAGGGGTTGATCAACGACCCACGCCTGGACGGCAGCTTCGCGATCAACGAAGGGCTGACGCTGGCGCGCTCGCTGTTGCTGGATCTGGCGAAGCTGGGGCTGCCCACCGGCTGCGAGTTCCTGGACACGATCACCCCGCAATTCATCGCCGACCTGGTGACGTGGGGGGCGATCGGCGCGCGCACCACCGAGAGCCAGGTGCACCGCGAGCTCGCCTCGGGCCTCTCCATGCCGGTGGGCTTCAAGAACGGCACGGACGGCAACGTGCAGATCGCGGTGGACGCGGCCCGCGCGGCCTCGCACCCGCACCACTTCCTCTCCGTCACCAAGCAGGGCGTGGCCGCGGTGGTCGCCACCCGCGGCAACGACACCGGCCACGTCATCCTCCGCGGCGGGAAGGACCGGCCGAACTACGACGCCGCGTCCATCGAGGCGGCGGTGGCGAAGATCTCCGCCGCCAAGCTGCTCCCCCGCGTCCTGGTGGACTGCTCGCACGGCAACAGCGGCAAGGACGAGCGGCGCCAGAGCGCCGTCTGCGACGAGCTGGGCGCCCAGGTCGCCTCGGGGAGCCGGCACGTCTTCGGCGTGATGCTGGAGAGCAACCTGCGCGGCGGCCGGCAGGACTTGAAGCCCGGCGCTCCGCTCGAGTACGGGCGCAGCATCACCGACGCGTGCCTGGCGTGGGAGGACACCGTCCCCGCGCTGGAGCGGCTGGCCGAGGCCGTGAAGGCGCGCCGTTCGCGCGGCTGATGAGCGCGTGGCGTCCGTGCTCTCCACCCCACCGCCCGCTGGGCGGATCAATCAAGGTAAGAAACGTGAGGCCGTCCGCTCAGCCCGAGCTGAAGTCGAGGGCCCCACGAGCGAGAGTCCCTACGATCGGCGGGCCCTCGACTTCGCTCGGGCTGAGCGGGGCGCGGCAAGTTTCAGGTCAGGGCCGACAGGCCCGTAGTCGAGGGACGGCACCCACGCTCGGAATCACCACAGCCTCAGCTCCGCTCGCGCTGGCCGCCGGCGGCGCCTGGGCGCTCGTCGGAGATCGGCTCGACCGGCGAGACCTGGGAGACCTCCTCCAGCGCGTCCGCCACGGCGGCGAGCTCGTCGCCCAGGCGGGTGGCGCCCTCGCGCAGGGCGCTGCTGGCCAGCTCCGCCGCCGTACCCTGCGCCGTCTTCGCGCGCCGCACCTGCGCCAAGAGCCCCTCCAGCGTGTAGAGGATGCGCGTCTGCTCGGCCTCGAGCCGCCCCAGCTGCGTCTTCATCTGCGCGCGCTCGCGCTGCTGCGTGGCGAGCGCGGCCAGCGCCTGCGAGAGCTTCTCCCGGGTGACCTCGTCCGTCTGCGCGTCGCGCTTGGCGGTGAGCGCCTCCTGCTCGCGGGCGAGCCGGGCGTCGTCCTCGGGGCGCACCAGCGCGGCCAGCTGCTCCTGGCGCTCGGTCAGCGCGTGGCAGCCCTTCTGGAGGCCGGTGACGGTCTGCTCCGGGCGCTGGACCACCTCCCGCATCGCAGAGGGGGCGCTGGCCAGCTCCGAGAGCAGCTGCGTGGCCAGCGCGTCGATCCGGGCCAGCCGCTCCCGGCGCCCCTGCGCGTCTGGATCCGCACTGCTCGGGGCCTCGAGCGCCGGCCGCTCGCCCTGGGGAGGAGCGACCTCGCGCTCGACCCGCACCTTGCGAAGCTGTTGGGCGCCGCGCGTGCCCAAGCCCAGCGCCACGAAGAGCAGCCACCACATCTGCGGGTGGATGAAGCCGTACACGGCGATCGCCGCGGCGGCGATCAGCATCACCACCCCTTGCGCGGAGTCGTCCCGGCCGGCGTGGCGGTGAGCGCGCCGCTCCTCGCGGTCCAGCCTGCGGCGGGCACGGGCGTCCTCGCGCGCCAGCGCCGCGTCGATCCTTCGCAGGTGCGCCTCGACCCGACCTCCGGCCTCGTCCGCCATCGCCTTGCTCTCCCTCGAACGCGCGCACCCTACAGCGGAACGTGGCGGCGTGGGTTCTGCCGTATGGTTCGCGTCACATGCGCCCCTCCCTGCTCCCGCCCATCGCCCTGCTCGCGCTCGCGGCCGGCTGCGCGCTGATCACCGGCCCGGCGCAGCGCCCTCCCACCACCGAGAAGTTCGACGCCACCCCCGAGCGGCTGGCGCGCGGGCAGTACCTGGTGGAGCACGTGAGCACCTGCCTCTACTGCCACTCCGAGCACGACTGGACGCGCTACACCGCGCCGGTGCTGGCGCAGGCCCGGGGGCGCGGCGGCGTCTGCGTCACTGACGTGCACGACGCGCCGGGGCGGATCTGCACCCAGAACCTCTCCTCGGACGCGCAGGATGGCGTGGGCGGCTGGACGGACGGCGAGCTGCTGCGCGCGATGCGCGAGGGCGTCAGCCGCGACGGGCGCGCGCTCTTCCCCTCCATGCCCTACGGCTCCTACGCCCACCTGAGCGACGAAGACGCCAAGGCGGTGGTCACCTACCTGCGAACGGTGGCGCCGCAGAAGGGCGGGCCGCCGCGCACCGAGGTCCGCTTCCCCACCCGGCTCTTCATCAAGCTGCAGCCCAGGCCGCTGGAGGGGCCGGTGGCCCCGCCCCCCGCGGAGGACAGCGTGGCGCGCGGCCGCTACCTGGCGTACGCGGCCGGCTGCGAGCACTGCCACACGCCGCGCGTGCGCGGGGACGTGGTGCCCAACCGCGACTTCGCCGGCGGCTTCGTGCTCAAGGGGCCCTGGGGGAAGGTCGTCTCGGCGAACATCAGCTCGCACCCGGAGACGGGGATCGGCCGCTACACGAAGGAGGAGTTCATCAGCCGCTTCAAGTCCTTCGCCGAGTTCGATCTGGACACCCCGGCGCGCAGCAGCGGCGCCACGGTGATGCCCTGGCGCGAGTTCTCCGGGATGACCGAGGAGGATCTCGGGGCGATCTACGACTTCCTCAAGACCACCCCGCCGGTAGATCAGGTGATCGACACCTTCCCGGAGCCGGGCGCCGGGGTCACCTCCGCCTCGGCCTGGCGCGCGGTGAGGTGAGGCGTTGCACTTCCAGGCGCCCGCGGTGTCTGTTCGAGCGATGCGCCTGACCCTCTCGCTGGCCTGCGCGCTCGCGCTGTGCGCTGGCTGCGCGGGCGTGGAGGCGCAGTACGGCGTCTCCTACGACGACCGCTACCCCGCGGCGAAGCTGGACCTGTACCGGCCCGCGGCCGGAGGGAGCGCGCTGCGGCCGGGAATCCTCTTCGTCCACGGCGGCGCGTGGATCGCCAGCCAGCGCGAGCACTTCTCCCATCCGGCGGAGCGCTTCGCGCAAAGCGGGTACGTGACGGCGAACGCGGACTACCGCCTGGCACCGGAGAGCCCCTACCCCGCCGCGGTGCAGGACGTGTGGTGCGCGCTGGCGTACTTCCGCTCGCGCGCGGGCGAGCTCGGGATGGATCCCCAGCGCGTGGCCGCGTACGGGTACTCGGCGGGCGGCCACCTGGTGGCGCTGCTCGGGCTGGCGGCGCGCCCCGCCGCTCAGGCGCCGGACTGCGCCGCCGGTGACACCGGCCCGGCGAACGCGGTGGTGGGCGGCGCCGGCGTCTACGACCTGCGCACGCTCCCGGACGTGCCCGCCCTGCGCGCCTTCCTCGGCGGCACGCTGCAGGAGCAGCCCGCCCGCTTCGCGGAGGCCTCGCCGCTGGCGCAGGTGACCGCGCAAGATCCGCCGCTTTTGCTCGTGCATGGCACCGCGGACTGGTTCGTCTCCGAGGACCAGGCGGAGGCGATGCGCGCGCGCCGCGCCGAGGCAGGGAACCCGGCCGAGCTGCTCACCTTCCACAGCGCCGGCCACGTGCTCAACGCGTCCGGCGGAGGCAGCGAGGTGGAGCTGGAGCTCTACACGGAGCTGCCCGAGGCGTACCTGGCGATCTCCGACTTCCTCGCCCGGACGATCGGAGCGCCGCCATGAGCGCGCTGGCGCTGGTGGCGGCGCTGACGCTCGCGGCCTCGCCCGAGGCGGCCGAGCCCTCTCCCGAGGCCAAGCTGGACGCGCTGCTGCACCCGCCCGAGCTGCCCGCGCCGCGCAACGCGGTCTCGCTGGCCGTCACCTCGCTGTTCGTCGGGACGTGGAGCGTCCAGTACGAGCGGCTCGTCCACCCGCGGGTGAGCGCGCTGGGCGGCGTGGCCTTCCGCACGCTGGCCGGCGGCGACTACCGCTCGCTGCACCTCGCGGGCTCGGTGGAAGGACGCGTCTGGATTCTGGAGAAGAGCCCGTGGACGCCGCTCGCGGCGTGCCGCGCCGGAGGGCCGTACACCGGCCTGCGCGCGGATCTCTCCCACACGCGGCTCACCGCGCCGAGCGGGACCGCGCTCTCCTCGTGGGGCGTTGCCGGAACGGTGCTCGTGGGCTACCGCCTGCCGATCGCCTGCCGGGTGGAGGTGACGCCGCACGCGGGGATCGGCGCGCACGCGGACTTCGGCGGCCCGGCGCCGTGGGTGCGCGGCGTGGTGAGCGCCGGCGCCACGGTGGGAGTGCTCTTCTAGAGGCCGGGAAGATCCCGGCGAGCGCCCGTTCGTGAGGCGGCGGCGGAGAACTCACTCCGCGCCAATCTCCTTGAGGGGACTCACATGAAGAAGCTGCTCCTGGCGGTTGCGTTCGCGGTGGTGGGCTCGGCGTGCGGCGTGGATCCGATCGAAGCGGTGGAGCCCGCCGAGGCGGCGCCCACCGAGGCGCTCGGGCAGGCGGACCAAGCGCTCTACCTGGGCACCACCATCGACCAGTGCAGCTCGGTGCTGCACGTGCTCAGCAGCAGCGGCGTGTACAAGACGATCCCCCGCGGCGTGTGGACGCGCGTGGACGTGAACGACCGGACCTTCCGCTGGAAGTGCGGCTCCACGCTGGAGCAGACCACCTGCAACATCGGCACGAACTACGTGCAGGTGCTCCACTCCACCACGTCCCGGCAGATCACCTGGCGCTGCAACGCCTAGCGGGCTCACCTCTGCCGGAACACGCCCCCCGTTCTCCCCGAGAGGCTGTGAGCGTATCGAGGCCCGGAGTCCCCACCGCTCACCCCGAGCGTAGTGAGGCCGCCGCCCATTGGGCGGATCCAATCAAGGCAAGAAACGTGAGCCGTCCGCTCAGCCCGAGCGAAGTCGAGGGCCCCACGAGCGAGAGTCCCTACGATCGGCGGGCCCTCGACTTCGCTCGGGCTGAGCGGGGAAGGGGCCCTCGATTGGCCTGGCCTCTCGCTCAGCCCAGCTTGTCGGTGAGCGCCTTGCGCACGGCCGCCGCGTCCGCGGCGCCCTGCGTCTCGCGCATGACCGCGCCGAGCAGCACGCCGAAGAGCTTCTTCTCCCCCGCGCGGTAGCGCTGCACCTCCGCGGCTTGAGAGGTGAGGACCTTGGCCACGGCCGAGTCGATCGCCCCGGTGTCGCTCACCTTCTCCAGCCCGAGCTGCTTGAGCGCGTGCTCGGGGTCCCCGCCGTCCCGCAGCAGGTGCGCGAGCAGCGTCTTGCCCGCGGAGGAGGTGACGCGGCCCGCGTCCACCAGGGCCACGAACTTGCCGAAGCCGGCGCCGGTGAGCGGGAGCGTGGCCAGGTCGCGCTCCTGCGCGAGCCCGAGCAGCTCGTTGAGCAGCCACTTGGCGGAGGTCTTCGCCGAGCCGCCGGCGGAGACCGCGGCGTCGAAGTAGGAGGCGAGCGCGAGCTCGCCGGTGAGCGGGTCTGCCTCGTCCGCCGCGAGCCCGTGCTCCTTCTGGTAGCGCGCGTAGCGCTCCGCGAGCGCGGGGGTCTCGCTGCGGATCTTGTCCCGCTGCTCCGAGCGCGCCTTCTTCGGCGCGGTGGAGGCCTCCGGCTTCTTCTCCGGACGGCGCTCCTCGGGCTTCGCGGCCGGCTTCGTCCAGGTGTCCTTGAGGCCGATCACCCGGTTGAAGACCGGCGCGTTCGGCTTGGAGTCCTTGGGGTCCACGAAGAAGTAGCCCAGCCGCAGGAACTGGAAGCGCTCGCCCGCCTTGGCGAGCGACAGCGCCGGCTCCACGCGCGCGCCCTTGGGCGTCTGGAGCGAGTCCGGGTTCAAGTGCTGGAGGAAGTCCCCCTCGCCGTCCGGCTGCTCCACCTTGAAGAGCCGGTCGTAGAGGCGAACCTCAACCGGCACGGAGCTGGCGGCGTCCACCCAGTGCAGCGTGCCGTTCACCTTGCGCTTGTCGGACGTGTCGCCGCCCTTCGAGCTCTCGTCGTAGCTGCAGCGCAGCTCGGTCACCTCGCCGCCCTTGCCCTTCACCACTTCATCGCAGCGGATGACGTACGCACCCACCAGGCGGACCTCGAGCCCCGGCGCCAGGCGACGCCAGTCCTTGGGCGGGCTCTCGGAGAAGTCCTCCTGCTCGATGTACAGGGTGCCGCCGAACGGGACGGGCCGGCTGCCCCCGCGCTCGGGCTCTCCAGGCCACCACGGCAGGTTCAGCGTCTCCACCTTCCCCTTCGGCCAGTTGGTGAGGGTGACCTTCAGCGGGTTGAGCACGCCGTGCGCGCGCGGCGCCCGCCCCTCCAGGTCCTTGCGGATGGCGAACTCGAGCTTGCCGATGTCCACCAGGCTGTTGTGCTTGGCCACCCCAATCAGCTGCGCGAACTCGTGGAGCGATTCGGGGGTGACGCCGCGCCGGCGCATCCCGGCGATGGTGGGCATGCGCGGATCATCCCAGCCCGAGACGCGCTTCTCCGTCACGAGCTGGAGCAGCTTGCGCTTGGACATCACCGTGTAGCCGAGCGCCAGGCGGGCGAACTCGTACTGGCGCGGGCGCGGGTCCCACGGCCCCAGGTTGTCCAGCACCCAGTCGTAGAGCTCGCGGTTGGACTCGAACTCGAGCGTGCAGATGGAGTGGGTGATGCCTTCGAACGCGTCCTCCAGCGGATGCGCGTAGTCGTACATCGGGTAGATGCACCACTTGTCGCCGGTGCGGTGGTGGTGCGCGTGGCGGATCCGGTAGAGCAGCGGATCGCGCATGAGCACGTTGGGGTGCGCCATGTCGATCTTCGCGCGCAGCACGCAGCTGCCGTCCGGCAGCTCGCCCGCCTTCATCCGGCGGAAGAGCTCCAGGTTCTCCTGCACCGAGCGGTTGCGGTGCGGGCTGTTCGTCCCCGGCTTCTCGAAGCTGCCGCGCTGCTCGCGGATCGCCTCCACCGGCTGGCTGTCCACGAAGGCCTTGCCATCCTGGATCAACCGCACGGCGCACTCGTACATCCGCTCGAAGTAGTCGGACGCGTAGAAGAGGTGCTTGCCCCAGTCCGCGCCGAGCCAACGCGCGTCCTCCTGGATGGACTCGACGTACTGCGTGTCCTCGGTGGTGGGGTTGGTGTCGTCGAAGCGCAGGTGCGCCCGCCCGCCGAACTGCTTGGCGAGCCCGAAGTTGAGGAGGATCGACTTCGAGTGACCGATGTGGAGAAAGCCGTTGGGCTCGGGGGGGAAGCGCGTCACCACCTTCCCGCCGTTTTTGCCCGCCTTGAGATCGGCCTCGATGATGTCCGTGAGGAAGTTGCTCATGGGTTTGAGCGGACCTAACACCGAATGGAGGTCCTTCCAACCGCGGACGGGCCGGGTTACCAGCGCCTGACGCGCAGATGGGCTAAGGCGCTCGCATGCAACTGCGACGACTCGTCCTGCCCCTCCTGGCGCTCGCCGCCTGTGCGGTGCCCGCGCCCGGCCCAGCGCCCGACGCGGGCCAACCGCAGGACGCGGGAAACGTCGCGCCGGACGCCGGCGTCGGTGCGGACGGGGATGCGGGACAACTCACGACCGCCCCGGCGCTGTGGACGGAGCTCCCGGGCTGCGATCGCCGTCAGCCGTCCGTGGATTGCATCCGCCAGCTCTTCCCCGCGCTGGCGACCGCGGCGGTGCCCTTCGCTCGGGAGCGCGCGCTGAGCGCAGTGCAGCCCAACCGGGCCTATGTGGCCCCGCGCTGGCAGCTCACCGCGCACCACGTGCTGGAGGCGGACAGCGCCTTCCCCTACGGCTGCTTCTTCGCGGACTACCGCTATGCCGCGGACCTCGTCCCCTTCAACGGCCCCGGCTGCGGGCAGCTGCTCGCCGCGGGCGGCCACCCGCACGCGGTGGCGTGTCAGGCCGCCCAGGTGCCCATGGGCCGCTGCGTGGATCAGGTGGTCAGCGCGGAGAGCTTCGACCTCGTGCTCGCGCAGGCGGCCACCCCCGGCACGGCCGCGCTGCCTCCGCGCGCCAAACCGCCGCAGGTGGGAGACGAGGTCTTCCTCGTGGGGTACCCCGCCTTCACCTGGCTCCCGCTGGACGTCCGGGCGCAGCTGGCGGCCTCCTACCCCATGGTGTCCCGCGGCCACGTGGTGAGCGCGCAGGGGCGCGGCCTGGTCGCGGACGTGCCGGCGTTCGGCGGCAGCTCGGGCGGCCCGCTGCTCAACCGGGACGGCGAGGTGGTGGGCGTTGCCTACACGCTCGTCCAGCACCAGCGGGCGCAGGGCACCGCGGTGCCGGCTGGGGAGGAGGACCACTTCCTGGTCGCCACCGCCGTGGACGAGACGCTGGCGGGAATTCTCCGGGCGCTGCAGACCGAGGCCGTGGAGCCGCACTGACCGCCGATTGGCTCCCACTCTGGGGATGACGGTAAGCTCGCGGCCAAAGCACGCCACCGCGAGGTCCCATGAGCATCGTCTCGGCGATCGAGGTCTCTGGTGACAGCCACACGGCGGTGATCGCCGAAGTGGAGGAGGACGGCAGCGTGAGGGTGCTGGCGCGCGCCGAGGACCCGGGCATGGAGCTCCGCGTCCCCTCCCTGCTCCTGGACGCCGCCGAGCTGGCCGGCCGGGGAGCGGACGAGCTGGGGATGATCGCGCTCGGCATTGCCCCGCAAGACCCGCCCACCAACCGGATCGCCATGACGCTGCTGCGCGCGTTCGCCTCCCTCACCAAGGCTCCCTTCGTGGCGATCTCTGCGCTCGAGGCGCTCGCCTTCGAGGCCAGCGCGTCCGCGCCCATTGGCGCGGTGCTCGTCCCGGCCATCGCCCTGCCGGACGGGCGGATCTCCACCGCGAGCTTCGCCCTGGAGGACGGCGGACACCTCACCCGGCTGAGCCACGCGGCGAACGTCTCGCTGGACGAGTGGCTGCAGCAGCTGGCGGAGTCGAAGCCGGCGTTCGCGCTCGGCTTCGGCACCGGGTACGCGGTGAACCGCGAGCACCTGAGCGACACCCTGCCCGAGCTGGAGGGCGCCCCCGCCTACCCCAGCGCCTTCGGCGTGGCGCTCGCGGCCGCCACGCTGGTGCGCCGCGCCCCCGCCCAGGCGAGCGAGCCGGCGCCGGAGGTGGCGAGCGCTGCACCCCCGAGCGCAGGCTGACCGCGCCTTCAAGGCGCGAGCCGCAGCGGGCTTGCCGTCGTAGCCGACGATCCGCGCTACGCCGCGGAGGCAAGGGCCTTGCTCCCGCGGTAGGCGGCCCCCTGAGTTCCCCTCTGGGGCCAGCCCCACGTACGCTGCGCCTCCCTGATGGCCGCCCCGCCTGACAGCTGCCCGGACGAGCACGCGCTGAGCGGGTACGCCACGGGTGGGCTGACCGCAGACGCGCACGCCCGCATCACCGCGCACGTGGAGCGCTGCGCGCGCTGCCTGGAGCTGGTGGGCGCGCTGGCGGAGCTCGACGAGACGAAGAGCGGATCCGACCGCGCGCCGCCGCGCCTGGACGCGCAGCTGCACCGCGGGCGCGCGGTGGGGCGCTACCTGGTGCTGCAGAAGATCGGCGGCGGCGCCATGGGCTGGGTCTACGCCGCGTACGATCCGCAGCTCCACCGGCGGGTCGCCCTGAAGGTCATCCACCCCTCCTACGCGGAGGGCCTGCGCCGGGACGACGCCCAGGCGCGGCTCCTGCGCGAGGCGCAGAGCATGGCGCGGCTCTCCCACCCCGCGGTGCTCTCCGTGTTCGACGCGGGGACCTTCGGCGGGCAGGTCTTCCTCGCCATGGAGCTGGTGGAGGGCTCCACCTTGCGGCAGTGGCTGCTGGAGCGGCACCGCCCGGCGGAGGTGCTCGAGCTGTTCTCGCGCGCGGGCGCGGGGCTGGCCGCGGCCCACCGCGCCGGGCTGCTCCACCGTGACTTCAAGCCGGAGAACGTGCTGCTGGACGCCGCCGGCCAGCCCAAGGTGACGGACTTCGGGCTGGCGCAGCCGCTCCAGGGGGAGCGCGCGCGGGAGGACGCGCCCTCCGCCGGTACGCCCGCGTACATGTCCCCCGAGCAGGCCGCCGGCGCCGCGCTGGACGCGCGCAGCGATCAATTCAGCTTCTGCGTGGCGCTCTACGAGGCGCTCTACGGGCAGCGCCCCTTCCCCGAGCGGGAGCTCGGCGCGGTCCGGCAGCGGCTCACCGGCGGCCCGCCGCTCGCGGTACCGCCCGGCGGCGGGGTGGGCGCCCAGGTGCGCAAGGCGCTCGCGCGCGGGCTCTCGCTCACGCCGCAGGCGCGCTTCGCGGACATGGAGGCGCTGCTCCAGGCGCTGGGGCGGCCGGCGGCGCTGCGCTCGCGGTGGCGCGCGGGGCTGGCCGCAGGGGCGGCGCTGGTGGGGGTGGCGCTGCTCGGCGGCGTCTCGCTGCGCGGGCGTCCCCCCTGCGACGGCTTCGAGGAGCGGCTGAGCGGCGTCTGGGACGCTGCGGCCAAGGCGCGGGGGCGGCAGGCCTTCCTCGCCACCGGCGTGCCCTACGCGCTGGATGTGTGGCAGCGGCTGGAGAGCGGGCTGGACGGGTACGCGCGCGGCTGGGTGACGGCGCGGCGAGGCGCGTGCCTGGCGGCGCGGGTGGAGAAGGTGGAGCCCGAGCCCGTGTACGCGGCGCGCGCGCACTGCCTGGACTCGCGGCTGCGCGAGCTCTCCGCGGTGCTGGAGGTGGTGGCGCGGCTGGACGAGAAGGCGGTGCGCGGCAGCGCCTCGCCGCTGGAGGCGCTGCGGCCGGTGACCGACTGCGAGCGCGAGCAGGTGCTGCGCGCCCCGGCGGTGCCGAAGGAGGACGCGGCCGCGCTGGAGAAGGTGGAGGACGCGGTGGCGCGGGCGCGCGCGCGCTACTACGCCGGGCTGTACGACGACGCGTTGGAGCAGCTGCCCAGGGAGGAGGCGCCGGCGGGGCCCGCGTTCGCCCGGGCGCGGGCGCTGGGGAAGATGTTCGAAGGGCTGACGCTGGTGCGCAAGGGGCGTTACCCGGAGGCGGAGACGGCCTACCACCAGGGGCTGCTCGCGGCGGAGGCGGTGGGCGACGCCAGCCTCGCCGCGCAGCTGTGGGTCTCCGCGGGGTGGCTGTTCGGCGTGGAGCTGCGCCGGCAGCAGGACGGGCGCCGCGCCGCCGAGCACGCGGCGGCGTGGCTGCAGCGCGCCCCGGAGCACGAGCGCGAGGAGGTGCACCTGGCCAACCTCACCGCGGTGCTGGAGATGAACGAGGACCACTACGCCGAGTCGGCGCGCCACTACGAGCGGGCGCTGGCGGTGGACGACCGCGCGCGGGTGCTCTCCGAGGGGATGCGCGCGAACCTGCTCAACAACTACGGGGCGGTGCTCGCGCACGTGGGGCGCTTCGAGCAGGCGGTGAAGATGTACCAGGCGGCGATCGCCGCGCGCGAGCGGGCCAGCGGCGTCAACCACCCGAGCCTGGCGGCGCCGCTCAACAACCTGGGGAACACGCTCTCCGGGTTGGCGAGGCCGGAGGAGGCGCTGGCCGTGCAGCGGCGCGCGCTCGCGCTGCGCGAGGCGGCGCTGGGCGCGGACAACCCGGACGTGGCGAAGGTGCTCTCGCACATCGCGTTCACGCTGCTGCAGCTGGACCGGCGCGAGGAGGCGGAGGAGGCCTCGCGGCGCGCGTACGAGATCCGGCAGCGGACCGGCACCCTGGAGGCGGGGGAAGGGATCGTCACCGTGGCGGCGCGGGCGGGCGCGCTGCTCGGGGTGAAGCGCGCGGACGAGGCGCGGGCCCTGTGCGAGCGCGGCGTGGAGGTGACGGAGCGGCAGTACGGCCCCAAGCACCACCGCACCGGGCAGCTGCTGGGGTGCGTGGGCGAGGCGCAGCTGGCGCAGGGGCGTGACGCCGAGGCGGCCAAGACGCTGGAGCGGGCGATGGCGATCCTCACGGGCGTGGAGATCAAGGAGCACGAGCGGTCCGAGGTCCGGCTGCACCTGGCGCGCGCCCTGCTGCGCCTGCCGCCGCGCCGGGATGAGGGGCTGCGGATGGCCGCGGAGCTCTTGCGCTGGGCGGATGGCGCGGAGGCGGTGCCGCTCGCATTGCGCCGCCAGCTCGCCGCGCTCCGGGAAGAGGTGGGCGCCACGCCGCCTGCGCTGCGGTGAGGGGCTCCCCCCGCTCAGCCCGAGCGAAGTCGAGGGCCCGCCGATCGTAGGGACTCTCGCTCGTGGGGCCCTCGACTTCGCTCGGGCTGAGCGGACGGCCTCACGTTTCTTTCCCTGACTGATCCGCCCAACGGGGGGGTGGTCCGCGTTCTTTTCCTCTCTCTTCCAAGCTCACTGGGCGCCGGTGCGGCGTCCCTTCCGCACCGGCGCCCAGGGTCCTACTCCCGTCCTAGCAGTCAGTACCCGCCGCAGATGTCCTGGTTGGACGGGATGGTGAAGGCCTCGGTGCGGTCATCGATGGACTTGAGGAAGGCGATCAGGTCGGAGATCTGCCCCTGCTCCTCGGCGGTGGTGCCGCCGTTGGCGAGGAAGAGCGCGTTGCCGGCCTGGTGGTGGGTGGCGTAGCGGCCGGTGAAGAGCTCCTCGAGCGTCTTCGCGGCGCCGTGGTGCAGGTAGGGCGCGCTGGTGGCCAGCCCGAGCAGCGAGGGCGGGTTGAAGCCGCGGAAGCCCTGCGCCTGCGCGCCGTTCGCCTTCTTCTCGATCGCGTTGGCGGCGTCGAACGTCCCCACGCTGCGCAGCACGCAGGTGATCCGCTCGGGGGCCACCACCAGCTCCGCGCCGCCGGGGCCGGCGCCGGGGATCCGCTCCACGTCCACCTTCTTGGTGTCGGTGTTGATGTTGGGGTTGGGGAACGGGAGCGAGCCACCCGTGCGCAGCTCGGTGCGCAGGCCGGTGGGCGCCGCCGGCACGTTGTCATCCCCGGGCAGCGAGCCGTTCTTCTCCACGGAAGGCGTGTACGGCACGCGGCTCACCGTCCACTTGGCGCCGCCGTGGCAGGTGAAGCAGTTGGCGGACTGGAACACCGCCCGGCCGCGCGCCACCGCCGCCGCGTCCAGCGCGCGGGGGCCGTTGTTGGCGCGGATCTTCTTCACGTACGCCTCGATCTCGTCCCAGTCCTTCACCGCGGCGGTGGTGGTGACCACGTCCTTGGTGGAGCCGGAGAGGTTGTCGTTTCGCGTGGCGGTGGCCTTGCCGGTGAGGAGCTTCCCCAGCGTGAGGGAGAACGGCACGTCGTCCGGAACCGTCCCGGTGGTGATCGCGCCCTTGCCGCCGGCGGTGCCGCGGGTGTTCAGCTCGAAGTCGTGGAGCTCGTCGAAGATGGCGGTCCAGTTGAGCGCGCGCTGATCCGCGGGGTTCACCTTGGAGAAGGTGCCGTCCAGCGGCGTGGTCTGCCGGGGGCCGGCGGCGAACACCCAGGTGAGGTTGTCGGAGAGGCCGTCCGGGTGGCAGCTGCCGCAGGAGTTCACGCCGCGGTCGGACCAGCGGCCGGTGCCGGTGAAGAAGAACTTCTTCCCGTTCAGCTCCCGGGCCTCCTGCGAGCCGGCGGTGGGCTTGGAGGCGCTGGAGACCGGCTCGCCGTCCGCGGTCTGCAGCCCCAGGTCCAGCACGGTGATGCTGCGGTCGATCCAGTTGTTCACGTACGCGGTCGCCTTGCCGTGGGCGACCACGATCCCGATCGGCACCTTGATCCCGCCGGTCCCCTTCAAGTCCATCTGCGCGAAGTTGGAGTCCGGGCCGAGCACGATGGGGCCGCGCGGGTCATTCCCCTTGAAGTGCACGCGCTGCACCTTGTCCGCCGCCTGCGCCGCCACGTACGCCACGTTGGTGCCGAGCTTGAAGTCCAGCTCCACCGGCACGCCGAGCAGCGCGGAGGTCGCCCCGCCCTGCGCGGCCACCAGCTTGGAGAGGGCCACGCTGCCGGTGGGCCCCTTGTCCTCGGTCTTGGTGGCGAGGTCGATCACCGAGAGCCCGGCGAAGAGGTTGGTGAACTTGAACACCGGCCCCTTGGGCGCCGCGCAGACGTGGGTGACGTACGCCTTGCCCGCGTTGATGGCGATGTTGAAGAGCTGGTTTGGCGCGCAGCCCACGCTGGCGCCCACGCCGCCGTCCGGCTGGGCCACGCCGAAGCCGGTGTCGGCGATGGGCGAGAGGTCGATGGTGGCGGTCTTGGCGCGCAGGCCGAGGTCCACCTCCACCACCTTGCCGATCCGCCCGTCGTCCGTGGCCTCGCTGGCGGGCGCGCCGTAGAAGAGCGTGACGTAGGCCTTCTCGTCCGCGTCGTCGCCGTCGCCGTCGTTGGTGATGGCCACCGCGCGCGGGTTGCCGCCCACGTCCACCGTGGCGATCACCGCCATGGTGCCGGTGTCGACCAGGCTGACCGTGGTCTCCCCGAAGTTGGCGACCACCGCGAGCTTGCCGGTCGGCGAGAGCGCCGCGCCGGTGGGCTCGGAGCCGACCGTGGCCTCCGCGCCCACGGTGGGCGTGACCTTGTCCAGGCCGGAGACCTTCACCAGCTTGCCCGCGCGGCGCAGGACCACGAAGGCGGTGACGTCATCCGGGTGGATGACCACGCCCACCGGCTCGGAGCCGGGCGCGAAGGCCACCTCCGCGCTCTTGGTCTTCGACGCCGCGTTGAACAGCGAGAGCGAAGCGTTGTCCGGGTTGACCGCGGCGAGGATCCCGTCGTTCGAGGTCAGGTTGATCGCTGTGGAGCGGCTGGGGCGCGGCAGCACCCGGGCCGCGTTGCCGCCGGCGGCGCCGGGATCGCCGCAGTTGCCGGCATCGCACTCGGCGGGAGGGAGAGAGGGGCAGCCCAGCAGCATCGACGCTGTCAGGCCGCTCAGGAGCAGGGACGGGACGGCACGCATGAAAGACCTCCGGAAAGGACGGGTGCAGCGGGGGGTGCCCATCGCAACCGGCGTGCCCCACCCCGCTCCCTCGGGGGGAGCCGCGCGCTGTCGGCTCTCCCCTCCAGCCGCCCGCCCTCAGCTGTCGGCCGGAGCCGACAGGGGGTGGGAGGCGCTGCTACAGTCCGCCGCCGTGCCCGAAGGAACCGTCTCCCTGAAGACCGCCGGCCTGCCGGTGAGGACGCTCACGCTCGAGGTGGTGGAGGGGCCGGACGCCGGCAAGACGCTGGCGGCGACCGGCGAGACGGTGATGGTGGGCACGGCGGAGGACGCGGACCTGCGCCTGAGCGATCCCACCGTCTCCCGCTACCACCTGGAGCTGTGCTGCCGGGGTGACCGGATCTTCGTGAAGGACCCCGGCTCCACCAACGGCACGCTCGCCGCGCAGGTGGCGCTGGAGCGGGGCTCGGTGCCTCCGGGCACCGTGCTCAAGCTGGGGCGCACCAGCCTGCGCGTGGGAGAGGGCCAGACCGTCACCCTGGAGCTGCTCGGGGAGGAGTCGCTGGGCGCGCTCAAGGGGCGCACCCCGGCCATGCGGCACTTGATGCTGCAGGTGCAGCGCGCGGCGAAGAGCGAGATCTCCGTGCTCCTGGTGGGCGAGTCCGGCACCGGCAAGGAGCTGATCGCCCGCGCGGTGCACGACCACAGCCCCCGCGCGAAGAAGCCCTTCATCACCGTGGACTGCGGCTCGCTCTCCCCGGGCCTGGTGGCCAGCGAGCTCTTCGGCCACGAGCGCGGCGCCTTCACCGGCGCGGACAAGCGGCACCTCGGCGCGTTCGAGCGCGCCAGCGGCGGCACCGTCTTTCTCGATGAAATCGGCGAGCTGCCACCGTCGCTGCAGCCGGCGCTGCTCGGCGTGCTGGAGCGGCGCCGCTTCCGGCGCGTGGGCGGCACCGAGGAGCTGGAGGCGGACGTGCGCGTGGTGAGCGCCACGCACCGAGATCTGCGCAAGGAGGTGAACGCCGGGACGTTCCGGCTGGACCTCTACTACCGGCTCGCGGTGGTGCGGCTGCAGATCCCGGCGCTGCGCGAGCGGCCGGATGATCTCCCGCTCCTGGTGGAGCACTTCCTGCGCGAGGCCGGCCACGAAGGCCCCTTGAGCGAGCTCTTCTCGGACCGGGTGCTGGACTCGCTGCGCGCCCACCACTGGCCGGGGAACGTCCGCGAGCTGCGCAACCTGGTGGAGTCGGTGCTGGCGATGGGCGAGCCGCCGCGCCTGGAGACGAGCGTCGAGGCGCCCGCGGCCCCGAGCGCCACGCCCGCGCCGCGCCTGCCCGGCCCCGAGCTCTCGTACAAGGACGCGCGGGCCTCGGTGCTCAAGGACTTCGAGGCGGGCTACCTCAAGGCCTTGCTGGAGAAGGCGGGCGGGAACGTCTCCGCCGCAGCGCGCACGGCCAAGATGGACCGCTCGCACTTGATCGAGCTGCTGCAGCGGCACGGGCTGAAGTAGCCCCCACCGTTCACCCCGAGCGTAGGACCGAAGGTCCGTAGTCGAGGGGCGGCACCCGAGCTCGAAGCGGCGCTGAGGTGATCACCCGCTCCGTGCCGCCTCTATCGGGATAGGGGGGCGGCTCACGCCGCGCCCCCTCCCACACCACCGGACGTACGGGACCGTATCCGGCGGTTCGGTGAGTTGAGGTTCGAGCGGCGTATCGCGATTTCCCGCCTCTCTGCCGCCAGTTGCGCGGCCTTTCCTGAACGTCTCGTTCGCTTCGCGCCCACTCTGTCTCGTCACCCGTGTTGTCGGGTTGGAGCTTCACCCCTTCCCTTCAAGCGGGCCTCCTCGTCAGGAGCTTGTGAGTTCACGACAGTGTCGAGCTAGGCGTGAGTTCGCTCTCCTCACCGTTCGGCCCTTCACCCTTCGCTGCCCTTCCGACTTCCAGTAGGCGGGTGGCCATCCCTGTCGGCGCGCTCGTGGCTACTACGGCCTCTGCTGACTTCTCGCTCCGGCCTCATCGGCCGTCGCCCTTTCAGGCGCGAGGCGAGATCTCCCCAGGTAAGGGCTCCGGTCTTCGCCCCGCGCTCGCCGGATATACGTCCACGCGCCTAGGTCGTGGGAGTTTCGCGGTCGTCGGTCCGCTCACCCCTCGCATGTCCGCCTCGAATCCGGTTCCTGTACGTCGAGCCGTGGCTTCGCTATCGCTTCTTTCAGTCCCGGCCTCGCGGCCGACAAACCTTGCGAGTTGCTTGGGTCGCTACGACCTGCTTCCCAGAGGACTTGCACCTCCTGACCGTGCCCATGCTGGGCACACCGACTACGCGCCGGCGGCGCTACGCTCGAGGTGACCGGTGGGTGGCCCTCTCTGTGAAGGGGCCTTTAGATCTGCCAGCGCAGATCTCCCGCGGCGCAGGTGCGCACGCCCTGCTCGCACGCGCCCACCAGCGTGTCGAACCCGAGGTAGACGTCCTGGTCCACGCGGTCCAGCAGCACGGGGCAGCTGTACGCGCAGCCGAGCAGCTTCGAGGGCTCCAGCGCCGGGAGCACGTCCCCGCTGCCCTCCACCTCGGCGCAGCTCTGCAGCGTGCCCACCACCCGGACCAGCACGAACTCGTCCGGCGCGTCTGGCGTCACGCCGGCGCCGGAGAGGCGGGAGATCGCCTCGCGCAGCCGGCCGCGCAGCTCCTCGCGCGGGGTGGCGGAAACGCCGGTGGGCAGCTCGATATCCGGCAGGCAGCTGCGGCCCCCGGGGATCGGCTTGCAGTCGTGCGCGGCGCACCAGGAGATGAGCTGGCTCACGCGACAGCCCGGCACGCCGCCGAGCCGCACGAAGTCGACGATCAAGCTCGCCTTCGCCTCGGGCGCGCGGCGATCCAGCAGCTGCTTGCCCATGGCGTCCTTGCACATGAAGCCGTCCAGCCCCTCCCCCGCCTCGCCGAAGGTGAGCGAGACGCTGCGGGTGTCCACGCAGGCGCAAAACGCGAGGAGCAGCAGCAGGCAGAGCGCGCGCATCAGAACGTCACCCCGGTGCGCACCCGCCGCGTCACCACCAGCGCGGTGGTACCCGCCGCGAGCGCCGCCACGCCACCGAGCGCCACCCAGAACGCCGGCCGCTGCCAGAGCGCCGGAGAGGGCTCCACCACCTGGCCCTTCACCAGCAGGTCGCGCAAGAGCCCCTCGAGCGCCGCGGGAGGAAGGTCGGGCTCGGCCGGGCGCTCCGCCCGCGCCGCCACCGCGCCCTCCACGGCCACCACCCCGCGCAGCCGCGTCTGGCTGCGCTCCGGCTCCAGGCTCACCAGCACCAGGCGCGGCGCCCGCAGCGCCGTGGCGAGCAGCTTCAGAGAAGCCGCGGAGTCCACCTCCGCGCCCCGCCCGTAGCGCGCGGACCACTGCGCTCCAGCGAGCGCGGGGGACGCAGGCGCCACCGGAACGTGGAGCGCCCTCTCCTCCGGCCCGAAGCGGACCTTCTTCACCACCGGCTCGGTGCCATCGGCTTCGACGCGCAGCATGTGCTGACCCTCGGGTGCCTCCAACGTGCAGGGTGTGCTGCAAGCGTTGGACCGGCCATCCAGGGTGAGCTCAGCGGAGGGAGCGTCGGACGACACCCGCAGCGGGTAGGTGCGCAGCTTGGCCACCTCCTTGAGCTCGCGGACGAGCAACGCCTCCACGTCCGGCGTCACCGAGCCCACATCCGGTGGGAGCTCCAGCCCAAGCACGGCGAGCTCGCGCGCGGACCGCTGGGCCAGCGGCGTGCGCCCGGCGCCCGCGTGGCAGGCGGCGCGCCAGAGCAGTACCCGGGCCGCGAGCGTCCGCGCGCCGCGGGCGAGCGCGTCCGGCACGAGCGCCTCCGCCTCCAACGCCGCGAGGCAGCGGGAGAAGTCCGCGTCCACGTAGCCCTTGCGCGCGGCGGCCAGCGTCTCTTCGAGCACCGGCGGCGCGGCGGGCGCGGCGGCGGCGCTGCCGGGCAGCTCCAACGGCTGCAGCAGCACCGGCAGGTCCGCGGCCGGCAGGGCGGCGCGCGCGGAGGAGACCGCCTCGGGAGGCCCGCGCAGCAGCAGCCCCACCGAAGGGCGACTCGCCGGGGTCGCGGTGGCGCAGCCCACGAGCAGCAGCGCCGCGCTCGCCACCGCACCCCACCCGCGCGTGAACGTGAACGTGAACGGCTGTTGACGTGCCGTGCGGACGGAAGGCGAAGCGGGACGCGAGCTCATGGGCCCCCCCCGCCGTCCGACTCGCCCCTCAAGGCCTCGGCCCGCTCGCAGCACGGCTTGTACTTGAGCGCGCAGCAGCGGTCGTATCCGTCCAAGGCCTTTGCCGCGTCCTTGGCCACGCCGTTGCGTCCCCACTCGTACGACCGCGCGAGCGAGAGGCAGGCGTTCTCATGCCGCAGCGCGCAGCCCTTCTCGTAGAACGGCAGCGCCGCGGGCAGATCCACCGGGCCTCCGCGCCCGTACTCGAACGTGGTGCCCAGGTACCAGCAGCCGGCGCCGTCTCCGAGCTCGCACGCTCGCCGGAACTGCTCGCGCGCGGAGGCCTCGTTCTTCGGCACCTGCCGTCCCACCTGCAAGGCGATCCCCCGGAGCGTGCAGGCCTGAGCGCTGCCCTTTTCGCACTCGGCCTCGTCCAGGGCGTTGAGCGTTTCGCACGCGCCCGGCTCCTCGCGACCGCAGCGCAGCTGGAGCGCGAGGTGGCCCAGGTTGCTCAAATCCTCCGCCGCGACGCCAGCGGCCGACGGCGGCTTGCGCCCGGCCACGAGCGCGTAGGCCAGCACGATGTTGAGGACGATTGAGACCCCCAGGACCCAGCGCACGACGCGGCTCACGCGGCTTGTTCTCCCTCCGGCAGAGGGCGGGTCCTACCACGAGCCCGGGCTTGGCTAGGATGAGCGCGTGCAACTGGCCGGTCGGTACACCCTGGTGAAGAGGCTCGGCGCCGGGGGCATGGCCGAGGTCTGGGAGGGTGCCAGCGCCGGCGAGCATGGCTTCACCCGGCGGGTGGCGATCAAGCGGATGTTGGAGGCCGAAGGCAGCGGCGAGGCCTTCACGCGGATGTTCCTCGACGAGGCGCGGCTGGTCAGCCAGCTCCACCACGCGAACATCGTGGGGATCCTGGACTTCGGCGTGGCGGACGGCGCGCCCTTCCAGGTGCTCGAGTTCGTGGACGGGCTGGACGCCGAGCGGCTGCGGGAGCGCGGGCTCGCGGCGGGGCGCGCGCTGCCGCTGGCGCTCGCGCTGCACCTGTGCGCAGAGGTCGGCCACGCCCTGGCCTACGCGCACGCGGCGGTCGGCGCGGACGGCGCGCCGCTGCGGCTGGTGCACCGGGACGTGAGCCCGCAGAACATCCTCGTGTCCTGGGACGGAGACGTGAAGCTCTCGGACTTCGGCATCGCCATGGCGCAGGGGCGGGTGGAGCGCACGCTCGCCGGCGTCACCAAGGGCAAGCCCGCGTACATGGCGCCGGAGCAGCTCACGCGCGGCGAACTGGATGGCCGCACGGACGTCTTCGCGCTCGGCTGCGTGCTCCATGCGCTCTGCACCGGGAGCAGCCCGCTCGCCGGGGAGAACCGGATGGCGGATCTGCTCGCCGGCGTGGAGCTGCCGCTGGACCCTGCGCTGCCGGAGGACGTGCGCGCGCTGATCTCCCGCGCGGTGCGCCGCTCCAAGCCGGACCGCTTCTCCTCCGCGGCGGAGCTCGCCCAGGCCTGCGCCGCGGCGCTGCGGGCGAGGCTGCCGGGAGATGCTCGCACCGCCCTGCGCGAGTACCTCGCGGCGCTGCGGCCGAGCGCCGCGCCCGCGCCGCGCAAGGGCGCGCTCGATGCGCTGCTGGATCCCTTCGGCGCGCTCGCGGAGCCACCACCCGCTCACCCCGAGCGAAGTCGAGGGGCGCACGCTCTCGCGGAGCCACCACCCGCTCACCCCGAGCGAAGTCGAGGGGCGCCCGCTCTCGCGGAGCCACCACCCGCTCACCCCGAGCGAAGTCGAGGGGCGCCCCGAGGTCGCTGGATCGCCGGTGGACTGCTCGCTGCGACGCTCTCGGCCGCCGGGCTGATCCTCCTACGCCCCTCCTCGCCACCCGCGCCGACCGTGAGCGCGCCTGCCGCCGAGAGCGCTCCGCGACCGGCGCCACGCGTGGAGCAGGCACCCGCGCTCGAGCCGCCCGCGCTCGCCAAGGAGGAGCCGCCCACGCCCGCCCGTGCGCGGCCGACGCCCAAGCGCGAGGCCACGGCCGCGCCCGCACGCACCGGGACCCTGCTCGTGGGCGGAGAAGGCGCGCTGCGCGCGGAGATCTGGATCGACGGCCGCAGCGCCGGCTTCGCGCCGCGCCAGGTGGAGCTGCCGGTGGGCAGCCGCCAAGTCGAGCTGCGCCGGCCGGACGGCACCCGCGTGGGCCCCACCCGTGTGGAGATCACCGCGCAGCACACGCACTCCCAGCCGTACCGGATGCTGCTGCCGGCGCCGTGAGCGGCAGGGCTTTGAGGGACCGGGAAACCGAAAGGGTCTCGCTCGCCGTGCTCGCATGAATCCCGCGGAGGCGCTCCGGACCTCGGTGGAGGCGGGCGCTCCGTTGACGGCTCCGGGAGCACGCCGCGTTTGAGTAGTGGGTAGGCCGGGGTGGATCCACCCACCCCAAACCTACCCAGTTCCCACGGCCACCCGCTGCCGTCGAGCTCCCACTGCCGGCGAACGCGGCGTTGCCACCACCGAGGCCCTGAGCGCCCCGCCGCGGGAACCATGCGTGAGCAGGCGAGCGCGACCCTGTTCGGTTTCCCGGTCCCTCCAGGCCGCTTCGCTCAGCTGCAGTAGCCGGTGCCCAGATCGCAGGTTCCCGGCGTGCAGTCGTTGTCCGAGGTGCACGCCGGCACGCAGAACGCGCCACCGGCCGCGTCCGCCTCGCACACGTAGCCGTTGCGGCAGTTGCTGCGGCCGGTGCGCGGGCCAGAGCAGGTGGCGAAGCAGGCGAAGACGTTGGTGTCCAGCTGGTAGCACTTGGAGGCCGCGGGGCAGGCGGTGGTGGAGCAGTCCCGCGTGCAGTAGCCGCCGGGCCAGTCCGTCACGCACGCGCCCTGCTCGGGGCAGTTCGCGTCGGAGGTGCAGGCGGCGCCGACCTGGAGCGCGGGCGTGGAGTCCACCGCGCCCACCGGCACCAGGGCGAAGTCGATCTTCCCGGTGGTCTGCCCGTTGGTGACCTCGATCTCCTCGGGGCTGTCCATGTTGCGGAAGAGCCCCACGCGCTCGCCCTCGTCGAAGAACTCGCCGTTGCCGTTGTCGTCCACCGCGGCGATTGCGTAGTACTTGCCGGCCGGCACCTCGAACTTGTAGGCGAAGCTCTGGCCCGGGGTGACCTCGCCGCCGCCGGCGGCCTGCCACTCGCCCTGCGCGTCCTGGTAGACGAGCGCGAGCGTGGCGGACTTGTTCCCCAGCGAAGCGCCGGCGCGGATGCGGGCGTTCACCGTGGCGTTGCCGCCGTTGGAGGTGACCTCGATGGTGGCCGGGTGGAGCCCGTCCGCCAGCCCCGTGGCGTTCGCGCTCACGGTCAGCTCGCCGGACTGGCCCGCGGCGAGCGTCAGCGTGGTCCCGCCGGGGAAGCTGAGCCGCCCGGCGTTCCCGCCGCTCGCGGCCACCGTCACGTTGAGCGCCTGACCGCCGAGGTTGGTCACCGCCAGCGGCGTCGTCGCGCCGCCCACCAGCGTGAGCTCGCTGGTGTTGAGCGAGAGCTTCGCCGGCCCGGTGGGCGTGCTGCCCTTGGCGCTGGTGACGGCCGCGAAGGCGTTCACCAGCCCGGCGCCGCAGCCCTCCTGGCACTTGGAGGACGCGTTCGCGGTGTCCTTGAGCACCGTCTCCACCTGCGCGGGCGTGAGGGCCGGGTTGGCGGCCTTCATCAGCGCCACCAGGCCCGCCACGTGCGGGGTGGCCATGCTCGTCCCCTGCAGCAGGTCCACGGTCGGCTGGTTCTGCTCGTCCCGGTAGGTGGAGAGGATGCCGTCCGGCAGGCCGTCGTTGTTGAGGTCCTCCACCATCTCTCCGCCCGGGGCCATCACGTCCACCTGCGGGCCGTAGTTGGAGAAGCTGGAGCGCTTGCCCGTCAGCCGCGTGGCGCCCACGCAGACGACCCGCGCCTGCGAGCAAGGCACCTTGCGCGCGGTGGCCTCGTTCTCGTTGCCGGCGGCCACCACCACGGTGGCGCCCCGCCCCACCGCCGCGTCGATCGCCTCCTGGTACGTCTGCCGCGGATCTCCATCCCCGCCCAGGCTCATGTTGAGCACCGCGGCGGGCGTGGCGTTGGCGCGCACGCCGGGGACGCTCCCGCCGCTGGACCAGACGATGGCGGCCGCGATGTCGAAGTCCGTGCCGCCGCCCTTGCCGAGCACGCGCACCGGGAGGATCCGCGCATTCCAGTCCACGCCCGCCACGTCCGTGCCGTTGTTGGACACCGCGCCGATGGTGCCGGCCACGTGGGTGCCGTGCCAGGAGGACTGGCCGTTGGGGAGGTCCTTGCCGCGATCGGTGGGGTCGTCGTCCCGGCCGTCCCCGTCCTGCGCGCTGGCCGCGTCGGAGATGAAGTCGATCCCCTGGACCACGTTCGTGTTGAGATCTCCGTGGGTGACGATCCCGGTGTCGATCACCGCCACCACCACCGCGGTCGAGCCCTGCGTCACATCCCACGCGGCGGGGAGGTTCATCGCCGGGTAGTGCCACTGGTAGCCGTAGAGCCGGTCATTGGGGAGCGCGGTGGGGAACCGCCGCCCGTTGCGCTCCACGAAGCGGACGCCCTCGCGCGCGGCGAGCGTCTCGCGGTAGCGCTCGAGCGTGGCGTCATCCACCGGCTGGCCGGCATCGTCCACGAAGCGCAGCAGGTGGAGGTGCTCGGACGCGTAGCCGCCGTGCGAGGCGTGCGCGCCTTCAATCAGGAGCAGCTTCGAGGCGGCCGCGGGGGAGAGGTTGGCCTGCTCCAGGCGGACGATCAGCTCGCCCGGGACGTTCCGCTCGCCCGGGGCGGCGCGCAGCGCGGGGCGGGGCCGCAGCGCCGCGAGCTTGGGGGAAAGCGAACGGAACCCGGCGGGGAGCTTGGCCCGCGGGCCGGACCAGACGCCCGTGCCCGCGCCCTGGAAGAGCGTCAGCGTCCCGCTCACCGCGCCCTTCGTCCCGCCCGGCGGGACCACGGGCCCCTCGCAGTTGCAGGCAGCGCAGGCGAGCAGGGTGAGGAGGGCCCAACCGAACGGGTGGCGCATCGCGGCTCCGGAAAAATGGGGGACAGGCTGCGTTTCGACTTCACGACAGCGGCCCGAGGCTACTTTTTCAGCGGGGCTTCGTAACGCCCCAAAGTTGCTCGGCTTGGGGCGCACAGCGCGTGGCGAGGTCGGAAAAAGTAGCCTGTCCCCATTTCGGAGGGTCGGCCCTATATAAAGGAGGCACCGGAATAGCCCCTGTTCAGGGGAGTTTCGCCGCGGATCCTCCGTGAACTCGCAGACGCCCACCACCAGCGGCCCCGAGCTCGTCCCTCCTCCCCCTCCTCCACCCTCGCCCACCCCGCAGGCGCCCAAGCCCGCGAGCGGTTTCCGCGAGCTGCTCCACCAGGTGCGCGCCCACCAGCGGCGGCAGCTCTGGCTCCAGGGCGCGCTCTGGGCTGGCGCCACGCTCGCCCTCACCGCGCTGCTCGCCGGCTACGCGGGCTCGCTCTCTCCCACGCTCGGCAAGTGGCTCTTCGCCGCCGCGCCCCTCTTCGCCGCCGCGGTGCTCGTGGCCTTCGGCGTGGGGCTGGCGCTGCGCTGGGTGGGGGACGACGCCCGCACCGCCCGGCTCGTGGGCCGCCGCGTGCCCGGCGTGGAGGACGCGGTCCTCTCCGCCGTGGAGCTGGAGCGCGCGCTCACGCTCGAGCCGGACACCTTCTCCAACGACCTCGCCCGCGAGTACCTGAAGCAGACGGACGCGCGCGCCGCCGCCATCCCCGCCACCGGCGTGGTGGATCCGCGCTGGACCCGCCGCGCCGGCGTGGGGCTCGTCGCCGCGCTGGGCTTGAGCGCGCTCTGCCTCATCCTCGCCCCGCAGCGCTGGACCGCCGGAGCCCGCGCGGCGCTGCGCCAGGCCGAGCAGACCGGCGCGCTCGCCCACCGCGAGCCGATCACGGGCGACGTGGAGCTCACCTACCGCTACCCCGCGTACACCGGGCTGGCGGAGCGCGTGGTGGCCGGCACCAGCGGGGACATCTCCGCGCCGCCCGGCACGGTGGTGCAGCTCAAGTCCCGCGCCGACCGGGACGTGGAGCGCGCCGAGCTGACGGTGAACGGCAAGGCGCTGCCCCTGAAGGTGACTGGCGCCCGCGAGCTGGAGGGCTCGCTGGTGGTGGACAAGCCGGGCAGCTACGCCTTCATCTTCCAGAGCGAGCGCGGGCGGGAGCTGGCGCGCGGTCCCGACATCCCGGTCAACGTGCTGCCGGACGAGCCGCCCAAGGTCTCGCTCAGCTCGCCGGGCGAGGAGCTGGAGGTGGACCCGAACGAGCGCGTGACGCTGAAGTTCAGCGCCACGGACGACTACGGCCTCACCGAGCTCAAGCTCCAGTACCGCGCCGGGAAGCAGACCGAGCTGCAGACGGTGGCGCTCAAGCTGGGAGACGAGCGCCGCTACAAGGGCCAGTACGTCTGGGACCTCACGCCGCTCAAGCTCGCCCCGGGAGATCGCGTCTCCTACTTCATCCAGGCGCGCGACAACGACGAGGTGCAGGGCAAGAAGACCGGCGTCTCGCAGACGCACGTCCTCAAGGTGTACAGCGCGGCCGAGCACCGGCGCGAGGCGGTGGCGAAGGCGGAGCAGCTCTGGGAGCGGCTGGTGACGCACCTGGCGGACCGGCTGGAGGGGCCGGACCGCGCGAAGGAGAAGGAGCTGGAGCGGGTGAGCTCGGCGCAGCCCACCGACCGCGCGGGGCTGGAGCTCTCGGCGGACATGGGCAGCGCGGCGCGGGAGATCGCCAAGGACAAGGACAGCCCTGAAGAGCTCTGGATGGCGCTGGCCAACATCTCCGAGTCCATGACCGCGCGGGTGCGCACCACCTCCGAGTTCCGCCGCCTCTACCTGCGCTACATGCGCGAGCGCGGCAGCGATCTGGAGTTCGGCAAGCGACTGACGCGGGTGGTGGAGGACGAGGTCCGCGACACCGAGAAGAACGTCCTGTACCTGGAGTCCCTGCTGGACCGGCAGAAGCTCCAGGACCTCAAGGAGCTGGCGCAGCAGCTGGCCGAGCAGCGCCGCGAGCTGACCTCGCTCGTCGAGGAGTACAAGAAGACGCAGGACCCCAAGCTGCAGGAGTCCATCCTCCAGGAGATCAAGGCGCTCCGGGAGCGGATGAACGAGCTGATGCAGCGGATGAGCGAGCTGGCCAAGGGCATCCGCGACGAGCACCTCAACGCCGAGGCGCTCAAGGAGATGATGCAGCAGGAGGACATGGGCTCCTCGCTCGACGAGATCGAGCGGCTGATGCGCGAGGGCAAGACGGACGAGGCGCTCACCAAGCTGCAGGAGATGGCGCAGCAGATGGAGCAGATGCTCAAGAAGTTCGACGACGCCGAAGACGACATGGGCGCCGAGCAGTACCCGGAGCTGGCGGAGAAGTTCCGGGACTTCATGGAGAAGCTCAAGGACACCACCGCGCGGCAGGAGGAGCTGGCGGGGAAGACCAAGGAGATCCGCGACCGCTACAAGAACCAGCTGAAGGAGCGGCTGCAGCAGCGCGGCCAGTCCATGAAGGACCAGCTCATGAAGACGGTGGAGGAGGTCTCCAAGAACTACGCCGAGCTCGGCCCGGACCAGCTCAACTCCCGCGCTGACAAGCCGCTCGAAGAGGTGGAGTCCGAGCTGCAGAACCTCAAGAACGCGCTGAAGGTGGACGACTTCGACCTCGCGGCCGAGTCCGCCGAGCGGGCGGAGCGCGCGTCCTCGGAGCTCTCCGGCTTCGGCGCGCAGCAGCGGCAGCTCGATGAGATCTTCCAGAACCCGCAGGAGGTGCGGCAGCAGTCCAAGCAGCTGGCGGACCGGCTGGCGAAGGACGCGGAGAAGGTCTCCGAGGTGAACAAGAAGCTGCAGCAGCTCTTCCCGCAGCCGGGCTCCATGCTCAGCGAAGAGGACCGCCAGAAGCTCAAGCAGATGGCCGGCGAGCAGCGCGGGCTGGAGCAGAAGGCGCACGAGCTGCAGCAGAAGATGGACGAGATGGCGCAGCTGGCGCCGCTGTTCGGCGAGGAGGCCGCGCAGCAGATGGACGAGGTGGCGGAGCGGATGGGCGAGGCCGGCCAGCGGATGGAGGGGCGAGATCCCGGCCGCGGCTACTCGGAACAGAAGGCCGCGCTGGATCAGCTGCAGCAGTTCGAGAAGCAGATGCAGCAGAGCAAGAACCAGCGCGGCAAGGGCAAGGGGCTCCCCATGCCGATGTTCGCCGGCGGGCGGCAGAGCGGGATGGGGCTGCGCCCGGACCACGTGGAGATCCCGGACGCGGACCAGTACCAGGCGCCCAAGGAGTTCCGGAAGGACCTGCTGGACGCCATGAAGCAGGGCGCGCCGGACAAGTACAAGGACCAGGTGAAGCGCTTCTACGAGGAGCTGGTCAAGTGAAGCGCGCGCTCTGCTGGGTCGCGCTGTGCGTGTGCGCGCTGGCGGTCACCGCGCGCGCGGCGGACGAGAACAGCCCGGACGCCAAGGCCCACCTCAAGAACATCGATCAAGCGATCGAAGACTGGGACGTGGACGGCGCCAAGAAGGAGCTGAAGGCGCTCAGCGAGCTGGTGGGGGACGAGCTGGAGCCGGTGCGCTACTTCAAGGGGCGGATCGCCTTCGAAGAGGGGCGCTACCCGGAGGCGATCGAGCAGCTCGCCGGCGCGGGGATCCAGGACAAGCCGGGCTCGTACCTGCGGCTGGCCAAGGACACCCAGCGGGTGACCGAGCACCACCTCAAGGCGGAGAGCGAGCACTTCATCTTCTTCTACCCGAAGGGGAAGGACGAGATCCTCGTCCCCTACGCGCTGGAGACGCTGGAGGCGATCCGCAAGGCGCTGGTGGAGGACCTGGGCCACGCGCCGCCGGGCAAGGTCCGGGTGGAGATCGTCAACGACGCGCGCGAGCTGGCCAAGGTCTCCACCCTCACCTTCGAGCAGATCAAGACCACCGGCACCATCGCCATCTGCAAGTTCAACAAGCTGATGGTCACCAGCCCCAAGGCGGTGCTGCGCGGCTACGACTGGCAGGACACGCTCGCCCACGAATACGTCCACCTGGTGGTGACCCAGAAGAGCCGGAACACGGTGCCGATCTGGCTGCACGAGGGGCTGGCCAAGTACCTCGAGTCCCGCTGGCGCGGCCCGGCCGGCCAGGCCATGTCCCCCTCCACGCTGGCGCTGCTGGGGGACCGGGTGAAGAAGGACAAGCTCATCCCCTTCGCGAAGATGCACCCGTCCATCGCGCTGTTGCCCTCCGCCGAGGACGCGGCCACCGCGTTCGCCGAGGTCTTCTACGCGATCGACCTCATCTTCAAGGAGCAGGGCACCGCGGGGCTGCGGCAGGTGCTGGACGCGCTCAAGGCGGGCAAGGACGACAAGAAGGCGGTGGAGACGGCCACCGGGAAGAGCTTCGCCGGGTTCGAGAAGGCCTGGCTGGCGCACATCCGCAAGCAGCCCTTCCCGCGCGAGCTGATCCCCCTCACCTCCGAGAAAGTCGTCCTCAAGGACGACGCGCCCGGCAAGGGCAAGGAGGCGAAGAAGAAGGGCAAGGAGATCTCCTTCAGCGACTTCGCCGAAGTGGAGGAGGTGCCGGCGCGGAAGATCGCCCACCTGGGGGAGCTGATGCGCGAGCGCGGCCGCACCGCCGCCGCCGCCGAGGAGTACGGCCGCGCGCACCAGCTGGTGGGGGACAAGTACGAGTCCATCTCCAACAAGTTCGCGCTGGCGCTGCTGGAGCTGCGGCGCGAGGAGGAGGCGGAGAAGGTGCTGCGCGGCTCGCTGCGCGTGCACCCGGGCTCGCCCGCCACGCTCACCCACCTGGGGAGGATCTACCTGGCGAAGAAGGACTGGCCGGCGGCGAAGGACTCGTACCTCGAGGCGCTGGCCTCGGACCCTTTCGACCCGGAGATCCACCTGGCGCTGGTGCGGGTGCACGAGGCCATGGGCAAGAAGGACCTGGCGGACCGCGCGCGCAAGGCCACGGCGGTCCTCACCGGGCTGCCCAGCGAGCAGATCACCGCCGCCTCCAAGCTGCTGGCGCGGGAGGGCGCGGACCTCTCGGACGTGAGCGTGGGCGGACCGGAGGCCAAGGCCAAGGGGCGCGCCCGGGTGCAGGTGGAGCCCAAGGGCCCCGCGCGCGGGCCGGCCAACGCGCCGATCACGCTGGTGGCCTTCTCGGACTTCCAGTGCCCCGCCTGCCGCGCGGCGAAGCACACAGTGGATCGCCTGCTCAAGGAGTACCCCGGGCGGATCCGCCTGGTGTTCCGGCAGTACCCGCTGGAGATGCACCCGGACGCGCGGCGCAGCGCCGAGGCCTCGCTCTGCGCGCACGAGCAGGGGAAGTTCTGGGAGTACCACGACCTCCTCTTCGAGCACCCGGACGCGCTCAAGGACGCGCAGCTGCGCGGCTACGCAGGCGAGCTGGGGCTCTCGCCGGGGAAGTTCAGCGAGTGCCTGGACTCCGGCCGCTTCTCTCAGGCGGTGCAGGCGGACATCGCGGACGGAGATCGCGCGGGCGTGCAGGGCACCCCGCACTTCTTCCTCAACGGGCTGTCCCTGGTGGGCGCGCAGTCGCTCCCGGAGATGAAGCGGCTGGTGGAGCAGGAGCTGGGCGCGAACTGAAAGGCGCCGGAATTCCGACGAGCCCACACGGACGCACCTTGTGCGCCGCTCGGTCCGGACCGCGGGCGCGACTAGAGTTCCCTTCGTGCCCGGCGTTCCGCTCCCAGAGCTGCTGAGGAAGGTCGTCCACCCGTCTACGCGAGGCTCTCCGGTGGTCGGCTCGCCGGTGTTGGTCTGGGAGCTGCCCGGGCAGAGCGTGGAGGCGGTGGTGATGACCGAGTCCGCCTCGCTCTCCGACTTCAAGAACTCCCTGCCGCCGACGGTGTACGAGCTCAAGAAGTCGCTCCACAACGCGTTCGCCATGGGGATCACGGTGGGGCGCACGCCCAACAACGACATCACGCTGGAGCTGCGCTCGGTCTCGCGCTTCCACGCCTACTTCCACCACGAGCCGACCAAGGACGCGTGGACGCTGGTGGACGCGGACAGCAAGCTGGGCACCTACGTGAACGGCGCGCGGCTCTCCGCCAACGTCCCCTTCCCCATCTCCGACAAGGCGAAGATCAAGTTCGGCAGCGCCGAGCTGCTCTTCTTCTCTCCGGACGCGTTCCTGGTCTTCGCCTCCAAGTGGCGCGCCGCCTAGTACCGGTCGATCCGCCCCCGCTCACCCCGAGCGAAGTCGAGGGGCGCCCAGGCAACGGGCCTCGACTTCGCTCGGCCTGAGCGGGGTACGGGCGATCGATCAAGACCAGTGTGGCGAGGTACTAGCGGTTCACTTCGCCGCGCGCAGCTCCGCGACCAGCGCCCTGGCGCCGTAGACCCGCTCCAGCACCTGCAGCAGCGTGGACGCGTCCACGGCGATCGCCCGGTAGGTGGCGGGCTCGAAGCGGTACATCGACCCGAGCGCGGCGCGGTTGAAGTCGAAGTTCACGCCGACGAGCGCGCCGTCGGCGCCCACCACCGGCGCGCCCGAGCTGCCGCCGATCGAGTCGTTGGTGAGCGCGAAGTCCAGCGGCGCGCCGCCCTCCAGCGCCCCGCGCGCGGCCCGCCAGCGCGGCGGCAGCGCCCCGGCGCCGCGGGCGAACAGCTCGGAGACCCGGGTCAGCGCGGGCGCCCCTGCCACGCCCTCCACCCGGCCGCTCGAGAGGCGCAGGGTGAAGGCGGCCTCGGGGTACCCGGCCGCGCGGGCCGCCGCGAGCTTCGCGTTCACCGCCCGCAGCCGTTCCTGCGCCTGCCGCAGCCGAGCGCGGTGCGGTGCGAGCCCCGCCTCCAACGCCCGCGCGAAGGCGATCATCGGATCGACCGAGCGCGCCACCGCCGCGGCGCCGCCTGAGAGCAGCCGGCCGCGCTGCGCGGCGCTGCGCAGCTGCGTCCCGCGCACCAGCTGTGCCGCCAGCTGCTCCGGCGCCCGGCCGGCAAAGGCCGCCAGCAGCGCGCCATCCGCGCTCCCCAGCTGCTCCCGCAGCCGGCCCAGGGTGAGGGCGAGCACGCGCTCCTCGCAGTCAGGGGGCAGCACCGGCACGGTGTCCAACGGCTCACCGCGCGCCAGCGCGTGCGCGGCCCAGAAGAGCGGGCTGCGCAGCTGCGCCCCGGTCTCCTCGAGGAAGGGGACCAGCGGCGAGAGCGCCCAGAGCTCCGCCATGGCCGGCTCCAGCCCTTCGTAGGCCTGCGGGGCCCTTGCCCGCAGGGCCCGCTCCTGCTCGCGCCGCGCCTCGAGGAAGCCCGGCTCGCTCAGCGCGCGGTGCCGGCCGCGCAGGTCGAGCAGGTCGTTCTCCACGGACAACAGCTGCTCCTGCGCGAACGCCCGCTGGCGCGCGCCGCGCCCGGACAGCTCCCGGAGCAGGCCCCGCAGCTCCGCCAGGAAGGTGAGCCCCTGCACCACGGTGGCGTCCCGTTCGTACTCGAGCTGGGCCGTGGTGAGCTGCCGCTTGGTGGCGAGCGGGAAGGAGGCCATCAGCGTGGCCTCGCCGGGCGCCACCGGCCGCTCGGAGAGCGCCAGCGGCGCGGAGAGCTCCGCCGGTGCGCCGTCCCGCCACGCCCGCAAGAGCGCCACGTCCAGCGCCCAGCGGGGAAAGGAGAAGTTGTCCTCCTCTCCGCCGAAGAAGCCCACCGCCGCCTCCGGCGCGAAGGCCAGGCGCACGTCCTCGAAGCGCTCGTAGCGGTAGAGCCGGTGCTGCGCGCCGAAGAAGAGCGCCACCGCCTCACAGCGCTGGTGGGGGCCGGCGGGGCACTCGCGCTCCAGCTGGGCGAGCAGCGCCGGACGCTCCGCCGCGGGCGCCGCGCGCACCTGCTCGGTGACGTCCGTGGAGGCAACCAGCCGCTCCACCGCCATCCCCGGGCAGCGGCGCTCGGCGGCCGGCGTCTGCGCGAGGAACCCCGCCTGGAGGAAGCGCCCGCCTTCGAGGCACGAGAGCGCGCAGTGGTGGTTGGTCACCACCAGCCCGCGGCGCGAGACGAAGGCGCCCGAGCAGGCCTCGGAGGGGAGCCGCACCGCCGCGCCCTGCAGGCGCGCCAGGAGCTCCGGGGGCGCCTTCGCTGCGAGCTGCGAGGGGACGCTCTCGATCGGCCAGAGCCCCTCGTCCGCCGCGGCCGGCCACGCGGCGAGCAGCGCGAGCGCCGCACAGCGCAGGGCCAGGGGGAGGCGGGCGGTCACGCGGGTGAGCCTAGTCGAGCGGCCACGCGCGCCGGGCGATGAAGCCAAAGCCCCACGGGTGAAGGCGGGCGGGCTACAGTTTCTCCTCCGTGCCCCCGCAGCGACCCGAGCCTTCCCTGGCCGCGCTCTACCGGGCAGACGGCTTCTTCGTCCTGCGCACCCCGCTGCTGCCCTTCGGCGCGCGGCCCCCGCTCACGGACCCGGTGCTGGGCGAGGCGCTCTGGCTCGCCTCGCCCAGCCTCCACGACAGCCTCGGCGCGTACCAGGCGGCGCCGCGCTCGGAGCGGGGGCGCAAGGTGGGGCGGGCGCTGGCGCGCTACCTCGCCCGCATGAGCGCGCGGCCCACGCCGCTGGAGCTGTGCGCGGGGCTCTCGCTGGGGCGCCTGGGGCCAGGGGCCCAGCTCACCCTTCCGCCGCGGGCGGCCTGGCAGCGGCGCCTGCACGCGGACCTGGACGCGCGCGCCGAGCGGCTCGCGCGGCCGGCGGCGGACGCCCGCTTCGTGCAGAACCCCACCCTGCACCGGGCCGCGGGCGCGCTGCGCTACGCGCAGACGCAGCTGGGCCCGAGCGGCCGCAGCTACGCGCTGGCCTCCGCGGAGCCCACGCCGGAGCTGGAGCGGGTGCTGGCCGCGGCGGGCAGCGGCGCGGGGGTGACGCTCCAGGCGCTGGCGGACGCGCTCGCGCGCAGCGATCCAGAGCTGGCCCCAGCGGACGCGCGCGCCTTCGTGGAGGCCCTGGAGGCGAGCCAGCTGCTGCGCCCCGCGCAGGCGCTGCCGCTCACCGGCCCGCCCCCGCTCGGGGACGCGGAGCCGCTCTTGCGCGCGCTGGAGGCGGCGCCGCTGGGCTTGGCGCCCGCCGCCTACCAGCCCGCGCTGGAGGCGCTCTCGCTCGGGATGCCGCCCCGCGGTGGCCAGCGGCTGCTCCACGCGCAGCTGCTCAAGCCCGCGGAGCTCCGCCTGCCCGCGGACGTGGCGCAGGAGCTGCTCGAAGGCGTGGAGGCGCTCCTGCGGCTCGGCTTCTGCCAGCCTGAGCGCGGCTTGACGCCCTTCCGCGCCGCGTTCGCCGAGCGCTACGGCGAGCGCACCGTGCCGCTGTTGGAGGTGCTGGACGAGGACGCCGGCATCGGCCTGGGTACGCTCCCCCCGGCGCTGGGCATGCCCTCCGTCCTGGACGGGCTGCCGACCGCGGCGCCCGTCCCCGAGCCGCCGCCCGCGCCCCTGCCGGAGGCGCTGCAGCGCCGGGTGAAGGACGCGCTGGCCCGCGGCGCGGCCGAGTGCGTGCTGGAGCCCGCAGAGCTCCCGCCGGTCCCCCTCCCCCGCTTGCCGGACGCGTTCGCGGTGCGCGCGGTGGTGGCCGCGCGGGACGCCGCCGCGGTGGAGCGCGGAGAGCGGACGGTGCTCCTGCTGCCGGGGGCGCTCGGCCCTTCCGGCGCGCGCGCGCTGGGGCGCTTCTGCGCGGGCTGGCCTGCGCTGCGCGAGGCGGTGGAGGGGCACCTGCGCGAGGAGGAGGCGCTCGCGCCGGAGGCGCGCTTCGTGGAGCTCGTCCACCACCCGGCCCCCGCCGGCGCGGACGTGGCGGCGCGGCCGGTCCTGCGCGCGCTGGAGCTGCCGTACCTGGGCGGCTCGGGCGCGCCGCCGGAGCGGCAGCTGGCGGTGCAGGAGCTCGGGCTTCGCCTGCGCAACGGCGCGCTGAGCCTCTGCTCGCTGCGCGACGGGAGGGAGCTGCGTCCCCGCCTCACCTCCGCGCACGACTTCGCCCGCTTTGGCGCGCCGCTCTACACGCTGCTGGGGCTGCTGCAGGCGGAGGGCGTCACCGCCCACCTCGGGTTCGACTGGGGGGAGCTGGAGCGTGAGCCCAGGCTGCCCCGCGTGCGGTGCGGCCGCGCGGTGCTCGCCCGCGCGCGCTGGCGGCTCTCCGGGCGGGAGGTGGAGCAGCTGCACGCGGCGCGCGAGGTCAGCCCGTTGGCCGCCTGCGCCGCCGCACGCGCGCGGTGGGCGCTGCCGCGCTGGGTCTGCCTGGAGGAGCCGGAAGGAGAGCTGACGCTGGACCTGGAGCGCGCGGAGGATGCCGAGCTGCTCTGCCACGCCGCGCGCGGCGGAGCGCTCACGCTCCACGAGCTCTACCCTCCGCCGTCCGAGCTCCCCGTGCAGGGGGAGGACGGCGCGTACGTCCACGAGCTGATCTTCCCCTTCGTGCGGCGCGCGCCGGCAGCGCCCGAACCCGCGCCAGCGCCCGTCCGGACGCCGCCGCCGCCGGTGCCGGTGGAGGCGCCGCTGGCGGGCGGCTGGCTCTACGCGAAGTGGTACGGCGGCGTGCTGAGCGCGGACCGGGTGCTGCTGGAGACGGTGGCGCCGCTGGTGGCGCAGGCCCGCGCGGAGGGGTGGCTGCGCGGCTGGTTCTTCATCCGCTACGCGGACCCGTGGCCGCACCTGCGGCTGCGCTTCCGGGCGGAGGAGGCCACGCTCCGGGAGCGGCTGGTGCCCGAGCTGTCCGAGCGCGCCGCCGCCCTCGCCGCGGACGGGCTGCTCTGGCGGACGGCCTTCGAGGCGTACGCGCCGGAGACGGAGCGCTACGGAGGCGAGGCGGGGCTGCCGCTCGCGGAGGGGCTCTTCGAGCAGGGGAGCGACTTCGCGCTCGCCGCGCTTTCGCAGGAGGGCGCCACCGACCCTGACGCGCGCTTCCTGCTCGCGTTCGCGCGGATCGCCGCGCTCTACGAGGCGCTGGGGCTCACGGTCCAGGAGCGGCTCGCGCTGGCCACGCGCGCGCGCGCGCACCTGGGCGAGGAGCTCGGCGCCACGGCTGCGGACGCCCGGGTGCTCTCCGCGCGCTACCGCACGCAGCGTCCGGCGTTGGAGGCGCAGCTCCGGGCCGCCGCGCCACCCCTTGAGCTGCGCGCCTGGGCCACGCAGCTGCGCGCGGCGGCGCTGGCGCGCCCGGTGCCGGAGCTCGCGCTCGACCTGGCGCACATGGAGGTCAACCGGCTCCTGCAGAACAACCCGCGGCCGCAGGAGCGGGTGCTCAACGACTTCTTGGCGCGCGCCTACGCGTCGGCGATCGCGCGCGGCTCAGCGTAGGCAGCGCGGCGAGCAGCAGCAGCCCCAGCAGGCTCGCGCCGGCACCTTCGGCCGCGCCGCACGCCACGCGCAGCCGCACTGCTTCACTCGGCAGCACCTCGGGCCCAGGGCCCACCGTGACGGTCGCGGTGGCCTTGGCGCCCGCGCCGTCCGTCACCTCCACCACGTCCGAGCTGTTGGGCGTGCCACCCGCCACGTAGTCGCCGCTCGGGCCGAGCGCCGCGCCCGAGCCGTTGGCGGTGAGCGCGAAGGTGTAGCCGGGCGTGCCACCGGAGGCGCTGAAGGTCAGGCCCTCCTGCGGCGCCACGCTTGGCGCCTCCGGGCTGAGCGCCAAGGGGGAGCCCACCGGCGCCACCGTCCACGCCGAGGAGCCGCCGTTCCAGAGCGCCGTGCCCGCGGTGGAGAGCGTGCGCGCGCCCGCGGCGGAGTCCCGGAAGACGAACGGCGCGGTGGCGGCGCTGCCCGCCGGAATCTGCGTGGCGTAGGAGGTGGACCACGGCCCGGCGGCGGTGGCCGCCAGCTCCAGCGTGGGGGAGTCCGAAGTGATGGTCACGCTTTGGGCCGGCGCGCCGGTGGCCACGGCGGCGCCCCCGAGCGACTCCCGGCGCACGGTGAGCGGCGCGGAGACGGCGCCGGCGGTCACGGTGCCGCTCGCAGGGGAGAAGACGAGGCGACCTTCCGTATAGGTAACGCTCAGGCCCGGGCGGCGGGAGGGGGTGGCGTTCTCCCGCTTCTCGAACGACATGAAGTACGGGGCGACGTACTCCTGGAACACGATCCCGTAGTTCGGGGTGGCGCCAGACACCCAGTCCTGCACGAGCGCCACGCCGGCCGAGGTCATCGGCCACGTCTGGGTCCCGGCGGTGGAGTTCAGCGCGGTCGCCACCGCGGTGGTCCCTCTATCCAGCGGGCTCTGGGCTCCCGGCGTGGCCCAGGCGTTGGTGTTGTCGTAGCGGCCCCAGCTCGCCTGCGTCTCCACCCACGGGCGCAGCAGGGCGTAGGCGGGGACGCTGGCGTTGGGCGTGCCATTGCCATTGATGGTGGCGAGGATCGCCGCGGCGCTTTGGGCGTGCCATTGCCATTGATGGTGGCGAGGATCGCCGCGGCGCTCACCGTGGACCAGGGCGGGATGGCGCTCACGTCCCAGGAGATCATCGCCCCCTCCCGCGAGCCCCCGCCGCTCAGGTCGAGCGATGTCGCGGCGTTGAAGTTGTAGACGAACGGGTCCGGCCCGCTGCCGATCCCCTGGTCCCGCGCGCCGGCATACGCGGGCGTGGGCAGCGCCCCTTGCTGGAAGCTGAGCACCGTGCCGCCGTTGTAGGTGACGTTCAGCCGCGGGCGGCGCGAAGGCGTGCCGTCGTGCGAGCTGTACCAGCTGAGCCCATCCGGGCTGCCGAAGTCGTTGATCATCAGCCCGTAGTTCGTCGCCGGTGTGTCGACCCACCGCTGGACCAACGCCACGGCGGTGGCGTTGAGCGCCACGGTACGGGTCCCCGTTGCCCACGGACCGAACGTCCCCAGCGCGGTGGCGCCACGGTCGGACGCGCCCTGCCCTCCCGCGGTCTGCCAGTTGAGCCCCGCGGCGTACTGCGTCCAGTTGGCCTGACCCAGCACCCAGGGGCGCAGGCACTCGTAGAGCTTGAAGCCGTAGGCCGAGGCCTGGGTCACCTCCACGGTCAGCGTCACCGCGCTGACGGTGCTCCCCGGGGGGATGGCGCTCACGTCGAAGGCCAGCAGGACGCTCTCCTGCGCCGGGTTGCCGTCCACGTGCAGCTCGGGCCACAGGTACGAGCGGGTCCTGTCCCAGAAGAGCGTGTCCTCCGCGTAGAGGATGACGTCGCGCGTGCCGGCGTACGCGGTGGTCGGAGAGACGCCGTCCTGGAAGACGACCGTGGAGGCGCCGCCCGCGCGCGCGGCGAGCAAGACACCCAGCAGTGAGAGCAGGCGGCGCGAGCGCACGGTCCACTCCGAAGAATGCCGCGAGCGGAGGACCCGGGGCCAATGGTCCGGGGCCCACGCTGTGCGCGAGGGTAGGACTGTACGGTTCCGGGCGGCGGCCGAGCTCAGCGCCGGCGGCGGGCGAGCGCGAGCAGCGTGCCGAGCGCCGCCGTCAGGTTTTCCGGGTGCAGGCCCATGCCGCCGAGCTCCGGCTCGGCGGCCGCGCCCGCGGAGACCTCCAGGCCGCGCCCCGGCTCGAGCACCCAGACCCCGTCCTCCCGGAGCTGGGCCACGTTGCGCGCCACGGCGGGCTTGCGCCACATCGCCACGTTCATGGACGGCGCCACCACCACCGGCGCTTCGGTGGCGGCGACCACCAGCGAGAGCAGGTCCGAGCAGGCGCCGGCGGCCAGGCGCTGCAGCGTGCTCGCGCTGGCGGGGGCCACCAGCACCAGCTCGGCGGTCTGCGCCAGGTGCACGTGCGGGACGGTGACGCCGCCGGCGGCCAGGTAGGGGTCCGTCCACACCTGCGCGCCCACGTAGCGCAGCGCCTCGGCGGTGACGAAGTGGGTGCTCGCGGGGGTGAGCACCACGTCCAGCCGATCGCAGAAGCCCTGGAGCAGCGCCAGCGCCAGCGCGGGCGTGTGGATGGCGTTCACCGCGCCGCTGACCGCCAGCGTCATCCGGCGGCAGGGGCGGCGGGCGCGGCCGCGAGCGGCGCCGGGCGCGGGGAGGAGCGCGCCCGCGTCCAGCAGGGCGCCCAGGGCGCGGGCTTGATCGCGCGAGGCGCCGCGCAAGAGCTCCCGCCCCCGGATGGGGAGCACCGCCCGCCCGAGCGCGCCGGCGAGCCAGCGGGCGTCCACCGGCTCCACGGCGACCACCACCCCATCCGGCCAGCAGAGGTGGACGCTCTGGCGTCCGGAGAGGACCGCCACGGACGGATCGCGCACGTAGCGCACTGTCTCGGACAAGGCGGCCACCTGGGCGAGCGTAGGGGCGGACAGGGAGGAGTCAATTTCGCAAACGGGCGGTAACCACTACACTCGTTCGCGAATTGGAGACCGGTCAGACAGTCGCCGGTCGCTTCCGCATCGAAGGCGAGGGTGCGGCGGGCGGCATGGCGCGCATCTACCGCGCGACGGATCTGCAGGGGATGGCGCCCGTGGCGCTGAAGGTCCTCAGCGTGACCAGCGCAGCGGACCAGGAGCGCTTCCGGCGCGAGGCGGCGATGCTCGCCCAGGTGCGTCACTCGGGCGTGGTGGCCTACGTGGACCACGGCACCACGCCGGCCGGGGTGGCCTACCTGGCCATGGCCTGGGTCCAGGGGCGCACGCTCGCGGACGTGCTGCGGACCCGCGGGCTCTCGGTGGCGGAGTCGGTGCGGCTGGGCCGCCGCCTGGCGGACGCGCTGGCGGCGGTGCACGAGCAGGGGATCATCCACCGGGACGTCACGCCTAAGAACATCCTGCTGCCGGACGACGACGTGGACCGCGCGGTGTTGATCGACTTCGGGATCGCCCGGGCGGGGCGGGTGCTCGGCCCCACCCGCGCCGGCACGCTGATCGGCACGGTGGGCTACATGTCCCCGGAGCAGGCGCGCGGTGAGACCGAGCTGGATGGCCGCACGGACCTCTTCGCGCTCGGGTGCGTGCTCTTCGAGACGCTGAGCGGGGAGAACCCCTTCCCCGGACCGCACGCGGCGGCGGTGCGCGCGAAGATCCTCCTCTCCGAGCCGGCGCCGCTGCGCCACCTCAACCCCGAAGTGCCCGAGGCGTTGGCGCTGCTGGTGGCGGAGCTGCTGGCGAAGGCCTCCCGGCTGCGCCCGCGCCATGCCCGGGAGGTGGTGACCCGCCTGACCGACCTCACCGGCCTGCCCACCACCCGCCGCCGCGGTGGCGCTGCCTCTACCCCTTCGCCAGGGGCGGGCGATCCGGTCACCGGCGCAGAGCCTGCGGGGCCGGTGACCCAGACGGACGCCTTCCAGCTCACCATCGTCGTCGGCAACGCCGAGCCCGAGGGCGAGGCGGAGGACGACGCCGAGACGCCTCCGCCGGAGCCGAGCGCCGAGCTCAAGGCGCGGCTGGTGCCGGCGGGCGGCGCGCTGCAGCGGCTGGAGGACGGGTGGCTGGTGATCCGCTTCGTCTCCGCCGGGGACACCGGCGCGCTCGGGGAGGGCTGGATCGACTGGGTGCTCGCGCTGCACCGCGAGCTGCCGGCGCACCCGATGGCGCTCTCCTGCGAGGCGGGCCAGAGCGACGTCCACGGGATCGACCGGGCGATCGACAGCGTGGTGCAGGAGTCGCTGCGCGCGCTGTTCGGCCAGCAGGAGAGGCAGATCCGCGTGGACGAGCCCACCGCGCAGCTGCTCGGCGACCGCTACCCGGTGGAGCGGCGCGCGAGCGGGACGTACCTGCTGGACTGGCCGCGCGAGCCGGGCTGACCCTCTCCGCCGCGAGCGGCTACCGCCGCCCCTTGCGCGGGCGCGGCAGGCCGTAGCTGTCCAGCCGGTTGAGCAGCGTGCGGCGGGAGATCCCCAGCTGCTTGGCCGCCGCGCTCTGGTTCCCCGCGCAGGAGGAGAGCGCCTCGAGGATCCGCCGGCGCTCGTACGCGTCGCGCTCGCGGCGGGAGCCCTCCACCAGGTTCTCGCCCGAGACCGGCGGCGGTGCCGGAGCCTGCGGCGTGAAGACGAGCGCGTCCGGCACGCCCGCGGGGGCAGGCGGCACCACCCCGGCGGTGAGGCTGGCCCTGCGCAGCGAGCTCCCCCCGCGCCGCGCGGCGAAGGTGGCGCTCAGCCGCTCCGCCGGGAGGTGCTCGGGGAGGATGGTGGGCCCGGCGGAGAGGAGCACCGCGCGCTCCACCACGTTGCGCAGCTCGCGGATGTTGCCGGGCCAGCTGTAGCCCTCGAGCATCGCCAGCGCGGCCGCGGAGAGCTTGGGCAGCTGGGGGCGATGCGAGCGGCGGCAGGTGTCGGCGATGAAGGCCACCGCCAGGCCGCTGATCTCCCCCACCCGCTCTCGGAGCGGAGGGATGACCAGGCTGATCCCGTTGAGGCGGAAGTAGAGGTCCTCGCGGAAGCGCCCTTCGGAGATCGCCAGCTCGAGGTCGCGGTTGGTGGCGGAGACGAAGCGCACGTCGATGGAGTAGGGCTTGAGGCCGCCCACCCGCGTGGCCTGCCGCTCCTCGAGCACCCGCAAGAGCTTCACCTGCATGGAGAGCGGCAGCTCGCCCACCTCGTCGAAGAAGGCGGTGCCTCCCTGCGCGGTCTCCAGCAGGCCGCGCTTGGTCTGCACCGCGCCGGTGAAGGCGCCCTTCTCGTGGCCGAACAGCTCGCTCTCCAGCAGCGTCTCCGAGAGCGCCGCGCAGTTCAGGCGCAGGAACGGCCCCTTGGCGCGCGGCGAGCGCTGGTGGATCCGCTCCGCCATCCGCTCCTTGCCCACGCCGGTCTCGCCCAGCACCAGGACGGAGATCATCCCCGCGGCGATCCGCTCCACGAGCACGTCCAGCCGCTGCATCCCATCCTGCGCCACCAGCGGCGGCGGCTCCTCCGGAGACTCTCCGCGGGCGCGCGCGCCGGCGAACTGCGAGAGCGCCGCCTGGCTGCGGCCATCCCGCGGGTAGCAGGCCACGCCGATCCGCGTCCCCGGCGACTCGCTCTCCAGTCGCTTGGAGAGGCGCTCCAAGACGATGTGGACGTTCGCGGCCTTCGTCTCCGGGAGCAGGACCTCGTAGTCGCCCGGGCCGTAGACGCCCACCACGTCCACCATGCGCAGCAGGTTGGCGAGCACGTCCTCCACCACCGCGAAGTGCTCCTTGCGCTCGGTGTAGAGCCGCAGCAGCACGAACTCGGAGCCGAAGCGCTCGGCGCGCAGGCACTCCTCTTCCAGCCGGGACTCGAAGTAGCCGTGCGTCCAGATCCGCCGGGGCTGCGCTTCGCTCGTCTTGCGCTGCACCACCAGCAGCGCGTCTCCCAGCCGCAGGTGCTCACCCGGCCGGACCCGCCGCCGCTCGCCCGGCGTCAGCGCGGCTTCCGCCACGCGGGTGGGAGCGCCGCTGCTCGCGTCCTCGAGCCACAGCTCGGCGCCCACGTGCAGCACCGCGTGCAGCGGCGCCACCGAGCCCCCCTCCACCCTCACGTCGCAGCTGGGCGCGGAGCCGAGCGTGAGGCGCCCGGACGCCGGCAGCCAGTGCGTGGAGATCTGATCTCCCACCACCAGCAGGCCGAGCTCATGCGGGCTCACCGTTGGCTGAGCCCGGAAAAGGGAATCGCCTCCACCCGCCGGAGGACGGAGTGGAGGTGACTTGCCGCGGCTCGCGCCGCGGACAGAAATTGCAGGCTCAGCAGTTCTGCGAGCTGTAGCCGCCGCCGTTGCGACCGGCCGCCACGTGCTGACCTTGTGTCCCGCGGCCGCCGACGGCGCTCTTGAGCTGGGAGGTGCTGAGCGGCTTGAGCTGCTGGACGGCGAGCTTGAGCTTCTTCACCTGGGTCTTGTTCACGTGGGGGCTCCTCGGAGTTGGAAGACTCCGGGAGGAGAGCAACACGTGTTCCAAGAAAATTTCGCCGTGGATCGAACCGTTTCATCGCGTGGTCAACCCCTCGGCCGTGCGCAGGCAGCGAAGGACGATTCTCCAGTTGCAACCTTCGCTGCGCAATTTGCGCAGGGGACCTACAGCCTTGGGGTGCAGGTCAGGGTGAGCACACCGGAGGTTCGGTGCGCTTCACCAGCTGCTCGCGCTCGAGCTTCAGCGGAACGAAGCAATCGACGAGGCGGCGCAGCTTCTGCGGCGTAGGAGGAGGCGGCGGGAGGACCCACACGCGCGGAGGCTCGGCCACCGTGGTGACCAGCAGGCGCCGACCATCCGGGGAGACCTCCACGGAGTTGAGCGGGCTGTCGGCTGGGAAGACGTCGAGCTGCGCGCCCGTGGACGCGCTCCAGAGCCGCGCGGTGGCGTCGTAGCTTCCAGTCACCACGTATCTGCCGTCCGGCGTGAAGCTCGCGGAGATGACCTCGGAGGAGTGGCCTTCGAGCGAGGCGAGCACCTGACCGGAGCGGACGTCCCACACCCTCACGCTCTTGTCCCAGCCCGCCGTCACCAGCCGCTCACCCTCCGGGGCGAACCGGACGCTGCTCACATGGGTGCGGTGTCCGCTCAACGTCTGGATCCCAGAACCGGCTGACACGTCCCATATGCGCGCGGTCCCATCGGCGCTGCCTGACGCGAGCAGGCGCCCGTCAGGCGAGAACGCCACCGACAGCACCGGCTGGGTGTGCCCCTCCAGCGTCGCCAGCAGGCGCCCATCCGCCACGCGCCAGACGCGCACGCGGAAGTCCTCACCGGCGCTCGCGACCAGCGCGCCGTCCGGGCTGAAGCTGGCGAAGAGGACCGCCCCCGACGGTCCCTCCAGCGTGCGTGGCACGCCCCCCTCGAGCGGGACGAGCTGCAGCCGGGGACCATCGCCGACGGCGGCCCAGCGCCCGTCCGGGCTGGGGGAGGCGAAGAGCGGCTTCGCCCCGGGGAGCGCCACGCGCTGAAGGACCGCTCCGGTGTCCGCGTTCAGCACCTGGAGCTCCGCGGAGTCCGCCGAGGGGATGAGGAGCCGGTCACTGCCCACGAAGCGGCCATCAGGGCTTCCGGCCCGCGCGGCGAGCTCCGCGGGAGCGTCGCAGCTGCCGAGGTTCCAGAGCTTGGCCTGCCCTTCGAAGCTGGCGGTGACCAGGTGTTGGCCATCCGGTGAGGGAGCCACCCTGTAGACGGTGTCGAGGTGGCCGATCAGCCGGCAGAGCGGAAGGCCCGTGCGCGCGTCCCAGACGATGGCGGCGGTGTCGCTGCCCCCCGTGAGCAGCCGCGCACCATCCGGCGTGAAGGTCACGAAGCGGGCGCCAGAGACGTGGCCAACCAGCGTCAGCAGCAGGCGGCCGGTGTTGGCGTCCCAGACGCGGGGCTCGCGATCATGGCTGGCGGTGGCGACGCGCTTCGAATCCGGGCTGAACGCCACGAACATGACTGGAGAGCCGTGGGTCAGCGCGCCGAGCCGCTCGCCGGTGTCCGCATCCCACAGGCCGGCCGTGCGGTCCTCGCTCGCGGTGGCGATCCGGTGACCATCGGGCGAGTAGGTCACCCAGTAGATCCCCGCCTCGTGGCGAAGCACGTGCAGCTGCTCGCCGGTCGCCGCGTCGTAGACGCGGGCGGTCCCGTCATTGCTGGCGGTGACGAACTGCCGTCCGTCCGGGCGCCAGCGCGCGGCGTAGACGTGATCCGAGTGCTGGGTGAACACCTTCGGCGCCTTCGCCTCGGGCAGCTCCCAGAGCTTTGCGGTGTGGTCGGACCCGGCGGTGAGCACGCGCCGGCCATCCGGGGAAAACTCGGCCCAGGCCGCAAAGCCGCTGTGCGCCTCGAGCACCCGGGTGCACGTCCCATCCTTCGCGTCCCAGAAGCGCACCGTCCCGTCGCGGCTCGCCGTCAGCAGCTGCTTCCCGTCCGGGCTGAAGCTGGCGGCGATCAGCGGTTCGGCGTGTCCGGTGAGCGGCGCCACCAGCACGCCGCGGGCGTCCCAGAGCCGGGGGACCTTCTCGGCGCCCACCGTGACGATCCGGTCTCCGGTGGGGCTGTAGGCCGCGCCGATGATCGGCGCCTCGTGCCCCGCCAGCGTCGCCTCCATGCCGCGCAGGCCGCTGGCGGCCTTCGCCACCAGGTAGCGCAGCGCATCCTCGTTCTCCCGCGCGTCGTACGCCTCGCTCAGGTAGACGAGCGCGCGCAGGTAGTCGTGCTGGAGCACGTAGTTGCGCCCCTGCCCTTCGAAGAGGCGCAGCATCCGGTTCCGGCTCTCGCGCGCGAACCAGCCCACCACCACCAACGCGCTGGCGAGCACGACGAACGCCGAGCCGATCAGCTGCCGCCGCAGGCGCCGGCCCCGCGCCTCCTCGCGCGCGCTGGCCCGGGCGAAGGCCTCCTCGGCCTCGGTGAGCGCGCCCCCGTACCGCGAGCGCCAGAGCCGGTACTCCGCCAGCGCGTCCCCGCGCCAGAGCAGGCCGCTGGCCTCGCCGCGGTCCTCCCATTGCCGCGCGGCGGCGCGGAGCTGATCTCGGAGCCGGGCGCTCGCGGCGTCCTCGTGCTGCCAGCGCACCAGGCGCGGCCAGGAGCCAAGCAGCGCCTCGTGGATGACCTCGATCCGGTCCTCTCCCCCCACCCCCTCCGATGCGACGAGCAGCCGCGCGCCGATCAACCGCTCCAGCACGCGCTCCGCCAGCGGCCCCTGCCCCAGGAGCTGCTCCAGCTCGCGGCGCGTGAGCACCGCGCGGGTGCCCTCCGCGGTGACCAGGTGGCGGAAGCACTCCCGCACCCTCTTCTGCTCCTCGGGCGCGAGCGCGGCCAGCGTCTGCTCCGCGTGGTGGGCCAGCGCGCCGCCCACGCCACCCACGCCGTGGTACGCGCGGCGCGAGAGCAGCCGCAGCTGCCGGTCCCGGAGCTCCCACAGCGTGCTCGCGGTGAAGGAGAGCAGCGCGAGCGCGCCCGGCTGCTCGGCCACGGTGCGCACCATCTCCCCGGGGAGCGCGTCGTCCTCGAACTGGAAGCCCGCGCGCCGCGCCGGCTCCACCAGAATCCGCCGGAGGTCTTCGGGCGCGGGCGTCCCCAACAGCTGCAGCCCCTGCGCGAGCCGGTCCTTGAGCCCCGGGAGCTGCTGCACGCGGATGAGGAAGTCATCCCGCAGGGTGAGCACCACCCGCACCGGCGCGTCCGCCCCCGCCGCGGCCAGGGCCACCGCCTGGGCGTAGAGGCGCCGCTCCTCCGTTGGCGCGCCCAGCGTCAGCAGCTCCTCGAACTGATCCACCACCAGCACCCAGACGCCGCCCTCGGGCGCGCCCTGCCGCAGCAGCGCCGCGAGCGCGCCGGGATCCGCGCGCAGCTGCTCGCTCAGCCCCTTGGCCGGCAACCCCTCCGCCACCAGCCGCGCCTCGAGCGTGAGCAGCGGAGAAGGTCCGGGCCGCAGCACGATGGAGCGCCACCCCGCCGGGAGCGCCGGCAGCACCCCCGCCTGGACGAACGAGCTCTTGCCGGCGCCGGACGGGCCCACCACCGCGAGCAGCGACTGCACCCGCAGCCGGTTGGCGAACGCCTCCGCCTCGCCCTCGCGGCCAAAGAAGTTGTCCCGGTCCTCCGCGGTGAAGGCCACCAGCCCGCGGTACGGCGCGGCCGGCTCGCCGGTGGCCGCCCCAGCGCCGGCCGCGAGCGCCGGGAGCAGCGCCACCAGCTCCTTCCACAGCGGCTCGTCCTGCCGCTCGAACCCGAAGGGCTCGGAGATCCGCTTGGCCCCGTAGCGCCCCTTCCCCTCCACCAGGAACAGCTCCTCGGGCGCGCCGGGCGTGGGCTGCAGCACCTGGACGAACGGGTGCAGCGAGAGGACCGGCCGCGCGTCAGCGCCGCCGCCGGCGGCGAGCAGGGCCACCTCCCCCACCTTCGCCGCGGAGGCCTGCTCGAACACCAGCGTGCGCGGCGTGCGCCGCACCCCCATCCACCGCTCCAGCCCCTGCGGGCGGCCCACCACCCAGGCATAGGAGGAGAGGAAGGACGCGGACGTCAGCAGCTGCGTGAGCGAGAGCAGCTGCGCCTGGAGCGCGCGCCGGGCGGCCGCGTCGTCATGGACCGGGAGGTGAGCGGGAAGGGGCTCGAACAGCGCGGCGGTGCGGGGGTTCTCCTGCGCGCCGTCCTCTTCGAAGAAGTAGGAGACCAGCTCCGGGAGCGGGTGCGCTTCGCGCCGCTCGGCGAAGGGACGGGCCCATTCGCGGGCCAGCTCCGCCCAGCCGCGCGCGTCCAGCGTGCCGTCCGCCAGCTTCGCGAGCAGCGGCAGCGCCCCCTCCGGGTCCCCGTCCGCGCCCGGCCCCACCCGCGCCCGGCTGGCGAGCGCGAGCGCCCCCAGCAGCCGCCAGAGCACCCGCCGCACCACGCCCGCCGCGGTGAGCGCCGCGCCAGCGCTGGTGGCCGCCTCCAGCGCGGTCACCGCCTCGGCGAGCGGCTGCGGGGCCTGGGCGATCAACGCCTCCCGCAGGCTGTCCGGCAGCTGCGGCAGCTGCGCGGGATCCGCCGCCAGCCCGGCCGTCTCCCGCACCGCCGCGGCCAGCTCGATCGCGCTCTGGAAGCGCTGCTCGGGGGCCTTGGCCATCGCCCTGCCGAGCACCTCCGAGAGGGCGGCCGGCAGCTCCGGCGGCAGCGGCGGCGGCGGCTTGCGGGCGTGCTCGCGCGCGATCGCCCGCTCGCTGGGGCCATCGAACGGGAGCTTGCCGGTCAGGCACTGGTAGGCGAGCACGCCCAGCGCGTAGAGGTCCGTGCGCGCGTCCGCGGAGTGGGGATCCAGCCACTGCTCGGGCGCCATCGAGTGCGGGGAGCCCACGAAGCTGCCGCCGCGCGTGAGCGGCAGCACCACCGACTCGTTGAGGGTCTCCCGCAGCGTGGTGGGCGCGGCCGGATCCGGGGCCGGCTCTGGCTGGGGCTCGCCGCGGGGCTCCGCGCGCGCCAGGTCCGTGCGCATCCGGGCGATCCCGAAGTCGAGCAGCTTGGGGAGCAGCCGCCCCGCCCGGGAGAGGACCAGCACGTTGGCGGCCTTGAGGTCCCGGTGGACGATCCCTTGATCGTGCGCGGTCTGCACCACCTCGCAGATCCGCTCGAAGAGCGGGACGAAGCGCGAAAGGCCGAGCGGCCCGTGCTCCGCGAGCAGGCGATCCAGCGGCGTGCCGCGCACGTACTCCATGGCGATCCACAGGAGCCCATCCGGCTCCGCGCCGAACGCGTACACGTGCGCGCAGTAGGGGTGATCCAGCTGCGAGGCGAGCTTGGCCTCGCGCAGGAAGCGCTGCACGCCTTCGCCCTCGGCGTTGCCTTCCCGCCGCAGCAGCACCTTCACCACCGCCTCGCGCCCCAGCAGCGACTGCTCGGCCCGGTACACCGCGCCGAACCCGCCCTGGCCGAGCTTCTCCGCCACGACGAAGTCGCCGAGCGTCCGGCCTTTCAGCCCGTCCAAAGAGGGCGGGGCGAGGTCCAGGGGTGCGTGCATGGAATTGGGCGCGAAGATAGCAGCCCCTCCCAGCCACTCCGCCCTCGTCGTGCGCCGCGGTAGCGCGCGATCGCGGCCGCGGACGTTTTTTGTCACTCCAGGTCTGGCAGGACACCGCAGCCCTGCAACGCACCTGGTCCCACCGCTGGGAAAACGCGCGGCTGAAATTCTCCAGCAGGGCTCAAGCCCGGCGCGGTTCGTGCTCAACCCCAGGCGCTGGGCTCCGAGGTGGTCACAGGTATGGCGGACTCCGAAGTCAGCACAGAGGTGACGGCTGCGAACGCGGTCCCCGAAGAGGGGGAGGAGCGGCCGTGCCTGATCCTCGTGGGCTCCTCGCGGCCGAGCGACGTGGGCGAGGTCTACCCGCTCGACAAGGCGGTGACGGTGGGGCGCGCCACGGACGTGGAGATCCACGTCGAGGACAACGGCGTCTCGCGCGCGCACGCGCGGGTGGTGCGGGGAGCGGACGGGCGCTTTTGCGTGGAGGACCTGGACTCGCGCAACGGGACCTACGTCAACGGCGTGCGGATGAGCCGCGCCACGCTGGCGGACGGGGACCGGATCCAGATCGGCTCCTCCACCGTCTTCCGCTTCTCCACGCGCGAGAAGTCGATCGAGAACAGCTTCCGGCTGCGCCAGGCGTTGGAGGCGGCCGGCGTGGCCACCTTCCAGCTGGACGTGGCCTCGGACACGGTCCGCTGGTCCGAGCAGCTGGACAGCATGCTCGGCGTGAAGCGGGGCACCTACTCCAACCAGCTGCGCAAGCTGGGAGATCAAGTGAAGGCCGAGGACCGCCCGCGCCTGGACGTGGCGCTGCGGCAGGCCCTGGACAGCGGGCGGCTCACGGACACTGAGTTTCGGCTCGCGCCGCTCGAGGGCGACGCGATCCGCTGGGTGAGCCTCAAGGGCGAAGTGGTGCGGGACGCGGCGGGCGCGGCGGTGCGGATCACCGGCACGGTGATGGACGTCACCGAGCGCAAGCGCGCGGAGGAGGAGCTCAAGCGGCAGGCGCTGATCTTCGAGAACCTCTACGACGGCGTGGTGATCACCGATCCGCAGGGCAGCATCGTGGACTGGAACGCGAGCGCGGAGCGGGTGTTCGGCCACGCGCGCAGCGAGGTGCTCGGGCGGCGGCTGACCGCGGTGCTCCGCCCCTCCGAGGCGGAGGCGCTCTCCGAGGCGATCCTGAAGAGCCTGGCGGTGGAGGGGCGTTGGACGGGGGAGCTGGAGTTCTCGCGGAAGGACGGCACCACCGGCTTCTGCGAGGCGGCCATGGTCCCGCTCAAGGACGCGGCGGGGAAGCGGATCGGGATCGTCGCCACGCACCGCGAGGTGAGCGAGCGGAAGAAGCTGCAGGCGCAGCTGATGCTGGCGGAGCGGCTCGCCTCGGTGGGCACCTTGGCCGCGGGCGTGGCGCACGAGATCAACAACCCGCTGGCGTACATCAGCGCGAACCTGGAGTTCCTGCTGGCCGAGCTGGAGCAGGGGCCAGCGCCCAACCCCTCCCGGCTGCAGGACCTGGTGCCTTCGCTGCGCGAGTCCCTGGAGGGCGCGCGGCGGATCGCGATCATCGTTCGAGACCTGAAGACGTTCTCCCGCGGCGGCGCGGAGGGCGTGAACGCGCCGGTGGACGTGCAGAAGGCGGTGGAGCTGGCGTGCAAGATGGCCAGCAACATCATCCGCCACCGCGCGCGGCTGGTGCTGGACTTCGCCCCGGTGGGGCCGGTGAAGGGGAACGAGGGGCGGCTGTGCCAGCTCTTCTTGAACCTGCTGGTCAACGCGGCGGAGGCGATCCCTGAAGGCAACGCGGCCTCGGCGGAGATCCGGGTGACGGTGCGCGAGGAGGGCGAGAACGTGGTGGTGCGGGTGCGCGACAGCGGCGCGGGCATGGGCCCGGAGACGCTGGCGCGGATCTTCGATCCGTTCTTCACCACCAAGCCCTTCGGCGTGGGCACCGGCCTGGGGCTCTCCATCTGCCATGGGATCGTGACCTCGCTGGGCGGGCGCATCCAGGTGGAGAGCGAGCAGGGCAAGGGCAGCACGTTCCAGGTGGTGCTGCTGCGCCACGACGGCGAGGTGGGAGACGCCGCCGCGCCGGCCGCGCGCAGGGCGGCTCAGCGCCGGCGCCGCGTGCTGGTGGTGGATGACGAGCTGAACGTGACGCTGGCGCTGCAGCGGGTGCTCGGCCTCTCCCACGAGGTCGCCGCGGTGAACTCCGCGCGCGAAGGGCTGCGGCTGCTCGAGTCCGGCGAGCGCTACGACATCATCCTGCTGGACGTGATGATGCCGGAGATGAGCGGCGTGGAGCTGCACGCGCTCTTGCAGCAGCGCATGCCGGAGCAGGCCGCGCGGATCGTCTTCATGACCGGCGGCGCGTTCGCGCCGAAGACGCGCACCCAGCTGGATGAGATCTCCAACGCGAAGCTGACCAAGCCGCTCAACATCGCCGAGGTCCTGATGCTCGTGGACCGCGATCAACGGCCGGCGGGGCCCGCGAACTAGACACCGGCCCCCGTTCACCTCGAGCGTCGCGCCGTAGGCGCGTAGTCGAGAGGCGCCACGAACGCCTCAGCGCAACTCCAACGTCTGGGCCGAACCTGAAACTTGCCGCGCCCCGCTCAGCCCGAGCGAAGTCGAGGGCCCGCCGATCGTGGGGCCTCTCGCTCGTGGGGCCCTCGACTTCGCTCGGGCTGAACGGACGGCCTCACGTTTCTTGCCTTGATTGATCCGCCCAAGGGGCGGGGGCCTGACTGCGCTCGAGGTGAACGGGAGAGCGTCAACGACAAGGACCTTCCCTACTCCCCGTCCGAGGCGACGCGGTTCCGCCCCGCGCTCTTGGCGCGGTAGAGCAGCTCGTCCGCGCGCTTGAGCAGGGTCTCCTCGGTCTCCGCGGGCGTGCGCAGCGTGGTGACGCCGAGCGAGACGGTGATCGCCAGCGGCTTGCCTTCGAAGTGGAAGCGCGCCGCCTGCACGTCCGCGCGGATCCGCTCGGCCACCTCCACGGCGCCGCGCCGGTCCGTCTTCGGCAGCAGCACCAGGAACTCCTCGCCGCCGCAGCGCACCAGCGTGTCGACCTCGCGGACGGTGGCCTTCACCCGCTTCACCAGCTCCTGCAGCACCAGGTCTCCGGCCGCGTGGCCGTGGGTGTCGTTGAGCCGCTTGAAGTGGTCCACGTCGAACACGGCCACCGAGAGCGCGTCCTCGTAGCGGCGGCTGCGGTCGATCTCCAGCGAGAGCCGCTGGCAGAGGTACTGCCGGTTGAAGGCGCCGGTGAGCGGATCGGTGATGGAGGCGCGGTAGAGCTGCGCGTTCTCGATGTCCTTGACCACCGAGCTGGCCAGGAACATCAGCACCTCCTGCTCGGCCTCGGTGAAGGACGACGCGCGCGGGCTTCCCACCGACAGCGCGCCAATCACCCCGCTCTTGTCCGCCAGCGGGACGGACAGCATGGAGCGGATCTCCGTCTGCTGGGTGGGCATCCGCTTGAAGCGCCGATCCGCGCTCGCCTGCTTGACCAGCGCGGGGGCGCCGTGCTCCGCCACCCAGCCGGCCACCCCTTCGCCCATGCGGAAGGCGATCTCCTGCTCCCGCTTCGCCAGCCCCACCGCCGCCCGGCACATGAGATAGCGGCCGCTCTTGTCCAGCATCATCAGGCTCGCGCTCTGCGCGCCGGTCAGCTCGGCGGCCGCCGAGGGCACCGCGGCGAGCAGCTCGTTGAGCGACAAGCCCGAAGAGAGCTTGCGGGTGAGCTCGAAGAGCACCGAGATCACCCGCCGCTCCGTGCGGGTCACTGCGCGCGCTGACCCCTCCGACATGGCGCGTATCAAACAACAATCGCCGCGCCACACAACGGTGCGATCTGCCCCCACGGCCGCCTCCATCGAGGCGGCCGTAAGGGGAGCTGCGATCTGCCCCTACTTACCCACCTTGGCCAGCTCGTCGTCGATGATCGCCTTGAACGCGTCCACCGGCTGCGCGCCCACCAGGCGCCGTCCGTTGATGAAGAACGTCGGCGTGCCGTTGACGCCGGCGCGCTGGGCCTCGTTGACGTCCGCGGTGAGCGCGGCCTCGTAGCGGTTGGCGTCCAGCGCCGCCTTGAAGGTGGCCACGTTCAGCCCGGCCTCCTGCGCGTACTTCTCCAGCGAGGCGCGGTCCAGCTCCGCCTGATGCGCGAAGAGCAGGTCGTGGTACTGCCAGAACTTGCCCTGCTCCGCGGCGGCCATGGAGGCGGCGGCGGCCAGGCGCGCCTTGTCGTGGAACGGCAGCGGCTGGTGCTTGAAGGCGAAGCGCAGCTTGCCCGGGTACTGCTCCTCCAGCGCCTTGAGCGTGGGAACGGCGCGGCTGCAGAACGGGCACTGGAAGTCCGAGAAGATCACCACGGTCACCTTGGCGTCCCGGGCGCCCTTCACCGGCGCCTTGGCGATGTCCAGGTTGTCCACGCGCTCCGCCGGCGCGGGCGCCGCGGCGGGGGCGGCCGGCTCCACCGGCGTGGGGACCTCGGCGAGCAGCTTGGCGTACAGCTCCTCACGCCGCGTCCCCGCGGAGAGCAGCTTGTCCGCGCGGGCCAGCTCCTCGGTCACCACCGTCTTGAACGCGTCCACCGGCTGCGCCCCCACCAGCTTGCGGCCGTTGATGAAGAACGTGGGCGTGCCGTTGGCGCCGGCCCGCTCGCCCACCGCCATGTCCTCCTCCACGCGCGCCCGGAACTTCCCGGAGTCCAGCGCGGCCTTGAACCGGGGCACGTCCAGCCCCAGCTCCTGCGCGGTCTTCTCGAGCGAGGCGCGGTCCAGCGCCTGCTGGTTGGCGAAGAGCCGGTCATGGAACTCCCAGAACTTCCCCTGCTCGTTGGCGGCCATGGAGGCCTCGGCGGCGAGCTTGGCCTTGTCGTGGAACGGCAGCGGCTGGTGGCGGAACACCACGCGCAGGTCCGCGCCGTACGTCTTCTCCAGCTCCTTGAGCGTGGGGACCACCCGCGAGCAGAACGGGCACTGGAAGTCGGAGAAGGCGACGACCGTCACCTTGGCGTCCTTCGACCCGAGCGTGGGCACGTCCGCGGGCAGCTCGGCCTTGAGCGTTGAGGGGGCGAGCTTCATCGGCGCGCCGGCGGCGGCGGCGGGCGCGGCGGCGCGTTGCGCCTTGGCGGGGCTGGGCTGCCCTTGATCGCAGGCGGCCTGGAGCAAGGGCAACAGCAACAGCGGAAGCAGGAACGGGGCACGTCTCATGGTTGGAGTCCTCACGGGGCACCGCCCGGGAGCCGGGCGTACGCAGCGGAAGTGGCGTGAGGGGGCGGAAAGGTTACAGGGCGGCGCCGAGCACCACGCCCAGCAGGTCTTGCACCTGCTCCGCGGTGAAGGGCTTGTCCAGCCGCGGGTTTGGGACCTGGTCCAGGAACGCGCGCGCCTGTGGGGTGAAGGCGCCCGCGGTCATGAAGACGAAGCGCCCGGCGAGCTTGGGGTCGTGCGCGCTCACCTGCTCGAAGACCCTCATACCGGTGACGTCCGGCATCATCAGGTCGCAGAAGACGGCGTCGAAGTTCTCCTCGCGCAGCCGCGCCGAGGCCTCCTGGCCGCTGGTGACCACGACCACGTCATGTCCGGCGAGCGCGGCGGCCACGTGCTTGGCGATCCGCGGCTCGTCGTCCACCACCAGCACGCGCGTCCGGCGCAGCGAGAGCGGCTTGCGGCGCGTGGCGGGATCTTCGGCGATCCCGTCCGAGGCCGGCAGCGTCACCGTGAAGGTGCTCCCCTTCCCCAGCTCGCTGTGCGCGGTGAGGGTGCCGCCCAGCCCCTGGACGATCCCCACGCAGACCGACAGCCCCAGCCCGGTCCCCGCGTCCGCGGTCTTGGTGGTGAAGAACGGCTCGAAGATCCGCTCCAGCACCTTGGGGCTCATCCCCGTCCCGGTGTCCCGCACCCGGACCACCACCTTGTCGTCCTCGGCGCGGACCTGGACGTGGATCTCGTGCAGCTTGCCGGTGTCCACCGGGATGGCCTGCGCGGCGTTGACCAGGAGGTTGAGGAAGACCTGGCCGAGCCGCGCCTCGTTCGCGCGCACGGTGGGGGTGTCCGCGTAGTCGCGGATCAGCTTGGCGCGCATGCGGATCTGGTGGTCCGCCATGGGCAGCACGGACTCGAGCACCGCGCGCACGTCCACCAGCACGCTCTCGCGATCATCCACGCGCGAGAAGGCGCGCAGGTCCCGGAGGATCACCCGCATCCGCTCGGCGCCCTCGAGCGACTGCTCCACCAGCGCCTGCGCGTCCCCCCACGGCGCCTGGGCGGGGTCCGCCTTGAACTCGGGGAGCCACCGCTCCAGCTGCCCCAGGTTGAGCAGCACGTAGGCGAGCGGGTTGTTGAGCTCGTGCGCCACGCCGGCCGCGAGCAGCCCGAGCGAGGCCAGCCGGTCCGCCTGGCGGACCTGCGCCTGGGCCTGCAGCTCCTGGGTCACGTCGTGGGCGATCACCACGGTGGCCGGGGCCCCTTCGAACTGGGTGGAGAACCCCAGGGTCTCGGCGTAGACGGTCTCGCCGTCCCGGCGGACCATGGGCCTCAAGTTCTTGGGCGGCGGCGAGTTCCCGCCCATCTGGCGCACCCGCTCCACCGAGCGCGGCAGCTCCTGCGGCCGGACGATGGCGGAGAAGTGCATCCCCACCAGCTGCTCCGCCTGGTCGTAGCCGAGGATCCGCGCCGCCGCCGCGTTGGCGTAGACGAACTGGCTCTCGCGCATCACCACGATCCCGTCCGGCACGTGCTCGATCAGCCGGCGGAACTCGGCCTCGGAGCGCGAGACCCGCTCGAGCGCGCGCTGCAGCTGCACCTGCGCCTCGTATCGGTCCGTCACGTCCGCGCCGACGCACAGCCAGCCGTCGTCCGCGCCGGAGGCGTCCTGCGCGGGCACCAGCACCCGCCGCAGCGTCCTCCCGTTGCCGAGCGTGAGCTCCACGCCCTGCAGCGAGCCGGAGTCGGAGGGGGACTCGCGCTCGCTCGAGGCGGGCAGCTGCAGCCGCTCCCGCACCTGCGCCACCACCTGCTCCGGCGGCAGCGCCCCGGCGCGCGCCTGCGCGCCGAGCGCCTCGAGGTCCCAGATCCGCCAGAAGGCGTCGTTGGCGTAGGCCAGCGCGCCGTCGGCGTTGAACAGGCAGATCCCGAACGGGGCCGCCCGCGAGAGCGCCCGGATCATCCGCGCCCCGGACTCCGGCTCCACCGGCCGCGCCTCGCAGTAGCAGCCCTCCGCGGAGGCGGTCAGCTCGCACTCCACGGCGGCGCCGTCCCGGGCGCGGCGGGTCCGCAGCGTGGCCGCACCGCGCTGATTCGCCTCGCCCAGCGCGCCCACCAGCGCCGCCTGCTCGTCCGCGGCCAGCCACGCCGGTCCGTCTCCGAAGGCGGCTTGCCACGCCGGATTCACGGTCAGTGCGCGGCCGTCCGCCGCGAGGAGGGCGATGGGGCGCTTGCAGAGCTGGAAGTAGGCAGCGCCGCTCGGAGCGCGCTCAGCCGGCATGGCGCGGACTATAGCGGGGACTTCACAGACAGAGCGCGGCCTCGTCCGGAGCGGCCCGGGGCGTGGCGAGCAGGCAGGCGCCGTAGCGGGACTCCACGCTGAAGATCGCGCGGTCGTCCCAGCGCACGGGAGACCGGCAGGCGAGCGAGGGGTCCATCAGGGACATGAACAGGTCCGCGTGTACGCCTGAGGCGGACAGGTGCGCGGGAGTGCGCAGGGCGGGCGAGAGCCAGGTGACCAGCAGGAGCGCCGCGGCGGAGAGCGCTCCCGCGAGGAACGTCCGGCGGCGGGCGAGCGCGCGCTGCTCCCGCTGCGCGAGGCGCGCGGTGACGGCGCGGCGCGCGGCGGAGAGATCGAAGGCGGGGGCCACGGCGCGGGCGCGGCCGGAGAGCAGCGCGCGGTCCGCCTTGAGGCGCCGCAGCTGCAGCTCGCACATGCGGCAGGCCGCCACGTGCTCACTGACCTCCGCCGCGCGCGGCGGGGGCAGCTCGCCGAAGGCGAGCGCGTCCACGGCCTCGAAGGAGCAGGTGCTCATGGGTTGGCGCCTCCATCCACCAGCGCGCCCCGCAGCTGGATCCGCGCCCGGTGGACCTCCACCTTCGCCTTGGAGAGGGACCAGCCGAGCACGCCGGCGATCTCCTCGTAGGGCAGCCCGTGATCGAACCTCAGCAGGAGCGCCGCGCGGCGCCCCTCCGAAAGCTGGCCGAGCGCGGCGCCCACCCGCGCCAGCTCCTCGCGGGAGAGCAGGAGCGACTCGGGCGTGAAGGCATCCACCGGGAGCTCGGCGAGCTCGGCCTCGTCCGCCTCGTTGGAGGCGAGCGCCACCAGCCGGCGGCGGGAGCGGCGGTGCTCGAGCGAAACGTTGCGGGCGATCCCCAGAAGCCACGGCAGGAGCCGCTCGCTGTCGCGCAGGGAGTGGAGCCGGTCATAGGCGCGGACGAAGGTCTCCTGGGTCCCCTCGTCGGCATCGCCCCCGTCCCCGAGCAGGTCCACCAGGAAGCGGAAGATGGACGGGGCGTGGAGGTCGAAGATGGCGCGGAAGGCGTCCGCGTCCTGCCGGCGCGCGCGGGCCACCAGCGAGCCCTCGTCGCTCGCTGGCTGCTCGGTCGTCAGGTCACCCGGGTGGATGAAGGCCGCGGGAAGGAGCGCCACGGCTCGTTGTGACACGGGGGCGCGGGCGGTTACAAACCGCCCCGCGCGCGTCACCGCAGGACGTACACCCCGAGGATTCCGGCCAGGAAATACGGGACCATGGCCGCGGCGGCGGCGTAGTCCTTCGCCAGCCGCTGTCCCAGGAAGAGCCCCAGGAACGCCGCGAGCGAGAGCAGCGCGCCCCACAGCGCGAGCACGCTCTGCTGGGCGAAGAGGATCTGCAGGAAGCCCAGGCCGCTCACCACGCCCGCCGCCACCTCGAGCACCGTGAGCGCGATGAAGAGCTGGGCGCTCACCGCGCGCAGGGGCGTCTTGGCGAAGTATCCGTCGATGTAGGTGCGGTTGCCCTTCCGGTCCATCAGCTTGTCCAGCCCGGACTGGAGGAAGAGGAAGGCGAAGAAGAGGGCGAAGGCCATCTCCATCAAGAGCTGCACGGTGGACGCGGAGAGCTTCAGCGAGCCCATGTCGGCCTCCAGCGGCGAAAGGACGGCGTTCCTAATTGCGTTCGGACGTCAAGGAGGTTGCCACGAAACCGCTCCTCCCGGGCCCCGAGAATCAAGAGCACCCTGTCCGTCGCCGGTTCGGTTAGAGGTAATTCCAAGATGTCGCGCCTGACTCCCCCGCGCGTTCCGCTGCTTCCCCCGAGCACGGTCGCCGGCGTGGCCCCCCCGACCACGCTCTCCGTCCAGGACGCCTTCACGCGCGTCTTCGCGCAGGGCGCCGAGCCGTTCCGGGTGAAGGGGACCGAGCTGCCGGTGATGGCGAAGCAGGCGCTGGCGGCTGCGGGCCGCTGCACGGGCGCGGCCTACCGGGTGGAGGTGGGCGGCGCTCCCTTCTATGGCGCGTACACCTACGACGATCAGCGTGGCGCCTTCGAGCTCGCGGTGTTTGACGGCGCGGGCCACGCGGTGGTCTCCGGGCTGGCGCCGGAGGACGGCGCGCCCTTCACGTGGAGCGCGCCGCAGACGGGCAAGCGCGCCATCGGCGTGCGCGAGTTCGCCCACAGCGCGATGGACGGCTTCTCCAGCGGGGAGACCCCACGTCCGGGCGCCAGCGCGGACGACCAGTTCGAGCGGCCGCTGCCCAAGGTGAAGGACGAGACGCCGCTGGCCCGCGTGGAGACGCACCGCAAGACCTACGGGGACACGCCGGTCTTCTACGAGGACGCGCTGGCGCTGGCGACGCGCGCGGTGATGAAGGACGTCTCGCCCGGCGCGCCCCGCACGCTGCTGGCGCGCACGGGCGCCCGGGACGTGGAGACGGCGCTCGCCAAGCGGCTGGAGGCCGGGAGCCTGGCGCTGCTCAAGGCCGGCCGGAGCGATGGGTTCGGCACGGACCCCGCGCGCTGGTGGATCTTCGAGGTGAACGTGGATGTGGGCGGCGGCCACGCCTTCTGGGCGCGCGTCAACCGCCAGACCGGCGAGGCGCGGGTGGAAGGTAAGGCACTCTAGACCTCCCGCCGACTGGGCAAATCAATCAGGGCGAACCTCCCCCGTTCACGAACGGGGGAAGTTTCATCCCTGATTGATCCGCCCAACGGGCGGCGGCCTCACTACGCTCGGGGAGAACGGGGGTGGAGGCCGCGGCCTGGAGTTTCAGGGCGCATCCAGGTGGAGCCGGACGATCTCCAGCGCCCGGAACAGCTCTGCGTCGTCCGCCACCTTCACGAACTGGCTGGAGCCGTTCACCGGGCCGGAGAGGCCCTTGATCTCATCCACCGTCCGGCCGGCCGGGTTGGGTGGGGCCACCCAGTCGAAGTCGTCCAGGCCGAGCCCCTCCTCGCGCCAGGTGCCGAGGAAGATCTTCGGCCCGGAGCGCGCGGCCGCCACGTCGTAGCCGGCGATGTACGCGCCCTGCATGTTCCCCACCGCCAGCCCGTCCTCCACGGTGAACTCTTCGAGGATCCGCGCCAGCTGCTCCCGCGCCGCGGCGAGCCGCAGGGAGGGATTGGCCGCCAGCTGCTCGAAGGCCGCGAGCTGCTCGAAGAAGCCCTCGGGCGTCACCCGCGCCTTGCAGAGCGAGCTCGCCGCCAGCCACCAGGTCATCTCCCCGTCCGCGGTGAGGCGCTGCGACTCCCGGCGCAGCTGCTGGATCGCCTCGGGCGAGTAGGAGGCGTGGAGCTTGGAGGCCAGGCCCTGCCGGTTGCGCGGGATGAGGTCCAGGGCGCAGGCCACGCCGGCATCGAAGCCAGGAGCGCTGCGCAGCGCTCGGCGCTGCTTGGCGGTGAGCTGCGCCGCGTCCTGGGGCTCCACGGGGATCCGCTGCACGAGCGTCTCGCGGTTGATCTCCGCGGACCACGCGCCCTGCCGCGCCACCCGCTCGGTGTTCGCCCGGACCCGCGCCACCACCTCCGCCACCGAGAGCTCGGACGCGCGGCGCGGAGCGCGGCCGCGCGCGGCGTGCTCGACGAGGTGGGCGGCGGAGGAGGCGGAGGTCATGGAGGAACGACAGGATTGTCGGCCGCCGCGTCAGGGGATTTTCGGCTTGGGGAGGCGGCAGATTCCCCTGCAAGCCTGAGCGCTTGGGCCGCACCTACGCGGGGCCGAGGGGCACCGTAAAAGGCCAGGACAGGCCGTTGACGGGAGCGGGCGCATTCTCCAGATTCGCCGGCCTTCTCCCGTCTTGAAGGAGCGCCGCCATCGCCACCACGTTCGCTTCCGCCGACGAGCACCGCGCCCACCTGCGCGCGCAGTCCGCGCTGCCCGCGGGCTTCTCCGTCGGCACCACGCGGCTGGAGTTCCTCCCGCGTGAGGTGCCCAAGCCTTCGAAGATGACCCTGACCCTCATCTCCCTGGACGCGCCTACGCCCGCGTTCGGAGCGCTCTTCACCAAGAACGCGTTCCCCGGCGCGCCCGTGCTCGTCGGCCGGCGCCGCCTGGCCGAGCCCACGCTGGGCGCGGTGCTGGTGAACACCAAGGTGAGCAACGTCTGCACGGAGGACGGCGAGCGCGCCTCCGAGGCGCTGTGCGAGACCGCGGGGAAGCTGCTCGGCCTGAGCGCAGGGCAGATCCTCCCCTGCTCCACCGGCGTCATCGGCTGGCGGCTGCCGGTGGAGCAGATGCAGCAGGCGCTGCCCGCGGCGGTGGCGGCGCTCTCGGAGGAGTCCGCGCTCCCCGCGGCCGAGGGGATCTGCACCACCGACCTCTACCCGAAGGTGCGGCGGGTGGACCTGCCGGGCGGCGGCTCGATCGTCGGCTTCGCCAAGGGCGCGGGGATGATCGAGCCGAACCTGGCCACCATGCTCGTCTTCCTGCTCACGGACGTGGACGTGCCGCGGGAGCGGCTGCGCGCGCTGCTCAAGCCCGCGTGCGACGCGACCTTCGGCCGCATGAGCGTGGACAGCGACACCAGCACCTCGGACACGGTGGCGGTCCTCTCTTCCCGGAAGGTCCGCGCGAAGGAGCTCGCGTCCTTCGAGGCCGGGCTCACCCGCGTCTGCGCCGAGCTCGCCGAGGACGTGGTGCGCAACGGGGAAGGGGTCCACCACGTGATCCGCGTGAAGGTGACCGGCGCCCCGGACGAGGCGCTCGCGCGCGGGGTGGGCAAGTCGATCGTCAACTCGCCGTTGTTTCAGTGCGCGGTGAACGGGAACGACCCCAACGTGGGGCGGTTGATCTGCGCCACCGGGAAGTACCTCGGCGCGCTGGACGTGGCCGTGGACCCTGCGCGCTGCACCTTCAAGATGGGCGGAGAGCTGCTCTTCGAGCGCGGCAGCTTCCGGCTGGATCCGAAGAAGGAGGCCGCGCTGGTGGCGCACCTCAAGGCCGCGGAGCTTTATGCCTCCGTGCCGCCGGCGGATGGGCTCACCTTCCGGCCGCCGGTGCGCTTCCCGCCGCACGAGCGCGCGGTGGAGATCGAGGTGGACCTGGGCATGGGCGCCGCGAGCAGCACCGTGCTCGGCGCAGATCGCAGCCACGAGTACATCAGCGAGAACGCGGACTACCGGAGCTGACGGGCGCTCGCCGGCGCTTCAGGCGTCCGCGCGCTTGGTGAAGGCGTGCATGCCCTCCACGGTGGCGCGCCCTTCAGGGGTGCTGAGCAGCTGCGCCAGCCGCGCGAGCGACTCCGCGAAGTCCTGGAGGAAGGGCTTGGCCACGAAGCCGAGCGCGCCCGCCTCGAAGCACTGCTGGCGGACCTGCGCGCTGTCCACCGCGGACATGACGAGCACCGGGATGTCCCGGGTGAGCTCGTGCGCGCGCAGCTCGCGCAGCATGTCCAGGCCGTCCCGCGGCTGGACCACGTCCATCAGCACCAGGCAGGGGTGCTCGCGCGCGGCCACGGGCACCACGTCCGAGTTGGAGTCGGAGATCACGTCCACCCCGAAGCGCCGCAGCTGCCGCGCGAGCGAGCTGGCGAGCAGCGGCTCGTCGTCGCAGACCAGGATCGGGCCACTCGCGCTCACGCGCTCCTTACCGAGCAACATGGGGGCCATCGCTTCTCTCCTCTGGGGCGCGCGCTCCGCCCCCAGGTCCCGCGAGACGACGGCGGTCATCGTAGACCTCGGCCGCGGTTTTCGCCTGGTCGCCCGTTGCACACACCTGGCGGCCACCAACGGAATTTTGCTCGTCTGGACCGGTTCGAAGGTGGTCTGCTACCGGCACCCGCCCCACCTTGCCTCAAGAGACCATCCGAATGGACAGCGCAGCGACGGCAGCCCTCCAAGAGACCGCCTCCAGCGAAGACCTGCGAGCGGTGGAGGAGCTCTCAAACGCCCGGAAGCAGATCGTCGAGCAGATAGAGAAGCGCGTGGTGGGACAGAGCCGGGTGGTCGAGCACCTGCTCATCTCTCTCTTCTCTCGCGGCCACTGCCTCTTCGTGGGCGTACCCGGCCTGGCGAAGACGCTGCTCATCTCCACGCTCGCGGACGTCCTCAACCTCACCTTCAACCGGATCCAGTTCACCCCGGACCTGATGCCGTCCGACATCACCGGCACGGACATCCTCGAGGAGGACCGCAGCACCGGCCGCCGCGAGTTCCGCTTCATGAAGGGGCCGCTGTTCGCCAACATCATCTTGGCGGACGAGGTGAACCGGACGCCGCCCAAGACGCAGGCGGCGCTGCTCCAGGCGATGCAGGAGTACCGGATCACCGCGGGCGGGCAGACCTACCCGCTGGATCTCCCCTTCCTCGTCTTCGCCACCCAGAACCCGATCGAGCAGGAGGGCACCTACCCGCTCCCCGAGGCCCAGCTCGACCGCTTCATGTTCCTGGTGGACGTGGGCTACCCCTCGCTCGAAGAGGAGGTGCAGATCGTCAAGTCCACCACCGGCGGGCGGCAGCCGCCGCTCTCCAAGATCCTCTCCCCGGAGAAGATCCTCGCGCTCCAAGATCTCGTCCGCCGCGTGCCGGTGCCGGATCACGTGGTCCGTTACGCGGTGGAGCTGGTGCGCCACACGCGCCCCAAGGAGCCGGGCGTCCCGGACTTCATCCAGAACAACGTGTCGTGGGGGGCAGGGCCGCGCGCCAGCCAGTACCTGGTGATCGCCGCCAAGGCGCGCGCCATCCTGCAGGGGCGCTTCGCCGCCAGCCTGGAGGACGTGAAGGCGCTCGCCGCGCCGGTGCTGCGCCACCGCGTGCTCCCCAACTTCCACGCCGAGTCCGAAGGCATGACCTCGGTCCGCTTGATCGACCAGCTCTTGGCGATCGTGAAGTCCTAAGAGGCCAAGGCGACTCGTGGAGCTCCTCAACGCGCAGACGCTGGCCCGGCTCGCGGGGGTGAAGCTGCGCGCCAGGGCCGTGGTGGAGGGCGTGCTCTCCGGCCTGCACAAGAGCCCGCACCAGGGTCAGAGCGTGGAGTTCGCCGAGCACAAGGAGTACGCGCCGGGCGACGAGATCCGCCACCTGGACTGGAAGGCGTTCGGCAAGTTCGACAAGTACTACGTCAAGCGCTTCGAGCACGAGACCAACCTCCGGGCGGTCATGGTGATCGATGGCTCGGCCTCCATGGGCTACACCAGCGGCGCGCTCTCCAAGCTGCAGGTGGCGGCCACGCTCGCGGGCGCCTTCGGTTACCTGCTCGTTCGGCAGCAGGACGCGGCCGGCCTCTCGGTCGTCACCGGCGAGGGCGCCCAGGACGTCCCGCCCCGCTCCGCCGCCGGTCACCTCAACACGCTGCTCGAGTCGCTGGACGCGCTCGCGCCCAAGGGCACCACGGACCTCTTCTCCGCCGCGGATCACCTCGCCGAGCGGGTGACGCGCCGCTCGTTGATCATGGTCTTCTCGGATCTCTTCGACGACCGGCCCGAGGCGCTCAAGCGGATCCTCCAGCTGCGCGCGCGCAAGAACGACGTGGCGGTGTTCCACCTGGTGGATCCCGCCGAGCTCAGCTTCCCGTTCGATGACCCCACCCTCTTCCTCTCCATGGAGGACGAGCGGCAGATCGAAGTGAACCCGCGGGAGATCAAGCAGAGCTACCTGGAGGAGTTCAAAGGCTTCCTCGAGCAGACCCGCCGCACCTGCGCCGAGGCGGACGTGGACTACGAGCTGGTGCGCACGGACGAGGTGCTGGACCAGGTGGTGCTGCGCTTCCTCGCCCGGCGACAGGGGAGGCGGCGGTGACCTTCGCCCACCCGTGGATGCTCGCCGGCGCGCTGGCGGCGCTGATCCCCCTGCTGGTCCACCTCTTCGATCGCCGCCGCCCGCGCCCGCAGCCCTTCGGCGCCATCTCCTTCGTGCTGCGCAGCCAGAAGCGCACCGCCTCACGCCTCAAGCTCAAGCGGCTCATCCTCTACATCCTGCGCACGCTCATCTTCTTGGCCCTGCCGCTGGCCCTGGCCCGGCCGGAGTGGCGCCGCGAGGCCTCGGCGCACGCCACCCACGGCCCCGCGGCCACCGCCATCGTCCTGGACACCTCGCTCTCCATGCGCTGGTCGGACGGCGAGTCCCTCTTCGAGCGCGCGCGGGACGAGGCGCGGGACGCCCTCAAGGACCTGCTCCCCGAGGAGCCGGCCACGGTGATGCTCTGCGGCCCGGGCGCGGTGCCGCCCGCCGCCCCCACCTTCGACCGCGGCCGGCTGCGCAGCCAGATAGACGACGCGAACGCCGGCTACGGCGCGGCGGAGATGAGCCGCTGCATGGAGCTGGCGGCCCGCGCGCTGGAGGAGAGCCCGCTGCCCGGCAAGCGGCTGGTGCTGGTCTCGGACTTCACCGCCGCCGCCTTCCGGCTGGAGACGCCGCCCCCCACGGTGAAGGGGCCCAACGGCGAGCCCATCCGGCCCGAGGTCACGCTCCGGGACGCCGCCCGCAAGCTCGCCGCGCTGCCCAACCGCGCGCTGATGGACCTGAAGATCGAACCGGCGCTCCAGGTGGGGCCGCGCGCGTTCCAGTTCACCTTCACCGTCCACAACTTCTCGTCCGAGTCCGTGAAGGACCTGGAGGCCTCGCTGAAGATTGGAGATCAGATCGTCTCCAAGGGCTTCCTGGAGATCCCCGCGGGCGGCAGCGCGCAGAAGACGCTCACGCACACCTTCCCCGCGGGCGGCGTGGTGCAGGGCGAGCTCGCCATCTCCGCGGACGCGCTCACCGAGGATGACCGGCGCCCCTTCGTGCTCTCGGTGCCGCGCGAGCTGCGCGCGCTGGTGGTGAACGGCTCGCCGCACGCCACCCGCTACCGGGACGAGGCCTTCTTCGTGGACGCCGCGCTCTCGGCCCCCGGCTCGCCGGTGCGCCAGTCCACCCGGGACCCGGAGGCCGCCTACCGCGAGGACCTCGCCGGGTACGACCTGGTGCTGCTGCTCAATGCCGCGGCGCCGCCGGCGGACGTGGCCGCGCGGCTGGTGGACTTCGTGAAGAAGGGCGGCGGCCTGTTCATCTCGGTGGGGGACAACGTCGAGCCGGATGCGTACAACCAGCGCTTCGGCGAGGTCCTCCCGCGCCCGCTGCGCCTGGTGAAGACCGCGGTGGGGCCGGAGGACGAAGACGTGGACAGCAAGGCCGCCCACCTCGCCCAGGTGAGCACCGACCACCCCGTGCTGGCGCCGTTCACCGGCCGCGCGCGTGAAGGGCTGATGAGCTCGCGCTTCTTCCGCTACATGCTGCTGGAGGCCGAGCAGGTGGGGCACGGCAGCTCGCAGGTGCTCGCGACCTTCGAAGACGGCGCTCCGGCGCTGGCGGCCGCGCGCCGCGGGAACGGCCGGGTGCTGCTGTTCACCTCCACCGCGGACCGCGACTGGAGCGACTTCTCCATCCGCACCAGCTTCCTGCCGCTGATGCAGCGCTTCTCCGCGTACCTCACCGGCTCGCTCGAGGAGCGCGAGGAGCTGCGCGGGAAGGTGGGGGACGTGGTGACGCTGCGCCCGGAGGCGAGCGTGAAGATCGCCGAGGTCCGCTCCCCCACCGGCGAGAGCGTCCCGTTGCGTGCGCAGCCGGACGGGACGTACCAGGTGGGGCCCCTGGCGCGCCCCGGCGTCCACGCGGTGCTGGATGGGTCCGGGAACGCGCTGCCCACGCTCGCCCTGGTCTCCGTGCTCGACGCCGGCGAGAGCGACCTCACCCGCCTGCGCGAGGACGAGCTCTCCGCCTACTTCGGCGAAGAGACGGTGAAGACCGCGGACGCCGGTGGCGCGGCGCCCAGCCTCCCGCTGTGGACGTGGCTCATCTGCATTGCCGCCGTGGCCTTCTTCCTGGAGGGCGTGCTGCTGCGAACTTGAAGTTTTCCACGGTGCGCACTTACACCAGCGCCAACCTGCGTACCGGACAGGTCATCCCGCCAACTCACCCAAATCACTTCGATCCGGGGTCGCCTGTAAAGAGGCATGCGGTTCGCAGTAGCCCCCGCCCATGCGATGGGGGATGTGCACGGCTGTTCTCGCCCTGGCCTGCTGGGGGTTCGCGTGCGGCGCTGAGGCGCCGGGCCCGGAGCTCGAGCAGCCGGAGATCAAGTTCAGCGCGGCGGTCTCCCTCAACCCCACCGTGCCCAGGCCGGGCGAGCGCATCTACTTCAACGTGGACGTGGCCAACGCCGGGCGGCAGGCGGTGCAGGCCACGGTGGAAGTCACCATCTACGACGCCAAGAACGTGGAGCTGTACCGGCGGCTCTGGGAGAACATGCCGTTCAAGTCCGGGGACCGGTATGACCTGCTCGGCAACTACCTGACCGAGGCCACCTCGGTTGGGAAGCCGGCGTTCCTGCGCGTGCGGGTGCTGGACGCGAGCGAGAGCGGGGCCGTGCTCCTGGAGAGCCAGGTGCTGGCCACCTTTGCCACCAGCTGGGACGGCGGGCGGGCAGTCACGTCCTGGGACGCGGGGACCGGGACGGCGCCGGACGCGGGCCGGGCAGACGGCGGCCGCTAACGCCGGCGCAAAACGTGTCAGAGTGCGCGCCGATGACCTCGGCCCTCTACCGCGACTGCGCGCGGCTGTTCATGGTCGGCTTCCCGGGCACCACGCCGGACGCGGAGCTGACCCGCCTCATCGACGACGGAATCTACGGCGCCATCCTCTTCAAGCGGAACGTGGGGACGCTGGAGGAGACGGCCAAGCTGTGCCGCGACCTCAAGGTCCGCGCCAACCGCCCCTTCGTCCTCTCCGTGGACCAGGAGGGCGGCCGGGTGGCCCGGCTGCGCGGCGAGCCCTTCACCGCGCTCCCGCCGATGCGGGACATCGGCCGGCGGGGGGACGCGCCGCTGGCGGAGCGCGTGGGGCGGCTGCTCGCGTACGAGCTGCGGGCGGTGGGGTTCGACTGGGACTTCGCGCCCGTGCTGGACGTGGACACCAACCCCAAGAACCCGGTGATCGGAGACCGCTCGCTGCACGCCCAGCCAGAAGAGGTGGCGCGGCTCGGGGTGGCCCTGGCCAAGGGGCTGGAGGCCGGCGGCGTGGCCTCGTGCGGGAAGCACTTCCCGGGGCACGGAGACACCACCCAGGACTCGCACCTGACCCTGCCCCGCCTGCCGCATGACCTGGAGCGGCTGCGCAAGGTGGAGCTGGTGCCGTTCGCCGCGTACGCGAAGGAGAAGCTCGCCTCGCTGATGACCGCGCACGTGGTGTTCGAGGCGATCGAGCCGAGCCTGCCGGCCACCATGAGCGCCAAGGTGCTGCAGGGGGTGCTGCGGCAGGAGCTGGGCTTCCAGGGCGTGCTGGTGAGCGATGACCTGGAGATGAAGGCGATCGCCGACAACTATTCGGTGGAGGAGGCCGCGGTGCTGGGCGTGCTCGCCGGCGTGGACCTCTTCCTCGTCTGCCACCACTGGCAGGTGCAGCGCAAAGCGATTGAAGCGGTGGTGAAGGCGGTGGAGAGCGGCCGGGTGAGCCGCGCGCGCCTCACCGAAGCCCACGTCCGGCTGGACGCGCTCGCCGCGCGGTTCGCCGCCCCGCCGCAGGAGCACAGCCTGGCGGCGCTCAAGACCAAGGCGCACGTTGAGCTCGCGTCCGGGCTGCATGCGGGCGGGGCCGGCGTTGACCCCACCGAGCGGCTGGCGTGAGCGGCGCGCCGCGCGTCGGCCTCTTCGCACGCGCGGATGACCCTGTCTCCCTTCATCTCGCGGCGCGGCTGCGGGCGCTCGGGGCGCAGGTGCGGGTGCTGGACCTGTCGCGGATCCACTCGGGGACGGCGCTCTCCTGGGACGGCGAGGCCTGGCGCCTGGAGGGCGCGCGCTTCGACGACTGCGACGCCTACTTCGTCCGCAAGCTGCCGGCGGAGACCGCGCTGCTCGCGCCGGAGCAGGAGCAGGCCACCGCAGCCAGCTGGTTCGCGCGGGCGCTCCTCTCCCGCGAGCGGGCGCACCTGGCGCAGAGCGCGCTGAGAGATCTCGCCGCGCGCGGCAAGCGGCTGGTGAACCCGCTCTCGCCGTTCGACCTGAAGCCGCTGCAGCTGGCGCAGCTGGCGCGCGCGGGCGTGCCAGTGCCGCGCACGCGGGTGAGCAACGACGCGGCGGAGGTGGAGGCCTTCCGGCGCGCGTGCGGGCAGCTCGTCCGCAAGCCGGTGGGCGGCGGGGCCCCGGCGCGGCTCTTCGAAGCGGGCCAAGCGGTGGGGCCGGCGGCGGAGATCTACCAGGAGCGACTGGAGGGGCCGGACGTGCGGGTGACGGTGGTGGCCGGCCGGGTGGTGAGCGCGGTGGAGGTGCCAACGTCAGCGCTGGTGGACTACCGGGACGACGCCGGCTACCGCGCCGGGGAGCAGCGCTACGTGCCGCACGCGCTGCCGCCCGCGGCGCAGGCGCTCTGCGTGAAGGCGGCGGAGGTTTGCGGCCAGGTGCTCTCGGGCGTGGACTTGAAGCAGGTGGCGCCGGAGCGCTACGTGGTGCTGGAGGCCAACGCCTCACCCGCCTGGCTCGATGTGGAGCGGAAGACCGGCCACCGGATCACCGACGCCGTGTGCGACGCGCTGCTGGGCCGGTAGCCAGGCCCCGAGCGCGCGCCCGGGGCCTGGCCACGGCGAGAGGTCAGGGACCGGCGAAGATGCTGCCCGCGGAGCTGGTGCTCGTCATCGTGCAGCTGGTCATCATGTGCAGGTTGCAGATGGTGCCGAAGTAGTGGGTCACGTAGTGGCACCCCACCTCCGCCTTGCAGAGGGCCTTGCAGGTGGCGAGGTTCACGTTCTGCTGCGGGGCGAAGGTGCAGTTGCTGCCGTCCCAGTTGCAGCCGCTCTTGGTCGCCCCGGCGTAGAAGCCGTTGCAGTAGATGTAGCGGCCGGCGAAGAGGTCCTTGTAGCAACCCTGGCAGGTCTGGGTGGAGTTGCTCGTCAGCTGCGTCCAGTAGAGGGGCAGCGAGGGCGTGTTGTCGATCCCCACCGCGTTCGAGTTCACCTGCACCACCACGATCCCGTTGGTGGCCGGGGTGTGCTGGGTCGAGTAGGTGCCGTTGTTGTTGTCCAGGACGGGGATCGAGACGGCGGGGCCGCCGCCGGGCGGCTGCGCGGTGGCAGTGAAGTTGGCGCCGCCCACGGTGATCGCCGCGCCGCTCATGTCGCGGGACTGGATGGTGATCGCCTTCGCGCCGCCCACGTCTCCGTCAACCACGCCGGCGCCGCTGACGGTGGACTTGGTGAGCGCGGCGCAGCCCATCTGGGTGACGCCGTCGCAGTTGTTGTCCTTGCCGTAGCAGAGGTCGGTGGGGGAGTCGGGGCTGCCGGTGCTGCAGGCCGTCTCCACGCCGCCGGTGCACCTCGAGGCGCTGTTGCCGGCCGCGCAGACGCCCGGCTTGAAGCAGGAGGTGATGGCCACGTAGTCCTCGTCCGCCTGGCCGCTGCAGTCCTCGTCCACGTTGTTGCAGGTGGTGTCCGAGGCCATCGTGGGGACGCCCGTCTTGCAGGCCGTCTCCACGGCGTTGACGCAGGTGGAAGCCGCGTTGCCGGCCGCGCAGACGCCGGGTTTGAAGCAGGAGTTGATGGCCTGGTAGTCCTCATCCGCCTGGCCGCTGCAGTCCTCGTCCACGCCATTGCAGGTCGTGTCGGAGGCCAACGTGGGATTGCCGGTCTTGCAGGCCGTCTCCGTCCCGTTGACGCAAGTGGAGGCCGCGTTTCCGGCCGCGCAGACGCCCGGCTTGTAGCAGGAGGTGATGGCGACGTAGTCCTCGTCCGCAGCGCCGCTGCAGTCCTCGTCCACCCCGTTGCAGGTGGTGTCGGACGCCGCAGTGGGGTTGCCGGTCTTGCAGGCCGTCTCCGTGCCGTTGATGCAGGTGGAGGCCGCGTTCCCCGCCGAACAGACGCCCGGCTTGAAGCAGGAGTTGATCGCCACGTAGTCCTCGTCCGCCTGGCCGCTGCAGTCCTCGTCCACGCCGTTGCAGTTCGCGTCGTTGGCCGAGGTGGGCGCGCCGGCCTTGCAGGCCGTCTCCGTCCCGTTGACGCAGGTGGAGGCCGCATTCCCCGCCGCGCAGACGCCGGGCTTGAAGCAGCTGTTGATCGCCACGTAGTCCTCGTCCGCTTGGCCGCTGCAGTCCTCGTCCACGCCGTTGCAGTTCGCGTCGTTGGCCGCCGCGGTGCCGGTGGCGCAGGCCGTCTCCACGCCGGCGGTGCAGGAGGAGGCCACGTTGCCGGCCGCGCAGGTGCCGGGCTTGAAGCAGGAAGTCACCACCACGTAGTCCTCGTCCGCGGCGCCGCTGCAGTCCTCGTCCACGCCGTTGCAGGTGGCGTCATCGGCGGCGGTGGGCGCGCCGGTCTTGCAGGCGGTCTCCACGCCGGCGGTGCAAGAGGAGGCCGCGTTGCCGGCCGCGCAGACGCCGGGCTTGAAGCAGGAGGTGATGGGCGCGTAGTCCTCGTCCGCGGTGCCATCGCAGTCCTCGTCCACGCCATTGCAGGTCGCGTCGCTCGCGCCGGGCGTGCCGGTGGCGCAGGCGGTCTCCACGCCGTTGGAGCACGAGGAGGCCACGTTGCCGCCGGCGCAGGCGCCCTGGGAGAAGCAGGAGGTGATGGGCGCGTAGTCCTCGTCCGCGGTGCCGTCGCAGTCCTCGTCCACGCCGTTGCAGGTCGCGTCCGTGGAAGCGGTGGGGGTGCCGGTGCGACAGGCGATCTCCTCGCCCTGGAAGCAGCTGGAGGCGACGTTGCCAGAGGCGCAGACGCCCTTCTTGAAGCAGGACGTGTCAGCGACGTAGCCGTTGTCGACGACGCCATCGCAGTCGTCATCGACGCCGTTACACGTCTCCGTCTTGGGGACGCAGGTGTTCGGGTTCTGGGAAGGACCACAGCCAGCGGCGAGCAGACACGCCACGGCCAGCACCAGGAGGTGAGGCACACGCAGAAGCGACATGAAGGGGTTCCCCGGGAGGTTCGACGGGTTCGACTGCCGAACGGCGTTCGAACCGTAGCAACGCGCTTTCAGCGCTCGCGATGTGTGAATCGAACGTGCCCGGCCCACCTGCGCGGGCACGTGAAGTGGAACGCCCTCATGTCCAAGGGCGCGAAGATCGCCCGGACGCAAGAAGGCCAGGAGGGAGGGAAGTCGCCTTCCCGCTGGACGTCACGGTTCCGGGCGCGCCTGCCCGGGGATGAGCGGGCGGCGCGGCGCGTCCGCCGCCACCGCCGGATCCGGCCCCTGCTGCTGCTCGAGCAGGAGCTTGCGCGAGGCCACCTCGCGCCCGCTGAACGAGAGACGGTCGCTCAGCCGCTCCCTTCGGTGCGCCGCCACGTCCACGTCGTACTCGCCGCAGGTGAGCCCTTCGAGCTTGAAGCGGCCGGCGGCGTCCGCGTGCGTGGCGCGCGTGGGCTCCCAGTAGACGCCTCCGGGGCGTCGCGGGAGGCGGAGGCGAAGAGAGACCCAGGCGCGCGGCACCGCGGCGCCATCTTCCCGAGCGCGCACCTCTCCGCTGAAGGCGCACTCTCCGCCGCCCCAGACAGGACGGAGCTCCTGGAGCTGCTCCGGCGGATTCGAGGCGAGCGCGATGGCGCGGTTGAGCAGGGCGCGAACCCCTCGAGAGTCGGAGAACGCTGCACCCTCCAGGATTCGCCCCTCACGGTCGATCACCACGTGGCGTGGCCAGCCCCCGCCCGCGAAGTTGCCGATGATCTGCTCCGTGGGATCCGCGACCACCTCGTACGGGAAGGGCTGGCGCGCCAGCGCCTCGCGCAGCTCCTCCTCGGTGTTGGCGGCGAAGGAGAGGAAGACGATGTCCGGTTCGCTCCGGTGATCGGCCATCACGTTGATGAGCTGGGGGATCTCGTCGAAGCAGTAGCCGCAGTAGATCGACCAGAGGTTGAGCACCACCACCTTCCCGCGCAGCTCCCGGAGCGAGCGCCGCTGGCCGTCCAGGGTGCGCGCGTCGAAGGGAAAGGCGGGCTCGTAGGGCAACCCCACCTTTGACTGAGGGCTCTCCGGCTCCGCGGGCAGACGCAAGAGGTAGGGCGGCACGCTCTCCCCCGGCGAGGGCGCGGGGGCGGGGACCGGAGCCGAGCTCGGAGGCGCGAGCGGCGTCGCGCCCTGCGGGCCGCCGGCCTTCACCGGCGCTGGCCGCGTGCGCCGAGCCGGCCGCAGGGCCGGGCGCACGGGCTGGTCCACGCCTCGAGGGACGGTCGGGGACGGCTCGGCAGCCGCCTCGGGACCCGGGTGCCTCACCAGCTCGCTCGGCTCACTCCCGATGATGGGGAGTACTGACCCTACGTCCGGCGCCGTGGGAGCTTCCAGCGGTCCGTTCAGACCCCCCATGTACGCGTTCAGCGCGATTGGAGGCCTCGGCCAGAGGAGCTTTCCGAGGAGCAGCCCCAGCCCGAGCGTCAGAATCAAGCCCACCAGGAGGCCAATGCGGGTGCCCAGGCTGGACCCGCCGCCGTCCAGGGACGTGAGCGCGCGGGTCGGCGCGAGCGCCTCGGCGCGGATGCGGCCCTGAATCGCCTCCACCAATTCGGGGCGGGGCGCGAGCCCCTCTGTCCCGGCGCGCAGCTGCCCCAGCTTCAGGTCGAGTCTCGAGTCACTCACGGTCGCACCTCTCGCGCAGGGCGGCTCGCGCCCGCGTCAGCCGTTGCTCCACCGCGCCCACCGAGCAGTCCAGGATCTCCGCCACCTCGCTGGTGCTCAGCCCCTCCAGCTCCTTGAGGACCAGCACGGCGCGCTGGTCCTCTGTGAGGGCGTCCAGCCACTGCGCGAGCTCGCCGAGCTCCGCGCGGGCCTCCATCGCCGCCAGCGGGCTCGAGGTGGGGACGCGCCAACGCTGCTCCCGCGACGCGCCGCGCTTGCGGGCGCGGAGGGCGTTGAGCGCGACGCGCGTGACGATCGCGTACAGCCAGGTCAGCTCGCCTGCGCGTTGCGCGAACCGCCCGCTGCGCCAGGCGTGAAAAGCGCGGACGTAGCTCTCCTGAAGGACGTCGTCCGCGTCAGTTTGCGAGCCGAGGATGCGGGCCGCGAGGCGGAACAGCCGGCCGGAGGTCTCCGCGACGATGCGGTTGAAAGCCTCGGCCTCAGCGGCGTGAGCCTGCTTGGCCGGCGCCGCGGGCACTTCGCTCGGACTCTCTGGGCTTGCGGGCATGGTCGGGGTGTTAGACACCGCCAGGCCCGGGCACCTTACGCGGTCCGTGATACTCAGCCCGCCCCTGACGCGGCCCGAGCGCAGCAGGCAGGTAGGGACTGGGTGAACTGGGTGGCGTGCCCCGTGCCCCGCTCCACTCCGCGGCGGAGAGCACCCGCCTCGGTGGAGGTGGCCGGCTCGATGAGCGCCGAGGGAGCTCGCGACCGCGCGACCGCGCAGCGCCTGGCTCGCAACTGGCGCTACCAGTCAGGTGATCCTGAGGACGAGGGCTCCTCCATCAGGAGCGCCCAGAGCTCTCCCTGCTCATCCGACTCATCCGAGTTATCCGCGCTGGCGCGGATAGAGGGCCGAGCGGGGTGTGAGTTATCCGCGCTGGCGCGGATAGAGGGCCGAGCAGGGTGCGAGTTATCCGCGCTGGTGCGGATAGCTTCCTCTTCCGCCCCACTCCCTTGCAGTTGCCGGGCCGAGTTATCCGCGCTGGCGCGGATAACTTCCGGCGCCGCGGCCTCGCATTCGTGACCTGAGCGAGCGCGGAGCATGAAGTCGCGGCCGTACATGCGCTCGGCGAGGAGCTGGTTGTGGGCGCGGCAGAGGATTCGAAGCTCACCGTGCTCATGGGTTCGAGCGAAGCCGTCGACGTGGTCGATCTCGAGGAAGCCTCGCTCCTGGCAGCGGCGGCCGTCGTCGCTGACGAACTCGCACTGGAGCTGCTTGCCGTGGACCAGCGCGCGCCGCTTGGCCATGGGGACGTGGCGTGAGGGGCGCTTCTGCATGACGGCGGGCTTCGGGGGGGTGCGCGGCTTGGCGCCGACGCCGAAGCGCGACTTCATCTTCTCGGCGACGAGGAGCTCGAAGGCCTTCTCGACGAGGGTGGCGAGGTTTCCGTTGGGGACCTCGTGGCGGAAGAGCTCCTTGGCCTGGGCGAGCAGGTCGCGCAAGCGGCCGTTGGCGGTGAATTGGACGAGGAACGCGTCGGGCGAGAGGGGCTCGACCTTGGCGCGGCGCTCGGGAGCAGGTGGTGGCACCGGCACGGCGACGACGGGGGCAGCATTGGGCGAGTGAGGTGCCGAGGGTGCTGCTGGCGAGAAGAGCGAGGGCGCGGGGGGTGGCGGCGCGGGGCGAGCGGACTTGGACGGCAGCTTCCGGATGGAGTCGGCGACGTCGGGCTCGGGGAAGTGCACGGCCAGGACGCCCTTGATCTCCTCCTTCGTCTTGCCGGAGCACTCGGCGACGAGCGTGGCGAGGTTCTCCTTGGTCAGGCGCGGGGCGAGGACGTTCAGGCCGGAGGCGTGAATGCGGCTCTCGCGGAGGACGGGAACGAGCGAAGGAAAGCGGCGGAGGAGACGGGCGAGCTCGATGCGGCGGCAGGCCACGTCCTCCGAGAAGCCGAGCTCGCCGGTACAGAACGTGAACATCGAGCTGAAGGCGCGGTCGCGGAAGAGCCCGCGGACGTCAATCTCACCGAGGTGAAGGATGAGGTCGACCTCGAGCTCGTTGCTGCTGCGGATGAGGCGCTGAGTGGAGTGAAGGAGATCGCCATTGGTCAGGACAGAGAGTTGATCGTTCATCCCTCACCGTTACCACGGCGATTTCGCGCGGCCGGGAAGGGGGCGTGGTGCTGCGCGGACGACGCGAAACGAGGCGCGTGCGAAAGATGAACGCGTCGCGCGAGGGCAGCGGTTTACGCGCGTTCCAGAGGGAGAATCGCGAGCAGGCAGCGACCGCTGCCAGAGCTCGCCCGGAATCTTGTCAAGCACAATCGATCGCGCCTGGCAGCGAGGAGGTGCGGCGCGAGCGCGAGCATGCGAAGGGGGCGGCGGCCCGAAACGAGGCAGCCAGAGGCGTGGCCGGCGACGGGCGTAGGGCAGAAAACGGGCGCCCTCGACTTCGCTCGGGGGGAACGGGGCCGCCTGCGCGACGGGCGAGAAGGGGCGCCCCTCGACTTCGCTCGGGGGGAAGGGGACCGGCGAGCTCCCCGATGGCGCGAGCGGGGCGTGGGCCGCCGTCGAGGTGGGAGCCCAGCTGTAGGAGACCGACGAAGCCGGGGCGAAGGGGCCCCTGAACCCAACCTGTCCCTCTGGGCAAACCCGGTCCGCGCACATCCACCGCATCATTTCGTCCTGTGCCCTGGGCGGTGGCGGAGGAAGAATCCGCGGCCATGCTTTGGACGAGCCTGGTCGTGGCGGCAGCGTTGACGGCAGCAGGACCCACGAAGGCGGGAGACAAACCGCAGCTGATCGTCCTCGAGCTCACGGCGGCGAGCGGTGTGGAGAAGAGCACGGCGAGCGCGTTGACGGAGGCGGTCACGGCGCAGGTCTCCAAGCAGGGGATCTTCCAGGTCGTCTCCGCGCAGGACATCACGACGCTGACGGGCCTGGAGCGGCAGAAGCAGATGATGGGCTGCTCGGAGAGCACGAACTGCCTGGCGGAGCTTGCGGGGGCGATCGGCGCGCGCTTCGTCCTCTCGGGTTCGCTGGCGAAGCTGGGAACGGCGTACCAGCTCTCCATGCAGACATTGGACTCACACAAGGCGCAGCCGCTGGGGCGCTCGGTGCGGGTGGCAAACGAACTGGAGGCCTTACGCGCGCAGCTGCCGTGGGCGGTTGCGGAGGCCACGGCCACGCCGATGCCTCCTCCACCGTCGCGGGTCGTCCCCTACACGCTGATGGGCGTGGGTGCGGCGGCGATCCTCGCGGGGGGCTTCTGGGGCCTGAACACCCTGGGGCGCGAGCGGGAGCTCGCGCAGGAGCTGAAGCTGGGCGAGCAGACGCCGGAGGTGTTGGCGGCGTTGCCCCGGTACCAGGAGCAGGAGAGCGCGATCAGCCGGGACAAGACGCTGGCGTTGGGCGGGATGATCGTCGGCGCAGGCCTCATCGCGGCGGGCCTGTGGCTCAACCCCAAGGATCTCGCGAGCGGAGGCGGAGGCGTGGCAGCGCGGGTGGTCCCGAGCGGCACGGGCTTGGCGCTGGTGGGGGTGTGGCCATGAGCGCGCGCCTGGGCGTCCTGCTCCTCGCGGTGCTGGCGATGAGCTGCAAGGCCAACCTCGGGCTCGAGAAGGGGCGCGCGTATCCGTGCACTCAGGGCACAGCGGGCGAGTGCCCGGAGGGTTCCCGGTGTGGCCTGGACGGACGGTGCCACTCCACGGAGCCGGGCCCGTACGTGTGCGACCGCGCGAACGGCAACGCGGACTGCGAAGGTGCGTGGCTCTGTGGCCTGGACGGACGGTGCCACTCGCCGGACGTCCCGGCGGACTACAGCTGCCAGGTGGACGGTGACTGCGTGGGGGGCTGGCGGTGCGGCGGCGAGGGCCGATGCGTGGACGCCACGCAGGACCGCCTCGTCTCCACGGGGGCACCTGTGACGCTGACGAGCGAGCGAATCAACCCCAAGCTGCTCACCTCGCGGCCGGACTTCTACGCCGTCTCCGCGAGCTCCAACTACTACCTGATGGCCTTCATCTCCGGCACCCAGCTCACGGCGGCGCTGGCGCGAACCGACGGGCGCCAGCTCGAGGACATCTCGACCGTCTCGATCGCCGGGCGCACGGTGACCGCGCTGGCGGTCTCGGACATGTACGTCCTGGTCGCGCACAAACAGGGGTTGGGCATCTACCTCTGGTCGAACAACACCCCGCGGGGGCTGCAGGAGATCGTCAACCTCACGAGCGTCCAAGCGGACCGGCTGGTCGCGCAGACGCCGACCCTGGTGCACGCGCTGTCCCCGGGGCACCTCCAGGTGATCGACCTCAACAGCCGGAGCCTCAAGTACGACTACTCCCTCCCCTTTGCCGTGACGGACATCGGCCAGCAGAGCCACACCCTGGCGGCCACGCCGGAGGGCCTCTACGTCGCGCGAGAGGTGAGCCTGGGAGGAGGCGCGTACTACGCGCCGGGGCCCACGCAGATCTCCAAGCCTTACTGGGCGCCGCTCTCCCCCACCGGCCTGACGCACACGGCCTGCGGCGGCAGCGTCAGCGCGCGCCGGGTGACGCGACTGTTGCCGGGCCCGCACAGCGCGTACACGCGGACCTTCTATTACGGCGAGGTCTCCGAGGCGGACGGCGGCGTGGTGGCGCTGGCGCGGCTCGAGCAGCAGGGCAGCGGGGGCGTGGACGTGGGCGCGTGCGGTTCCAACGAGATCGGCCTCTTCCGCTCCACGGTCTGCGCTCCGTGCCCGGCGGGCACCCGGTACCGAGACGCCTTCGTGAGCATGGTGACGGAGGGGAGCCAGACCTATGACCGGCTGGAGGTGCGGTGCGCGGACTCCACGGGGCACGAGCTCACCAACCGCGTGAACATGAACTCCCTGCAGGACGGCGGCACCGAGTGCCGCACCGAAGAGTCGGGGGGCCAGGTGTTGGCGTCGGACACCCTGGCGGCGCTCTCGGACGAGGCGCGGTACGCGCACGGGGCGGCGGGCGTGGGCGCGCTCTTCGGCAAGCATGGCCAGGCCTGGCTCGTCCGCGGCTACACGGAGAACGCCGTAGCGCTCGAGTCCGACCGCCCGCTGGACGCCTTGACCGGGTGCTCGGAAGGGCTCTTCGGCTTCTCGCTGGGGGACAAGACCTTCCGGCCGTTCGGGGCGTACCCCGGCGCAGGCTTCGCCGTCGAAGGCGACTTCGGGGATGACCCGAGCAGCGCGCTTCCGCAGGGAGACGTGGCGGGCAAGGCGTGCTGGCTGGTGGGGAGCCAGGCCAACACCGTCTTCGTGGGGCGGCTCGAGCAGATCAAAGGGGGCCTGACCATCGTCGCGAGCACCGGCCCCACCACGCAGACCGTCCCGCCGTACCACGCGGGCACCGCGGGCCTGCCGGACGGTGGGGAGGCGCTGCTGGTGAGCGTGGGAGACGCGCTGATGGCGACCGAGCTGGGCGGCACCGGCGCGCGGAAGCTGGAGACGCGCCTGTCCCCGAGCGCGCGCAGCCCCATCCTCTCCTTCGCCAGCTTCGGGCCGGGCTCGCTGCGGCCGGAGGACGGCCTGGTGTCCGGCTACATCCTGAGCGAGAGCGGCCTCTCCACCTTCAAGGCGGTGAGCGCGCAGCGGTGGCGCTCGGATCCGCTGCCCGCGCCGGACGGCACGTGGCTGGAGGTGTGGACCCAGGGGCGCGCGGGGCGGCTGGGCTACGCGGACGGCACCATCGTCTCCTTGCCGAGCCGGGTGGTGGTGGCCCCGCCGGTCCCGGGCGGACGCGCCTTCGACTTCGCGCAGCTGTGCGGGGACACCTTCGCGCTGACCACCGGCGGTCTGATGCGGCTGGTGCCGCCCACCACCGGGCCGATCGGCAGCTGGGCGCCGGTGTCTGGTGGGGCGGCGCTCTCTCCGGAGGCCCTGTCGGAGGGCTACGGCCGCCCGCCGGCGCTCTACGTCACGGATGATCAGCTCTACGCGATGGGAGCCTTTGGCGAAGCGGTGCGCTACAAGCCGGCCGCCTGTCCCAAATGAGCTCCCAGCCCGAGTGCATCTGCGCGGACGCGCGAGACGAGCGCGGCTACGCGCGGGCGCTCGGGGACGAGCGGGCTGCGCTGCTGCTGAGCGATCCTCCGTACTGCCTGCTCACGCGGAGGCGACGGGGCGGAGACCTCCGGGACAAGCGCGCGCACAAGAAGATCGACCGGGACCCGGTGGTGCGCTTCGAGACCGTGCGCGAGTACCGCCAGTTCACCGAGGACTGGCTGCCGGTGGCGGCGCGGCACCTCGCCCCGGGCGCGAAGCTGGTCCTCTGGACGAACTACCTCGGCAAGGAGCCGATCGTCGCCGTGGCGCGCACGCTGGGCTACGCGCACCTGTGGGGCGAGTTCGTCTGGGCGAAGCGGACCACCGAGCGCGAAGGCAACGAACAGCTGCTGCGCGTCTACGAGGTGGCGCTGGTGCTGGCGAAGGTACCCCCGCCCACGCCCGCGCCGGACGCGCCGCCGGTGCCGTGGGCGGTGGTGGCCGGCTACGACGACGACGGCGAGGCGCAGGCCCAGGGCTCACACCCCCACCACAAGCCCTTCGGCGTGCTGGAGCCGCTCATCCGCCTCTACTCGGCGCCTGGGGACCGGGTGCTGGATCCCTTCGCGGGCAGCGGCTCCATCCCCGCGGCGGCGCAGCGGCTGGGGCGGCGGCCGGCGTGCCTGGAGCTCACGCCCGAGTGGGCGCAGCGGGTGACCAGCCGGTTGCGGCAGCAGTGATGGGTCCTCGGGACTCCCCCCGTTCACCCCGAGCGTAGTGAGGCCGCCGCCCCTTGGGCGGATCAATCAAGGTCAGAAACGTGAGGCCGTCCGCTCAGCCCGAGCGAAGTCGAGGGCCCCACGAGCGAGAGTCCCTACGATCGGCGGGCCCTCGACTTCGCTCGGGCTGAGCGGGGCGCGGCAAATTTCAGGTCGGGCCTACGGCGCTGCCGGGCTCGTGATCACCCTAGAGGCAGCTTCGAGGTCTGCGCCGCCCCTCGACTACGCGCCTACGCCGCTACGCTCGGGGAGACCGGTGGGGAGCGCGGCCTCAAGTTTCAGGTCAGGGCGGTTACTGGTGCCCGGCCTCGGCGTGGACGAGCGTGGGCTTGGAGACCGGCGGCTTGCGCTGCTCCTGGCTGCGGTCCGGGCGCTGAGCCCGATCGAACGGCGCCAGCTTCACCACCTCGCCGGTGAGGACGGACTCGTTGATCGCCTCGATGATCCGCACGTCCGCCAGCCCCTCCCAGCCGGAGGGCTCCAGCTCACGCCCCTCGAGGACCGCGGCGGAGAACGCCTCCAGCTCCGGCGCGAATTGATCCATCTTCGGGAAGCGCTTCTCGCGCGTCTTCTCGTCCACCGTCACCCGCAGCGTGCGGGGCCCCACGTACTCGTAGGCGTTCTCCAGCTCCAGCGTCCCGCGGGTGCCCACCAGCCGGTAGCTACCGGTGGGGGCGGCGCCGAAGTGGCAGGTGAAGGTGGCGAGCTTCTCGTCCGGGAAGCGGAGCAGGACGGAGAGCCCTTCGTCTATCTCCTCGAAGCGCGGCTCGCTGCCGGCGGCGGCGAAGGCGAAGACCTCCATGGGCTCGTCGCGGAACAGGTAGCGCGCGGCGTTGATGCAGTACACGCCGATGTCCCAGACCGGCCCGCCGCCGCGCTCGCTCTGGGCGCGGATGTTCCCCTCCTTCACCTGGAAGCTGAAGTCGGAGGAGAAGAACTTCGGCGCGCCGAGCTTCCCGGAGGTGACCCACTCCACCGCGCCGAGGTTGGCGGGCTCGAAGTGGAGCCGGTAGGCGGACATCAGCTTCACGCCGGCGTCATCGCAGGCGCGGATCATCCGCTGGCACTCCTCCACCGAGAGCCCCAGCGGCTTCTCGCAGAGCACGTGCACCTTCGCGCGGGCGCACCGCTCCACGAACTCCAGGTGCTGATCGTTGGGCAGCGCGATGTAGACCGCGTCGACCTTCTCCGAGACGATCGCGTCCTCCAGCTGCTCGTAGCCGAAGGCGGGCACCCTGTACTTCTTCGCGAGCGCGTCGCGCTTCACCTGATCTCCGGAGAAGAGCGCCACCAGCTGCGAGCGCGCCTTGGCGTGGGCGAAGGCGGGCAGCACCGCCACCTGGGCGATGTGCCCCAGCCCCACCACCGCGTAGCGGACTCTACGTGCCGTGCCGGCCCGCGGGCGCCGCGCCTGACCGCCTCGCCTCGCCTTGCCTTTCGCCGCCGAGCCTCGGGTACCGCGCCGCTTCGCCATGGTTCGCCTCCCTCGCGCGCGCATCGTGCCCCGGCGCGCAGGCGGACGCGCGAACAAGCGTCATCGCCCGAGTCGGCCATCAGACGGTGCAGGGTCGGAGCGTTCAGTCCTCGGCGCTCAGGCCGCCCCGCGGGCCTTCCGCTCAGTAGTTCTGGATGTCGCGGTGGGCCTTCCCGTCCTCGTCGAAGCACTTCTCGATGTTGGAGTGGCACGAGTACGAGGCGCTGCTGACGTTGCCGCAGTCCTTGCCGGTCTTCTGATCGCAGATCGCCTTGGCGCGCTTGCGGTCGTCGAAGCCGTCCTTCCCGCCCCGTCCGGCGCAGACGTAGACGTCATTGGGGGCCTTCTCGAAGCGGTAACACTGCGCGTTGGCGCGGGCGGAGACCATGAGCACGGCGGCGGCGGCGAGGGCGAAGGCGAGGCTCTTCATCTGGGCATCTGCTCCTGAGAGAGAGGTGGGCTGCGAGCCGATGACCCGGCTCGCACCGCAGGTGTGAAGCCCTCTCAGCGCAGCGCGTACGCCTCGAAGTCGCAGACCGGCCGGTACCCGAGCTCTTGGTAGATGTGATTCGAGGTGGGGTTGGCCAGGTCGGTGAAGAGGCAGCAGTAGGCGCTCCCGGCGTCGAGGCAGCGCTGGCTCACGTCCGCCACGCAGGCGCTGGCGTAGCCGCGGCGCCGGTGCTCGGGCGGCGTGTAGACCCGGTTCACCCTCACCCCCCGCCCCGTCGGCGTCGAGCCGGTGCAGGCCACCGGCTGCGGATCCTCCCAGAGCACCAGCCGCCGCGCCCTGACCGAGGCCTTTGCCATCCGCTCGGCGTGGGTGGCGTCCTCCCCGAGCGCCTCGGTGAAGGCGCGGGTGAGGCGCTCGGCCACGGGCAGATCCGCGTCCGTCACCAGGCGCGCCGCGCCGCTCACCGGGCGCGGGGGGCGGAGCACCTCCAGCTGGAACAGCCGCATCGCCATGGCGCGCAGCGCCTTCCGCCCACCCTCGTGCGTGAAGACCTCGAGGAAGGGCAGCACCTCCTCCGCGCGACCCACCACCCCTGGGAGCGCATCGCCCGAGCCGAGGAGCTCCTTCGCCAGCGCCCGCATCGCCCCTGGGGGCGCGTCCACCGAGAGCGCCAACCGGAAGTCCGCGGCGCGCGCGCCGGCGGCGACGACCTCCCCACCCTCCTCCACCAGCCAGCGCCGGCCGTCGGCCACGGCGGCCGCGCTGAGCACGAGCGTGTGGGCCACCTCCGCCCGGCGCAGCAACGGACCGGCGCGGCGTTGGAACTCGTCGGGGTCTGCGGGGTGGGCGTGCATGGGAGGGGCGGACGTTTCCCCGGGGCCGAGGCTGACTGCCTTCTTCACCCGGCAGGCAGCCGCCGCACGCGCAGGCGCAGCCCTTCGGCCCGGAGGGTGACGTGGGGCTGCGGCGCGCAGGGCTCGCCGCCGGCCTCCTCGAGCGAGAAGCGCGCCGCCATCATCGCCGCGGCCAGCTGCGCCTCCATGAGCGCGAACTGGTTGCCGATGCACATCCGCTGGCCCGCGGCGAAGGGGAGGTAGGCGTACTTGTGGCGCTGGGCCACCCGCTCGGGCGTGAAGCGCTCGGGGTCGAACCGCTCCGGGTCCTCCCAGCAGCGCGGGTTCCGGTGGAGCGCGTAGAGCAGCACCATCACCGGCGAGCCCTTGCGGATGTGGAAGCCGCCCACCTCGTCGTCCTGCACGGCCACCCGGGCCACCAGCCAGGCGGGCGGGTAGAGGCGCATCGTCTCGTCGAGCACGCGCCGCGCGTAGGTGAGCTTCGGCAGCTGCTCCATGCCGAGCGCGCCGCCGGCGAGCGCGCCGCGCGCCTCGTCCCGCATGCGGGCGGCCACGTCCGGGTGGCGGGCGAGCAGCTGGCACATCCACGAGAGCGCGTTGGCGGTGGTCTCGTGGCCGGCGAGGAAGAGCGTCATCACCTCGTCCCTCAGCTGGGCGTCCGTCATCCGCTCGCCGGTGTCGGCGTCCTGGGCCTCCATCAAAAGGGCGAGCAGGTCGTCCTTGGGCCCCTTGCCGCCGCGCCGCTCGTCGATCATCCGGAACACCACCCGGTCCAGCTCGGCGCGCGCCTTGACCAGCGCGCGGTTGTCGCGGGTGGGCACCCACAGCGGCAGGGGGAACGGCGTGAGGGCGCGCTGGTTGACCAGGGCGTTTGCCGTGTCGAGCGCCTCCTTCACCGCCCCGGCCTCCTCGGTGACGTCCGCGCTGAAGAGCGTGCGGGTGACGATCGCCAGGGTCAGCCGCATCATCTCCGCCGAGATGTCCACCACCTGCCCATCCAGCGCCTCCCAGCGGGTGAGCATGGCCTCGGTGGCGGCCACCATCTGCCGGGAGAGCTGCGCCAGCCGCTCCCTGTGGAACGCGGGCTGGGCGAGCCGCCGCTGCCGCATCCAGAAGTCACCCTCGCTGGTGAGCAGCCCGTTGCCCACGAGCGTGCGCAGCGGGTCGATGATCCAGCCCTTCTCGTAGCGGCGCCCCTCGTCCACCAGCACGTGCTTGGCGCCTTCAGGGCCGCTGAGGGCGTGCAGGCGCACCGGCCCCATCCGGTAGCGGACCACGTCCCCGTAGGTGTTCATCCCGTCCACGAAGAGGCGCAGCGGGTCCTTGCGGCGGTCGGGGAGGCTGCCGAGCAGCCAGTGGCCGCTGGGGCCGGGGGCGGTGCGCGTCTGGGGCGAAGGGCTCACGCGCGAAGCAGAGCGCGCGGCCTGACGAATTCAAGGGGAAGTTCCGCCGTGGTCGTGCCCAGGTGTGCCTGCATCCCACGCGAGCGGGCGCGGGGGCGCGGGCACCCGCGCCGTCTCCACGGCGGCGCGCAGCCGCTGGGCCTCCTCGTAGCTGGAGGACGAGGCGGGGACCCGCGCGAGCTCGGCGAGCACCTCGTCGAAGCCCTTGTCCCGGGGGGACTTCCCCTGCGCCACCAGCGCCTCGTAGCGCGCGCGCCCCTTCGCCAGGTGCTCGCGCGGCGCGCTGTCCGAGCAGGCGGCGCAGCCGAGCAGCAGCAGCAGCGCCGCGCAGGCTCGCGTCATCGGCGCGGGCGGCGGCGCCGGGCGGCGAAGACGAGGCCGAACACGGCGAAGGGCACGAAGGCCACGCCGGTGGTCCCGCCGCACCAGCCGGTGGAGGTGAGCTGCGGCTTCACTGGGACCACCGGAATGGAGGCATCCGGCGCGTCGCTGCCGGCGTCCTCGCCGCTGCCCGCGTCCGCCACGCCGGCGTCCACCGAAGGGGTGCCCGCGTCAGGCGTGGGCGCGAGCGGGTAGCCCTTGAGCACCAGCGGCGCGGTGGCGGCGGCGCCGTTGCAGCCGGCGCTCATGCCGGCCAGCTGCGGGCGCCCGGCCTCCACCCACGCGGCCACCGCGAGGCTCCCGTAGAGGGTGAGCGCGTCCGCCCAGCGGCGGCCGGTGAGCTCCTTGGTCTCCGCGTACAGCTTGGCGAGATCTCCGTTGCTGCGGACATCCGCCCCCACCAGCGCCTCCACCAGCGCGTTGCCGGCGAGGACGATCGTGAAGGTGTCGTCCCGGGGCCGGACCGTGCCCCAGGTCCCCAGGTACTTCGCGCTCTCGGCGGTGACGCCGTTGAGCTGGGTGGCGGACTGCAGCATGTCCGACTCCCAGCGGGCGTGGAGGCCCACGGTGTCGCTGGGGGAGAGCTTGGGGTCGAAGTTCTTGGTGTCGTGCAAGACGGACGCGGCGTCCGTCACGTAGTGGGAGAAGTGCGCGGCGATGGTGGCGGTGGCGGCGGAGTCGCCGGTGCGGAAGCTCTCCACGAGCTTGGCGTAGTACTCCTCCACCCGCCACGGCACGCGCCCGTTGCGCTCGGCGTAGGTGCCGAACTGCGCCTGCACCCCGGCCCAGTCGCGCGGGTAGTTGGCGGGCGGGTTGTACCAGTCCACCTCCAGATAATGGCGCGGCCACTCGGCGGCGTCGTACTGGGGGTTGGGCTGCCCGCCCACCGTCTGCAGGCGCCACTTGTCCGGGTCCGTGGCGGCGGCCTGGAAGGCGGGGGCCTGATCCACGGAGAAGAGCCACTGCCGCACGCAGTGGTCCGCGGGCAGCGCGTCGTGCAGGTGGCTGGCGAGCCGGCGGTGGCCGTCAAACCCCCAGGCAAACGCGGAGGACGAGGCCAACGAGCCGAGCAGGCACAGCGCGCCCGAGAAGAAATACCGCATGCTTTTCTCCCCGCGCGCAGCGGAGTAGGTTGCCGGCCCCTTTGCCCTCGCCCCTCTTAGCGCTCTTGCTTGGTCTAGGCCAAGGCCTGCTCCACGGATTGGGGCCGGACCACTGCGCCGCCATCGCCACCCTCGGCGCCGCCTCCGAGCGGGCTGGGCGGCGGCGCTCGGCGCTGCGGCTGGCGGTGCGCTTCGCAGTGGGCCACGCGGTGGCGCTGGGCGCGCTGGCGGCGGTCTGTCTGCTCGCGGGGATGACGCTCTCCGAGCGCTTCGAGCGGTACGCGGAGCTCCTGGGCGGAGGCGTGCTGGTAGGGGTGGCGCTGGCGGCGCTCTTCTTCCCCGGCGCGCTGCGGCACGGCCACCCGCACCTGCCGGGCCACGGGGCGGATCACCACCACCCGCCGCACGGCGCTCCCGTCGCCGGAGCGGCCGGCGCGCTGATGGCGATCTCCGGCGTGCGCTCGCTCTTGCTCGCGCTGCCGCCCTTGATGGTGGGCGGCCGCTTCGCCAGCGCGGCCTGGACGTACCTCCCCGGCTTCGCGCTGGGCGTGCTGCTCAGCATGAGCGCGGTGGGGCTCGCGCTCGCCTCCAGCCTGGCGCGCGCGCCGGAGCGGCTGGCCCGCTGGCTGGACAAGGGCGTGGCCGTGGCCTCTGGAGCGCTGGGCGTCTACTGGATCGTCGCCCAGCTGTAGACGTCCCCGCACCCATGCTCGGTACACGCAAGTGTTTCCGGGCTGAGTGCCGGGGCTCTTTAGGGCTCCGAGTGGGTTCTGGGTCGCGGGCGCAGGCGAAGCACGCAACCGAACCCACTCTGAGCCCTAAAGAGCCCCGGATCGGAATCACCTTGGGGGTTCCAAGAAGCTCTACAGCTTCGACAGGCTCACGTGCAGGTGCGGCTGCGCGCTGGCGATGAGGCTGTCGATCTCCGCGCCGGGGACGCCCTGCTCTCCCCCGAGCCGCTCGCGAATCCGCTCCAGCAACCGGGAGCGCAGCTGCACCAGCCACAGCCCCACGGTGGAGCGCGGCGCGCCCAGCTCGCGGGCGATCTTCTCCACCGTCAGCCCCTGCTCATGGTGCATCCGCAGGAGCTGCCGCTCCTTGGGCGTGAGCTCGCGCGCCGCGGCAGAGAGCGCGCGCTGCACGCGGTGCGCGGCGTCGAAAGCGACCAACCGCCGCTCCGGCCCCTCTCGCGAGGGGGCCAGTCGCTCCGCGGGGGGCGCGTCCGCCTCGGGCACCGCCCCGCCCGCGCGGCGCGCCCGCCGCAGATCCAGCGCCAGCCGCTCGGCGGCCATCCGCACGTAGCCGCGCAGCGAGCCGCGCCCGCTGTAGTCCGCCAGCCGCCCCTCGAGCAGCAGCCGGGTGCGCAGCTGCTGCACCACCTCGGCCGCATCGAGATCTCCGTGGCGGCGGGTCACGTCCCGCTGCAGCGGCAGCAGGATGCTCCGCTCGAAGGTGCTCAGCGCGGCCTGCTCGCGCGAAAGGCAGCCCAGCGCCAGGTAGAGATCCGCCGCGCGCAGCTCCGCCAGCCCGCGCGCCGCGGCGTGGCGCGGCAGCCGGCGCACCAGCTCCGCGCAGAAGCGCACCTGGGAGACCACGAAGCCGGGGTGGGCCTGTCCCCCCTTGAGCCACGCCTGCACCAGCGCGGGCTGCGTCTTGAGCACCGGGCTGCTCATGCGCACCTCGCCTTCAGCGCGCGCAAGCGGCGCGCGTCCGAGGCCGGGAGCACCAGTCCCTCCGCCAACAGTCCCTCCACCTTCGCGAGCAGCTCGCGCGAGCGCTCGGCGTGCGAAAGCGCCCGCTCGGCGTTGGCCACGGCGATGAGCGCGCTCGCCAGATCCACCCGCAGCACCTCCGGCTGCGCCTGGGCGATCTCCAGCGCCTCCTGCGCCGCCGCGAGCGCGGCGGCTGGGCGGCCGGCGGCCAGCTCCAGCCGGGAGAGCGTCTCCAGCGCGTAGCCGCGCTGCGGCTCCTTCTCCTTGTACTCGCGCCGCACCTGCTCCCACGCCGCGGCGAAGCGCTTGCGCGCGGCGGGCAGCTTGCCCAGCGCGAGCAGCGCGTCCGCGTCCAGCGCCGCGCCCATCGCCGCCAGGCGGGGGCGCTTGGAGAGCTGGCCGATCCGCACGGTCTCGCTGTAGGCGCGGCGCGCGTCCTCGGGGCGCTGGAGATCCATGTACGCCAGCCCCAGCTCCAGCCGGTTCCACCCCACCTCCGCGTCGTCCGCGCCGTAGAGCCTGGCGGTGGCCAGCGCGGTGGCCTCCATCAAATTTCGCGAGTCCTCCGCCAGCCCCTGCTGCCGCCGCAGCAGCGCCACCTTCCCGCGCAGCTGCACGCTCAAGGGCGAGTCCGGGCCGCCGTTGGCGTTGGCGGCGGAGAGCGCCCAGCGCAGGTGGCGGTCCGCGTCGTCGAGCCGGCCTACGTCGATGGACGTCTGGCCCAGGCTCCGGTGCAGCTGCACCGCGGCGGGGTGGGCCGGCCCCAGCGAGCGCTCCAGCGCGGCCAGGCCGTCCTCCAGCACGGCCAGCGCCTTCGAGAACCGCCCGGTCTGCGCGAGGAAGCGGCCGTACCGCTCGAAGACCAGCGCCTCCAGCGCGGGGTTGGGGCGGGTGAGCGTCTTGAGCAGCTCCCGGGCGCGCTCGTAGCGCAGCTGCGTCTCCACGAAGTCCCGGCGGTGGGCGGCGAGCCGCCCCTCGAGCGACTCCACTTCAATCGCCAGCTCCGGCGGCGCGTCCGCGCCGAGCCGCGCGCGCATGGCGCGGGCCTGCTTCATCAGCGCCAGCCCCTCCTCGTCCTTGTCCTGGCGCAGCCCCTTCGCCTCGGCGAGCTTGAGCGCCGCGCGCAGGCGCAGGGCGTCGTCCCGCCCCTCGTCCGCGAAGACCAGCGCCTCCTCGAAGCTCTTGTCCGAGGCCTCCATCCGCCCCAGCTCCTTCTGGGCGCGCCCCTTGAGCAGCAGCGTCCCCGCGGCGGTGGGGGCGTGAGGGTGCGCCGCGAGCGCCGCGAGCGCGCGGTCGGCCTCGGCGAGCGCCTCCGCGTAGCGGCCGGTCTCCTGCAGCATCCCGCCGCGGCGCAGGTGCTCCTGCGCGTCCAGCACCGCCTGGCGCGCCGGGGGGGCCGCGGGGAGCGCCGCCTGGGCGGTGAGCGCGGAGAGGCTCTCGCACTCGGAGAGCCCCTCCAGCGCGGCGGTGGCGGCGGCGGACCGCTCCACCACCTGCGCCCCGCCCTGCGCCAGGAGCGCGGTCAGCTCGCGCACGTCCTTGAAGCGCCGGTCCAGGCAGGCGGCGCGCAGGGAGAGCTGCGCGTCCGACTGCGTGCCGTGGATCCGCGTGGCGGCGCAGGCGTCCGTCTGGATCCGCGTCCACTCCGCCGTGTACCCGTCCAGCACCCGGCGCACGTGCTCGTAGGACTGCGCGGCGTAGGGCTTGCCGGTGCCGAGGAAGGCCGTCCGCAGCGCCGCGCGCGCGGGCCCATCCCAGATCCCCACCCAGGCCGCGCCGGCCTGCTCGCACAGGGGCGCGTGGCGCTCGCGCCAGTGCGCCGCCCCGAGCACGGACAGCGCGCACAGCGGCGCGGCCAGCGCCGCGACAAGCCGCAGCCGCGCCCGCAGCACCGGCCCGCGGGTGAGCGCCGCGAGCAGCGCGTCCATGGAAGGGAACCGCTCGGCCGGGCGCAGCGCGAGCCCGCGCAGCAGCGCGCGCCGCAGCCAGCCCGGCGCCGCCGGCCGCTCGGGGCGCGGCGGCGGCAGCACCACCTCCAGCGGCATCCCCACCGCGAAGGGGCGCAGCCCGTAGAGCGCCTCGTAGAGCGCCACGCAGAAGCTGAACTGGTCTGCCCCTGGCCCCACCAGCTCCCCCACCATCTGCTCGGGCGCCATGTACGCGGGCGTGCCGCACAGCGCGGTGGAGCGCTCGCGCGGGGCGACGAGCGCCTCTCCGGACTCCAGCGTGTGGCCGCCCTTGCCGGCCACCCGCGCCAGGCCAAAGTCGGACACCTTCACGCCCCCGTCCTTCCCGATGAGGACGTTGGCCGGCTTGAAGTCCCGGTGGATGAGGCCGTTCTGGTGGGCCGCGGCCAACCCGCGCCCGGCGGCCACGAAGACGTCCAGCACCTCCTGCCAGCCGCGCGCGCCCCGCGCGAGCCAGTCCGCCACCGTCTCGCCGTCCACCACGTCCATGGCGATGTAGGCCTGGTCCTCGTGCAGCCCCAGCTCGTGCACCGCCACCACGTTCGGGTGGGAGAGCCGGGCCAGCGCCTGCGCCTCGTTCACCAGCCGCGTGCGCGCGCCCAGGTCCTCCTCACCCGCGCGCCCCTTGGCAGCCACCATCTTCAGCGCCACCCGGCGATCCAGCTCCGGGTCGCGGGCGGCGTACACCACGCCCATGGCCCCCTCGCCGAGCTTCTCCTCGAGCACGTAGCGCCCCACCCGCTCGCCGGGCGCGAGCGCGTGCAGCGGCGGGGCGATGGGCACGGGCTCCGTCCCCGGCGTGAAGCCCGCGCCGGGCTCCGTCACCTCGCCGCCCGAGCTGCTGCGGCCCTGCGCCACCAGCTGACAGCAGGCGGCGCACTGCGCGAGGTGCGCGCGCACCCCTTCACGCGCCTGGGGCGGGAGGAAGCCCTGGACGAAGTCGTGCAGCGCGCTCAGCTCCGGGCAGTCCATGCGTCTCTCTCGGGGTCCGAGAAGAATTATCGGGGGCCGTGAAAAATCGGTGTCGTCCCGGGCGATTGTCGAGTGACTCCGCGGCCAGGGGCTCAAGCGAAAACGCGGGGCGGCCCCCGCGCGGGTCACCTGTCACGCCTACGGGGCGCCCGGCGCGAAGGGCTGGAGATCCAGCTCCTCGAGATCCAGCTCCTGCTCCAGCCGCTGGAACGCGGCGTCGCCGATCGTCCCCTCCTCGCGCAGCGCGAGCAGCGCCTTGCGCTCGGCGGCCGCTGCCGTCCGCACGAAGTCCGCCTCGCCGCGCTGCTCGGGCGCGGCGCGCAAGGAGGCGGCGCCGTCCTGCGCGCGCTGCAGCCGGACCTCGAGCCGGCGGCGCAAGAGCGCGGAGAGCTCATCGCCGGCGGCGCCTTCGGTGGCCTTCAGCGCGGCGCGCAAGAGCTCCACGCGGGCGGAGCGGACCTCGCGCTCCACCGAGTCGTCCTCTTCGAAGCGGAGCGCGTTGATGAGCGGGCGCAGGCTCACCCCCTGGAGCACCAGGGTCCCCAGCACCACCGAGAAGGCGGTGAAGAGGATGAGGTCGCGGTGCGGAAACGCTGGCCCGTCTGCGCCGCCGGCGGGGAGCGCGAGCGCCGCGGCGAGGGTCACAATCCCGCGCATCCCGCACCAGCCCACCACCGCGGCGGCGCGGCCGGAGAGCCAGACCGCCTCCTCGCGCCGGCGGGCGAAGCGCCAGCGGCTCACCGCGGCGGCCACGGCCACCCAGCCGATGCGGGCCAGGATGGTGGCGGCGCAGACCGCGGCGGCCACGCCCACGTAGGTGTAGAGCGTTGGCCGGTCGATCCGGCCGAGAATCCCCTTGAGCTGGAAGCCCACGAGGATGAACGCGAGCACGTTGAGGACGAAGACGGCCACCTCCCACACCGCGTAGGAGGGGACGCGCAGCCGCGCCGGCATCACCTTCGCCGAGCGGCGCGCGGTGACCATGGCGAAGACGACGATGGTGAGAATCCCGGAGAGGTGAAGCCGCTCGGCGAGCACCCAGACCGCGAACGTGCCGCAGAACTGGACCACCACGCCGATCCCCACGTCTTCGATCTTCCCGGTGACGAAGAGGATGACCGGCGAGAGCACGTACCCGAGCAGCGCGCTGCCCAGCGTGACGAGCAGCAGCGTGGGGATCGCCCGCAGCGGCGAGACCGCGCCGGCCACCGCCGCGCCCACCGCGAGCCGGTAGATCAAGAGCGCGCTGGCGTCGTTGAAGAGGCTCTCCCCTTCGAGAATCACCATCAGCCGGTGCGGGGGCCGCAGCTGCTTGAGCACGGCGGTGGCGGCCGCGGCGTCCGGCGGCGCGACGATCGCCCCGAGCGCGATGGCCACCGCCCAGGAGAGCTCCGGCACCAAGAGCCGCGCCACCAACGCCACCACGGCGATGGTGAGCACCACCGCGCCCACCGCGAGCCCGGCCACCGGCCGCCAGTTCGCCCAGAGGTCTCTGGGGGAGGCGTCGAACGCGGCGTCCAGCAGCACCGGCGCCACGAAGAGCGCCAGCGCCAGCTCGGGGTCCAGCACGAGCGTGGGCGTGGAGGGGACGAGCGCCAGCGCCGCGCCCGCGAGCGCCACCATCGCCGGGTAGGGCGTTCCAATCCGGCGCGCGACCGCGGTCAGCGCCGCCCCGGCGAGCAGCAGGGCCACCACCAGCTCGAAGACGTGCATGCTTGGGCCGCTGCATAACGCACCACGGCCCTCCCAAGGAGCGCTTCCCTGGGAGGGCCGTGACTTTCAACCAGAGCGACCAAGAAGCGGGCGCTAGCGGCGGGCCAAAATCTGCTGCTCCGCCTTCTGCGCCCGGCCGCCGATGCAGTCGAACGCGTACCAGGGCGTCTCCGCCTCCTCCTTCTTGCGGGCGGCGCGCAGCGCGGAGATCGCCTCCTTGTTGCCGCGCTTGCCCAGCTGCTCCACGGCTTCGCGCTTGATCTCGCAGTCGTTGGACTGGAGATCGAGCGTGTACACCGCCACGTAGTTCACCTTGGAGGCGAGGCCCAGCCGCTCCAGCGTGTTCACCGCGTTGTTGCGCACGCCATAGCGCTTGCTCGCGGTGAGCTCCACCAGCTTGCCTTCGGCGGCGGTGAGCTTGTGGTCCACCAGCTGCTTTTGCGCCTGGGGCTGGCACTTCTCCCCGAAGCAGCTGGTGAGGTTGTCCACCACGCGGCCGGACGCGAGCGACTTGTCGAGCGTGAGCGCCTGGTCATAGGACGCGATGGCCGAGAGCCGCTTGTCCGCGTCCCACTGGGCGTGGCCCAGCTCCAGCCAGGCCGAGGCGTTCTTCGGCTCCGCCTTCACCTTCGCGGAGAGCTCCGCGAGGGTGGGCTTCGCCACCACAGTGTGCGCCACGCTGTCGAGCAGCTCCGAGTCCGGGAGCCCCTTGAAGGCGATGAGGGTCCCTACCCCCGCGCACAGCACGACAGCCCCCACGGCGAGGGCGATCCGCGGCCTGCGCCGCACCCCCGCGCCGATTCCCTGGACTGCGCCTGAGACCGACCGTGACACCTTCTGCAGGCCGCTCTGGAGCAAGTTCTGGTTTTCCTTGGGCATGACTACCTCCTTGGTGAGGGGGGCAGGATGCTCGGAGAGAAGGGGTGAGACACAATGCGCACCTGTGCCGACAGGTGACGACACCACGCACAAGGTGGGAGACGCGCCGCATTCAACGCGAAGCGGCTAAGCGCGCCGCTCGATCACGTTGAGGGAGAGCAGCGAGGCGAGCAGCGCGTGGAGCACGTGGTCCGGGCGCTGGGAGACCACCAGCAGCTCCGCCACGGTGCGGGTGCCGTCGATCTTCGGGAGCAGCTCCGCCTCCCAGCGCTCCAGCTCCAGCTCTGACAGCTGGTACGCGGGCTGGAGGGACGGGAGCAGGCGATCCTCGGGGTGCACCAGCCGGCGCAGCCGCTCCGGCTTGTAGAGCTTCTTGATCCCCCGGACGATCAAGTTGGCCGGGTGGATGTCGAGCTTGATGGACTCCTTGGTGGCCTTGTCCCGGAAGGACATCACGTAGCTGCCGTCCTCCCAGCCGAAGAGCGAATAGATGATCGCCTTCACCTGCTGGCCCACGTAGTAGAGCCGCTCGGTGTCGCGCAGCAGCCCGCGCTCTACCAGCACATCTCCGGTGCGCCGCTTGCTCGCCTTGGCCACCGCGGCGGCGTCCTGCAGCTGCTCCGCCTTGATCTTCCCCACCCGGACCAGGAACTGGCCGAAGCGATCCGAGGCCAGGTTGGAGAGCGCGAAGACCGGCGTGCCCTTCTCGAAGTAGACGACCTTCTTCACCTTGCCGCGCTGCACGCCCAGCTCGCCGGTCTCCTTGAGCAGGTAGAAGGCGTTGATCAGCGACGGCAGGTTGTCCTTGAGCTCCCCGCGCCGGCTCTTGGGATCGGTGGCGCGGGTGGGGCCGGCGGGGCGCGGCGTCCCGGGCGGGGGCACGCGGACGCCCTGGGTCTGCCCCTTGGAGACGCCGCTGGCGGTCAGCTTCTCCCCGGTCAGCTCGGCGGAGATGTTCTGGCCGCTCACCTTGATCTTCCCGGTGAGCTCCATCGCGTCCTGGGGCGCGTCCTCCTCCACGTCGATGTCCAGCTCCACTTCGAACGCGTCCTCGATGGAGGCCGGGGCGGGCGGCTTCTCCGGCGGGACGAGCGCGCCCACGGCCTGGAGCAGCTTGCTGGCCTCGAACGGCTTCTCGAAGTAGCCGGCGGTGGCGTACTTCTGCCGGGCCTCCAGCGCGTGCTTGCCGCCCTTGAAGACGCCGGTGATGAAGATGAGCGGGAGCTTCGGCTGCTCCTTGCGCAGGGCGTCCGCCAGGTGGAAGCCCATCATGTCCGGCAAGAGGAGATCCAGGACGGCCAGCTTCACGTCCTGCCCGCGCGCCAGATCCACCGCCTGCTTGCCGCGGGCCGCGGCGATCACCTGGTAGCCCGAGTCCTCGAACAGCTGCGTCAGGAGCGAGAGCAGCTCCTGGTTGTCGTCCACCACGAGGATTTTGGGGGGAGCCATGCCTGGCGCTGGACCATAGCAATCCGCGTGGCCAGGGGATTGAGCAAATCTCCACCCGTGCGCCTATGCTGCCGCGCCGTGAACCGCTCCTACTGGCTCCTGCTGGCGGCCCTGCTCCTCGGGGCGCCGCTCGCGCGCGCGGAGGACGGGGGCGAGGACGCCGGAGACGCCCCGTTGATTGACGCGGGGATGCTGCCGGACGCCTCGGTGGGCTCGGGCGGCGCGGATCGCGACAACGAAGAGGGCGAGGGCGGCGCCGGGCGGGTGACCAGCACCTGCCGCCAGACCTCGGACTGCGACCGCGGCTTCTCGTGCAACGACCACGGCCGCTGCGTCTACGTGGGCGTGCGGCGCGCGGATGCCGGCGGCTGCTTGATCGGCAGCACGCTCGCCCCCGTGGTGCTGATCTTCGGCCTGGCCCTGCGCAGCCGCCGAAAGCGTGGCCGCAACGGCGTTTACGAGCCGCGCTGAACCTCCCAGTTTCTTGGCGGCCAAAACTGGGCTGTAGCCGCGTCCCATAAAGGTTTTTTGGCAGCCCTCCGGACACAACTCGTGCGGGGTGGTTGCCGAGAACATCACCGGTGAGTGCATCCGACGCTCGATGAGAGCTTCGGTGGGGTGGAGGGGCGGCTTCGTCACAGGAGCCGCTCCTCTTTTTTCCCCTTCTAGGGCGTGGCGCGCCGCAGGGCCCAAGCGGCATCCCAGACGTACTGGCGCGCCAGCCCGTTGTCCTTCTGCGCCATCGCCGCCTGGGCGAGCGAGAGCCGCTGCATCAGCGCGTGGGTGGCGCCGGTGGGCAGCGCGCCGTCCAGCTGCGCGGCGAGCTCGGCCCGGGCGCTCTCCAGCTCGGCCGCGGCCTCATCGCTCCCTTCGATCAGCAGCCCGTCCGCGCGCTCGAGCCGCTGGGCCACGCCGGTGAGCGTCCGCGCCTGGGACGCCAGGTTCGCGCGGGCCGCGGCCTCGCGGGCGTCCTGCGCGGCCACGTCCGCCCGCAGGCCGGCGAGCTCCTCCTGCAGCCCCTGCAGCTGCGCCCCCTGCGCGCGCTCCACCTCCAGCTGCGCCTGCAGCGCGGCCACCTCCTGCTTGGCGAGCGTCAGCTCCTCGTCGCGCTGGGTCTGCTCGGCCTCCAGCGACTCCATCCGCGCCTCCACCGAGTCCTGCACGGCGGCGGGGTCTTGGACTGCGGGGGCAGCGGGGGACTGCGCTAAGGCGGCGAGGCAGAGGAGCAAGGGCGCGGACATGGTGCGTCTGAAAGTGGGCGTTGCGCGGCGCCGGTGCAGCGGGGCGGCGAGGGCCTGCCTGCCCGCCCGGGCGAAAAGCGCCAGCGCACGCCTACCTTCCTGCCATGGCCCACGCCACGCCTCGGCGCTCGCAGGTCTCCCCGCGCACCGTCTGGACGGTGGGGCTCAACGCCCTTGGGCTCCTGCTGATCGTCTACGTGCTGCGCCAGACGTGGACGGTGGTGTCGTGGATCCTCCTGGCCACGCTGCTGGCGCTGGCGCTGGATCCATTGATCGAGTGGCTTTCGCGCCGGGGGCTGCGGCGCGGGGCGGCGATCGCCCTGGTGTTGGGCGCCTTCGTGGGCACCGCCACGCTGTTCGTGGTGACGCTGGTGCCGCTCCTGGTCTCGCAGGCGCAGCAGCTGGTGCAGCGCGCGCCCTCGCTGGTGGCGGCGCTGCGCGAGCACGCCTGGGTGAAGGCGGCGGACGAGCGGTTCCAGGTGGTGGAGCGCGCGCAGGAGAAGCTGCGCAACGCCGGGCCCCTGGTGGCGATGCCGCTCCTGGGGCTGTTGCGGGACGCCCTCTCCGGGGTGGTGGCGTTCTTCACCATCCTCACGCTCACCGTCTTCATGCTGCTCTTCGGTGGGGAGGTGCGCCGGGCGACGTTCGAGTGGATCGCCCCGGAGCGGCGGCCGCAGGCGCAGCGGGTGGCGGACGCCATCCACGAGAAGGTGGGCGGCTACGTGCTGGGGACGCTGCTGATGGCGTTGATCGGCGGGGTGGTGACGAGCGTCACCGCGCTGGTGCTCGGGGTGCCGTACTTCCTGCCGCTGGGGCTGGCGATGATGTTCCTCACCATCGTCCCGTTCATCGGCAGCTTCGTGGGGGTGACGCTGCTGGTGAGCACCGCGCTGGCCACGCAGGGGACCAAGACGGCGCTGATCGCGCTGGCGGTGCTGGTGATCTACGGGCAGCTCAAGACGAAGCTGCTCGCGCCGCTCATCCAGCGCCACACGGTGAAGATGAACCCGTTGATCATCACCCTGGTGATGCTGGTGGGGACCGCGCTCGCCGGGGTGCTGGGGACGTTGATCGCCCTGCCCTTCGCCGGGGCGATCCAGGTCCTGCTGCAGGAGGCGCTCGCGTACCGCCAGGCCCGCTGGCGGCAGGTCGCCGTGCCCGAGGCGCCGCCCGCCGCGCCGGAGGCGCCGCCGAGCGAGGCGCACCCTCCGCACTGAGCGCGAGCGGTAAGCCGCAACCCGTCTGCCGTTTCCCGTGACCCGTCCCCCGTACCCGTACCCGTACCCGTACCCGTGCCCGCACCCGCACGCGAACCCGAACCCGACCGAGGTCGGGAGAGGTCCGCCGCCAGCGTCCATCTGGGGTCGCGCGATGATGGGCTGCTCCTCAACGAAGATGGCTCAGCAGTTCGGGTTCGGGTTCGGGTGCGGGGACGGGGACGGCTCACGGGGGACGGCTCACGGGGGACGGCTCACGGCTCACGGCTCACGGCCGCCTTTGGCCGCAAAAAGGCTCGATAAATTCCCCTTCTCCCGCTCGGCGCGCCGCGGCATTTCGAAAAATCGGCCTGGTGCGGCTGCGCTCCAGCGGCCAGCCCGCCGGTGTCACGATCCTGTGCTTCGCTCCGGGATTCCCCCCGTGGTCTCGCCGATGAAGCCGCCGCGCCGCGGAAGGGGTGCGCGCAGTCCACCCGCCCTGTCATTGCGCCGGGACGGTTACAACCACCTCTCCCGACAGAAACGGCTTTTCGCACGGTTCGAGAATTCATGACGAACCCGCCTCTCCCGGGAGCCTCACGATGGCCGTCACCAAGACCGGCAGCACCACCAGCACCAGCTCCGCCGCCCGCGCGGCGATGCCCACCCTCCGCCTGGGCTCAAGAGGCTCGGCCGTCGTGACGCTGCAGAACAAGCTGCGCGCCCGCGGCTACAGGATCGCCGCGGACGGCGCGTTCGGCCCCAGGACGCGCGCCGCGGTGATCGCCTTCCAGCGCTCCCAGCGGATCTCGGTGGACGGCGTGGTGGGCCCGCAGACCTGGGCGCGGCTGGGGGTGACCGGCGGCGGCGGCGGCGGCGGCGGCGTGACCGCCACCGGCTACGTCAACGGGCGGCCGCGGCGGATCACCCTCAAGAGCGTGGGCAACGGCAAGCTGATGCGCTCGGACGCCGCGGCGCGGATGAACGCGATGCGCGCGGCGGCCAAGCGCGCGGGCGTCAACCTCACCGTGGTGAGCGGCTTCCGGACGATGGCGCAGCAGCGCTACCTCTACAACCTGTACCGCGCTGGCAAGGGGAACCTCGCCGCGCGCCCCGGCTACTCCAACCACCAGGGCGGCATCGCCGCGGACATCGCCGTGGGCAACACCTCCAGCCGCGCGTACAAGTGGCTCGCGGCGCACGCACGCGCGTACGGCTTCCGCCGCACCGTCCCCTCGGAGCCCTGGCACTGGGAGTTCCGCTGAGCGTTGCTTTCCGGGTCAGCCCATCGTAGGTGAGCCGTCCGTCGCCCCCTCGACTTCCGCTCGGGGCGGGGTCGGCTCACCAGATGGCTACGGAAGGCTAAGCATGGCTGACAAGCTGCTCACCCGGGAGAAGGGCTTCTCCGAGTGGTACGTGGACGTGGTCCTGAAGTCGAAGCTCGCGGACTACTCGGACGTGAAGGGCTGCATGGTCATCCGCCCCAATGGCTACGCCATCTGGGAGAACATGCAGCGCGTGCTCGACGGGATGTTCAAGGAGACCGGGCACAAGAACGCCTACTTCCCGCTGCTCATCCCCGAGGCCTTCCTGCGCAAGGAGGCCGAGCACGTGGAGGGCTTCGCCCCGCAGCTGGCGGTGGTCACCCACGCCGGCGGCAAGAAGCTCGAGGAGGCCTACGTCATCCGGCCCACCTCGGAGACGATCATCAACTCCATGTTCGCGCGGTGGATCCAGAGCTACCGGGATCTGCCCATGCTCCTCAACCAGTGGGCCAACGTGATGCGCTGGGAGATGCGCACGCGCCTGTTCCTGCGCACCACCGAGTTCCTCTGGCAGGAGGGCCACACCTGCCACGAGACCGAGGAGGACGCGGAGAAGGAGACCCTGCGGATGCTGGAGGTCTACCGGACCTTCGCCGAGGACTACATGGCGATGCCGGTCCTCACCGGCCGCAAGTCGGAGACGGAGAAGTTCGCCGGCGCCCTGCGCACCTACTCCATCGAAGCGATGATGCAGGACAAGAAGGCGCTGCAGGCCGGCACCTCGCACAACCTCGGGCAGAACTTCGCCAAGGCCTTCAACACCGTCTTCCAGGGGCGTGACGGGCAGCAGCACCACGTCTGGCAGACGTCCTGGGGCGTCTCCACCCGCTTGATCGGCGGGCTGATCATGACCCACTCGGACGACAACGGGCTGGTGGTGCCGCCCAAGCTCGCCGCCACCCACGCGGTGATCATCGTGATCGGCAAGACGCCCGAGGAGCGCGGCCAGGTGCTCGCCCGCGCCGAGGCGCTCGCCGCGGATCTCCGCAAGGCCGGCCTCTCCGTGCTGGTGGACAACGACGAGACCAAGGGCCCCGGGTTCAAGTACTTCGAGTACGAGCTGCAGGGCGTCTGCCTGCGCCTGGAGATTGGCCCCAAGGACCTGGCCAAGGAGCAGTGCGTGATGGTCCGGCGCGACACCCGCGCCAAGGACTTCGTGCCGCTCGGCCAGGCGGTCTCCAAGGCGAAGGAGCTCCTGGATTCGATGCAGAAGGAGCTGTTCGCCAAGGCGAAGAAGTTCCGGGACGACCACACCTTCGAGGTGAACTCCTACGAGGAGCTGCAGAAGCGCGCGGACGACGGCTTCATGCTCGCGCACTGGTGCACGGATCCGAAGTGCGAGTCCAAGGTGAAGGAGGACGTCGCCGCCACCACCCGCTGCCGCCCATTCGACCTCAAACAGGAGGCCGGCAAGTGCGTGGTGTGCGGGAAGGAGTCCCCCGGCCGGATCGTCTTCTCCAAGGCGTACTGAAGCTCGGGCGCGGTCGACCCTGAGCGGACGCCAGGGTCGGTCCGCGTCCCACCCCGCGGTTTGCCGTCCAGCGCCGAGCGGAGTCAGAGTCACCGGATGCGACCGCTCGCGCGCCTCGGCGCACTCCTTCTGTTGAGCACCCCGCTGCTGGGCTGCGGCCGCGCGGACCCGTGTGCGAAGGCGCTGCTGGACGTGGAGCGGGGCTACTACCTCGCGCAGGGCGAACCAGCCACCGTGGAACTGAGCCTCACGCCGGACGCGTGCTGGGAGCTGCGCCAACCGGCGCTCAAGCTGACCGGCCCGGACGGAGCGCAGGTGCCGTTTGACGTGGACAGGAACGTGGTGCGCTTCACGCCCGTGGCCCGCGGCCCCTACCGGCTCGAGGCCGAGGCGTACGGCCTGCACGACGCGGCCGAGGTCTTCGACCTGTACGCCGCGCCCCAGCAGCCCGCCCGTCGCGCCTACGCCGCGAGCTGCGAGCAGGTGGCGCGCGACGAGCGCGGCAGATACCTCTGCCTCTCCCACGGAGATCTCCTGTTCGCGGACACGGGCGAGCTGATCGCCACCCGGGTCCGCTCCTTCGCCACCGCGCCAACCGGGCTCTGGGTGCTCCAGAGCGTCCGCTCCGACGGCAGCGACATAGAGGGGACGCTCGTCTTCCTCTCCTGGGACAGCGCGAAGTACGCCGTCCAGAGCACCACGCCCGTAGACGTCGAGCGGTTCCGCCAGGTCTTCTCGGAGAGCAGTGGCAACGCGTTCCTCTCCGACCGCGACGTCGCGGTGCGGCTGCGCGCCGAGGGCAGCGGGATCATGGCGCAGCGGCTCGCGGTCGATAACGGCGTCTTCCTCTTCTCGGCCTCGCGCGCCTGGGTCGCCCACCCGACTCTGCCGGCCGGCCCCCTTCGACTGCTCGGCAAGTCCTTCGAAGACGGCTCAACGCTCGCGCCGCCCTTCTCCCTGGAGGAGGGACGCTGGCTCGTTGCTCGCCACACCGACGACGCGTACCTCGCCTCGATGAACGAGCCCGCCGCGCTCTGGCACGTGCGTGCGAGCGATCAAGACGTCGTCGTCCTGAGTCGAAGCGAGCCGTTGGAGCTCTCCGCGGCGCGCTTCCGGGGCAACAACGCGGACAACCCAATCGGGCTGCCCTACCACGGCCGTCACAGCGGCGGCTGCGTGCTCACCCGCGAGCAGGGCGAGCGGCTCGAGTTCGAGGTGTTCGTGGGCACGCCCGGGCTGCACTGCTGGCAGGCGGACCCGGCCTTCATCTACGAGAAGTCGCTCGTGGACGGCCGCGGCGTCATCTGGGAGCGGCTCTAGGGCGCCGGCTTCTCGAACTCCATCGCACGGGCGGCCATCTCCTCGCGCTCGCGCCCGGCGCGCTCCTGCCAGGTGCCCTCTGGGTCCTTCTCCCGCGAGGGGCAGAGCTCATTGAGCGGGCAGCGCTCGCACTCGGGCCCCTTGGCCACGCAGAGGTGCCGGCCGTGCAGCACCAGCCGGTGGCCCATCTGGATCCACGAGGACTGCGGGAACACCGCGCACAGGTCCTGCTCGATCTCCACCGGGTCGTCCGAGCGGGTGAGCCCCAGCCGCTGCGAGACGCGCATCGCGTGGGTGTCCACGATGATTCCGGAAGCGATCCCGTACGCGGAGCCAAGCACCACGTTGGCGGTCTTGCGCGCCACGCCCGGCACCTCCACCAGCTCCTCGAGCGTCCGCGGCACCTCGCCGCCAAAGCGCTCCACCAGCATGTCGCTCGCGCCCCGGACCGCCTTGGCCTTGTTGCGGAAGAAGCCGGTGGACTTCACCACCTCCTCCACCTCGTCCTGCGAGGCCTTGGCCAGCGCCTTCGGCGTGGGCCAGCGGCGGAACAGCTCCGGGGTGACCCGGTTGATCGTCCGGTCGTTGCTCTGCGCGCTCAAGATCACCGCCATCAACAGCTGCCACGGGCTCTCGAACTTGAGCTCCACGTGGGGCGAGGGGATGCCTTGCGAAAGGCGCTCCAGCACCGCGGAGGGATCCGCCTTCTGCTTGGGCTTCTTCTTGGGGGCGAGCTTCTTGGCGACCTTGCCGGCCAGCTTCTTCTTCGCGCTCTTGAGGTTCACGCGCTGGCGTCTTAGCCCAAACCGCACCTACCGGCAGCCGGCCTTCCGCTCCGCCGCGGTGCAGGCGATTCGCAAATGGAGGTGGTCGTCGTGCGGCGGCGCGTCCGAGGGCTGGTGCAGCACCTGCTCCGCGCGCGCCAGCAACGGACCGGGGGCCTTCTCCCGCTTCGCCTGCGCGAGCAGCGCCTGGCGCAGCGGCTCGCTGACGAAGAGCCAGGCCACGTCGATGCTGGAGTCCTCGAGCAGCGCCCGGACCAGGGCCCAGTTGCGGCCCACGTCGAAGCGCACGCCGCCCTCGCCTTCGAGATCCGGGCCGAAGTGGCGCAGGTCGTCCGCCGCCACGGGGGAGCCGGCGCCGTCCAGCTGGTAGAACGCCAGGTCCACGTCCCTCCCCGCCTGGTGCGAGTGGGAGTAGTCCCGGATCGGCCCGCCGCGCGCGCGGGAGAGGTTCCCCACCCCGAGCTGCGGCGCTCCGGGCAGCTCGCGCTGGACCCGGGCGCCGGCCCGGGCGAGCGCCGCCACCAGCCGCGCCGTCCCGAAGTTCAGGCACCGCGTGGCGTGGCGGCGCGGGAGCACGCGCGCGGCCGCGGAGTCGAACAGCTCCACCGCGCCGATCACCCGCCCCCGCGAGGGGCGCCCCACCGAAGTGCTGGGTCCGGCCAGCGGGCGCTCACCGCAGAAGGAGGCCTCCTGCGCGAAGGCTCGGCCCGGCAGCGCGAGCAGGGCGACGACGAAGAGGGCGCGGAGCGCGGGCACGGCGCCATCTTCGCGCAGCCCCCACCTCGCCGTCACCTTGGGGTCAGCCCCCGTGCCAGCGCGGAGGCCTGCGCGCGCCGAAGCGCAGCTCCACCGCGCGCGCCGCGGCGAGCACCCGCCCCTCGTCCCCCGCCCGGCCGATCAGCTGCAGCCCCAGCGGCAGGCCCTCCCGCGTGCAGGGCACGGTGCAGCTCGGCAGGCCGGTGAGGTTGGCGGGGAAGGTGACGGCCGCCAGCTGGGCAATCGCCCGGGTGTCCAGCTCGCCGGTCCGCCGCGCCGCCCGGCGCAACAGCGGCGCGTCGCCGCCGATGCTCGGGGCCACCAGGAGATCCACCTTCTCCAGCAGCGCCTCCAGCTCCCGCCGCATGCCCGCCCGCACGCCGTCCGCCCTGCGCCGGTCCTCCCACGAGAGCCCGGCGCCCAGCTGGAGGATCACCCGCGCGTCCGCCCCCATTTGGGCTGCGTGACGCACCATGAGGTCGCCCATCAGCGCGGGGGCGTCCGTGCCCACCATCACGAACTCCACCGCCGCCGCCCAGGCGCACAGCGGGCTCGCCAGCTGCGGGATGGGCCCGAACGTCTCCGCCGCCGCCGCGCGCACCGCGGTGGCCACCCGCTCCTGCGCGTTCTCGAAGAAGTCCGTGAGCAGCCCCACCCGCCCCAGCTCCTGCCAGTGCGCCGCCGAGCGGCCTGAGAGCACCTCGAAGAGCAGCGCCGCGTCGTCCACCGTCCACGCCAGCGCGCCCACGTGGTCCAGGTCCTTCGTCAGCTTGGCCACGCCCTCGTCGGGGATCGCGCCGTAGGTGGGCTTGAGGCCGATCAGCCCGTTCACCGCCGCCGGGACGCGCACGCTCCCGCCCGCGTCCGTGCCCAGCGCCGCGGGGACGATCCCCGTGGCCACCGCCACCGCCGAGCCGGACGAAGAGCCGCCGGGGATCCGCTTCTTGTCCCACGGGTTGCGCGGCGTCCCGTGGTGCGGGTTCACGCCGGTGGGCTGGATGCCGAACTCGTGCATGTTCGCCTTGGCGAAGATGACCGCGCCGGCCTCGCGCAGCCGGGTGACGCACGCCGCGTCCTTCGCCGCCGGCTGGGTGAGGAAGGCCGTGCCGTTGGTGGAGGGCAGCCCCGCCACGTCGATGCAGTCCTTGATCGCCAGGGGAATGCCTTCCAGATCCGAGCGCGCCGTCCCGTCCTTCAGGCGCTGCGCGGAGGCCTCCGCCTCCATCCGCGCGCCAGGGGCGAGCACCAGCAGCGCCTTGTCCTTCGCGCCGCGCTTCGCCGCCTCGGTGCAGCGGGCGAGCGCGCGGACGGGGTCATCCCGGTGCGCGCGGAAGGCCGCCGCCAGCGGGGCGATGCCGGGCCCATCGCTCACCGCGGGACCTCCGGCAGCTGGGGGATCCCGGCGTCCCGGCGAACCTTGGCGAGCACGCGGTTGCGCAGCCACTTGTACGCGGTCAGCCGCGCGAGGAGGGAGAGCAGGACGCCACGGAGCGCGGGCGAAGGCGCGGGCAGGTGCATTGCGCGCTTCTTAGCGCACGCCGCGCGGGCAATGCTCCTTCCCATGCGCCTGTTCGTTGCGGTGGATCTCGACCCGGCGGTGAACCAGCGCGTGGCGGAGCTGATCGCGCTGCACGCGCCGCGCGCGCCCAAGGCGCGTTGGGTGAAGCCGGAGAAGCTGCACGTGACGCTGGTGTTCCTGGGCAACGTGGAGGACGCGCTCGTGCCGCAAGTGGAGGCCGCGGTGCAGGCTGGCGCGCAGGCGCACGCGCCGCTCACGCTGCACGCCCGCGGCGCCGGCGGCTTCCCCTCCAAGACCCGGCCGCGCGTGCTCTGGCTGGGGCTAGAGGGAGACCTGGCGCCGCTCGCCGCGCTCCAGGCCACGCTGTCGCAGCACCTGGTGCCGCTGGGCTACGAGCCGGAGCACCGCGAGTACCGGCCGCACCTCACGCTCGCCCGCGCCCCGGAGCGCAGCGGCGAGCAGCAGCTGGCCCGCTGCATCGCGGCGCTCGGAGAGGTGGACCTGGGCGCCAGCGAGGTGCGGGAAGTGGTGCTCTACCAGAGCAAGCTCTCGCCGAAGGGCGCAACCTACACCGCGCTCGTGCGCGCGCCGCTTTGCGCTTGATGCCGGTGGGTGAAGACGGCTACCCCGATAAGGTCAGCTGGGCACAGGGACTTCCGCCTCTTCGAGGCTCACGTCGACGTACGGACATCCGGACGCCGGCTGGAATAGCGTGGCGCGACTTCGAATCTGATGCGCGCAGCGTTCGTGGACACTTGCTCGAGCTGCTTTGACCCAGCGAAGACCTGCAGGCGCAGGCGCAACCAGGAGGGCAGCTTTGACCGACCCCACTCCGCAGGAGGGCGAGCTCATCCTCTACCGCACCGCGAATGACGCCGTGCGTGTCGAGGTGCTCTACGAGTCGGACACGTTCTGGCTCGATCAACGACGGATCGCCGAGTTGTTCGGCGTGGAAGTTCCGACGATTAGCTACCACTTGAAGGAGATTTACGCGTCGGGTGAGCTCGCGAGGGAGTCAACTCTTCGAAGACTTCTAAGAGTTCAACGCGAGGGGAATCGCGAGGTTAGGCGTGAGATCGAGTTCTACGACCTCGACGCGATCATCTCAGTCGGCTACCGAGTCAACAGCGCGCAGGCCACGCAGTTCCGCATCTGGGCAACTCAGACCCTGCGCGAGTTCATCGTCAAGGGCTTCGTCCTCGACGACGAGCGGCTCAAGCTGAACAAGCGCTTCGGCAAAGACTACTTCGACGAGCTGCTCGAGCGGATCCGTGAGATCCGCGCCAGCGAGCGGCGGTTCTACCTGAAGATCACCGACATCTACGAGCAGTGCAGCATCGACTACGACAAGCAGGCCGAGACGACGCAGACGTTCTTCAAGACCGCGCAGAACAAGCTGCACTGGGCGGTCACGGGCAAGACCGCCGCGGAACTGATCGCCGAGCGCGCGGACGCCGCGAAGCCGTCGATGGGGCTCACCACCTGGAAGAACGCGCCGAAGGGGAAGATCCTCAAGAGCGATGTCAGCGTCGCCAAGAACTACCTGATCGAGCGCGAGATCAAGGAACTCGAGCGCATCGTGTCGATGTACCTCGACTACGCCGAGAACCAGGCCGCCCGGCAGATCCCGATGAAGATGGCGGACTGGGTCGCGAAGCTCGACGCCTTCCTGCAGTTCAACGAGTACGAGGTGCTCACGAACGCCGGCAAGGTCTCCGCCGAGGTCGGCAAGCGCCTCGCAGAGGAGCAGTACGACAAGTTCCGCGTGAGCCAGGACCGGGAGTTCGAGAGCGACTTCGAGGCCGAGGTGAAGCGCATCGAGTCAAAGCGTCCCCGCAAGAGGAAGGAGGAGCCGTGACGAGGCCCCGTCCGTTGGGCGCGAGTCAGGCGAGACCCGTGCGATTTTCATGAAGGGTGATTCCGACCCGACGGCCCCGGGGTCGCACCCGGGAAGATCTCCCGCCCCGGCCGTTCCTGAGCGCGTACGCGGCACCGCCGCTCAACGCCAGGATCCCAGGACATGTCCGTTGCCAGGAAGTGGGCCTTCTTGACCCTCTCGTCGCTCTGCGCGCTGGCCGGCTGTGGGCCGCTCGACGCCGAGCCGCTCGCAGACGCACCGCAGGAGGCGCTCTCCACCCGCACCGACGCGCTCCCCGCCGCGTCGCCCACGCTCTACGCCGGCGTCTACCGCCAGGGCAGCGGCGGGCACTACCTCTGGGTGGCCGTGGACTGGGCCTCGTTCGTTGCGAAGAACAACGAGCTCTACAACGTGGGGCTGCGCCTGATCGACCTAAACGTCCACGAGGACGAGGACGGCGTCACCCGGTACGACGGCGTCTGGCGCGCGGGCTCCGGGCTGCAGGCCGTACACCGTGCGCTGAGCTCCGCCTCGCTCGTCTCCGACCAGGCGGCGATGGAGGCCCAGGGGCTGCGCACGCTGGACGTGGAGGCCTACCGCGAGAACGGCCAGGTCCGCTTCGCCGCCGTCTACGGCGCCTCTCCCAGCGCCTCCATGCTCAAGTCCGGCAGCTGGACCAGCTTCGTCTCCCAGTGGGAGACGGCCTCGGAGGCGGGCTGGCGGCTCACCGAGGTGGAGTCGTACCTGGAGAACGGCACCCGCAAGTGGCTGGGCGTCTTCCGCCCCGGCAATGACGGCCACGCACTCTGGGCGGGGGACTCCCACGCCGGCTTCGTGGACAAGGTGAACGAGCTGAAGGCGCAGGGGCTGCGGCTGGTGGACATGAACGTCTACTGGGAGAGCAACTCCTGGCGGTACACCGGCGTCTTCCGCCAGGCCGCGGACCTCCAGTCCATCCAGCTGAACAAGAGCTGGGAGGACTTCGCCGCCGGCTGGGATCTGCTCAGCAACAACGGCTACCGGTTGATCGACTTCCAGTCCTACCGCGCGCCGGCGTGGGCGCGCGAGCTCGGCAAAGCGCTCGAGGGCAAGGCCGTTGGTTACTCCTACGCGCTGGTGGAGAGCGGGCAGATTACGGCCTCCGGCGGCGTGGGCTACTCCCGCGCGCCCTGGGAGTCCGTGCTCCCCTCGGTGGGGATGACCGCCTCCACCCGCGTGCACCTGGCCAGCGTGTCCAAGCCGATCACCGCGGTGGCGCTGATGGACCTGACCGAGAAGTTCCCCAACGTGGACCTGGACGACCCGTTCTACCCGTACGTGCAGTCGCGCTGGCCGGTCCACGCCGCGGGCGTGCAGAACGTGACGCTGCGCCAGCTGCTCACCCACAAGAGCGGGATGAAGGAGTGGGGCTACTGCGGCGACAACTACTCGGTCTCCATGGCGCAACTGCTCGCCACGCCGCTGGCCGGCACCCCGGGCGTCACCGAGCAGTACTCCAACGGCAACTTCTGCCTGGTCCGCGCGGTGATCGAGGCCGTCTCCGGCCAGAGCTACGTCAACTACGTGAAGAACAACGTGCTCGCGCCCATGGGGATTACGCAGATGAGCTGCACGCCGGATTCAACCCTCTATTACAAGCAGGGCAGCAGCGGCGCCGGCTACTTCTGGTCCAACGACTACAGCAGCCACTGCGCGGCCTACGGCTGGTACGCCTCCGCCACCGACCTCGCCAAGTTCCTCATCGGCGTGCGCAACAACGTCGTGCTCAGCGCCTGGACCACCGCGGTGATGAACGCCGGGAAGATCGGCTGGTGGGACGCCTCCACCGCCGGCGGCACCGCGTACCACCACAACGGCGCCTGGGTGACCGGTGACGGCCGCGGCTGCAACACGGGGATCATGCGCTTCCCCAATGGCGTGGAGGGCGTCGTCCTCAGCAACACGGACGGGTTCGACACCATCGGCATGATGCTCGACGCGTACAACGCCAGCCCGTTCGCGCGTTAGGCCCGCCGGGGACTGGCTCCGCTGCGCTCGCCGGTCGGGGACTGGCTCCGCTGCGCTCGCCAGTCTCTCGGCAGTGCTTCACGAGGGCGGTGCCTGTCCCCCCGCTGCTGCGGTCATCGAGGCTAAGGCCCTGCCTTCGATGAGCGCACTGCATGGGGGACAGGCACCGCCCTCGAATCGTTGGTGCGAAAGGCCACCGCGCTCAGCGGAGCCAGTCCCCGCGCCAGTCCCCTGCCAGCGCCTTAGCGAGCCTTCCCCGCGTACAGGTCGATCACCCGACCGATCGCCTGCTGGCAGACGCCGCAGAAGGGCACCTGGTTGCGCGAGAACATCACGCAGTCGGCCTGCGGCCGGTAGTAGCCGCGGGCCTCGTAGAGGGCGCCTTCGAACGCGCCCACCTTGCCCGCGTACTTCTGGCCGCCGAGGAACTTGGTCTCCTCGGCCTTCTGCGAGAGGAAGAGCTGATCCATCTCCGCCTCTGGCCGGTTCTTCGCGCGGATCTCCCGCCGCTTCTTGAGAATCTCCTTCGCCCGCGCCTCGTACTTGTCCTTCTCCCAGGGCGTGGGCACCGGCACGCCCTGCGGCACCAGCGCCTTCCACTTGAGCGCGGAGGGATCGAGCAGCGCGGTGGCGTTGGGCTCCCACGGCTCGAGCCGGTCCGTGGCCGGCTCATAGGCGGTGTCGGACGTGTAGTACTCGTCCGCCAAGCCGGCGAAGTGGTGGCCGAACTCGTGGACGAACAGGTACGGCGCCCAGAGCGAGTCCGCCGCCACCGTGCTGTAGAGGTTGAAGATGCCTCCGCCGCCGTAGGTGTTGTTGTTCACCAGCACCTCGATGAACTCGTACGGCGCGAACGAGGCCACGTCCCGCAGGAGCCGGTTCTCGAAGGTGAGGATGTACCGCTCGCTGCTGAACGCGTCGTACGTGGCGCCCACGCGCGAGCGGCGGTGCTGCCCGGTGGACGGCCGCGAGACGCCGGACTCCTCGGACGGCGGGCACAGCCCCCACACGTTGAAGTCCGACTTGCGCTCCTTGAACGGCGAGTAGGTGAAGAGGATCTCCACCAGCTTGCGCGCGTCCTTCTCGAACTTCTCGCGCTGCGCGGCGGTGTACCCGTCCCCCAAAATCAGCAGGTCCACCTTCTTCTCCGGCGGCCCGCTCTCCAAGAGCTTCACCAGCGGCCCCGGCGAGGCCGGCCTGGAGGGATCCACGAACATGTCCTTGGGATCCACGACCTGCGTCCAGATCTCCTTGAACGCGTTCCCCTCGCCGCGCTTCTTCAGCACCACCTGCACCGGGCCAGCCGGCGCGGGGAAGCGCAGCGACTCGTGGAAGGTGCGCCACTCCTTCTTCGCCTCGGCGGTGGTCTCCCACTCCCCGTAGATGGAGGCGAAGCCGCGGCTGTAGACGAGCCGGTTGTTGGCGCGGTCCCGGACCTCGAACAGGTACTTGCCGAGGTTGGTCTCGTCGATCGCGGCGTCCGGGTTCCCCGCCCAGGGCAGCGGCTCCACCACCACGCGATCCAGGCTGAAGTGCTCCTCGCCGCCGGTGCCCGTGTGGAAGTAGTCCAGCCGCAGCGTGCCCGGGGGCGCGGCGATCGCGGAAGTACCCAGGAGTACGAAGGAAAAGATCAATGTGGTGCGCATTGCGCCCACTCTTATCTCACGCGCTCCCTGCTATAAACGGCCCAAATGACACGCGCGCTTTCCCGCGGGGGCGAGGGGGAAATCCTCCCGCGATACGTGTTCCTCGAGCCGCTCCTCGCTGACGCCCGCGTGCTGGAGGTGGGCGCGGTCGCGCTCACCCGCGGCAAGAGCGCCCGCTTCCTCCGAGATCGCGGCGCCTCCAAGGTGCTCGCGCTGGACGAGCCCGAGCCGGTCGCCCGGGCGCACGCCGACCCGCAGCTGGCGCGAGACGGCCTGGAGTTCCGCGCCGGGGACTACCAGCAGCTGCCCGCCGGCCTGTTCGACCTCATCTTCCTCCACAGCGCGGCCCCGCTCGCCGCGGACCACCAGCGGATCGCCACGCTCAAGCGGCTGCTCGCGGAGAATGGCCGGCTGGTGCTGGTGCTGCGCCACGGCGGCGGCATGGCCCTGTGCGACTTGGCCGGCAAGGCCAAGGTGGAGCCCGAGCCCTCCCGCGCCGAGCTCGCGGCGCTGCTCACCGGCTCCTTCCGATCGGTGGAGACCGCCACCCAGACCGTCTTCTTCGGCTACTCCATCACCCCGCGCGAGGTGGAGGCGCCGGAGACCTCGCTGGACGAGTCGCTCACCGACCAGGCCGCCCCCGCCTACGAGCTGTTCATCTGCGGCTTCCGCCCCGCGCAGCTCACCACGGTGGCGCTCACCCCGCTCGCCTCCACGCTGATGCAGGAGATTCTGGCGCAGCTCCCGGCCGCCGGGTCCGCGCCCGCCCCGGCGCCCGCGCCCCGCCGCTCAGACCCGCTCGGCCTGGCGGACGAGCTGGAGGACGACCTCCAGGCCTCGCGCGTGAGCGAGCTGGAGCGCCGCACCCAGGAGGCGCTGGAGGAGGTCCAGAAGGCCGAGCTCGCCACCGCCATGGCGCTCGCCGAGCGGGACCACCTCGCCAGCAAGCTCGCGCGCGCCGCGTCCAGCGCCCCCTCGCCCGAGGCCCAGGCCGAGCTGGAGGCAGCGAAGAATGAGGCGGAGTCGCTGCGCCAGGAGCTGCAGGAGGCGCACGAGGAGCTCAAGGCCCTCACCGAGCAGATGTCCCAGCGCGCCGGCGAGGTGGACGCCCACACCGAGGCGGTGGAGAGCGCCCGGCAGCAGGCGGACTCGCTCAAGGAGGAGGCGGCCAAGGCCACCGGAGAGCTCGCGCAGCTGCGCGCCCAGGCCGCTGAGGCCACGGCGCGCGCCGAGAAGCTGGAGGACGAGCTCAACGACGCGCTGGCCAAGCTGGAGCGCGAGGCCTTCAGCCGCCAGGCGTTCGAGAAGAACGCGGCCTCCGCCGCGGAGGGGCGCGACTCGATCGCCGCCCAGCTCAAGGCGCTGGAGGACGAGAAGGCGGCGCTGCGCCGCACGGTGGAGGAGCTGGAGCAGACGCTGGACTCCTCCGAAGACGAGCGGCGCAAGGTGGACATGCGCGCCACCGTCGCGGAGAAGACGCGCATCGAGCTCGCCGGCCGGCTGCACAAGGCGGAGGAGCAGCGCACCCGCGCCGAGGTCAAGCTGGCCGCCGCGGAGAGCGAGGCCAGAGATCTCGCGGAGCGGCTCCGGGACGTGGGGCGCGAGTTCGTGGCGCTCGAGGAGAAGCACGCCGCCGCGCAGAAGAAGGAGGCGGAGCTCACCGCCGCCCTGCGCGAGGCCCAGGAGAAGCACCAGCGGCTGGAGGAGCGCGCCGCCGCCGCAGAGACGGACCGGGACGCGCTGCTCTCCGGCTCCGGCGGCGAGAAGCAGGCCAAGCAGGTGCTGGAGGGGCGCGCGGCCGCCGCGGAGGAGGCCAAGGCCGAGCTCGAGACGCGGGTGGACGAGCTGGAGCGCGCCCGCGCCGAGCAGACCCACGAGGCCCAGGCCAAGGGGCAGCGGCTGGAGGAGCTGGAGCGCAAGCTCGCGGACGTCACCGACGAGCGGGACGCGCTCAAGGAGAAGCACACCGCCACCGAGCACGAGCTCTCCTCGCTCGCGGAGAAGCTCTCCGACCTGCGGCTGGAGAACAAGCAGCTGCAGGCGAGCGCCCCGGCGCCGGACGCCGCGCTGGCGCAGGCCCAGGGGCGCCTGGACGAGCTGCAGCAAGAGCTGGAGGCGGCGCACAAGGAGCTGGTGGCCGCGCGCGCCGAGCAGGAGACGGCGCAGCGGCGCGCGGGCGAGGCGGAGCGGCTGCGCGAGGAGGCCAGGGCGCAGCTGGACGCTGCGCTGCGCGCCCGCGACGAGGCCAACCAGAAGCTGCTCGCCGCCGGCGGCGCCAACGAGGCGGACCGCGCCAAGGCCGAGGCGCTGGAGCGGGTGCGCGAGGAGCTCACCGCGCGCGCCCGGGACGCGCAGGCCGAGCTGGAGCGCAGCCGCGCCGAGCTCAAGGCCACCCAGGCGCAGCTGGAGGAGCGCGCGCTGCAGCTGGCGGAGGCGCAGGAGCAGCGCGAGCGGCTGGAGGCCCGCGAGGAGGTGCTCGCCAGCGAGCGCGGCTCGCTCAAGGCCCAGCTGGAGGCGGCGCAGAAGGAGCGGGACGCCTCGCACGAGGCGGCCCAGAAGGAGCGCGAGGAGCTCTTGGAGCGGCTCGCCTCCGCGCAGAACAAGCTGGACGAGCGGGTGCGCGAGCTGACCGAGCAGCGCGAGCGGCTGGCCGCGGCCAACGCCGCCTACGCCAAGCTGGAGGCGGAGTCCCAGGAGTCCACCTCCGCGGCGGACGAGCTCTCGGATCAGCTGAGCGCCGCGGTGCAGGGGCGGGAGCAGCTGCAGCAGAAGCTCGCAGCGCTCGAGGCCGAGCACGCGCAGACGCTGGAGAAGCTGGCGCAGGCGGAGGCCGAGAAGAAGGCGAACGAGGACCGCGCCAGGGAGGCGGAGGAGGCCAGCGACGAGCTCTCCGACCGGCTGCGCGCGGCGGCCGAGGAGCGGGAGAAGCTGGAGGGGCGCGGCAGCAGCGCCGAGCAGAGGGGCGCGGCGCTGCAGGAGCAGCTGCGGAGCCTGGAGGAGCAGCTCAAGGCGGCCAGCGCCCAGCTGGCCGCGCTGACGGACGAGCGCGCCAAGCTGAACCAGCGGGCCACGGACGCCGAGGCGGCGAGCGAGGAGATGGAGGAGCAGCTCCGGGCGGCGGCGGACGCGCGCTCCAAGATTGAAGAGCGGCTCTCCTCACTGGAGCTGGAGCGGGATCAGCTCCGCGAGCGGCGCAAGAGCCTGGAGGCGGAGCGGCTCGCGGCCGCCGAGCAGGCCAGGGACGACCTGGAGCTGATCGCCGCGGCGGAGCGCAAGGCCACCCAGGCCGAGGCCCGCGCCACCGAGGCCGAGCGCGCCCGGGACGAGCTGGAGGCGCGCCTGCGCAAGCTGGAGCAGGTGGGCCACGCCTCCACCGCCAACGGGGAGCCGGCCAAGCGCGAAGGCGCCTGAAGCTTCATCGACAGGGGCGCGCGCCGTCTGCTATCAGACGGCGCCATGCCGATGCTCGCCTGTATCCACCACGTGAGCTGGGTCGTTCCCGTCGCTGACGGGAAGCACCAGTGCCTCTACTGCAAAGAGCTCGTGGAGAAGAAGAAGGTCTACCCGAAGTTCGAGGACCTGGGGCCGGAGTACCAGGCCGCCTGGGACCGCCACGAGAAGGGCGAGGCCGCCGCGGCCCCCGCGGCTTCCTGAGCGGCAGGCACCCACCGTTCACCCCGAGCGAAGTCGAGGGGCGGTGGAGACGCTGGGCGCCCCTCGACTTCGCTCGGGGTGAACGGAGGGGAGCCCCCTCATCTGCCCCGCATTGGGGTCAGAGCGGATCCGCCGCCAGCGCGCTGACCAGGTGGTTCTGCTCCACGTACTCGTTCTGGCAGGGCGGTCCCTCGCACCAGAGCGCGCGCGTCTTCGTCCAGCTCGGTGAGAGCAAGAGCAGGAAGGACGACTTGGTGCCGTAGCCCAGCTCCGGCACGTGTACGCAGGTGCTGCCGAGCGGGTCGTTCTTCTTGTGCTGCCGCATCATCTGCGCGAGCGACTCCACGGTGGGCGCGAGCGACTCCACCACCCCGCGCCAGCTCTCCTTGACGCTCTCGGTGCGGGAGCGGTCATCCCCGCCGAGGCTGCGCTCGGTCACCACGTGCAGCCCCGGCGCGAGCCGCTCCTGGCGCACCACCTTGCCGTCGCACCAGGTGACGAAGGCCGCGGTGCGGTCCGCGTAGAAGAGGTGGAAGGCGTTGTAGGCGTCCGCGGGGAGAGCGGCGAGCGAGCGGTGGATGGCCTCCGCCGACGGCTGCCGGAGCGCCTGCGTCACCAGGGCGCCGCGCGACTGGCGCTGGGGCTCCCGGGGCACGCCGAAGCGGTTGGTGACGCCCACGAAGACGCCGCGGGCGTTGAGCCCCAGCCAGCTGCCGCCCGCGAGCTCGTCCCGCGGCGCGAGGAACGGGATGGGGCCTTCCCAGAGGCGCGGCGGGGTGGAGGGGCGCTGCAGCGCCTCGTCCCGGTTGGCGGCGATCACCAGGGGCCAAGCGGCGAACTGCCCAACGGCGGCCACGAGCGTGCACATGGCCTGGAGAGGTTACTCAAGAAGCTGCGATATCGCTTGCGCGATGGGCCGGTTGGTTGCTCCGCTGCGCTGAATGAGGTGCAACCCGCTGTGGCTGCTGGCCGCGCTGGCGCTCGCGCCGCTCTGGCTGGCCTGTCCCTCGGTGTCGACCATGGGCTCCGCGCGGACGCTGCAGGCGGGCGCGCTGCAGGGCTTCGTGGGGCCGGGGCTGTACGCGGCCACCAGCAGCAGCTCGCCCACGGTCACGCTCCCGCAGATTGAGGGCGGCATCCGCTACGGCGTGACGGACCGGGTGGAGCTGGGCGCGAAGTTCTGGCTGCTCGGCTTCAACGTGGAGGGCAAGTTCGCGCTCTTCCGGCCGGAGTCGCCGGATGAGGGCGTCAACCTCTCCATCGCGCCGGGCCTGGGGTACCTCACGCTGGGCGACAGCACCGCTGGCACCGCGAGCACCTCGGGCGTGCTCAACCTCTACGTCCCGGTGCTGCTGGGGATCCGGCTGCGCGGCCACGAGTTGATCTTCGCGCCCAAGCTGATCGACACCCTGGTCTTCGGCACCTCCACCGGCGGCGCGGGGACCGGCAACATCCTCTCCTTCGGCGCCTCGCTGGGCTTCGCGGTCAAGCTCGCGGATGGCTTCCGGATCGTCCCGGAGATCGCGGTCCTCTACCCCGCCATCCTCTCGGACACCTCCACCGGGACGTCCACCTTCGGCCGCAGCCTCGTCTTCCAGGGGGGAATTGGCTTCCTCTTCGGCGGCGCGGAGGAGCGGCGCGCGCCGGTGAGCTCGCCCGAGGAGTGGCAGCCGCCGCCGGCACCGTGAAGTCTGAGGCCGAGGCCCTCCCCCGTTCACCTCGAGCGTAGGCCGGCAGGCCGTAGTCGAGAGGCGGCACCCAAGCTCGGAATCACCTTCGGGTGGACCGAGCGTGGTTGCCGCCCCTCGACTACGCGCCTACGGCGCTACGCTCGGGGAGAACGGTGGAGAGCCCACGGACTCGATACGGGGGCGCGCCACCGCGTCGCACTGGGCGCTGGCGCCGCGCGCGAGGTCATCCGCCACGGCCTGGAGCACGTTCCGGGGAACGGGCGTCGCCTCGCGCTGCCGGCGGTTGGAGATCCACTCCGCCAGCTTGTCCAGGCTCTGGGCGGTGACGACCTGGAGGCGCGCGGTCACCTCCACCCCGTAGGTCTCCTCTGGATCCGCGCCCACCCGCAGCGCCACGCGCTCCAGCGCGAGCAGCGCCGGGTTCACCACCTCGCGGCGGCCGTCCATGAAGAGCTTCCCGGTGGAGCGGGTGTACCGCAGCGAGGCGACCTTCGACTGCACCTCCACCGGCGCGTCGAACCAGAAGCGGCGCCGCTTCACCACCGCCACCTCGAGCGACAGGCGCCCCTCGAGGCCGAGCTTGATCAACCGGAGCAGCTCCTTGTCCAGGAAGCCCTCCAGCTCCACGTCCACCACCACGCGCCCACCCGCCACGGAGGCGTGGCAGCTCGCGCGCGGGTCCTGGGCGAAGGACAGCCCCGCCCACCCCACCGCCAACGCCAGGGCCAGCAGCGCCAGCCTCTTTCGGGAGCCCTCGGTCATCGCGCGCTCTAGAAGGGACGGCGGAAGAAGGCCATCACCTGCGGCGCGAGGCGCGCCTGATCGTCCGTGCGCCACGCCGCGGCCACGTGGAACTCCTCGCCCAGATTGAACGCGGCGCCGAAGCCCAGCCGGGGCGCCGCCCAGGCGCCCGCGTCCCGCACGCTGCCCAGGTCCACGAAGAGCGAGAAGACCTGCCACTGGTACTCCGCGCTGCCCAGGAGCGAGAAGTCCCCGCGCAGCTCCTTGAAGTCGTACCCGCGCAGGCTGCCCCACCCGCCGAGCGCCTCGCGCTTCTGCGCCGGCAGCCCGTTGCCGCCCGCGCCGCGCAGCCGCAGCCAGACGCCGTGGCGCCGCCCGGTGGGGAAGTACGCCGCGTTGACGCTGGAGAGCCGGATGAACTCCGCCCCGCCGCCCAGGCCGCGCGAGGCGATCTCCACGGTGTTGGCGGTGCGGAACTGGAAGCGATCATCGAAGAGGGGCGCGTAGAGCGAGAGCTCCGGGTCCCGCCGGGCGCTGCGCAGCGCGTAGCTGTTTCGAGCGCGGTTGCTCCACTCCAGCCGCAGCAGCACCGAGCCGATCCGGCCGTCGTCGATGGCGGGGTTGGGGAACGGGGCCTCGTCCCGGTTGAAGAGGGTGAACACCTTCTCCGGCGTGGCGAGGCTGGCGTAGTCGTCCAGCCGGTACTCCGCGCCGAGCACGAAGCCGGCGAGCGGCTCGGTGGAGGCGAAGCCGGTGATGCCCGAGCGCCGGAAGTACTCCGCGCTCGGCCGGTTGAGCAAAAGCGACTGGAGGTACGAGTCCACCGGCGCCAGGCGCCAGCGATCCGTGGTGTCGGTGAGCACGTGGTACTGCACGCCCAGCTCCGCCAGCTTGAGCAGCGGCAGCGCCACCCGCGGCCCCACCAGGAAGTCGAACCGCTCGCGCCCCTCGCGCGCGGTGTTGAACCAGACGCCCAGGTCCCCGGCCACGCGGAAGCGGTCCGCTGGGTCCTGATAGCGCAGGGTCCCGAGCAATCCGGGCGCGAAGCTGGTCACCTGGGTGTGGCGGAGCAGCTCGGTGAGGAAGACGTCCCCGCTGGCGGTGTCCACCTGGAGGTGGACGCGCAGCACCTTGCCTTCGATCTCGAGGTAGTCGCCCGAGCCCTCGTCCCAGTCCCAGTTCCCCGGCGGGTGAGGCAAGTCCTTCATCCAGGTCGGTCCCTCCTCATCGTCGCCGTCCTCGTCGTGGCCGCGGCGGTGGCGGTGGGCGCGCTCGCGAGAGTCTGCGCTGCTCTCCGAGAGCCTCAGCCCGAGCCGGTAGACGTGGCCCCGCCTGGACGTGCCGGCTGAACTGGGCGGCGCCTCGGTGAAGGTGAACGTCACGGTGCCGTCTGGGCGCACCTCCTCCACCAGCCGCTCGGGTTCGCGGTCCACACGCGGGCCGTGATGCACCGCGACGAAGGGGAGCGTCCGCCGCACGCGCTCCAACCCTTGGTCCACGTCCGAGCGCAGGAGGATCTCCCCGCTCTGCAGGTTGAGCAGCTTCTCCACGCGCGGCGCCAGCGCCGGGTGCAGGCCCACCAGCTCCACCCGCTCCAGCCGCCCCTCGTCGATCCGGACGCGAAGGGTGCCGTCCGGCGAGAGCTCCGCGCTCACCGAGCCCAGCAGGTAGCCCTCGTCCCGCAGCTCCTGCCTCACCCGCTTGATGCCGTCGGCCAGGCCCCGCCACGCAATGCCCGGGTCGAACCGGTCCCCGTCCGAGCGCGCCACCCAGTCCGGCGGCGGCAGCGGCAGCTCGCACATGCCCGTGTCCGGGTCGCGCCGGCGGCGCCCGTTCCCCTCCACCGCCTCCTCCACCTTCTCCCCGGCGCGCTCCGCCGCCCGCTCGATCCGCTCCTCCACCGCGTCGTCGTCGTCGTCCTCATCGTCGTCGTCGTCGTCGCCGTCGCGCAGCGCCCGAGGCAGCTTACGGTTCTCCACGTAGTCCGACTCCGAGGGCGCCTCGAAGAGCGCGGCGAGCACGCTGGCGCGATCCATCTCCTGCGCCCCCTCCACCTCCACCTTCAGCACCGTGGGGTGCTCCTCCACCTGCACCTCCAGCACGCCGCGCACCGCGCCTCCCTGTGGCTGGGGCTGCGCGTCCAGGCGGGGCACCACCTTCACGAACAGGCCGCTCCCGGCGAGCCGCGCGACGATCGCCGCGCCCTGCTCCAGGCTCAGCGTCCCGGCCGGACGTCCGCCCAGCAGCGTCCACACCTTGGCCTCGTCCAGCGCCTTGAGGCCGAGGAAGCGGACCTCGTCCAACCCGTAGGCGGTCCCCTTCACGGAGAGCTGCGCCTGCTGGAACACCTGCTTGAGCGCGCTGTCCCCGGGGACGAGCTTGAGGCACGCCTCGCCGAGCGCCGCGTCTCCCTGCAGGTGGGGCTTGTGCTCCGGTGCGGCGGCCTCGGCCGGGGGCTTGGCCTCCAGCCCGTGCGCGGACGCGCCGGTCATCGTCAGACCCACCACCAGCCACCGCAAAAGCTGTCTCATGCGTGCTCCCTCGAAAGAGCCCTGCCCTTCAGCACGCCCCGTTCCAGCGGTTCAGCGAAGGAACCGCTGGAAATCCTTCGAGCGTGGGCTCTCGCCGCGGATGTGGATTCGACATCCGCAGCCTCGAGCGGATGTGGCTTCGACATCACGGCTCGGGGACCGAGAGCCCCAGCGCCTTGATTCGCCGGTAGAGGTTCCCCCGGTCCGCCTTGAGCAGCCGCGCCGCCGCGGCCACGTTCTGCTCGCAGGCATCCAGCGCCGCGCGCAGCACCGCCCGCTCGTAGTCCTCCACCAGCTCCCGGTAGCCGCGCTCTCCCAGCTGCAGCGCGGGCGCCGCCGCCTCCTCGACCGGCACGCGCACCGCGCCGCCCAGGTGGGAGAGCGCGCCCACGTCCACGCGCAACGGGCCCTCCGTCCGCAGCAGCGCCAGCCGCTCCACGAAGTTGCGCAGCTCGCGGACGTTGCCTGGCCAGGCGTAGGCGCACAGCCGCTTCTGCGCCTCGGGCGTCAGCTCCAGCGGCACCAGCGGGCCCGCGGCCTCCGCGGCGAACGCGCGAAGGAGCGGCACCACGTCCTCGGGGCGCTCGCGCAGCGCCGGCAGCCGCAGGGGGAAGACGCTGAGCCGGAAGTAGAGGTCCTGCCGGAAGCGCCCTGCCTGCACCGCCTCTTCGAGCGCGCGGTGGGTGGCGGCCAGCACGCGGACCTGGAGCGCCACCGGCCGCGTCCCGCCCAGCCGCTCCACCTCCTTCTGCTCCAGCACCCGCAAGAGCTTGGCCTGCAGCTCCAGCGGCATGTCGCCAATCTCGTCGAGGAAGAGCGTCCCGCCCTGCGCCTGTTCTATCCGCCCCACCCGCCGCTCGGTGGCGCCGGTGAACGCGCCCTTCTCGTGGCCGAACAGCTCCGACTCCAGCAGCGTGGCGGGGATGGCCGCGCAGTTGAGCGCCACGAAGCGCCCCTTGCGCCCGGAGGCGAGGTGAAGCGCGCGCGCCACCCGCTCCTTGCCAGTGCCGGTCTCTCCGAGGATGAGGACCGCCGCGTCGCTCGGCCCCACGCGGGAGATGAGCCGCCGCACCTCCGCCAACGCCGCGCTCTCGCCGAGCAGCTGAGAGGGACGGGCGAGCTCCTGCAGCAGCCGCTCCCGCTCTTCTCCGAGCGCCTTGAGCGCCAGCGCGTTGCGCACCGCCGTGAGCAGCCGCTCGGCGGTGGGCGGCTTCTCCACGAAGTCCGTGGCCCCCAGCTTGAGCGCCTGCACCGCCTCGCCTGCGGAGGCCTCGCCCGAGAGCACCACCACCGGCACGGGCAAGGGGCGGGGCAGGCTCTCCAGGAACTGGAGGCCCGTCTCCTTGGGCAGGCGCAGGTCGAGGAGCACCATCGCCGGTGGGTCCACCGTCAGCGCCGCGCGCGCGGCCGCGACGTCCGCCACCGCCTGGGTGCGGTAGCCCTCGTCGCGCAACAGCCCGTCCACCGCGCGCAGCACCGCGGGGTCGTCGTCTACCAGGAGGATCTTCTCGCCGCTCATCCCGTTCCTCCTGACTTGAAGCGCCCCCTTCCGGTCACCTCGAGCGTAGGGCCGTAAGGCCCGTAGTCGAGGGGCGGCACTGAGCTCGTGGTCCCTCTGCGCCGCTTCGAGCTCGGTGCCGCCCCTATCGGGATAGGGGGGCGGCTCACGCCGCGCCCCCTCCCACACCACCGGACGTACGGGTCCGTATCCGGCGGTTCGGTGAGTTGAGGTTCGAGCGGCGTATCGCGGTTTCCCGCCTCTCTGCCGCCAGTTGCGCGGCCTTTCCTGAACGTCTCGTTCGCTTCGCGCCCACTCTGTCTCGTCACCCGTGTTGTCGGGTTGGAGCTTCACCCCTTCCCTTCAAGCGGGCCTCCTCGTCAGGAGCTTGTGAGTTCACGACAGTGTCGAGCTAGGCGTGAGTTCGCTCTCCTCACCGTTCGGCCCTTCACCCTTCGCTGCCCTTCCGACTTCCAGTAGGCGGGTGGCCATCCCTGTCGGCGCGCTCGTGGCTACTACGGCCTCTGCTGACTTCTCGCTCCGGCCTCATCGGCCGTCGCCCTTTCAGGCGCGAGGCGAGATCTCCCCAGGTAAGGGCTCCGGTCTTCGCCCCGCGCTCGCCGGATATACGTCCACGCGCCTAGGTCGTGGGAGTTTCGCGGTCGTCGGTCCGCTCACCCCTCGCATGTCCGCCTCGAATCCGGTTCCTGTACGTCGAGCCGTGGCTTCGCTATCGCTTCTTTCAGTCCCGGCCTCGCGGCCGACAAACCTTGCGAGTTGCTTGGGTCGCTACGACCTGCTTCCCAGAGGACTTGCACCTCCTGACCGTGCCCATGCTGGGCACACCGACTACGCGCCTGCGGCGCTACGCTCGGGGTGAACGGGGGAGCTACGCGCCCAAAAGGTTCACAGCCTCTCGGGGTGAACGGGGGAGCTACGCGCCCGAAAGGCTCACAGCCTCTCGGGGTGAACGGGGGAGCGTCGCGCCCGATAGGTTCACAGCCTCTCGGGGTGAACGGGGGGTGCGAGCACGGGGGCCCCTCGACTTCGCTCGGGGTGAGCGGGGGGCGTTTCACTGGGCCTGCTCCCTCGGCAGCTCCACCACCGCCCGCGTGCCCTTGGGCGAGCGCGGCTCCAGCCAGATCCGCCCGCCGTGGTCGTGGACGATCTTCGCGGCGATGGGCAGCCCCAGCCCCGCGCCCTGCGGCTTGGTGCTGGCCAGGCCGCGGGTGAGCGCGGCGCCCTCGCGCCGCTCGCCGATCCCGCTGCCTTCGTCCAGCACCTCCACCTTCGCCCAGCCCGCGTTCGCCGAGAGCCGCACCTGCACGCCGCCGCCGCCTTCCGCCGAGGCCTCCAGCGCGTTCTTCACCAGGTTGCCGAACACGCTGCGCAAGAGCCCCGCGTCCGCCAGCACCGCGCAGGAGAGGTCCGCGAAGAGCGCGAGCGGCACCCGCGCCCCCTCGCGGTAGAGCGCGCAGACCTCCGTCAGGAGCGCGGAGAGCTCCAGCGAGGCGGGCACCGGCGCCGGCAGCTTGGCGAAGGTGGAGAAGCTCTGCGTCATCCGCGCCAGCACGCGCAGCTCCTCGCCCAGCAGCGCGGCGGACTCGCGCAGCCGCTCCTGCCCTTCCGCGCTGGCGTCCACGCGCGAAAGCCGCGCCACCGCCAGCCCCATGGCGGTGAGCGGGTTCTTCAGCTCGTGCGCCAGCGCGCGGGCCACGTCCTGCCACGCCGCCAGCTGCTCGGCGCGCTGCAGCCGCTCCCGCTGCGCGGCCAGCGTGCGCACCATCTGGTTGAAGGTCCCCACCAGGTACTCCAGCTCGTCCCGCGGCGCGGCGGCGGCGGGCAGCTGCACCGACTCGTCGCCCCGGGAGAAGCGCGTCATCCCCTGCGCCAGCTGCTCCACCGGCCGCGCCAGGGCGCGCCCGTAGAGCCACGCCGCGAGCGCCGAGGCCAGCCCCACCGCCACCAGCAGCGCCGCGAAGAGCTGGGGCGCCCGCCGCAGCAGCGCCCCGCGCGCGAGCTCCGCCTGCGCGAGCGAGAGCTGCGCGTCCGAGAGCTCCTCGCGCAGCGCCGCCGCGCCGGCGGTGCTGGGCAGCTCCCCCTCCGCGCGCTCCAGCAGCTGCGTGAGCGGCGCGAACGACACCGAGAGCGCCCGCTCCAGGGCCTCCCGCCCCGCCAACCCCAGCACCACCGTGGGGAAGAGCCCCGCCACCAGGAGCCCCACCAGCGCGCGTGTGCGAAACCCGCGCGGCGCCTGCGCTGTGTCGTGGGAGGTGGTCATCCGAAGAGGCCTCTCGAGGCGGCGGGACTATACGCACAGGGCGCCGCGCTCATTGCGGGACAGCCCCGTGCTTCAATGGGCGCGCATGAGATGGCTGCTGCTCCTCGCGCTGGGGGACCGCGCCCGCGCCGCCAACCCGGACCGCGCGGAGGGCCACTACTACGCCGCGGTCGGCTACGGGGTGCACGTGCAGGACCTGGGCGCCTTCGCCGCCCTGCGCGCCGGCGCCAAGGGCAACTACGACGAGCGGATGACCCAGGCGCTGAAGCTGGACGGCTCGGTGGAGCGGGGCGGCCCGTGGGTCGCCCAGGCCGCGTACTTCTACATGCTGCCGTGGCCGCTGCGAGACCTCCCCGCCGCGCGCCGCCTCTGCAAGCTCACGCTCGCCAAGTACCCGGAGAACCTGCGGGCCTACCTGATTCTGGGGAAGGTGCTGCGCAAGGACGGGGACGAGGCCGGCGCCCGCGCGGCGCTGCAGAAGGCGCTGGACGGAGACGCCGCCGCGTACGACCTGGAGGACGCGGCGCTGGTGAAGCGCGAGGCCAAGGCCCTCCTCGCGCCCTAGTACCTCGCCACACTGGTTTTGGATCGATCGCCCGTCCCCCGCTCAGGCCGAGCGAAGTCGAGGCCCGTTGCCTGGGCGCCCCTCGACTTCGCTCGGGGTGAGCGGGGGCGGATCGACCGGTCAAGGTCACAAGGTCCCGGTACTAGGCGAACGTCCGCGGCGCGTGAGTCGAGCTGGCCGGCAGGCCCAGGCCCGGGGCCGTTCCTCTCATTTGTTCAATCCGCGGCAATTTCCTGCTTGCGCGCAGATCTCCGCCGTGTGAAACAAGGCGCCCCTCGCGGCATCCCGGGGCCTCGGTGGCGAGCTGTCGGGACAGCATCCGACGTCTGGCGAACGGACATTCGTTTCCAGAGGATCGCCCGGAATCTGACGTGACCCCCTCTCATTCGCGCCTCTCCCCGCTGCGCCGCTCGCGGCGGGGCGCCCGCAAGCAGCTCTTCCTCAACTTCAAGGGCGGGACCGGGAAGACCACCCTGTCCACTTCGTACGCGTTCGGCCTGGCCGCGCGCGGCTACCGCGTGCTCTTGCTGGACCTGGACGGCCAGGCGCACTCCACGCGGTGCCTGGGGTACCAGGCCAGCCACGAGCGGCGGACCTTGTTCGACGTGCTGGTGAACGACCACCCGCTCTCCGAGGTGATCATCGCCAGCCAGAGCTCGCCGAACCTGGGCCTGGTCCCCAGCAACCTGGAGATGAGCGGGATCGACGTCTCCCTGGGCACGCGGGAGAACCGGAACCTGCGGCTCAAGGGCGCGCTCTGTGAAGTCGACGAGATGTTCGACTTCGTGGTGATCGACCCGCCGCCCGCGTTCAGCCTGCTCAACCTGAACGCGCTCTTGGCCACCACGGACTTGATCATCCCCGTGCTGCCGGACTTCCTCTCCTTCGATGGCCTGCGGATGCTGATGGAGACGCTGGCGGCGATCGAGCGGACGCTGGCGCACGACCTGGAGCGGCTCTTCATCCTGGTCAACGGCTTCCACACCAGCACCCGCATCGCCCGCGAGGCGATGGGCGCGCTGGAACGCCACTACGGCGAGCAGCTGCTCTCCACCCGGGTGCGCCAGTGCACCGAGTTCGAGCGCGCCGCCAGCGTGCGCCGCACCGTCTACGAGTGCGCGCCCGGCTCCAACGCCACCCTGGACATCAGCGCCGTCATCGACGAGGTGCTCTACCTCCTCCGGGAGCCCGAGGTCCGCCATGCCGCGAGCGCGAAGTGAGCTGAAGAGCGCGTTCGACCTCAACGTCCCGCGCGTGCGCCCGCAGCTGGCCGGCGGCGCCGCCACGCGAGAAGAAGAGGAGCTGACGCCCACCCCGCGCCCGGACGCGAACCAGCTCTCGCTGCTGCGGCCGGAGAACGCCAGCCCCCGGCGCCCGCTGCACCCCACCCGCCCCGGCCCCATCTGGCGCCCCTCCACCCCGAGCGGCGAGTGGCCGCTCAACCCGGCGCTGAGCAGCAACCTCAAGACCGCCGCCGCGGAGGAGGCCAAGCTCGCCTCTCAGCTCCAGCAGGCGCGCAGCGCGCTCATCCGCACGTCCGCCGAGGTGAAGACGATGCTGCGCAAGGTGGAGAGCGCGCAGCAGCAGCTCTCCGCCAAGCAGGCCAAGCTGCAGCAGCTGGTCACGCAGATCGAGCAGCTCGAGCAGGGCCGACTGGCCGCCGCCAGCGCCAAGGAGGCGCTCGAGGCGCTGGGCAAGCACTTCGGCCGCCGCCGCTCCTAGGCCGGCGCGGGCGCCTCGCTCCCGGGCCGGGCGGGGGGCGTCTCCGGCGGCCGGGTCCGCCCGTCCTCGTCGAGCACGAAGAGCAGCGAGCGGGAGAGCTCCACCAGCCGCTGCGCCACCCGCCGCACGTCGCTGGTGGCGGAGAGCTGCGCGGCGCCCTCGCCGCGGGCGTGGTCCACCACGTCCAGCAGCTGGCCCATGGCGTGGCTCTGGGCGGCGGCGCTGTTGGCGATCTCCCCCACCAGCCGGGTGAAGGTCATCATCGTGTCCGAGAAGCGGCGGATGTTCTCCACCGCGGTGCTGGCGTCCGTGTCCGCCACGGTGGCCTTCTGCTCGCCGGTGGCGGCGTCGTCCACCGCGCGCGTGTTGGCCTGCTGGATCTCCTGGATGATGGAGCGCACCTCCGAGGCGGACTGCTTGGAGCCCTCCGCCAGGGAGCGCATCTCCTGCGCCACCACCGAGAAGCCGCGCCCCTCCTCGCCGGCGCGCGAGGCTTCGATCGCGGCGTTGAGCGCGAGCAGGTTGGAGCGCTCCGCGAGCTTGGCGACCGTGCCGGCGATCTCCCCCACCGTCTTCGCCCGCTCGGAGAAGAGCCGGACCGCCTCGCCGGTGGTGAGCATCTGCGCGCTCACCACCCGCATCGCGGCGCGCGCCTCGGCGATCGCCTGGGTGGCGGCCTGCGCCTCCTCCTCCGCGCGGTGGCGCTGACGGGAGAGCGCGCCCGAGGTCTGCGAAGAGAGGCCGGACTCGTGCTGCAGCGTGGTGGCCAGCTCCCGGGCGCGGGCGAGCGCGCTCACCACCTCGCTGGCGGCGCCGGTGTGGTGGCCGGCCGCGCTGGCCAGGCGCGCCACCGCGTCCTCCACCTCGGCGCCCGCCCCGCGCAGCGTGAGCAGGATCTGCTCGAAGCGCGCGCCGTAGAACCGGCCGGCGGCGTACGCCATCGCGCCGGCGATGAGGACGTTGATCAAGCACATCAGCAGCGCGGTCATGAGCCCGCCGCGCCTGATGCCGATCTGCCGGCCGAGCGAGAGCCGCAGCTTGAGCGCGCCCAGCCGCTCCCCTGCGCTGGAGACCGGCGTCTCGAACCAGAGGTCGCTCTCGTCCGGGACCGCCTCCGGGCGCCCGGCGCGCGCCACGCGCTTGCCCTCCACGTCCGCCAGCTGCGCGTCCACCACGTCCGGGTCCCGCGCGGCCTCGGCGAGCACCGCCTCCGCGGTGGCGAGGTCCTTCCGCTCCAGGGCCGCCGCGCCGCCCCGCGCCACCACCGCGGAGAGCAGCTGCGCCGAGCGGCGCACCAGCGTCTCCGGATCGAACTCCGGGCGCGAGAACGCGAACAGCGCCGAGCCGAAGCAGACGGCGGAGAAGGGCACCAGCACCAGCCCCAGGGTGCGCAGCATCATCCGGTTGGCGGCGCGCATGAGCCGCGGATCCTTCGCGGCGGGCTCGGCGCGGGCGCGCGGCGCCTGGCGGGTGCCGTCCAGGGCCTCTACCAGCTGGGTGAGCAGCTCCGCGAGCCGGGTCGCGGTGTCCCGCACGGAGCGGGTGGCCTCGTCCTGCTCCGTGGCGGAGCGGCTGGCCACCTGGACGGCTTCGGAGATCTCCACCGCCACCGCGGTCTGCCCCTCCCCGCGCATCGCGACCTCCTTGGCGAGCGCGGCCATCTCCGAGGCCACGTTGGCGAACGCGCGCATCCGCGCCATGGCGCGCTCCATCCGCAGCGCCGCGGCCTGGATGCCGGCCGCGCTCTCCTCCGCGCCGGCCAGCGTGCGCCCGAGCGCGGTCTGGATCTCGGTGATCAACCCCCGCACCTGGGTGGCGGCGCGGTTGGAGCCTTCGGCCAGGTTGCGCATCTCCGAGGAGACCACGGCGAAGCCGCGCCCATGCCCGCCGGCGCGGGCGGCCTCCATGGACGCGTTGAGCGCCAGGAGGTTGGAGCGCTCCGCCAGCACCTGCACCTTGCCGGCGATCTCGCTCACCGCGCGGGCGCGCTGCGAGAGCCCGGAGAGCGTGGCGTCGATCACCCCCATCTGCTCGCGCAGCCCGCCGGTGGCGCCGTTGGCGGCCTCCACCGCGGAGATCGCCGAAGAGGAGAGCCCTTCTGCCTGCTCGCCGGAGGAGACCAGCTCGCCGGCGAACTGCGCGGACTGAGTGGCCGCCTCCTTCACGTCCGCGATGGTGCGGTCCATCTGCGCCAGCCCCGCGGCGCTGTCGTGGACCGAGCGCGCCTGCCGCTCGCCCGCGCTGGCCAGCTCCTGGATGAGCTCCTGCAGCGAGCGGATGGTGACGCGCACCGAGCCGAGCAGCTCCTCGAAGACGCTGCCGTACCTGCGCCCCACCACGTAGGCCATGCCCCCGGCCACGGCGATGGCGAAGAGCACCATCAGCAGGCTCTGCGCCGTGGCCTGCTGGGTGCGCAGCTCGGTGCTCTCGGAGAAGGCCGCGAAGAGCGCTGCGCTCTGGACGCCCGGCACCGGCACCTTGAGCTGGAGCGCCCCGTTCGAGTCGGTGAGGCCCTGCGCGTCCGTGCCCTGCGGGAGGCGGGCGCTGAGCGTCCCCACGCCGATCAGCGTCTTGCCGTCCTCCAGCTGGAGCGCCAGGCCCTGCAGCTCGCCGGAGCCGGAGATGAGCGCGCCGAGCAGCGCGTGCGCCCGGTCCGCGTCTTTCACCGCGGGCGAGAGGGACGCGGCCATCACCCCCGCCGCGGCGCGAGAGCGCGCCAGGAACTGCTCCCGGGACTGGCGGTCCACCTGGACGTTGCCGAACCACGCCGCGAGCAGGCACGCCACGGAGAAGGGGCCGCACACGAGCGCCACCGCCCTCCACAGCACGCGTCGCTGGCCCGACTCCTGCGCACCGCTGCCCGAGGCAAGCACGTGCGCGGAAGCTTCACGCCTCGCCCTGGAGCGATCAACCTTCCCGAAGCCAGCCGCGCGCGGGCAGGTCCCGCAGCACCCTCCCACTTGCGAAGGCGCTCTCCCACATTCGCCGGTCGCCGTCCTCCCCGCGGGCCGTGGCATTCTTGGACTCTCGGGCGTGCACCCTTTGGAGAGGTGCCGCGGGGGTGAGGACCACTTGGGCGCGCAGATCCGCGTGCTGACGATCGAAGACATGCCCGACGACGCCGCGCTCCTGTTGCGGGAGCTGCGGCGCGGCGGGTACGAGCCGATCTCCCGGCGGGTGGACACCCCGGCGGCGCTGCGCGCGGCGCTCGAGGAGCCCTGGGAGGTCATCCTCTGCGACTTCAACCTCCCGGGCATGGACGCGCTCGCCGCGCTGCGGATGGTGCAGGAGTCCGGGCGGGACATCCCCTTCATCATCGTCTCCGGCTCGGTGGGGGAGGAGACGGCGGTGGCGGCGATGCGGGCGGGCGCGCACGACTACCTGATGAAGAACAACACCACGCGCCTGGTGGAGGTGGTGCGCCGCGAGCTGCGCGAGGCCGCCATCCGCGAGGAGCGCGCCCGCGCCGACCGCTCGGTGCGCCTCTCCGAGGAGCGCTTCCGCACGCTGGTCACCGCGATCGACGACATCGTCTTCACCGTGGATCTGCAGCACCGGATCACCGGCCTCTACGGCGGAGGGCTGGAGCGGGGACAGGTGAGGCTGGACCAGTTCGTGGGCAAGACGATTCAGGAGGTGCTGGGCCCCGAGGCCGGGGAGCGCCACGCCCAGGCGGCGCGGCGGGCGCTGGACGGGGAAGGCGGCAGCTACGAGTTCTTCCGGGACGGCCGGGAGGGGCCGCGCTGGTACGCCACGTCCCTTTCGCCGATGCGGGGCTTGAAGGGGGAGCTGGGCGGCCTGGTGGGGATCTCCCGGGACGTGACCGAGCAGAAGAAGATGCTGGCCAAGCTGCGCGAGCAGGACCGGATGGCCACGCTGGGCATGCTCTCCGCCGGGGTCGCGCACGAGATCAACAACCCCATGGCCTACGTCATTGGCAACGTGGGGTACGCCGCCAAGCAGGTGGACGCGCTGCTGCAGTCCGAAAGCCCGGTGGGGCCCCAGCTGCAGGAGCGGCTGGCGGACGTGCGCGCCTCGCTCGAGGAGATCCAGGACGGCACCGAGCGGGTGCGGTTGATCGTCCGGGACCTGAAGGCCTTCACCCGCACCGAGGAGGAGCGGCGCGGCCCGGTGGAGCTGGCGAGCGTGATGCAGGCCTCGCTGGCGATGGCGGTGGCAGAGGTCACCCACCGGGCCACGGTGGTGAAGCAGTTCCAGCCCTGCCCGCCGGTGTTCGGCAACCACTCCCGCCTGGGGCAGGTGTTCTTGAATTTGATCATCAACGCGGCGCAGGCCATGCCGCGGCGGCCGCTGGAGCAGAACCAGATCACCCTGCGCGTCTGCGAGCGCGCGGGCGTCGCGGTGGCCGAGGTCTGCGACAACGGCGAGGGGATCTCCCCCGAGGTGCTGCCGCGCATCTTCGACCCGCTCTTCACCACCAAGCCGGTGGGCGTGGGCACCGGGCTGGGGCTCGCCATCTGCAAGGACCTGGTGGTGGAGCTGGGGGGCGAGCTGTCCGTGGAGAGCAGGCGCGGCGTGGGCAGCACCTTCCGCGTCACCCTGCCGGTGCACGCCGGGAGCGTCACCGCGCGCGAGCCGGTGAAGCCGCTGAGCCTGCGCCGCGGCCGGGTGCTGGTGGTGGACGACGAGGCCATGCTGCGCGCCTCCATCCAGCGGGCGCTCAAGGCGGACCACGAGGTGGTGGGCACCGGCGCCGCCGCGGAGGCGCTGGAGCTCCTGGTGGGCGGGCAGCGGTTCGACGCGATCCTCTCGGACCTCTCCATGCCCGGCATGTCCGGGATCGACCTGCACGCCCGCCTCTGCGACGCGCTCCCCGAGCAGGCCGAGCGGATGATCTTCATGACGGGTGGGATCGTCACCCGCGAGGCGAACGACTTCGTGAAGCGGATCGCCAACCCGGTGCTCGACAAGCCGTTCGACTTCGATCAGCTCAAGCTGGAGATCGGCCGGCTGGTGGAGCGCAGCGCGGGCACGTGAACGGACTGCAGTCCCAACACCCGCCCCCCCCGGTCTCCCCGAGCGTAGGGACCTTGGTCCCGTAGTCGAGGGGCGGCACCCACGCTCGGTCCGCCCGGAGGTGATTCCGAGCTTGGGTGCCGCCTCTCGACTACGCGCCTACGGCGCTACGCTCGAGGTGAACGGGGGAAGTTTCATCCCTGATTGATCCGCCCAAGGGGCGGCGGCCTCACTACGCTCGAGGTGAACGGGGGGCAACGGCTTGGATCAGGGCCTAAAGCTGCGCGAGCAGCCACGCCACGACCGGCACCGTGGCGAAGGACAGCGGGATCCCCAGCCCCAGGAGCAGCGCCGCCAGCGGCGGCTCCAGCTTCGCGTCCATGGCGAGGATCCCCCCCGCCACCATCGGCGCCATCGCCGCCTGGAGCACCGCCACCTCCAGCACCTGGCCGCGCACCCCCAGCGCCCAGAGCAGGCCCAGCGCCAGCGCCGGCGCGAGCACCAGCTTGTAGACGAGGCCGGCGGAGAGCGGCGCCACCCGCCCGGCCACCGCGCGCAGCTCCAGCTGAAAACCCACCGAGAGCAGCGCCAGCGGCGTCATGAGGTCCGCCAGCCGGTCCAGCACGCCCAAGAGCCACTCCGGCAGCGCGAAGGGACGCGAGAGCAGCGCCGCCACCAGCGCCAGGAACGGCGGGAAGAGCGCCACCTTCCGCGCCAGCTGGCCCAGGGACACCTTCCCCCCTCCGGCGGTGGCCGCGTACGCCACGCCGAGCGTGGAGACGGCCAGGAAGGAGCCGAGCTGATCCACCACCACCGCCACCGGCAAGGCCTCCGGGCCAAGCAGCCCCTCCACCAGGGGCAGGCCCAGATAGGCGGTGTTGCAGAAGCCGGCGGTCAGAATCAGCGCGCCCGCGCGCTCTGGCGACAGCCCCCGGCGGCGCCAGAGCGTGAAGAGCGCCCAGGCAGCCAGGAAGACCGCCCACATCGCGGAGGCGGCGAGCAGGAGCTCCGGCGCGAAGGTGAGCCGGCGGATGGCGCGCAAGATCACCGCGGGCAGCGCCACCGTGAGGATCAACCGGTTGAGCACTTCAGAGGTGGTGGGCGGCAGCGCCTTCGTCCGCTTGGCGAGCACGCCGAGCAGAAAGCAGCTGGCCAACAGCGGCAGGCTCTTCAGCATGGGCGCACGGCGAGCGGCTTTAGCGCGCCAGGAGCTGCTCCACCACCGTGGCCAGCTCGCCCGCGTCGCACGGGCGGTCCACCCAGACCGCGTCCATGGACTCGGCGGCGGCGCGGTTGGCCTCGTGGTCGCTGCAGACCACCACCGGCATCCAGCGCGTCTTCTCGCTGGCGCGCAGCTTCTGCAGCATGGCGAGCCCGGCCAGGTTCTCGGTGGCGGGGGCGAGCACGAGCAGGTCCGGCGGGCGGGCGGAGAGCAGCGCGTTGGCCTGCACCTCGTCCCCCATCGCGAGCACGTCGCACTCCACGGCCTTGAGCGCGCGCTTGAGCGCCTCGCGCTGCTGCTCGTCCCGGTCCACCAGCATCACCAGGCGCCGGTCCAGACCAGGGGCGCCGGGCGCGGCCTGCCCGTGCTCCAGGCCCGGCAGCCGGACGAAGAAGGAGGCGCCCTGGCCCTCTTCGCTGCGCAGCCAGATCTCCCCGCCGTGCAGCTCCACCAGCTTCTTGGTGATGGAGAGCCCCAGCCCGGTGCCGCCCTGCTTGCGCGTCTGGCTCCCGTCCACCTGGCGGAAGCTCTCGAAGACGAGCTGGTGGTTGCGCGGGGAGATCCCCACGCCGTGGTCCCGCACCTCGAAGACGATGGCGCCGCCTTCGATCGTGTAGCGCAGCTCCACGGACGCGCCGTCCGGGGAGAACTTGATCGCGTTGGAGAGCAGGTTGATGAAGATCTGCGTGAGCTTCACCCGGTCCGCGCGCAGGCTGAGCTGGGCATGGGTGGGCTGCACGTCCAGCCGCAGCCCCTTCTCCTTGGCCAGCGGCTCCAGCGTGGAGAGCAGCTCGGCGAAGAAGACGGTCAGAGAGATCCGCTCGGGGGAGAGCTTCATCTTCCCGGCCTCGAGCTTGCTGAAGTCCAGCACGTCGTTCACCACGCGCAGCAGGTGCTTGCCGGAGGTGCCCAGCCGGCGCAGCCCCTTGACCACCTCGCCCCCGCGCACGCAGCGCCAGTCCATGTCCGCCTGGAGGGTGCCGCGGGCGTTGCAATCGGGGCACTCCAGGCCGGGGGCGGCGAGGTCCTCGCCCTCCTCCAGCTCGAAGCGCGCCTGGCAGGTGCCGCAGACCGCCACCGGGTAGGGCTCGAAGTAGTCGAGCAGCCCTTCGGGCAGGTTGATGATCGCGTTGAGCGGGGTGCGCAGCTCGTGGGAGGTGTTGGCCACGAACTCGCTCTTCACGCGCTCGGCCACCCGCGCGGCCTCCAGCGCCACCGAGAGCTCCGCGTTGTGCTTGCGCAGCTCCGCCTCGCGGCGCAGGGCGCTGCGCCGCCGCAGCCAGGAGATGCCCCCCAGCACGGTAAGCACCGCCCCGGCGCAGAGCGCCTTGAAGAACCAGGTCTCGTAGAAGAAGGGCCGCAGCTCCAAGTGGAGCGTGGCCGGCTGCTCGGTCCAGAGGCCATCGTCGTTGCTGGCGAGGACGCGGAAGGTGTACTGCCCGGGCGGCAGCTTCGTGTAGTAGGCGGTCCGCCGGGCGCCGGCCTCGACCCAGCCGGTGTCCACCCCTTCCAGCTGGTAGCGGAAGCCCACCTTCTTCGGCGCGCGCAGGGAGAGCCCGGAGTAGAGGACCTCCAGCGTCCGGGCCTCGGGCGGCAGCGAGAGGCGCTGCCCCTCCACCGTGTGGACGGTGACGCCGTCGTGGCGCACCTCCTCCACGTGGACCTTGGGCGGGTGCGGGTTCCGGAGGAGCCTCTCCGGCTCCACGCGCACGGCGCCGCGGATGCAGGGGAACCAGAGCGCACCCGAGCGGGTCTTCCAGCCGGCGGGCTGGCCGCTCATGTTGCACTCCGCGGTCTTCATGCCGTCCGTGGCGCCGTAGGCGTCCACGGGGACCTTGAAGTTGCCGGTCTGCCAGGCCCGCTCCACGTCCGCCTTGGCCACCCGGAAGATCCCGCGGTTGCTGCTCATCCAGAAGTGGCCGCTTTCGTCCTCGAGCAGCCGGTGGATCTGGTCGTCGAGCAGCCCGTGGGCGCCGGTGAAGCTCGTCACCTTCCCGTCCTGGATCCGGGAGAGCCCGTGGTCGGTGGCCACCCAGAGCACGCCCTTGGCGTCCAGGTGGAGGTCCATGACGGTGTTGCTGGCCAGCCCCTCCTCCACGCCGAGCTTGGTGAAGCCGGAGGTCTGCCCGTGGGGGAAGCGCAGGAGCCCGGCGCCGCGGGAACCGGCCCACACGTCCCCGGCGGCGTCCTCGCGCAGGAGCAAGGTGGCGCCGGTCTGCTGCTGGAGCTCCACGCTCAGGTTGCGCAGCGTGCCGTCCTTGCCGCGCACCACGATCCCGCCCGGCGTGCCGATCCAGAGCAGCCCGCGGCTGTCCTCGAGGATCGACTGCACCACGTTGGTCCCGGTGATCTCCACCGTGGTGATGCGCTCGAAGCGCTCGTCCTTGAGTTGGTAGAGGCCGTGGGTGGTGCCGAGCCAGAGCGCCCCGTCCCGTGCCTGGGCCAGCGCCCAGACGTTCCCGAGCCGGTCTCCCTTCCCGGCCTCGTCCGTCTTCCAGATCACCCTCCCGTCCCGCAGCCGGTTCAGGCCGCGGCCGGTCCCCACCCAGAGATCTCCCTGCGCGTCTTCCAGGATGGACCAGGCGGTGTCGTCGAGCAGACCCTCGGCGGCGCCGAAGGCCTGGAACTTCCCGTCCCGCAGCTGCTGGAGCCCGCCCACGAAGGTGCCGAGCCAGAGGCTCCCCTCGTGGTCCTCCACCAGCGCGTTCACCTCGTCATCCGCCAGCCCCTGCTCCCGGCCGAACACCTCCCACTGGCCCTGGTAGCGGCGCAGCACGCGGCGGTCCGAGCCCACCCAGAGCGCGCCGGCGCGGTCCTCGAGCAGCGCGGTGACGTTCTCGGGAGGGCCGCCTTCGAGCGGCACGAAGCGGTCCTCGGCGAGGGAGTAGCGCTTGCAGCCGCCCTGGGCGGTGCCGAGGTAGACCTCCCCGCTGCGCGTGGCGTGCAGGGCGAACACCTTCACCGGCTCAATCCCCTGCTCGGGGGTGATCTCGTCGAACCGGCCCTGGCGCCAGCGCGCCAGCCCCTTCTCGGTGCCGATCCAGATCGTCCCTCGCACGTCTTGATCCAGGGAGACCACCACCCGCCCGGCGAACTCCTCGGTGGGGCGCGCCGCGCCCGGCTGCAGCCGGTAGAGCCCGGTGGCGCCTCCGAACCAGAGGCTCTGGTCCTTGGCCACCAGCACCGCGCGCACCGCCGCCTCGGGGAAGCCGTCCGCCGCGCGCAGCCGCCGCAGCTCGCCGGTGGGCTCGCGCCGCACCAGCCCGTTGGCGGTGCCGATGTAGAGGGCGCCGCGCGCGTCCTTGGCGATCCCGTAGATCCGGCCGTGGACCTCGGTGCTGGTGCGCACGTCATAGGAGACGAAGCGGGCGCCGTCGAACCGGGCCAGCCCTTCGTGGGTGCCCACCCAGAGGTAGCCATCGTCCGACTGGATGATCGCGCCCACGCTGTTCTGGAGCAGCCCGCGCTCCACGTCCCAGTGGTCCACCCCGTACTGGGTGAGCCGGCGCGAGGGGTCCAACGCCTGCGCGGGGGAGGCGGCGAGCGCGACGAGCAGCGCGGCCAACACCCGCGCGGGAGGGGAGAGCGTCACGCCCCAAGACTATGGACCGGCCCCCTGCTTGCGCGACGTGGGCACGCACCACCGGTGTGGGCGGCGCGCGCGCACTTCCTCACCGGGCCTGTGGCGGGGCGAGCATCCGGGCCATCTGGGCCTCGTACTCGGCCATCGTCCCCAGCCCCACGCCCTTGCGGCGTGCGTCCACGTGGGCGGCGTCCTCGATCGGCTGGGCCACGTTCTTCCCGTCCACCAGGTGAAACTGCGTGCCGTAGCGCTGCGGCCGCTTCTGGGCCACCAGCACCCGGTCCGTCAGGTAGGCGGCGTGGGCGGGTTGGGCCTCGCCCGCGGCCACCGCCTGCTCGAGCAGCGCCAGCGCCCGCTCCTGGAAGGCGGGGTCGTGGTCCGCGTGCTGGACCAGGAGCCAGGCCGCCTTGCTGGCGCTCTCGCCCACGTCAGAGCGGGTGGGCCAGCCGCGCGCGGCGAGCAACTCCTGCATCCGGGCGGCGTGCTGGCGGTCCAGCGCGGCCAGCCGGGCGGAGAGCTCCGGCGGCGGCTTCATCCCGGAGCGCACCAGCTCCTGCCGGGCGGCCTGGTCCCGCTCCACCATCGCCAGGAGCTCATCTCGCAGCGCCGGGGCGCGGGCGGCCTCGCGCCGCTCCCAGTTCTCCTGCACCTTGGCGCGGACCTCGGGGTAGCCGCTCGCCTGGCGGAGGGCGGCGAGGTCCGGGTCCGCGTCCAGGTGCTTGCCGTCGTGGAAGCCGGCTTCGGCCGCGCGGGTGAGCCAGCGCAGCGCGGCGGGAAGGTCCGAGGCCAGCGCCCCGGCGCAGGCGGCGTCGTAGAAGGTGCCGGCATCTCGCAGCCCGGCGTCAAAGGCGGCCTGGAAGAGCGGCAGCGCCTGCGCCGCCTTCCCCGCGTAGGTGAGCTGCAGGGCCTGGGCGGCCAGCGCGCTGGGGGGCGGTGGCGGCGCGGCGGGGCGCGCGGTGGCGCAGCCGAGCAGCAGGGACGCGAGGGCGGCGAGCAGGTGGCGCATGGTGGGGACTCTCCTGAAAGAGATGAAGAGTGCGCGCCGGCCGGCCTGGGTTACTTGAGGGCGCGCTCGTCTCCGCCGCCCGGAGGTACCACAGGGGGGCGCGCGGGCCACTCGCGCGGCATCCGCAGCGCGTAGGTGATGGCGTCGACAGCGCGCTGGAGGAGCTCCCCGAGCGGGAGGGGGGTGGGTTCTGGCGATCCTTCCATGACGCTGACCTCCTTCGAGGTGAGGGTTGGCGTACGAGGGTGCGCCGCGCGAGGCGTGGGCTCCATGGGCCGGGGGCCGCGGGGGCGTGTCGGCTACTGCCCCGGGCAACCCTCCGTGGGCGCGCGGGATTTCCGGCTGTGCGCATCCGCCTTACGTTGACGCGCTGCTCACGCGGGGCTTAACAACGCGCTCGTGGGCTCGTTCTTCCTTGCGGGGTTCTTGATGGTCTCCAGCAGCGCGGCCGCCAGCGTGCCGGGCGGGGACGCGGCCGAGCCGCTGCGCGCCCTCTCGTCCCGCCGCGTCTTCTTCGGCCACCACTCGGTGGGCGGAAACATCCTGGACGGCCTGAAGGACCTGGCGGCCGAGGCGAAGGTGCCGCTGCGAATCTCCGAGGGCACGGACCTCTCGGCGCTGGGCGGCGCGGGGGGCGTGCTGCACGCGGCGGTGGGCCAGAACGAGCAGCCGCTCACCAAGCTGCGCGCCTTCGAGCAGCTGCTGGACGCGGGGCTGGGCAAGCAGCTGGACGTGGCCTTCTTCAAGTTCTGCTACGTGGACTTCACCGCCTCCACGGACGTGGCGGCGCTCTTCGCCGAGTACCGCAAGACGCTGGCGGCGCTGAAGGCGCGCCACCCGCAGGTCACCTTCGTCCACGTCACCGCGCCGCTCACCGTCACCCAGACCGGGGCCAAGGCCTTCCTGAAGAACCTGCTCGGCTCGGGGGCGTGGGGCGAGAAGGAGAACATCCAGCGCCACGCCTACAACGAGCTGTTGCGGACGGCGTACCGGGGCAGCGAGCCGGTGTTCGACCTGGCGGCGCTGGAGGCAAAGGGGCCGGACGGCGCGGTGAGCAGCTTCAGCCGGGATGGGCGCACCTTCCCGAAGCTGGTGGCCGAGTACAGCGATGACGGCCAGCACTTGAACGGCCGAGGGCGGCGGCAGGTGGCGGGCGCGCTGGCGGCGCTGTTGGCGGGGCTGCCGGTGGGGCTTAAGTGACGCTGCTGACGCGGGCGCTCACCCGGGCCCGGCTGTGGCGCTGCGAGCGGGTGGGGCCGGGCACGGTGGTGCTCGGGCGGGTGTGGATCCACGGGCGCGGCCGGATCCAGCTGGGGGCGCGGGTGGTGCTGGATGGCCGCCGCGCGCCGATCGAGCTGCACGCGCGCGAGGGCGGCACCCTCACCCTGGAGGACGACGTCCGGGTGGAGGGGGGCGCGTCCATTGAAGCGCTGCACTCGGTGGTGGTGGGGCGGCGGGCGGTGCTGCGGCGGTTCAGCAAGGTGCTGGACAACCACTTCCACCCGGTGAGCGGGGACCGGCACGAGCAGCCGAAGTCGGACGCGGTGCAGATTGGAGAGGGCGTGGAGGTGGGCGAGCGGGCGATCGTCCTGCCCGGGGCGAAGCTGGAGGCGAACGTGAAGCTGGAGGCGGGAGTGGTGATTGGCCGGCGGGTGCCGGCGGGGACGGTGCTGCAGGGCTTTCCGCCGAAGGCGGTGCGGAAGGGGGCGCCGTGAGCCTGTTGGCGCGGGGGCAGAAGCTCTTGGGCACGCTCACCAGCGACCCGTTCGGCTTCGCGCGGCTGTCGGTGGGGCTGGCGCGGGCGAAGGTGCTCTTGCGGGGGGCGGAGCTGGGGGGCGGCGTGTGCGTGCTGGGGCCGGTGCGCTTCCGGTCTCAGGGGCGGGCGCGGTTCGGCGAGCGGGTGATGTTCGTGGACGGGATGCTGACCACGGAGCTCACGGTGACGCCGGGGGCGGAGCTCACCGTGGGAGATCACTGCCAGTTCAACTACGGCGGAACGGTGGAGGTGCACCAGCGGGTGGAGATTGGGGCCCGCTGCATGTTCGCCTCCATGGTCCGCATCTGTGATCGCGAGGGGGACCGGGTCGCACCCATCGTGATCGAGGACGACGTCTGGCTGGCGCACGGGGCGATCATCCAGCCGGGGGTGCGGATCGGGGCAGGATCGGTCATCGGCGCGGGCAGCGTGGTGGTCCAGGATGTCCCACCCGGGTCGATGGCGATCGGCAACCCGGCGAGGGCGATGAGCCTTTCCCTGCGTTCACAGGGCTGAGCGGCCTCTGTTACCATCCGCGCCCGTGAACCCGATCCCCCAGATTCGCGGCTTCATCTCCGACACGTTCTTCGTCGACGGTTTCGCAGAGGATGACTCCTTCCTGCGCAACGGGATCATCGACAGCACGGGGATGATGGAGCTGGTCGCCTTCGTGGAGCAGACCTTCGGCTTCAAGGTCCAGGACAACGAGCTGGTGCCGGAGAACCTGGACTCGCTCAACCACCTCGTGAAGTTCATCGAGAAGAAGCGCGCGAAGCCGTCGGCAGCCTAAAGGGCGCGCCATGTGCGGCATTGCCGGCTTCAGCTTTCCCCGCGGGCAGGGCGCCGCGGCCCGCGCCGCGCATGAGCGGGCGCTGCGGCCGATGGTGGCGGCCCTGCACCACCGCGGCCCGGACGCGCTGCGCGGCGTGGTGCTGGATGGCGCCGCGCTCGGCCACACCCGGTTGGCGATCGTGGACCTCTCGGGCGGCCACCAGCCGATGCGGGACGAGGCCACCGGGCTGACGGTGGTCTTCAATGGGGAGATCTTCAACCACGTGGAGCTGCGCGAGCGGCTCTCCGCCGGCTACCGCTTCCGCACGCGCAGCGACACCGAGGTGATTTTGGCGGCGTTCCTCGCCCGGGGGATCGACTGCGTGCAGGACTTCAACGGCCAGTTCGCGTTCGCCCTGTTCGACCCGCGGGACGGCGCGCTCTGGTTCGCGCGGGACCGCTACGGCAAGCGGCCGCTCTTCTACGCGCAGGTGGAGGGCGGGCTGGCCTTCGCCTCGGAGGCCAAGGCGCTCTTCGCGTCCGGGAAGGTGGCGCCCAGGCTGGACGGCAAGGCGCTGTGGGAGACGCTGCACCTCTGGGCTCCCGCGGACGAGCGCTCGCTCTTTGAAGGCGTGCGGGCGCTGCCGCCGGGCTCGGTGGGGCACCTGCCGGCGGGCGGGGCGCTCTGCGTGCGCCGCTACTGGCGGCTGGACCTCTCGGACGAGCGGGTGGACAAGGGGCTCACCGAGGCGCGCGCGCTGCAGGAGCTGGGCGAATTGCTCCACGACGCGGTCCGCCTGAGGCTGCGGGCGGACGTGCCGGTGGCGGCGTACCTCTCTGGCGGCCTGGACTCGAGCCTGCTCTCCGCACTGGCGCAGCAGCAGCTGGGCGGGACGCTGCAGACCTTCTCGGTGGCCTTCGCGCAGGAGCGCTACGACGAGCGCGGCTTCCAGCAGCAGGTGGCGAACGCGCTGCGCACCGCGCACCAGGCCGTGCAGGTGGAGGACGCGGAGATCGGCACCCTGCTGCCGGACGTGGTGGAGCACGCCGAGGCGGTGCTGCTGCGGACCGCGCCGGCGCCGCTGCTCAAGCTGTCCCGCCTGGTGCGGGGCCACCAGACCAAGGTGGTGCTCACCGGCGAAGGCGCGGACGAGGTGTTCGGCGGGTATGACCTGTTCAAGGAGGTGAAGGTCCGCCAGTTCTGGGCCCGCCAGCCCAAGTCCACCGCGCGGCCGGCGCTGCTCACCCGCCTCTACCCGTACCTGACGCTCTCCAAGCAGTCCCCGCAGATGGTGCGCGAGTTCTACGGCGTGGGGCTCTCCGAGCCTTCGGCGCTGGACTTCTCGCACCGCATCCGCTGGAGCAACAGCGGCCGGGTGAGCCGCTTCCTCGCGCCGGGCTTCGTGGCCTCGCTGGAGGGGTACGACCCGGTGGCGGCGCTCCTGGCGAGCGTGCCGGCGGAGGTGCGGCTCTGGCGGCCGCTGGCGCGGGCGCAGTACCTGGAGGTGCGCACCCTGCTGTCGCAGTACCTGCTCTCCTCGCAGGGGGACCGGATGCTGATGGCCAGCTCGGTGGAGGGGCGCTTCCCGTTCCTGGACCACCGGCTGGCGGACTTCTCGGCGAAGCTGCCGGACTGGCTCAAGCTGCGCGGGTTGACGGAGAAGTTCCTGCTCAAGCGGTTCGCGCGGGGGAAGGTGCCGGCCGAGGTGATCGACCGCCACAAGTTCCCGTACCGGGCGCCGGTGGCGGAGGCGCTGGCGGGCCCGAGCGCGCCGGCGTGGAGCAGAGAGCTGCTCACCCGCGAGGCGGTGGACGCGCAGGGCGTGTTCGACGGCGCCAAGGTGGAGAGGCTGGTGCAGAAGCTGGGCAAGGGCGGCGCCGCGCCGAGCGAGGCGGACAACATGGCGCTGATCGCCATCGCCTCCTCGCAGCTGCTCGGGCGCCGGTTCCTCTCTCCGCGCGCGGTGCCGCCGGCGCACCTGGAGGCGGTGCAGCTCTCATGAGCCAGGGCGCCCCCTTCGCCTTCGACTGGCTGTTCGACCACGCGCGGGCGAGGCCGCTGGCGCCGGCGGTGGGGAGCCCCACGCAGGGCTGGGTGAGCTACGGCGCGCTGGCGGGGCAGGTGGGGCAGCTGCTGTTCGCGCTGCGCGAGGCCGGCGTGTCGGAGGGCGGCTTCGTGGTGGTGACGGTGCCGGCCTGCGCCACGTCCGTGGCGGTGGCGCTGGCGGCGCAGGCGTGCGGCGCGGCGGTGGCGGACGTCAACCGGGAGCTGGGGCGCGAGGCGCTGGCGGAGATTCTGCGGCAGACGGCGGCGCGGGTGGTGGTGGCGCCGGGGCGGGACGCGGCGCTCTGGGGGGAGCTGGCGCGGGCGGCGAAGCTCTCCCACCTCTTCGTGGTGCACCCGGCAAAGCCGAACGAGAAGCTGGCGGCGGTGCTGGAGGGGGTGCCGTGGACGTGGCTGCCCGAGGCCCCGCCGAAGGACGGCGCCTTCCGGGGGGAGCCCGCCTGCGTGCGCAGCCCGGACGCGCCGGCGCTGCTCGTCTACACCTCTGGGAGCACCGGAGCGCCGCGGGCGGTGGTGCAGACGCACCGGAACATCGCGGCCAACACCGAAGGCATCTGCCGGTACCTGGAGCTGACGGCGGCGGACCGCGCGCTGGCCACCCTGCCCCTCTTCTATTGCTACGGCCGCAGCGTGCTGCAGACGCACCTGCACGCGGGGGCGTCCGTCTTCTTCGACAACCGCTTCATGTACCCGCGGGTGGTGATGGAGGCGGTGGCGGAGCAGCGCTGCACGGGCTTCGCGGGGGTGCCGCTCACGTTCGAGAGCCTGCGCCGGCAAGTGGAGCTCACCGCGCTGGACTTGTCGGCGCTGCGGTACGTGACCCAGGCGGGCGGGGCGATGCAGCCGGACACGGTGCGCTGGGCGCGCCAGGTGTTCGCGCCGGCGAAGCTCTTCGTCATGTACGGGCAGACCGAGGCCACGGCGCGGCTGACCTACCTGCCGCCGGAGCGGGCGGAGGAGAAGGTGGGCTCGGCGGGGCGGGCGCTGCACAACGTGGAGCTGGCCATCGTGGACGACGGGGGCCAAGCATTGCCGGCGGGGGTGGCGGGGAACGTGGTGGCGCGGGGCCCGTCCATCACCCCGGGGTACTTCCAGGCGCCGGCGGAGACCGCGGAGATCTTGAAGGGCGGCTGGCTCTGGACGGGGGACGTGGGGCGGCTGGACGAGGAGGGGTTCCTCTTCCTCACCGGCCGCAGCAAGGACTTCCTCAAGCTGGGGGGGCACCGGGTGAGCGCGGCGGAGCTGGAGGAGGCGCTGGCGCGGGTGGAGGGGGTGAAGGAGGTGGCGGTGGTGGGGGTGAAGGACGCCGCGGGTGGGGAGCAGGCGGTGGCGTTCGTGGTGAAGGAGAGCGGCGCGGCGTTGGACGAGAGGGCGGTCCGCCGGGCCACGCGAGAGAAGCTTCCTGCCTTCAAGGTTCCGAAGTACGTCTGTTTCACCGCAGCCCTGCCGCGAACCGCCTCCGGGAAGATCGCGAAGGCCGAGCTACAGGAGTGGATCCGCCGTGACGACACGCTTCTCGAAGGACGTGCTGACGCTGGACTGGGAGAAGAAGGCGACTGAGCTTGCGGGGCGGTTGACCGAGGCGGTGACCCAGACGCTGAAGCGGCGCGGGCTGGTGGTGGCCATCTCGGGCGGCATCGACTCGGCGTGCGTGGCGGCGCTGGCGGTGCGGGCGCTGGGGCCCAAGCGGGTGTTCGGGCTGCTCTTGCCGGAGAAGGACTCCTCGTCGGAGAGCACGCGGTTCGGGCGGAAGCTGTGCGAGAAGCTGGGAATCGCCTACGAGCTGCACGACATCGCGCCGATGCTGGACGCGGCGGGTTGCTACAAGCGGCGGGACGCGGCGGTGCGCTCGGTGTACCCGGAGTTCACGCCGGAGCTGCCGTGGAAGATCGTCATGCACGGGGACCGGCTGGGCACCAGCGCGCTGAACGTCTTCTACGTGGTGGTGAAGGGGAAGGACGGGCAGGAGCACCGGGTGCGGCTCACCCCTTCGGCGTACCTGGAGATCGTCGCGTCCACGAACTTCAAGCAGCGGACGCGGAAGATGATGGAGTACTTCCACGCGGACCGGCTGGTGTTCGCGGTGTCGGGGACGCCGAACCGGCTCGAGTACGACCAGGGCTTCTTCGTGAAGCTGGGGGACGGCTCGGCGGACGTCAAGCCGATCGCGGGGCTGTACAAGACGCAGACGTACGCGCTGGCGCGGCACCTGGGGGTGATCGAGGAGATCCTCAACCGCGAGCCCACCACGGACACGTACTCGCTGGAGCAGTCCCAGGAGGACTTCTACTTCTCGGTGCACTACTCGAAGCTGGACTTGATCCTCTGGGGGAAGAACCACGGCGTCCCGGCGGCGGAGGTGGGCGCGGAGCTGGGGCTGACCGCGGAGCAGGTGACGCGGGTCTACGCGGACATCGACCAGAAGCGGCGGAGCACCGCGTACCTGCACGCCCCGCCGATCAAGCTGGAGCCGGTGGCGGAGCTGAAGGACTTCGAGATCAAGTCGAAGTGGGACTGACGTCAGGGGACCTTCTCGAGCGGGACCTCGTAGGCGCCGGCCGCGTCCTTCTTCATCAGGCCGAGCTGCACCTTGTGCGAGACCACGCCGGAGGGTGAGACCGCGTGCTGGTCGAAGACGCGGACGAGGAAGGACTCCGCCGGCTTCCCGTCCGGGAAGAGCGCGAGCTGATCTCCCTTCACGGCGAAGGCGCCGTCACCTGAGAAGTGGGAGGTGACGAGCTCGTACTCGGTGGAGGAGACCACGTGCGCCTGGGAGAGCCCGCCCCAGTACTGGTAGCGGCCGTTGGCGGCGAAGACGTACTCCTGGCCGCTCGGGCCGGAGAAGAGCGCCCAGTGGCCGATGACCGGCTGCGCGAGCGCGGCGGGGCTCTTGGTGGCGGTGGGGAAGTCGAGGCTGAACTCGAGCTCCCGCCAGCGCAGCTCTCCGATGATCCCGGTCTTGAAGTCGTGGGCGAGCTGAGTGCAGCCCTGGGTGGTGGGTGAGTAGCCGATGAACGGCACGACCTCGTTGCCCACGCCCACGAGGAAGATGTGGCCGCGTTCGTCGCTGGGGCCGCCCTTGCGCAGCTCGGCGCGGAGCTCCACGTAGGACCAGCCGCCGGCGGTCTTCCCTTCGGTGCGGTTGGCGAGCAGGTCGGTGCCGTAGTTGTCGTCCAGGACCTGGTAGCCGAGCGCGGAGTAGGCCTGGATGAGGAGATCATTGGCCTGCTGCGCGAGGGTGCCGCTGGCGGGCTGGGCCATGTTGGCGGTGATCGCGCACTTGTCGTCCGTCATGTCGAAGTGGTCGGTCTTGTCCTCGCCGGTCATGCCCTGCGGCATCCGGAAGGAGAACCCTCCCCAGGTGACCTGGGTGCCGGAGGGCTGCCAGAGCGGGCTCGCGGGGAAGGGCCTGGTGCCGGCGTCCGTGCCGCCGGTGCTTCCACCGCCGTCGGGGCCGCCACCGCCGCCGTCGGTGTTGCCCGTGCTACCGCCATCTGGGTTGCCGCCGGTGCCTGGCGGCGGGGAGCACGCCGCGGCTGCGAGGAGAAGGAGAAGGGGGATCCGGATCATGTGGGTGCGGCCTCCTGCGACCTCTGAAACGGCTCGGCTGCGAGGTTTTCACGGCCGGGCGATGCGGACCAACCCGGTGGGTGGCCGCTGCTGAGGACTCGGGGGTTTACGCCTGAACCTGGGCGCAGCAAGCCCATAGGGACAAGTGCGTTTGGGGTACGCGGCTCTTGATGAACGCGTGGGTCCCGCGGTAGCGACGCGGGCCGCGGTGGGTAGCACTGCCCTCCTCCCGCGCAGTGGGCGCTCGCCCGTGAGCGCGTCGATCGCGCGGCGGCCCCCCAGAGACGTGGAAGGGCTCGCGTCCAGAATTGTCATCTGGTTTGAAGAAGAGGGCCTGATTCCAGGCGGTTGACTTGATGATGGCCACATATGGCCAATCTCTCTTAACCTATTGAAAGCAGACCATTTTTCGCAGACCGAACGACATAATCGGACGCGAGCCCTTCCGCGCCCCCGGGGGAGGGCTCCGAGCGTCTCGGAGCGTGGACATCGATCCGAGACTTCAGACGGTCGGTGACAGCGCGCGCGAGCAGCGTCAGAGGCATCGGCGAACCTCGCGGCGGCGATGGGCGGCGTGAGAGGGGATGGGCGGTGCTGGACGACTACATGCTGCAGCGGTTCGACCTGTTCGTGCGGCATCACCCGCTCTTCCGGATGGACGAAGCGCTTGCCTGGGGGCTGCGGCGAAACTGGCTGCGGGTGTTGCGAGCGCGCGGGGTGGTGCGCTTGGCGGCGCCCGGGTTGCTCGCGGACTCGGACTACTGGCCGGACGACCGGGAGCTCGCGGTCGCGTACTACCGGGACTTCACGCTGTGCCTCGAGTCTGCGCTGTGGATCCACGGCCTCATCGATGCCGAGCCCGCGCAGCATTGTTTCGCGCATGGGCGCGGCTCGAGGAAGCCGGGGTGGGACGCGGTACCGGCGGCGTTCGTGGTGATGTCAGGCGCGTCACTCACCTTCGGCGTGACCACGGGCCAGCTGTACGGCCATCCCGCGTCCGTGTTCTCGGTGGAGAAGACTCTGGCGGACTGCCTGAAGTTCCGGGCGCGGCTGGGAGAGCAGACGGTGCGCGCGGCGTGCAGCAGGGCGCTGGCAGAGGGACGCGTAGACCGCCACGAGCTCGAGCAGGCCGCGCAGCTCTGCCGCGTCCGCACGCTCGCCGCCCCGTACCTGCGCGCAACCTGAAGTGGGCTCCGGGAGGAGAGCGAGGCAGGGCAACCCGACGCGGACCGAAGCGCCACCGCGGGGTGCATGCGCGCGCGGAGACGGCGAACCCGAACCCACCCTGAGCCCTACAGAGCCTTCAGGGCAGTCCGTTCAGCGCCTTCGCCACCTCCGCGGACTCGTTCACCGTCCGCTGGGTGAAGGACGGCTCGCGCCCGATGTACCCGAACGCCCGCTGCGAGCCGATGCCTCGCCCGGCGTCGACGAGGGAGAGGTCGAACCCAGGGCTCACGTACCGCTTGGCCGAGCTCGCCAGCGTGACGCCGCGGATCCGCGAGGCCATGTCCCGGCCGCGGTCGGCGAGGTGGCAGCTGACGCAGTCGATGGTGCCCGGGTTCTCGAGCAGCGGGTTCTCCACCCGGTAGGCCTCCTCCACCGCGCCCTGGACGTTCGCGACCGCCGCTGCCTGGAGGCGGAGGCGGTCCACGAGCAAGGGCAGCGTGCTCCCGGTGGGCTCGGGGCCGAAGAAGCCGGTCTCCGCCGAGGTGTCCGAGACGTCGAAGCCCTGGCTCTCCACGGTGGTCCTCGGGACCGGATCCGCCACCAGCGCGCTGCCCACGCGGTTGAAGGCGAAGAAGGACCAGAACGCTCCCGGCCGGCGCAGCTGCATCACCGCCACGCGGGAGAGCGCGGCGTCCCCGGACAGCTCGAGCAAGAGCGCCTTCAGCTCGGTGGCGTAGGGCCCGCTCAAGCCCTGAGCGCGCATCACCGGATGGAGCGACAGCGGCCGGCAGTCGGTGGCGGCGCCGGCCCGCACCTTCAGGGCGCGCAGCTTGGTCACGGCGGTGGCGAGCTCCGCGGCGGTCAGCTCGTAGAAGAGGTGGATCGTCGCATCCGCGGTGGTGACCTGCCCCGCCTGCATCACCAGCGGCTGCCCCACCAGCCGAAGCTGCGGCCGGCATGGCCCACTCGTCCCAGAACGGAAGCAGGGGTCGAACCGGGCGGAGATGATCCGCGTGTCCGGGAGGTGCCCCTCCGGCACCGGCGACATCAGGTCCGGGAGCACGCCCCGCAACCCCACCGGCAACAGCATCCCCTTGGCGCCCTGGGTAGAGAGGGAGAAGAGCTCGTTGCCCCCCAGCGCAGGGGGGAGCGGGAACAGGAAGGAGACGTCATTCACGTCCAGCCGCCCCGCCCTGCCCTCGCAGCCGCCATCCGCGGGCGGCGGCTGGCCCGCGTCCGTCACCGTCCCCGCGTCGCTGACGGCACCGGCATCACCGGCATCACCGGCACCAGCATCGACCGGCGCCGAGCTCCCGCCGTCAGCGTCAGGGCCCCCATCCTTCGGGACGTTCGGGACGGGTCCGCAGGCGGCGGCGAGGAGAACAAGGGCCAGCAGAGATCGGCGCATGGCCGCGTGGTCTGGCAACCCACATGCCGCTCCCCGCACCGGGAAAGCAGCAGAAAGCCGCGCCGGCTTCCCCGCGAACCCCTCAAGAATCCGTGGGTTCAGCCGGGACCCTCGGAAATCTGCGCCAGAGTCCACTCGCGGCCGGGTGCGCACCAAGTAAGCTCGCGGCGCCATGTGGAAGGTCATCATCCGCGGTCCCGCGATCAACGATGAGACGTACGTCCTCAAGCCCGAGAAGACGTCGATCGGGCGCTCGGACGAGAACGACCTGGTGCTCGGCGGCACGGCGGTCTCCCGCCACCACGCCTTCTTCGAACGCAAGGGCGAGACGCTCTTTCTCTGCGACTTGGGCAGCCGCAACGGCACCTTCGTCAACGGGCATCAGCTCAGCGGCACCACGCAGCTGCGCGCGGGAGATCAGATCCGCATCGGCGAGCACAGCCTGGTCCTGCACCAGGCCGCCAACGTGGAGAACCTCTACTCCCCCCTGGCGGACACCAGCGCCGGCGGCATCCGCTACATCGGCCGGAGCACGGAGAGCACCCAGCGCCAGGCCGTGACCGCGTTCCGCCCCGCCTCGGCCGAGAAGGTCTGGAAGCAGCTCGAGAGCCGCCCCATGGAGGAAGCGCTCCTGGGCGGCTCGGAGCGCAAGCGCAGCCAGCACGGCTGGCTCCTGCTGCTCGAGGAGACCGCGGAAGAGGTGAAGGACGCCGCCGGCTTCCAGCGGCTGCTCGAGGAGGCCCTGGATGTGCTGCTCGAACGGGCAGAGGGCCACGGCGCCACCGTGCTCCTGCGCCACCGCTCCGGCGCGCTCGTTCCAGTCGCGGTGCGCCAGCCCGAGTCCTCCCAGCGCGAGGTGACGGTCAACGAAGGAATCGTCGAGACCGCCCTGCGCCGCAACATGGCCATGGCGGTGAAGGAGCTGCGGGACGCGCTCCCCATCACGGACGACACCCGCCCGGAGATCGACCTCGCCCAGACCGAGGTGCTCTGCGCGCCGATCGGCGAAGTGGACCCGGTGGGGATCGTCTACCTCAACCGCCCCGCCATCCTCAGCGGCGTCACCGGGGACCTCGAAGGGCTGCTGGACGTCTTCCTCGCCGTGGCGGACGTCATCGCCAGCGCGAAGATCAGCTACGAGCAGCAGCACGAGCAGGAGCACCAGGACCAGCTCAAGCAGGCTCTGCGGAAGTTCCACGCGCCGGACATCGCCAGCCACGGCACCCTCCACGCGCTCGAGGCGCGGGTGGTGACGGTCCTCTTCGCGGACATCGCCGGCTTCGGCGGCCTGGTGGAGCGGCTCCCGCCGGCGCGCATCTCCGAGCTGCTCGGGCTCTTCTACGAGCGGATGACCAGCGTGGTGTTCAGCTTCGAGGGCACGCTCGAGAAGTTCGTGGGCGACTCCTTGATGGTGATCTTCGGCGCCCCCTTCGCCCGCCCGAACGACCCGCAGCGCGCGGTGAAGGCGGCGCTCGCCGCCCGCGACGCCTGGGACACCGCCACCCGCAAGTTCAACCCCGAGGAGCGCGGCCGCCTCAAGGTGGGCGTCCACACCGGGCGCGTGCTCGTGGGGACCGTGGGCTCCGAGGCCCGCCGGGACTACACCGCGCTCGGCCAGACGGTGAACATCACCAACACCCTCTGCGAGGCCGCCAAGCCCGGCCAGGTCCTCGTCTCCGCGGAGACGGTGAAGGTGATGGGCGAGGTCGGCATGGACTTCACCCAGATGCCGGTGAAGCTCCCCAACGGGCTGGCCTTCTTCGAGGCCTGGGAAGAGGACATGTCCCTGGCCGCCACGGCGGCCAACCCGCTCAACCGGGATCGGGACAGGGACCGCTAGGCGCCTTCGCGCCTAAGCGGTGGCCACCGGCGCCGGCGGCGGCGGCGCGGCCATGGCCGCGGTGGCGGCGGGCTTCGGGCGCTTCTCCAGCCCTTCGAACGAGGTGGAGGAGGTGGTCCCGCCCGCGAGCTTCACCGTGGGCTGGCAGCGGTGCGGCGGGATGGCGGTGATCGCGTCCCCGTCCCCCAGCTGCTTCTGGTTGGGGTTGAAGTGGCGCCGCGCCGCGAACACCGCGGGCAGGTTCTTCACCACGTGCCAGAGCGTCCAGCGGTGCTGCCACAGCCGCTTCTTGAAGCGCTTGGCGTACTGGCGCGAGGAGTAGTAGCGCTGCACGTGCCAGTTGTAGAGCTGCTCCATCTGGGCGCGCGTCTCGAAGCCGGAGGGCTTGTAGACGAAGTTCAGGCAGTTCATCAGGCGCCAGTCCTCGTGGAAGGTGCCCTCCTTGCCTTCGTTCTCGATGATCTCGTGCCACATCGGCGCGCCGTGGAACGGGACGAACTTGGTGACGTTCATCTCGTCCAGCTGCAGCTCCATGATGAAGTCGCTGGTGCGCCGGAAGGTCTCCGGGGTCTCGCCCGGCAGGCCGAAGATGAAGAGCCCCTTGGCCCGCAGCCCCACGCTGTGGATCCGCTTCACGCAGTCCCGGACCTCGTCCAGCGTGGCCCCGCCCTTGTGCCGCTCCATCATCACCGGGTCCGCGGACTCCAGCCCCATGGACACCTGGAGGCAGCCGGCCCGCTTCATCAGGTTGAAGAGCTCCACGTCATCGTTGTGGCCCACGCGGATGGCGCAGTTCCACTGGACGCCGAGCGGCTTGGCGATCAGCAGCTCGCACAGCTCGATCACCCGCTTGCGGCTCGCGGTGAAGAGGTCGTCGTAGAAGTTGATGTGGTGGACGCCGTAGTCGTCCCGGAGCATCTTCAGGTGCTCCCAGACGTACTCCTTGGAGTTGTACTTGTAGAGCCGCTCGTAGACCGTGCGGTCGCAGAACGCGCAGGTGAACGGGCACCCGCGGCTGGTGATCATCGTGGCGCCGTGCTTCTTGATGTAGCTGAACGGCGGCAGGTGGTAGCCCTTCGCGAAGCCCTCCAGCTTGGCGTACGCGGGGAACGGCAGGTCATCCAGGTTGGTGATCCGGGCCCGCCGCGGGTTGGCGACGATCTGATCGCCCTTCCGGTAGATCACGTTCGGGATGGAGCCGATCGGCTTGCCGTCCGCGAGGTCCTGGATCATCCCCTCGCCCTCGCCCATGCAGAGGTAGTCGATCGCGGGGAAGTGCTCGAGCAGCGCGCCGCCCACGGAGGACGGGTGGACCGCGCCGAAGACGATCTTCACCTCGGGCCGGCGCTCCTTGATCATCAGCGCCATGTCGTAGCCTTCCAGGAAGGCCGACGTGGTGGTGGAGAAGCCGACGACGTCCGGGTTGCTGGCGAGGATGATCTGGACTGCGTGCTCCAGGTCCTTGGGCGGATTGGGCCCCAGGCAGTCCAGCAGCGTGGCGTGGTGGCCGTGCTTCTCCAGCCAGGACGCGAGCGTGAGGATCCCGATCGGCGCCATTCGGTTGGCGAGGACCGTGAAGTCCGGCTGACCAGGGCAGAAGTTGTATCCCGCAGGGTGGACCAGGGTTACGCGCATGGGGAGCGACCCTAGAACGGTTGCCCGCAAAAGTGCAGGCCTTGAAACGCCGGGGCTGGCAGCCTGTTCAGGGCGCCTCCGGGTGACTCCAAGCAGCGGGGCCTTGTCCCCTGGACTGTGTGCGCGCTAGGCCAGCCCCGCAGCCAAGCAAGCCCGATGCCCCTACAGCGCACCAGCCCTGACCGCATCGACCTCTCCGGTGACCTCCCCGACTCCGAGCTGCGCGGCCTGGCGGGGGATCCGCGCGTCCGGACGCTGCAGACGAGCGGGCCCCTGGATCCGGCGGGGTGGCGCGCCCTGGACCAAACCTTCTTCTCCCGGAGGCCGGACGTGGAGCTGCGCGTCTACGGCTTCTACGGCATCCCCTGTGACCTCGCCTTCGCACGGACGCTCGAGCACGTGCGCAACTTCTCCGCAGATTGCCTCATGGCGGCGGACAACGTGGACGCGATCGCCGCCATCCCCGGGCTCCAGAACCTGCACCTCCAATCGCTTCGCCAGGTGCGTTCGCTGCCGGATCTGCGTGCGGCCAAGAGCCTGCGACGGGTCTGGATCGAGACCTTGAAGGGGCTGGCGGATCTCTCCCCGCTCGAGAGCGCCCCCGCGCTCGAGGACGTCGCCCTGGTGGGCGCCTCGCACCTCTCGCCGGAAGATCTGCTCCCCGTGCTGCGCAACCCGCGGCTGCGGCACCTGCGGGCGGGGCTCGGCAGCAAGAGAAAGAACGACCGCGTGGCCGAGCTGGTCCACGAGCGCGGCCTCTCGGACGACTGGGAACCGTTCCAGTACGCCTAGAGCCCTCAGCGCGCCCCGAGCCAGGCGGAGATCCGCTCCGCTTCCGCGGTCCGCTTCATCTCCCGCAGCGCCCGCTCCGCCTCCTGCGCCAGCGCGGTGGCCCGGGTGGAGCCCGGCTCGGCGCGCGCCAGCGCCTGGGCCAGCGCGAACCGGCCGATCGCCAGGTCCGCGGCCTTCGGCGTGTCCCGCCCCTTCTCGCGCACCGCGAGCGCGGCCTCAATCCGTCCGACCGCCTCCCGCGCCGCCTGCGGCGAGCGCTCCGCCGCGGCGCGCGCCTCGCCCACCACCGCCGCGAGCCGGTAGGGGTGGTCCACCGGCGTCTGCTTCTCCAGCCCGGGCAGCACCTGCGCGTAGAGCCGCGCTGCCTCCGGGTCGCCGGAGAGCCAAAGCGCATAGGCGAGCGCCACCTTCGCGGAGAGCGCCACCGGCGTGTCCTTGGCCACCGCCTCCAGCGCGGCCACCCCCTCGCGGTGGCGCGCCACCGCCTCGTCCAGCCGGCCGCGCACCAGCGCCACCTGGCCCAGGTTGAGCGCGGAGAAGGCGAAGGGGAGCCCCTTGCCGTGGAGCACGCGCGCTGACGCTTCGTAGGTGAGCCTCGCCTCCGCGTCCGCCCGCTCCCAGTCGTTCATGTCCAGAAACAGCGTGGTGAGGTTCCCGTGGACGCCGATGGTGAGCGAGTGGTCCTTGCCGAGCAGCCGCTCCCGCAGCGCGGCCGACTCGCGCAGCGCCGCCTCCGCCTCGCCGAAGTGGCCGGGCAGCCGCAGGGAGATCGCCGCGACCTCCAGCACCGCCGCCCGGGTGAGCTCGTCGTCCTGGCCCAGCGAGGGCAGCAGCGCCAACGCCTCCTTGGCGTGCCGCACCGCCGCGTCGTTCTCCTGCAGCTCCAGCTCCGCCCAGCCGCGCATCCCCAGCCACGCCGCCCGGGACTGGACGCTGGCCGGCGGGCTCTGGTTGAGCGCGTCCACCAGCGCGATGTACGAGCCGAGCTTGTCGTACCGCATCAGGTTGACGCGGTGGTGGATGAGGCGGCGGCCGGACTCGGCCGCGCGCTCGGGGTCGCCGGCGGCGATGGCGGCGGCGATCGCCTCCACGCAGGCCGCCTCCGCCTCCTCCTTGCCCAGCCGCACCGCCGTGGTGGCCCGGAAGTAGAGCGCGTCCGCCAGCAGGCCCGGCGCGCCCAAGCCCTTGAGCGCCTCGCTGGAGCGGGTGGCCAGCTCCAGGCCGTCCGAGGCGCGCCCGAGCACCACCAGCGCCTTCACCTGCGCCAGCCGCTCCTCCTCCGCCATCACCGCCGCCTGGTGCTCCGGCTTCACCGCCGGGCGCGGCCGCGCCTTGAGCGCCACCACGTCGGCGCAGCCCGAGATGGGCGTGAGGGACAGCGCCGCTTCGATCGCCTTGCCGGCCACCTTGGCGTCCGCGCGCGCGAGCAGCCCCGTCAGCGCCGAAAGCTCCTGCCGCCGCTGGTCCAGGCACCTCATGCGCAAGTCGTAGACGTCCTCGCTCTGCTCCCCGCGGACCCGCGCGGCCCGGCACGCGTCCACGCGCATCCCCACCCAACTCCTGGCATAGGCATCCAGCGCCGCGTGCGTCCGCTCCCACGTGGCCGGGCCCGCCTCCCCGCTCGCGAGCAGCGCCGCCTTCACCCCCGCCTGCCGCGGCGCTCCCCACGCCTCCGCCAGCGACTCCTCCGCGCCCTGACAGAGCGCCTGCGTTCGCGCGCCGGTCACCCGCACCACCGCCACGGAGACCGCGGCGGCCACCCCCACCGCGGCGACCGCAGCGAGCAGCCGTGGCCCCGCGCCGCGCGCCGGCGCCCGCTCCAGCGCCTCCAGCAGCGCGTCCATGGACGCAAAGCGCGCGTCCGGCGAGGCGCTCAGCCCCCGCTCCAGGGCCTGGCGGACGTGCGCGGGCGCCGCGTCCACCGGCGGCGGGTAGGGGCGGGGCAGCTCCGGCGTCCCGGGCGGGCGCTGCCCCAGCAGCGCGTCCCAGGCGGTCAGGCAGAAAGCGTACTGGTCGCTCTTCGGGGAGTGCGCGCGCGTCTGCACCTGCTCCGGCGCCATGTACGCGGGCGTACCGCCCACCAGCGTCCGGGGCTCCACCGCGTGCGGCCCCGCCTGCGCCAGCTCGCTGGAGGGCACGCCGCTGGAGAGCCCGAAGTCCCCCACGCAGGTGCGCCCCCGCTTGCCGATCAGGACGTTGGAGGGCTTGAAGTCGTTGTGGGTGATGCCAGCCTGGTGCGCCGCCGCCAGCCCGCGCCCGGCCGCGCAGAGCAGCGCCAGCACCCGGGCGCTGGCGTGGCCCCCTTCGCGCAGCCACTCGCCGAAGTTGGCCCCCTCCACCAGCTCCATCACGATGAAGATCTCGTCCCCGTCCGAAGAGAACGCGTCGAAGACGGAGAGCACGTTGGGGTGGGCCAGGTGCGCCATGGCCCGCGCCTCTTTCAGCAGGCGCAGGCTCGCCTCGCGCGGGGAGCCGAGCCCCGCATCCGCCCGCACGCGCTTGATCGCCACCTTGCGATCCAGCTCCGGGTGGTACGCGGCGTAGACCACCCCCATCCCGCCCGCGCCCAGCGGCTCGAGCAGCTGGTAGCGCCCCACCTTCTCCGCCGGCGTCCACTCCACCCGCTCCACCGGAGGGCCGACCGTCGCCGTGGCGGGCGACGCCGCGTTCGTGCCGTCCGCGGCCACCGCCGCCACCAGCCCGCGGCAGGCGTCACACCCGTCCAGGTGCGCGCGGACGCGCTCCTGGTGCCCGGCCGTGCCCGGGCTCCCGCCGGCCAGGTAGTCGGTCACGTCCGTGGGGCTGAGGCACTGCCGCGCACCGCTCGGCGCGCTCTCGGGAGAGGCCATTTCCTCCCGCAACGATACAGGCGCCGCGCCCGGGGTGGTCACGCGCCGCCGCACGCACACCGCACGACCGACCTCAGGTGGGCTTGATCCCGTGCCGGCGCATCAGCCGGTACAGGTACACGCGGTCCACGTCCGCCGCGCTCGCCGCCTGGGACACCTTGCCCTGGTTGGCCGCGAGCAGCGCCTGCACGTACGCCCGCTCGAAGGCGTCCAGCGCGCGGCGGCGCGCCTCGGCGTAGGCCACGGAGGGATCCACCTCCGGCAGCCCGGC
>JBGATB010000010.1:0-241535 GCA_044229415.1 Myxococcaceae bacterium | reverse complement strand
CGCCACGCCGTTGCCAAAGAAGGAGAAGAGCGGCGCCACCACGAAGACGCCGAACACCCAGAGCGTGTTCGGCAGGAGCAGCTCGTGCGTGAAGGACCAGGCGGCGGCGTCCACCAGCACGCAGAAGACGCCGAAGGCGAGGAAGGTGATCCCCACCGAGGGGACCAGCGCCGCCAGGCTCTTGCCCATCACCAGCTCCGCGGTGGAGATGGGCGAGGCCAGCAAGGGCTCGATGGTGCGCCGCTCCTTCTCCCCCGCCACGCTGTGCGCGGAGATGAGGACCGGCACGAAGATCGGCATGATCAAGAAGACGCCGAACCAGTCCGCCAGCGTCTTGTCCACCATGAAGCGGGCCGGGTTCTCGGAGATCTTCAGGGTGGGCTCGTAGTGGCGCGCCACCGCGAGGATGTTCGGGTCGTCCGGCGCAGAGACGTAGCCGCGGACGATCAGCGCCGGCGCCACCACCATGGCCAGCGGCAGCGCGCACAGGGACAAGAGCAGCGCGCGGTTCTTCCGCAGGTCCAGGAAGTCCTTCCAGAACACCGCCAGCGCCCGCTTCGGTCGAAACGCCATGGCCAACCCCCTTTAGGCCTGCCGCTGCACCAGCTCCAGATAGACCTCTTCCAGCGGCCGCTGCGTGGGCGTGGCCGAGCGCACCCGCGCCCCGGCCCGCACCAGCGCGGCCAGCACGTCCGGCGCCTGTGCGTCCTCGGCGAGCAGCACGCGCAGCAGGCCTCCTTCGCAGAGCACCCGCGGCCGGAACGGGAGCGCCTCCAGCCCGGCCACGAAGGGCGCGCCCTCCCCCTCCACCTGCACCGCGAGCGCGGTGCCCACCCGCCGCAGCTCCGCCACCTTGGCCACCGCGAGCAGACGCTGCTTCACCACCGCCACGCGGCCGCACAGCCGCTCCACCTCGGCCAGGTTGTGCGAGCATAGGACGATGGTGCGGCCCTCCGCGGCCAGCTCCGCCACCGCGTCCCGCACCGTGCGCGCCGCCTCCGGGTCCAGGCCGGAGGTAGGCTCATCCAGGAAGATCACCCGCGGGTCGTGGACTAGGGCCCGGATGATCGCCAGCTTCTGCCGCATCCCCTTGGAGAAGCCGCCGCAGGGCTCGTCCTCGCGCCCTTCCAAGCCGAAGCGCGCGAGGTAGCGGCGCGCCCGCTCCCACGCCGGGCCCTCCTGCAGCTCGTGGAGCTTGATGAAGAAGCGCAGGTTCTCCCGGGCGGTGAGCCGGTCGTAGAGGCCGGGCTGCTCGGTGAGCAGCCCCACCACCTTGCGCAGCGCCTCGCCGTCCGCGGCGGTGCCCACGCGGACGCCGCAGACGGAGGCCTCGCCGCCGGACGGCGTGAGCAGCCCGGTCAGCATCCGCACGCTGGTGGTCTTCCCGGCGCCGTTGGGCCCGAGCAGATCACTCGATCGTGACCAGCACGAACTTGTTGTTCAGGTCCCGCTCGATCTGGGTCACGTTCTTGTCCTGGCCCACCGCCGCCTTGAGGATGCCCAGGCGGTTGTGCTCCACCAGCGCCCACTCGCGGCCCGGCTGCGCCGCGTAGGCGGTCATCCGGGGGTTCTCCTTGATCTGCTTGACCGTGTTCTTCGAGTAGTAGGTCTCGCCGCGCCAGTTCATCAGGAACGCGGTGATCGGCTCGTCCGGCTTGCGCTGGCTGTAGTAGCGCCAGAAGAGATCCCGCTGGGTCCAGTGGTGCGAGAGATCCACCCAGTGGCTCCAGTTGAACCAGAGCGCGAAGCCGAGCGCGAAGACGCCCCACGACCCGTAGAGCAACCCTCGGGCGCGCCCCATCATCGCCAGCAAACACACCACCGCGGCGATCACGAAGGACGCGCCGAGCACCTGCTTGATGTTCACCGTGTCCCGGGGAACGCCCAGCTGGAGCATCCCGGCCAGCTCCGGGGCCAGCCCCCGGAACACCAGCCAGCCGGCGGCGGCGGCGAGCAGCAGCGCCAGCACCGAGGTCTGGAAGTTCTCCTCGTTGCGGCTGGCCCAGGCCTCGTAGCCCACGTAGACGGCGACGAGGAGCAGCGAGAGCCCCAGCTGCAGCAGCGGCGGGCGGACGCTCTGGGTGGAGCAGACGATGAAGAGGGCCGCCGTGTAGAAGGCGGTGCCCAGCGCCAGCGGCCGGAGCAGGCCCGAGTCGCGCCGGCTGCTGAAGGTGAGCAGCACCAAGAGGGCCCCCGCGAGGACGCCCACCACGCCGAGCAGCTCCGCCCACCACACCCCGCGCACCGAGAGGAACTTGATGGGGGTGGTGACCAGCTCCACCGGGTAGGGCCGGTCGTAGTTGTAGACGAAGAGATCCGTGAAGTCCTTGGGGTCCCGGGCGAGGTCCGCGCCCACGATCATGAAGAGCACCGCGCCCAGCAGCAGCACCAGCGCGTGGCGGGGGATGCCCTCCTCCCAGAGCCGGTCCACGAACAGGCCGATCAGCACCGCCAGGCCGGGGAGCACGGGGAAGACGTAGTGGTGGAACTTGGTGGCGGACATCGCCATCAGCGCGAAGACGCCGGCCATCCAGACGAAGACCATGACCCCTACGTGATCCACCTTGCCGCCGCCGCGCAGCCGCAGGCGGGCCAGGAGCGCCACCGCGCCCGGGACGAGCGCCACCCAGGGGAAGATCGCGTAGCCGCCCTGCTCGATGAAGTACGTGAAGCTGCCGCCCGGGGTGGTGGTGTGCACGCCCGCGCCGAGCCGGTTGAAATGGTCGTGGATAATGAAGCGGGTGAAGAAGTCCTTCCCTTCGTCATCCACGCCGGTGAAGAACGAGAGCTTCAGGTACCAGGGCAGCGCCACCGCGAAGAGCAGCAGCGTCCCGGTGGCCAGCTTCATCTTGTAGAGCTGCTCCCAGAAGACCGGCGGCCGGGTCTTGTGGACCATGAAGAAGCGGTCCGCCACCGCGACGAGCGCCGCCGCGCCGCCGATCGCGATCAGCGCCGCGCCAAACATGGACTTGATGTCCGGGGGCGCGCCGCGCGTGGCCTGGAAGGCCAACAGCGCGAAGTAGAGCACGCAGGGCACCACCGGGATGGCGAACGCCACCAGCAGCGGCAGCGCGTCCTTGACGAGCCAGCGCACGTGCTCGGTGAAGCTCTTCTCGTCCCAGGGGACCACCGCGAGCAGCGCGTAGACGAAGAGGACCGCCGCCGGGATCATCCCGAGCAGCCCCTTGGCCAGGCAGCCGAAGGCGCAGAAGACGTAGAAGCCGTACCACCAGCCGGTCCGGTGCTTCGTCCCGTCGTCCAGCTGGGCGATGATCGCGCAGGCCATGGCGCAGATCATGGTGGTGACCACCGGCGTGTCGGTCACCGCCTGCCGGGAGAGCAGGAAGTAGAGCGGCATCGTGGCGAGCGCGAAGACGGAGGCGATCCCCGCCCGCTTGCTCACCGTGCGCGAGATGGCCAGCCCCAGCAGCGCCAGCGCGAGGATGGAGAGCAGCGCGAAGGGCAGCCGCATCCCCCACTCGGTCATCAGGGAGAGCGCGCCGTCCGTCCGGTTGGTGCCGGCGACCTGCATCCCGAACGCCATCATCCACATGGTGAAGACGGGCTTGGAGAAGAACCAGGCGCTCTCCCAATACGGGATGACGTAGTCGTTGCGCTGGATCATCGAGCGGGCGACTTCCCCGTAGTGCGTCTCCCACGGGTCCCACAGCCCCACCGCGCCCAGGTACGGGATGTAGAGGAGCGCGGCGAAGAGGGCGAGGCCGCCGAGCACGCGGACGGTGACGGGCAGCGCCATCAGCTGCACCACCCAGGGCTGCTTGAAGAAGGGCTTTCCGAGCAGCTCCTCCGTGAAGCTCTCCTTCGGGGCGGTCTGCGGGGGGCTCTCTGGCGCCGTTTCCAGTTCGGGCACTTGCGCGACTCCTCTTGCGGCCTTGGGGCTCGAAGCCCGGCGCTTATAGTCGGTCGCCCCCGGCCCGTCGATCTGCCGTTGTGCGCGGCCGGTTGCGCAACCTGCGCGCCCCTTCGCACAGCAGCCGGCGAGGCATGGCGCTTGAAGGTCGGACCGTCGCGAAAGGAGCTCCATGCTCGTCCTCACCTCGCTGCTCTTGGCCCAGCTGGCCACCCCGCCGGCCGAAGACGCCCCGACCCCTGAGGCCCCGCCAGCGCCAGCGCCGGCGGCGGCGCGCAAGGGACCGGAGATCTCCCCGGCCTCCACCCCGCCCCGGACGATGAGCGAGAGCGCCGGCGTCCAGTGCGGAGCGCTGCCACCCACGCCCCAGGTCCCCAGCGGCCTCTACCGGGTGCAGTGCCTTCCCCGGGAGAAGCTGTGCCTGGTCTCCTCGCGCTTCGAGCTGGATGGCGCCGGGGTGGAGGGCGCGCTGCCGCTCTCGCGCGCCTCCCCCTGCAGCTACTCGTTCGATCCCCGCGCCTTCCCGGGCTACCGCTACCAGTTTGCCGCCGCGGACACGCCGGACGGCTGGGTGCGGGACGAGCGCGGCCGGGTGATGCAGTTCAACTTCGACCTGCACCGGCGCGTCTACTTCGGCGGCGGCTGGAGCCCCGCCTTCGGCGCCGGCGGCCTGCTCGGCACCAACGCCGTGGCGCAGCTGGGGATCGACATCGAGTGGTCCACCGGCGGGAGCGCCCACCGGTTCCACTTCCTCGAGACGGACCTGCGCTTCGGCCTCACCACGCTGGACGTGTCGCTCCTGCGCTGGGAGGCCACCGCGGAGCGCAAGGCCCCCACGCTCTGGCTGACCACCTTCATCGGCCGGCCGCGCCGGGTGGACATCCCGCTCAACCTCATGGGTTGGCTCGAGGTGGGCCACCTGGAGCTGCTCACCCGGGGAGACCAGACCACCACCTTCCTGACCATCGCCTCCGCCCACGCCACGGTGGATCTCTGGCACAGCGCGGATCTCACCTCCTACCTGCGGCTGCGCGCCGGCCCCGGCCTGCTCACCGAGCTGCCCACCAAGGAGCTGCGCCTGCCGATCACCGCGGGCGTGGAGGCGGACGTGACGCTCGACCGGGACGGCTTCCACCACCTGCACGCCAGCGGGCTCGCAGAGCAGCTGCTGCTGGGCCCCGCGCGCGAGGAGGACGGCCAGCCCCTGCGCCGCCTGCGGCTGCGCGCCGGCTACGAGGTGATCCTGCTCGCGGTGAACGACTACCCGCTCTCGCTCGCGCTGGATGCGGGCGGCACGTGGCGCAACGACCTGCTCTTCGCGCCGCCGCGCTGGGAGTGGACCGGCACCGCCGCCCTGCGCTTCAGCTTCTGGGCCCCCGCGCGCCGGAACGCCCCGCGCGGCGGGGAGCGCTAGGTGAGCGCGGCGCTGGCGGCGGCGCTCCTGGCGCTGGCCGCGGCCGAGCCCGGCACCGAGCTGCGCTGCGAAGAGCGCGACGCAGTGGGAAGGCGGCTACGCACCTGCTTCGACTCCGAGAACGGGTTGGAGCTCGGCGTGGGCGCGCTCGCGCGGGGCGCGGGCGGCGTCTGGGTGGGGCCAGAGCTCTCCGCCGTGCTCCGCTTCCACACGGATCGCGACAGCGCGAGCAGGGACGGCAGCCTCTGGCTCAACGACCACCGGCTGCTCGCGGTGCGCGGCGCGCTGGAGTTGCCCCACCGCGAGCTGACCTTCACCGCCTACGAGGGCGTCTTCCGCCGTCACGTGGCGGACGGCTTCGTGCTCATCCCCACCGCCTCACCCATCCGGCTCCCCTTCCCGTTCGACGTGGGGCTCGCCTTCAGCACCGCGCGCTTCGAGCGGCGCGTGTACGAAGGCCCAGGCGGGACGCTGGAGGTGGCCCGCGCGGCGCTGATGCTGGATCCGCTGCGCCAGGCCAACGGGCGCACCCAGCTCGCCTTCGGTCCAGCGGTCAGCTACGGCGTCCGCCACGACGGCGAGGCGCTCCACCACGAGCTGTGCCCCATGTCCGGCGCCCAGCTGCTCTTCTCCCACGAGAGCGAGGCGGGCTGGTGGAGCGTGCGGCTGGCCGCCAACGCCGGCTGGGTGTTCGAGCCTGCCGCCAGCGCCAGCCGGCTGCGAGCGCGCGGCACCCTGGACGTGGACCGGCTGCTCTTCTCGGTGAACGATCAGCCGATCTACGTCAGGCTCACCGCGGCGGGGACGCTCAACGACGCCGGCCCGCTCGCGCGCAGCGAGTGGCGCGCGGGGCTGGGGCTGGTGCTCAACAGCGCCGCGAACTGAAGCGCTACTGCTCCATCTCCTTCTGGAGGTCCGGGTCGACGTAGCTGGGCGCCGCCGAGGCAGGCGACTCGGGCGTCCCCACCTCCACGAGCGGCGCGCGGGCGACGAGCGAGCGGCTCGGGGCGCGCCGGCGCCACGAGAGCCCCTTGATCCCCACCCACTTGAAGTCGGCGGGGTCCGCGAAGCGGGCGCCCTGCTCCACCTCCGCCACCGGCAGCTCCAGCTGCTCCTTCAGTTGGGGAGAGGGCGCGTCAATCACCCGCGCAGGGGTGGCCACTGGCCCCGCAGCCGGCACCGGCGCTGCGACCGGCAGCCAGGGCAGCGAGGAGAGCAGCGGCAAGGCGAAGAGCACCACCGCCAGCCCGAGCCGGCGCTGCGGCGTCCGCGCGCGCGGGGGCTCCTTCGGCTTCGCGGTCACCGCCTCGAGGCTGGGCTCGGGCGCGGCCGGCTTCGCCGCGGCCACAGGAAGATGCAGGATCAGCGCGCCCGGCGCGGTGGGTGGGGCGGTGCGCGGCGGCGGCGGCGGCTCGAGCACCGAGAGCTCCGCCCCCACCAGCTCGCTCAGCGGCGCCACGCGGTCGGGGAGGTTCATCTCCGGCTCCGTCCGCGGCGGCGGACGGTCTGCCTCAGCCCCTGGCACGAGCTCGAGCACCGGTGGCCGCGGGCGCCGGCGCGCCACGCGGTCGAGGTCGATCGCAGGATCCGTCTCGTCCGTCTTGGGGACCAGCGAGATGCCCGGCTCGGTGATCCGGCTCTCCAGCCCCGCCTCGCCGAGCAGCTCCGGGCTCACCACCACGCTCGCCTCGGCGGCCGGCGCAGCGGGCGCCGCGGCAGCAGAGATCTCCTCGCCGCTCATCGCCGCGGGAGGCGCGAGCGGGCGCCCTTCGACGTCGCCTGTCCCGAGCGGAGTCGAGGGGCTCCGGGTGACCGGGGAGGCGCTCATCGCCGCGGGAGGCGCGGGCGGGCGCCCCTCGACTTCTCCTGTCCCGAGCGGAGTCGAGGGGCTCGGGGCGACCGGTGAGGCGGTCAGCGCGGGCGGCACCGGCGCCTGGTCCGGCGGGACCACCACGGTGAGCAGGATGGGCAGCGAAGGGTCCTCCGGCGGCCGCGGCGGCGGGGCGAAGGAGACGACTTCCACGCGCGTGGGCTTGGGCTGCTCTCCGGCCAGCGCGGCGGTGAGCGCGGCGTCCATCTGCGCCGAGCCGCTGGTGGTGAAGGCGGCGCGCAGCTCGGCGTCCACCTGGGCCCTTTGCGCAGAGGCCACGGGCGCGACCTCGGGCGCCGCTTCACCGGCGAGCGCGGCGCCGAAGACGGCGTCCACCTCGCCGCTGGCGCTGGCCTCGGCGAGCGCCTCCAGCGCGGCCTCGAGCTCCGTCTGGGCCGGCATCACGAAGGGCTCGGCCGGCTCCACCAGCACGTCGCCCCAGGAGAGGACGCCCAACGATTGCTCGCCCGCGTTCGCGGACGGGGTCTCAGGCGGAGAAACGTCTGGAGTCTCGTCGCTCATCACACGGCCTGCCCTGTGAGGTCTCGCGGGCTTGGCAAGGCAAGGCCGGTGCCAGCACGCCCCCGGAGGTCTTTCCGCGCACTTGAGACCACAAAAGGCCCCGGCGCAGAAGAATAGGAGCGCGCATGCACCTATCTCTGTGCCCGGGAGTTACGCTGCGCCTCCCCCATGCGCCCCTCTCCTGTCTTCCTCTGGTTGACGCTCGTGAGCTCCGCGGCACTGGCCCTGGACGGGGGCGCCGCGAGCCCCAAAGTCGCAGTGGACGCCGGCGTACACCCCACGGTGGACGCGGGCGTCCACCCGGCGGCGGACGCGGGCGCGCCAGCGCACTTCGCGGGGCGAGATGGGGACCTGCCGGAGCTCACCAAGGCGCTCGGCGGCGGGAAGCGGCGCGCGCGCGTGCTGGTGGACAAGGACACCCTCCACGGCAAGGCCGCCTCGCTGGTGTCGGTGACGCTCGAGGGGCCCGTGCCCAAGGCCTTCCACACCCACCCGGGCGCGGAGCTGGTGGTGGTGCTGGAGGGGACGCTGGCGCTGGACGCGCCCACCGGCACGCGCCTGCTCGAGGCCGGGGACGCGGCGTACCTGCCGCCGCGCTCGCTGCACAGCCTCTCCCGCCCGCTCCCCGCGGCCGCGCCCAACGCCGCGCCGCTGACCCGCTACCTCGCGCTCTACGCGCCGCCGGGCCCCGAGCTTTCGCTCAAGGGGAAGAAGGACCCCTCCACCACCGCGGTGAACAAGCCCCGCTTCACCAAGGCGGAGCTCGCCGCGGCGCCGCCGGTGGTGGTCTCCCGCGCGCAGGTGAAGCCGGTGATCATCGCCCAGGGCAACGGCAGCGCCACGCTCCTGCTGGAGCGGGACAGCCTCGGCGGCGCCAACTTCGCCTACGCGGGCTGGCTGGAGCTCGGCGAGAAGGCCAACGTCCCCAAGCACGTGCACTCGGACGAGGAGGAGCTGCTCTACATCGTCTCCGGCAGCGCGGAGATGGTCATCGCCGGGCAGAAGGAGACCCTGGGCGCCGGGAGCGTGGTCCACGTGCCGGCGAGCACCGCCCACTCGGCCGTGGTCACGTCCAAGGAGGCCCTGGTGGCGGTGCAGTTCTACGCGCCCGGCGGCCCCGAGCAGCGCTTCAAGCCGCCCCCCGCACCGCAGCCGTAACAGCCAGGGAACTCCGAAGCAGGCAGAGGTGTCCCCTCGCCCCGAAGCCATGGCACGGGAGCGGACGATGCGGTTTGCGATCGGGTTGGGATTGGTGCTGCTCTCTGCAAGCGCGCGGGCGCTCCCGCCCGCCGAGCAGCAAGCGCTGGTGCAAGCGGCCCGGTCGCTGTTGGGTACGCCGTACTCGCTGGGCGGGAGGCTGTCCCCCCGCGCGCCAGGGATAGACTGCCAGGGCGTGCTCTTCGCCGCGCTTGAGGCGGTGCAACCGTGCGGGTGGCGCTCGTTCTCCGTGTACCCGACGGTGAGCCTGCGCACCGGGGAGCTGGGGCACCCCGTCCCCGGGCTGGCACCGGTGAGCACGCAGAAGCTGGCCCTGGACGAACTCCAGCCGGGGGACTTCGTGTTCCTGATCTCGCCCGCGCGCAATCCGGCGGAGCCGGCGATCAGCCAGCTGGAAGGGCAGCCGGTCTGGGTCTGGCACACCGGCCTCTACGCGGGTGCCGGCAAGTGGATCGTGGGGGACCACTACGCCGGCAAGGTCGTGGAGGTGGAGCTGCTGCCCTACCTCCGCGAGCACGCGGACGCGTACACCGGTGTGTTCATCCTCCGATCCGCCGGGGTCCCGAGCCCGCCCCGGTGTCGACACCACCGGCCACTGCTCGTCCGCTGAGCCCGGCAGGCCCGTCGCGTTGGCCGAATCCTGCCTCCTGGGTCAGTACGCGCAAGCGTACGACTGGGGGCGGCACCAGTACTCGACCTTGCACTTGGTGGGACCGTCGTAGACAGCGCGACGCCACAGCGTCTTGGGGGTGCTCAGGCTGCCGCAGCACACCGGAGAGACGCGCCGCCAGGTGGTGTCGCAGACCATGATCGCCTGCTCGGTGGACTGAAGCGCGCCGGCGCCATCGCTCTCGGCGATGGGCGCCTGCTCCGCTTCGGTTCCGCCACAGCCGGGCCCGAGAGGGAGGAGGAAGAGGAGCAGGAGAGAGAGACGGGGGAGGGTTGGTTTCATCCGCTCGTAGTACCGCCCTCGCTCGCCTCGGGTCAAAGGAGCGGAGCCGTCGGTATTGGGACCCTCGTCAGACGGGTCGTCAGCTTGGCGAGGCGGCCGCTAGAACAGCTCGCCGCTCACGCCCACCAGCAGCTGGTCGTTCCGGTTGACGTAGCCGAACGGGCTGAGCACCGGGCCCTGGAAGATCTCCGCCCCCACGAACACAGAGAGCCGATCGAACGGGGTCCACGCCACCTTGGGCGCGACCGCGAACGAGCGCTGGATGGGCTCGAACGCGGCGCGGAGCGACAGCTCCACCCGGTCGTCGAACAGCTTGTACGCGACGGAGCCGACGAAGAGGTGGAGCCAGGCGGTCCGCGCGGCCCCGCGCGCGGTCGTCGGCTCGAGCAGGACGATCAGCTCCTCGGGGAGGACGTCCGGGATCGCCATGCCCAGGTACGAAACGCTGTAGACGAGCTTGGAGTCCTCCGCCTGGGTGACGCCCACCACCCAGGTCACGCTCGGCTTGCGCAGCGGCGCCCCGGAGAGCTCGTAGAAGGTCTGCGCGGGGGAGTAGGTGAGATCCAGATCCACCTGCGCCGGGCCAGCGAGGAAGGAGCCCTCGAGCGAGAGCAGGTGGTTGCGCTCGTAGCGCCCGGTCACCAGCCGCTCGCCGGACTCGATCCGGTAGTGCAGCGAGCCGAGCAGGGCCGGGTCGTCGATCCCCGCCTCGTGCTTGCGGGCGAAGGTGGAGAGCTCCTCGTCCACCGTGAGCTGCGGCAGCTTCTCGTGCTGGTAGACCCAGGAGAGGCCCACCGTGGCCGGGCCGAGCCGAGTGGTGGCGCGCAGCCCCAGATCCCCCAGCCAACCGAAGTCCTTGGGCCGCTCCGTCTCCAGCAGGTGCGGCTGCAGCAGGTCCTCCACCGAGACGTCCAGCTGCGAAGGCAGCTCGGCAACCGTCTCCAGCGCGGGCTGGACCAGCGCCTGGTCCTGGCCGAACACGTCGTAGCGGTGGGGGACGAAGAACGGCACGTAGACGGCGGTCCACTGCACCTTGCCCGCGCTCCCGGCGGCGCGGATCGCCAGCACTGGGAGCTTGGCGTCCTCCGGCTCCCCCAGCAGCAGCCCTTCCCGCAGGTCTCGGGGGTTGAGCGCGTCCGCCGGCGCGAGCGCGGGGTTGGCGCCGAACGCCAGCACCTGGTTGCCCACCCGCAGATCCGCCACGCTCGAGTAGAGGTCCACGAAGGCCTCGCCCACGTACGGCTCGAAGGTGCCCTTGGCGCGTGCCAGCCCCGCCTGCGCGCCGGCGCGCCAGAACGCGCGGGCCTCGGCCACCACGCGCAGGGACTCGGAGAGCTTCACGTCCACGCCGAGCTTCAGCCGGCCGTGCAGCTCGAAGACGTGCTCGGAGAGCGGCCCCGGCTCGGCCGAGTCGAACGAGGTGTCCACCCCCATCAGCGCCCGGGCCTGGCCGTACACGCGCGTCACCGGCCCGGCCGGCGCGGAGGAGAAGGTCTCCACGGCCGGAGCCGAGGAGGCGGAGGACTCGACGGGCGCGAACTCCTCGAGCTCAGCGGGGGCAGCGGCAGGCGCGCCCGCGTCCACCGCCGGCGCCTCCACGCCGGCGTCCGGCGCGCCCGCGTCCACCGCCGGCGCCTGGGCTGCCGCCGCGGCGCTCCACCCCACGCAGAGCAGCGCGAGCGCGCGCAGGCTCACCCGCGCTCCAGCGCCCGCTCGGAGAAGGCCTCGTCCGGCAGCTTCGCCTCCTCCAGCTTGAGGATCTCCACCTGCGTCTTGGAGCCGGTCTGGAGGTTCTCCATCACCGACTCCGCCGCCAGCGTCCGCTCCTTGAACTTCTTCAGCTTCGCCGCCCGGTACTGCTTGAACGGCTTGCCGGCCTTGTCCTTGTACTCGGCCTTGAGCGGCACGTAGGTCTGCTTGTCCACGAAGACGGTGACCTCGCCGTAGGGCGAGTCCGGTCCGGCAGTGCCGGTGAGCACGTACGCGTCCCGCCCGTCCACCTTCTGGTCCGGCAGCCGCTTCAGGCTCTCGTCCGTGGCGCCGCCCACGTCCCCCAGGTCCGCGTAGGAGAAGTCGGTGTCCATGAAGGACTGGCCGCGCTGGGTCTTGGCCACCTTCCGCACGCGCTTGAGCTTCGGCAGGTAGAGGGAGATGTCGGAGGGCTCGCTCCCCTGCCCTTCGATGGTGAGCACCGCGACGCCCGCCACGCCCGCAGGCTGGGAGAAGCGCGCGAGCGAGTGGTCCCGCCCGTTGATCTTCTTCGCGGACGAGGTGAGCACCTGCTGCTTGGCGGCGCCGTCCTTGCCCGTGGTGGTGAGCCGCAGCTCCGCCGTGAGGTCCATCAGGTTCAAGGAGCCGCGCTCCTTGCTCTTGTCGGAGATCTCCTTCGCGGACTCCTCGGCGAAGGCGCGCGAGCAGAGAGACAGGACGGCGACGGCGAGCACGACGGCGCGGCTGGAGGCGGTCATCACGCCCCCGACGCTCTAGCGCTCCTGCGTATTCTGCTCAAGCGCGGCGCGCAGGGCCCGCTCCACCCGCTGCAGCCGCGCATCCTGCGGCAGCGCCCCGCGCGCCTGCTGGAGCCGCTTGAGCGCCTGCTGCGCGTTGCCGCGCGCCAGCTCGCAGCGCGCGTCCGCCTCCAGCGCGCCGGGATCATTGGGCGCGTACAGGACCGCCGCGTGGGAGGAGTCACAGGCCTCCTCCACCTGGCCCGCCTGCAGCAGCGAGAGCGCCAGCTGGGTGCGGAAGATGGGGGAGGCCGGCTCGGAGGCGACCGCGGACTTGAGCGCCTCGGCGCCGGCGGAGGGATCTCCGAAGCGGCGCAGCGCCTCCCCCAGCCGCGCCTGCGCGGAGCTGGCGTGCGGGAAGAGCAGCGCCCGGGCCCGCGCCTCGCGCACCACGCGCGGCTCCTCGAGCCGGGTCCCCGCCAACATCTGATCCACCACCCTGGCGTAGCGCCGGAACGCCGCCGGGTAGGTGAAGACCAGCTGGTAGACCAGCTCGCCGCGGGGGATGAAGTAGGCGCGCAGATCCGTGCGGCCGGTGGGCTCGTCGTACTGGGCGCGGACCATCAGCGCGTGGTGGTCCGCCACCATCGCCGGGACCGGCGGGTCGTAGTGCACCTTGAGGACGTCCGGCCCGAGCGCGCGCGGGGCGAGCCCCTCCTCCACATACCGGCGGGCCTGCTCGGCGGGATCTGGCGGCCCATCCACGAAGATGGCCCCGGCGTAGAAGGCGGTGCGCCCCAGGCCGGGCAGGCCGTTGTGGTAGGCGAGCTGCCCGGAGCGATCCGTGCCCCGGCGCCAGCCGCGCGGAACGGGAAGCGAGATCCCGAACTCGTCGTCCCTCACGCTCTGGGTGACGGGCAGGTAGCTGCCGAAGAGCGGCTGCCCCAGCATGATGAAGAGGATCATCGCCGCCGAGGGGAGCGCGCGCAGCGCCGGGGACCAGCGGGAGGGCACGCCGGCGAGCAGCTTGGGGCGCAGGAACGGCGCCGTGAGCACCCCCGCGAGCAGCCCGCCCGCGTGTGCGGCGTTGTCCACCCCATCCGAGGTCAGGCCGATCCAGAGGAAGACCAGCACCGTGGGGATGGCGGCCTCGGAGAGGATGCGCCGGTAGAAGGACGGGAGGATGGAGCGGTACTTGAGGCCGAACACCACCACCCCGCCCAGGCAGCCGAAGACCATGCCCGAAGCGCCCAGGCTCACCGCGTCCGAGAGCCCCAGCGAGACGGACATGGTCACCATGCCGGTGAAGAGCAACAGCCACAGGTAGTCCAGCGGCCGGTACGCGTTCTCCAGCAGCCCGCCCACGTTGAAGAGGACGAACATGTTGAGGCCGATGTGGAGCGCGTCCCGGTGGAGGAAGTTGGCGGTGAAGAGCCGCCAGATCTCCCCGATGTCCAGCACCAGCGGCCGCACCTTGGCCCCGAACTCCACCATCCCGTCCAGGTCCAGCGGCCCGTCCTGCACGGAGACCACGTAGACGAGCAGGTTGATGAGGATCAGCCCCGAGGTCATCCAGGGGAACCGGTCCATCGCGAAGGCCCGGGCGAAGTAGGCGCGCCGGGGCTGGTGGAGCGCCTTGAAGATCTCCAGCTCGCACGCGGGGACGAAGGACTCTCCGGTGACCGCCGGGAAGCAGACCAGGCACTGGGGCGAGACCTCCCCTCGGCGGGTGCGCGCCTCGAAGTCCTCGAGCTCGACGATCTCGTCGCCGGCCTCGGTCCTCAACGTGAGGGGCTGACTCACGCGAAGGTGATACCACCGTTGCGCCCTCCCACCCGGGTAGGTGCAGGGGCAACACGGCCAGCCGTCCGATGGTGAGCCCGCCGGGTGGGTGGCGGAGCGGCTTCAAAATCCCTTGTCCTTCAGCGGGGATCCCGTTGTTAGGGCGCGCGGGCGTCTGCTATAGACTTCCGCTCCGGCGGAGGCGCGGAGTCGGCTTGCTCAAGCTAGTCATCGAAGACGACGAAGGCCGCAAGACGGTCGTGCCCTTCGTCCGCGAAGAGATCACCATCGGCCGGCAGGAGGGGAACACCATCCGCCTGACCGAGCGGAACGTCTCGCGCCGCCACGCCCGGCTCGTCCGCCACAACGGCAGCGTCCTGGTGGAGGACCTGGGCAGCTACAACGGGATCCGGATCAACGGCGAGAAGATCCAGGGCCAGGTGCCCATCCGGGACGGCGACCTGATCCAGATCGGCGACTACGATCTCGCCATCCAGAGCGACGCGGCGGCCGCGGCGGGCGCGCACGTCAACGGCGAGGCCACCACCAACCCCGTCCCCTCCAGCTCCGAGGTGCCCACCCCCAACCCGACCGCGGAGCAGTCCCGGCCGGGGGAGATCACCGCCAAGACGGAAGTGGAGATGGCGGCGGTGCCGGAGCCGCTGGCCAACGCGGAGCTGACGCCCTCGGCGCGGCGCGCGGCCACCGCCATCATCCGGATGGACGGCGCGGACGAGCCCACCGCCACGGGCAAGCCCGAAGAGATCGATCCCGCCCAGGCGCCCCGGCTCGTCGTGCTCAACACCGAGTTCGCCGGCCGTGAGTTCGCCTGTATCCGCAGCGAGCTGAAGCTGGGCCGCACGGACGAGAACGACATCAACGTGGATCACCGCTCCCTCTCGCGCATCCACGCCCGGTTGGTGCGAGAGGCAAGCGGAGATTGGCGGATCGCCGATCTCCAGTCCGCCAACGGGATGACCGTGAACGGCGAGCCCTACGCCCAATGCGTGCTGCGCAACGGGGACGTGGTGGAGCTGGGGCACGTCCGCTTCCGGTTCGTGGGCGCGGGGGAGACCTACCGGTTCGTCCCGGGCGCGGACCAGCCGCCCCGCCGGGGCTCGAGCAAGGCGCCCCTCTTCGTGCTGGCGCTGCTGCTCCTGGGCGGCGCCGCCGCGGCCGTCTACCTGTTCGTGCTGCCCAAGCTGGGCCCGGTCCCGGTGCCCGGCAGCGAGCCCGGGACCGAAACCGTCAAGTCGCCGGACTCCCCGGAGGCCAACCCGCCCAACCCGGGGACGCCCAGCGGCGCGCAGGAGGTGGAGTCCAAGCTGCGCACGGCGCGGGACGCCTTCGCGGTGAAGAAGTTCGAGAAGGCCAAGGACGTGCTCGAGTCGCTCCGGGCCGGCGGCGCGGAGCTGCCGAAGGACGCCGAGGAGCTCCTGGCGCAGACCGAGCTGGAGCTCTCGGCGAAGCAGGCCCTGACCAACGCGAACCGGGCGCTCGGGCAGAACAACCTGGCCGAGGCCGCTGCGGCGCTGGAAGGCGCCAAGGCGAGCGTGGCCTTCAGCGCGGACTACGCCGCGCTGGTGGCGAAGCTGGACGCCGCGCGGGCCAAGGAGCCCGTGCGCAAGCCCAACGCCCGCGAGCACCGGAACGCGGCGGTGGAGAAGCCCGTGGAGAAGGCGCCCGAGCGGGTGAGCCCGCCGGTGCCGGACAAGCTCGCGGACGAAGGCTTCGCCCTGCTGAAGGGCAAGCAGTACGACAAGGCCCTGGCGGTCTTGAAGAAGTGCGTGGACGTGGACGTGGGCTTCGCCCGCTGCCACAAGGGGCTGGGGGCGGCCTACGCCAAGCTCCGCGAGCCGGAGAAGGGCGCGTTCCACTACCGCAAGTACGTGCAGCTGGCGCCCAACGAGGAAGACACCCCGAAGGTGCGCAAGTACCTGGACGAGTACGAAGCATCCAGGAAGCCTCAGACTTCAAATTAGTCTGTTCTGGTGCTTGAGCCTTGGCGTTCGAGGGGCTAGGTATTCGCGCCTCGAAGCACCAGGGAGGACACGTGCAGATCCGCATCCTGGTTGTCGACGACGAACAGGACAATTGCGACTACCTCAAGCTGATCCTGGGCAAGGAAGGCTACGAGGTATCCACGCTCACGGATCCGACGAAGGTCGTCGAGACGCTCAAGCAGGACGACTATCACCTGGTCGTGTTGGACATGATGATGCCGCAGATGTCCGGCACCGAAGTCCTGGAGCAGGTCCGGAAGATCGACTCGGACATCGCGGTGATCGTCGCCACGGCGTACCCCAACGTGGACACCGCGGTGGCGTCACTGAAGGCGCAGGCCTCGGACTACGTGAAGAAGCCGCTGGACCCGCCGGCCTTCCTGGCCACGGTGCGCAGCTCGCTCGCGCGCAAGGGCCTCTCCAAGGACCCCGAGGCCGACCTCCACCGGGCCATCGGCCGGGTGATCCGGGACGCGCGCAAGAACCAGGAGCTCACGCTCAAGCAGCTGGCGCGGCGCACGGGCCTGTCCGTCTCCCTGCTCTCGCAGATCGAGCGGGCCGAGTCCTCGGCCTCCATCTCCTCGCTCTACAAGATCGCCTCCGCGCTCCGGCTCAAGATGTCCGAGCTGTTCGACGGCGCCTGAGCAGGTAGGCGCAGGTGCGGCAACCGCGCCTGTCCTCGTTTCGAGGTCAGGTGTTGGGTGCGCTCCCCGGTCGCCAGCGGGCTGACGGGTCGCAACCGGCCGTGGCGCTGGGCCTGGCGCTCCGGCACCTGAATTGAACAGGCTGTGGCCATGCGCGCCGCCCTGCTCTCCCCTCTCTTCGCCGTGCTGCTCGCAGGCTGCCTGGCCGAGGCGCCGGATGACGGCCAGCCGCCGCCCACGCCCGCCGCCGACGGCGGCGTGACCACGACGGGGCCGGGAGACTCCGGAACGCCGCCGGGCTCCACCCCTGACTCGGGGACGGCTGTGACGCCCGACGCCGGTCCGCTCTGCCCCTCGGATGCCGGGCTGCCGGTGGCCACGGGGACCACCCGCGAGCTGCGGCCGGGGACGACTTTGGGGTCCTTGCTCGCGGCCTCGGCGGCGGGAGACCGGATCCTCGTGCACGCCGGCAGCTACCCGGCGGAGAGCCTCAAGGCCAACCCCGCGAGCGCGGTCTTCATCGAAGGGGCGCCCGGCGAGGTGGCCACCTTCGCGGGCCTCACCTTCACCGCGAGCAGCCAGCTGGTGCTGAGGGACCTGCGCTTCACCAACACGCTCAAGCTGGACGGCAGCCACCACGTCCTGCTCGACGGGGTCACCATCGACGTGGGCACCGCGGACACCACCGGCTTGCACCTGCACGGCCAGGGCGCCGCGGGCGCCACGCACGACGTGGCGGTGGTGCGCTCGAAGATCTGGGGCGGCGCGCGCACCATCTTCATCCTCGGCCGCTTCGCCCCGTCCGACACGTGGAACCACCACCTGGACTTCGTGGGCAACGACTTCGCCTGCGGCACGCACAACTGCTTCCAGATCTCCGGCGGGCGGGACATCCGGATTGAAGACAACAGCTTCCACGACCCGAAGGGGGACGGCGTGCTCACCGCCGGCGCCACGCGCGTGCAGGTGCTGCGCAACCGGATGAAGGGCGTGAAGAGCGTGGCCTCCACCGCGGTACGGCTGGCCACCCCCGGCATGGAGTGGGACAACTTCGCCGGCGTGGAGAACATGATCTCCAGCGAGATCACCGTGGCCAACAACCTCATCTCCTCCTGGGGCGCGGCGGGGATCGAGCTGGACGCCGCCACGGACATCCGGATCGTCTTCAACACGGTGGCGGACACGGTGGGGTTCAAGACGTGGGCGCGGGTGCCGCACAGCCAGCAGGGCGCGGAGATCCTCAAGGGCAACACCCAGGTGAAGCTCTGGAACAACATCCTGCCCAACGTGCAGCTGGACGGGGCGGATCCCCGGCCGGTGCTGGAGAGCAACAACCTGGTCCGCACCGGCGGCGGAGGCAGCAACCTGATCACCTCGGATCCGCAGTACGCGGACACCACCGGCTACGCGCTCTCCGCCACCAGCCCCGCGCTCGACAAAGCCATGGTGAACGAGCTCACCCCGGCGGTGGATCTGGACGGGCTGCCGCGCGGCGCCGCCCCGGACGTGGGCGCGCGCGAGCGCGGCGCGGTCTCCACCTGCCCTTAGGTGAGGCAGCGCGCGTTGGACGGATCAATCAGAGCTGAAGCTTCCCCCGTTCACCTCGAGCGTAGGCCCTTCAGGCCGTAGTCGAGAGGCGGCACGCAAGGTCGGTTCGCCCAGAGGTGATTCCGAGCGTGCGTGCCGCCTCTCGACTATCCCTGATTGATCCGCCCAACGGGCGGCGGCCTCACTACGCTCGGGGAGACCGGTGGAGATCGCTGCCTGCAATTCTCAGGTCAGCGCCCGCCCTAGCGCCCGTTGAACCGGGGCTTGCGCTTCTCCAGGAAGGCGGCGCGCCCCTCGGCGGAGTCTTCACTGCGGAAGGCGGCGCGCCGCAGCTCCCGCATCTCCTGCTGGGCGTCACCGGAGAGGGGCAGCCCCGCGAGCAGGGCGAAGCCGCGCTTCATGCCCCGGAGCGCCAGCGGGGCGCACGCGGCGAGCTCCTCGCAGGCCTCGTCCGCCGCGACCGACGCATGGGTGGGCGGGTGGAGCTCGTCCAGGAGCCCCCACTCGAGCGCGGTCGCCGCGTCCACCTTCCGGCCGGTGAAGAACATGAGCTTGGCGCGCGAGCGCCCCACCAGCGCGCTCATCCGGTAGAGGCCCTCCGGCGCGTACACCACGCCGAGCTTGGCGGGCGGCAGGCAGAACACCGTCTGCGAGGTGCCGATCCGGAAGTCACAGGCGGCGGCGAGATCGCACCCGGCGCCGAAGGCCGGGCCCTCCACCAGCGCCACCGTGGGGAGCGGGTGGTGCTGCAGCAGGTGCAGCGTCTCCATCAGCCGGTCGTCCGGCAGCGCGCCGGCGGCCTGCGGCGCGTCGATGGAGGAGACGTCGTAGCCGGAGCAAAAGGCCTTCCCCCCGGCGCCCCTGACCAGGATCGCCCGCACCGGCGCGGTCGCGGCCGCGCTCAGCTCGGCGTGCAGCGACTCCACCAGCGCCGGGTTGAGCGCGTTGCGCTTGGCCTCGTTGCACAGCGTGAGCACCCGGACGCCGCTGGGCCGGTCCTCCACTTCCACGCCCTGGAGCTCCATGCGCGCCCTACCCCAGCACCACGAGGACGTCGCCCTCGTTGACCGGCTGCGTCTCCTTGCAGCGGATCTCCTTCACCGTGCCGCCTTCCGGAGCCTCGATCGGCATCTCCATCTTCATGGACTCGAGGATCACCAGCGTGTCGCCGGCGTTCACCGCCTGGCCCACCTTCACTTCGATCTTCCACACCGTGCCCGTGATGTGCGCCGGAACGTCCGCCATCTGCGCTGCTCCTTGGTGACTGAAGGGACTTCGAGGTTGGGTTGAAGGCTTTCAGGGCTTCGCGTGCTGCTCGAGGAAGCGCGTGTCCAGCTGGCCGTCCCGGAACGCCGGGGAGGCGAGGATCCGCAGGTGGAGCGGGATGTTCGTCTTGATCCCCTCCACGGTGAACGACTGGAGCGCGCGGGTGGAGCGGTCGATCGCCTCGGCGCGCGTGGCGCCGGAGACGATCAGCTTGGCGATCATCGGGTCGTAGTTGGGGGTGACCGTGTTCCCCTGCTCGTAGCCCGAGTCCAGCCGCACGCCTTCGCCCGTCGGCGGGACGAACGTCTTCAGCGGCCCGGGGGACGGGAAGAACTTCACCGGGTCCTCGGCGTAGATCCGGAACTCCAGCGCCGCGCCCTTGCGGACCACGTCCTTCTGCTGGACCGTGAGCTTCTCCCCCGCGGCAATCCGCAGCTGCCAGCCGATCAGATCCAGCCCGGTGGTGAGCTCGGTCACCGGGTGCTCCACCTGGAGCCGCGCGTTCATCTCGATGAAGTAGATGCCGCCGTCCGAGTAGAGGAACTCCACCGTGCCGGCGTTGGCGTAGCCGAACGCCTTGGCCGCCTTGAGGGCCGCGTCGAACAGCTTCGCCTGCAGCTCCGCGCGCGCGCCGCCCGCGAAGAGCGGCGAGGGGGCCTCCTCCACCACCTTCTGGTGGCGCCGCTGGATGGAGCACTCGCGCTCGAGGCAGTGGATCAGGTTCCCGTGGTGATCTCCGAGGATCTGCACCTCGATGTGGCGCGGGGCCGGGAAGTAGCGCTCCAGGTAGACGCCCTCGCGCCCGAAGGCCGCCTTCGCGCGGTCGGTGCACTGGCGGTAGACCTTCTCCAGCTCGGCGGGGTCCTTCGCCGCGGCCATGCCGATGCCACCGCCGCCACCCGCCGCCTTGCAGAGGACCGGGTAGCCGATCTTCTCCGCCTCCTTCACCGCGGTGGCCACGTCCGGCAGCACGTCCCCCGAGCCGGGGACCACCGGCACGCCCGCCGCCTGGACGAGCCGGCGCGCCTCGCTCTTGTCCTTCATGCGGGTCATCGCCTCGGGCGGAGGCCCCACGAAGGTGACGCCGGCGGCGGTACAGGCCCGCGCGAACTCGGCGCTCTCGGAGACGAAGCCGTAGCCGGGGTGGACGGCGTCCGCCCCGGTCTGCTTCGCCGCGGCGAGCAGCGCCTCGATGTTGAGGTAGCTCTCCTTGGAGGGAGCAGGCCCGAGCCGCACCGCCTCGTCGGCCTCGCGCACGAACGGCAGGTCCTTGTCCGCGTCCGAGTACACGGCCACGGTCTTGAGCCCCATGCCCTTGGCCACGGTGTTGATCCGCCGGGAGATCTCGGCGCGGTTGGCGATGAGGAGCTTCTTGAACATGGAGAGCGGCTCCGCGTGCGCAACAGAGCGCACGACCTGAAGGAGAAAGCCGCGGCAAGGTAGTCGCGCGCCTGTGGGGCTGACAAGCACCGCGCGTTGGCCAAATGTCAAAGCACGCCGCGCCACTTTCGGCGGCGCGCGCTGTCAAGGCGTTGCGCCGCTTCCAGAGCGTGGCATACGGTCCGCCTCGTGCCGAAGAAGCGGAGCAGACAGCGCGTTGCGGAGGTGATCGATCTCGCGGAGGCGCGCGCCGCGCACCGGCTCACCGCGTACCGCCGGAAGATCGCCGGCGTGCTGGACTCCAACCGCCGCGCGATCAGCCGCCTCTTCACCACCGGCGCGCTCTTCTCCCGGCAGGGCGCGCGCGCCGGGCGGGATCTCCTGCTCGCGCACCAGCACCTGCTCAAGGTCGTGACGCTGCTCAACCAGCTCTCGGACCTGGACACGCTGCCCGCCCCGCGCACGCCGTCCGAGATCAACGCCGTCTACCGCGAGCTGGATCTGCTGCTCGACCGGACCTCCGAGCTCACCAGCCGCACTGGCCACTATCTGGCGCGCCTGCGCCAGGAGTGAAGGTTCACGGATAAAACGGCGGTAGCGCCCGCCCGCATCGGCTAGAAGTCCCGGTCGATGAAGGTCCTCACCATCTACGCCCGCCTCTACGGCGAGTGCTTCGTGAAGACGCTCGCCGGGATCGGCAAGAACGTCTGGACGCTGCTGTTGCCGCTGCTGCTGCTCTTCGCGCTGGAGCTCGCCGGCGCGGTGCTCCACCGCACCGGGATGGTGGGCGGGATCATCCTCTCCCTGCTGCGCTCGGCCCTGCTCGGCAGCTACCTCTACTTCGTGGGCGAGGTGGTCCAGCAGTCCCGCGTGGGGCTCGGCGACTTCGGCACGAGCATCCGCGTCTACTTCTGGTCGCTGATCAACCTGTTCTTCGTGCTCTGGATCGTGGACCTGGTGCTGCAGGCGGTGATCCCCAACCCGCGCACCCAGGCGATCACGTCCTTCGCGATCGACGTGCTGGTGTTCGTGATCCTCCCATCCCTGGAGGTGATCTACCTGCGCGGGGCGTACGGCGGCCTGGCCACGCTGCAGCGCGCGTTCGGCTTCATGCAGGAGAGCTGGATCGAGTGGGTGATCCCCAACCTCCCGTTCTTCCTGCTCGCCTGGCGCGTCACGCTCGGGGGCGGGCTGATTCCGGAATACCCGTGGGCCGAGCGCGTCGTGCTCTCCGTTCTGCTCCACCTGGCCATGGTCTTCCGCGGCCATGTCTTCAACGCGCTGGACGGCTCGTCCCACCGGCAGCGCATGTTCAAGTACCGCAACCAGCTGACCTGAAGGAGACCCACCATGAAGCGCCTCACCCTCACCGCAGCCCTCTCCCTCGCCCTCGCCGCCACCGCCTTCGCGGAGACCGCCGGCGGGCTCACCTGGACCCCGCCGGCCGCCTGGAAGGCGGGCGAGCCCAAGCCGATGCGCGCCGCCACCTACAAGATCGCCCCCGCCAAGGGTGACACCGAGGAGGGCGAGGTCGCCGTCTTCTACTTCGGCCAGGGCCAGGGCGGCGGCGTGGACGCCAACATCGAGCGCTGGATCAACCAGTTCGAGCAGCCGGACGGCAAGCCCTCCAAGGACGCGGCGAAGACGAAGAAGGAGACGGTCGCTGGCCTCCCCGTGACCAGCGTGGAGCTCAACGGCACGTACACCGCGTCCATGGGCCCCATGGGCCCGAAGAGCAACCGCCCCGGCTACAAGCTCTACGGCGCGATCGTCGAAGGGCCCCAGGGCGCCGTGTTCTTCAAGCTCACCGGGCCGCAGAAGACCGTGGAGGCCGCCAAGGGCGACTTCCAGAAGCTGCTCAAGTCGATGAAGAAGTAGCCGGGCGTACTCCGCTCAGCCCGAGCGAAGTCGAGGGCCCACGAGCGAGAGTCCCCCAATCGCGGGGCCCTCGACTTCGCTCGGGCTGAGCGGGGGCGCGGCAAGTTTCAGTTCAGGTGAACGGGGGCCAGCAGATCACGGCGTGGCCGCGGCCAGCGCCTCATCCCCCGCGAGCTCGGGGATGGCGAACATCGGCGTGGTGGCGCGCCGCACGGGCGGGACGAACGGTTCGGCGAAGCGGCGGACCTCCACGATCTGCCCGCCCTGCACGCGCAGGCTGCCGTGCGCGAACATCACCGAGTCACCGGGGTTGGCCACCACGAAGCGGCCGAAGCCGAGCTGGGCGGCGAGGTGGAAGACGCCCACGGGGATCGGCCACGCGCCGGGGAAGCGCACCGCGGTGGCCACGAAGCAGCGGCTCTTCTCCCCGGTGTGGCGCTCCTTGCCGAGCAGGATGTCCGCGTCCTCGCAGCGGACCACCTCGCGCTCCACCTGCAGCACCCGCCCCACGTCCACGTGCTCGAGCACGTCCTCGGCGAGGAAGGTGGGGCTGACGAAGTAGTCAGCCTGCTTGAGCACCGTGGCCAGGCGGGTGCGCGGCTGCAGGGTGATGGCCAGCTGGCCCCCGCCCTTGAGCACCGAGGCCACGCCCAGCTCATTGGAGCCCAGCGTCCCGAACGTCCAGGTGTTGTTGTGCGGATCCGACTGAGCGGGGTTGAAGGGCTGGAGCCGGTAGAGGACCGCCAGCCTCAGCAGCTGGTCGTCGAAGAGCACGCGGCGCGGCAGGTTGGGGCAGCGCAGCTCCACGCGCTCCAGTCCGTAGTCGCCGCTCGGCCCCTGCCGGAGGAACGCCTCGCCGTTCTCGAAGCGGGCGATCGCGGTGCGGGCGTCGCTCTCGCGGACCCCGAGAAAGCCGTCCAGCCCGGTGACGGCCTGGGCCCAGGCCAGCGCCTGGAAGAGCGGAGGGGTGAGCTGCTCGGGCCGCAGAGGCGCCAGGGGCGGAGGCGGCGCCAGCTCCTCCAACCCTTCGAGAACTGCCACCGGCCCGTGAGCCACTCGAGGACCTCGCTTGGGTACGTCAAATGCGGGGCGGGACCCTACTCGCTCTATCGCCTACAAAACAAACCGCCCCACGGATGTTCTCGTGGGGAGACACCTCGCGGTTGCAGCTCCGCTACGGCATTTCGGTCTGTCCCTGCCGCCGCAGGAACGTGGGGATGTCGAACTGGTCCTCGTCCGCGGGCAGCCCGGAGGGCTCCCGGTTGACGACCGGCCGGGGTGTCGCGGACTTGGCCGAGCCCTGGGTGGTGAGCGAGCCGCTCTTGGTGGGGACGAGCGACGAGCCCACGTCCTCGCGGGCCGCCACCTCCGCCCGGGTGGGCGGGGGCGAGCTGACCACCGAGACCGTGCGGACCGGGCGCTCCACCCGCTCGGGCGGCTGGCTGACCGGGGCCGGGCGCGGAACCGCGGAGATCAGCGGCACCTGCACCTGGACCGGCACCCCGCGCTGCTTGGCGTCCCGGTGCACGAAGCCGGTGGCGATGATGGTGATCTTCACCTCGTCCGCGGCGTTCTCGTCGATGAGGGAGCCGAAGATGATCTCCGCCTCCGGGTCCGCCGCGTCGTGGACGAGCGTGAGGGCCTCGTTCACCTCCTGCAGCGTCATGTCCCGGCCGCCGGTGATGTTGATCAACAGGCCGGTGGCGCCGTCGATGGTGACGTCCTCGAGCAGCGGGCTGGCGATCGCCTGGTGCATGGCGTTCATCGCCCGCTTCTCGCCCGAGGCCCGGCCGGTCCCCATCAGGGCCTGGCCGCGGTCGCTCATGATCGTCTTCACGTCCGCGAAGTCCACGTTGATGTAGCCGTGGTACTGGATGAGGTCCGAGATCCCCTGGACGGCGTTGAGGAGGACTTCATCCGCCTTCTTGAACGTCTCCAGCAGCGGCATCGCCTTGTCGCTCAAGGTCAGCAGCCGCTGGTTGGGGATGGTGATGAGCGTGTCCACCGCCGCCCGGAGCTCCACCAGCCCCTGCTCGGCCTGCTTGCGCCGCTTGTTCCCTTCGAACAGGAACGGCTTGGTCACCACGCCCACGGTGAGCGCGCCCAGGCTCTTGGCGATGTCCGCGATGACCGGCGCCGCGCCGGTCCCGGTGCCGCCGCCCATGCCGGCGGTGATGAACACCATGTCCGCGCCCTGGAGGTACTCGGCGAGCTCGTCCTTGGACTCGAGCGCCGCCTCGCGGCCCACCTCCGGGTTGGCGCCCGCGCCCAGCCCCTTGGTCAGCGTCCCGCCAATCTGGATGCGGGTCTCCGCCTTGCTGTTGGCCAGGGCCTGGATGTCGGTGTTGGCCGCGATGAAGTCCACGCGCTCCAGGTTGGCCGCGATCATGGTGTTCACCGCGTTGCAGCCACCGCCACCCGCGCCCACCACCTTGATCGTCGCGGCCTGCTTGCTCTCTTCGAAGGAGTTCACGTCCGACTTCCTTTCCCAGCAGAGCTACCCGCCCATCAGAAGGGCGGGGAGATCCGCTGGCAAGTTTTCAGCTACGTAGATGTAGCGGTGGCTGTCCGACACCGATCAGAAGATCTCTTCGAGCCACTCCCGCATGCGGCCCTTGACCTTCTTGTAGACGTTCTCGTCCCGGATGCGGAACATCCGCCGGTCCTGATTCTTGGCGCCGTAGACCACCAGCCCCACGCCGGTCGCGTACATCGGGCTCTTCACCACGTCTACGAGGCCGCCAATCCCCCGCGGCATCCCGCGCCGCACGGGCAGGCCCATCACCTCTTCCGCCAGCTCGGGCATCCCCGCCAGCAGCGTGGAGCCGCCGGTGATCACCACGCCGGACGCGAGCAGATCTTCGTAGCCGCACTTCTGCAGCTCGCGCTGCACCAGCTGGAAGATCTCCTCCACCCGCGGCTCCAGGATCTCGCAGAGGATCTGCCGCCCCAGCACGCGCGGCTGCCGGCCGCCCACGGAGGGCACCTCCAGCGTCTCGTCCTTGCTCACCATGGAGGCCAGCGCGCAGCCGTAGCGCTGCTTGATCCGCTCCGCCTCGTGCGCCGGGGTCCTCAGGCCAATCGCGATGTCCGAGGTGAGGTTGTTGCCGCCCAGGGCGATCACCGCCGTGTGGACGATGGACCCGCCTGAGAAGATGGCGATGTCCGTGGTCCCTCCGCCGATGTCGACCAGGCAGACGCCCAGCTCCTTCTCGTCGTCCGACAGCACCGCCTCCGCCGAAGCCAGCGGCTGCAGCACGATGTCCGCCACGTTCAGCCCGGTCCGGTTGGCGCACTTGACGATGTTCTGCGCCGAGGAGACCGCGCCCGTGACGATGTGGACCTTCGCCTCCAGCCGCACGCCGGACATGCCCAGGGGCTCTTTGATCCCCCCCTGGTCGTCGATGATGTACTCCTGCGGCAGGACGTGGATGACCTCCCGATCCAACGGGATGGCCACCGCCTTCGCCGCGTCAATCACCCGGGCGATGTCCGTGTCGCGGACCTCCTTCTCCTTCACCGCGACGATCCCCTGACTGTTGAACCCCTTGATGTGCCCGCCGGCGATCCCCGTGTACACGTGGGTGATCTCGCAGCCGGCCATCAACTCCGCCTCCTCGATGGCGCGCTTGATGGAGGAGACGGTTGCTTCGATGTTGACCACCACGCCCTTGCGAAGCCCCTTGGACGGGTGTGAGCCGATGCCGATGATGTCGATGCCGCCGTCGGTCAGCTCTCCGACGATCGCGCAGATCTTCGTCGTACCGATGTCCAGCCCGACGATGATCTCCCCTGACTTGTTCTTCGCCATTGCACTTCCTCCCCACCCCGCACTTTCGTGAAGGGCGTCCCTACTGCCTCGTCGCCACCCGCCTTTCGGGGGGCAGCGACGACAACTTCACGGTCACCCAGCCAGGCCGGGTGCGGTTGTCCAGGTGGATCGACTCGGCGCTCAAACCGCGCCTGACCAGCTCGGCGCGCACCTTGGTCAGGCGCGCGAGCTTGGCGTCCGTGTCTCCCTCACCCAACCGAATCTCTTGACCGGTGACGGTCACCAGGCTGACGCCGTCCGGCTCGAGCCGGACCTCGGACAGCGGGGCGCTCTTCGCCATTCCCGCTTCGGAGTAGGCCGCCACCAGCGCCAGCGCCGCCTTGAAGCGCGCCCGCGTCTCCTCGGGGCGGTCCACGTAGCCGTCCCGCTCCGCGCCGGTCACCAGCGGCAGGTCCACCGCGTCCTGCGCCTGCACCTTCTTGAAGGGCTCGCCCTCCGCGTCCAGCAGGTAGAGGTCCCCGAGCGAGACCACCGCCACCGGGACGTGCTCCTCCACGTGGACCACGAGCGAGGAAGGCAGGTGGCGGGCCAGCGTCACCGACTTCACCCAGGGGTGCGCGGCCATCCCCTTCGCCACGCCCGGCGCGTCCAGCTCCACCAGGTTCTGCCCGGTGGCCAGCCCGCCCAGCTTGAGCAGCTCCGCGGGCGTGGAGCGGCGGCTGCCTTCGAAGGTGATCCGCTTCACCGCGAAGGTCGGCGAGCCGAGCGCCCACGCGTACCCCGCCCGCGCCGCGAGGGCGACGGCCAGGGTCATCCCCAGCGTCATCGCCACCCGAAGGCCCGAGCTGCCCGCCCGGGCCAGCGCGCGCTGGCCCGAAAAGGTACGGGTACCGTCCGCCCTGCGGCGGTTCTTGGCGCTCCGAGCTGTCATTCCCCTCTCGCTCCGGCCCCCATGGTCGAGCGGGTCGGATCCCACGGCAATTTTTTGACCACAGCCACGTAGCTGTAGTGTTCGCCCCGCCCTACCCCGTCAAAGCCTCTTGGCCCCTCAGGCCTTGAGCGACGCCCCCAGCAACAGCCGCTCACAGAGCGCCGGGAAGTCGATCCCCCGGCCCGCGGCGATCTTCGGCAACAGGCTCGTCGCGGTCATGCCCGGCAGCGTGTTCACCTCGAGGAGGAAGACCTCCCCCTTCTCGGAGACGATCACGTCCGAGCGGGTGGCGCCACTGCATTGGAGCGCCTTGTGCGCGCCCAGGCAGACCTCGTTGACCTTCGCGTACTGGTCCGGAGGCAGCGGCGCCGGGAAGAGGTACTTCGTCCCGCTCCCCGCCTTGTACTTGGCCTCGTAGTCGTAGAACTCGTTGGCGGGGACGATCTCGATCGCCCCGAGCGACTCGTCGTCCAGCACCGCCCCCTGCACCTCGCGCCCCTTCACGTACTGCTCCACCATGAGCGACCCGGCGTACTTCGCGGCGTCTTCAATCGCGGTCTTGTAGGCGTCCGGCGTCTTGCAGATGTGGACGCCCACGGACGAGCCCTCGCGCGAGGGCTTCACCACCACCGGGAAGGGGAACGGAAGCGCGTTCGCCGCCGCCAGGGCCGCCGCCTTGGTGGCGAAGGCCTGGTACGCCGGCGTGGGGATGCCGTGGCCGATGAAGATCTGCTTGGAGAACACCTTCTCCATCCCCACCGAGGAGGCCATCACCCCCGAGCCGGTGTACGGGATGAACATGGTCTCGAGCAGCCCCTGCACCGTGCCGTCCTCGCCGAAGCGGCCGTGCAGGGCGATGAAGGCGACGTCCACCTTGTGCTGGACCAGCTGCAGCGCGAGATCTTTCTGGGCGTCAATCTCCACCACCGAGTAGCCCAACCCCTTGAGCGCGCCGGTCACCGCGGCGCCGGTGCGCAGGGAGACCTCGCGCTCCACGGACATCCCGCCCAAGAGCACGCCCACCTTCTTCTTCTTCAGCTCGTCTCGCGTCGAAGGACTCATGTGAAGCTCCCGATGCGCTGCACCTCTGGCAACAGCTCCACCCCAGTGGCCGCCTTCACCCGCTCCGTGGCCAGCGCCATCAGCGAGGTGACGTCCCGCGCGGTGGCCCCGCCCAGGTTGACGATCCAGTTCGCGTGCAGGGCGGAGATCTGCGCCTTGCCCACCGTGTGGCCTTTCAGGCCCACGCTCTCGATCAACCGCCCCGCGTGGTCGCCCTTGGGGTTGGTGAACACGCTGCCGAAGTTCGGCTGGTTGAGCGGCTGCGTGCTCTTCCGGTACTTGAGATCCGCGTCCATCTTCTGCTGCGAGAGCGCCACGTCTCCCTTGTGCAGGAGGAACCGCACCCGGGTCACCACCGCGCCTGCCGGCAGCGTGGTGTGCCGGTAGACGTAGGGGAGCGCCGCGCGCTGCACCCAGCCGGCGCCGTCCGCGGTCGCCAGCTCCACCGCCTCCACCACCGTCATGCACTCGCCGTTCTTCGTCCCGGCGTTCATCCGCACCGCGCCGCCCAGCGTCCCGGGGATTCCCGCGAGGAACTCTGCGCCCACCAGCCCGTGCGTCTTCATCTGCTGGATCAGCCGGACGATCGCCGCGCCCGCGGAGAAGGTCAGCCGCCCCTCGTCCCCGGTCAGCTCCACCTGTTCGGGAAAGAGATCTCCCGGCAGCTTCAGGGTCAGCCCCGCCACCCCGCCGTCCCCCACCAGCGTGTTGGCGCCGCCACCCAGCAGCGTCACCGCCAGCCCTTCGGCGCGCGCGAAGGCGAGCGCCGCCACCACCGCATCCACCGTGGAAGGGCGCGCGTAGAGCTCCGCCGCGCCGCCCACCCGGACGCTCGTCTTGGGCGCCAGGGGCTCGTCCGCGCGCACCTCGCCCGCCATCCGCGAGGACAGCTCGCGCACGCGCGGGTCGATGGCGAGCGCGGCGGTCACCTATGCACCTCCCAACAGCTTCACCAGCTCCGGCCCCACCGCGGTGATGTCGCCCGCGCCGAGGGTGATCACGATGTCCCCCTCCTTGAGCCGCGGGAGCATGGCCTTGGCCAGGTCCGCGCGCTTCTCCACCACCGTCACGTCGCGGTGGCCGTAGGAGGAGATCTCGTCCGCCAGCCGCTGCGCGCTGATCCCCGGGATGGGGTCCTCGCTCGCCGCGTAGATGCTGGAGATGAAGAGGACGTCCGCGTCATTGAAAGACGTGGCGAACTCGTTGAGGAGGTCTCGCGTGCGCGTGTAGCGGTGCGGCTGGAACGCCACCACCACCCGCCGGCCGAACGCGCGCCGCGCGCCGGAGAGCGTGGCCTTCACCTCGGTGGGGTGGTGGCCGTAGTCGTCCACCACGGTGATCCCCTTCACCTCGCCGCGCACGGTGAAGCGCCGCTGCACCCCGCCGAACTCGGCGAGCGCCTTGCGCACCGTGTCCAGCGGGATGTCCATCTCGTCCGCCACGGCGATCACGCCCAGCGCGTTCTGGGCGTTGTGCGCGCCCACCATCCGGACCGTGAACTCGCCCAGGTCCTCCTCCCCTCGCCAGGCCTGGAAGGAGGTGGTGAAGCCCTGCACCTTCACGTGCGCGTAGCGGTAGTCCGCGGTGTGCGCGCTGCCGTAGGTGACGAAGCGCTTCTCGATCTGCGGCAGCAGCGCCTGGACGTTCGGGTGGTCCAGGCACAGCACGTTCAGCCCGTAGAACGGCACGCGGTTGCAGAAGTCCACGAACGCGGTCTTCAGCGCGTCCAGCGTCCCGTAGTGATCCATGTGCTCGGGATCGATGTTGGTGACGATGGTGATGGACGGGTGGAGCTTCAGGAACGACCCGTCCGACTCGTCCGCCTCCACCACCATCAGCTCGCTCCGGCCGAGCTTGGCGTTGGAGTCCAGGACGTTCACCTTCCCGCCCACCACCGCGGTCGGATCCAGCCCCGCGGCCGCCATCACCGTGGCCACCATGGAGGTGGTGGTCGTCTTCCCGTGGGAGCCGGCCACCGCCACCGCGTACTTGAGCCGCATCAGCTCCGCGAGCATCTCCGCGCGGGGGATGACGGGGATCTTCCGCAGCCGGGCCGCCACCACCTCCGGGTTGTCCTTGCGGACCGCCGAGGAGATGACCACCACGTCGCTGTCCACCAGGTTCTGCGCCTTGTGGCCGTAGCCGATGGTGGCGCCCAGCTTGGTGAGCCGCTTGGTGATTTCGCTCTCTTTCAGATCCGAGCCGGAGACGCTGTAGCCGAGATTCAAGAGCACCTCGGCGATGCCGCTCATGCCGATGCCGCCGATGCCCACGAAGTGGACCTTCGCCGCGTGGCGGGTCTTGAAGAGGCTCTGCGGCTTGGGGCGGCCGGGGTTGGTGGTCTCGTTCATGCCGCGTCCTTTCGCTTCTTGTCCGGCCGGTCCCGGCCGTGCGGCCCCCACGCATCCACCATCAGCTGCACGCAGACGTCCGCCAGCTCCTTGGCCGCCTCCGGCCTGCCGAGCAGCCCCGCCTGCTTCTCCATCTTCTTGAGCCGGGAGGGGTCCCCCTTGAGCTCGCGGATCTGATCCGCCAGCTTCTTCCCGTCCAGCTCCGCCTCCCGGAACATCAGCGCCGCGCCGCTGTCCACCATGGCCTTGGCGTTGACCTCCTGGTGGTTGTCCGTGGCGAAGGGAAACGGGATGAGGATGGAGGCCTTCTTGGCCACCGTGAGCTCGGCCAGCGTGGTGGCGCCGGCGCGACAGATCACCAGCTCCGCCTTCGCGTACGCGGCGGACATGTCGTCGATGAACTCCAGCACCTCGGCGGCGAAGCCCTTCTCGAGATACCCCTTCTTCACCGTCTCCAGGTCGTTCTTCCCGGTCTGGTGGACGAACTGCAGCCCGTCCTTGAGATCTTCCAGGTGGCCGAGCGCGTCGATCATCCGGTTGTTGATCCCCTTGGCGCCCAGCGAGCCGCCGAAGACCAGCACCGTGAAGCGCTCGTGCGCCACGCGGGAGCGCAGGTAGTTGTCCATCAGCTTGCGGCGGATGGGGTTGCCGATCAGCTGGACCTTCTTCCCCGGGAAGAAGCGGCGCGCCTCCTCGAAGGCGATGAACACCACCTTCACCACCTTGCCGAGCAGCTTGTTGGTGACGCCCGGCAGCGCGTTCTGCTCCTGCACCGCGGTGGGGATGCCCAGGAGCCACGCCGCCAGCACCACGGGGCCGGAGGAGTAGCCGCCCACTCCCACCACCACGTCCGGCCGGTAGCGCCGGAGGATCCGCCAGGACTCGAGGAAGGCCAGCGGCAGCGCGAAGAGGCCGAGCAGGAAGCGCACCGGCCCCATGCCCTTCAAGCCGCGGACCTTGATCGTCTCCAGCTTGTAGCCGGCCGCGGGCACCACCCGCGCCTCCAGCCCGCGCTCGGTGCCGACGAAGATCACCTCGTTCTTGTGGTGGCGGGTGACCAGCTCCTCCGCGAGGGCGATCCCCGGGAAGAGGTGGCCTCCGGTGCCTCCGCCGGCGATCAGCACTCTCACGCGGGCACCTCGGACAGGTCTCCCAGCGGCAGCTCGCCCCGGGCGCGCGCGGGCGAGGTGGCGCTGGCGCTCACCGACAAGAGCATCCCCGCCGCCGCCATCAGGACGATCAGCGAGGACGGCCCGTAGGACACGAACGGCAAGGTGAGCCCCTTGGTGGGCAGCATCCCCATCGCCACCAGCATGTTCACGCTCGCCTGGAAGCCGATCAGCGCGGTCACCCCGAGCGCCAGATACGCCCCGAAGGGCTCGCTGGCGCGCGTCGCCGCGCGGATCCCGCGCCAGAGGATCACCCCGTACAGCGTCACCAGCAGCGTCACCCCGAACAGCCCCAGCTCCTCGGCGAGGATGGAGAAGATGAAGTCGGTGTGCGCTTCAGGGAGGAAGAAGAGCTTCTGCCGCCCGTCCCCCAGCCCCAGCCCGAACACCCCGCCCGAGCCGATGGACATCAGGGACTCCGCCACCTGGTAGCCGATGTCGCTCCGGTGGGCCCAGGGATCCAGGAACGCCAGAATCCGCTTCATCCGGTACGGCGAGCTGGCGATGGCGTGGTAGCCCACCGGGATCGCCAGCAGCACCGAGCCCACCAGGAAGGTGAGCCGCGTCCCCGCCGCGAAGAGCATCACGAAGAGCAGCACCAAGAGCGCCACCGAGCTGCCGAAGTCCGGCTGCGGCATGCACAGCGCCACCAGCACCGCCGCCACCGCCAGGTGCGGCAGGAAGCCGACCGAGAAGGTCGCCACCTTCTCCCGCTTCTTCGCCAGCGAGTACGAGAGGTAGACCACCCAGGCCAGCTTGGCGATCTCCGCCGGCTGCACGCGGAACCCTGGGAAGCGCAGCCAGCGGCGCGCCCCGCCCACCACCACGCCCAGCCCGGGGATGAGCACCGCCACCAAGAGGACGATGGAGATGAGCAGCAGAGGGTACGCGTAGCGGGCGAGCTTCCGGTAGCCCAGCTTCATCACCACGGCCATGGCCACCAGCCCCATGCCCGCCGCCACCAGCTGCCGCTTCAGGTAGAAAAAGCCATCCCCGAGCTTGTCCTGCGCGGTGACCGCGGACGCCGAGTAGACCATCACCAGCCCCAGCGCCACGAGCGCCAGGATCGCCGCCAAGAGCAGCGGGTCGAAGGTGACGACGCGCGCGGAGGCCGCGGCCGCGGAGGCCTGGCGAAGCCGCATGCGAAGGCCGGTTCTCATCAGGCCAGCTCCCTCACCAGGCGCTTGAAGGTGTCGCCCCGCTCTTCGAAGTTCTTGAACTGATCGTAGGACGCACAGGCCGGCGAGAGCAGCACCACGTCCCCCTCCACCGCCAGCTCCCGCGCGCGCTTCACCGCGTCCGCCACCGTGCCGCACGGGTAGACCTTCGCCGCGCCCTGGTACGCCGCCTCGATCGCCTTGGCGTCGGCGCCGACCGTCAGCACGCCCTTCACCTTGCCCCGCGAGGCCTCCACCATCGGCGCGTACGGCGCGCCCTTGCCCTTGCCCCCGGCGATCACCCAGAGGTTGCCCGGCAGCGCCTTGAGCGCGACGAGCGAGGAGTCCACGTTGGTGGCCTTGGAGTCGTTGATCCACTCCACGCCGTGGAGCACCCGGACCGACTCCAGCCGGTGCGGCAGCCCGGGGTAGCCATCCAGCCCCGCCTGCACCGCCTGCGCGCTCACCCCGGACAGCCGCGCGAGCAGCGCCGCCGCCATGGCGTTCTGGAGGTTGTGCGCCCCACGCAGCGCGCGGCTCTTCACCTCGAAGCGCTCCTTGGCGCCGAAGTCGAAGGAGAAGCCCCCGCCCTGCCCCACCGCCAGCCCCGCCAGCTTCGGCGAGGCCGCCACCGGCTTGCCGGTGAGCGTGAAGCCGTAGATCGGCACCTTCGCCTTCTGCGCCAGCCCGAGCACGTCCGCGTCGTCCGCGTTCACCACCGCGAAGTCGCCGGCCTGCTGAGTGGAGAAGATCCGCGCCTTGGCCGCGCCGTACGCCTGGTGGCTCTCGTAACGGTCGATGTGATCCGGCGTGAGGTTCAAGATCGCCGCGCCCTGGAAGCGGGCCTGGGAGATCCCCTCCAGCTGGAAGCTGGAGAGCTCCACCACGTACGCATCGAAGCCGCCCGGCTCCAGCGCAGCCTCGCTCAGAGGACGCCCGAGGTTGCCGCCGACGAAGATCTTCCCGCCGCCCTTGGCGAAGAGCTCGCCGGTGAGCGCGGTGGTGGTGCTCTTGCCGTTGGTGCCGGTGATCCCCACGCACTTCTCGCGGCGGGGAAGACAACGCCAGGCCAGCTCGATCTCGCCGAGCACCTGCGCGCCTGCCGCGCGAGCCTTCTCCAGCGCTGGGAGCGTGAGCGGGACGCCGGGGCTGACCACCACCCACTTCGCCGCCGCCAGCGCCGCCGGGCCGGCGTCGCCCAGCGCCAGGGAAATTCCCTGCGCCTGCAGCCCGCGCGCGGTCTCGCCCAGCTCCGCCTCGCTCTTGGAGTCCACCGCCACCACCGAGGCGCCCCGCGCGACCAGGAGCTTCGCCGCCGCGAGCCCGCTCTTGGCCAGGCCGAGCACGGCGACCTTCGCGCCGGAGAGCGCGAGCGGCGGCGAAGTGCGGGTGGCGGAGTCGGAGGCCATGGGTTCTCTAGCGGAGCTTCAGCGAGAGCAGCGCCACCCCGCCGCAGAGGATGGAGGCGATCCAGAAGCGGACGATGATCTTCGGTTCGGCCCACCCCTTGAGCTCGAAGTGGTGGTGGATGGGCGCCATCTTGAAGACGCGCTTGCCGGTGAGCTTGAAGGAGGTGACCTGGATCATCACCGAGACGATCTCGATCAGGAACACCAGGTGGATGATCGCGGAGACCAGCTCGTTCTTGGAGAGCATGGCCAGCCCGCCGAGCGCGCCGCCGAGCGCGAGCGAGCCGATGTCCCCCATGAAGACGGACGCCGGGTAGGTGTTGAACCAGAGGAAGGAGATGCCGGCGCCCACGATCGCCGCGCAGAAGACGGCCAGCTCCGCGCCGCCGGGCACCTGCGTGGTGCCCAGGTACTGCCAGAGCGGCTCACCCTTGTCCCCGCCGATCACCAGGGTCAGCGAGGTCCCCGCCACGTAGCAGAGCACCGCGAAGGTGGTGGCCGCCGCGATGGTGGGCACGATCGCCAGCCCATCCAGGCCGTCCGTGATGTTGACCGCGTTGCTGGTCCCCACCACCACCACCCAGCCGAAGAGCACGTAGACCCACCCCAGGTCCGGGTTCGCCCAGTGCGTGGGGACGAAGGGGATGGTCACCTTGGTGTCGATCAGCAAACGCGGCGAGAAGCTCCCGTCCGCGCCGCGCCAGGCCATCAGGAACAGCCCCACCGCGCAGACGTAGAAGAACGTCTGCAGGATCATCTTCTTGCGCCCGGCGAGCCCCTTGGAGTTCCGCTTGGAGAGCTTGAGCCAGTCGTCCAGGAAGCCGATGAAGCCGTACCCGAAGGTGAGGACCACCACCGCCCAGATCGGCCGCGCGCCGTTGGGCGCCGGGGTGCCGATGTCCGCGAAGAGCAGCGTGGCCACCGCAATGGCGAGCAGGATCAGCGTCCCGCCCATGGTGGGCGTGCCCTTCTTCTTCTGGTGCGTGTCCGGCACGTCCTCGCGGACGTTGCTCTGCCCGTGCTGGGCGAAGCGCAGCTGGCTGATCAGCCGCGGCCCCACCAGCATGCCCAGAATGAGCGCGGACACCCCGGCGGCGATGATCCGGAAGGACGGGTAGCGCAGGAAGTTGAGGAAGCGCGCCGCGCCCGCCGAGTTGGCCGACAGGTATTCGTACAGGAGATAGAGCACTAGTGTGCGCCTCCGCTTGGAGCTGCCGCGCCGGTGAGCGCGCTCACCACGCGCTCGAGCTTCATCCCCCGGCTCCCCTTCACCAGCACCACGTCCCCGCTGCGCAGCCGAGGCCGAAGCCATTGCATCAACGGCTCGACCTCCGTGAAGTGGGCCGCGCCGTCCCCCAGCCGCGCGGCCGCCTTGAACCCCTCCGACGAGCGCGGGCCGAAGAACGCCAGCAGCGAGACCATTGCCGCCGCCTTCTCCCCCAGCGCCCGGTGCTCCCCCAGCTCTCCGGGACCCAGCTCCAGCATGTCCCCGAGCACGGCCACCGCGCGCCCGCCCGGCGAAGCCAGAGAGCGCACCGTGTCCAGCGCCGCCCCCATCGACGCGGGGTTGGCGTTGTAGCAATCGTCCACCACCGTCACGCCGCCGTCCGCGGAGAGCACGTTGAGCCGCCGCGCGTACGGCTTGGCCGCGGTCAGCCCCGCCACGCACTCCTGCGCGCTGTACCCGAGCGCCCGCGCCAGCGCGAAGGCCCCGGTGGCGTTCTGCGCGTTGTGCTCGCCCACGAAGGCCAGCGGCACCGCGTGCTCCACCCCGTCACAGACGATGAACGCGGTGAGCCCCTCCCGGCCGCGGGACTCGGTGCGCGCCAGGTGGATCTGCGCGCTCTTGTCCCGGCCGAAGGTCACCATCTTGGCGTTGGCCTTCATCGCCTGCGCCACGATCAGCGGGTCATCCAGGTTCACCACCGCGATGGCGCCGTGGGGCATGGCGCGGAACAGCTCGCCCTCCGCCTCCGCCACGCCCTGCAAGCTGCCCAGCCCTTCGAGGTGCTCCGGCTGCACCACGGTGATCAACCCCGCGTCCGGGACGCAGATCTTCGCCAGCCGGGTGATCTCCCCCGGGTGGTTCATCCCCACCTCGATCACCGCCGCCACGTGCGCGGGCTCGAGCTGGAAGAGCGTCAGCGGGACGCCCACCTCGTTGTTGAAGTTGCCTTCGGTCTTCAGCGCTGGGCCGCGCACCGCGAGGATCGCCCCCACCATCTCCTTGGTGGTGGTCTTCCCGTTGGAGCCGCCCACCGCCCCCACCGGCACCTTGAAGCGCTTGCGGTGGTAGCGGGCGAGCGCGCCCAGCGCCTCAAGCGTGCTGCCCACCTCGTAGATGGCGAAGTCCTGGGGAACCTCCGGCAGCGCCTTGCCCCGCTCCACCACCGCGCCGGCCGCGCCCTCCGCGGCCGCCTGCGCCACGAAGCCGTGCGCGTCGAAGCGCTCGCCCTGCAGCGCCACGAACAGACAGCCCGGGGTCAGCTTGCGCGTGTCCGTGCAGATCGCCTCGTACGAGACGCGCGCGCCGCGGCGCAGCCGCCGGGCGCCGGTCGCGTTCACCACCTGCTCGTCTGAGAAGCGAACGGCCACGGTGGGGTCCTCTACGCCTTTGGCGCCTCGCTCAGTGCCTTGCGCGCCTCTTCGCGATCGTCGAACGGGAGCTTCTCCCCTTCCACGTGCTGGTAGGTCTCGTGGCCCTTGCCGGCGATCAACAGGACGTCACCCGGCTTGGCCAGGCTCACCGCCAGCTTGATCGCCTCGCGGCGGTCCGCCTCCACCAGGTAGCCCTTCTCGCCCGCCTTGGCCTTGCCCGCGCTCATCCGCCGCAGCCCGGCCTTCTCCATCCCGGGGGTGATCTCCCCGATGATGTCGTCCGGGTCCTCGCTGCGCGGGTTGTCCGAGGTCACCACGGACAGGTCGGCGCCCTCAGCCGCCGCGGCGCCCATCAGCGGCCGCTTGCCCTTGTCGCGATCTCCGCCGCAACCGAACACGCAGATCAGCTTGCCCTTGGTGAGCCCGCGCAGAGACTCCAGCGCCCGCTTGAGCGCGTCGTCGCTGTGCGCGTAGTCCACCAGCGCGGTGATCCCGTTCTGCTCCACCCGCTCCATCCGGCCGGGGACGTGGGTGACGCGCTCGATGCCGTCCTGCACGTCCCGCCGGGAGAAGCCCGCGCCCAGCGCCATCCCCGCCGCGGCCAGGATGTTGTCCAGGTTGTGCGCCCCCACCAGCTGGGACTTCACCGGGATGTCCCCGGCGGGCGTCTTCAGGGTGGCGCGAATGCCGGCGATGGTGAACTCCGCGCCGGAGGCGGAGATCTCCCCGTTGCCGAAGCGGGAGAACTTCCAGGCCATCCGCTTCTGGCCGCGCAGCTCGCTGTAGATCCGGTTGGCGTAGGTGTCGTCGCCGTTCACCACCGCCACGCCGCCGGCGGAGAGGTTCTCCACGAAGAGCTTCCGCTTGGCCTGGAAGTAGTCCTCCAGGTCCTTGTGGAAGTCCAGGTGATCCCGGGTCAGGTTGGTGAACGCCGCGGCCCGGAAGGTCAGCCCGTGCACCCGCTCCTGCGCCAGCGCGTGGGAGGAGACCTCCATCACCACCGTGTCCGTCCCCGCGTCCACCATCTCCCGGAACATCTTGTGAAGCTCCAGGGCGTCCGGCGTGGTGTGGGACGCCTCCAGCTCACGGCCCGCGAACCGGTAGTGGATGGTGCCCAGCCGCCCGGTGGAGGCCCCGCCCGCGGCGCACATGGCCTCGAGCAGGAAGGTGGTGGTGGACTTGCCGTTGGTGCCGGTGATCCCCAGGAGCGTGAGCTCCTTGGCCGGGTTGCCGTAGAAGTTGCCAGCCCCGATCGCCAGGGCCTTGCGGGCGGATGGCACCGCGAAGGTCGGCACGTCCAGCTTCGGCGGCTTCTCGGCCAGCACCGCCACCGCACCTGCCTTGAGCGCGTCCGGAATGAAGGTGGCGCCATCCACCTTGGTCCCCGGCAACGCGACGTACAGATCTCCGGCCTTCACCTTGCGCGAGTCCGTGGCAACGCCGGTCACCTCGAGCTTCGACCGCGCGCCGGACACCTGCTCCGCGCCGCACCCACTGAGAACGTCGGTCAGCTTCATCCAATCCTCGAAAAGGGTTCTGCAAACGCCTCGCCGGCGTCCCGTGTGGCCCTATTGCCGCGTCGCCATCTCCAACGTCACCCGGGATCCTCTTTCCACGCGAGCGCCGGGCGGGGGCGTTTGAGAGACGACGCGCCCACTTCCGGACAACCGCGGCTCGAGAGCCGCGGCGAGCAACTTGGAAACTGCCTCGCGCCCGACCTGTCCCGTGAGGTCGGGGACCTGCACGCTACCCTCCCCCGCGGGTTCGGTCACGGACGACGAGAGGCTTGGGACGACCCTGGCAAGACGCTCCCCCTGGCCCACTCCTGCGACCCCCCCTCGTACTGGGACCGCGGGAGTGGGCGCAGGGGGAGGAACTGCCAAGACACGGGCGCTGGCTGCCCCCGGGGCGGGCGGGCGGCTCGGCGGCACGCCCAGGTAGGGCATGGCCCCCTGGGCGATCTCCTTGAAGGCGGGCGCTGCCACCAGCCCGCCGTAGATGTCCGTCTTCGGCTCGTCGATCACGACGAGGATGACCAGGCGGGGCCGGTCCGCCGGCACCACGCCAATGAAGGAAGCGATGTGCTTGTCCGAGTAGCCCCGGACCACCGGATCCGCCTTCTGTGCGGTCCCGGTCTTTCCAGCCACCCGGTACTCGTCCATCCGGGCCCGAGGTGCCGTCCCCTCCTTCTCCACCACCGTCTCCAGCATGGCGAGGACGGACCGGGCGGTGTGGGCGGACACCACGGAGCGCAGCGGGGTGGGCTTGTTCTCCAGCAGCACCACCCCGTCCGGATCCGCCACGCGGGACACCAGATAGGGGCGCATCAGCACGCCGTCATTGGCGAGCGCCCCGTAGCCGGCCGCCAGCTGCACCGCCGTGGCGGTCAGCCCCTGCCCGTAGCTCTCGGTGATCAGGGTGATCTCCGCCTTCGGGTAGGGCACCACGCCCTTGCCTTCGCCCGGCAGCCCCAGCTGCCCCCGCTCGCCGAAGCCGAAGCGCGCCAGATAGGAGGAGAGCCGCTCCCGCCCCAGCGCCTGGGCGATCTTCCCGGCGCAGATGTTGGAGGAGACCTGGAGCACCCGCTGCGGGGTGAGCCAGCCGTAGGGGTGGGTGTCGTTGACCGTGTCCCGCCCCACCTCCCAAGCGCCGTTCTCGCAATAGAAGATGTCGTCCGGCTTCACCGCGCGCTCCTCCAGCGCGGCCGCCACCACGAAGGACTTGAAGGTGGAGCCCGGCTCGAACGCGTCCAGCGCGGCGCGGTTGCGCATCGCCCCCGAGCGCGCGGCTTCGTCCACCGGCGTGTTGGGGTTGAAGCGCGGGTAGTTGGCCAGCGCGAGCAGCTCGCCGGTCTTCGGGTCCAGCACCACCCCCACCCCGGCCAGCCCCCGGCTCTCCTCCACCGCCTTGGCCAGCGCCTTCTCCGCCAGGTACTGCAGGCTCCCGTCCAGCGTCAGCGTCAGCGAGGCGCCCTGGCGGTCCATCGCCGCCACCCCGCCGCCGAGGATCAGCTTGCGCCCCTTGGCGTCCCGCAGGCCCAGCACCTGCGAGTTCTCGCCGGTCAGCTCGTCATCGAAGGCCTTCTCCAGCCCTTCGAGCCCCTTGCCCTCGCTGCCCACCCGCCCCACCACGTGCGCCGCCAGCTCCCGCTGCGGGTAGAAGCGCCGCGGCTCCTTGGTGAAGCCCAGCGCGGGCCAGCCCAGCGCGCGGACCGCCTCCACCTCGTCCGGGCGCGCCTGGCGCTTGAGCCAGGCGAAGCGCCGCGCCTTGGCCAGCCGCGCCGCCAGCTCCTCCGCGTCCAGGTGCAGAAGCTTGGCCAGCTCCCGGGCGCTGGCGCGCGGGGTGAGCCCGGCCTTCTCCAGCATGGAGGGGTCCACCCAGATCGAGTCCACCTCCACGCTCTGGGCCAGGGCCGCGCCGCGCCGGTCGAAGATGTCCCCCCGGCGCGCCGGCAGCTCGATCTGGCGGACGTACTGATCCTGCGCCAGCTCGCGCAGCTTCTCCCGCTCCACGATCTGGAGGTTCACCGCCCGGGCCAGCACCGCCGCCAGCAGCCCGAAGAAGAGCAGCCCCACCAGGGAGACCCGCAGCCGCATCCAGCGGCCGTCCACCGGCTTGGGCCCCGCGTTCTTGAGGTCCCTCATGGCGGCCCCCGGTTGGCCGAGCGGAGCTCCCGCCCGTCCCGTCCTTGACGAGCCTCTCCCCGAGCGGAGTCGAGCGGCGACTGCGGACGCCGACTCTCGATCGCCCCTCGACTTCGCTCGGGGTGAGCGGAGGGGCTCTCGGGCTGGGCCACCGAGAGCACCGCCCCCGCGGGAGGCGGCACCATCTGCAGCTGCTCGCGGGCCAGCGCCTCGAGCCGGGCCGGGCTCTTGAGCGTGGCCAGCTCCAGCTTGAGCCGGTCGTGCTCGCGCTGCAGCTCGCGGGAGAGCTGCTCGGCGCGGGAGAGCTTGTAGCCCACGTCCACCGCCAGCACCCGCGAGCTGACGTGGACGATCCCCACCGCCGCGAAGCAGAGCGCCACCAGCGCCGGCGGCGCCAGGCGCAGGAGCACCCCCACCACGGAGACCGCCCGGCCAGCGGGCTTGAGCGCGCGCGAGCTCATCGCACCTTCTCCACCGCGCGCAGGTGCGCGCTGCGCGAGCGCGGGTTGGACGAAAGCTCCGCCTCCGAGGCCGTCACCGCCTTGCGGGTGACGGGCTCGAACGCGCCCTGCGCGCCGCAGACGCAGACCGGCAGCCGGGGCGGGCAGGTGCAGCGCCCCTCCAGCGCCCGGAAGGCGCTCTTCACCGCCCGATCCTCGAGCGAATGGAAGGAGATGATCGCCGCGCGGCCGTGGACGGCCAGCAGCGTGGGGAGCGCCGCGAGCACCGCGTCCAGGCTCTCCAGCTCCCGGTTCACCGCCATCCGCAGCGCCTGGAAGGTCCGGGTGGCCACGTGGATCTTCTTGGGCCAGGCCTTGCGCGGCACGGCGCGCTTGATCGCCTCCACCGCTTCGAAGGTGGTCCTGGGCAGCGCGCGCTTCAGCTCGCGGGCGATCTGCCGGGAGAAGGGCTCCTCGCCGTAGCGGTAGATGAGATCCGCCAGCTCTTTTTCCGGCGTGTCCGCCACCAGCTCCGCAGCGGTGGGCGCGTCATCCCCCATGCGCATGTCCAGCGGACCGTCGTGCTGGAAGGAGAACCCGCGCGAGGCCTCGTCCAGCTGCGGCGAGGAGACGCCCAGATCCAGGAGCAGCCCGTCCACCGGAAGGCGCCCCTCCAGGAGCGCCGGCAGCTCGCCGAAGTTGCCCTTGAGCGCGGTGAAGCGATCTCCGAAGGACGCGAGGCGCGCGCGGGCGGCGGCGAGCGCGCGCTCGTCCCGGTCCACGCCGATCACCGTGGCCCCCGCGGCGAGCAGGGCCTCCGAGTGACCGCCACCTCCCAATGTCCCGTCGACGATCACCTTGCCGGCTCCAGGTGACAGCGCTGCGACCGTCTCCTCGAGGAGCACGGTCTGGTGGACGAACGCCAACTAACCTTCCTTGGATGCCGTGGTCCCCGCGGGGACCGGGGTCGCCGCGAACGCCATCGCCGCGGCGTGCGCGGAGGGGTAGAGCTCGAAGGCCTGGTGCGCCCCCGCGGCGCGGAAGATCGCCTGCAGGTAGGGCGAGAGCGAGGCGAGCTTCACGTCCCCTCCGGCGCGGCGGAAGAGCTCCGCGCGGGAGACGAGCGCCGGCACCCCCCGGTAGTCCAGGTGGGTGACGGACGAGAACTCGAGCACCACCTGGAAGCGCCCGCGGTGGGCCAGGCGGAACAGCTCCTCGTGCAGCCCCTGCAGCTGCTCGTAGGAGAGCTCCCCGTCCAGGAAGAGCGTCTGCACGCGCATCATGGCGCGCGCGGTTGAGATGCCAGTTGGAAGCCCGGTCTCCACGGAAAACATGTTCCCCTCCCTCGACGACTGCCTCACTGCTGCCGCAGCTCGGTGAGCACGCGCATCACGTCCGCCGAGTCCGCCTCGGAGCGCGCCTCCTCCTGAGCCTTCTGCCAACCGTCCTTCGACCAGAGCTCGATCAGCTTCACCATCCCGGCCCAGACCACGTCCTTCTCCAGCTGCGCGTGCGCGCGCAGCGTGGGCGGGATGAGCACGCGGCCGAGCTTGTCGACCGGGACCTCCTGCGCGCTCGCCACGTAGAGCCGCATCAGCGTCTTCACGCCCGGCTCCATCGGATTGCGCTTGGCGAGCGCGTTCTCCAGCTGCTCCCACTCGCGCACCGGGTACGCGTGCAGGCACGGATCCAGAGCGGTGGTGACGATCAGCCGCTCGTCGTAGCTGCCCACGAGCGTCTCGCGCAGCTTCGCCGGGAGGCTCGTTCGCCCCTTCCCGTCGATCTGGTGCTCGTAGACGCCCCTGAACACGTGCTCGAACTCCGCAGTGCTGGCTCATGCCGCTGGATGGGGAGAACCAGGCACTGCGATCCGCTTCTTACCACTTCTTGCCACCGCGCCGGCAAGCGGGGAGCGGCCTCGAACGGACGAGCGCCTCCAAACCCTTTGATTTCTGACATTCGGCGTGCGGCGCTCAGGGGCCCTGCCACACTCGAGGGCTGGATTGACCACCTGGATCAGCCGGTGTCACACTTCTGGCCACGTCTCGCCGTCACCCCCGGAGCAAAGTCATGAAGCGCACCGCCCTGCTGGCCCTGGCCGCAAGCTCGCTGTTGTTCGCCGCCTGTGGGGGAGCCCCCGGCGCCACGCTCGGTGGAGGCAAGGATGGCGCGGCCACCGCGGTCTTCACCGCGGCGCAGGCCTCGCTCGCGCAGGACGGCTTCTTGGACGACAACGCCAGCGGCGCCCAGTCCACCGGCTTCACCCGCGCCTGCGCGCAGGGCGGCTCGGTGGCGGTGACGGTGGATGCCAGCGGGGGCGCGCTCCCCTCGTTCGTGGCGGACTACAAGGGCTGCAGCGTGGACGGGCTCACCAAGCTGGACGGCAAGGCCAGCCTGACGCTCCTGGTGGAGAAGGTGGGCAGTGGGGTGGCGGCGACGGTGACCTTCACCGGCAAGCTCGCCCTCTCCGGAGAGATCACGGACACGCTGGAGTTCGACGTGACCCAGACCGCGTCCGTGAAGTCGCTGCGGACCGAGGACGCCAACGTCACCCTGACCCTGCGGGGCTTCGTCCAGACCACCGCCGCGCGCTACGAGTACGCAAACGAGCCGATCACGCTGACTCCGGGTAAGCTGACGCCAGCACCCCTGCCAACGGATCGCAGCTCGCGCACTTGAGCACGCCCTCTCCTTCGTCCAAGGCCCCAGCAGAGCCCGTCCGGCTCAAGGTCTCGTACAAGAGCGCCTCCGCGCTCCTGAGCGAGTTCACCAAGAGCGTAGGCAAGGGCGGCGTGGCGATCGAGAGCAAGAAGAAGGTGGCGGTGGGCACGCGCTTCGTCTTCGAGCTCCACAACGCCGAGGCGAGCGCCACGGACAAGGTGGAGGTGCTCGGCGAGGTCGTCTCGGTGACGCCGCAGAGCAAGGGGAAGTACCTGCTCAACATCCGCTACGACGCGGGGACGGACCGCAAGGGGCTGGATGGCGTGCTGATGCGGATCTTCGACGCCCACAAGGCGGAGAAGGCCCGGAAGCACCCGCGCGTCCCCATCAACCTGCGCGCCACCGAGGAGACGCCCTACTCCCCCTCCTTCCTGGTGCGGGACATCTCGGGCGGCGGCGTGGGCGTGGAGGTGGAGTCTCCCAGCCTGCCGCGCTCGGTCAGCCTGGGGGCGCCCTTCCTGTTGGAGATCTGGCTGTCGCTGGGGACGCTCTCCCTGCACGGGGAGATCGCCTGGATCGCCGTCCCTCCGCCGGAGCGCTCCAAGTGGATGAACCCGAGCTTCGGCGTGAAGTTCGGCAAGCTGCGCCCGGAGACGCAGGAGCGGCTCAAGAAGATCTTGGTGCTGCGCGGGCTGCCGCCGCCGCCCTGGAAGGCGCGCGTCAGCTTCGGAATGGACGCCGTCTCCCGGATGCCCTAAACACCAGCGCCCATGGGCGCTCTGATCCGTTCGGCGGCGATCGCGTTCTGTCTCCTCTTCCTCGCGGGCTGCGGCGCCACGGTGGGCGACAGCTGCACCACCGTGAGCGAGTGCGGCAACCAGCTGTGCATCAACCAGAGCTACACGCCGGGCGGCTACTGCAGCAAGCAGTGCACCCTGGGTGAGGACAGCACCTGCCCCGGCGGGAGCGTCTGCGTCCGGGACGGCGCGGCCAAGGATCTCGCCGCCTGCTTCAAGGTCTGCAAGGTGAAGGAGGACTGCCGCAGCGGCTACGTCTGCGCCTCGCTGCGCTCCAGCACCCAGACCGTCTGCGTGGGGCCCGGAGCCTGATCGCGCCGCGGCCTCCCGGCTGGCGGATCGCGGTGGGGATCCAGCTCTTCGTCCCCGCCGCCGCGGCGGCCTACTGGGGGATCTGGTTCTTCGGAGACCGGACCTGGGTGGCCAGCCGCAGCGATGAGGGCTTCACCGCGTACGAAGGCGCCTTTCCCCTGGCGGACGTGTGGCTGGTGGGGTGCTGCCTGGCGGGTGCCTGGGCGCTGATCCGCCGCAGCGCCAGCGCCCTGCTGTGGATCCTCCTGGCGGGCAGCGCCAGCATCTATCTGGGCCTGCTGGACGTCCTCTTCAACCTCCAGCACGGGATCTATGCGGAATCAGGGGCGGGACTGCTGGTGGAGGGGGCGCTCAACGCCCTCTCCCTGGGGTTGGGCGCCTGGGGGATCCGGTTCGGCTGGATGCATCGTGCGGGCCTGCTCGCGATGGGCCGCGGCTGAGGGGTGTTCCGGCCAGGGACCACCCCCATCACAGCCGCGACTTCACTGTTTCCAGGCCGCAAAAACTTTTGACGAATTCGGCTGAAACTCCCGGCTCTCAATTTCCGATAACGACTTCAGAAGATTTGCGAGGAGAAGAGACCCCGTGGCACTCCCCATCAGCGCGCTGGCTCACCTTGGTCCCGCCCCCGAGCTCTTTTCGCGGCTGCCGCAAGGCCAGCTCCGGGTCTTCACCCTCAAGGGGCTGGAATCAGACGTCGCCCAGGCGCTGGAGCGGCCGCTGGCCGCCGGCGAGCGGCTGAAGATCGAAGTCGCCGCCGCGGACGGGGCCACCCGGCTCGAGTACGTGGACCGCGCCGCCCTGCGCGAGCTGCACGACTACAAGGCCAAGGTCGACCAGTTCTACAAGGACCAGCTGGACGAGGCCCGCCAGAGCTACTCCTGGGAGCTGTCCGGTGAAGCGCCGGACACCGCGGCGTACTGGCTGCGCGAGCAGCAGCGCCAGGCGCACCACGTCCCGCCGCCGAAGAAGGTGAAGGCCAAGCCGGAGGCCGAGGCCAAGGTGGAGACCCCGGAGCCCGCGCCGGAGCCGGCGGCGGAGGCCGCTCCCGCCGCGGAGCCCACGGGCGCCCTGGCCCGCTTCAGGGCGCGCTTCGGCCGCCAGCCCCAGGTGGAGGAGGCGGCCCCCGAGGTCCACCACACCCCCACCCCTGCTCCCGCCCCCGAGGCGACGCCTGAGATCGAGCCGGCGCTTGCCGAGGCCGCCCCGCCGGATCTGCCCGCGCTCAAGTGGGGCATCGAGCACGAGTTCGCGCTCCCCCACCCGCTCTACGACGCCGCGCTGCGCACCGAGACCCCGCCGGACGCCTTCAAGTCCGCGCTGGAGGCCGTGAACCGCGCCCTGGGAGATGACGCCGGGGAGATCCGCGTGATCGTCAACGAGGACGGCTCGCACTCCGCGGAGATGATCGACAAGCTCGGCCGCGAGTGGAAGGCGGTCCCCGAGTACGTGGACTCCGGCCGCCGCAAGAACGGCGTGGAGCTGGTCTCGCCGCCGCTCACGGACGGCGCGCTGGCGCTGCAGCAGAAGATCCGCGCCGAGCTCAAAGGCGCGCTGGTGCCGGGCGTCCGCTCGTCCACCCACAACACGGTGGATGTCTCGCACCTGGTCACCCCGGAGGGGGACGCCACCAAGCTGGTGGACCTCATCCTCCACATCGAGAACCACTGGCCGGAGATCTTCGCGGCCATTGGCCCCCGCCGCTACGGCGACCTGATGAACCGGTTCGGCATCCCCCTGGGCATCAACCAGCGAGAGCTGATGAAGGAGCTCGCCGCGCTGCCCAACCGGAGCATCGACAACGTCAAGGCGGTCTTCGACAAGTACCGTCCCCGCGAGGAGGCGCTCTCCGCCGTCGAAGGGCGGATCCCGTACAAGTACCGCGCGGCCAACTACAACCGGCTCTTCCCGGAGGACCCGGCCGCCAACGGCCGCGCGATCGAGTTCCGGGTGGCGGACCTGCTGGACGAGGAGGACCTCCCCCGCGTCTACAACTTCCTCCAGGCGCTGGTGCACCGCGGCCCGGAGCTGGAAGCGGGCAAGGGCTTCGCGGACAGCTTCCCCCGGTTCAAGGACCTCAAGGTCCACTCCACGCCGGAGAAGGCGCGCCCGCAGCTGGCGCCGATCAACGAGCGGATGCTCCAGCTCACGGACGACCAGCACGCGGCGTACCTGGAGTCCCTGGGGCTCAAGCCGGCCGAGTACCCGAAGTTCGGCGGCAACCACACCAACGAGCTTCGGCTCTCCGAGGCGGAGATCGCCGCGCTGGTACGCAGCGTCCCGCTGGACAAGCCCATCGAAGTGCCGGGCGGGCGGCTCTCCTTCGGCTTCGAGGCCGAGTTCAAGGCGAACGAAGGGCCCCAGGAGGTCGTGCTGAGGAACGCGTCCGGCGTGTTCGGCCGCGGGAGCGCGGCCAACGTCGAGCGCTTCCCGTTCCTCGACACCAAGGGGGTCCACCCCGAGGGCAGCGGCAACATGGAGGTCATCTCTGTCCCCACTGAGAACCTGGGGGAGGTCCTCCAGAACATGAAGGAGCTGCGCGCGCACCTCGGCCGCTCCTTGCGCTCGTACCACTTCACCATCCAGGTCCCGAAGGAGACCATCGACAGCATCGGCAAGGCGCAGGTGGACGGTTGGATGGGGCGGGTTTCGGACTCCATCCAGGCGTGGCGCATGAAGAACAAGAGCCACTTCTTTGCGCTCAAGACCTGGAGCCAAATGCGCCAGCCCATCTCCGGTCTGGACGAACGCGGTCCGCTGCGCGCGTACATGCTCGGCAATGGCCGGTTCCGGATCGAGCTTCGCGGCTACATGTCCGGCGTCGAGGACATCCAGAAGCGGGCGTTGGAGATCGCCGCGGCGCTGCGCAACCCCGAGTACCTGCGCGGTCTGCCCACTGAGCAGGCCGCCGCCTTCAAGCCGCACCCGCGCGCGGAGCTGAAGTCCCTGATGGAGAGCTTCAAGGGCGGTCCGCTCTCCGAGGAAGAGCAGGACAACCTCCGCAAGATGATGTCCGGGCTCGCCTACAGCCGGGACACGCACATCCTGCCGCTGGTGGGCTACGACGCTGCGCCCTACCTCACCAACGCCGAGCGCCAGCGGTTCGCGGACGCGACCTGGGAGTTCCTGCAGAGCGCCTACCGGCTGATGAAGCGCGAGGGGCTCACTGACCTGGGCTTTGGCAGCCGCTTCCGCAAGCTGATCAAGAACTGGGGTGACGCGACCGGCGTGAAGGAGACGCTGGACAGCACCATCTTGCTGCGCCCTGGCGCCAAGCCGGCGGTGAACTCGTACCTCGTGCAGAAGGTGCTGGCGCTCCCGCTCAACAACTCCCAGGCGTGGCTGAAGGCCCTGCCCAAGGGGACGCTGGAGCGCGAGCTTTCCGCGCTGCGCCCCACGGACTTCGCCGCGTTCGTGGCCAAGCTCCCGGCCGATCCCAGCCAGGCGAAGGCGCTCTGGAAGGCGGCGCGCAAGGCGGTCACGCCTGAAGGACTGAGCGCGACGCTGGAGGCGGCACCGGCCAAGGGCGGCATCCTGCTCAAGGGGCTGCTCGAGGAGCGGCCGCTGGTGGACTGGCTGCGGAACCTCCCGGCGGGAAAGCTGGAGCAGGCGATCAAGCCGCTGGACAACAAGCAGCTGCGCTCGCTGGAGGCGCGGCTGTTGCCCACCGCCAAGGACGAGCTCGCGGGCAACCTGCACAGCCTGGCCACCGTCCAGGCGGAGTTCGCGCGGCGCGAGCTGCGCACCAACAAGTTGGTGAAGATCCTGTCCGAGCAGGACGCCCAGTCCGCGCACCTGGCGCAGGCGCTCACCGGGTTGCCGGGCGCCAACCTGCGGCCCCTGCTCAACCCCCTGCCGGAGGAGCGGCTGGACGCGGTGATCAACCGCATGAACGTGGCCCAGCGCGCCCTGCTCACCCGCTCCCTGGAGGTTGGCGAGGACGCCGCGGTCTGGGCCGGGATGGACCGGGCCCTGGGGCTGGAGATGCTTGGGCGCGGGGACCCCCAGCTCTTGCGCACCATCGCCAGCGGAAGCTCGTCGGCTCAGGGGAGCCACTTCTTCCAGCGCAGCCTGGAGAGCCTGGAACCCCGCCAGCTGCGCCGGGCGCTCAACAGCCTGCCGGGTCAGAGCCTGACGCGCGAGGTGGCCGCGCTCAGCGACGAGCAGCTGCTGGCCCTGCGCGCCAAGCTCCCCAAGACGGTGGGCAGCAAGCTCGACCAGCGGCTGCCCGCGCTGGTGGAGACCGAGGCGCAGCTGGCGCGCCGCGGCCTGGAGCTCCCCGCCCTGCACGAGGTGCTCGCCGCGGAGACCCCGCACTCCGAGGCGCTGATCTCGAAGCTGATCACCGCGTCCCCGGAAGAGATGATCCCCTTCTACAGCTCGCTCGAGCCGCAGGTGCTGGAGCGGGTGATCGGCGAGATGAAGCTGCCGCAGGCGATGGGCCTCTTGGACGCCCTCAAGGCGACCGACGAGAACGTCCTGCGCTACTTCGACACGCACGCCAACCCGGAGCTCATGGGCGGCTACATGCGCGGCTCGCAGGAGGGCTGGAAGCTCGTGGTGGACCGCGCGGTGGCGCAGCGCTCTCCGGAGGAGCTGCAGGCGCTGCTGGACGGCGCCGCCAAGACGCTGGGCGCGTCTTCCTACACGGGCAAGCTGACCGGGCTGAGCGACGAATCCCTCACCGCCCTCCGGGCCAAGCTGCCCGAGCACGCCTCCCGCCGGGAGGGCGTCTCGGCCGGGCTGCTGGGCGCGGACACCGCGATGATGCGGCGCGGGCTGGAGACGGACCGGCTGCTCGCCGCCCTCACCGCTGAGCCGATGCGCGGCGATGCGGCGGGCCGCTACTCCGAGGCGTTGGCCACCCGCCTCGCCGAGCTGGATCTGGGGCAGAGCCGGGAGCTCTTGCGCGCGCTGCCCAACAGCCGCCGGGCGGCGGTGCTGCGCCAGGTGGAGCCGTACGAGATCGAGTCGTTCGTGCGCGGGCTCGGGGAGGGCGACGAGGCCATCCGCCGATCGCTCTACGACAGCGTGACCCCGGAGCAGTTCGGCGAGCTGGCCAACTCGCCCAGCGGGACCGTGCAGGCGGCCTCGCAAGCGGCGTTGAAGCGGCTGATCCAGAGCAAGGGCACCGCGGAGCTGCGCACTTACCTGAAGGGGGTCTCTCCCCGCACCTTCGAGACCCACCTGCCCAAGCTGGACACCGCCGAGCTCTCCACGCTGCGCAGCCGGCTCTGGGGCACGCGGATCGAAGGGCAATCCGAGGACCTCAAGCGGCTGATCTCGGTGGATGTGGAGCTCGCCAAGCGAGAGGCCGCGCTGCGCGAGCTCCTCCCGGCGATCGAGTCCGCGGACGCCTACACCGGCCAGCTCTTCGAGCAGCTGGCGGCGAAGTTGGATGGTCCCCAGCTGGCCAAGTGGCTGGGGTGGATCCGCAACGAGCGGCTCGCGCCCGCGGTGGATTCGATGTTCAAGACCGGCAAGAAGGAGCTGCGCGGCGCGGTCCAGCGGATCCCGGACGAGGAGCTGCTCGGCGTGCGCGGCAAGCTGGAGGCCGTGCCGGACCTGGCCGTCGCCGCAGACGCGGCGCTGATGGGGCGCGGGTTGGACAGCGAGCGGATCATCGCGGCGCTGGCGGCGCCCGGGAAGCGCGGGGATGATCTCGCGCTCGAGCTGGCGGACCTGCCGCTCGCCAAGAGCCGCGAGCTGCTCAACGCCATCCCCCGCAACCGGCGCGACCAGGTGCTCTCCCTGGTGGAGCCGCGGAAGATGACCCAGTGGATGGACGAGCTCACCCCGGAGGACGAGCTGATCACCCGCTCGCTCCACGGCAGCGTGGGCAAGGCCCAGTTCCAGGCCGCGCTCAGGAGCCAGAGCGAGAACGCCACCGCGCTCTTCCAGCGCACGCTGCAGACGCGCAACCAGGCGCAGATCCGCGAGCTGCTCGCGGGCGTTCAGGAGGGCAACCTGGCCCGCCAGGTGGCGCTGCTGGACGACACCGCGCTGGAGACGCTGCGCGCCCGCCTGTGGGGCACCCGGCTGAACCCGCAGGAGGGCGAGCTCTCGTCCCTGCTCGCGGTGGAGATCGAGATCGCCCGGCGCCAGAACAACATCCGCCCGCTGCTGGCGGATCTGGAGGCGGCGGACAGCCACGCCACCGCGCTCTTCACCAAGATGGCGAAGGACCTCCCCGAGGACGCGCTGGAGAAGTGGGTGGGGTGGATCCGCAAGGACCGGCTGGACCGGCTCGCGGCCACGCTCGGGGAAGAGGAGCAGGCGAAGCTCGCCGCCGTCCGCACCGCGCTGGACGAGCGCGCGGCCACCGCCGCCCGCGAGGCCCAGGAGCGCGCCGCCGCGGTGACGATCGAAGAGCAGGCTGCTCCGGCCGCCGCCGAGGTCGCCGCCCCCGCCGCTGCCCCGGCGCCCACCGCCGAGCGCGTGGTGGACTGGTCGTAAGCAGCGGCTACCGGTCTCCCCCGCCCGTCCGCGGGCGGGGATAGACCAGGCAGAGCTCCTCGAAGATCGGCTCGCCCTTCGCCCCGTACATGCCCGAGAGCGCGGTGGCGATCGCCAGCGCCTCGGTGCCGAAGGACGGCATCAGGCAGGCGTCCGGCGCGTTCGCGAAGCGCCCCTTGAGCTGCGCGAGGCCGCGCCGCAGGGTGGCCACGTCCTGCTGCCCGCCGCGCGCCGGGACGGTGGGGCCATTCCTGTCCGCGCCCGGCAGCTTGCCCACGTTGGTCTGCAGCTCGAAGCCGTCCGCGCGCTGGATGATCCGGACCTTCCCCGGCTTGGGCTCCTCCAGCCACGCCTGGAAGCCCTGCTCGTCCCGCAGCCGCAGCGGGTAGGCGAAGGGCGCGGCGGGGTGCGCGAGCCAGACCTCAGCGCCCGCATCGTCCAGCGCGGCGAACAGCCAGGCCACCTGGGCCAGGTAGGTGTCCGGCTCGAGCCGAAGCAGCACCGGCTTCTGCCGCGCGGCCGCGAGCAGCTTCTGCGCGGCACCGGGAGATTCGGCGAGCGGCTCGCCCAGGCCCTTCAGCGTGCCTCCGGCGAAGGAGAGCGCCAGCGCCTCGTCCGGGACGGGGTGGCCGAGCACGTCCGCGGCCTGCACGTGGTGGAGCGCCTCGCGCTCGGCCTCGCTGCCGCCGTCGGAGGACTCCAGGCCCGCGGTCAGCCGAGGCAGCGGTGCGGGCGCGAGCGCCTTGAGCGGCTCCTGCTTCTTCTGCTCGCAGCCCCAGCAGGCGGCGGCGAGCGCGGCGGCGAGCAGGGCCCGCCTCACGGCGCCACCGCCGCGGGGAAGGCCTTGGCGGCGCACTCGGCAGAGACGAGCCCGTGGGCCTGCGCGTCTTTCGCCGCCTCGGCGGGCTCCCTGAAGAGCAGCATGTCCTTGAAGCGGGCGGCGTCCTCCGCCCGGCCGGCGTCCCGGATGTAGATCCGCAGGACGCGGCCGGGGAACTCGCTGCGGATCTGCGCGTAGACCTCCGGGTCCTTCTCCCCTGAGTCCCCCACCAGGACCACCTTGTGCGGCAGCTGCTGCAGCAGCGCGCGGATGATGGGCTGCTTGTAGTCGCTCAGGGTGGAGGGGCCGAGATCTCTCAGGTGGAGCGCGGCGAAGGGGAACCCGTGCTTGCGCAGGAACGCGGCGATCCGCGGACCGAACTGCACCGGCGAGCCGCTCACCACCGCCAGCCCGGGGACGGCCGGCTTGTCGGCGAGCAGGCACTGGTAGAGCGGCGCCATGCCCGGCACCGGCGGCTGGGTCTCTTCGTCCTTGAGCAGCGCGGAGGAGAGGAGGGACCGGCGGCGCAGCACGTTCGTCACCGCCACCGTGTCATCGAAGTCCGAGATCAGCAGGAACGGGGCCTCGTCCGAGACGATCTGCACCTGCGCCTGTGCGCCCACACCGTCCACGTGCGCCTCGGCGAAGGCGGAGCCCACCGCGAAGGGGGCCTTTTCGGGGGCGGCGAAGGTGACCTGGAAGTTGCCGTCATGGCCGCTGGTGAGCTTGGTCCGCTGGCCGCCGAAGACCACCTCCACCGGCGCGCCCTCCCAGTTCGAGGCCGCCAGCCTGCGGAGGTTCCGGGAGAGCGTGGAGCTGCCCCGGGTGGGGGCGTCCTGGAAGACCCGCCCGGTGAGGGTGAGCTGACGGGGCGTCCCCACCGCGGGGAAGAGCAGCAGCCCGGCGGCGGCGCGCGCCGGCTGCGCCAAAGCGAGCCCGAGCGCAAGCACCCCCAGCGAGATCCGCCTCCCCTCCGGAGTCCCAAGGTCCATTCGGTGCGGGAGCTAACGCTGCTTCCTGGCGAACTTCAACGCCCGCCCTTGGCGCCCTTGCGTGTTAGCCTTTTTGGCGTTTCGACTCGGGCGGACCCGCTCGGTTGGAGTGTTTCGCGTTGCCGCAGCCAGACCCGCAGCCCTTCGGCAAATACCTGCTGCTCGACCGCATCGCCGCGGGCGGGATGGCGGAGATCTACCGCGCGAAGACCAACGCGGTGGCCGGGGTCAGCAAGCAGGTGGTGATCAAGAAGATCCTCCCCCACTACGCCGGCAACAAGAGCTTCGTGGGGATGTTCATCAACGAGGCGAAGATCGCCGCCGGGCTGTCCCACGGGAACATCGCGCAGATCTTCGACTTCGGAGAGGTGGAGGGCGAGTACTTCCTGGCGATGGAGTTCGTCCACGGGCAGACGCTCTCCCGGGTGATGCGCCGCGCCCGCGCCAAGGGGCTGCCCACGCTGCCCACCGCCTTCGCGCTCTACATCGTGTTGGAGCTCTGCAAGGGGCTGCACTACGCGCACACGCGGCTGGACGAGCAGGCGCGGCCGCTCAACATCATCCACCGGGACGTCTCTCCCCAGAACGTGCTCATCAGCTACGAGGGGGAGATCAAGATCGTCGACTTCGGGATCGCCAAGGCGCGGGTGGCCGGGCAGACCGAGACCGAGGCCGGCGCGGTGAAGGGGAAGTACACCTACTTCGCCCCGGAGCAGGCCCGCGGCAAGGACCTGGACGCGCGCACGGACGTCTTCGCGGCGGGGATCGTCCTCTACGAGATGGTCTGCGGGAAGCTCCCCTTCGAAGGGAAGATGGTGGACGTCCTCACCCGGATCGTCCGCGGCGAGTTCGAGCGCCCCCGCGCGGTGAACCCGGACGTGCCGCCGGCGCTGGAGCGGATCGTCCTCACCGCCATGGCCACGGACCGCACCGTCCGCTACCCCAGCGCGCAGTCCTTCCAGGAGGCGGTGGCCACCTACCTGTACGCCAACGCGCCGGCGTTCTCCGCGAGCACGCTCTCGCAGCTGATGACCTTCCTCTTCGAGCAGGAGCTCGCGGCGGAGGGGCGCCCCACCAACCTCCCCAGGGACTTCGCCGAGCAGCTGGTCAACTACCGCAAGCCGATGACGCGCGAGCCCGAGCTGCCGCCGCTGGATCAGAACACCGCCGCGGCGCGGATGAGCGCGCGCGGGCGCAAGCTGGACGAGGACACCGACAAGGAGGCCCCCAGCGGCGGCGAGACCCAGGCGATCAGCGACACCCGCTCGGCGGCGGACACGGATCGCCCCAGCGCGGACACCTCCCGGGAGGATGGGCGGCCGCTGCGCACGGCGATCAACAGCTCGCTGGGGCGGCTGCCGCCGCGCTGGGTGTACGTGAGCGCGCCGCTGTTGGCGATGACGCTGGCCGCGGCGGTGGTGCTGCTCGTGGGCCACTTCAGCACCTACGCCATCCAGCTCACCTCCACGCCGGTGGGCGCGCGCGTGAAGGTGGACGGGCGGCCGTCCCCCATGAGCACGCCGCTGCTCATCTCGGACCTCTCCGCGGACCGGCCGCACGTGCTGGAGCTCTCGGCGCCGGACCGCCGCCCGTGGCGCCAGGAGGTGCCGCCCTCGCGCGGCCGCACCGTGCCCATCCACGCGCAGCTCGAGCAGGCCGAGCAGCCGCGCCGCGAGCAGCTGCCCCCGCTCCCGCCGCCCGAGCCCCCGGCGCCCACGGACGTGAAGGGCCCTGGCACCTACGTGCTCTCCGCGCAGCAGCACGCGTTCGCGGTCTCCGCCACCGCCAGCGCGCGTGTGCGGCTGGATCCGCGCAAGAGCTACCGGGTGTGGACGGAGGGGCGGCTGGCGCTGTCGGCCGGGGCCGCCGGCCTGAGCGAGGCGGTGGCCTTCCTGGACGCGGAGCCTCCGCTGGGCGCGGGGGAGACGGCGCTCTTGCTGGGGAAGCGGCCGGTGGCGGTGAAGGGGGCCAGCTGGCTGTTCGCCTTCATCCCGGACGACTCGCCCGGGGACAACTCGGGGGGGCTGAAGCTGCGGGTGCAGGAGAAGGGCAAGGAGAAGGAGACGCTCACCCTGCTCCTGGACGCCAAGCAGAACGCGGTGGCGCTCCCGCGCGAGAAGCGGCTGCGGATCACCGATCTGGATCCAGACGCGCGCTACGAGCTCACGTTCAAGGAGGGCGCCACCGCCCCCAGGCTCTCTCCCTCCGGCCGCCCCGTCCGGGTGTTGGTGAGCGAGGCTGGCGCCAACCCGCGCCGGGAGCCGGTGAGCGGGATGAAGATCCTCACCCCTTCCTCCCGGATGGAGGTGACCGGCGCGAGCGCGCTCACGCTGGCGATCCCGGATGACGTGGTGGAGGGGAACGCGGGCACGCTGGAGGTGTCGCTGGTGCTGGCCCCGCGCGGCCAGGTGAGCCCCACCCGTATCGGCCCGTAGCGCCCTGTAGCCGAAAAGTTGATCCGCGCGCCGCCTCTCCTACCCTTCGCACATCCAACCAACGGATGTGCTTCGAGGGGGCTTTGATGAAGAAGGCAATCGCAGTGCTGGTGGCGGTGATCGCGCTCGCGGTGGTGGCGGTGCCGCGGCCGGCGGGGGCGGAGGAGCAGGTGGACGAGGCCAAGGTGAACGCGCGGATCGACGCGCGCCTGCACGAGCTGCTCACCCGGCTGCTCGCTGCTCAACGATCCGGCGCCTCCCAGCCGTAGCGCCGCTGCTGGACGCCGGCTGCATCTGCCGTGGCGCACCGGGAAAGTTGGTGCTAACGAGGGGGCGATGGTCGAGCCAGTAGCCGCATCCAACCTGACTCTCGCCGTGGGCGATCGGGTCGTCTACCCGAACCAGGGCGTGTGCCGCGTCTCCGGGGTCGAGGCCAAGGAGGTCGCCGGCCAGACCCTGACCTTCGTCACCATGAAGCGCGAAGAGGACGGCGCCGTGGTGATGGTGCCCCAGGGCAAGCTCCAGAGCATCGGGCTGCGCAAGGTGGCCACCCGGGACGAAGTCCTCAAGATCTTCGCCTTCCTCAAGTCCGACAGCGACAAGGCGGACCTGGACTGGAAGCAGCGCGCCCGCACCAACTCGGACCGCATGGCGCAGGGCGGCCTGCTCGGCCTGGCGGAGGTGGTGAAGGGGCTGCAGGTGCTCTCGGAGCTCCGGCCGCTGCCCGCCAAGGAGCGCGAGCTCTACGACAACGCGCGCCACCTGCTGGTGACCGAGATCTCCGTCTCCCTGACGATCGCCGAGTGCGACGCCGAGGACGCGGTGGACCTGGTCCTCTTCCCGCCGGGGCGCGAGCGCCCCAAGCGCACCGCGGCGGAGTTCAAGCCGGGCGGCGAGGACGGGGAAGACCTGGATCTGGGGGACGACCTGCTCGGGATGGACTCCGAAGGCATGGACTCCCAGGACGAGGAGGCGGCGGAGGGCGAAGAGGAGGAGGGCGAGGAGGGAGACGGCAAGAAGAAGCCGGCCGCCCGCGCGCCGCTCTCGGACGACGACGTCACCGTGCCGATGGGCGCGGCGCTGGTGCCGGACGAGCAGATGCCGCCCAAGCGCAAGCGCGGCCGGCCGCCCAAGCCCAAGCCCCCGGAGGCTGAGCTGGCCGCCGCCGTGCCGAAGAAGCGGGGCCGCCCGCCCAAGCCCAAGCCGCCCGAGGCCGAGGTGCCGGCGGTGCCCAAGAAGCGGGGCCGCCCGCCCAAGGCCAAGACGGAGGCCGCGGATCCAAAGGCCGCCGCCAAGGCCAAGAAGAAGTAGCGACTTCGCGCATCGACGAAAGGCTGCAACGTGATCCGCGTCATCACGCTCGAGGAGTACGACGAGAAGCACCTCGCGAAGTTCTGCCAGGTCCTCTACACCGCGTTCGGCGTGGGCTCGGAGCACTCCGGCCACGTCAAGCTGCCGCCCGGCTTCTCCGAGCCCTACGAGGCCGGCAAGCTGCTGGATCAGGTGGACACGGTCCGCGCCTACGCGGACGACAAGCTGCTCTACCTGACCCCGCGCAAGCTCAAGGAGCGGGAGCTGCCCGGGAGCACCGGCCCCACCCACGGCTTCGCCCACTACGGGAAGAACAAGGCCCTCATCTCCACGCACGGGCTCAAGAACATGGAGGAGTCGCTCAAGCAGGTGGGGCGCCACGCGCTGCACCAGCTGGGGCACCTCTGGGAGCTGCACCACTGCCTGGATCCGCGCTGCTCGATGTACCCGCCGTGGACGCCTTCGTTCGCGGCCGGCGACTCCATTTTCTGCACCTTCTGCCGCGAGAAGAGCGAGCAGAAGATCCGCCTTGCCAAGTCCTGAGGCCACGCCCCAGGCCCCCGCGGCCTTCCGCTGGCAGCGGGCGCTGCGCTGGGCGGAGCTCGCCGCGGTGGGGCTCGCCGCCCTCTTCGCGCTCGTCTTCCAGCTGCGCCTGCCGGGGCGCCTGCCGTCCGAAGCGGATCACCGCGCGGCCGCCGCGTACCTCAAAGCGCACGCGCAGCCGGGGGACGCGGTGCTGCTCTTCCCCTGGTGGACCGAGCGCGCGCGCCTCTTCCTCCCGCCCTCCCTGGACGTGGTGGCCTACCTGGACCAGGACGAAGATCCGCTGGTGGACGCGCGGCGCGTCTGGGTCTACGCGCAGCCGGAGCTTCCGCGCGCGGACTCGAGCGGCTTTCTCGCGCGCTTCGAGCCCGAGCGCCGCAAGGTGGACGGGCCGCAGAGGTTCGGGACGATCCAGCTGCAGCTCTACGAGAACGGGCGCCACCGCCCCACCCTCTTCTCCGCCACCGACTCCGTTGCCTCCGCCCGCGTCTATCTGGAGCTGCCGGACCGCCGGATCGACTGCCCGTTCGACGGCAAGGCCCACCGCTGCCCCGGCGCGCCCGAGCACGTGCGCGTGGGCGCGGAGTGGCACGAGGTCTTCTACCAGCCGCGCCATTGCCTCTGGATGCACCCGCCCGGCGGCCCTGGCCGGCTGGTGGCGGAGCTGCCCCCTGTCCCGCCGGGAGATGAGCTGGCGCTGGAGGCGGGCGTGGTGTGGGAGTGGGCGTACGCGCGCGGGCCGGGGATCACCCCGGTGCGGCTGGGCGTGGAGGACGCCACCAACGGGCAGCCGCTGATCGGCCTGACCATCCCACCTGGGCTGCAGCAGCTGCAGCGCGCCACCGCCAGCCCCCCGCCCGCGGCACCCACGCCGGTGAAGATCTGGATCCAATCGGATCGCCCGGACGCGCGCGGGACGTGCGTGGAGCTCAAGAGCCGCGGCAAGCGCGCGACGGGGGCGATGTGAGCGCCGCCGCCCCGCTCCAGCCGGCCGCCCCGGCCGCTCCGGACACCGCGCCGGCGGCCCTGGACGCCGCGCCGAGCGCCCGGCTGGGGCCCCTGGACAAGCGGATCGCGCTGGCGCTCTTCGGGCTCGCGTTCTTCGCCCTGCTCGTCACGCAGCGGGACGTGGGCTTCGTGCGCGACGAGGGGATGTACTTCTCGGCGGCGCGCTCCTACGCGGGCTGGTTCCAGCTGCTCGGCCGCAGCCCCGGCGCCGCCTTCAGCGATCAGGCGATCTCCGCCGCGTTCGACAACAACCACGAGCACCCGGTGGTGATGAAGGTGCTCTTCGCGCTCAGCGGCCTGGTGCTTCACCACGGGCTGGGCTTGAGCGAGTCGCTCGCGCTGCGGGTGCCCGCCTTCGCGGTGGCGGCGCTCATCCCCGCCCTGCTCTTCCTGTTCGGCGCGCCGCTCTTCGGCCGGCGCGCGGCGATGTTCGCCGGCCTCTCCTTCTTCCTGGTCCCGCGCCAGTTCTTCAACGCGCACCTGGCCTGCTTCGACGTGCCGGTGGCGGCGATGTGGCTGCTCACCGTCTACACGTTCTGGCGAGCGCAGGAGGAGAGGCGCTTCTGGCTCTGGTGCGGCCTGGCGTTCGGCCTGGCCATCTCCACCAAGCACAACGCGCTCTTCCTCCCCTTCGTGCTCGGGCCCTTCGCGCTCTACCGCGCGTACGAGACGGCCCGCCGCTCGCCGCGCGCGCTGGCGCTGGCAGGCGGCTTCGTGGGGCTCTACGCCGCGGTGGCCGCGCTCTACCTGCTGCTCTTCGTGGCGTTGAAGAGCGCGCAGCCCGGCCGCTTCCAGGAGCGCTTCACCCTGCTTTCCCCGCACGTGGCGCTCTTCCTCCTGCTGGCCGGGGGCAGCGCCTGGCTCCTCTACGAGCTGCGCCGCCACAGCGAGGCCGCCTTCCGCCCGCTGGCCACGCTGGCGGCGATGGCCGTGCTCGGCCCCGTCGTCTTCTACCTGCACTGGCCCTACCTCTGGCACCACCCGGTGGACCGCACCGCCTGGTACCTGGCCTTCCACGCCACCCACAACCACTACGCCTGGTTCTACCTGGGGACGCTGCTGCGCGAGCCGCCCTTCCCGCTCACCTACGTGCTGGTGAAGACGGCGCTCACGGTGCCCACCAGCCTCTTCGTCCCCATGGTGACCGGGTGGCTCTCGGTGGCGCTGCGCGCGGCCGCCTCGCTCTCCGCGGGCTTGAAGGCGCGGGTGCGTGCCGTCTCCTTCGCGGAGGCGTTGATCGCCGTCAACGGCGTGGCCTCCATCCTGATCATCAGCCACCCGCAGGTGCCGCACTTCGGCGGGGTGAAGCACTGGTTCCCATCCATGACGTTCTTGGCGCTGCTGGCGGGCGTCTCGGTGAGCCGGGCGGCGGAGCTGGCGCGGGAGCGGCTGGCCGCGGTGCCAGCGCTGGCGCGGCTGCGGCTGGCCACGCCGCGCGGCGAGCAGGGCCTGTTCGCCGCGGTGGCGGCGCTGCTCTTCCTGCCCGCGCTGATCGCCAGCGCGCGGATCCACCCCTACGGCACCAGCTACTACTCGGAGCTCGCCGGCGGCGTGCCGGGGGCCGCCACGCTGGGGATGCAGCGCCAGTTCTGGTCCAACAACGTGACGGGCGTGCTGCCGTGGATCAACGCCAACGCCCGCCCCGGCGCGCGGGTCTGGCTGCACGAGGTCCACCCCAACGCCGCCTTCGACTACCGCGCCAACGGCCTCTTGCGCGCGGACCTGGTGCCGGTCTGGGGGCCCAACGAGGCGGACGTGGCGGCGTACCAGTACCACCAAGAATTCCGGGAGCAGGAGTTCAACATCTGGCAGGCTTTCGGGACGCGCACGCCGGCAACCGGCTTGTACGTGGACGAAACGCCGCAGGTGATCGTCTACCAGCGGCCTTGAACCAGGAGAGCCGTCATGAGAGCGACGACGACGGGTTGGATCTTGGTGGCCGCGCTCGCGCTGGGCGCCTGTCAGGAGGAGGCCAAGGCGCCCACCCGCCGGGCGGAGCTGCGCAAGCTCACCGGCAGCACGGTGGAGATCATCCCCAGCGAGAAGCAGCTGACCCACTGCCTGGTCTTCACCGCCTCGGAGAAGGGCGTGGTCCGGCAGCTGACCATGAACGCCCGGAACGAGTCCGTGCTCTGCGAGGCCGGCAAGCCGATCCGCAACACGTCTTTCAAGATCCCCGTGGACGAAGGCAAGGTCCGCATCTTCGTGATCTTCTCGGACCGCAAGCTCAACGCCGGCTCCATGGCCCAGCAGATCTACGAGCTGTTGCAGACCGGCAACCCGGCGGCGATGGACCTGCGCGCGCCCGGCCAGGTGGTCTCCGAGCGGCTGGAGTTCACGCCCTCCGAGGACGAGGAGCCGCCCGCGGTGGGCGGGGTGGTGGGCCCCCACGGCGAGCTGGCCACCGGCGGCGGCGCGGACGCGGGCAGCTGAAGCGGAGGGAGCGCGCGCCATGGTGATCGACTCCTGGTGGCAGCGCGATGACGCCTTCCTGCTGGTGACGCGCAGCCACGTCTTCTTCGCCGGGAGCTCGCTGGAGCAGTACGAGCCGGTGCCGGGGCACCTCGCGGCGCGAGCGCTGCAGGCGCGCTTCCACACTCTGGCGGTGTGCCGGCGAATGCCCAAGTGGAACGAGCTGGCGCCGATGCTCGGCGCGGATCCTTCGGCGGATCCCCAGCGGGCGCTGGTGCGGGAGCTGCGCCGCGGCCGGGCGAGCAAGATCCTCCTCTACCGGCGCTCCTCGCGCGCGCTGGGGGCGGCCTGGCTGCGGCCGGTTGCGCCGCCCGCCGCCGCGCCGGAGCCGGCCGCGGAGGAGCAGAAGCAGACCTGCAAGGTGCTCTCGGCCGAGTGGGGCAAGGCCGAGGCCTGGTGCTCGGACTCGGTGCCCTACAGCGGCAAGACCGAGGGCTGCGTGGCGGGCGCGCAGCACGCGGTGTTGATCCAGGACGCGCAGGGGCGCACCGCCGGGAGCCACTCGCTGGCGGTCTCCGGAGGGGGCCTGTCCGCCTCCTGGCAGGTGAAGGACGTGCTGCCGCCGAAGGCCGGCGCCGGCTTCGCCAAGGAGGCGGAGCTGTCACTGAAGCTGGGCGGGGTGGCGGCCCCCAAGGCGCTCAAGGTCCGCTTCATCCCAGGCGCGAAGAAGAAGGACTACGCGCAGGACCGCCACCACTTCTCCCTGGAGGCCAAGGACTACGCGCTCACCGTCTCCAGCGAGATCAAGTTCGTCCCCGGCTGGGCGGCGCAGGTGGTGAACCTGGGGAGCAAGGTGCCCAGCGGGACCGGCGGCCTCTTGGACGGGGCGCTGGCGTGGAGCGGCTACCGCTGGATGAAGCAGGACGGGGTGAAGAACAAGTACTGGGATGGCAAGGACTGGCAGCCGCTGCCCAAGGGCTTCGTGCTCGCGGACTCCAACCACTTCGCGGTGGGCTTCTACGAGCAGGGCAAGGACTTCGTCTGCCAGTACGGCGGCAAGTGGCCCGAGGCCTTCACCGCCTGGGACATCGCCAAGCCGGCCAAGCAGAAGAAGATCGACCAGTGGACGAAGAACATCGACGACACCTGGACCGGCAAGCTCGACTTGAAGCGCAAGGAGTGCAAGAGCGCGGCGAAGGCGTGCTGCCGCTACTCCGTGAAGGCGAAGGTCACCTTCAGCAAGCAGGCCGCGTTCGCCAAGGGGATGTTGATCATCGCGGATGGGGACATCCGCTCGAATGACTCGCTCTTCTTCCTCGGGGAGCCCCGCCTGGCGATGGCGGCGCACGAGTTCGGCCACCACATCGGCAACCCGGACGAGTACGCGGGCGCGGTGCTCGACACCAGCCTCAACGACGACGGGGCGAAGGCGGGGATCGACGCGGATTCGATCATGGGTCAGAACATGACCACGGTGAAGGTCCGCCACTTCCGGCTGGTGGCCAAGGTGTTCGCGGACATGGTGAAGGCCGAGTCCGGGCAGAGCTACACGTACGAGGCGGTCAAGCCGTGAGGTTGGCGGGCCTGGCCTGGGTAGGGCTGGCGCTGACGTCCTGCGCTGGCTGCAAGAGCAGCGAGGGGAGCGCACGACCGATGCAGGCCCAACCCGGAAAGCAGCTCCAGGTGGAGTACACCACGCAGGGCGGCGCCGAGCTCGGCGGCGGGCTGCACGAGGTGGAGCTGCGGCTGCGCGTGGACGCCGCCGAGAACGTCGTCACCTACGAGCGCTACCAGCCGTCCTCGGACGAAGGGGGCGAGCCCGCCGGCAGCTTCCGCGCGGAGCTCCCGGCGAACCTGGCCGCGAAGCTTCAGGCGGAGCTGGCCAAGGTGGATCTCTCCAAGCTGCCCTCCGGCACCGAAGGCGGCCCCGGCGCCAGCCACCTGCGCATCCGCGCCACCCAGGGCGGCCGGGTTTCCGAGGTCTCCCTCTCCAGCCGGGACATCCCGCTGCTCTCCCAGCTCGAGCCGCTGGTGGACGCGCTGGACGCGCTCTCCCTCCACGCCACGGAGCACCCGCTGGAGGCGGTGGCGCTCACGCTGGCGCGCAAGCCCTCCGGCGGCGGGTTTACCCTGGTGCTCAAGAACGTGGGGAGCCGGCCGGTGGTGCTGCCGGATCCGCGCGCGCTGCCCGCCGCCAGCGCCGAGCGTCCGCCGCACTCCGCCGGGGTACGGGTGGCCGCCTACCCGCGCACCCCGCCGGGCGTCACCGCCCCGCCGCTGGAGTGGAGCTACCTGCCTCTCTCTCACCGCAGCGGCGCCGCGGCGCCGGTGACGCTCGCCCCGGGACAAGAGGCGCGCTTTGACACCGAGCCGCTCTCCGGCGGCAAGGGTCGGCACCTGGCGCAGGGGATCTACTCGTCCTACCAGGCGGCCAAGAGCGACGCGGGCGCGGCGCCGGTGCTGGGGCGGCTGCTGTCCGAGGCGCTCGAGGTCGAGCTGTAGGTGAGTAGAGTCTCCCCCCGGTTCACCTCGAGCGTAGTGAGGCCGCCGCCCGTTGGGCGGATCAATCAGGGATGAAACTTCCCCCGTTCACCTCGAGCGTAGCGCCGCAGGCGCGTAGTCGAGAGGCGGCACGCACGCTCGGTCCACGCCGACGTGATTCCGAGATTGGGTGCCGCCCCTATCGGGATAGGGGGGCGGCTCACGCCGCGCCCCCTCCCACACCACCGGACGTACGGGTCCGTATCCGGCGGTTCGGTGAGTTGAGGTTCGAGCGGCGTATCGCGGTTTCCCGCCTCTCTGCCGCCAGTTGCGCGGCCTTTCCTGAACGTCTCGTTCGCTTCGCGCCCACTCTGTCTCGTCACCCGTGTTGTCGGGTTGGAGCTTCACCCCTTCCCTTCAAGCGGGCCTCCTCGTCAGGAGCTTGTGAGTTCACGACAGTGTCGAGCTAGGCGTGAGTTCGCTCTCCTCACCGTTCGGCCCTTCACCCTTCGCTGCCCTTCCGACTTCCAGTAGGCGGGTGGCCATCCCTGTCGGCGCGCTCGTGGCTACTACGGCCTCTGCTGACTTCTCGCTCCGGCCTCATCGGCCGTCGCCCTTTCAGGCGCGAGGCGAGATCTCCCCAGGTAAGGGCTCCGGTCTTCGCCCCGCGCTCGCCGGATATACGTCCACGCGCCTAGGTCGTGGGAGTTTCGCGGTCGTCGGTCCGCTCACCCCTCGCATGTCCGCCTCGAATCCGGTTCCTGTACGTCGAGCCGTGGCTTCGCTATCGCTTCTTTCAGTCCCGGCCTCGCGGCCGACAAACCTTGCGAGTTGCTTGGGTCGCTACGACCTGCTTCCCAGAGGACTTGCACCTCCTGACCGTGCCCATGCTGGGCACACCGACTACGGCCTGCGGCCTGCCATGAAAGTGGACGGATGCTCCTCCGAGCGAAGTCGAGGGGGCTCAGAGAGAGCGAAGTCGAGGGGCGATCGAGAGTCGACTTCGCTCGGGGGGAACGGGGGAACGACTTTCGTGAAGGGTGGTGGGTCCCTCAAGGACCACCGCCTCTACGCGCCCGAAAGGTTCACAGCCTCTCGGGGTGAACGCGGGGAGGGCGCTCAGGAAGACCGGTGCGCCAGCCCCTGCAGCGCGCGCTCCAGCGCCGGCTCGCGGATCCGCTTGGCCTTGAGGGCGCGCAAGAGCGCCCTGGGCACGCAGAGAGCGCGGTGGCGCTCCACCCGGTCCGCGTAGAGGGAGCGGAAGTCCCGCGGCACCCGCAGCGTCCAGTTCTGGGGGCCCACCGTGCCTGGGGCGTTGTACCGCTCGGTCATGCCCAGCAGGTCCGCGAAGAAGACGCAGACGCCGCGGGCGCTGGAGGAGAAGAGCTCGGCGAAGAGCGCGTCCACCAGCGCGTCCGGCGAGGCCAGCGACTGGGCGAACGCGCCGCGCTGCGCGGCGTCCGGCTCCAGGCGTTCGGAGAGGTAGCGGGCGCGGTCCGCCATGGCCGCGCGGCTCCAGCGGGGCACCACGCTCCAGACGCTCTCGGTGTCGTGGGTGCCGAGCATGATCCAGTCGCCCGGGCGCGCGTGCTCGCTGCGGTACATGTCCGAAGGGTCGTTGGGATCCGCCTTCTGCGTGACGAGGAAGCGGCCAAGCGAGAAGCGCTCCATCACCCGGCGCAGCTCGTACGGCCAGGTGCTGAGCACCTCGCAGAGGACCAGGCTGGTGTCCCGGCCCTGGTGCTCGGCCTCGTCGAGGATCACCTCGAGCAGGGCGGAGTAGCGGCGGACCTGGGCCTCGTCCAGCGCGCGCACCCAGCCGTCCGCGTGGCGCAGCTGTCCGCGGTCCAGCTGATCCGGGTGGGGGATGGCGTGGCGCGCCAGCGCGGGGTGGTCCGGGAGATCCGGCGAGGAGAAGAGCCGCGCGCCCGCGCGCACGGCGGCGAAGGGGTCCGGCTGATCTGCGCGGTACACCCAGGGACAGACCCAGCCGTGCGGGTGATCCACGCGGACGCCGTCAAACTCCTGGAGCACCCGGCGCACGCGCGCGAGGACGAAGTGCAGCGCCGGGCCACCCTCCCCCTGCTCGCCGCGGTAGAGCGCGGGATCGAGCACCGGGTAGCCCCAGGGCTGCCCTTCGGGGTTGGTGCGGCTGGGCGGAGCGCCCATGCGGTAGCCGGAGAGGAAGAGCCCCGCGGAGCTCCACTGGTCCTGGAAGGAGACGCCCACCTGGAGGTCGCCGAAGAAGGAGAGCCCCGCCGCCCCCAGCCGCTCGCGCAGCTCGGTGTGCTGCCACCACCAGAGCGTCTGCAGGAAGGCGTTGCGGGCGAAGACGTCCGGGTAGCGGGTGAGCAAGGCCAGCCGCCGGGCCACGGCGGTCTTGGCCTCCTCGGCGCGCGGCCAGAGCAGCTCCCGATCCAGGGCCGGCCAGCGGCGCCAGTCGTCCGTGCCGTGCTCCTGGGTGAGCGCCAGGAAGAGCGAGTCCGGCTCCAGCCACTCGGCCCACTCGGCGGCAGAGTGGCGGACCTCTGAGGCGAGCACCGGGTTCTGCGTGCGGGGATCTCGCTGCCGCCGGTACGCCTCCTCCAGCGCCTGGGCCTGCGCGCCGCGGACGTAGCCATCGTGCACGCCGGGGCCTGCGGGGCGGCCGGCCACCAGCCGCTCCAGCGTCTGCTCCGAGAGCAGCGGCACGCCGGCGTCCGGCAGCACCAGCCGGGAGAGCGCGATCGAGAGCTCGTTCCGGGCGAAGAGCGTGCCGTCATAGGGGGACGGGTTCACCGCGCTGGTGCGCCCCTGAGGCCCCAGCTGCACCGCGTTGAAGCCGAGCGAGCGGACGAAGTGGAGGAAGTCGTGTCCGCCGCGGCTGTAGGGGGAGCCGCGCCCCACGTCTTCGTCCGCGAAGCTGGGGAAGCTGGCGTCGTGGATGGAGAGGACGAGGTGGTCGATGCCCAGACGCTCCAACGCGTCCGTCAGCAGCTGCTCGTCCAGGGTGGCACCTTCGCTCATCGGCATCGGGCATAGCGTACCCCGAATGGGGCAGTCACCTCCGGCCGAGGGGCCCAAACGCGAGCAGCTTTGCGGGGGCACCCCCGCCAGAGTGGAGCCATGACCCTCCGGGACGCCGCCGTCTGGCTCGTGGCCACCTTCTTTCTGGGCGTGGGGCTCTTTGGCCTGGCCGCTCCCACTGCGCTGCTGCGTCCGTTCGGCCTCATCGCGGAGAAGAAGGAGAGCCGCGCGGAGGTGCGCGCCGTCTACGGCGGCTTCGGGGTGGCGATGGCCTTGGTCCTCGCGGTCGCCGCGCGGAACGCGAGTTGGCGGCCCGGCGTGGTCCTCTCCGCCGCCGCGGCGCTGGGCGGCATGGCGGTGGGGCGGGTGGTGTCCCGCGCGGTCGACGGACCCCAGCCCCTCTATCCCATCTGGTTCTACTTCTGGGTGGAGCTGCTGGGCGCAGGGCTGCTCGCGTGGACGCTGGCGGGGTAGCGGCGGGACTTTCAAGAACGTCGGAAACGCCTCTTCGCCTCTCGTAACCCATTGAGAGGACGCACGTGGTCCTGGCGAAAATCAGCGAATCCGACGCTTCTGAAGAGGACCCGGCACCCCCGACCGCCGGGGCCTGCCTCGCCGCGCACAGGGCCCGGAGGATGCGGGAAGTTCAGTTCGTGGTTCGCTTAAGCCTCGCCCTCTCCCGCGGCGGAGCGCTCGCGGCCTCGGTGGAAGGCGTCAGCCCTCACCCGCGCCGCGGGAGCACGGCACGCTGGTGAGCTGGCGTCGAGCTCCCAGGCGGCGTGCTCCCTCAGCCCACAACGCAAGCCGCCGCCTCCACCGAGGCCCCGAGCGCTCCGCCGCGGGAGAGGGCGAGCCTTGAGCGAACCACGCCCTGAACGACCCGCTCCCCTCTTGGCCCTCAGCCCCGGAAGCGATCTCAACGTCCGAGCGCGGAGACTCCCAGGTCTCGCCGACGGCACCTTTCGCCGGGCCCCCGGGGCGCAGGGGTGCCAGCTCCTCTTCAGAAGCGTCGGATTCGCGGTTTCCCGTCTCGCGCCCGATCCTCCTTTCCAGGGGTTACCAGAGGAGCCAGGAACGTTTCAGACGCTATTGAAAGACGGCGCCTTGTCCGGCTCGGCGCGCGCCATGCACTCGCCCGCCGCATGCTCGAATCCGTCTGGTCTCCCCTCTCCTACCGCGGCATCGGGAGGCGAAAGCACCTCACCGAGATCCGGCTCGAAGGCATCCATCTGGACCTCTCGCTCGGGCTCGGCTTCATCCAGAAAGTCGCCCGGGGCCTCTACGTGGATCCCTACGCGGCGAAACGGATCAAGGGCCCGGAACCGTACCTCTGGGTCCGGCTCCCCCGCGCCGTGCTCTGCCTCGAGTCCGCCCTCTACGTGCACCAGCTCCTCGAGCGGCGCCCTGTGCCGGTCTGGGTCGCCATCGGCCGCAACGCGCGCAGGCCCAAGGTTCCGGAGCTCCCGCTGAGGTTCGTGCGCTTCACCCAGCCGATGCTCGAGGAAGGCGTCGTGACCGCGCAGATCGACGGGTTCCCGGTCAACGTCACCTGCCCGAGCAAGACGATCTGCGATTGCCTGCGGTACCGGGCGAAGATCGCCCGGGGTGTGGCGGAGGCGGCGCTGACGCAGCTCCTGCGCCAGGGTGGCTCCCTCTCCGAGCTGCAGCGCTTCGCCAAGATCTGCGACGTGGAGCGCCCGCTCGAGTCCATCCTGGCGCTCACTTCGCCGGCTGGATCTGCTCGAGGAAGCCCTTGAGCTCCGCCGCGCGGGCGCGCAGCAACCGGACCCTGCAGCCGCCGTAGTTCACGTTCTCCAGCGTCCCGCCTTCGACATCGCTGGACTGCCAGGTGCACTCCTTGTCCGCGAACTGGACCCACGCCTTCTGCGCCGCGTCCAGCTTGGCGCGGCTGAAGTCGGTGAGCGCGCGCAGCGAGGCCAGCGTGGTGTCGAGCTGCGCCTGCGCCTCCAGTCGGTCGCGCTTGTTGCACTCGAGCATCTCGTACGTGGTGCTGGCCTTGGCGCAGTCGAGCGGCTGTGCGAGGGCGGTTGCGGAGAGGCTCAGCGACAGGGTGACGGCAAAGACGCGGAACATGGCGGAGGTCCCTTCTTCAGGCGTGGCGTTCACAGCTGGGTGGAGCGGAGGGCGAAGGTCTCGGTGAAGCGCAAGTCCACGTCCCGGAGCGCGCTGTCCACGACCCCCACCCAGCCGATCACGTACTCGCGGGCGAGCTCGCCCACGACCGGCTCATACTGGAAGGTGACGAAGAGGCGCCGGCCCGGGTTGAAGTCCGACACGAGGCCCAGGTGCTCGCGCCCCGCCGAGGGGATCACGTAGACGACCTTCTGCGTCCGGAAGTCCACCTTCAAGTCCTTGGCGTCCATCCGGTCCTTGAGCGCGTCCCACGCGGCCGCGTCCGTCACCTGCCCCACCAGGACGTCGAGCTGGGTGCCATGGCGCGTCCCCGCGTCCACACGAGTCCCCTTGAGCGCGGGGAGCGCGGCCAGGGAGATCTTGCGGGCCGCCGGCGAGGGGGGCCTGTCCGCGCGGGCTTCGAGGCCAGTGACCAGCAGGAGGAGGCAGGCGATCAGGGCGGTGCGCATGGCAAAGGTCTCCGGGGGAGGTGTGGCTCTCCCCTTCGAACGCACCAGCGCAGAGGGCGGATTTATGACCCCCTCGTGACGGAACTCCGCGGCTCGCGACACTCAAGGGGTGTGGCGGATTTGCAGCACCGCCGTTGACCAGGGCAACCTCCTCCCGCTGGAGTGATGCCTCAGTCCTCAGGGGGCGGCGTAGACCGGCACCACCAGCGTCTGGCCTGCGATGATCAGGTTCGGGTCGTCCAGGTCATTGAGCGCCACCAGGTCCGCCATCACCGTCGCCGGGTCCGGGACGCCGCCGTTGCGCTCCGACAGCGTGCAGGCGATCTCGCTCAGCGTGTCCCCCGCTTGAATTGGCCACTCTTCGGTCCCGGCGGCCGCCCCGCTGGGAACGGCCGGGACCTCGGCCTGCGCCTCGCTGGCCTGGGCGACCTCCGCCGCCGCCTCCACGGCCGCCTCGCCCGCCTGCTCGAGCGCGCCCGCCTCGGCGCCTTCGCTCGCCTCCAGGCCGCGCGTGCTCACCTCCGCGTCCAGCGCCGCCAGATGGACCGCCAACCGGGAGAGGCGCAGCTCGCAGAGCGGCGCGAGCAGGGGGTTCGCCTCCATCTTCTGCAGCAGCGCCTGGTACTCCGCGCTCACCTCCGCCTGCTCGGCCAGGAGCGCCTCGTCGCTCAGCGCGTTCAGCGCGGCGCGGTACTCCCGGTCGGTGGCCGTTGGGTCATCCACCACGCGCTGGCCCTGCTCGCTGTGGATCGCCGCGAGCCGCCCCTGCAGCGCCTCCGCGTCCCCCGCGTTGGTGTGAGGGCCGCCCTGCGCGTCCTCCAATGCCGCCTGCACCCGCCGCTCCTCAGCGGCGAGCGCCTCGTCGTCCAACGACGGCAGCGCCGCGGCGTAGTCGCCCAGCGGAAGCGTTGGATCCTGGATCTTCCGGCGCGCCTGCTCCTGCTGCACCTGCTCCACCCGCCACTGCGCGTCCTGTGCCTCCACCGGATCTTGCGCGTAGCCGGTGCTGCTCTCCTGCGCCCGCTCCTGCTGCCGCCCCAGCTCCGCCGCCAGCTCCTCGTCGGACATGCCCTGGAGCTCGCGCTGGTAGAGCCACTCCTCGAGATCTTCCTTGGGGATCTTCCCTGCCGCCCGCTTGAGCTCCTCCGGGGAGGCGCCCGCCGTGGCGCGCTGCAGCTGCTCGAGCTGGCGCGCGTTGAAGTTGCCGAGCCCGCCGGCCGGCGGCGCCCCGGAGCGCTCCTCCCGCCGCGCAGGCACGGGCGATCCGAGGCGATCCACCCTGCGCGGCGCCGCCCGGGAGATCTTCTCGGGCACGGCGGGGGCAAGGGGCCGGCGGTAGAGCGGGCGAGGGGCCAGAGACGACTTCTTCGAGATGTGGGTCACGTGACTGCTCCTTGTGGGGGCCTTCAAGGAGCTGACGGGCGCAGCGGCGCAGCTTCCAATTCGCTCGAAGAGGCGATTCTCAACGGCCGATCGCCACCGCGTGGCCGCCCCCGGCGCGGGTGCGAAAGAAGCGCTCGAGCTCGCCTGGGCTGAGCGCCCGGCAGTCGCTGGAGGGGTCCATCACCAGGAAGTCCCGCCCGTTCGGCGCCAGGCCGATCACCGCGATCCAGTGGCCGCCGCCGCCATGGCCCCACCGCTCGGGGTGCCCGCCGTTCTGGAGCGTCACCGAGCGATCTCCGTTCGCCGCCACCAGCTTGCCCTGGCGCAGCTGCTCGCGCACCCACGCCGCGTCGTTGCCCGCATGGTGAACCCCGCTCAGCCCCACCGAGCGCGCCATGGAGATCACCCCGTCCCAGCCCACGCCGGCAGCGCCCACGCCCGCCGAACGCCCGAGCGCGTTCACCAGATCTCCGTCCACCCAGTCCCGGCGGACGCCGAAGCCCTTGGCGATCATCGCCATCGTGGTGGGGCCGCAGTTGGACAGCCGGTTCCAGTCGTCCGCGCTGCCGTTGGAGGTGAGCTGGTTGATGTACGGCACGGCGAACGACCTCTGCGGCGCTGCCGGCCGCCCGAGCGCCCGCATCAGCGCGCTGCGCGTGGCCGGGTCCACCCGCCCGTCTGGCGGCAGCTTCGAGTCCGCCTGGAAGCGGCGCGTGGCCGCCTCGGTCTGGGGCCCGAAGATCCCCGGGCCGGTGTCCATCTGGGCCTGCGTGAGGTAGCCCAGCCGCACCAGCCGGCTCTGCCACACCCTCACGGCCTCGCCCGTCTGTCCGCGCGCGAGCGGGCGCCGCGCGAGGCCGGCCAGCACCTTGAGCTCCGAGCCCATGGCGATGCGCGTCGCCGGCCCGACCTCGCCGCTCGGCGCGAGCCCATGCGCGCGCTGGAACCTGCGCGTTGCCTCCTGGGTGCGAGGACCGAAGAGCCCCACCACCGTGCGGTGGGAGAGAACCAGGAAGCCCGCCTGCGCCAGCTGCTCCTGCCAGCGCTTCACTGCTGGGCCCTGCTGCCCGCGCGCGAGGACCCCCAGCGCGGTGGGGTCAACCGCAGAGAGCGCGGCGAGGACGGGACGTAGCGACACGGCAGAGGGGGCCATCGGTGTTGCTCCGGGCAAGGGTGGGCCTTCCCCGGGATGACGTCGGCTCCCCGCCAACTTCCAATGGCCCTACTCGCAGCCCAGCGTCTTCGCGGAGAGCCCGCGGGGCCCGGGGTGGCCGTCGCTCGCGCCGCCCTCGCCGCCGGGACCGGCGGTGATCTCCACCTCCGTTGCCGAGGTGGAGCCCCGGACGCACCAGATGCCGATGGACGGGCCGCCACCGCCACCGCCGCCGGGCCCGCCTTCGCCTCCCGCCGCACCCGCGCCTCCCCGCCCGCCCGCGCCCGCGCCCGGACCGGCCGCCACGCTGCCGCTGCCTCCCGGTCCACCCTTCCCACCCGGGCCCCCCGCACCCCCCGCGCCCCCCGCGCCGCCAGGGCCAGTGACGATGGTGATCTCGCTCCCGGAGAGACTGGAGTCCTCGAGCACGAGCCCCACGGACGAGCCCCCGCCGGTTCCGCCGCGCCCACCGGCGCCCCCGCACCCTCCCGCGCCACCGCCCCCGCCGCCGTTGAACCCACCGCCCCCGCCGCCGTTGAACCGCGCGGCGCACGCGGTCCCCACCGAGCCGCCGCCGCCACCCCCGCCGCCGCCCGGGCCGTCCGCGCCGTCAGCCCCGCGCGCGCCACTGCCGGGGGAGTAGTCCCCGGTCTCCGAGAGCGCGCCGATGGGCTGCCCGCCCGCGCCGCCGTCCGCCTGGCGGGGCGTCAACCCCGAGGCCCCAGCCGCCCCTACCCCCGCGTCACAGCTGCAGTCCGCGCACGCCGTGCGCGCGCCCCCGCCGCCGGGCGCCGTCCCTCCTTCGCCGGGCTCGCCTCTCTGCCCCACCGGCCCGCCCGCGCCCCCCGCGCCGCCGCGCGTCCCGGCCGAACAGGCGAGGTTGAGCCCGCCGTCTCCCCCTCGCCCCGCGCCCGCGTCCGAGCCCCCCGCGCCCCCCGCCGCGAAGACGCTGACCCCAGGCGCGCCGTCCGCCCCGCGCGGGCCGTCCGTGCCTCGCGTGGTGCGCAGCGCCACGCGGTGCAGCGCCACCGGCGCGCCGAGCGCGAAGAGGGCCACCGAGGAGCGGTTGGGCTGGCTGGAGACGCCGGCGACAATGGTGAGGCTCTCGAAGCTGCAGCGGGCGCGGCTGCAGCGCAGGGCGATGTTCGCCCCCTGCACCCGCGACTGGATGTCCGCGCTGCGCGCCCAGCCGGCGTCCGCCGCGTAGCCACCCACGAGCTGCACGTTGCGCTGGAAGTTGACCGTCTCGGTCTCGAAGGTCGCGCCCTCCGCCAGGTAGATCCGCGGGCGCGTGTCGTCCAGCGCCAGGGCGGCGCGCCCCACCGTCCGAAAGGGCGCCTCGCGCGTGCCCGCTCCCGCGTCGCCGTCGTCTCCCTGGACCGGATCCACGAAGATCGTCCCCTCGCCCACGCCGTCCAGCCCATCGCAGTTGGTGTCCTCGAACGCGTCGTCCGGGGTGTCCTCGCCGCTGCAGCCCCCGTCCGCCCTGCACAGTCCATCCGTGCCGCAGGCGAAGCCGGGCGGGCACCCGCCACCCGGCTCGCAGGCGTACAGGCGCTCCGGATCCGTCCGGAACGCCTGACAGGAGAGGACGCCGAGCGCGGCCCAGAAGAGCGCGAGCAGCGCGGCCGCGGTGCGCCTCATCTGCGCGCCCCAGAGCGCTGCCAGAGATAGACGGTGGTACCGGTGAGCGCCGCGGAGACCACCGCGCAGACCAGCGCGGAGGTGAGCGCGGCGTTGCCGGTGGTGGCGAGCCGGTCACTCTCCGCGTGGGTGAGCGTGGAGGCACGGCCGACCGCCGAGTCGTAGTCACCCGCGTGCATGGCCGCGCCCGCGCGAGCCCCCACCACCCCGAGCGTCACCGCCGCTGCGCCCGCGACGAGCGCGCCCGCACCCGTGCCGTAGGCCGCCGCGCGCGGCAGGGGCGCCGCCGTGGGCGCCGGCGCGGGAAGGATCGCAGGCGCCGCGATCAGCGGCGGAGGCGGGGGCAACGCCCCCCGGAGCGCTTGGGCGAAACGCTCCAGCCCGGGTGGGACCCCCGCCGGGTAGCCCACGGCGCTCACCGTGAAGCTCTCCTGCGCGAGCCGCTCACCTCCCGGCTCCAGCGCCTCCAGGCTGATCGCCATGCGATCCAAGACGTGGCCCACGTCCACGCTCACGATCACCGCGGCGCCCAGCTTGCCGGCCAGCTCGAGCACGCAGGCGCGGCGCGCCTCGCAGGCTGCCGGGGCCAGCACGCCGCGCTCCTGCAGCCGCGCCCGCGTCTGGGCCGGGGGAAGGGCCTGCCGGTAGCCCTCACGCAGCAGCAGCGCGTGGATCCGCTCCTGCAGGTCCAACGCCTGGGCCGGCTGCGTGTCCACCCTGCGCACCAACAGGATCTCCAACGAGCCCGCCGGAGCCGCGTGGAGACCGAGCAGGATCGGCAGCGCCAGGGGGAGCAACGCCATGCGCGCGGATTGTGGGCCCACCCCGCGCGCGGGCGTCAAGCGCTCCGGTGCCTAGCGGCAGCTCCCGCGGACTTACGCCTTCGGGTCCAGCCCCGCTCAGCGCGCGCCGCGCCGCAGGTACTTCCGCTGGAGGTCATCCAGCAGGGCGTCCACGCGCCTGCGCTCCGCCGCGGTCCTCGCGCGCGCGGCGGACTGCTCGGCCTCTTTCAGGAGGAGCCTCGCCACCGGATCCACCTCTTCCCCGCGGGGCGTGGCGCGCTGCAGCTCGCGGGAGAGGCGGCCCGCCCGGGCGAGCAGCTCGCGGGCGGTGGGGGCTCCCCTCGCCGCGGGCCGCTCCTCCGGGACCGGCGCCTCCAGGGGCGGCTCGGCGGGCGCTGCCGGCGCGCTCGGCATCACCAGCGGCGGGGGCCGCGCCGGCACCACGGGAGCGGCCGCCCACGCCGGGTCAACCCGAGCGGCCTCGGGGCCAGGCGCCCGCACCGCCAGGTCCAACGCCACCGCGCCCACCACCAGCAGCGCCAGCACGGCCACCGCCGCGGCGAGCCGGCCGCGCGAGGCGCCGCGCAGCCGGGAGATCAGCGTGCGGCTCGGTGCGCCCGCGAGCGACACCTCCAGGTCCTCCGCCATCCTGCGGAGCTCGGCGCGCACGGCCTCCGCGCTGGCCGGGCGCTGCCGGACGTCCTTGGCGAGCAGCCGCTGGATCAACGCGTCCAGCTCCGCCGGCACGGACCGGCGCAGCGCGCTGGCCCGCGGCGGCGCCTCCTCCAGGTGCGCGCGCATCAGCTCGGCGCGATCCCGCTGCGGGAACGGGCGTTGCCCGGTGGCGAGCTCGAAGGCGATCACTCCCAGCGCGTAGAGGTCCGTGCCGGCCGAGGCTGGCTCTCCGCGGATCTGCTCGGGCGCCATGTACGCCGGAGTGCCCACCGCCACGCCGGACCGCGTCTGTCCCTCCTGGGCCAGCGCCATCTGCTTGGCCAGTCCAAAGTCGAGCAGCTTCATGAAGCGCGTCCCGTCCGGCTGCTGCACCAGGAAGAGGTTGCTCGGCTTCAAGTCCCGGTGGACGAAGCCCGCGGCGTGCACCGCCGTCAACGAGGCGAGCAGCTCGTCCAGCAGCGGCAGCAGCTCCACCGCCGGCAGCGGCGCCCGGTCCCGCGCCAGCGCGTCCAGCGGCTGGCCGGACAGGTACTCCATCACCACGTAGTGGCGGCCATCCGGCAGGCGCCCCTGCGCGAAGATGTCCACCACCCCGCGGTTGGCGATCGCGTTCACCGCGCGCGCCTCGCTGATCAACCGGTCCGCCTGGCCCTGCGCGCTCGCCAGCTCGCCCCGCAGGACCTTGACCGCCACCTCCTTGCCGATCACCGGGTGCCGGCCGCGGTAGACGATCCCCATCCCCCCCGCGCCAATCCGCTCCACCACCTCGTACTCCCCCACCGAGGTGCCCACCAGAGAGCGCTCCGGCTCGCAGGCCGGGACCTGGTGCGTCTTCGCGGAAGAGCCCGGCGAGGTCTCCGTGGGGTGCGCCGTCTGCGTGCGGGGAGACTCGCCCGGCGTGAGCACCGCCACCACCTGCCGGCACGCCGCGCAGCCGTCCAGGTGGGCGAGGAGTGCTTCGCGCGCGCCCTCCTGCAGCGCGCCCTCGAAGAGCTCCAGCAGGGTGTTTTCGCCCGGGCAGTCCATGCGGCTTAGAAGCCCAGGGTACCCGGGATTATCATCCGCGCGCATGAGCGGCCCCCTCACCCACGCGCTGCTGAAGGCCGCCCCCGCGGACGCGCGGGCCGCGCTCGGGACTGCGCCGGGCTGGGAGGAGCGGCTGCTGGCCTGGTGGGAGGACGGGCGCCGCGCCTGGCCGCAGGTGGTGCTCAGCCAGGAGGCCTTCGCCACGTACGTGGGCGCCCGGCTCTCCAGCGCGGTGGTGGAGCGCCCCGCCCGGCTCTGCGCCGCGGATCTCTACCTCGCCTGCGCCTGCGTCCTGGCCGGGCCGGACGCGCTGCGCGCGTTCGATGAGCGCGTGCTCAAGCCCACGCTCGCCTCGGTGCCCAAGGCGGACGACGAGGTGACGCAGCGGGTGCGCGCCAAGCTCCTCATCGGCGGCGCGCAGGCGAAGCTCGCGGAGTTCGGCGGGCGCGGACCGCTCGCGGCCTGGGTGCGGATGGTGGCGGCGCGCGAGGCGGTGGACGTGCTGCGCGGCGCCGGCCGCGAGGTCCCCTACGAGGACGCTCCGGCCGCGCTGGTGGAGCTGCTCGCCGGAGATCCGGAGGTGGAGCTCCTGCGCGCCCACGCCCGGCAGCAGCTGCAGGACGCCCTGCGCCACGCGCTTGGCGCGCTGGAGCTGCGAGACCGGCGCCTGCTGCGCATGCACCACCTGGAGGGGTTGGCGCACGGGCAGATCGCCGCCGCGCTGGGCGCGCCCCGCTCCACCGTGGCGCACTGGTTGGAGAAGGCCCGCACCCGGCTGCTCCACGACACCCAGGAGCGCCTGCGCCAGCAGCTGGGGCTCTCCCCCAGCGAGCTGGACAGCTGGATCGCCCTGGTCCGCAGCCAGCTGGACTGGTCGCTCTCGCTGCTGAAGAGCGACGAGCCTCAGTAGGCCGCGCGCGCCAGCTCCAGCAGATCCGCCTCGGTGCACTTGCGCGGGTTGCTCTGGTGGGAGGCGTCCTCGAACGCCTTCTTGGCGATCTGCGGGAGGTCCGCCTCCTTCACGCCCGCCTCGCGCAGCTTGGCCGGAATCCCGATCTGCGCGTTGAGCTTGCGCACCCGCTCGATCGCGTTGCCCGCCAGCACCTCTTCGCGCGCCAGGGAGTTGTCCCCCATTGCCACCGCCACCCGCGCCAGCCGCGCGGTGCAGGAGGCGCGGTTGAACTCCAGCACCGTGGGCAGGACGATCGCGTTGGCCAGCCCGTGGTGGACGTTGGAGATGGGCGTGAGCGCGTGCGCGAGCGCGTGGCAGGCGCCCAGCCCCTTCTGGAACGCCATGGCCCCCTGCATGGCCGCCACCATCATGTCCGCGCGGGCCACCAGGTTCTTCCCGTCCGAGACCGCCGCTGGCAGCGAGCGCGAGACGCGGGAGATCCCGTCGATCGCCACCGCGTCCGCCAGCGGGTGGAACCCCGAGGCGATGTACGCCTCCAGGCAGTGGGTGAAGGCGTCCATGCCCGTGGCCGCGGTGGGCCCCGGCGGCAGCCCGAGCGTCAGCTCCGGATCGCAGATGGCGGCCTTGGGCAAGAGGAACGGGCTGAAGATCACCGTCTTGCGCCCGGTGTCCTTGAGCGTGGCCACGCCGGAGCGGCTCACCTCCGAGCCGGTCCCCGCGGTGGTGGGGATGGCGATCAGCGGCGGCAGGTTGTCCTGCACGAAGCGATCTCCGCCGGTGGCGTCGTCGTAGCGGGAGAGCGGCGGCTCGTGCGTGGTGAGCAGCTGGACCAGCTTCGCCGCGTCCAGCGGGCTGCCACCGCCAATGGCGATGATCCCGTCCGCCTTCGCCGCCTTGTAGGCGGCCAGCCCATCGAACGCGTCCTTCTCGGTGGGGTTGGGCTCGACCTTCTCGAACTTCTCGAAGGGGACGTTCGCGCCCTTGAGCACGTCGTAGACCCGCTGAGCCAGCCCCGCCTTCACCACGCCCGCGTCGGTGATCACCAGCGGGCGCTTGATCTTGAGCCGCTCCACCTGCGCCGGCAGCCGCGCCAGCGCCCCCGCCCCGAAGACGATCTTCGTCGGCCACGACATCTCGGTGACGCGCGGCTCGGACGGCATGTCGAACGGCTTCATGAAGTGCCCCATCTCCTGAGACCTAGATGAGCTCGAGGTACCGCTCGAGCTCCCAGTTGGTGACCGCACGCTCATACTGGCGAACCTCCCATTCCCGCGTCCGCACGAAGTGGTCCACGAAGCCCTCGCCCAGGATCTCCCGCGCGCGCTCGCTGCCCTTGAGCAACGCCACCGCGTCCCGGAGATTCCGCGGCAGCGGCCGGGCCTTCGCCTCGTAGCCGTTGCCGGCGCACGGATCTCCCGGCTCGACCTCGTTCTCGATCCCCCACAGCCCCGCGGCCAGCGAGGCGGCCATGCCGATGTACGCGTTCATGTCCGCGCCCAGCTGCCGGTACTCGAGCCGGATCGCCTTGGGGTTGTCGCCGATCAGCCGGATGGCGGTGGTGCGGTTCTCCACGCCCCAGGTCGCCGTGGTCGGCGCCCAGGTGTTCTCCACGCTGCGCTTGTAGCTGTTCACCGTGGGCCAGTAGAGCGCGGTGAGCTCCGGCATCAGCTCCACCTGCCCGCCCAGATAGTGGCGCAGCGTCTTGCTCATCCGGTGCGGGCCCTTGGCGTCGAAGAAGAGGTTGTTCTCCCCCTTCAGGTCCCACAGCGATTGGTGCACGTGCCCCGAGCAGCCCGGCAGCTTGGCGTTCGGCTTGGCCATGAAGCAGGCGGTCAGCCCGTGGCGCGCGCAGACCTCCTTCACCACCGTCTTGAAGAGGACGGACTTGTCCGCCGCCTGCTCCAGGTCGTCGTACCGGATGGCGGACTCGTAGACGCCCGGCCCGGTCTCGGTGTGCATCCCTTCAATCTCGATCCCGAAGGCGTTGCAGCCATCCACGATCGCGTGCACCAGCGCCGAGTTGGACGAGGTCCGCAGCCAGGAGTAGCCGAACATGCCCGGCGTGAGCGGGGTCAGGTTGGCGAAGGACTTCTCCCGCAACGACTGCGGCGTCTCCTTGAAGATGAAGTACTCGTACTCGGAGCCGAAGCGCGGCAAAAACCCCAGCTCGCGCGCGTGGCGCCCCACCCGCTGCAAGAGCTGCCGGGGCGAGGCCTCGAACGGCGTCCCGTCCGCGTTCACGAAGTCCAGCAGGAAGGCCGCGCTGTCCGGCTCCCACGGGATGATCCGCCCGGTGGAGACGTCCACCCGCGCCTGCGCGTCCGGGTAGCCGGTGTGCCAGCCGGTGACCTTGGCGTTGTCGTACAGCTCGTCCGCCAGGTCCCAGCCGAACACCACGTCACAGAAGCCCAGCCCACCCTTGGCGGCGGAGAAGAACTTCTCCTTGGAGATGTACTTGCCGCGCCAGACGCCGTCGATGTCGACGCCGCCCACCTTCGCCTTGGTGAGCCCCTTCTCGTCGAACCAGCGGCGCAGCTCGTCCAGGCCGCCGCCCTCGGCGCGGGCCTTGCCCTTCCCCGCCACCTTCGCCGAACGCGCGCGTGGCACGGTCTTCCTCCCCTGGGCCATGTCGCTCTCCTAGAGCTGCGTCCAGACCGCCTTGACCTGCGTGTAGTTGTCCAGCGCGTGGTGCGAGAGATCCCGCCCCCACCCGGACTCCTTGTAGCCGCCGAACGGCGCGGCATCGTCGAACTCGTTGAAGCAGTTGATCCACACCACGCCGGCGCGCACCTGCTTGGCCAGCGCGTGCGCCTTGGCCACGTCCTTCGTCCAGATCGCCGCGGCCAGCCCGTAGGAGGTGCCGTTGGCCAGCTCCAGCGCCTTCGCCTCGTCCGTGAAGCGCAGGCAGGAGAGCACCGGGCCGAAGATCTCCTCCTGGGCGATCTTCATGGAGGGCTGCACGTCCCCGAACACGGTGGGCTGGAGGAACTGCCCCTTCGCCTTCGCGCCGTCCGTGTCCCGCTCCCCGCCCGCGAGCAGCTTGGCCCCCTGCGCCTTGCCGCTGGCGATGTACCCGAGGATGGTCTCCAGCTGCTTTCGGCTCACCTGCGAGCCCATCTCCGTCTTCGGGTCCAGCGGATCCCCCACCACCAGCTTCCGCGCCCGCTCCACCAGCCGCTCCACGAAGCCCTCGTAGGCCTTTTCGTGCACCAGCACCCGCGAGCCCGCGTTGCAGACCTCTCCCTTGTTCCCGAAGATCCCCCAGAAGCAGGCGTCCACCGCGCGATCGAAGTCCGCGTCCGGGAGGATGATCTGCGGGCTCTTCCCGCCCAGCTCCAGCGAGAGCTTCTTGAGGTTGGTCTCCGCCGACGCCACCAGCAGCCGCCGCGCCGTGCGCACCGAGCCGGTGAACGAGACCTTGTCCACGCCCCGGTGCCGGGCCAGCGCCTCGCCGGCCGGATCTCCGTAGCCGGTGACGACGTTGAGCACTCCCTCCGGCAGCCCCACCTCCGCGGCCAGCTCGCCCAGCTTGAGCGCGGTCAGCGGCGTCAGCTCGGACGGCTTGAGCACCACCGTGCAGCCCGCCGCCAGCGCCGGCCCCAGCTTCCAGCACGCCAGGGACGTGGGGTAGTTCCACGGGACGATCGCCCCCACCACCCCCACTGGCTCGCGCAGCGTGTAGGTGAGGAAGTTCCCGGCGACCGGGAGCACCTCCCCCAACAGCTTGTCAGCCCAGTCCGCGTAGTAGCTGAGCGTGTTGGCGCCCGGGGTCACGTCCCCCTTGAGCGCGTCCTTGAACGTCTTCCCGTTGTTGAGCGACTCCAGCAGCGCCAGCTCGTCCCGCCGCGCGCGCAGCGCGTCCGCGAATTTGCGCAAGAGGCGCCCGCGCTGCCCGGGGTTGAGCCGGGGCCAGGGCCCTTCATCGAAGGCGCGCCGCGCCGCCGCCACCGCGGCGTCCACGTCCTGGGCGGTGGCGTCCGCCACCTCACACAGCTGCTCGCCCGTCGCCGGGTTGACGACGGGGAGCCGCTTGCCCTCCGCGGAGTCGACGAAGCGGCCGCCGATGAACAGCTTCGCGGCGGGCAGCTTGGGCGATAGCGTCCGGGGGTCGATCAAGGCGGGTGCGACTCTAGGCACCCCTGGCAGGTGCGGCAACAAGCGACGCGAGATGAAGAACGTCCTCTTGCTCAAGACTGGAACCGTGGCCAACGCCCTGCTGCTGGCCGCGGGGGACTACGACCGCTGGTTCGCCCGGGGGTTCGGCGCCCGCTGCCACCTCACCGTGGTGCAGCTGCACCAGCGCCAGCGCCCGCCCGCCCCCGCCTCCTCCTACGACGCGGTGGTGATGACCGGCTCGCCGCTCTCGGTCACCGCGCCGGAGGACTGGATGAAGCGCGCCGCGGACGATCTCATGGCCGCCGCCGCCCGCAAGGTCCCCGTGCTCGGGGTCTGCTTCGGCCACCAGCTGCTCGCCTGGGCCCACGGCGCCCACGTCGTGAAGAACCCGCAGGGGCGAGAGACCGGCACGGTGGAGGTGACGCTCACCCCCGAGGGCGAGGCCGACCCGCTCTTCCGCGGCCTGCCCAAGCGCTTCGCCGCCCAGGCCACCCACGAGGACGTGGTGGACCGCGTCCCAGAAGGCGTCACCCTGCTCGCGCGCAACGCCAACACGCTGCTCCAGGCCGCCGCCTTCGGCCCGCACGTCCGCGGCGTGCAGTTCCACCCCGAGCTGCACGCGGACGCCATGCGGATGCTGATCGAGACCCGGAAGGAGCGCCTGGACGCGGAAGGGGTGGCCCGCGGCGCCGCGCGAGGCGAGAAGGCCCGCGCGCTGCTCGCTGGCGTGCGCCCTTCGCCCGCCGGGCCGAAGATCCTCGCGAATTTCCTCAACCACTTCGCGTGAGCCACCCCGTTCACGCCGAGCGAAGTCGAGGCGCCGGCGTGTAGGGAGGTGTCCGCCCCTTTTGCCGGGGACGGAGGCGAGCCCTATCATCCTGACCGACCGGTCAACTTCCGCTCGCGCACGCGATGAACTCCTTCGTGGTGCAGTACCGAAAGCTTCGGCGGCAGGTGCAGGACCTCGGGGGCTACTTCGAGTTCGATCGCCGTGGCAACGAGATCGTGCGGCGCACCGACTTCACCAAGTGCCCGCGCCCGGTGCTGATGCTCTACGGCTTCATGGCCACCCGGCGCGTCTTCGAAGTCCTCGAGCGCCGGCTGCGCCGGGACGGCTACTGCGTCTGGTCCATCAACCTGGGCGGCCTGTTCGACGCGTTCAATACGCGCGGGATCGACGAGTCGGCGGAGAAGGTCCGCGAAAAAGTCGAGCGGCTCTACTCCCGCTACGATCTCGGCCCCCTCTCCATCATCGGCCACTCCAAGGGCGGGCTGATCGGCCGCTACTACGTGAAGCGGCTCGGCGGCGACCGCCGGGTGAAGAACCTGATCACCCTGGGCACCCCGCACAACGGCACGCCCACGGCGTATCTCGGCTGCGCCACGGTGGGGCTGGTCGCCAAGAGCGTCTGGCAGATGACCCCCATGTCCCCCTTCATCCGGCGGCTCAAGATGGGCGCCTTCCCGCGCGGCGTGCGCTTCGTCTCCATCTACTCGAAGGCGGACCGCGCCAGCCCCTTCCCCACCTGCATCCTCGAGGACAGCGGCCGGGAGAACCTCTTCAACATCGAAGTGCCCGGCATCACCCACCGCGAGTTCACCGTGAAGCGCTCCGTCTACGAGGTCGTCCGCCGCGAGCTGGCGCTCGGCTACGGGGACGCGGCCCCGCTGCCCCGCCACGACTCGATCGAGCTGCTCCCGGTGCGCTGACATGCGCTCCCGCTGGGAGAAGCTGCTCGACAGCAAGCCCATCCCCATCGCCGAACATCTGCTGGACGAGCTGGCCAAGCTGCTCGCGGCGGAGCTGCGGCAGTGGCCCCCGGCGCTGGAGGAGGCGGACCCCAGGCTCGCCGCGGTGCTCGCGCCGGACGCGCCGCCGCCCACCGCCGTGCACCTGGAGGAGGCCTTCAAGCTCGCGCGCCTGGAGCTGCGCCGCGAGCTGGAGGCGGTGGACGACTACTACCGGAACCAGCGGTTCTTGGAGCGCGGGCTGCCGCCTTCGGACCGCCCGCTGTTGCTCTTCCTCACCCGCTGGGTGGTGGAGCAGCTCTTGGCGATCGGCGAGCTCACGGACGGGCGCGTGAACCGCGCGCGCATGGTGGAGTGCCTGGACCGCGCCGAGCGGGTGCTGCGCCAGGGCGCTACTTGAAACGCGCCAGCACCGCGTCGAACAGCGCGGTCTCCAGCCGGTCCCCCTCCTGCTCGGGGAGGCTTTCAATGGCGAAGGAGGCCCGCACCATGGCCCCCATCTTCGGCGCGGAGACGATGTTGGCGTGGCCGGTGACCGGCTCCTGCTCGCGCCCGAGCGTCAGCTTGAAGGAGACGCGCTGCCCCTCCTTCATGGAGTTGGGGACCATGGCCGAGAAGCCGGAGCGCGAGACGTCCTTGGTGAGCGTGCGCGAGACGTTGTCCAGCTCCAGCGCCAGCGCCTGCGCCACGCGGAAGTGGCGGCGCGCCGGCTCGCCTTCAGGCACCGCCAGCCGCTGCGCGCCCACCAGCGAGCGCGCCAGCTCCTCGCGCATCGCCATGTAGCGGCCGCGCTCGTCGTCGTTGAGGCCGCCGCTCTTGGCCCGCTCGTGGGCCGCCCGAAACGCCTTCATCCAGTCGGAAGGGTCCATGGGCAAAGCATCTCACGCCCGGCGCGCGCGGCTGAAAGCTCACCTGGCCCCACACGCCCGGCGGGCGGTCAGCCCAGGTCGGTGATGGAGACGCGAATGGTCCGGCCGGTGCCGCCGTCCGCCACGTCGTCCGTGGCCTTCAGCTCGGTGGTGGCGGTCCCGGTCTCCGTACATCCGAACCCCAGCCGCATCCCCGTGGGCAGCTTGGTGTCCGAATCGACCTTCCCGCTCCAGATCTCCGTCCAGATGAGGAAGTCGGCGCCGATCCCCGTGTGGAGGAACGGCTGGATGACGTAGCTGGAGGCGGTGGGCTCGGAGGCGCCCGTCACGTCGTACGCGAGCAGGTTGAGCAGCTTGGAGCCCTCCAGCTGCGAGGCCTTGTCCGGGGTCTTCCCGGGCGCCAGCGCCCGCACCGTGGCGCAGCTGACCTCGGAGCCGTCCACCGCGCGCTTGAGGATGAAGCGGGTGTTCATCGAGCCGTTGGGCCAGCCGGCGCCCGAGAGCGCGGCCACGTTGACCTCGAAGCGGATCTGGATGCCCTTGGCGTTCTTCACGCACTTGCCCCCGGTGCAGGCCGGGAGCGGGTCGTCATAGATGTAGGAGGTGACGATGCACTGCGACTGGCTGGTGCAGGTGGGGCCCGCGTCCACCGTCGTCACCGGCTGACAGGAGGGGTGCTCGGAGCACTGCGGGTCGTCGCAGTCCACCTTGCCGTCCCCGTTGTCGTCCTTGCCGTTGGTGCAGGAGACCTCGTTCCCGCCGCCGGAGGGGCCGCTGGGGCCCGGGCACGCCCAGAGCGCAAAGGTGAAGACCAGCAACGCCGCCAACGCCAGGGGAAGTCGCTTCAAGGGCCGCTCCGTTACAGGCACTTGTCCTTGCACTGCCGGTTGGACGGGACGCACGCGCTCATGGACGCGGTGCCCGTCAGGGGCAGGCAGACGAAGCCCTGCGGGCACTCCTGGCCCGTGCCGCAGTACTTGGCGCAGTAGGACGCGCCGTCATCCATCTGCACGCACGCGCCGCCGGGGCAGTCCCCGGGGGTGCTGCAGGTCCGGCAGAACGGGAAGGTGCCCTTGGCGCTGAAGCACTGGGAGCTGGTGGCGTCGCACAGCTCGCAGCTCTTGCAGACCGCGGTGGCCTGGCAGGTCCGCACGTCGCCGAGGACCGGGCCTTCGCAGACGCGGGTGGTGGTGTTGCAGCGCTTGTCCACCGGGCAGCCGGCGTTGGTGGTGCAGCCGGTGATGCAGCGGTAGCGGTTGTCCACGCCGCGCTGGCAGATGCTGCCGATGGGGCAGTCGTCATCCACGCGGCAGTAGGGCAGGCACTGCCCCGCCGGCTGGCCGGGGATGATGCTGCAGATCTTGTTGATCGGGCACTGATCGTCCTTGGTGCACTCGCCCACCGGCTCGCAGAGGCGGTTCACGCAGCGCAGCTTGGGATCGCCGCAGTCGATGTCCGCCGCGCACTCCGCCACGCAGATCTTGTTGCGCGGATCGCAGACGGTGCCGAACGGGCAGACCTGCTCGAGCGCCACGCAGCGCCCCTTGGCGGGATCGCAGCGCTGCCCGGCGATGGCGTCGCAGTCCGCGTTGGAGTTGCAGGTGCGCAGCGAGTCCGGCGTGCAACCCCTGAAGTTCTTGCAGGTCGGCGTCTCGGTGGGCGCGAGCGGGTTGGGCGCCGGGTGGCACTCCAGCTGGCCCGCATCCGTGGAGACGCAGGCGGCGCCGCGCGGGCAGTCCGCGCTGGTGAGGCAGGCGCGCGAGCAGAACAGCTCGCCGGACGGGTCGAGGATGCAGTCGTCCTTCTCGCCGCCGCACTCGCGGCTGGCCGAGCAGCGCTCGCAGAAGCCCTTGCGCGGGCGGCAGGAGCGGATGGAGGAGTCGCAGAAGTCGCTGGTGGGACACTGGGAGTCCGCGGTGCAGCCCACGATCTCCGTGACGCACAGGCCCGTGTAGTTGTTGCAGTAGCGGACCGGGTCCTCCGCGGCGCCGCGGCAGCTCTCGTCGGAGAGGCAGATGCACTGGTGGCGCTGCTTGTCACAGCGCAGGTCGCCGCACTCCGCGTCCACGTTGCAGGCGCGCCCCACGAAGTCGAGCGGGACGCCTGCGTCCGTGGACGGGTTGGACTTGGGACAGCCCAGAAGGACCGCCGCCGCGACGACTGTAGGCACCCACCAGTGGACTCGGAGCTTCATGTCGTGGTCGCGCGCGCCCGGCCCAGGAGAGGGCGAAGCTTCTAGCAAGGGCGTTTGCGCGGGGTCAACGCATCTGCCATACAGCGCCGCAAAAATGGCGGACCGAGTGGACGTGGAGACAGCCGGACGCTGGCGCCGCCTGGCGATCCTCGCGAGCCTGTGGCTGTTCGTGGTGGCGGTGCTGATCGCCTTCCGCTCGGTGGCGCTCCCCTTCGCGGGCGCCGCGCTGATCGCCTACCTGATCGCGCCGATGGTGGACCTGCTCGGGCGGGTCCAGCTGCGGGGCCGGGCCATCCCGCGCTGGGTGGCGATCCTCGTGATCTACGCGGCGTTCTTCCTCTTCCTCTATCTGGCGATCCTCGGCTTGGTGCCCAAGCTCTACCAGGAGCTGGCGCGGATCACCGGGGACGTCGTGGACTTCCTCAACAGCCTCACCCCGGACCGGGTGGACCAGCTCTCCCGGGACGCGGACGGCTGGCTGACCTCCCACGGGCTGCCGCCGCTGTTCACCCGGGGCTTCGAGGCCGGCTCCGGGCCGTCCGTGGATCTTCAGGCGGTGGTCCGCGACAGCGCCGCCCGCACCAGCGCCGCGGTGCGAGACAACCTGGTGGGGATCATCGGCTTCTCGCGCTCGCTGGTGGCCAACGTGCTCGCCGGCGTCTTCATGCTCTTCTTCATCTTGATGGTGGCGGCCTACCTCTCCATCGACGTGCGAGCCATCCGCGCCTACGTCCGCAAGCTGATCCCGCCGGAGTACACGTCCGACGTGAAGCTGCTGGTGAACAGGATTGACCGCTCCCTCTCCGGGGTGGTCCGCGGCCAGGTCACCATCTGCCTGGTGAACGGCGGCCTCACCCTGGTGGGGTTGATGCTCCTGGGCGTGAAGTTCGCCTTCATCCTGGCGACCATCGCCACGCTGCTGAGCCTGATCCCCATCTTCGGGTCGATCATCAGCTCCGTGCCCATCGTGCTGATCGGCCTCTCCCAGAGCTGGAAGACGGGGCTGGCCGCGCTCGCCTGGATCGTCGGGATCCACGCGCTGGAGGCCTACTTCCTCAACCCGAAGATCATGGGCAGCGCCGCGCGAATCCACCCGATCATCGTCGCCTTCGCGCTGATCGCCGGCGAGCGGACCTTCGGCCTGGTGGGGGCGCTCTTCGCGGTCCCCATCGCCGCCATCGTCGTGGCCTGCTTCGACTTCGCCCGCCAGAAGGCCCAGGGCGAGGTGCCGGTCCCGGATCTCTAGGGCCTAGCCGCGGGAGAGCAACAGCTCGCCAATCTGGATGGCGTTGAGCGCCGCGCCCTTCATCAGCTGGTCTCCCACCGCCCAGAGCGCGAGCCCCTTGTTGTCCGGCACGCTGATGTCCTGGCGGATCCGCCCCACCCCCACCTCGTCCTTGAAGGAGCGCTCCAGCGGGATGGGGTAGACGTCGCTCTTGGGCTCGTCCTGCACCACCACGCCCGGCGCCTGGCGCAACAGCTCGCGGGCCTTCTCCGGGGTGACCGGCTTGTCGAACTCCAGGTTGAGCGAGACGCCGTGCGAGCGCAGCACCGGCACGCGCACGCAGGTGGCGGTGGCCAGCAGCGCCTCGTGGTGGAGGATCTTCTTCCCCTCCCAGAGGAACTTCATCTCCTCCTTCGTGTAGCCGTTGTCCTGGACCGCGTCGATCCGGGGGATCACGTTGAAGGCGATCTGCTTGGGGGCGATCTTCACGGTGAGCGGCCGGCCGGCGGCCCAGTCGTGCAGCTGCTGCTCCAGCTCCGCCATCGCCTGCGCGCCCGCGCCGGAGATCGCCTGATAGCTGGACATCACCGCGCGCCGCAGACCGAAGGCCCGGTGCAGCGGCGCGGCGGCCATCAGCGCCACGATGGTGGTGCAGTTGGGGTTGGCGATGATCCGGCGCTCGCCGTACTTGAAGGCGTCCTCCGGGTTGATCTCCGGGACGACGAGCGGGATCTCCGGCTCGTAGCGAAAGGCGCTGGTGTTGTCGATCACCACCGCGCCCGCCTTGGCGGCGGCGCCGGCGAGCTCGCGGCTCACGCTGGCGCCGGCGGAGAAGAACGCGTGCTCCACGCCCTGGAAGCTGTTCGCGGTGAGCTTTTCGACCACCAGCTCCTCGCCGCCGAACTTGAGCTTCCTGCCCGCGCTCCGCTCGCTGGCCAGCAGGCGCAGCGACTTGAGGGGGTATTTCCGCAGCGCCAAAAGCCGCAGGAACTCGTCACCCACCGCACCCGTCGCACCCACCACAGCCACATTCACCGCACGCATGGATTCCTCTCGTTGCCTAGGGAGGGGAGCCTCTTACCAATCCTTGGGGTCGGAACGCGAACGGCACGGTGCACGCTCCCGCTTGGACTGCCATGCTCGCTCCGCTCCTCCTCTGCGCCCTGGCCGCGGCCGGCGCGCCGCAACCCGCGGTCCGGGCGACGCGGGTCCGCCAGGACAGCGCGCGCTACGCGGTGATCTCCGTGCCGCCGCAGAGCGCCCGGGTGCGGGTGGTGTGGAAGGACGAGGCCGGCCAGCCGCTGCGCACCTTCGAAGGGGCCCGCGCCTTCCTGCGCCGCCACGGAGAGGAGGTCGTGGCGCTGACCAACGCGGGGATCTTCGAGCCGGGGCACGCGCCCACCGGGCTGCTCGTCTCTGGCGGCGTCACCCTGGCGCCGCTCAACACGCGCGGCGGGAAGGGCAACTTCTACCTGGCGCCCAACGGCGTCTTCTACGTGGACGCCGCCGGCCGCGCGCGCGTCGCCTCCACCGCGCGCTTCGCCGCCGAGCGGCCGGCCGCCGTGGAGGCCACCCAGTCCGGCCCGCTGCTGCTCGAAGGCGGCCAGGTGAACGGCGCGTTCGACCCGCGCTCCTCGCAGCGCAAGCTGCGCAGCGGCGTGGGCGTGCGCCCGGACGGTGGCGTGGTGCTCGTCCTCTCTGAGTCAGAGGTCACCTTCCACCAGCTCGCGGCCCTGTTCCGGGACGTGCTCGGCTGCGAGGACGCGCTCTACCTGGACGGGGTCATCTCCGCGCTCTACGCCCCCGCGCTGGGCCGGCGGGACGTGGACACCGGCCAGTTCGCCGGGATGCTCGGCGTGGTGCAGATCCCCCGGGACGCACGCTGAGGAGAAAAGGGGACAGGCTACATTTCGCCGCCGAAAAGCAGCCTGTCCCTTTTCTTTCTGTCCCCTTTTCCGTCAGCGCATCAGGGACAGCTGGGGCTCACCGTCACGGCCGCGGCGCAGCGGGACTGCCGGCAGACGGGGATGGCGCAGCCGCAACGGAGCTGGGCCACGGGGCAGCTGCCGCTGCAGCGCACGGTGGAGCAGTCCGGCGCGTCCTGCACGTGCACGGCGTTGGTGCCCATGCCGCAGCACCCGTCCGGCACGCAGTCCGAGTCGGTGAAGCAGGTGCGCCCGGACCCGGCGTCCGAGACCGGCTCCACCGGGACGGTGCCACAGCCCACGAGCAGAGCCAGCAAGAGGCCTGACAGCAGGGTGCGGAGGATCATCCCCCGCTCCGTACCACCGCGCGCCCAGCAACGCGCGGCGCCGCCACGGAACGTCCGCTCGCTAGCGGTTCATCGAGCCCAGGAACTCGGCGTTCGACTTGGTGGGACGCATGTGCTTGAGCACGAACTCCATCGCGTCGATCGGCGTGAAGGGGTGCAGCACCTGGCGCAGGGCGGTGATCCGGACCAGGTCCTCCTGCGGGAGCAGCAGCTCCTCCTTGCGCGTGCCGGACTTGTTGATGTCCAGGCAGGGGAAGATCCGCTTCTCCATCAGCTTCCGGTCGAGGACGATCTCCGAGTTACCGGTGCCCTTGAACTCTTCGAAGATCACCTCGTCCATCCGGCTGCCGGTGTCGATCAGCGCGGTGCCGATGATGGTGAGCGAGCCGCCCTCTTCGATGTTCCGGGCCGCGCCGAAGAAGCGCTTGGGCTTGTGCAGGGCGTTGGAGTCCACGCCGCCGGAGAGGATCTTCCCGGAGGGCGGCACCACCGTGTTGTAGGCGCGCGCCAGGCGGGTGATGGAGTCGAGCAGGATGCAGACGTCGTGCTTCTGCTCGACCAGGCGCTTGGCCTTGTCGATCACCATCTCCGCCACCTGCACGTGGCGCGTGGCGGGCTCGTCGAAGGTGGAGGAGACCACCTCGCCGCGCACGCTGCGCTCCATGTCGGTGACCTCTTCCGGCCGCTCGTCCACCAGCAGGACGATCAGGATGATCTCCGGGTGGTTCTGAGACACCGCGTGGGCGATGTTCTGCAGCAGCACCGTCTTACCGGCCTTGGGCGGCGCGACGATCAGGCAGCGCTGCCCCAGGCCAATGGGGTTGAAGAGGTCGATGATCCGCGTCGTCATCTCCGACCCTTCGTGCTCGAGCTTGAGCTTGCGGGTCGGGTAGAGCGGCGTGAGGTTGTCGAAGAGGATCCGCTCCTTCGCCTCCGCGCCGAACGGGTCGACGAAGTTGACCTTGTCCACCTTCTGCAGCGCGAAGAAGCGCTCGCCTTCGCGCGGCTGGCGGATGGGGCCGCTCACCGTGTCGCCCGGGCGCAGGTTGAAGCGGCGCACCTGGGACGGGGACACGTAGATGTCGTCCGGGCTCGGCTGGTAGTCCGAGTCCGCGCTGCGCAGGAAGCCGAACCCGTCCGAGAGCAGCTCCAGCACGCCTTCTGCGTGCACCTCGAAGCGCTTGTCGGCGATGCCGGAGAGCACCGCGAACATCAGCTCCTGCTTCTTGAGCCCCTGCGCCCCCTCGATGGCCAGGTCGTGCGCCATCTTCGAGAGGTCGGTGATCTTCATCCGCTTCAGGTCGTTCAGCTTGAGGACCTGCATCGGCTCGCCGGAGCGGACCTCTCCGCCCAGGTTCGGCGCCTCGGGCGCCGAGGGCGGCGGGGCCAGCTGAGCCGCCGGCTCCTCCTCGTCCTCGTCCTCTTCGCTGCCGCGCTCCTGGAGCTCGTCGTCCCGGATGGGGCGGGAGATGGCGGTCAGGACCGGGCGCACCGGCTCGGCAGGCTCGTCGTCGTCCCGCTTCGCGGCCTTCTTCTTGGCGCCCTTCTCCTCGCGCTCCTCGGAGGCCTTTCCCTTCTTCGCCCGCTTGGGCTTCTCCTCCCCCGACTCCTCGCTCTCGGTGTCGGTCTCGGGCTCCTGGGCCTTCTCTTTGCTCGAACGGGCTTTGCGCATGTCGGTGACGTTTCTTCTCGAGGGAGGGGACTTCAGGGCTTTGGAAAACCGGCGCACGCGATACCGCCACGCGTCCAGCTTTCGCCCACCGGCGATCTCTGTGGCAGAGAGTCCGGACTGTGTGACTGGGGAAACGGGAGGAGCGCCACCCCCTTGGCGGGAGGCGCGCGGTTCAACGAGCGGCAACTTATTGACCGCCTACATCGGTGTCAAGGCATCGTTTTCACGAAGGAAGTTGAAGCGCGCCTCCTCCCACCCTCTGTCGCGCCGGCAACGAGGAGGCCGCGGACGGCTCGACTTCCGCACCCGACTCGGTCGATAACGCGCGCCTCAACACCGCATGCCCAACCCAGAGCTCTCGCGCGTGGCGCTACGCATTCAAGGCAGGGTGCAGGGCGTCTTCTTCCGGGAAAGCGCACGCCAGGAGGCGACCCGCCTGGGGCTCACCGGCTGGGTGAAGAACCTCGACAACGGCGAAGTGGAGGCCGTGGCGGAAGGGCCCCGCCCGAAGCTCGAGTCCTTCGTCGGCTGGTGCCGCCACGGCCCGCCGACCGCCAAGGTCTCCGACGTGATGGCCGCCTACTCGGCGGGTACTGGCGAGTTCAAGGGCTTCGCAGTGGAGCGCTCCCGATGAGCCTGGTCGCGGCGCTCGCCGTCATGCTCGGCATCCGCCAGGGCTCCAAGGTCTCGGTGCTCAACCCGCCCTCCGGCTTCGTGCAGCGGCTCAACCCGCTCCCGGAAGGCGTGGAGTTCGTGCTCACCGCGGCCACCGGCCTGGACGTGATCCTCTTCTTCACCAGCGACGTGGAGGAGCTGCGCACCCGGCTGCCCGCGCTCTCCCGTGCCATGGCCGTCAACGGCGCCGTCTGGGTCTGCTGGCCCCACAGCGACGGGGTGCGGACCTCCATGAGCGAGGCGATCGTCCGCCAGGCCGCGCTCGACATCGGCATGGTGGACAACAAGTTCGGCGAGCTGGATCCGATCTGGTCCGGGCTGCGCTTGGTGTGGCGTCCGCGCGGCCGGCCGGAGAAGCCCACCCACCGCCAGAGCCAGGCCGAGGCCTGAGCCTAAGCTGGCAGCAGGCGCGCCAGCTCCTCCGCCCAACGGTGCGCGCTCTCCACGCCGATGCGCGCCAGCCGCCGCCCGTCCGCGGCGGTGAGATCCACGTACGGCGTGCGCAGCACCCGGCCCTGCGCGTAGCTGACCCGCGCCACCTTGCCGAGCGGGATGGCGAGCAGGAAGCGCCCACCGGCGAAGACCTTCACCTCCTCCCGCGTGAAGGTGGCGCTCCCGGGCGTGAGGTAGCCGCCCCTGCTGACGAAGACCACCTGCTCCGGCTGGACCAGCGCCGCCTGGAGCTCGCTCGCCGGGGGCGGCTGGCTCCAGCGCGCGTAGCTGCGCGCCAGGCCCCAATACAGGAGGCCGAAGCTCGCCGGCGCCAGCGCCACCGCCAGCCCATGGAGCGGCCAGGCCGTCCCCCGGCCTACCGCCAGAAACACGATCAGCGCGAACAGGGCCGGGACGAGCAGCAGGGGCCAGCGGAGGCGGCGGAGGAGGGGCATGACGCGATAAGCCCTTTAGCCAAAGGACGATTCCTTTGCATCCCGCCCCATTACGTGAAAGGCTCCCTGCACAAATGCACTGCGCCGCTCCACGGGGAGCGGAGGCAGACAAGGGTTTGACGGGAGCGTTCTTTCCGGCAGTCGTCGCGACCTGCAGCCTCCATCGATTCTGTCTCCCCAAGGGCCCGAATTTGGGCGCCGACCGGACCAAGGACAGGCGAACGAAGGACAGGTGGGACGGACCAGACGGGACGCGAGCAACACGGTCCAGCCGGTGAGTACCGGGCAAGTCGGGCCGGAACCGATATTTCCGTGGGGTCCGCGGTGAAGGTCGACGCGGTCGCAGACAGACAGCCGAGCTCAGCGCGGGGCGTCCTCGCCCCGTCCTGCGCGGCCCCACCCACAGCGTGCACGGAAGCTCGATGCGCCGCCGCCTCCCGTCCGGCGGTGCTCGCTCGTCCGCGCGCGCGGTCAGGTCATTTCCATGAGCAGCATCCTCGTCATCAACGCGGCGGGCCGGGAGACCCGCGTCGCCCTCGTTGAGAACGGTCACATCGCGGAGTTCTATCTCGAGCGGAAGAAGGACAAGGGGATCGTCGGCAACATCTACAAGGGGCGCGTGGTCCGCGTGCTCCCCGGGATGCAGGCCGCGTTCGTCGATGTCGGGCTCGAGAAAGCCGCCTTCCTCTACGTCACGGACGTCTTCTACGACCCGGACTTCTCGCGCTCGCAGTTCGAGCTGACCGAGGGCGAGCACGACGAGGCCCCCGAGGTCCCCGAGGAGATCCACGAGGGCACCGAGGAGGCGCTCGCCCACGGCGCGGGGCACGAGTTCGAGATGCAGGAGCTGCCCCCGGGCGAGCTCGCCGCGCCGGCGGATGGGCGCCGGGTGAGCGGGGAGTTCCCCGCCGTCTCGCCCCCGGCCGCCGCCGCTGCTTCGCCGGCGGGTGAGGCGCGCAGCGCGGAGCTCACCCCGGTGCCCCCGGCCGAGCCGCCGTCCAGCGCGCCGGCCCTGTCTGCCGAGCCGCCCACGCCGGTGACCGCGCTCCCCGAGCCGGCGGTCGCGCAGCCCGCGGTGGAGCTGCCCCCTCCCCCGGCCTCCTCTGAGTCCGAACCCCGCCGGGTGACCGGCGAGTTCCCCGCCGCCCCGCCCCGGCTGGCCACCGGCGAGTTCCCCGCGGTGGATCCGTCCGCGCGCGCCACGGGCGAGTTCCCCGCGGTGCCCGCGCCAGAGGCGGCCGCCGCTGCTGCGGCCGGTGCTTCGCCCGCCGCCACCGCTGCGCCCGCGGCCGCCGCTGCTGCCGTGGATCCCGAGGTCCGGGGCGAGCGCCGCGCCCCCCGCGAGGAGCGCAACCGCGAGAAGCACCGGCGCGACCGGGACCGCGACAGGGACCGCCAGAAGTCGCGCGATCGGGACGAGGAGAAGAAGCCGCGCAAGACCGCCCGGATCGAAGAGCTCCTCAAGGTGGGCCAGGAGGTGCTGGTCCAGATCTCCAAGGATCCGATCGGCACCAAGGGCGCCCGGCTCACCTGCCACATCTCCATCCCCGGCCGGCACCTGGTCTTCATGCCCACCGTGGATCACGTGGGGATCAGCCGCCGGATCGCCAACGAGAAGGAGCGGCGCCGGCTGCGGGAGATCGTGGACCGGCTCCGCCCACCAGGGACCGGGTTCATCGTCCGCACCGTGGCGGAGAACGTGCCGCAGGAGAAGCTCGAGGCGGACATCCGCTTCTTGATCGAGGTCTGGAACGAGACCGTCCGCAAGAACGAGAAGCGCGGCGGCCCCGGGCTGATGCACTCGGACCTGGATCTGATCCTCCGCGCCACCCGCGACCTCTTCGCCCAGGACGTGGAGAAGCTCGTCGTGGACGACCGGGACGAGTACGAGCGGATCTGCAACTTCGTCTCGGCGCAGGACCCCGCGCTGCGCGATCGCGTCATCCTCCACGACACGGAAGAGCCGATCTTCGACGCCTACGGGATCGAGGACGAGATCCGCCGCGCCACCCAGCGCAAGGTGTGGCTCAAGAGCGGCGGCTACCTGATCATGGATCAGGCCGAGGCCCTCACCGCGATCGACGTCAACTCCGGCCGCTACGTGGGGAAGAAGAGCCTCGAGGAGACGATCACCAAGATCAACGTCGAGGCGGCCAAGGAGATCGTCTACCAGCTCCGGCTGCGCAACATCGGCGGCATCATCATCTGCGACTTCATCGACATGGAGAAGCAGCAGAACCGGGACAAGGTCTTCAAGACGCTCCAGGAGGCGCTCGGGCGCGACAAGGCGAAGACCAACGTGCTGCGGATCTCCGAGCTCGGCCTGGTGGAGATGACCCGCAAGCGCGTGCGCGAGTCGATCGGCCGCGTGCTGCACGAGGACTGCGCCTACTGCGACGGCCAGGGCTTCGTGAAGACCGCCACCACCGTCTGCTACGAGATCTTCCGCGCCATCCGGCGGGAAGGCCCCGGCTACAAGGACCCCACGCTCGTCATCAACTGCCACGGTGACGTGGCCCGGCTGCTCCAGGCGGACGAGCGCCAGGAGCTGCGCCACCTGATGGACCGCTACAACAAGGCGATCCAGGTGAAGGCGCAGCAGAACTACCACCGCGAGCAGTACGACGTGTACGGCCGCACCGCGTCCGGGAGCGACCACAAGCTCGCCGGCTCCACCAGCCACGTGGGCTCCGCCGAAGGCATCGGCGCCCCCAAGCAGCGCGACTCCGGCGGGGACCGCGCCGGCGGCGGGCGCGACCGGGACCGCGGCAGCCGGCGGGACCGTGAGCGCGGGCGGGATCGTGACCGCGGCCGCGGTGGCGGTGGCGGTGGTGGTGGCGGTGGCGGTGGTGGCGGCGGTGGTAACCGCGAAGGCGGGCAGCGCGAGGGTCGCGAGGGCGGCGGCGGCAACCGAGAAGGCGGGCAGCGCGAGGGTCGCGAGGGCGGCGGCAACGGCGGCAACCGCGAAGGCGGCGGCAACCGCGAAGGCGGCGGCAACCGCGAAGGTCGCAACCGCGACGGCCAGCGCCGCGACGGTGGCGGCTGGCGCGAGCGCGAGGGTGGCGGCGGTCGCGAAGGTGCCGAGGGCCGGTCTGGCCGGCCCGAGGGCGGCCGAGCGCCGGGCGGTGAGCCCCGAGCAGCGCCCTCCTCCGACATCGGCGCAGGTGACGCTTCCTCGCCCGCTGGCGATCAGCGGGTGGCTGCCGCTAGCGTTCCCACGAAGCTCGAGCCGTCCTGAACCTTCTCCTGACGGAGGCGGTGCATGTCCACTCCTCCCGTGCCTGCGGATCGCCGGACAGACGTCCGGCGATCCATCAACCGCGAGTTCGCGTCCGTGGAGGAGTTCGTCTCCGAGTACGTGAGCAACATCAGCCGCAGCGGGATCTTCATCCGCTCGGATGATCCGCTCGCGGTGGGCACCAAGGTGGCGCTCAAGTTCACGGTGATCCTGGACGAGCTCGAGACCATCGAGGGCGTGGGAGAGGTGGTCCGCGTGGTCCCCCCGTCGGAGGGCCAGCCCGGTGGCATGGGGGTGGTCTTCGTGGAGCTCTCCAGCTACTCCCGCTCGCTCGTCGAGCGGATCCTGGTGCGCCGGTAACGCCCATGGCGAGCATGTTCGGCGGCCTGAAGGACGAGAGCACCAAGGTGCTCCTCAAGGCCTGGAAGCCGGTCGCCCGCACGCGCGGCGGCGCCTTCGCGTCCGACACGCTCGTGGCGATCAAGGCCGTGGTGCACGGCTTCCTTGGCGAGCGGATCAGCCTGCGCGCCGCCGCGCTCACCTTCGTCAGCATCTTCTCCCTGGTGCCCATGCTCACCGTGGCGCTGGGGATCTTGCAGAAGCTCCACCAGCGCGAGTTCCAGGCGCAGCTGCGCACCTTCATCAACGACGTGCTCGCCCCCGGGATCCGGGAGGAGTCCGCCGCGCTGCTCGAGCGCTTCCTCACCTCCGCCGCCTCCTCCGCGGCAGGCGGCATCGGCGTGGTGATGCTGCTCGTCTCCGCGGGGATGCTGCTGCACAACCTGGACGCCTCGCTCAATGAGATCTGGGACGTGCGCCGCAGTCGCCCGCTCGCGCTGAGCGTGGCCCTCTACTTCCTGGTCCTCACCGTGGGGCCGCTGCTGTTGGCCACCTCGCTCGCGGGGAGCGCGAACCTCAAGAGCCTCCTGCTCACCGTGAGCGTCCCCTTCGTCCGCGAGCTGGTGGCGTTCGGCGGCTTCCTCGCCGCGGTGGGCGGGTTCACGCTCCTCTACAAGATCGCCCCCAACGCGCCGGTCCGCTGGCGCTCCGCGCTCTCCGGGGGGCTGGTGGCAGGCACGGCCTGGGAGATCGCGCGGGTGGCCTACTCCACCTTCGCCGCCCTCTCCTTCCGCTTCAACCCGATCTACGGTTCGCTCGGCGCGGCCCCGCTCTTCCTGGTGTGGATCTACTTGAGCTGGCTGCTCGTCCTCTTCGGCGCGCGCCTCTCCTACGCGGTGGAGCACGCGCGGATGCGCGGCGTCCTCACGGATCTCGGCACCCACCCGCGCGCCCGCGAGCTCATCGCCACCCGGCTCGCCCAGCTGATCACCGCCTGCTTCGAGCGGGGGCTCCCCGCCCCCACCCCCCGCGAGCTCTCCCGCTCGCTGGCCATGCCCGGCCAGCGGGTGAACGAGGTGCTGGACCTGCTCCTGGACGCCGGCCTGCTCACCCGCGCCGGCCGCCGTGGCGGCCTGAGCCCCGGAAGAGAGCCAAGCAGGCTGACGCTCGCCGACATCTCCGCCGCTGTGGGGGGCGTGGCCAAGCTCCGGCGCCAACCTGCCCCATCGCTCAAAGGCTCGGAATATGAAGAGGTTGAGGCGCTCTTCGCGGCCGCGGACGACGCCAGCGCAGCCCGGCTCGAGTCCGTCACCTGGTCCCACATCGCCACGCGGCTCGAGGCAGCCGGCACGGTCGCCTTCGAGCGCGTGGAGCCTTCCCCCACCGCTCAGGGCAGTTAGCGAAATGCATTGGAAGATTGGGCGCTTGGGGTGCTCGTCGGCTTGCAGAGCCAAGGGGTTCTGCTATCGTCCTGAAAAGCTGAGCCGCCGAAGTGCTTGATATTCGCGGCGGGTCTCGATGTGAAGGAGAGCTTCTGATGCTCAAGTCCGACTTGATCAACGTCCTCGTGGCCAAGCGCGGCGTCACGCAGAAGCAGGCCGAAGCGACCGTCGAGACGATCTTCGAGGCGATGAAGGACGCCCTGTGTCGCGGCGAAAACATCGAGATCCGCGGGCTCGGCGCCTTCCACGTGAAGAACTATCCGGGCTACCAGGGTCGCAACCCCAAGACGGGACAGGTGATCCCGGTGAAGCCCAAGCGCGGCCTGCTCTTCCGCACCGGCAAGGAGCTGCGAGATCGCGTGAACCGCGCGCCGGCGCAGACCGGCAGCTCGGACGACTCCGGCTCCAACCCCTGAAGTTCCCGCGTCTCATGCGGTCAGCCGGCCAATCGGCCGGATTTGCAGGTCGGCGTTGAGCTCGCCATAGGTGAGCACCGCCACCTGGGGAAATGCGCCCTCGCCGAGCTTGCGCAGCGAGCGCCGCACGTCCGGTGAAGCGAGCACCACTGCCTTCCCGCCCGTGGAGATCCTCCGAAACCCTTCGAGGATGGACGCCACCCGCTCCGGCGCGAGCGCGCTCGCCTTGGCGCGCAGCGCCTCTTCCACCGCGGGATCCACCAGGTACGCGTAGAGCGGACCGTTCGGCGCGTACTTGTGCGTGAGGTACCCGTGCAGCGCCTGGCGGCAGCGCTCGGCCAGCGCGCTCGCGTCCCCCTCGGTGGTGGGCGAGACCAGGGCTTCCAGGATGGCGCGAATGTTCCGGATGCTGACCTCCTCCTGAACCAGCCGGCGCAGCACCTCGGTCAACAGCGGCACCGGGACCTTCGCCACCGCCTCCTTCACCAGCGCCGGCGCGGAGGGCTCGAGCTGGTCCAGCAGCGCCTGCACCTCCTGGACGCCGAGCAGCCCCGGCGCCTTGCGCCGCAGCACGGCCGCGAGGTGCTCGCAGAGCAGCTCCGCCGGGCGGCGCAGCGCCACCTGCGCCAGCTCCAGCCGCGCGCGGCACTCGGGCGGGACGCGGCTCACCTCCTTGCCGGTGGCGGGCTCCACCGCCTTCTCCGCTTTGACCTGGAGGAAACCCAGCTCCGCCGGGGCGCAGAGCGCGTAGAGCGCGGCGGCGTCCAGCGCGCCCCGGGCGGCGGGGATCTCCTCCACCAGGAAGCAGTAGCCGTGGGGCCCCACGTAGCTCGCACCGGTGCGGATCTTCACCCCGGGCATGCGCACGCCGAGCTCGAAGAAGAGCTGCTCGCGCAGCCGCTCGAGGTCCTGCTTCACGAAGCGCCCGTCCTCGGCGGAGATGAGCGCGGAGAGCTCGGGCGAGAGATCCAGGGTGAGCGGTGAGACTCCCACGGTGACCGGCTGCGGCGCGGCGGCGCTGGCCACGTTCGGCGCGGGCGCCGTTGGCTGCGCCGCCTTCCCTGCCGGCCGCTGCACCTGGCGCAGGCCGTAGCCGGCGGCCCCCCCGAGCGCGGCGATCAGGAGGAACGGGAAGGCGGGCATGGAGGGCATGACCGCGAGCGCCACGCACAGCCCGGAGACGATCCACAGCGCCTTGTAGTGGCCAAAGAACTGCGCCCCCATCTCCGCGCCGAGCGAGGCGTCCGCCTGCTCACCCGACACGCGCGTCACCACCAACCCCGCCGCCACGGCGATGCACAGCGACGGCAGCTGCGAGACCAGCCCGTCGCCAATGGCGATCAGCGCGTAGGTGGCCGCCGCCTCGGCTGCCGACATCCCGCCGTGCAGCACCCCAATGGCAATGCCGCCCACGAAGTTCACGGCGACGATCACGAGCCCGGCGATCACGTCCCCCTTCACGAACTTCATCGCCCCGTCCATGGCGCCGAAGAGCTGGGACTCCCGCTCCAGCTCGCGCCGCCGCGCGCGGGCCTGGGCTTGATCGATTGAGCCGGCGCGCAGGTCCGCGTCGATCGACATCTGCTTGCCGGGCATGGCGTCCAGGGTGAAGCGCGCGGAGACCTCCGCCACCCGCTCCGCCCCCTTGGCCACCACCAGGAACTGCACCAGCGTGAGGATCGCGAAGACCACCGCCCCCACCACGTACTCGCCGCGCACCACGAACTCGCCGAACGCTTCAATCACCCGGCCCGCATGCCCGTCCGCGAGCGCCAGCCGCGTGGAGGAGACGTTGAGCGCGAGCCGGAAGAGCGTGCTGATGAGCAGCAGCGTGGGAAAGGAGGCCACCTTGAGCGCGTCCCGCGCGTAGAGCGCGGCGACCAGGAGTGACACCGCCGCCGCCAGGTTGAGCGCCAGCCCGAAGTCCAGGGCCCAGGGCGGGAGCGGGACGATCATCGCCCCCAAAATCGCCGCCATCACCAACGCCAGCACCACGTCAGAGGATTGCTTGGCGCGCAGGAGCGCGCGGTGGATGAAGCCCGTCATGGCGTCTCACTTCCTGGATGGGGGTCCGCGTCCTGAAGCTCGAGCGCCACCCGCAGCACCGCTGCCGCCGCGCGGTAGAGCTCGTCCGGCACCTCTTCGCCCACGTCGTAGTGGACGAGCGCGCGCGCCAGCGGCACGTCCTTGATGATCGGAATTCCGAGCGCTTGGGCTTCACGCCGCAGCTGCAGCGCGTCCTCTTCACGCCCCTTGGCCACCAAATACGGGGCCTCGCACTCCTCGGGGCGGTAGCGCAGCGCGATCGCGATGTGGGTCGGGTTGACCACGATGGCGGTGGCCTTTTGCACCCCACGTGCCGGGCCGCCCTGCGCGAGCTGCCGGTGGACGGCGCGGCGCTTCTGCTTCTGGTGCGGGTCCCCGTCGCTGTTCTTGTGCTCCTGCTTCACCTCCTGCCGGGACATCATCAGCTCCTTGCGCAAGCGGGCGCGGGCGAGCAGGAAGTCCGCCACGCCGAGCGCCAGCAGCACCGCCCCGGCGCGCAGCAGCGCGGGGCGCAACAGCGCGAGCGTGGCGCCCAGCGCCGCCACCCCGTCCAGCCGGATGGCCTGGAGCGCCTGCGGCAGCTGTTCGCGCACGCCCAGCCAGAAGACGGCGGCCACCACCGCCGCGACGAGCAGCGCCCGCGCCACCTCCTTGAGCTGCTTGGTGCCGAAGAGCCGCGCCAACCCGGCGAAGGGATCCAGCCGCTCGGCCTTGGGCGCCAACAGCTCGAGGTGGAGCTCGAAGCCGGCGCAGAGCAGCCCGCCCGCCAGCGCCGCGGCCAAGGCCGCGCCCAGCACCGGCAACGCGCAGGCGGCCAGGGCGGCCAGCGCCTCTTCCAAGGCGGCGCCGCTTCGCAGCTCGGGGGCCGACAAGAGGTGGGTGCACAGGGCGCGCAGCCGCAGCGCGCTCCGGGGCGCGGTCAGGCCGAGCGCGGCCAGGGCGGCGCAGCTCACCAGCCCGGAGGTGAAGAGGCGGCTGCGCGGGACCTGTCCCTGCGCGCGGGCCTCGCGCAGCTTCTGCGGCGTGGGGAGCTCGGTCTTCTCGCTCACGGCAGCCCCGCGAGCAGCGCGGCGAGCTGGTCGCCGGAGGCAGCCACCGCCGCCAGCGTGCGCTGGCTGATCAACCCCAGGCCGCACCAGAGCACCACCCCGCCGCCCAAGATCTTCAGCGGCGCGCCCGTCTCCTGCACGTTCACCTGGGGCGCCGCGCGGGAGACCAGGCCGAGCAGGCAGTCCACGGCGAGGCTGAGCCCGGCGATCGGCGCGCCGATGGCGAGCCCTCCCGCCAGGGCCACCACGGCCAGCCGCGCCAGCCCGAGCGCGAGCCCCTCCGTGGCGAAGGCGCCGCCGAGCGGGAGGACGGCGAAGGACCGGAACACCGCGCCCAGAACCAGGGGGAAGCCACCCCCGGTCGCCGCGACGGCGGTGGCGAGCTGGTAGAGCCCATCCCCCGAGGCCGCCTCCTTGGTGCCGGTCAACGGCAAGGTGGCCTCGGCGGACGTCCCGCGGAAGAGGTCGATGAAGCGGCCGCCCATGCGGGCGGCGTCGAACGGGAGCCCCGCCACCAGCCCCATCGCCACCCCGAGCACGCACTCGCGCCCGGCGAGCGCGGCGAAGGTCCAGCCGAGCGTCAAGCCGCTGGGTGCCTGCAGCCCGCCGGCGAAGTGGAGGCCCAGCGCGAGGCTGAGCACCAGCGACAGCCGCACCGGCTGCGGCGCGGAGGCACCGCCGAACAGTGGGCAGAGCAGGCTCAGCGGCAAGAGCCGCGCGGAGATCAGGGTCACCGAGGCGAGGTGGGGGGTGAGCAGCGGCAGCGTCTGCAGGAGCAGCGGGCTCATCCGCCCACCGCGGGGAGCGCGTTGAGCAATTGCGTGGTGAAGCGGCTGAGCGAGGCGGCGATCCACGGCCCGGCGATCACCAGCGAGAGCACGCAGGCGCACAGCTTGGGCACCACCGAGAGCGTGCTCTCCTGGATCTGCGTGGCCGCCTGGAACACGCTCATGAGCAGCCCCACAAGGAGGCTGGCGCCGATCGGCGGCAGCGAGGCCAGCACCATGAGGATCAGCGCCTCCCGGGCCAGGGCCACCAACATCTGCTCGTTCATGACCGGTACCCCAGGATCAACCCGCGGGCGAGCAGCGCCCAGCCGTCCACCGCCACGAAGAGGAGGATCTTGAAGGGCAGGCTCACCTGGCTGGGCGAGAGCGACTGCATGCCCAGCGCGAGCAGGACGTTGGCGATCACCATGTCCAGCACGAGGAACGGGAGGAAGACCAGAAAGCCGATCTGGAAGGCCTCCTTGAGCTCGGAGATGACGAAGGCCGGCACCACCACCGCGAGATCCGTCTGCGCCACCAGCGCCGCCTCGCTCGCCGGGCGCAGCTCGCGCGCCAGCTCCACGAAGCGGGCCCGCTCCTCCGGGCTGCCGTGCTTGACCAGGAACTCCCGGAGCGGCGCCGCCGCGGAGGCGAGCCCGGCCACCAGCTGCCCCCCGGTCTCGGCGCCCGCGTAGGTCGCCTGCCCCGCCTGGTACATCCGCTCCAGCGTGGGCGCCATGACGTGCGCCGAGAGCACCGCCGCCAGCCCGGTGAGGACGATGGTGGGCGGCGCCTGCTGCGTCCCCATGGCGGACCGGGTGATGGAGAGCACCACGGCGATCTTCGAGAAGCTGGTGAGCATCATCAGCGCGAACGGCAGCAGCGCCATCAGCGCGAGCAAAGCCATCATCGACAGCGGCTGTCCCGCGAAGGCCAGCTCCGAAGGCCGGGCCACCGGCGGCGTCCGCGCCAGGGCCGGCGCGGCGCAGAGCACCGCGAACCAGAAGGAGGCGCGCCTCACTGGAGCCCCTCCTTCCGGAGGCTGCTGTGCGCAGCGGGCCGGGCAACCACCTTGGGCCTGCGAAGGCGCGGGGGCCGCGCCTCGCGCAGCACGGCGAAGCCCTCCCCGTGCGCCACCAGGTACCGGCGGCCGTCCGCCTCCACGAGCGCGAGCGCGGTGCGCGCGGAGAGACCGGCGCGGGAGAGCACGCGCAGCGACTGGGCGGGCGCGGCCTCGCCCCCGCCGCGCCGCCGCCAGAACCAGGCGACCAGCCCCGCCGCGCCCAGCCCGCCGAGCGCCCACCGCGCGCCCGCGGTGCCGCCCCTGGCGAGCGAAGGGCCAATGAGCCCCAGGAGCAGCACCAGCGCCAACGCCACCCACAGCTTCTGCTTTGGAGAGATCGTCATGGGCAAGCTCACGGGTTGAGGTGGAGGATGCGCGCGCCCAGCTCGCCTTCGACCTCGACCAGCTCCGCGCGCGCCACGGGGCGATCTCCGAGCCAGAGCGTGACCGGCTCGGCGGCGTTGCAGCGCAGCGGCAGGATGGTCCCGGCGCGCAGCGAGGAGAGCTCCGCGAGCGACAGCCGGACGCGAGTGAGCTCCACCTCGAGGTCGACATCGAGCGCGGGGATGGGTGACGGGTGCACGGGGATGGGTTCTGCGACCATGAAGTCCTCCTCGGACTGGGGAAGGGCGGTGGTGGTGGCGGCCAGGACGCGCAAGCCGTGGGGCGTCAGCTCGCCGCGGAGGGTGAAGGCAGGGGCGAAGAGGCGGGCGGCGCCGGCGAGCGCGCCCTCCACGCGCCGCAGCCCATCCAGGAGGACCACGTCCCCGTGGGCGAGCTCAGCCAGGGCCTGGGCTGGCAGCCGCGTCCGCCCCACCCGCACGCGCGCGCCGATCGTGCCGGCGAGCAGCTCGGGGGCGGCCACCGCCGGCAGCTGCTCGGGGACGGCGGCGAGCGCCGACTGCAGGGGCTGCGCGGGGAGGAAGAGCCGCGCGACGCCGGACGCGTCCCCCGCCTGCAGCGCCAGCTCCACCGCCAGCCAGCCCCACCGCAGCTCCAGCGCTCCCACCGCGGCCGCGCGGTCCGCGTGCACGCGCACCAGCCGCGGTGCGCACAGCCGCTCCAGCTCTGCGCTGTGGCGCAAGGCGCCCAGCGCCGTCAGGCAGAGGAAGCCGAAGGCGGACTCCTCCATGCGGGTGAGCCCGAAGGCGGCGGGCGGAGCCCCGGTCCCGAGCAGGCGGGCGGAGAGCGCTGCCACCAGCGGCAGCTCCACCTCCAGCAACGCCAGCTCCCCCAGCGCCGAGAGCTCCAGCACCGCGAACGCGGCGTGGCTCGAGACGCTCTTCATGGGGGCGAGCGCGGAAGGCAGCAGCCGCGCCTGCGCGCTCACCGCCACGCCCAGCCGCTCCCCCAGCTGCGCGCACGCCGCCTCCAGCCCCTCCTGCGCCAGCGCGCCCAGCTGGGGACGGCGGCCCAGCGCCAGGTGCGCGCGGGTCACCTTCCGCACGCCCAGCCGCGTCACCTTCGCCACCCGCACCGTCTGCGTCCGCTCCGCGTCCATGGCGGCCGGGGCTGTTCACGCCCCCTGCCAACGCGGCCGGTCTGGGGTTCCGCGGGGTTGCAGGCGTGCACCGGGCACCGCGGGTCCGAGATACGGACGGTCCGGCTCGGCGCGCGGACGCTAGCGGGTGGCCTCGCGCACCAGCCGCTCCGCGAGCGGCCCGCGGACGGGGCAGCCCGCCTCCAGCTCCTGCGTGGTGACGCCGGCGAGGTTGGGAAACGTCGTCTTGAGGTACGGCGGCAGCAGCCGGAACATCTGCCGCTGCAGGGCGGGCCCGGCGGCGACGAAGAGCGCCCGGAGCCGGTCCGGCGCGCCGTCCCGAACGCCGAAGGTGCGCGCCACCCGTGCCTGCCGGCTGGAGGAGTCCAGGCCCTGGAGCCGCCGGGCCACCTCTCTTGCGCGCAGCCGCTCGTGGCGGGCCAGCCCGTCCAGGAGCGCGGCGCCGGGCGCGCCCCCCACGGCGAGGCAGAAGAGCGCCAGGTCCGCCTCGAACTGCCGCTGGGCGTTGCTCGCGGTCCGCGCGGACGGTTGAAGCCGCGTGGTTTCGTCCGCAGGGCGCGGCGCGCTCAAGCGACCTTCCGGGTGGCCGACGGCGAGACCTGCGGCTTGGCGGGCGGAGGCGCCACGCTGCGGGCCTTCTCCAGCGCGCGCCGGTAGTGCCGCAGCCGCAGCGTCAGCAGGACCATGAGCATGGCCAGGAGCGACACCGTCCCAGCCAGGCCGAGCGCGAGCGCGCGCAGGCGATCCACCTGCGAAGGGCCCGGGCGCTGAGGGCTCACCTGGCTGGAGACCTCGTCCACCACGAGCGTCACCGCGTCCGGGGAGAGCCCCTCCACGCTCCCGGCCACCAGTGCCTTGAGCTCTTCGCGCGCCTGGCCCACGCGGGCGGCCGCGCCGGGCCGGACGCGCAGGAAGGCGGACGCCTTGGCGGGCACCCCGGGCTGACCTGGGCGCGCGGGGGGCGGCAGGACGAGGTGGACGCGCGCGCCGGTGACGCCCTCCATGGACTCCAGCGTCCGGGCCAGCTCGCCGGAGAGGGCCTGCTGGTAGAGGGCGCGCTCCTCGGTGGCGGTGGGGACCAGGCTGCCCTTGCCGAAGACGTCTCCGAAGCCGTCCGCCTTGGGCCGCGGCAGGCCGAGCTCGGCCAGGATCCGCACCGCGTCCGCGGCCTGCTCGTCCTCCACCTCAATGGCCCAGGTCGGCTTCTTTCCTTCCTCTGGGACCTTCCGCGCAGCCAGCCCGCGCTCGAGCAGGACCGTCTGCAGCTCGTTGGCCTGACGCTCATCCAGCCCGTGCTGGATGCGCGCCTTGCACCCGGCCAGCAGGAGGAGCGCGAGCGAGATTGAAACCACCCTGGAGAGCGTCATGGGCTTGTCGTCCTCACACCTGCGTCTGGAGGATCTGCTTCACGCCGCCGGTGGCCTTCTCGACGACCTTGCCAGCCAGATCCAGCTCCTGGCTCGCGCGGTAGACCTTCGCCTGCAGGGCCACCAGCTCGGCCGGGGTGAAGGTCTTGCCGCGCTCCGCTTGGCGGAGCACCGAGTCCAGCTGCGCCTGGGCCTTGGCCACGCGGTCCACGAACTGGACGGCCTGGGGCGCCCGGGCGGCCTGGCCGCCGCCGACCTTCGCCTCGGTGCAGCCGCGCGCGGCCCGCGCGCCGCTCGGCGCCGCCCCGAGCACGGGGCGGGGGGCCACCTCGCTGGGCGGAGCGCCCGAAGCCCGGGGATGAAGCGCGTCCGCGAAGCGGAGCTTGTCGGTGGGGGCTGCGCTGGGCGCGGCGGCGCCCACGGCGGTGACGGTCGGCAATGCCATGGCGGTCTCGAATGGGTCAGCGGATGTTGTTGATGGCCGCCTTCGCGGAGTCGTGGCGGACCTTCATGATGTTGGTGAGCGTGTTGAACTCGCGGCTCTCCTTCTGCATCTGGTCCTGCAGCTGCATGTAGGCGAGGTTGAAGCTCTGGCTCTGCGAGTTGAGGAGCTTCTGGGCCTCGAGCAGGTCCCACTGCTCTCCCCTGCCCGTGACGGGCGAGCCGTCCAGCGGCCCGGTGGCGGTGCGTCCAGCGCCCGGGGACTGCCCCACCGTCTGGATGGCCGAGGCGGTGGTGGTGATGCCGGAGATGGCGGCGCTGGCCACGGGGTTGCCGTTGGCCACCACGCTCAAGAGCCCCGTCCCGGCCCGGGCCACTTCGCTGATCGTCCGGGCCAGCACGGCGCCGAACTCGTTCTGGGGGGTCTGGCGGGAGACGGTGGGGGTGAGGGACGTCTGGGAGATCCGGTGATTCGAGTCCAAGGCTGCCTCCGGCTTGCGAAAGGTGCCGGGGGTGAGTTCACCGGCCGTGCCGGGAGCGGCGCGCAGGAACTCCAGCCGGTTGTCTTCAAGCCCCCGTCCGGCGCGCGGCTCGGGCCGTCCGGCGGGTGAGACGGTCCGAAAAGTTGCGGGGCGGTCCGGCTGATACAGACTTGGGCCACCTTGTAGCGAGGAGGCCGCCGATGCTTTCCGGATCCGCCGAAGCCCAGCAGGACGTGGAGCGCTTCCACCCCCGGGTGGACGCGAACTTCATGGTGAAGGTGTTGCTCGAGGGCCGGGCGGTCCTGGCGAAGGCGAGAGACCTCTCGATGGCGGGGCTGTTCCTGCAGGCCAAGCCGCCCGCCGCGCTGTCGCGGGTGACGCTGGCGATCCCGCTGCCGGGAGACCGCGAGGTGGTGACCACCGCCCGCGTGCGCCGCTGGCACCAGGAGGGCGTGGCGCTCGAGTTCGACGAGCTGGACTGGGACGACCTCTTCGCCCTGGCGCGGTTCCTCCACCCGCGCCTGCCCTAGCAAGAGCAGCGGAACCGGCTCACTTCTTCCGCAGGCGCTCCACCAGCTCCATCAGCTCGGCGCCGCGGAAGGGCTTGTGGATGTAGCCGTCCGCGCCGGCGGAGGTGGCCGCGTCCACGTCCGCCTTCCGCGCCTTCGCTGTCAGCATGTAGAGGGGGATCTTCGCGGTCACCGGATCGCTCTTGAGCATCCGGCAGACGCTGATCCCATCCAGCTGCGGCAGCACCACGTCCAGGAGGATCAACCGGAAGCTGCGGGACTTGGCGAGCTTGAGCCCCTCCGCGCCGTTGGACGCGCACTCCACGGAGACCGCGCCGTCGCTGAGCATGCTCTTGACCAGCTCGCGGATGACCGGCTCGTCCTCCACGAGGAGGATCTCGAACTTCTCCTCTGCCGGTCCGCCCGTCACGGCCCGGGAGTATAGCCGGCCCTCCCCGGGTGCGCCCTACTCGTACGCCAGGGCCTCCACCACATCCAACCCGGCAGCGCGCCGCGCAGGGTACAGCCCGGCGACGATCGCGCAGAGCGCTGCCCCAGCGCAGATCTGCAGGGAGAGCGCGACCGGGAAGAGGTAGGGGAAGGTCCAACCGGTGGCCTGTCCCCCCACGACCTTGGTCAGGGTCAGCCCCATCACCCACCCCGCGGCCACGCCGATCAGGCTGCCCGAGAGCCCGATGAAGGCGGCCTCGCCGGTGAAGAGGCGGATGACGTGGCCGCGCCCCGCCCCCACCGCGCGCAAGAGGCCAATCTCCCGCGTCCGGTCCAGCACCGCGGCGAGCAGCGTGTTGATCACCCCCAGCAGCGCGAGCACCACCGCCACCAGCTCCATGGCGTAGGTCACCGCGAAGGCGCCGTCGATCAGGTTGAGCGCCTCGGTGCGCAGCTCCGCGTTGGTGAGGACGTAGAGATCGTACTGCTTGCCGTAGCGGGCGGTGATCGTCTTGCGGACCTCCTCCGCCTTGGAGAGATCGCTGAGGTAGAGCTCGAAGGTGTCCACGCGCTCGTCGCGGAACTGCGCCACGAAGTTGGCGCGGTCCATGAAGATGGTGCCCTGGTCCGAGGTGTAGTCGGTGATCACCGCGTCCACGCGGTAGGTCCGCACACCGGTGGGCGTGGACATCTCGAACGTGGAGCCGGCGTGCAGGTTGCGCCGGCGCATCAGGTTCTCGGAGATGGTCACGCCGCCGGTGGCACGCTCCTGCGGGGTGGGCGGGTGGCCCTCCAGCACTTCGGGGCGGCCGCGCTGGTAGTAGATCTCCGGGGTGAGGGAGATGATCAGGACGCGCAGGCCGAGCACGTCATGCGGGAAGATCCGCACCCGGTCCACGGACTCCACGCCCGGCAGGCCGACGAAGGCGTCCCCCAGCTGCGACTGGAGCGGGACGTTCTGCACGCCGGCCACCTTGGCGGAAGACGTGATGAAGAGATCCGCCGGCACCGACTGGTCGATCCACTTCTGGGAGCTGGTCTGGAAGGAGTGGACGAACCCGCCGATGCACACCGTCATGGCCACGCCCACCGCGAGCGCGGAGACGGGGACGGCGGTGCGGCCGGGGGCGCGGGAGAAGTTGTCGGCGGCGAGCCGCCCGGCAATCCCCAGCAGCTTCTCGCCCGGCCGCGCGTAGACGTGGTGCAGCGCGCGCAGCAGCTGCGGCGAGAGCAGCGAGGCGGCCATCAGCGTGCAGAAGACGGAGAGGTAGCCACCCACGGGCAGGTTCTCCACCGGCGGGGGCAGGAAGGTCAGCGGGTAGATCAGCGCGGCCAGCACCAGCCCCAGGTAGGTGGGCAGGCGGCTCTGCTGCCCACCCACCGCGCCGGCGGCGATGTCCCGGCGCAGCGCCTCCACCGGGTGCACGCGAGAAGCGAGGATGGCGGGGCGCAGCGCGGCGAAGGCGCTGCCGCCCAGCCCCAGCAGCACCCCGAGCGCGATCTCCAGCGCGCCCACGTGGATGTCCTTGGCGTTCACGTTCACGTAGAGCGAGGACATGGTGCTGGAGACGGTGGCGATGGCGCCCTGCGCCACCACCGAGCCCAGCGGCAGGCCCACCGCGGTGCCGAAGCCGCCCAGCACCAGCGCCTCGAGCGTGAAGAGGGCCCGGATCCGCAGCCGCGTGCCGCCGAGCGCGCGCAGGGTGCCGATCTCCCGGCGCCGCTGCACCACGCCGATCGCCACCGTGTTGTAGACGAGGAAGACGCCCACCAGCAGCGCCACCCCGCTGCCCAGGTTCAGCCCCATCTGGAAGCTGCGCATCATCTTCTCCACGCTGCCGCCGCGGCGGGAGGGGCGCTCCACCTCGAAGGTGGGGCCGAGCTCGGCGGAGAGCCGCGCCTTCACTTCAGGCAACAGCGCGCCAGTCGCCAGCGCCACGTCCACGCGGTCCACGTTGCGGCCGCGCCCGAAGGCCGCCTGCGCGGAGCCCAGGTACATCACCGCCACCGAGCCGCCGAACGCCTTCACCGCGCCGGACTCCTTGATCAGCGCGTGCACGGTGAAGTCCTGCGCGCCGCTGGGGGTGAGCAGGGCGATCACGCTGCCCGTCTTCAGGCCGTGCTCGCGGGCGAAGCGCTCCGAGAGCAGCAGCCGGTCCGTGGAGTTGAGGAACTCGAGATCGTCCGCGAGCGAGCCGATGTCCCGGTCCACGCCTTCGTAGGTGCGGAAGTGGCCATCGTCCAGGAGGTCCACGCCCATGACGAAGAGGCTGTCCCCGGCCACCCCCACCACGGGGGCGATGGCGGTCAGCCCGGCTGACGCGTGCGCCACCCCGGGCACCGCCTTGATCTTGTCGACGAGCCCGTCATCGAACCCGGCGGCGGTGGCGGCGACCGAGAGGTCGGCCTTGCCCGCGATCGTGTCCACGGTTGACCGAAATGCCTGCAGGACCGCGCGGTTGATGGAGGTGACGCCCACCATCGTCCCGACGCCAACGGCAACTCCGACGATGGTCAGCCCGGTCCGGAGCGGGGCCCAGAACAGGTGTCGCAACGAGATGAGACGGAGCAGGTGCATCATTTTTCGGGGTCACTTGTCCGGGAAGTAGGGCTCGAACAGAGGGGTCAATTCTGACGAGCTGCAGTACCTGGCACGCCGAAGTGACAATGTTGTCATCTCGAATCGTTCCAGGTGACACTGGTGTCACCGCACAATGTGCGGCTCACGCGCAATTGGACATACAAATGGGCAAGCGAGAAGAGAACAAGGCTCAGAAACGTACCGCGCTGGAGCGCTCTGCGCTCGAGCTGTTCCTCAAGCAGGGCTACGCGTTCACCAGCGTCGAGCAGATCGTCGCCGAGGCGGACATCGCGCGCGGCACCTACTACCTGTACTTCACGGACAAGGAGGAGCTCTTCCGCCACCTCGTGGAGAAGCTGATGGGGCCCCTGATGCAGCGGCTGGAGCGCTGCCGGGACGCGCTGAACGCGGCCAAGTCCGTGGACGAGGCGCGCGCCCTGTGCCGCGGCCTGGAGCAGGACCTGGTGAAGCTGTTGCTGGAGCAGCCGGGCATCGCCCTGCTCTACCTGCGCGAGGAGCGCGCCATGGGCCCGGTGGGCGAGTGGCTGCGCACGCTCGGCGCCCGGATCGACGACTTCACCATGGACATGATCGTCTCGCTGCAGACCCGCGGCGTCATCCGCGCGATGGACGCGCGCGTGGCCGCGCGCGCCATCTCCGGCGTGGTGGAGCGCCTGGTGTTCGACGTCCTCGCCGGCACCGGGAACCTGGGAGACTTCGGCGAGGTCGCGCCGGAGGTCCTCAAGTTCATCACCGAGGGCGTCAACCCCACCGGCTCCGCGGTCAGCTTCGAGGGCTCGCGCCAGAGCGGCGAGCTGATGGAGCGCCGGCTCACCGGCAGCCGGAACTAGCGGCTGTCTCTAGGCGGCAGCGCCCTGCACCTGCTCGTCGCCCACGATCGCCCCGTCCGCGAGGCGGACGATCCGATCCCCCACGGCTGCAGCCTTGGGGTCATGCGTCACCATCACCACGGTGAGGTTCCGCTCCCGGGTGGCCTCGCGGATCAGCCGGAGGACCTCGGCGCCGGTGCGCGAGTCCAGGTTCCCGGTGGGCTCGTCCGCCAGGAGCAGCGCCGGCTCGGTGAGCAGCGCCCGCGCCACCGCCACGCGCTGCATCTCTCCGCCGGAGAGCTCGTCCGGCCGGTGGTGGTGCCGGCCGCGCAGCCCCACCGTCTCCATCAGCGCGGCGGCCTTGGGCTCCAGCTCGGCGCGGCTGCGGCGCGCGAGCAAGCCAGGCAGCAGCACGTTCTCCAGCGCGGTGAGCGTGGGCAGCAGGTTGAAGAACTGGAAGATGAAGCCCAGCCGGTCCCGCCGGAACGCGGAGAGCTCCGCGTCCGAGAGCTTGGAGATCTCCTTCCCTTCGATGGTGATCGAGCCCGCGGTGGGCACGTCCAGCGCCCCGAGCAGGTTGAGCAGCGTGCTCTTCCCGGAGCCGGAGGGGCCCATCACGGAGAGGAACTGCCCGCGCGGCACCACCAGCGACTTGACCGCGAGCGCGCGCACCTCCGTCTTGCCGCGCTTGTAGATCTTGCTGGCGTCCTTGAGCTCGATCATATGCCCGCCACTCCTTCGCGCTCTGCCCAGCCTTCGAGGCCGTTGGGTAGGCGGATCTTCACGAAGCGGCCGGAGGACTCCAGCAGCCGGACCTTGAGGCCGGCGTGGACCTCGAAGGAGATCTTCGCGGTGTCTTTAGGCAGCTCGCGGGCCGCCAGCGTCTGCGCCAGCACCACCGCCTCCTCGAGCGTCTCCCGAACGTAGACGTGCGCCGCGAGCACCGCGCCGGACGGCACCGCCAGGGCGAAGCAGGCCGCGGCCGCGGCGGTGGCCAACCCGCGGCGGGACGGGATCAGCCGGCGCGCGCAGAGGGCGAGGAACCCCACCACCCACGCCACCAGGAAGCAGGCCGCGGCCACGCCGTCCGAAGTGGCGAGCGCGAGCCGGCGGACGAAGGGATCCGCGGCCTGCGCGCCCACCACTTGATCAATCTGCTTGGAGCGGGCGAGCGCGAGGTTGGCCTCCACGTCTTCGGAGCGGCCTCCCGCGGCGCGGGCGCGCTCGAGCTGCAGCACCGCCTCCCCCAGCTTGCCCTGCGCGAGGTAGGCGGTGCCCAGGTTGTAGAGGACGTCCGGCCCGTCGAACCCGCGCTGGAGCAGCTTCTGGTACCCCTGCTCGGCGGCGGCGTAGTCCTCGCGGTAGTAGGCCTCGTTCGCCTGGGCGAAGAGCGTCTGCGCCTCGTCCGGCGTGAAGTAGCCCTGGGCGAGCACCAGGGAGAGGGCGAACGCGGCGATCATCGGGGGCCCCAGGCCTCCATCGCCGCGGCGGCCGCGTCCAGCGCGCGGTCCCGCGCCTCGGGGCCGGCGGCGCCGGGCGCGAACCGGCCCACGTCGCAGTCATCCAGGACGCTCACCACGCGCTGCTGCTGCTCCGCGGGCACGCCGGCCGCGCGCAGCCGCTCGGAGAGGTCCTCGCGCCGCAGGCCGCCCACGGGGATCCCCAGCTTGGCCTCGAGGAACTGGAGCAGCGCCTTCTCCACTTCTCCGTAGAACGCGTCCGCGGCGCCGCGCTCCTTGAGCTTCTCGGCCCCAGCCAGGCGCCGGCGCGCCTCGCGGGCCTGCTTGGACTTCTTGCTGGCATCGTCCTCGTGGGAGAGCCGGCTGCGCACCAGCCCGGCGATCCCCAGCGCCAGCCACAGCCCCACCGGGGAGAGCAGCGCGGGGAGGAAGAAGGGGCGGCGCCAGGCGGGGGCCGCCTTCTCTTCGAACGAGGCCTGGTGGCGCAGCGCGCGCAGCCCCCCGGCGGCGAGCACGTTCTTGGGCGCGCCTTCGTTGGCCACCGCGGGGCCCGCCTTGGAGAGCGCGGTGGTGCCGCCCGCGCCGGGGACCACGGTCAGGGTGATGGGGTCCGTGCGGGTGGTCTCGTACTTCTGCGCCTCCGGGTTGAAGTAGTGGAGCGAGAGCGCCGGCAGCGTGAAGGTGCCGGTCTGCTGCGCCATCACCAGGTACTCCTGCGTCCGCCGGCCGCCGATCTTCCCGCGGGTGACCGTGGGGCGGTCGGAGGTCGTGGGATCGTAGATCTTCAGCGCCGCGGGACCGGTGAGCGGAGGCAGCGTGGAGTTCTTCAAGTTGCCGCGCCCTTCCAGGCTCACCCGCACCGTCACCGGCTGCCCAAGCTCCGTCTGGGTCTGGCTCACCTCGGTGGACAGGCGCCACTCGCCCACGCTGGCGTTGGAGACCGGGCCCGGAGCGCCAGGGGGGAGCGGCCGGACGCGCAGGGTCAGCTCGTTGCTCTTCCGGTGGACGCGGTGACCGGCGAAGAGGAAGCCGGTGGTGATGTCCGCCTCGGCGGAGTTGATGGTGAGCTTGCCCGCCTTCACCGGGAAGAGCGCCCGGCGCTTGAGCAGGTAGGCGCGGTAGGGGACGCCGTTGATGATCTTCTGTTCGCCTGAGAGCTGGTTGGGGCTCTCCACGTCCTCGCTCCAGAACCCGTCCAGCTTGGGCATGGAGACCTGATCCACCGAGGAGAGATCCACCCGGGAGAAGATGTAGAGCGACAGCGTGGTCTGCTCGCCCACGAAGAGGTCCTGCTTGTCCACGGTGGCGCGCAGGAAGAGGTCCGAGTCCGAGCGCGGAATGTCGATGTCCGGCGCGGCGTCCTCGTCCTCGTCTCCGCCCTGGCCCGCGAAGGGATCCGGCAGGCTCGGGAAGGGGAAGTTGCGGAAGGGATCCGGGAGCGGGCGCTGCGCCTGGGAGTCGTGCAGCCGGCCCTTCTTCACCGTCAGCTGGATGGACTCGGTGCGGTAGGTCTTGTTGGAGGTGGTGAGGGTGGCCGGCGGGATGTTGATCGTCCCCACCCGCGTGGCCCGCATCACCCGCACGTACTTCTGCACGCGCTGGATGACCCCCGAGCCGCCGCCCCCCAGGTGGTAGCTGGCCTGGGTGCTCTGCGAAGTGGAGAGGACCTCCAGATCTCCCGAGGCCGGGAACTTGAGCTGGGCGCCGTCCGGCGCGTCCGAGACGACGATGGTGAGCCGGAAGGTGTCCTCGAGGCCGACCTCGGGGTGATCCACCGTCTGGTAGAACTCCACCTCCGCGAAGGCGGTGCCGGCGAAGGTCAGCGCCAGCAGGGCCGCCTTCAGCGGCCAGCGCGCGGGGCGCCCTCTACCAGTCCTTCTCATCCGGCTTCCTCTTCTTCTTCTGCTGGAACCGCCAGAGCTGCAGATTCTTTTCGTTCTGCTTCATCGAATCCAAGAGTTTCTCGGCCTCGTCCTTGGAGAGGCGACCTTCGAACGCCTCGCCCCCGTCACGCCCTTGCGGCTGCTCCTCGCCCGCGTCTGGCTGGCCGCTCCCTTCCCCTCCGTCCGCTCGATCGCGATCCGGCCGCTGCCCGCCATCCTGCTGCTCCGGCTTGCCCTGGCCCTGGCCGCCGTCGCTGCCGCCATCGCCGCGGCCGCCGTCGCTGCCGCCCTGCCCCTTGCTGCCTCCGTCTCCGCCGCCGTCCGCGCCGCCGTCACCCGAGCCCGCGTCGCTCCCGCCGTCCCGGCCGCCATCCCGGCCGCCGTCTCCCGCGCCCCCGTCCTGCCCGCCATCTCCCCGGCCGCCATCCGTGCCCCCATCCGGAGAGGGCTGCGGGGGCGGCGGAACCTTGCGCAGCAGCACCTCCAGGTTGTGGCGCGCCTCGCGGTCCTTGGGGTCCAGCAGGAGCGCCTTGCGGTAGGCGTTGATCGCCTCCTTGTCCTTCTGCAGCTGTGCCAGCGTGTTGCCGAGGTTGTAGTAGTCCTTCTGCCGCAGCGACGCGCGGTCCCCCTCCAGCACCTTCTGGTACGCCGCGGCCGCCTCGTCGTACCGGCCCAGCTGGTAGAGCGCGTTGCCGCGGTTGAACTCCACCTGGGAAGAGGTGGGCAGCTCCTGCTTTGCGGCGTCGAACGCCTTGAGCGCGTCCTCGAAGCGCCCGTCCTCGTAGGCCTGGCGCCCCTCCTCCACCTTGTCGTGGTTCTTCTCGAAGGGCCCCAGCGAGTAGGCGGGCCGCGCGGAGAGCAGGCTCAGGGCGACGATGGCGGAGACGGCAACCTTGGCGATGCCGCGGGCGCCCTGCCCCGGCCCCGCCGCGGGGGACGGCGGGGGCGGCACCCGGCGGCGCGAGGGGCGAATGAGCATCCCCGCCACCAGGAGGAGGAAGCCGGGCACCGCGAACACCTGGTAGCGCTCGTCGTAGCGGACGGTGAGGCGGCTCTCCAGCTCGCTCTTCTGGAGTTGATCTATCCGCTTCACCACTTCGCCCATGGCCACCGCGCGCGGCTGGTAGAAGAACTCGCCGTCGGTGGTCTGGGCGATCTTGCTCAAGCCCGCGGAATCCAGCCGGGTGAGCACGGTCTCCCCGCGCTCGTCCTTCTTGTAGCCCACCACCTCGCCGCGCTTGCTCACCAGGGGGATGGGCTCGCCCTGCTCCGAGCCGATCCCCACCGCGAGCACGCGGATGCCCGCGTCCTTGAGCGCCTCGGCCGCCTCGGTCGCCTCGCCGCCCAGGTCCTCGCCGTCCGAGAGCAGCACCACCACCCGGTCCGCGGCGCCCCGCTGGGCGCTGTCCAGCACCTGCTTGGAGAGCTGCAGCGCCGCGCCGATGTTGGTCCCGCCCTGCTGCATCTGGTCCGGATCCACCGCGCGCAGGAACATCTTCGCGGCCGCGTAGTCGGACGTGAGCGGGCACTGGATGAAGGCGTCCCCGGCGAAGACCACGATCCCCACCCGGTCGCCCTTGAGCTCGTCCAGGAGGGTCATCAGCTCCAGCTTGGCGCGCTCCAGCCGGTCCGGCTGCACGTCCCGGGCGAGCATGGACTTGGAGGCGTCCAGCGCGACGACGACGTCGATCCCGCGGCGCTTGGCCAGCTCGCTGGCGCTCCCGCACTGCGGCTGCGCCAGCGCCAGCGCGAAGAAGAACAGGCCGAAGCTGGAGAGCAGCCCCTTCACCAGGGGCCGCGCCACCGAGGCGCCGGGCGCCAGCCGCTCCGCGAAGCGGGCCGCCAGCAGCGCCTGCACCCGCGCGCGCCGGTGCAGGGAGAGCATCACCGCCGCTCCCGCGAGCGCGAGCGCCACCAGCGCCAGGGCCAGGTAGAGCGGCTGGGCCAGCCCCACCGGGTACCCGAGCAGCTCGAAGCGCCAGGCGTTCATGGGAACACCCGCAGGAGCGTGGCGCGCAAGAGCAGCTCCAGCGCGGCGGCGACGAAGGCGAGCAGCAAGAAGGGATGGAAGTACTCGCGGTAGTTCGCCATCGCCCCGCCCTCGAGCAGCTTGGAGCGCTCCATCTTGTCGAGGATCTTCTTGAGGCCTTCCGAGAGCTGGGCGCGGTCCGTGGCGCGGTAGTACTCACCACCCGTGGTGGCGGCGATGTCCTTGAGCAGCTCGGGGTTGATGGGGATCTCCATCTCCCGCCAGGCGGTGTTGCCGAAGAAGTCCTGCCCCGCGGGGAACGGGACCTTGCCCCCCTTGCCGACGAGGATGGTGAAGACGGGGATCTTCAGCGCCTTGCCCATGGCGGCGGCGTCCAGCGGAGAGATCTTCCCGGCGTTGTTGTCTCCGTCCGTGATCAGGATGACCACCCGGCTCTTGGCGTCCGAGTCGCGCAGCCGGTTGAGCGAGGTGGCGATCGCGTCGCCGATCGCCGTGCCGTCCTCCAGCACGCGGGTGCGCAGCTGCCGCACCACCTCCTTGAGCACGCCGTAGTCCAGGGTGAGCGGCGCCTGCGTGTACGCCGCGCCGGAGAAGACCACGAGGCCGATCCGGTCGTTCACGCGCTGATCGAGGAACTCGGTGAGCACCTCCTTGGCCACGTGGAGGCGGTTGTTCGGGCGGAAGTCGCCCGCCTCCATGGAGGTGGAGAGGTCCAGCGCGAGCAGGATGTCAATTCCCTCCACGGAGAGGTTGCGCATCCGCGCGTCCTGCACCTGCGGCCGCGCCAGGGCGATCACCGCCAGCACCGCCGCGGCGATCCGCAGGAGCGGCAAGAGCGGCAGCAGGTACGGCCGGAAGCCCCGGCGGCCGTGCACGAAGACCGCCGTGGCCGGGAAGCGGAGCACCGCGCGGGTGCGCCGCTCGAGCACGGCCCAGCCCACCAGCACCGGCACCACCAGCAGGAGCCAGAGCGCCTGGGGGTTATGGAACGCGAGGTTGGCTGGCATTCGTGGTGTCGTTGACGAGGCGGTAGGCCAGCTCGAGCGCGCGGCGGCAGTCCTCCGGGCCGAGCGGCGCGCGGGCGAACTTGGCGAGGTCGGACTCGTGGATGAACTCCACCAGCTCCTTGAGGGGCAGGCCCGGCGCGTTGAGCCGGCCCAGCGCTTCGACGAGCTCGCTGGACGTGGATTCGAGCGCCTCGAAGTGGAACTGCTCGCCCACGTAGCCGCGGACGATCTCCGAGAGGCGGAAGTAGTACTCGCGCACGCGCCCCTGCCCCGGCAGATCCTCCGCGCGCAGCGCCTCGAGCGCCTCCAGCGTGCGCTGGTGGAGCGGCTTGGGGGGCGCCGCCGGCGGGGCGAGCGCGGCGCGGGGCCGCTTCCAGAGCCGGTAGAGCGCGTAGCCGAGCGCGCCCGCGGCGAGCACCCCGGCCAGCCACGCGAGCAGCCGCCAGCTGCGCACCGGCACCTCCTCCAGCGGCTTGATCCCGTACAGCGGCTCGCCCTTCTGCTCGGCGTCCTCGGGGAGCGTGCCCAGGATCTCCACGTCTGGCCCGCGCACCTTCACCTCGCCGTGGCGGTCCGGCTCGTCGATGTCGAAGGTGAGCGTGGGCAGCTGCTTCTCCCCGAGCACGAAGCCGGAGAGCTTGAGGCGGAAGGTGGTGGTGGCGCTGTCCTTGCCGTCCTGCCGGCTGCGCGCCTGGCTGATCAATTCGAAGTCGGTCATCTCCCCGGGCGAGCGCAGCTCGTAGAGCTGGCCCTTCTCGTGGGTGATCACGATCTCGTACTCGAACGGCTCGCCGAGCTGGACCTTGTCCGGCACCGCGCGCGTGTTGATCGCCAGGGGCGGCGCCACCGAGCCCCCATCCGGCGCCGCGGCGTACGCGGAGGCCGCGCAACACAGCGCAAGGGCGAGCGGCAGGCCCCTCACGCCGCCATCCTCCGGGCGCGCATCCGGAAGAAGCGGGCCAGCGCGCTGCCGTGCTCCTCGCCCGCCTTGAGCTCCAGCACGTCCAGCTCCAGCTTCTTGAAGAGCTTGCGCCGCTCCTCCTTCGTGCGCTGCATCACCCGCGCGTACTCGCCGCGCACGAAGGGATCCGCGGAGTCCACCAGGAGCCGCTCGCCGGTCTCGGGGTCTTCCAGCTCCACCAGGCCCAGCCGCGGGAACTGCTCCTCGGCGGGATCGGAGACCACCACGGGGATCAGGTCGTGCTTGCGCCCAACGATCCGAAGGGACTTCTCGTACCCCTGGGCGAGGAAGTCGGAGATCAGGAACGTGACTGCCTTCCGCTTGGCGATCTGCGAGAGGTAGGTCAGCCCAGCGGAGAGATCCGTCCCCCGCCCCTGCGGCGTCACCGTGAGGATGTCGGTGATCACCCGCATCACGTGCTTGCGCCCCTTCTTGGGGGGGATGACCTTCTCGATCCGGTCCGAGAAGAGGATCAGCCCCACCCGGTCGTTGTTGGCGATGGCGGAGAAGGCGATCTGCGCGGCGATCTCCGCGGCGAGCTCCGCCTTGGTGCGCCCCTTGGTGCCGAAGTCCTTGGACGCGGAGACGTCCACCAGGAGCATCACCGTGAGCTCGCGCTCCTCGGTGAAGACCTTCACGTAGGCCTCGTTCATGCGGGCCGTCACGTTCCAGTCGATGATCCGGATCTCGTCCCCGGGCTGGTACTGGCGCACCTCCGAGAAGGCCATGCCCCGGCCCTTGAAGACGGAGTGGTACTGCCCCGCCAGCATGTCGGAGACGACCTTCCGGGTGGTGATCTCCAGCTTGCGCAACCGCCGGAGCAGCTCCTTGGGCAGCACGTCGGCGCTTCCTCTACGGGACCTCGATGCGGTCGAAGATCCGCTGGATGATCTTCTCGCTGGTGAGCTCTTCGGCCTCGGCCTCGTAGGTGAGCGAGACGCGGTGGCGGAGCACGTCGAAGGCGATCGCCTTCACGTCCTCAGGGGTGACGAAGCCGCGGTGGCGCAGGAAGGCGTGCGCGCGCGCCGCGAGGTTCAGGTAGATGGTGGCGCGCGGGCTGGCGCCGTACTCGAGGTAGTCCGCCAGCTCCTTGAGCCCGTACTTGGCCGGCTCGCGCGTGGCGAAGACGATGTTGAGGATGTAGTCCTTGACCTTCTCGTCCACGTAGATCTCGTGGACCATGGCGCGGGCGCGCGCCACGTGGTCCGGGGAGATCACCTTCTGCGCGCGCGGAGGGCGATCCCCGGACATCCGGTCCATGATCACCTTCTCGTCCTCCCGCGTTGGGTAGCCCACCTTCACCTTGAGCATGAAGCGGTCCACCTGCGCTTCGGGCAAGGGATACGTGCCCTCCTGCTCGATCGGGTTCTGCGTGGCGAGGACGAGGAACGGGTTGGGGAGGTTGAAGCTCTGGTCGCCGATGGTGACCTGGCGCTCCTGCATGGCCTCCAGCAGCGCGGACTGGACCTTGGCGGGCGCGCGGTTGATCTCGTCCGCGAGGATCACGTTCCCGAAGACCGGCCCCTTGCGCACCGTGAAGGCCGCGGTCTGCTGGTTGTAGATCATGGTGCCGACGAGATCCGCCGGCAGCAGGTCCGGGGTGAACTGGATCCGCTGGAAGGTGGCGCTGATGCAGTCCGCGAAGGTGCGCACCGTCAGCGTCTTGGCCAGGCCGGGCACGCCCTCCAGCAGCACGTGGCCGTTGCAGAGCAGGCCGATCAGCACCCGCTCGATCATGTACTTCTGGCCGACGATCACCTTCTGGACCTCGTGGTTCAAGGTCTCCACGAAGGCGCTCTCGGCCTGGACCCGTTCGTTGAGCGCGCGGATGTCGGTGTTCATGTCCCCTCTGTGTTCGGCACGAAAAGGCCGCAAATCCTAGGGTCTGGAGGCGACGCCCACAACAGCGGCGTCGCCCTCCCATTCCGCAACCGCTCCAGAGGGACGAGCGGGGCGATCTACCCTTAGGGCTAGCTGCCGCAGCTGATGGAGAACGCGCTGGGCACCAGGCTCTGCAGGGTGCGGGGCTGGTTGCGCCCCACCGGCTGCACCTGGACGCTCCCCAGGCTCCAGATCGCCATGATCGGATCCGCGGCGTCCTTGGAGGAGAGCCCCACGTTCGGGTTCCAGCTGAACGTGAGCGTCTTGCCGGAGACGGACAGGCTGGTGCCGCGCTCCTGCGCGCTGCTGGAGGCGTTGAGCGCGAGGATGTTGCGGGTGCCGAGGTTGCCCGTGTCCGGCGAGCTGATGGTGAAGGCGTTGTCCACCTGCTCGGCCCAGCCGCCGGCCAGCGTGGTGGGCGAGAGCTCGATGTCCAGGTTGAACTCGAACGAGACCACCGCGGCGAGCGTGTCCGTGGGGGTGGTGGGGCCCTTGCACGTGGCGATGGTGGAGCGGAGGACGGAGAGCGGATCCAGCGTCTCCTCCGTCACCACCAGCGTGCGCGAGCCATCCGTCCCGGAGACGAACGTGGCCTCGAGCGGCTGGTAGCCCGCAACCTCGTACACGTTCACCTGGTAGCGCACGCCGTAGATCAGCTCGCCCGCGGCGATGGTGATGGTCCCGCCGGTGAAGTCCTTGGCGATCGGCTTGGCCTGGAGGTCCTCGTCGTTGAGCCACAGCTGGGTCCCCACGCCGGAGGGGAGCTCGCTGGTGGTGTCCGCGATGTTGGAGAGCGAGGCGGGGCGGATGCGGACCTTGCCGGCGGCCGGGTCACCGGTGGAGGTGCCCTTGCGGACGGTGAGCGTCAGCGCCGGCGAGGCGAGCGCGCTCGGGAAGAGGTACGCGTCGAAGTAGAAGGTCTGGCTGCCCTGCGCGGACTCCAGCGAGGAGCCGGGGTTGGGCACGTTGAACATGGGGTTGTGCGAGCGGAACGGCCGGTAGCCGGACGCGGTGATCTCCACCGTGTAGTCCTGGAACACGGGCAGCCTGGGCACCACGAAGCGGCCATTGTCGCTCTGCACCTGGGCCACGATCTTCTGGTCCCGGTAGTAGACGGTCATCTGGTAGCTGGTGAGCCGCTCGCCGGTGGCGCCGTCATAGACCTGGCCTACCAGGTACACGTCCGAAGCGCCGATGCAGGAGAGCTGCCCTACCGACAGGAGCGCGGCCGCCATCACCACCGCCGCGCGTGCGAACGAACGAGCCATGTGTGAGACCCCCTCTGCTGCTGTGTGGCGCGCGTTTCTAGCCCGCCGGGCCGCTTTCCACCACCGGACATTGGACGCATGTCCCTGGCGCGGTTAGGAGAGGTCCTTCGTGAGCGCGCTGGCCCACCGGGACTTCCGCATCTACCAGTGGGCCCGCCTCTGCTCGATCCTCGGCCAGCAGATGCAGGGCGTGGCGGTGGGCTGGCAGGTCTACGCGCTCACCGACCGCGCGCTGGATCTCGGGCTGGTCGGCCTGGCGCAGTTCGTCCCCTTCATCCTCTGCGCCATCCCAGGCGGGCACGTGGCGGACCGGTTCGACCGGCGCGGAGTGCTCGTCACCTGCTACGCGGTGCAGGCGCTCTGCTCGGCGGCCCTGGCCACCTACGCGTTCGGGCCCTGGCGCTCGCCCTGGCCCATCTACGCCGCGCTGGCGGTGCTCGGCGCCACCCGCGCCTTCTCCGCCCCCGCCGCCTCCGCCCTCACCCCGCACCTGGTCCCGGTGGAGCACTTCCCCAACGCGATCGCCTGGGCCTCGTCCGCCCGCCAGGTCGCGGTGCTGGTGGGGCCGGCGGTGGGCGGGCTGCTCTACGCGGCCTTCAACCACGCCGGCGTGGTCTACGTGAGCTCCGCCGCGGCGAGCGTGGCCGCGGCGCTCTTCGGCCTGCGGATCGCCGTGCGCACCGGGCGCAGCGAGGCCAAGGGCATCTCCTGGGAGACGGTGCTCGCCGGCTTCCGCTTCGTGCTCCAGCGGCGGCTGTTGCTCGGCTCGATGTCGCTCGACCTCTTCGCGGTGCTGCTGGGCGGCGCGGTGGCGCTCTTGCCCATCTACGCGCGGGACGTGCTGCACACCGGCCCGTGGGGGCTGGGCCTCTTGCGGAGCGCGCCAGCGGTGGGCGCGGGCGCCATGGCGTTCTGGGTGGCGCACCACCCGCTGGAGCGGCGCGCCGGGGCCACCATGCTCTGGTGCGTGGCGCTCTTTGGCGTGGCCACCGTGGTGTTCGGCGTCTCGGAGAGCTTCGTCCTGTCGCTTGGAATGCTGGTGGTGATGGGCGCCACCGACATGGTGAGCGTGGTGGTGCGACTCACGCTCGAGCAGATCGACACGCCGGCCCCCATGCGCGGCCGGGTGAGCGCGGTGAACATGATGTTCATCGGCGCCAGCAACGAGCTGGGCGAGTTCGAGTCCGGCGTCACCGCGGCCTGGCTGGGCGCGGTGCGCGCGGTGGTGCTCGGGGGCCTGGGGACGGTGGCGGTGGTGGGGCTCTGGTCCCTGCTCTTCCCCGAGCTGCGGCGGGTGGAGCGGCTCGCCCCGGCCTCCACCGGCTAGTCAGCCGAGCCGCCAGATCCGCTGCAGCTCGATCGCCCGCGCGGCCTGCTTCGCCAGGAGCTGAACGCCCAGGAGCATCATCCCGAAGCGCTCGTCCTGCGTGAACCCCTGCTTGTAGCGGTAGTAGAGCTGCTGGGCGATCACCGCGACCTTGAAGGTCGAATTGACGAAGTGGAACAGGATGCTGGAGACGTCCCTTCCGCTGCCCTGCGCGTAGCGCTGGAGCACGCCCTCGCGGTTCAGGTTGCCAGGGAGCGTGGTCAGCCCCAGGCCGATCACCACCAGCTCCTCCGGATCGTCCGTGTCGATCCAGTAGGCGAGCGTGCTGCCCAGATCCGCCAGCGGGTCTCCCAGCGTGGCGAGCTCCCAGTCGAGCACCGCCCGCACGGTCCCGAGCGAGGCCGGATCCAGCACCAGGTTGTCGTACTTGTAGTCGTTGTGGATGACCGCCGCGCCGCCCTCGGGCGGGAGGTGCTCGGCGAGCCAGCCCATCACCTGATCCATCTGCGGCAGGTCGTCCGTCTTCGCCTTCTTGTAGCGCTCGGTCCAGCCGCTCACCTGCCGCGCCACGTAGCCCTGCGGCTTGCCGAGATCTCCGAGCCCGGCCGCGGCGTAGTCCACCGCGTGCAGCGCCACCAGGTTGTCCACGGCGCCCTCGGAGACCTGCCGCATCACCTCCGGCGTGAGGGGGATCCCCTCCGGCGGCTTGGTGCGCAGGATCACCCCGCGCACCCGCTCCATCACGTAGAACGGCACGCCCAGCGGAGAGGCCGCCTCGTCGCAGAAGAGCAGCGGCCTCGGCACGCGCGGGTACACCGGCAACAGGCGCGAGAGCATCCGGTATTCGCGCCCCATGTCGTGCCCGGCCTTGATCTCCTTCGCGCCCGGCGGCGGCCGCCGCAGCACCACCTCGCGCTCGCCCAGCTTGAGCAGGTAGGTGAGGTTGGAGTGGCCGCGCGGGAACTGCTCCACCGAGAGAGGGCCGTCCGCGCCCGGCAGGTGGGCGCGCAGGTAGGGCGCCAGCTTCTCCAGGTCCAGCTCGTCACCCTTGCGGACCGGGCGGCTCTGATCGAGCGCACGCTCGCTCATCGCGGCGACTCCCGCTTCATCCCGTAGCGCTCGAGGATCTTCTTGCCCACCGAGCTCTGGTGCACCTCGTCCGGGCCGTCGTAGATGCGGGCCGCGCGCTCGTGCCGGTACCAGTAGGCCAGCGGCGTCTCGTCCGTCATCCCCAACGCGCCGTGGACCTGGATCGCCCGGTCCAGGGTGCGCTGCAGCACTCCGGCCACGAAGAACTTGATCAAGGAGATCTCCTCGCGCGCGGCGAAGGTGCCCTCCTGATCGATCTTCCAGGCGGCCTGCAGCACCATCAGCCGGGCGGCGTTGATCTCCGCGCGCTGCTCGGCGAGCCAGGTCTGCAGCACGTGCCGCGTCCCCAGCGGCCGGCCGGGGGAGAGCTCCCGCGCCACCGCGCGCGAGGCCATCAGGTCGAACGCGCGCTCGCAGATCCCCAGCCAGCGCATGCAGTGGTGGATACGGCCCGGTCCGAGCCGCTCCTGGGCGATCAGGAAGCCCGCCCCCTCCTCGCCGATCCGGTTGGCCTGGGGCACCCGGCAGCCCTCGTAGGTGACCTCGGCGTGGCTCGCGTAGTCGTCCCCCGGCTCGCCCATCACCGGGATGTTGCGGACGAGCTTGAAGCCCGGCGTCCCGGTGGGGACGAGGATCTGCGAGGCGCGTGCGTGCGGCGGGCCGTCCGCCTCCGTCACCGCCATCACGATCGCGAACGCGGCGCCGTCCGCGGCGGAGGTGAACCACTTGCGCCCGTCAATCACGTAGTCCGCGCCCACCTTCTTCGCGGTGGTGTCCAGCCAGACGGGGTTGGAGCCGGCGCGGTCCGGCTCGGTCATGGAGAAGCAGCTGCGGATCTCCCCCGCCACCAGCGGGCGCAGCCAGCGCTCCTGCTGCTCCTTCGTGCCGAACTTGTGGAGCACCTCCATGTTGCCGATGTCCGGCGCCTGGCAGTTGAAGCAGTAGTGCCCCAGCGGCGAGCGCCCCAGCTCCTGGGAGAGGAAGGCGAACTCCAGCAGCGTCAGCCCCATCCCGCCCAGCTCCTCGGGCAGCGGCGGCGCCCACAGCCCCTCCTGCTTCACCTTGGCGCGGATCGCCCCCAGGTGGGGGAGCAGCTCGGTGAAGCGTCCGCCGGCCAGCTGCCGCTCCAGGGGAATCACCTCCCGGTCGACGAGCGCGCGGACGCGCGGGAGCAACGGGGCCACGCGCTTGGGGAGCTGAAAGTCCATGCCAGGCATTTAGCCCACCGGCGCGGTTTCGTGGATCTGCAACGCGTGCGTTAGAACGCGGCCCCACATGACGCTCGAGCTGAAGGACAAGGTGGCGGTGGTGACCGGGGCCAGCCGGGGCATCGGCGAGGCGATCGCGCTGCGCTTCGCTAAAGCGGGCGCCAAGCTGGTGCTCGCCGCGCGAAAGGCGGAGGCGCTGGAGGCAACAGCGGCGAAGCTGAAGGCCGTGGGCGCCGAGGTGCTCGCCGTCCCCACGCACACCGGCAAGGCCGAGGACGTGGCGGCGCTCTTCGCGGCGGCGGTGAAGCGCTTCGGCAAGGTGGACGTGCTGGTCAACAACGCCGCCACCAACCCGTACTTCGGCCCGCTCCGCGACGTGGAGGACGCCGCCTGGGACAAGACGTTCGAGGTGAACGTGAAGGGCTACTTCTTCACCTCCCGCGAGCTCGTCCGCCACGCCACCTCTCGCAACGCGCCGGCGGCGATCGTCAACGTCACCAGCATCGCCGGGATCCGCGCCGCGCCCATGCAAGGCGTCTACGGGATGACCAAGGCGGCGGTCATCTCCATGACCCAGACGCTGGCCCAGGAGGTGGGCGGCCTTCACGTGCGCGTGAACGCGATCGCGCCGGGGCTGGTGGAGACGCGCTTCGCCGCCGCGCTGGTCCAGAACGACGAGCTGCGCGAGCGGATCGTTGCGCGCTCGGCGCTGGGGCGCCACGCACAGCCAGACGAGATCGCCGGCGCGGCGCTCTACCTCGCCTCGGATGCCTCCTCCTACGTCACCGGCCACGTCCTCGTGGTGGACGGCGGCACCACCATCACCGGCTGAAAGAGGTTCCCCGCATGCGCCGTCTCTTCCTGCTTTGCCTGCTCGCCTCGAGCGGCGCCCTCGCCGCCGAGGGCATGTGGCTCTTCAACGACTTCCCGGCCGCCAAGGTGCAGCAGGAGCTGGGCGTGTCCGTCGATGCGGGCTGGCTGGACGCGGTGCGCCTCTCCTCGGTGCGGCTGGCGGGCGGCTGCTCGGCGAGCTTCGTGAGCGGACGCGGGCTGGTGATGACCAACCACCACTGCATCCGCAGCTGCATCGAGGACCTGGCGGACGCCAAGCACGACCTCTTGGCGGACGGCTTCTACGCACCGCAGGAGAAGGACGAGCGGCGTTGCCCCAAGGTGGAGGCCAACCAGCTCCTGGGGATAGACGACGTCACCGCGAAGATCCGCGCCGCCACCGCGGGCAAGGAGGGCGCCCCCTTCCATGACGCGCTCAAGGCGGAGACGGCGCGCCTGGAGGCGCAGTGCGCCACCGCGCCCTCCCTGCGCTGCGAGGTGGTCACCCTCTTCCACGGCGGCCGGTACGATCTCTACCGCTACCGGCGCTTCCAGGACGTCCGGCTCGTCTTCGCGCCGGAGTTCCCGATGGCCGCCTTCGGCGGAGATCCGGACAACTTCAGCTTCCCGCGCTACGGCTTCGACGTGGCCTTCCTGCGCGTCTACGACGCGGAGAGCCCCGCCGCCACGCCCGAGCACCTGCGCTGGGCGCAGCGGCCGATCGCCGAGGGCGAGCCGGTCTTCGTCTCCGGCCACCCCGGCGGCACCGAGCGGCTCTCCACCGTGGCCCAGCTGGTCCACCAGCGGGACGTGGCGCTGCCCACCACCCTGCTGCGGCTGGCGGAGCTGCGCGGGCTGCTCGTCCAGTTCGGCCGGGTGAGCCCGGAGCAGTTCCGGATCTCCCGCGCCAAGCTGCGCAGCGTGGAGAACTCGCTCAAGGCGCTGCGCGGCCGGCAGCAGTTCCTCGCCGAGCCGGCCTTCCTCGAGGGGCGCCGCGCGCAGGAGGCGGCCTTCCGCAAGCGGCTCGCCGCCAACCCCGCGCTGCAGCAGAAGTACGGCGCGGCGTGGGACGACCTGGCGAAGGCGCTGGAGCGCTTCCGCGGCTTCCAGCTCGAGTACCGCATGAAGGAGGGCTCTGACGCCTTCTCCTCCGAGCTCTTCGCGCACGCCCGCACCCTGGTGCGCGCCGCGGAGGAGCTGCCCAAGCCCAACGAGCAGCGGCTGGAGGAGTTCGGCGAGGCGCACCTGCCCGCGGTGGTGCAGCAGCTCTCCCGCGCGGCGCCAGTGGATCTCCCGGTGGAGGAGCTCACGCTCGCCTTCGGACTGGGGCGGCTGCGCGAGCAGCTGGGCGCGGATGATCCCTTCGTGAAGGAGACGCTGGGCGGCCAGGCGCCGGAGGAGCTGGCGCGCGCTCTCTTGCGCGGCACCCGGCTGCAGGACGCGGCGGTGCGCCAGGCGCTCTACAAGGGCGGTAAGGAGGCCATCGCCGCCTCCAAGGACCCGCTGATCCTCTTCGCGCGCAAGATGGACGCCGCGGCGCGAGCCGTGCGCAAGAAGTACGAGGATGAGGTGGAGTCGGTGGAGAAGCGCGCCGGCGAGCAGATCGCCCAGGCGCACCTCGCGTTGGAGGGCACCAGCGGCTACCCGGACGCCACCTTCAGCCTGCGCCTCTCGTACGGCCAGGTGCAGGGCTGGACCGAGGGCGGGCGCGAGATCCCCGCGCTCACCCGCTTCTCCGGCCTCTTCGAGCGCCACACCGGCAAGTACCCCTTCGCGCTCGCGCCCAAGTGGCTGGCGGCGCGCGGCGCGCTGGATCCGAAGACGCCCATGGACCTGGCCACCACCAACGACATCATCGGCGGCAACTCCGGCTCGCCGCTGCTCAACCGGGACGGCGAGGCGGTGGGGATCATCTTCGACGGCAACCTCCCCTCGCTCGGCGGACGGTACGGGTACGTCCCCGCCACCAACCGCGCGGTCGCCCTCCACGGCAGCGCGATCCTCGCCGCGCTCGAGCACGTCTACGGCGCGCGCCGCCTGCTCGCGGAGCTCGGCCGGCCGCTCGCGAAGGCCCCGTGACGAGGGGCGCCCCGCTCGTTCATCCCGAGCGTAGCGAGGCCGCCGCCCGTTGGGCGGATCCGTCAGGGCAAGAAACGTGAGGCCGTCCGCTCAGCCCGAGCGAAGTCGAGGGCCCCACGAGCGAGAGTCCCTACGATCGGCGGGCCCTCGACTTCGCTCGGGCTGAGCGGGGCGCGGCAAGTTTCAGGTCAGCGTCGCAGGCAGCCCGCCTCCAGCCCAATCTACGAAGCCCTTCGTTGACATCTACGAATTGGTTCGTATGATGCGGGCCCATGGACAAGCCGCTGCCCACAGATGCCGAGCTGGCCATCCTCAACGTCCTCTGGGCGAAGGGGGCGGCCACCGTCCGGGACGTGCACGGCGCGCTGAGCGCGCTGGGCGAGACCGGGTACACCACCGTCCTCAAGACGATGCAGATCATGACGGAGAAGGGGCTGGTGCTGCGGGACGAGTCCCAGCGCAGCCACCTCTACCGGGCGGCGGTGAAGGCGGAGCCCACGCAGAAGCGGCTGGTGGGCCGGCTGATCGACAAGGCGTTCGCCGGCTCCTCGGCGCAGCTGGCGATGCGGGCGCTCTCCGCCGCGCCGGCGAGCCGCGAGGAGCTGGCGCAGCTGCGGGCGCTGCTGGATGAGCTGGACGCGAAGGAGGGCCGCAAGTGAGCGCCGCCGAGCTGGTGACGTGGACGCTGGCCCACTCGCTCTGGCAGGCCACGCTCGCCGCGGCGCTCTTCGCCGCGCTGGACCTGGCCGCGGGGCCATCCCGCGCGCGGCTGCGCTACGGCGCCGCGCTGGCCACGCTCGCGGTGCAGGCCGCCGCGCCGGTGCTGACCTTCGCGCTGCTCTGGAGCGAGGCCGCGCCGCAGGGCGTGCTGCCGCTGGGCGGCGCTGCTCAGACGGCCGTGCCGCGCTGGGTGGCGTCCGCGTGGGGCGTGGGGGCCGCGCTGATGGGGCTGCGGCTGTGCGCGGGCGTCTGGGGCGTGCGGCGGCTGGTGGCGCGGGCCCACCCGCTGCGGGACGAGTGGCGGCTGCGGCTGGAGGCGCTGCGTGCGCGCGTGGGGGTGCGCAAGCCGGTGCGGTGGCTGGCGAGCTGGCTGTGCGAAGTGCCCGTGACGGTGGGGCACCTGCGGCCGGTGGTGCTGATCCCGGTGAGCGCGCTGGCCGGCCTGTCCGTGCCCGAGCTGGAGCTCCTGGTGGCGCACGAGCTGTGGCACGTGCGGCGCTGGGACTATCTGGTGAACCTGCTCCAGTCCGTGGTGGAGGCGGCGCTCTTCTTCCACCCGGCCGTCTGGTGGGTGTCCGCGCGGGTGCGGGCCGAGCGCGAGGCCTGCTGCGACGACGGCGTGGTGCGCGCGGGCGCGGACCCGCTGGCGTACGCGCGGGCGCTCACCGCGCTCGAGGCGCAGCGCAGAGCCAAACCGGGCGAGCTGGCGCTCGCCTCCAACGGAGGTGCCCTGATGTGGCGAGTGAAGCGGTTGGTGCAGCGTGGCGCGGCGCCCCGGGCGCAGGCTTCGGCGTGGGGCGTGCTGAGCGCGGCGGCGGTGGTGCTCACGGCGGGCTGGGTGCTGGCGGCGGCGCCGTCCGCGCGGGTGCAGAGCCCGTGGCTGCCGCCCGCGCTCGAGCCGTACCGCGCGGAGATCGAGGGCGCCGCGGCGAAGGCGCAGGTGGACGCGGATCTCCTGGCGGTGATGGTGCTGGCGGAGTCCTCGGCGGATCCGCGCGCGGTCAGCCCCGGCGGCGCGCGGGGGCTGTTACAGCTGATGCCCGCCACCGCCCAGAAGCTGTCCGTCGCGCGCGGCCTGCCGTACGCGGTGGAGCGGCTGGACGAGCCCGCCTTCAACCTGGAGCTGGGCGCGCGCTACCTGGCGGAGCAACTGGCGCGCTTCGCGTCCGCGGAGGATCCCGTGGCGCTCGCGGTGGCGGCGTACAACGCGGGGCCGGAGAAGGTGGAGGCCTTCACGCAGGGACGCGGGGCGCTCCCCGCCGAGACGCAGGGCTACCAGCGCCTGGTGCTGGGCATGTGGCGCGAGCGCGCGGCGAGCCGCTCCACCGCCTTCGAGGCCTGGCGCGAGCGCGTGCTCGGCAAGGTGGCCGCGCGGGCGGTGCGGCCGGTGGCGGGGGCGCGGGTGACGCTGGCGTACGGCGCGCAGACCCACCCGTTCGACGGCAAGCCGTACGAGCACGCCGGCGTGGATCTCCCGGCGGCGCTCGGGACGCCGGTGCTCGCGCCGCTGGATGGCGTGGTGAAGGAGGTCAGCGCGGATGAGCAGCGGGGCACCGTGGTGGTGCTGCAGCACAAGGGCGGGCTGCAGACGCGCTACCACCACCTGGGCGAGGTGCAGGTCCGCGCCGAGCAGGCGATCAAGCAGGGGCAGCCGTTCGCCACCGTGGGCACCACGGGCAAGACCACCGGGCCCCACGTGCACTACGAAGTCGTGGACCTGGGACGCCCCGTGGATCCCGCGGGCTTCCTGCGCTGAGGTCACGTCGCCGCCACGCCACCTTCATTCGCAGCCAAGGTGGGAGTGTCCATTGGCGAACGACAGGTCCGCTTGGACTCAGCGGTTGGTAGCATCTGGCGCAACCCGTTCCAGACAGGTCGATGCCAGCGACCACCCAGCCCACGCAGAGCGCAGTGGAGCTTCCGACGCTCGGAGCGCGCTTCCGCGTCTTGCGCGAGCTGGGCCGGGGCGGCAACGGCGTGGTGTACGAGGCGCTGGATCTCGAGCTGAACCAGCGCGTGGCCCTCAAGGCGCTCAGGGCGATGAACCCGGACGCGCTGCTGCGCTTCAAGAACGAGTTCCGCGAGTTCCAGAACCTCCACCACGTGAACCTGGTGAGCATGGGGGAGCTCTTCAGTGAAGACGGCGAGTGGTACTTCACGATGGAGCTGCTGCAGGGGCACGACTTCCTCACCCACGTGCGCAGCGGGCTGAGCGCGGGGCCGACCGCGGAGACCCAGGTGCTGCCGGCGCAGCTGGCCACGCACCACTCGTCCCCTGACTCGAGCAACCCGGGCGGCTACGTCTTCACCGGCGCGCGCGGGCTGCCGGTGGAGCTGGCGCGATTGCGCCCCGCGCTGGCGAACCTCACGCATGGCCTGCTCGCGCTGCACGACGCGGGAAAGGTCCACCGGGACGTCAAGCCGTCCAACATCATGGTCACCCCGAGCGGGCGGGTGGTGGTGCTCGACTTCGGGCTCGCGTGCGACGTGACCACCGCCGAAGCCTCGGACGAGGCGATGATCGTGGGCACGGTGGCGTACATGGCGCCCGAGCAGGCCGCGGCGCGCCACGTGGGCCCGCCCGCGGACTGGTACGCCGTCGGCTGCATCCTCTACGAGGCCCTCACCGGCTCGGTGCCCTTCGCCGGGCGCGCGCTCGATGTGATGACCAACAAGCAGACCCAGACGCCCCGCAGCCCCTTGGAGCTCTCGCCTAACGCCCCGCCCGAGCTGGCGGAGCTGTGCATGGAGCTGATGCGCTTCAACCCGGCGTCAAGGCCGGGGGGCAAGGAGATCCTCGCGCGGCTGGGTCAGGGGCACGCGGAAGGGCCCGGCTCCACGAGCCTTGGCTCGCTCGGGGAGAGGCGCTTCATCGGACGAGGTAAGGAGCTGCAGACGCTGCGCGCGGGCTTTGACCAGGCCCGAAAGGGCAGCACTTGCGCGGTGACGATCACCGGCGAGTCCGGACAGGGGAAGACGGCGCTGGTCCGCGAATTCTCCCGTCAGGTGGAGCGCGAGGGCGCGATCGTCCTCAAGAGCACCTGCTACGAGCGCGAGTCGCTGCCCTACAAGGCGATCGACGGTGCGATCGACGCGTTGAGCCGCTACCTCTCCCGTGTCCCGCGGACGGACGTGGAGGCAATCCTTCCCCCCAATGCAGCGCTTCTGCCACACGTCTTCCCGGTGCTGGGACGGGTGGAGGTCCTCGGCGAGCAGAGGGCGCGACTGGACGTGAAGGACCCGCTGGAGCTGCGGCGCCGCCTCTTCGCCGCCCTCCGGCAACTGCTTCGGCGGCTGAGCTACTGGCACCCGGTGGTGCTCGTCATTGACGACCTCCAGTGGGCGGACGCGGACAGCCTGCTGCTGCTCGCGGAGGTGTTGCGCGCCCCGGAGGCCCCCAGTCTTTTGCTGCTCAGCACGCTGCGCGCGGACGGTGACGAGCGCGTGGCCTGGGAGGAGCGGGTCTCGGCACTGGTGGGGGGCAACGCCACAGGACTGCCCCTGTCGCGCATGCCGGCCGAGGACGCGCGGGAGCTGGCGCTCACCCTGATGCGCCGACAGAACCTTCGCGACGATGCACTCGCGGCAGCCGTCGCCGCTGAGGCCGCGGGCCATCCGCTCTTCATCGATGAGCTCTTGCGCCACGCGACGGCCGGCGGTTCGCCGGGACGGGCTGCGCTCACGCTCGAGGACGCGCTCGGACAGCGCACCCACCAGCTCGAGCCAGAGCTGCGCACCGTGCTGCAGCTGATCAGCCTCTCGGTGGGACGCTCGCAACAGCAGATCGTTGGCCAGGCCGCGGGGGTGGATTGGCAACAGCTGGCGCGCTGGTTGGGTCAGCTTCGCGTGGCACAGCTGGTACGCACCACAGGGATGCGACAGACGGACTACGTCGAGCCGTTCCATGACCGGGTGCGCATGGCGGTGCTGAGCAAGCTCGACCCGGCGGCCGGCCAGAAGCTCCACCGGCGCCTCGCGTCCGCGCTAGAGACCTCGGAGCAGGCGGATCCCGAGGCGCTCACGGTCCACTGGCGTGAGGCCGGGGAGAACGACCGCGCGGCCCACTTCGCAGAACTCGCCGCGGAGAAGGCGTACCGCACGCTCGCGTTCGACCGCGCGGCCCACTTTCTGTCGCTGTGCCTCCAGCTCGCACCCGGGGACGAGGACAGCCGACGCGAGCGCACCTCTCGGCTGGCGGACGCGCTCTCCAAGGCAGGCCGCGGAGCCGAGGCGGCGGACGCGTACGCCCGTGCCGCGGCGGGCGCCCACCCTACCGTGTCGCTGGAGCTGCGGCGCCAGGGTGCGGAGCAACTCCTTCGCTGTGGCCACGTGGATCGCGGCCTGATGGAAATTGGCGCGGTGCTGGAGGCCACCGGGCTCAAGCTCGCAAGCACTCCGCAGAAAGCGCTGCTGTCGCTCCTTTGGAGCCGCGCGCGCCTGTCCGCCACGCGGCTGCGCTTCAGGGAGGTGGACAGCTCCAAGGTCTCGCCCGAGGCGCTGATGCGGATCGACGCGACCTGGTCCGCCGCCTACGGCCTATCGATGGTGGACCCCATCCGCGGCGCGGATCTCCAGACCACCAACCTCCTCCTCGCGCTGAAGGCCGGCGAGCCCTACCGGTTCACTCGCGGGCTGGCAATGGAGGCCGGCTTCCGGGCCACGGCGGGCAAAAAGATGGAGGGGCGCTCCCTGGCGCTGGCCCAGACCGCAGAGACGCTGGCGGAGCGGCTGGGTCACCCACATGCGATCGGACTTGCCAAGTGCATTCGGGGCGTCATCGCGTTCCAGAACGGCCATTGGGCGAGTGCGCGCACCTGGTTCGAGAACGCAGTGGACGTGCTGCGAGCGCGCTGCACCGGCGTGACCTGCGAGATCGAGAGCAGCCTGCTGTTCAAGTTGGAGGCGCTCTTCTGGATGGGCGAAGTCCGCCAGCTCTCGGAAGAGGTCCCCAACCTCCTGAACGAGGCGGAGGCGCGCGGAGACCTCTACGCCTTGACGAACCTGCGGCTGTCTCACATCAACTTCGTCTGGCTCGCGGCGGATGACGCCAGCGCCGCCGCCTACGCCGCAAACGACGCGGTGAGCGGCTGGTCCGGGCGCGGCTACCTCGCGCAGCATTTCTACCACCTGGCTGCGATGCAGAACGTGGACCTCTACCGGGAGGATGGCGCCGCTGCGTGGAGGCGAGTGACAGAGCAATGGCCGCTCATTCGGAAGTCGATGCTGCTGCGCGTCCAATTGATCCGGATTTGGGCCTGGCATCTCTACGGTCGCGCCGCGCTCGCCGCAGGCTTGTCGAAGGAAGCAGGCGTGGCCGCGAGGAAGATCGAGGCCGAGCACGTTGACTGGGGGGACGCACTCGCTTGTCTGCTGAACGCCGGCCAGGCCGCGCTCACCGGACAGCGAGACCGCGCGCTGGAGCTGCTCGAGCGCGGGAGAGATCGAGCGTCCGCGGCCGATATGCGGCTCTACGCGGCCGCAGCCGCCTGGCATCTCGGCCGGCTGCGCAAGGAGCGTGGTGCACAGTTGGTGGAGGCCTCTGAGCGGTTCATGCTCGAGCAGCGCATCAAGGTGCCGGCCCGCATCGCGAATGTGCTGGTCACCGGAATGCCCGCTGAGTAGACGAATCGCCCATGGGCACTCCGCTGGTGCTGGGTGGGCTTCCCGTCGTGCAGGACCCTGCGGAGCTCGCGCGGCGCGGCCGGGCCACCTTCCGCACCCGTCAGACGCTCTCGGGCGTGGTGCGGGTGCAGAGCCTGACGCAGCTCCAGCAAGTCGTCCGGGACGCGCGCGCTCAGAAGGTCCCTCTCTACCCGGTGAGCCAGGGGCGAAACTGGGGCTACGGCTCCTCCGTCCCGGTCCGCGGGGGCTGCGTGCTGGTGGACTTAAGCCAGCTCAACCGGGTGGTGCGCAGCGATGAGGCGATGGGCTACGTGGCGATCCAGCCGGGGCTCACCGTGAGTGAGCTCTCCCAGTTCGTCCGTGAGCAACTCCCCTCCCGCTTCTTGCCGGTGACGGGCGCTCCACCTTCGGTCAGCGTCCTGGGGAATCTCCTGGAGCGCGGTCAGGCGCTCGGTCCATTGGGGGACCGCTTCACCGCGGCGACGAACCTCCAGGTGGTGCTCCCGACGGGTGAGCTCATCCGCACCAACCTCGGCGCGGCGCCGGGGGCGATCGCCGCCGACGTCTGCAAGTGGGGGCAGGGCCCTCTGGTGGAGGGGCTTTTCACCCAGTCGGCCTTCGGGATCGTGACCGAGGCCACGCTGATGCTCCCCAGGCGGCCGCGCTACTTCCAGGCCTGCTTCGCGATCGTTCCGACCGAGACCGCGTTCGACGCTCTGGTGGATGCGCTGCACGAGGCGATGGCGGATGGGGTGCTCAAGGAGACCAGCGCCGCCTTCTGGAACGAATTCAAGATCGCGGGCCGGGTAGCGAAGTTTCCGTGGGAGACCGCGCGGCCCGGCCAGGCGCTCTCCCACGAAGATCTGGACGCGTTCCGTGGCGAGTGGGGGGGCGGCGTTTGGGCGGGCCGAATCGCCCTGTACGCCGCGACCTTCGCGGAGGCGCTGGGACAACGGGCCGCGCTGGGAATGTTGCTGCGACGTTTGGGGATGCGGCCCATCTGGGCCTCCGGGCTCGAGGCGCGCGCGCGGCGGCTGCTCGCCACGCTCCCTTGGGTGAGGCGGCAGCCCGGCTTTCAGCGCTGGGAAGCATTCCTGGACGAGGTCTACGAGCGCTCACTGTTCCTGGGCTATCCCTCCGAGCGCAGCGTGGATTCGGTGTACTGGCGGAAGCGACCGGATTCGCCCCGAACGGAGCACCCGGACGACGACGGCTGCGGATTGATCTGGGGGGCGTTCCCGCTGCCCTGCAGGAGCGCTGACGTCCGCCGCGCCACCGAGTTGATCGTCGAGCACGTCCGGCGCGGCGGCTTCGAGCCGATGCTCTCCGTGGTCTTCCAGACCGAGCGGCACGTGAACGAGATCGTCAACCTCTCGTACGACCGGGACGTGCCGGGAGAGGACGAACGCGCCGAGCATTGCTACCTGAGCCTGCTCGAGGCGCTCGCGGCGGAGGGAATCTACCCGTACCGCCTCCCCACGCTGGCGATGCGAGCGGCGCCCGAATGGCTGCGGACCCTCAAGGGGGTCCTGGACCCGGACGGGCTCATCTCACCGGGGCGCTACGGTCTTTGACGCTCGCGCGCGGCGCGCCCGTTCGCGCGCCATCAGCGCCTCGAAGATCCGGTGCACGTGGTCGGTGAAGCTGCGGAACTGGGAGCGATGGCAGGTCCATTCGAGCACGAGCGAACCCGGTTTGAGCCCGAGCGCCGCGTACTCGCTGGCCTCGTTCGATCGGAGGAAGACACGCGCCAGTGTCGCACCGGTTTCGTGGAACACCTCAATCGCCCGCGAAAGCAGCGCGGAGCGCAGGACCTGCCGCTTCTGAGCGTCGGCCGGCTCGAGGAAGTGCACCCGCACCGAGTTGAAGTGCTCCTGAAGATTGAAACCAGGCGAGGCGTGCTCGACCAGCGCGAAGGCGACCGGCCGGTCCCGGTCGATCGCGAGCAAGATCCGTCTGCCTCGGTCCAGTCTCGACTCGGCGTACCGCGCGGAGAGGTCCTGCAGGAGCAGGTGCTGCTTGGTGAGGTTATCTGACCGGAGGAGCAGGTCCGGCCGGGTCCGCACGAAGTACCGCTCCACCAGCCACAGGCGGTCGGGCTCACAATCCCGGACCGAAATGCCATCGTGTGGCCGAAGTGTGAGCTGAGCCAGGTCCAGAGGCAGGGTGGCGGGCATGAAGCCGCGAAGCACGGAGACTCGAGCGTCGTCGATCCGGCGTGCGAAGCGGCCGAAGATTCGCGCGGGCCACTTGTTGTCCGCGAAGAAAGCGGCCTTGAAGTACTCGGTCTCGCCTCCCTGACCGAAGAGCTCCGCCGCGCCCATGTTGAGCAGATAGGGCGCCCGGTGGGGTCCCGGATCTGCCGCGAGGTGCTGGACCCACCACGTCTTGTCGTACGCCCGAACCACCGAGACGTAGCCGGCGAGCGCCCCCTGGTGACGAAGCATGAGGGCCTTGAAGAGCGTGCCTCCCTCGCGTCCCAGCCGCTCGAACGTCTGGCGGATGACCGGCAGCGAGGGCCGCAGCTGCTGGATGTAGTCGTCCTTGAGCAGGTGGGTCCGGCTGAAGAGCTCGAAGAGCTCATCGAAAGAGAGCTTCTCCCCGTCCTCCACCGTCGGCAGCGCCACCGCCATCAAGAACCGCGTGAGGACGACCTCATCCTCGTCGGAGACGGCCTTGAAGCGAATCCCGAGCCGCACGCCACCGCTTCCTTCCAGTCGCAGGCAATGGGTGATCTGCGCGCGCAGTCCGAGCACCTTGTCGCCCAGCTGCAGTCGCAGCCGGTCGATGAAGGCCCCGGGCGCCACGGGAGAACGGTCGGAGACGACCATCGAGAGTCCTGCGGTAGAGAGGTCCACCAGCCGACCGCTGACCGGCTTGTCGAAGAGCGGCCCCTCGAGCCGAACCTCGACCGTGCCCTCGATCAACCTCCGCTCGCTGCGGCGGCGGAAGCGCTCTTCGATCAGGGCCGGCGCTCGGAAGACCGGCTGCTCCCCGGCTTCCAGCAAGGAGGTCGCGAAGGTGTAGGAGCCTCCGGCGGACTCGAAGGTAAAGCGGACGACTTCAAACCGCGGGATGTCCCACAGTGGGTGGTTCACCCGGAACTCGTGGCGCGGAAGATCCACGTTGCCCCCACGCAGAAGCAACGTGTCCCCCTCCGGGTGGTCCAGCCGGAGGGCCCCACGTCGCAGCGCCGTCCGCACCAGCGCCAGACACTTCACCGGATCTTGAAGCGTCTGCACCGGCGGACCGAGTCGCGAGTCTGCCTCGGTCCGGAAGGAGCAGCCCACCCGGTAACCCTCCGCCAACGCAGAGAGGTGGCGTACCTCGACCGGCACACCCTGGATGCAGACCCTGCCGTGGCGAACGAAGCGCACCCCGGTGAGGATCGAGCCCGGCACGAAGGGCTCGATCGGCTCTGCCGACGGGAGCTCGAAGGAGAAGCCGCCAGGCGATAGGTCCGAGACCTGGTGCGAGCTTTCGGTCAAACCCGCCCAGACGACGCGAAGACCAGGCACGACGTGGCGGTGGTGCTCCAGGCGGAGAGGCCAGACCAGATCGGTCAGCTTGTGGGCGAGCGCCTCATCGCGAGAGACGAAGCCCACGCGATGCCCAGCGGCTGCGTCTTCCACCACCTCATCCGGGAGCTGTGGCCCCACGTACAGTATCCGGACGCCATCGTGCTGAACCTGCTCCGGGAGATGCTCTCGCGCCCAAGGCCAGGGGCAGACCACCACGTGGATCTCGGAGGCTTTGAACCGTTCCCGCGCCGCCTCCCAGCTCTCGGCCTCCTGCAACCTGTACCCCACGAGGTACGACGCCCAGACCCTGCGCCGCGCGGGGTCCGGGTGGAGGAGCAGCACGCTGGGAGCGCCAAACGCCGGGCGCAGCGGGATCGACGAATCAACCGAGTGCGGCACCGCCCCAGCGTAAGGGAACCGGCGCACTGGAAGGGAGCCCTCGCACCTTTGGGACAGCCCTTCCGTCCAGAAAAACTGATGATGCTGACGGTTATGCCAACAACGGTCAGTTCCCGGTGGAGCGCCACCACCCGGCGAACTCGTCCCAGGAGATCTTCCCGTCCTTGTCCGAGTCCAGCTGCTCGAGGCCGGCCACCAGCTCCTCGTCCTCGATCTCCATCCCGAGCGCTTCGCAGACCCGGGCGAACTCGCGGACCTCGATCAACCCGCTGCGGTTGCGGTCGTAGCGGTCGAAGACCTCCCGGACCTCGGCGTAGGGGTCGTTCTCCGAGTACATGACCCGGCCATAGATCCCCGACAGCTCCACCGCGTCCGCGGGGACCGGCGGCGGGCTGGCCGTCACGTGGATGTGCGGCGCCAGCTTCACCGGCGGCTCGCCGGCGGTCCGCGCTGCTGGGCGCTTCTTCGCCGCGGGCTTCTTCTTCGCCGCGGCCTTCTTCTTGGGCGCGCTCTTCTTCGGCGCGGGGCGCTTCTTCGGGGCGGCCTTCCGCTTCGTCGCCTTCTTCGGCTGCGCCTTCTTCTTCGCCTTGCCGGCCATGCGCGTCTCCCTCGAGCGTGAGGGGACCAGAGGCTAGCTCAGCCCACCGTCTCGGCGTAGGTCATCACCAGGTAGATCACCGCCTCCTCGTCCCCCGGGTTCCGGTAGACGTGGGGGCGATCCGCCTCGAAGAGGATGGCGTCTCCGGTCTCCAGCGCGTGCAGCTCCTCGCCGGTGGAGATCTCCAGCCGCCCCTGGGTGACGATCAAATTCTCGCTGGTCCCAGGCGGGTGCGGCTCCGCCCGCTCCTCGGAGTGGGGCGCGAGCTTGAGCTGGTAGAACTCCACCCGCCGCGGCTCTTCGAACGGGAAGAGCGCCCGCGAGGAGAACCGGCCGTCATGGGAGGTCAGCCGCTTGGCCTGGGCCGCGCGCAGCACCCGCGTCCCCGAGGAGCCGGTGGTGCTGATCAAGGCCGAGAACGGCAGCCCGAGCGCCCGGGCGATCTTCCAGAGCACGTTGATGGTGGGCGCGCTCTGCGCCAGCTCCACCTGCCCGAGCATGGCCCGGCTCACCCCCGAGGCCTTCGCCAGCCGCTCGAGCGAGAGCCCCCGCTGCGTCCTCAGGCGGCGGAGGTTCTTGCCGACCACCGGGGCCAGATCCGCGGCCCCCTCGCCATGCGCCACTTCGTGCGCCTCGGGCGCGGCGTCCTCCGGGCCAGAGGGCTCGGGCGCGCGCACGGCGCGGACCGGGGCGGGCTTGGGGGCTTTGCGTGCCATCGGCGGCAAGATATCCGCTTTAGCGGACGGGCCGTCAAACTCAGTGGTCGTGGCCGATCGCCAGGGAGAGGGCGAACATGGCGACCAGGCCCAGGAGCATCAGCCCGCTGTTGCGCAGCCGGCCGTTCTTCCCGTGGCGGTTCACGTGCGGCAGCAGGTCCGACACGGCGATGTAGAGGAACGTCCCGGTGGAGAAGGCCAACGCGAAGGGGGCGAAGGAGCGCAGCGACAGCAGCGCATCCAGGCCGAAGTAGAGCCCCGCCCCCAGCGGCACCATCAGGCCAAAGAGCAGGATGAAGAGCAGCACGTTCCGGGCGGTGCGCTTCTCGCTCTCCAGAATCGCCGCCAGCGACAGGGAAGAAGGGATCTTGTGCGCCAAGATCGCCACGAACGCGGTCAGCCCCACGCCCTCCCCCACCGCCGAGCCCAGGGCCACGCCGTCGAACAGGGTGTGGACGCTCATCCCCAGGAAGGCCGTCAGCCCCAGCGGGTGGGCCGCGCCGTGCTCCTCGCAGTCCGGCGGCTCCTCGCACGCATGCACCAGCACGTACCGCTCGAGCACGAAGAGGACGATGAAGCCCACCGGGACGAACGAGAGCGCCGAGTACCCGCCCCCGTGCACCGCCTCCGGCAGCATGTGGAAGAAGGCGGCGCCGAAGAGCACCCCCGCGGCGAACGCGAGGAAGCCCACCCGCTGCGTCCCGCGCCCGGAGAAGAGGGGGACCGCGCCTCCGGCCAGCGCGCCGAGCACGATCAGCGCGGAGTAGAGAGAGACCAGGCCCACCGGCGACATGAGGGGGGCCCTTCTAACGGTGAGGTCAGTACATCCGCAAGGAAAGGACGGAGACCCGCTTGGGGCGGACCTCCACCTCGCGGGTCTGCGTCTTGCCGTTGGCGCTGATGGTCACCGTGTGCTTGCCGGGCTGCAGCCGGAAGCGCGCCACCTGGAACTCCGCCGGGAGGGAGAGCCAGGAGCGCAGGTCCGCCTGGTTGAAGAGGGAGAGCAGCAGGAAGCTGAGCGCCCCAACCTCCTTGCTCTTGGTGAGCGCGCCCGCGCCGGCCGCCAGCCCCGCCTTCACCGCGGTGCCCGCCAGGCTCTTCAAGATCATCCGCCCCACGCGGTCATCCAGGTGGACCTTGGCCACCTCCTCCACGGAGGTCACCGTGGCCGCCGCGTGCTCCCGGCCGCCCACCGCCACCTTCGCGGCCTCCTGGCGCCAGCGATCCTGGTACTGCGGCACCACGTTGGTGACCAGCTCCGCCCCGTTCCGGGTGTTGCGGGTCTGCTGGATCTTCTCCGGGGAGAGGCCCACCTCCACGATCACCACCAGCTGCCCATCCCCGGGGCCTATGGGCCGCGGGTCCAGATCCGGGAACTTGGCGGAGAGCTCGAGATAGAGGTCATCCCGGCCGGTGCGCTTGGCCAGCCGGAGCACCGGCGCGGCCAGCGCCCGCGAGCTGGGGTTGAGCTTGTAGGCCTCGTGGTAGTCGATGAACGCGTCGTCCTCGTCCCCCGAGTCCTCGAAGAGGACGCCGCCCAGGTACTTGGCGATGGCGAGCTGCTCGTACGGCTTCTTCTCCTCGTCCACCATCTTCTTGATCCGCTCGTTCACCCGGCGGATTTCGACCAGCGCGTCCTCGTCCTTGCGCAGCTGTGCGTAGTTGAGCGCCTGCAGCACGGAGATCATCAGCTTCTCGAAGTCCTCCCCGCGGTAGGCCTTCTCGCGCTCGTTGGTGATCAGCGTGGCGGCGGTCTCGCTCACGGAGATCACGTCCAGCTCCTGCGAGAGCTTGTCCGCCGCGGCGAGCACCTGGATGCTCTCCTCGTAGCGGCCGGCGCCGTGCAGCACCATCCCCTTGTCGAGCAGGACGAGCAGCTGGTCGATCTTCGGCGCGTCCTTCTCCTCCTTGGCCAGCCCCTCCAGCGCGCGCTCCGCGTCCCCCCGCTCGTAGGCGGAGCGGATCCCGCGGGTGCGGGCCACGTAGTCGCTGGCGCAGCCGCTGGCCGCGAGCGCGAGCAGCGCGCAGCCAGCGAGGGCGAAGAGGCGTCTCGTCATGCCAGTGGCGCCAACCGTAGCGCTACCAGGCCACGCCCTTCTTCTCGAACTTCTTGCGGATCTCCTTCTCGTCCGTCCACTCGATGATCGCGCTGCGCAGGTTGTGCAGCTTCGTCGTCATCTTGTAGTAGACGAGCTTGTCGTTGCCGACCTGCTGGATGATCGAGGAGATCTCGCCGGTCAGCATGTAGTCCGCCGAGGCCTGCTGCCCCTTGCCCTTCGCCTTGGAGGGATCCACGTAGCCGGAGCCCTGGTACTCGTACTCCTCGGCGATCTCCTCGCGGGCGCCCTTGTCGAGGAAGGCGAACTTCCCGGTGTTGGTGAGCTGGACGAGGATCTTGTCCGCCAGCGACTTCATGTCGATGTGCTCGCTGGTGCTGTTCTTCATCTTGCCGATGACGATCAGCGGCCGGCCCTGGATCTGCGCGAAGGCCTGCGAGCCCGCCAGCGAGTTCACCATCTTCTTGGCGATCAGCTGGAGATCGTTCTCGTTGAACTGATCCGAGAGCATCTCGATCTCGTTCGGATCTTCGTAGGTGCCGCGGGTGAACTGCCGGCTGCCGGCGCAGCCGGTGCCGAGCGCCAGCGCCGCGACGGCGGCCATCATGACGAAAGGGGTCTTCATGGGGTTCGGTCTCTCCAAAAGGGTTAGTTCCACTCGCACTCGAAGCGGCTGCCGACGAAGTTCCACCGGTAGGCGAGGACCGCGTCCCGCTTGTAGCCCGCGGTCAACCGGCAGACGTTCGTCAGAGACACCCGGGGGTAGTCGAAGGTGTAGGACTGCGCGGCCTGCCGCTCCGCCTCGGACAGCTGCGAGGGGTGCGTGAGCGTGGGGTTGGCGGACGAGGCCACCAGCACGTTGTGCTTGCCGTAGGTCTTGAGCGTCACCTCGCCCGGGAGCCGGATGCGCCGCACGGTGCGGGCGATCATCAGGTCGCTCTGGTCCACCATCTGCTCATGCGCGCGGCGGCCGCCGAGCAGGTCGTTCAGGTTGGCGGTGAAGACGCGGGTCACCGGGCCATCGTCGATGAAGAAGTAGAGGAAGGCCTCGCGGGCCTGGTTGCTCTCCCCCACGAAGTCCAGCAGCACGTCCACGAAGAGCGAGCGGTTGGGGCGCAGGCCGTGGAGCGAGATCGCCTTGAGCACGTCCTTGTGGACCCCGGCGCGCTTGAGCTTGATCAGCCCCTCCGCGGACGCGTCACATGCGCAGCGCCGCTCTTCGATCATCTTCACCAGGTCGGGCGGATCGAAGCCCTCCTTGGAGAGCTTGGCGAGGTCCTCGTCCGTGAGCGGGAGCTGATCCGAGCGCTCGTAGATCTTCGGGAGCTGGTTGGAGTCCCACTGGATGATGTTGAGGGTCTGGGTATTGCCGGTGGGGAACGGGAGCGTGGGCAGCCCGCCCCGCGCGGTGGTGGCGGCGGGGGCCTGGGCCAGCGCGGCCGAGATGAGGAGGGTCGCGATCATGGCTAGAACCTGTACCCAACGGACATGAAGATCCGGTGCGTGGAGTAGGCGCTCGCCCCGAACTGGATGTCGAACGCGTAGCCGAGCCCGGCGAGCAGGTGGTCGCCGATCATCATGTCCGCGCCCACGGTGGGGGTGAGCGAGAAGCGCACGCCCTCGCCCGCGGTGATGGTGGGGCCGGCCTTCAAGCCCGCCCACAGGCTGACCGGCCAGAAGCCGGTGCGGAAGCGCGGGCCGATCAGCGCGTGGATCCGGCTCTGCTGGAAGTTGTAGACGCCATCCAGGTCCACGACGATCCAGTCGTCCCCCCAGAAGGTGGCGGTGAGCCCGGCCATCAGCGGCACCGGGTTGGTGCCGGAGAGCGGAATGCTCGGGCCCAGCGCCGCGCCGAAGTTGAGCTGGAAAGAGAACTTCCCGGACGAGGCGCGGCTGTAGCCGCCCTTTCCGTACTCGGAGCCCTCGGGCCCGTCCGTGCGGCCGCGCTCCTGGGCCAGCGCATACGAGCCCACAAGGACTGCGAGCAGAGAGAGACCGCGCATCCAACGCTTGAAGATCATCGATTCTCCACGGTTACCGGCCGCCGGGTGGCGAGGCCCAGGGACGGGAGGGCTTCGGAAATATTCAATGGGACTCTAGGCCCGGCAGGTTGTCACGCCTTGGCCTGGGAGTCGCGGTTCTGTTGCTCGCTCCGAACCGTGGGGAGCCACGCCGGCTGCCGGCCGATGAAGGCGATGAGCTTCTCCCGGAGCAGGCAGCGCAGGTCGAAGTTCTTCCCGGCGTCCGCGGCGCTCACCAGAATTCGCAGCGTCATCGACCGGTCGTTGGAGCCGGTCACGGTGACGTTCTGCACCCGGCCGTCCCAGAGCGACTTGGCCTCGTTGTTGAGGACGCGGGTGACCTCGGCGCGCAGCACGTCCACGTCCACGCGGAAGTCCACCTGCAGCTCCACCGTGCCCAGCATGTGGTCGCCGCTGCGGCTCCAGTTCTGGAACGGCTTCTCCAGGAACTGGGTGATCGGGATGATCATCCGGCGCTGATCCCAGATCTGCACCACCACGTAGGTCAGCGAGATCTCCTCCACCGAGCCGGACTCCCCCTCCACCACCACCGAGTCCCCAATCTGGATGGGCTGGGTGAGCGAGAGCTGGATGCCGGCCAGCAGGCTGGAGATGGACTTCTGCGCGGCCAGGCCCACCACCAGGCCGGCGATGCCGGCGGAGGCCAGGAGCGAGACGCCCACGCTGCGGACCACCTCGAACTGCATCAACAGCAGCGCGGAGGCCACCACGTAGATGGCCACCTGCAGCACCCCGCGCATCACCGCCACCTGGGTGCGCAGCCGGCGCGCCTCGGTGGTGCGAACCTCGGTCTGCACGTAGTGGGCGACGGTGGTGATCGAGCGCAGCGCGAAGAGCGTGAGCGCGATCACGAAGAGCGAGCGGGAGACGAGATCCAGCGCCCCCTGGCTGCCCGGGGTGAGGTAGAGCGCGCGCGTGCCGCCGGCCACCAGCGCGCACCAGAGCACCAGCCGCACCGGCGCCTTGGCCCCGGCCACCAGCCGGTCATCCCACGCCGCGGCGGTGTAGCGGGTGATCCGGCCGAAGAGGGCGATCAGCACCCGCCCGAGCACCCAGGAGATCAGCGTGGCCAGCACCAGCAGCGCTGCCAGGCCCACCCACTGCCACAGCTCGAGCCCGAAGTAGGCGTGCTCGAACCAGAAGGCCGGCAGCACCTCGCCCAGCGGCGGGCCGTAGGCCTCGTACATCCGGTCAATCGCGCGCACCGTGTCCGCGCTGAAGAGCCACTGCGGCCCGTCCGGCCCGGACACCCGCTGCAGCCGCACCGCCTGCTTGGCGTTCTTGAGCTCCAGCGTGCCCAAGAGCTCCGAGCGCGAGGCGGTGGGATCCGCCGGCTGCTCGCGCGCCAGCGCGGTCAGGTCCACGTACAGCTTGCGGTCCAGGACGAAGCGCAGCCGCCGCGCCAGGCGCGGCCCCTCCACCGCCTGCTTCTCCTTCGGCAGCGCGTCCAGGTCCAGGTAGTGCGCGGCGGTGGCGTAGTCCCCCCGGTGGGCGCTTTCGATGAAGCCCTGGACGGCGGCGGCCGGGGTGGCGCGGTCCAACTCCGAGGCCGGGGGCGGGAGCCCCGCGTTGGCGTGCAGGAGCCACAGCGTGGTGAGGGCGAGCGCGGACATGTCAGGCCTTTCGCAGGGTCGGCGCCACCGACACCTTGAGCCGCCGGGCCTTCTTGGAGAGGGTGTTCCGATCTACGCCGAGGAACTTGGCGGCCTCCCCCAGCTGCCCCTCCGCCCGCTCCAGGGCCTGGCGCACCACCGCCCGGTCCATCTGGTCCATGAGGACGCGGTAGAGGTCCGGGACGCTGCGACCATGGAGCTGATCGAAGAACTGGCCGAGCCGGAGGTAGAGCAGCTCCTCGAGCGGCAGCTTCAGGTGGTCCATGCTGGGTGTGGCCCCTTCCGAAGGAGGCGCGCGGGTCTAGCCGTGGGCGGGGCGGACGGTCAACGTCGATTGGGCTCCCCGCCCCCCCTCGGGCTCTGCTACGAAGCGGTGTGGCTTGAAGCGCCTTTTTGGAAGGCCCGCGTGGAAAAGCGAAAAATCCTCCTGATCGACGACAGCGAGATCACGCTCGCCATGGAGAAGGCGGTCCTCGAGGCGCGCGGCTACGAGGTCAAGGCCACCTCCACGCTGATGGAGTTCGAGAAGACGCTCCAGGACTGGCGCCCGGATCTGATCCTCACGGACATCCACATGCCGGAGGCGAAGGGCACGGACATCTGCCGCACGCTCAAGAACGAGTACGGCACCCAGGACATCCCGATCGTCCTCTTCTCCAGCCTCCCGGACGACGAGCTCGAGAAGCTGGCGGAGCAGGTGGGCGCGGACGGCGCGCTCTCCAAGGCCAACGGGCTCGATGCGCTCGGCGAGAAGGTGGATGAGCTGGTCCAGAGCATCCTCTGGTGAGCGCGCGCTCGCGCTGCTCTGCCTGATTCTCGCCGCGGCGGGCTGCAAGCGGCAGGGCCCGGCGGTGGCGCAGACGCCGGACGCGGGCACCCGCTCCATCGCCGTCTTCGTCGCCAGCGACCTGCGCGGGTACTTGGGCCCCTGCGGCTGCAGCGAGAACATGCGCGGCGGCATCGCCCGGGCGGCGCACGTGGTGGAGCAGGCGCGCGCGCAGGGCAGCGCCGTCCTCTTCGAGGCCGGGGACGCGCTCTTCCACGGCCCCAAGCTCACCGACGTGGCGATCCCCCAGGAGCGGCGCAAGGCGGAGGCGCTGGCGCAGGCGCTCAAGCAGATGGGGCTGGCCGCCCGCGGCCGCGGCGAGAAGGACGACGCGCTGGGCGAGGCCTTCCGCAAGGCCCAGGGGCTCCCGGAGCTGGCCCCCGGCGAGGTGAAGCTGCTGGAGGTGGACGGGCACACGATCGCCGCCGCCTTCGCGGAGGACGAGGCCGGGATGCTCGCGGCCGCCCAGCGCGCCCGGGCGAAGGGCGCGCAGCTGGTGGTGGGGCTGCTGCATGCGCCGGTGGAGGTGGCGCAGCGGATCGCCGCCAACCCGCAGCTGCAGGCAGATCTCCTGGTGCCCTCGCACGCCGCGGACGAGAGCGCTGGCGAGGAGAGCCGGCTGCTCCGAGGCCGCGTGCCGGTGGCGGTCATCCAGAGCAAGGGGCGCTCGCTGCTGCGGCTGGACGTCACCTTTGAAGGCCCGGCCAGCGCGCCGTTGGAATGGGTGGCCTCGGCCGCGGACCAGGAGAAGGAGCTCGCTGGGCTGGACGAGCGGATCGAGCGGCTGCGCGGCGAGGTGAACGCACCGGGGCTCTCCGCGGAGCTGCTCTCGCTCAAGCGGCAGAAGCTGGAGGAGCTGATGGCGCGGCGCGAGCAGCGCGCCGCCGCCCCGCCGCCGGTGGTGCGCGGGCGCAACTCGGTGGCCGCGCGCTTCGTGCCGCTGGAAACGAGCGTCCCCATGCAGCCGGCGGTGGAAGAGCTGGTGAAGGCCTACGACTTCGACGTGGCGAAGCTGAACCTCGAGTACGCGAAGGCGCACGGCCAGGACTGCCCCAAGCCCGCCAAGGGCGAGGCCGCGTTCGTCGGCAACGAGCCCTGCCGCGAGTGCCACGAGGAGGCGTTCCCGGTGTGGGAGGCCTCGAAGCACGCGCACGCCTACAAGTCGCTCGAGGAGAAGGGGAAGCAGTACCACCTGGACTGCGTGCGCTGTCACGTGGTGGGGATGGACCGGCCGGGCGGCGTCTGCCGGGTGGACAAGGTGGAGGGGCGCAAGGATGTGGGATGCGAGAGCTGCCACGGCCCCGGCTCCATCCACTCCGAGGATCCGACGAACGACAACGTGGCCAAGGGCAACAAGCCGGCGGACTGCGTGGGCTGCCACGACGCGGAGAACTCGCCGCACTTCGTCTTCAGCACCTACCTCCAGCAGATCCTCGGCCCGGGGCACGGCGCCAAGAAGCGCTGAGGACTGAACGCTGCGCGCCTTGCGGCCTGGGAATGAACGGGCTGCCTGGATGCTTGTTTGACCCTCTTCAGAGGGCCCGAATAGGCTTTTGCCTCACGGTCGCGGTCAAGCACCCGGGTGTGTGTTGGGCTGACATGCAGACTCTCCTCCTCTCCATCGTGCTGCAGCTCTCCGTCCCGCCGGCGCGGGCGGAGCTGCCGATGCCGCCTCCGCCCGCCGGGATGAAGGAGCTGAACGCGGACGAGCGGAAGCTGCTCGTCCAGGCGGCCACCGCGGACGCGGACGACGATCCGGAGATCCGCAAGCAGGTGGAGCAGGAGTCCGCGGAGCTGGAGGAGATGCGGGCGCTGGAGGACGTGGCGCTGGATCCCGCGGCGCAGCCCTCCGCCGGGGTGCTGCAGTCCATCCAGCGGCTGGGCTACGCCAACCCGCTGCGCCAGCGGATGCGCTGCGCGCTCGAGGAATCCGCGCTGCGCGAGGACGTGCCGCCGCCGGAGCTGCCGCGGATCACCGACCTCGCCTCGTTTGACGTCACGCAGGTCCAGGACCGCTACGACATCCCGGTGGAGATGCAGCCGCTGGTGGCGCTCTACATCCACTTCTTCCAGGGCTCGGGGCGGAAGTGGTTCCGCAACTGGATGAACCGCTCCACCCGCTACATCCCCATGATGCAGAAGATCCTCGCGGAGAAGGGGCTGCCCCAGGACACGGTCTACCTGGCGATGATCGAGAGCGGCTTCTCCGCCCGCGCCTACTCCTGGGCGCGCGCCTCCGGGCCCTGGCAGTTCATCTCGACCACCGGCAAGGAGTACGGGCTGGCGCAGGACTTCTGGGTGGACGAGCGCCGGGATCCGGTGAAGTCCACGCGCGCCGCCGCCGCGTATCTGGGCCGGCTGTACGGAAACCTCGGACATTGGTACCTGGCGTGGGCCGGCTACAACACCGGTGGCAGCCGCGTGCGCCGGATGATGGACCGCAACGGGACCTCGGACTTCTGGCGCCTGTGCGACGCGCGCGGGCTGGCCAAGGAGACCAAGCACTACGTCCCCAAGCTGATCGCCGCGGCGCTGGTGGCCAAGCACCCCAAGGCGTTCGGCTTCCGGGACGACGAGTTCGACTTCCAGCCCGCCTTCGAGTTCGAGGAGGTGCCGCTCACCGCCGCCACCGATCTCGAGGTGATCGCCCGCGCCTCCGGCAGGGACGTGGAGGAGATCAAGGACCTCAACCCGGAGCTCAAGCGCTGGTGCACGCCGCCGGCGAGCGAGAAGAAGCCCTACCTGCTGCGGCTGCCCAAGGGCTCCGCGCAGACCTTCGCCGAGGCCTTCGCGAAGATCCCCGCCTCCGAGCGGCTGAGCTTCAAGGTCCACCGCGTCCGCCGGGGCGAGACGCTCTCCGGCATCGCCCGCGCGTACAAGAGCGCGCCCGAGGCGATCATGAAGATGAACGGCCTGCGCTCGGCACGGAGCCTGAAGCTGAACCTGGAGCTGGTGGTGCCGGTGCCTCGCGGCGGCACCGCCCGCGCCGAGGCCGCGCTCGACCGCCAGGTGACCCGCGCCCGCCGCGCCGGCTTCGTCGCCACCCGGCCTGAGGAGGAGATCCCGGCCGGCACGACGAAGGTGAGCAGCGCCAAGCCGGTGTCCGCTGGGACCGTCTCCACAGAGCAGGTGGATGGGAAGCAGCGCGTGCGCTACGGCGTGGCCAGCGGGGACTCGCTCTGGTCCATCAGCCAGCGCTTCCACGTCACCGTGGAGGACCTCAAGCGCTGGAACCGGCTCGGCGGCTCCGGCAAGGGGCTCCAGGTCGGCGCGGTGCTGACCGTCTGGCCGCCCACCCCGGCGGTCGTGGCGAAGTAGCTCCCCCTCCGTTCACCCCGAGCGAAGTCGAGGGGCGCTCGAGACCCGCGCCCAGGCGAGGGGTGGACGAATTCCGCCCACTGAGCGGTTCAGAGGCCGTCTGTGCTCGTCTCGATGCGTGATTGGGCGGGATTCGTCCGCAGCAGGGCAGATAGGACTCGACTCGGCTTGGTTCGCCCTCGCCCTGCACGCATGGTTCCCGCGGTAGCGGACGGCGGCCGCGGTGGGTTGCCGTGCCTCCGCTCGCGGGCAGCGGGCGCTCGCACCAGGGCAAAGTTCCCGGGAGCACCTCCGGTCGCTTCGAATCATGAAACGAACGTTCGTTCATTTTTTCAAGCGGCCGGAGGCTGCCACGGGAGTTTCGCCCCATCCTGTTCTGGGAGTTGAACCCTTCGGTGGTTCGTCATTCGTGCCTGGGACGGCCCAGGTGACCGGCAGGGGCGCGATTTCCTCTCGCCGCGGCGCGAGCGCCCGCTGCCCGCGAGCGGAGGCACGGCAACCCACCGCGGCCGCGGTCCCGCTACCGCGGGAACCATGCGTGCAGCGCGAGGGCGAACCGAGCCCCCTTCGTCCCTATCTGCCCTGCTGCGGACGAATCCCGCCCAATCACGCATCGAGACGAGCACAGACGGCCTCCGACCCCCTCAGTGGGCGGATCTCGTCCGCGTCAGTGGGCGGATTTCGTCCGCACACAACCGCTGTGGCGTTCAGCGCTCCTCGAGCAGCGTCTTCAGCTCGCGGATCCGCCGGGTGACGTAGTCCCGCTCCAGGTTCTTGAACGCGTCCGGTAACAGCTCCCGGCTGGTGCACTCCTGCACGGCGGCCAGGTTCTGCAGCTCGATCTCCAGCGGGTAGCTGGGCGGGACGAAGTCCGCGAGCACCGAGGTCACGTCCTCGGAGGTGACCTTCTCCCGGTCCTGCGCCAGCGCGCGGAACTTGGCGCGCACCAGCACGGCCTCGATGTCCGCGCCCGAGAAGTTCTTGGCGGACTCCGGCATCAGCGCGGCGAGGCTGGGGAGATCCACGTCCACCTTGGTCTTCTTGGAGATCACCTTGAAGAGCTCGTCCCGGTCCGCATCCGTCTGCGGATAGAAGAGCGCCAGGTGCTCCTCGGCGCGCCCCTGCCGCTTGAGATCGATCGGCAGCAGGTCCGGGCGGCAGGTGAGCAGGAACCAGATGATCTTCCCGCGGTACTCCGTGTTGCCCATGAAGGAGGCGATGGAGGCGAAGACGCGGCTGGAGGTGCCGGAGTCGCCGGACGAGTCCCGGTTACCCAGAAACGCGTCCGCCTCGTCGATCATCACCGCCACCGGCCAGAGCGCCTTGAGCAGGTTGAAGATCTTCTCCAGGTTGGACTCGGTCACGCCCTGCCACTGCGAGCGGAAGTTGAGGAACTTCACGCACGGCACGCCGATCTCCCCGGCGAAGCAGGTGACCATGAAGGTCTTCCCCGTCCCCACCGGCCCGGAGAAGAGGTAGCCCATGGGCATCACCTCAATCCGGCCCTTCTTCAGGGCGCTCGCGGCCTGCCGCAGCATCTGCTTGGCCTTGGCGTGCCCGGCGACCGCGTCCAGGTTGAAGGGCGGCTCGATGAACTCGAGCAGCCCGTGGCACTCGGCCTGGATGATCTCCTTCTTCCGGTCCCGGATCAGCTCGGGGGTGATCCGCACGTCCCGTTCGAGCGCCTCGGTGAGGATCCGATCCAAGTTGATGCGCGACAGACCGGCGGTCATCTTCGCCAGCCCCGCCAGCGGCACGTCCGAGAGCTGCGCGAGCTTGCGCCCCTCCACCTTCGCCTTCACGAACTCCAGCCGCTCCTCCTCGTTCGGCAGCGAGATGTCGATGGACGCCACGTACGGGTTGCGCGCCAGCCGCGGGGACATGTCCGCCAAGTTCTCGGCGATGAGGACGATGGACAGGTCCCCCTCCAGGAACTGCGGGTCGTGCGCCCACTTGGTGAGCGTGGCGAGCACGAAGCGGTCCTCGGCGGACTGGTTGGAGAGCTCGCCGCCGGGCGCCAGCGTCTCCGCGAAGTCGATGATCAGCGCGAGCGAGCGCCCCTCGGAGAGCCGGGTGCGCAGGTAGTTCTCCAGAATCTGCAGGGCGCGACCTGGATCTCTGGGCACCGAGCGCGCGTAGTCCGTGCCGAACATGGCGTCGAACCCGGAGAAGGCCTTGGACAGGTCCTGCTGCGACTCGGGCGAGGAGGCGCGGATGCCGGAGGACCGGTCGTAGAAGAGGACGCGATCCCGCGTGGCGAAGAGCTCGTTGGAGAGGAACGTCTTGAGCGGCTCGAAGCCGCGGCCCCCGTCCTCCAGCGTCACTGGGTGGAGATCGCGCACGTTCCCGTAGAGCAGGAAGGTGCTGACGGTACGGGTGTAGTAGCGCTGCGCGAGCTTCTGGGCCCACAGCGGGAGCCCTGCCGTCGGATCCGCGGACGCCTTACGGGACTTGGTGGCCATGGGGCCCTATTTAGCAGCCGAATCGCGCCGCCGCTTGAAGCTCAGTGACAGCCGGCCTTCTTGCGCAGCGTGGCCGTCACCGGCGTGGGCTCCCGATTGCTCTCGGGGAAGCGGACCGGGACGCTGGTGGGCTCGTAGCAGCGCTTGGTGAGCAACAGCTCGCTGACGGTGCTCTGCACCCGGATGGTGGCGGGCGTGGTGCCGAGCACCGTCTTGCCACCCGCGGTGATGGTCGCCCCGGACGGGTTGGAGCTGACGGTGAGCGGGTACTCCATCGCCTTGAGCAGGACGTTGATCCGCATCGGCTCCTCGTTGGAGCGCGGCGTCACCCGGCGCTCCGCCTTCTCGTAGCCTGGCTTGCGCGCCTCCACGTGGGCGTCCTCGCCCAGCGGGATGTCCGCCGCGAAGACGCCGTCCGCGTCTCCGGGGATCACCTCGCCGTTCACCTTGAGCTCCTCGGCGGGCGGCTGGGTGAGCACCACCAGCCGCGCCATCCGCGCGCTGCGCGCGAGCCGGGCGTCCACGGTGGTGGGCTCCGCGCCCGGCCGGACCTCCACCGTGAGCTGCAGCTCCTGGTAGCCATCCGCGTTGATCACCACCAGCGTCTTGCCTGACTTCACGCGCTTGAGCGGCGCCCCGCGGCGCAGGTCGAAGTCCCTGCCCTCCTGCAGGTACGTCCCGTCAATGCTGAGGCGGACGTTCTTGCCAGCCAGCTCCTTGGGCAGGTTCACCTTCACGAACCCTTCGGAGGGAGGGCGCAGGAGGATGATCATCAAGATCAGGTTCGCCACCAGCAGCGCCGCCACCGCGCCGGCGCCGTAGACCCAGAGCTTGTTGGAGCGCCGGAACCCGCCGAAGGAGGCGGAGAAGCCGGAGCTGGAGAGCGAGTCGCCGCTGTGGGTGACCTCCGGGCTGGAGCTGGAGAGGGGCTCCTGCGGCGCCGGGCGGGGCCGGGCGGCGCGAGGCTCGTGAGGGCTGGTGATCAGCTCCTCCACGCTCGCCGGGGGCAGCGGCGTGCCGTTGCGGCGGGGGCGGGGCTCGGTCACCCGCACCAGGGTGGAGGAGAGCTCCTGCGAGCTCACCGTCGCATCCGCCGCCATCCCGTTCTCGCCAGGCCGGCCGTTCGAGGTGGCCTCGTCTGAGAGATCCCGCAGCGAGCCGGTGACGGTGGGCGGCTCGGCCCCGTCCAGGCCGCCGGCGCCCGCCGCGAAGTACTCGCGGCCGTGCACCAGCACCGTGGAGTCAGCCTCCTCCTCCCCGCCCGCCGGCGCGGCCGCGAGCCCAACCAGGTTCCCGGGGTTGCTCCGGCGCGGCACCGGCACGGGGATGAGCGTGGGCGGGATGGTGGCCGGCGCGTCCGCCATGCTCGGCGCGGAGAGCGCAGGGGTCACCGCGGTGGGGGCCACCGTGGTGAGCGGAACGGGCGTGGGCGCGGGTGCCGGAGCGCTCACCTGCGGCGCCATGGCAGAGATGATCGGCCCGTCCCCCATCGCCATCCCTTCGGGGGCCTTTACGTCGCCGTACTCCTGCAGCCGCTGCTTCTCCCGCTCCACCTCCTCCGCGAAGGTGGACTTCATGTACTGCGCGAGATCTTTGCGGCTGAAGATGGAGTCCGAGGTGATCAGGAAGCGCTGGAGATCGTCCGCCACCTCGTTCGCCCACTGGTAGCGCTCCTCGGTATCCCGGGCGAGCGCCTTGAGGACGATCCGCTCCAGCGCTTCAGGTACCCGGCGGTTGTAGGTGGAGGGCGGGAGCACCTCCGCCTTGCGGACCTTCTCCAGCACCGAGAAGTCCGAGTCGCCCACGAAGAGCCGCTCGCCGGTGAGCATCTCGTAGAGGCAGACGCCCAGCGCGAAGATGTCCGAGCGGTGATCGATCGGCACGCCGCGGATCTGCTCCGGGCTCATGTACCCGAACTTGCCCTTGAGGATGCCGGCCTGGGTCTTCGTCGCCTTCCCCACCGCCTTGGCGATGCCGAAGTCGATGACCTTGACCTCGCCCTCGTAGCTGATGAGCACGTTCTGCGGCGAGACGTCCCGGTGGACGATGGTCATGTCCCGCCCGGTGCCGTCCTTCTTCCGATGGGCGTAGTCCAGGCCTTCGCAGAGCTTGGCCACCACGTAGCAGGTGAGCGGGACGGGCGCGGGCTCGCCCTTCTTCCGGCAGCGGTCGAAGATCGCCCGCATGTCCTTGCCGGGGATGTACTCCATGGCGATGAAGTAGCTGCTCTGGATGTGCCCCAGCTCGTAGATCTGCGCGATGTTCGCGTGCGTGAGCTGGACGGTGATCTTCGCCTCGTCGATGAACATCGAGATGAACTCTTCATCTTCGGCGATGTTCGGGAGGATCCGCTTGATGGCGACCAGCCGCTCGAAGCCGCCGGCGCCGAACGTCTTGCCCCGCCAGACCTCGGCCATGCCGCCGATGTTGATCCGGTCCAGCAAGAGGTACTTGCCGAACGGGATCGGCTTCTTCGCAGGGGAAGAGCTCAAGGGTCTCGCGAGCCTAGTGACCGCTGGAGAAGACCGTCAACGCTGCGATTTGCGTGGCTGCACACCTTGTGCGCACCCGCCTGCGTCTCACCCAGCGAGCGTCCGCGCGGGCTCCGTGGCGGCCGCCCTCCGGCTCGGGAGGTAGGCGCCCGCCAGCGCGGCGGCCAGGCCCAGCAGGACGCCGCCCGCGAGCATCCAGGGCGGGAAGTCGAAGTAGGAGTCCGGCTTGAAAGGGAACGGCGGCAGGTAGGCCGCGGAGAGCCTGTCCACGGCGAAGGAGAGGCCCACCGCCACCAGCGTCCCCACGGCGCCGCCGACCGCGCCGATCACCGCCGCCTCGGCCAGCACCAGGTTGCGCACGTCCGAGCGCGCCGCCCCCACCGCCTGCATCACGCCGATCTCCTTGGCGCGCGCGCGGACCGAGGCCGAGAGCGCGTGGGCGATGTTGATCGCCGCGAGCAGGCAGATCAGCACCGACAGCAGCGCCAGCGCGCTGGTGGTGAGCGCCACCGCCGCCCCTACCCGCTCGGCCAGCACCTGCTCGTCCACCTCGAACCCCATCTGCCGCACCTGGCTGACGAGCTGCGGCCGCGCGGAGGGATCCTTCGCCACCAGCGTGACCGCGGTAAAGGTGTCCGCGTCCGCGCCCGCGGCGCGGTTGATCCGCTGCGCCACGTCCATGGGGATGGTGACGCCCGCGAGGATCGCCCGGCTCGAGACGCCGACGATCTGCAGCTGCCCCGCCGTGACCGGCCCGCCGCCCGTGGCCGCCACGAACGAGCGGTTGAACTCCACCGGGAAGACGAAGCCGACGATGAGTTGCGGGGAGATCTGCGGGAGCTTGCGCGCTGGCGCGAAGGTCTTGTTGTAGATCTCCAACAGCTGCGTGGAGACCAGGCACGGGATGGGCTTGTCCGGCCCCGGGTCCTTGAAGTCCCCCATCGCGATGTCGCCGCGCACCAGCTCCGGCTCAACGCCCACGGCGAGGATCTCCACCCCCATGCGCAGCCGGGAGCCGAAGAAGTCCCCCTCGTAGCGGCTGACCGCCGGCACGCGGACGTTCATCTTCCGGTGCACCGCGGCCACGCCCGGGAGCGCCGCCAGCCGCTCCACCGCCGCCGCGTCCAGCTTGCCACCGCCAAGCAGCGCGCCCAGCGAGAGCGCCGGCGGCACCACGTCCACCAGCCGAGTGTCCACGGGGAAGACCTTCTCCCGGACCACCTTGCCCACGCCGAGCCCCAGCGCCACGAAGAAGACGAGCGCGCCCACGCCGACCGTGACGCCGAAGCCGGAGAAGATCGCCCCGCGGAGATCTCTGCCCAGCGAAAGCCGCACCAGCTTCCAGAGCGAGGCCGCCTTCATCGCGCGCCCCCTTCCGGGATGAGCTTGCCGTCCTTGAGGCGCAGCACCCGCTGCGCGGCCGCGCTCATCCGGTCCTCGTGCGTGACCGCGAGCAGCGTCAGCCCCTCCCGGTGCAGCTGCTGGAAGAGCGCGATGATCTCGTTACCCGTCACCGCGTCCAGGTTCCCGGTGGGCTCGTCGCAGAAGAGCAGCTTGGGGCCGTTGAACAGCGCCCGGGCGATCGCCACCCGCTGGCGCTCGCCGCCGGAGAGCGCGGAGGGCACCCGGTCCGCCTTGCTCCCCAGCCCGACCCGGGCCAGCGCGTCCTTCGCCCGCTGCCGGGCCGCCGCCGGCGCGCCGCCTTCCGAGAAGTAGGCCGGCAGGAGCACGTTCTCCAGCGCGGGCAGGTTCTGCACCAGGTGGAAGGACTGGAAGACGAAGCCCACCTGCGTATTGCGGAAGCGCGCCAGCGCGCGGTCATTGAGCGACTTGAGCGCCTGGCCGGCGACTTCGATCTTTCCTTCGAACTGAACGTCGAGCCCGCCCAACACGTGCAGGAGCGTGCTCTTGCCACTGCCAGAAGGGCCCACCACCGCCACGAACTCGCCCGCCTGGACGGTGAGGTCCAACCCGTCCAGGACCTTGAGCCACGCGCCCTCGCCGTCGCGGTACGCCTTGGTCAGCCCGCTCGCGGAGATCACGGCGCCGCGAACCTCAGCCGCACCTCGCCGGAAATGCCTCCGCCCTTCGCCCGCGCGCTCACCGAGAGTGCCCGGAGGTCCTGAACGCCTTCCAGCCAGCGCAGGGTGCTCGCCTTGATCGCGAAGCCGCCCACGCCCCAGGCCGAGGACGGCAGCTCCCGCACCGCGCCCGCGAGCTTGTGGAGATCCACCACCACCGCCAGCCCCGAGTCCTCCAGCGGCGCGAGCAGCTCCTTGGGCAGCGGCGCCTCCTTGGGCGCGGTGGCCACCGCGGCAAGCGTCTCGTCCATCCGCGCCATGGGCGAGGCGAGGATCACCTTCCCGCCGCTCGCCGCCAGGTGCGCGCCTTCGCCTTGGGAGTAGGTCGTCTCGAAGAGCGTGGCGTTCGGCTTCTCGCGGGCGGTGAGCGTGGCCCCGAAGCGAGAGGCCACCGGCGGGAGCTTGGCCAGCGTGGCGCTCGCCTTCGCGCCGTCCTTGGCCTGCGCCAGCGCCACCAGGTTCACGTACCGGAACGGGTTGGTGCGGCGCACGTCCAGCTCCGGCATGCCCGCGCCGAGGTTCACGTTCGGCGAGACCGCCAGCGCCGCCACCAGGCCGGGCTGCAGGTTGTCGAGCAACTCGCCCTTCACGTCGAAGCCGGACTCCTCGAAGGCCTTGCGAACGTAGGGGCCCACCAGCCGGGGCCAGACGTACTGCAGCAGCGCCGGGTCCCCGTTGTAGCGGGCGAGCAGGAACGCGTCTCTGGGCAGCAGCCCTTCCAGCGGCGCGCCCTTCTGCGGCTGGAGCAGCACCGCGGCGTCCGACTGGGCCAGCGGCGCGTAGGCGCTGAAGGTGAGCGCCTGCGTGGTGGCCTCCACGCCCAGCGCGGCCGCGCGCAGCGCCGAGTCCGGCAAGAGCTGCGAGCCGCCAGGCAAATAGATGAGCAGGTCCCTGGCGGCCGGCAACTGCGCGAGCGAGGCGGTGTAGGCCGGATCGTCCGCGAGCGCGGAGCCCTTCGGCAGCGCCGCCCCCGCCGCGAGCGCGGTGAAGGCCTCGGCGGGCGCCACCAGCGCGTAGCCGTCCTTCACCAGGTAGCCCAGCGCGGCGGGCGCGCCGGCCGCGGACGAGAAGACGGTGAGCGTGACTCCGCCCACCGCCTGCGTCCCCTCCACCCCAGCGCCGAGACGGTTCCGCGCGAGCGTGGCGAGGTAGCCCTTGAACTTGCCCTCATCGCTCACGGCGATGACCGAGTAGCCCGCGCGGTCGTTGCCCTTCACCAGCGCGAAGCCGAGCCCGCGCGCGCCGTCCACGCCGGCCCGCTCCAGCGACTCCCGCGAGCGCGGGTCCAGGCCCACCTGGGAGAAGAGCGCGCTGGCGTAGTCCGCGCCGCTGGCGAGGCCTTGCAGCTGCGCGGCGAAGGCGAAGAGCTTGAGGTTCTGCAGCGCGGTGAGCTTGGCGCCGAGCTTGTGGAGATCCGGCACGACCACCGCCGCCTCCGCCTGCGCAGGCAGGAAGCGCTCCACTCCGGAGGTCCCAGCAGGGCCCTTGCTGCAGCGGGAACAACCAGCGAGCGCGACGAGGAGGACGGCGGCGGCCAGACGGGAGCGGACGTTCATTCTCACCGGCGCAGCGCACACGCGAAGGGCGCCCAAGTCAATGACGCAGTGTCGTCCGGAGCACGCTGGCGGTTGTCCCCCAGGTGGGGCGTGCATACCTGCCCGCTCGGGGGTGTCCCATGAGCAAGCTTCGCTCCGCGGCGTCCGAGTTCCGGGAGTTCCTGTTGAAGCAGAACGCGCTCGCGCTGGCGGTAGGCGTGGTGATCGGCGCGGCGATCGGCAAGGTCGTCACCGGCCTGGTCGACGACGTGGTCATGCCAATCGTGGGCTTGGTGCTGCCCGGGGGCGAGTGGCGCACGCTCCAGTTCGCGCTGAGCCACAACCCGGACGGCACCGTGGCCAACGCGATCAAGTACGGAGACCTCGCGGGGCGCGTGGTGGACTTCGTGATCGTCGCGTTCGTGGTGTTCGTCGTCACCAAGGCGCTGCTCAAGGAGAAGAAGCAGGAGCCCACCACCCGCCCCTGCCCCGCGTGCCTCGAGGCCGTGCCTCGCGCTGCCACGCGCTGCCGAGCCTGCACGTCAGCGCTCGTGCCGGCTTGACGCCGGGCACGACAACGGCGGACGCCAAGCGGTAGCGTTCGGACGTGCCCGAGACGATCAACCTACTGGCCGGCCGTGCAACGGGCGGCGGCCCCGCCTTCGAAGAGGTCGTGGTCGAGCGTCTAGCGGCGAACGAGTTCAAGCTCCTGCGCTCTCCCGGGCTCGTCCTGGGACTGGCGGCAGGCGACATCATCGCGACGGGTGAAGGCGGAACGTTCCGCCTTCTGCAGCGAGGACGGAACCTTTGCGTCCAGATTTTCAGGGACGGCGGGTTAGACGTTCTCGAACAGGTTCTGACCCAGCAACTGGAAAAGTTGGGAGGCAGTCTGGACGGCCGAGCAGGAAAGGAGCTCGTCTACACCGTCCCGGTCAGCGCCGGCTTCGGACCTCTGGAAGCTGTGCTGCGCGCAGCCATGAGCAAGGCGCCAGGCGCGGAGTGGTACTACGGTAATGTCTACGACCCCGTCGACGACAGGCCCCTGAACTGGTGGTTGGACTCCTGACGGCGGTTATGGGACCAAAACTCGGTTCTGGTCCTGCCGCGCGGCCGCTCCAAGCGTCGCGAGCAACTCGGGGTGCGTAAGGACCAGCGCGAGCAGCGTCGTCTCCCTCCCGCCGGCGGCGTACAGGAAGTACTCACATCCCTCTGTGATTTGCTGATCCCATGTGGTCACGACATCCAGCGCACCGATGTCTTCCACAGCCTCGTCCAGAGCGTCGTGAAGCTGTTCAGCTTCGGGACCCACGCAACAGAACTCCACAGCCCCGAGGAATATCAAACTCAGCGTCACAGCCACTGCTCGCTCTCGATCCTTGTCACTGAACGCAGGCAGAAGGGTGACGAAGGGACTCTTGAGGGGAACCTCTGGAGGAGTACCCAGCTCGCTGATGATGAGCAGCCGCTTGTCTGCGAGGACAAGGACCTGATCGTTGTTCATCCCTTCCAAGACCGAGGACGATCCCGCAACTGACACGGAGCGGCCACGTCCAGCAACTGGGTGATGGCTTATCTGCTTCTCGTCGCCGGGATTTGGCTGCTGACCGCACAGCAATCAAGCAGCCTTTATCGCTGGTTTCGGCAGCACTACCCTGAAGAGGCACAGCGCTGGCTTCCTCCACCGGGATCGCGACACCCTGAAAAGCTCCTTCTCTTCTTCCGGAAGAGGCACGAATCACTGCTCAAAGGCGAGCGCGTCCTGTGGCGAAAGCGACAGCGTCTCAAGTTCCTTTTGATCGCGTCCCTCGCTGTTTGGGCGACAGGCTTCGCCGCAACCGCCGCGGCAGCTCTGAGAGGGTAGCTGCCGTTTAGGGACGCCACCTCGCAACGAGGACGGCGACGTCGTCCTGCAGTCCACCGGTCGGGAGACGAACAAGGCCCAGAAGCTCGGAAGCGATCTTCGAGAGGTCGTCCTTCCGTGCTGCGGCGCAAATACGCTCCGAGGCTGCGTACTTGAAGAGCCCATCGGATGCCACGACCAGAGTCCCTGCGCTGTTCCGACTGAGCTCAAACGGAACGGCGCGCGCGCTGCCGCTTCCGATGAGCGGCTTCCGGATCTGGCCCTCGGTGAGATCGACAAACCCATCGTCGCGCACCAGCCAAGCTCCGGAGTCTCCGATGCTCGCACCGAAGATGCGCGTCCCATCGAGACAGACGACCACCCCGGTGGTCTGCCCGGTCCCCGTGGACGCGATCTGTCGGTCCACGGTTTCGAGGTACTCGGCTACATCCGTTCCCGCTTGAAACGCGCCGCTCCGCACCTGAACGGCGTCGACGAGGCTCTGCGCAGCCTGACCGGCGCCGCTCGTGCCGCCCGCTCCGTCCGCGACGACCAGAACGGCCCCTGTCCCGAGTACGAAGGACTCCGCACGATCTTGTCCTGCGACGTTCGCGAGCAGCTTGGTGGCGAGAGCCCACACGTTCGGTACTCTCGCACGAGTCGAGTAGCCACCCCGCCTAGAACCGGAACCCGACCGCGTACTCGAGCGTGCCCTGAAGATCGCGCGCGGTCTGGTTGAGCGCCGCCTCGCGCTGGAAGAGCAGGTCCACTCGCAGCCCCAACCGCATGGTGAGCCGCGCGCCCGGCTGCATCAACAGCCCGGCCAGCCCCTGAACGCCCAGCCCCAGCGTGGAGTTGGCGACCGTGGCGCCCGCATCCACCGGGCGGCGCGTGCTGCCGTAGAAGAAGAGCCCACCGCCGCCCGCGTAGAAGGCGAACGCGAGCGCGAGCGGCTTGTGCCACAGCCCCTGCACGCCCACGAGGACGCCCTTGCTGTTCTGGCTGACGTTCCCGCCAGTGCTGGTGTCGATCTGCAGGTAGCTCGCGAGCAGCCGCGTCTCCACGGTGTCCGTCAGCATCCGGCCGAGCGCGATGCCCGGGTTGAGGTACGAGGTGCTCTGCTCCACGGACGGGCCCACGGCCGGGGTGACGGTGCTGGTCACGACGACGCCGGCCAGGTTCGCCACCGCCTCCCAACGTCCCTTTTGGAGCAGCGTCTCGTCCTCCGTCTCGAAGCGGCGAACCTGTCCTTCGTAGTACCCGGCCATCGCGCCGTTCGCGATCAGCAGAGAGAGAACGGCGAGGGCGCGGTGAAAAGTGAAACGAGCAGGCATGTTGGACTCCTGTGGTTGCCCCCTGGAGTCCAGCGCTGCCGCTTCGTCTCGAAGAAAATTTACGACCCGACAAAGCCCGGAAACCGCTGGGCCTACCGAAAGCTGCGGCGGACCCGCGCGCCCCGCTCGCCGGCGGCGCGCAGCGCCTCCTCCGCCTCGCGCGACAGGCTGTCCGCGCGCTCGCCACTGCCCAGCGCGCGCCCCAGCCAGAAGCGCGTGGTGGCCAGCTCCACCGGGTCGCAGTCCGTCTTCTCCCGCACCGCGAGCGCCCGCTCGAGGCTCTCGACCGCGGCCTGCCGCTGCTCCAGCTTCAGCTGCGCGCGGCCGAGCCCGGTGAGGACGTAGGTGAGCGTGAGGCCCGACTCCACCCCAGCCTTGCGCAGCAGGGCGACGCTGGCCTCGAACTCCCGCGCCGCCGCCTGCGCCTGGCCGAGCTCCAGGAGGACGTCTCCGAGCCGGGTGTGCACGCCCTCCAGCTCGAAGACGGAGCCAGGAGCGACCGCCTCGAGCGTGGCGAGCGCCGTGCGGTACAGCGTCAGCGCCTCGGCGTGCTGACCGTTGGAGGCGAGCGCGCTGCCCAGCATCTGGGTCGCCACCGCCACCTGGGCGCTGCGCTCGCCGTACGCCCGCCGCTGAAGCCGCAACGCGCGCTCGGCGTCCGCCTTCGCCTGCTCCGGCTTCCCCAGGGTGCCGCGCAGCTCGGCGAGGTTCTGCAGGATGGGGGCGACCATCGGGTGCTCCGGACCGACCCCTGCTTCCTGGATGGTGAGCACTCTCTCGAACAGCCGCAGCGCCTCCGCCAGCTCGCCCTGCTTCCACCGGGCGATCGCGAGGTTGGTGAGGCAATCCGCAAAGCCCGGGTGATAGGGGCCGTAGGCGGTCTCCGCGAGTTGCGCCTGGCGCTCCAACGCGGCCGCTCCGCCCTTGAGGTCGCCCTTCTCGGACCGGAGGATCCCCAGCATTCCCAGCACGGGCACCACCGCGCGCGGGCGATCCGGCACCTGCTGCGCGAGGCCCACCAGCCGCTCGGCGCGCGCGAGCGCTTCGTCCACGCGCCCCTCGCGCCAGAGGATCTGCGTGGTCACCCCCTCGAGCCGCGCCTCCAGCTCCAGATCCCCTCCGAGCCGCTTGACCGCGCCCTCGGCGAAGACGCCCCACTCCCTGGCGCGATCGAACTGCCGCCGGTCGTACGCGGTCAGCATCAGCATGATCCACGCCCGCGCGGTCACCGCGTCGCTGTGGCTGGCCTCCGCGGCGGAAATCGCCGCGGACAGCGTCTGCTGCGCCAGCTCCGGCTCGCCGCTCTCCGTCTGGAGCGAGCCCAGGAGCAGCCCAGCCTCTGCTTGGAGCGCGGGGACGCCCAGCTGCTTGGCCTCGTCCGCCACAGAGATCGCGAGCTCCTTCGCGCTGGGCAGCCGTCCCGCCGCCAGGAGGACCCTTCCGCGCATGACCTCCCGCTTGGCGCGGTTGAGTCGAGCCGCCTGCTCCGCGGGGAGCGTCCCCGCACCGGCGGCCGCCAGCGTCCGCGGGTGGGCGCACGCCCGCAAGGGGGTCAGCTGCTCCGGCAGCGCCGCCGCCCGCCGCACCAGCACGGGGTCCGCGGTGGCGAGCAGGTCCGCCAGCACGCGCAGCTCGTCGAGCCGCTCGTCCAGGCAGGCGGCGCGCAGGCCGAGCATCTCGGGGGACTGCTCGCGCCGAACGTACGTGGCGTCACACGCCTCTTGCCGCGCAGCGGCCCAGCCGTTGGCGTAGCGCTCCAGCGCGGCGGTGCTCCCGCTCAGCGCGTCCGCCGCGTAGGGCTGCTTCGTCGCCGCGAACGCGCGCGCGATCTCCGCCTTCCGCGGCTCGTCCCACACGCCCGCCAGCCGCGCCTTCGCGTCCCGGCAGCGCTTCAACGCCGCGCGCTCGGGGACAACGACCGCGGCCACCGCGGCCGCCACGAGCACCAGCGCCCCGACCGCGAGCCCGAGCCGCATCGGACGGCGCCGATCGCGCGACAACTCCGCGAGCAGCGCCTCCATCCCCGGATGCCGGTCCTCGGGCTTCTGCTGCAGACCGCGCATGACTGCATCGCGCAGGCACCCCGAGCCCCGCTGCAGCCGCGGCGTGCCCGCGCGCCCCACCGCCGGGAGCGCCGCCGCCGAGGAGCGGTCTCCGTACAAGGCCTCGTGGAGGGCGACGCAGAAGCTGAACTGATCCGAGCGCTCGTCCGCGGGCGCCCCGGCGAGACACTCGGGCGCCATGTACGCGCGTGTCCCGACCACCGCACCGCGGGCGACCGGCTCTACGGGCGTGGAGCTCAAGCGCGCCAGCCCGAAGTCCGTCACGCGGACCCTGCCATCGCTGCCGATCAGCACGTTGTCCGGCTTGAAGTCCCGGTGCACCAGCCCGGCGGCGTGGGCAGCGGCCAAACCCGCACCCGCCTGGAGGAAGAGTGGGACGATCTCGCGCCAGCTCCGGACCTTCTCGCGCTGCCACTGAGCCAGCGTCTGGCCTTCGACCAACTCCATGGCGATGAAGACCTCGTCGCCCGCGCTGCCCACGTCGTAGACCGCCACCACGTTCGGGTGAGAGAGCCGGGCCATCGCCTGGGCCTCGCGCATCAGGAAGGCCCGCAGGGTCTCCGCCGAGCCGCCGCTGAGGCGGATCCGCTTGAGCGCCACGCGCCGGTCCAGGTCCGGATCGTACGCGCGGTAGACCACCCCCATGCCGCCGCTGCCCAGCACCTCGATGATCACGTAGCGCCCGAGCTTCTCGCCCCGCTGGAGCGTGGGCAGCGGGCCGACCGCGAGCGGGGCACCCACGCTCCTGGGCCCGGGCGTGGCCAGCGGTTGCTCGGAGTCCCCGGGCGAAGAGTCGAACGCGCTGGTGTGCAGCAACGCCGAGACCCATCGCTGGCAGGTCCCGCACCGGTCGAGGTGCGCCTCGACCTCGGCCGCGAGCCGCTCAGGCAGCAGCCCCTGCCCGTAGCCCAGCAGGGTGTTCTCGTCGATGCAGCGCGTCTCGTCCGGGCTCACGGGGTCTCGTCCAGCTCTTCCCGGAGGAACCCGCCCAGGCTCACGTCCAGCCGGCTGCGCACCAAGCCGATCAAGCTCTCCACTTCCGACCGCCGCAGCTGCAGCTGGTCCATCAGCCGCCTGCGGATCTCGTCGATCAGCTTCTGGCGGGCGTCGGCGATCCACCGCGCCGCGCTCGAGCGGTGCACCCGGTAGAAGAGGCCGATCCGCTCGGCGCTGACGCCGTCGATCACGAACATGCGCAGGATGTTCCGCTCGCGCGGGCTGAGCAGCGCCAGCGCTGCGCGGAAGGCCTCCTCCACCTGCGTGCGATGGCGATCCTGGATGAACGCCAGCTCCGGGCTCAGCGCCCCGCGCTGGATCAACTCCACGTCCCGGGGCGCGGCCTGGCTCGCCCCGCGCCGCTGCCGGCGCAGCCCCTCGCGCACGGCGATCGCCTTGAGCCAGCTCGCCAGGGAGCCCTGCCCGCCGTAGCCGGCGATCTTCGGCGGCTGTTCGCGCTTGCCCATCAGCACGTGCTCGCGGACGCGCTGCTTCACCTCTTCGATGGACGCCGGTTCCAGCCCCGCAGCCGCCAGCGCCTTGTCCAGGCGCGGCAGCTGGGTCTGCTCGAACGCCGCGAGCGCCTGCTGCTCACCGCGGACGCAAGCGCAGGCCAGGTAGAGATCGGCGGCGCGCAGCTGACCGAGCGCGCCCCTGGGAGCCACGCGCGCCACGTGTTCGACGAACACCGCCTCGGGGAGCTCCAGACGCGGCCACGCCGCTCGCCCCGCCTCCAGCATCGCCTGCAGGGCCTCTTCCAGCGGCTCGGCGCCGGCCAGGCCCTCTGCCTCTGGGCGGAGGGCGTCACGGTAGACCTGGGCGAGGCGGCGACTCATGCGGGGAGGCGCTCGAAAAGAGCGCGGCTTCCCCCTTGGCGTACTGCGCGACCTGGCCCGGCCGCAAGCGGGCCACGCCCGCTCGGTGCCGGCGTGACTCACCCCTCCCGTCAGGGTTCTCACGGGCAGAGGGGGGCCGAGTACGCCGCGCAGCGGCCGTTGCTGCAGCTCAGGCCCGGGAAGCAGCTGCCACCGTCGGTGGGGCAGGCCTGTCCTTCTCCCGGCTGCAGCGCGCAGCGGGAACCCGTGCAGACCGTCCCGTAGGCGCACATGGAGGTGGAGAGGCAGACGCCGCCCGGGGAGATCCGCCGTTTGCAGAGGCGATCCGCCGAGTCACACCAGTTGTCGAAGCGGGCGCAGTTGGAGGCGGAAGGGATGCACGTCTTGCCTTCGTCCACATAGGTGGCGCAGATGCCAGACGCGCAGACCGTCCCGGCCGCGCAGGGGACGGTGGACGAGCAGCTCTCCCCTGCCCGGCTCATCGGCAGGCAACGCCGCCCCGAGCTCGTGTCGCCGCAGTAGGCCCCCTGGACGCAGTCCGCCCAGGCCACGCACGCCTCGCCGAGCGCTGCCTTCGGCTTCACCGCCGCGCAGACGCCGGTGCAGCAGGCGTTCGCCGGGCACGAAGTCAGCGAGCAGGCGCCGCTGAGGCACTCACCCGACCGCGAGCAGCTCGCCCCGTTGGCGACGAGGCCCGTGGTCAGCCGGGAGCAGGAGGGCGCGCCGTACCCGCCCTGCGTGCAGGTCACCGCGTCCAGCTCCGCCAGGCAGCTGGTCAGCGCCTCTTTGGAGGTAGGGGCCATCCTTCCGAGCCGGACCGAGTAGAGCAGCTGATCGTAGTACCGCCGGAGGAAGGGCGTGCTGCAGTAGCTCGCGTTGGGGGCGAAGCCACAGCGCACCTCCGCGCGGCAGTTGGCTGCGAGGAGCGGCTCCTCACCTTCGGCGAGCCAGTCCGGCACGGCGCCGCCATCCGCGGTGGCGCTGCCGCCGTCGTCAGCGCGGCCGCCGTCCGCCGTTCCGCCAGGCTGGGAGCTCCCTGCGTCCTTGCCTGCGCTGCTTCCGCCATCCCCGCGCGGTTGAACGGCGCCAGGCGCGGTGCAGGGCCCCGCGTCCGTGGTCACCGGGGAGCCATCCCGCACCGAGCGGGCGCCGAGGTCGATCTTCGCGCTCAAGCCGGGAATCTCCACCGGGAGCGCGAACGGGCCGAACGTCTTGGTGGTGAAGCCCAGGTTTACCTCCACCGAGGCGCCCAGCTTCAGCGTTCCGCCGGTGAGGGCCTCGCCCCAGTACTGGGCCACGCCGTCGAGCGCCTGCGCGCAGGTGCCCTGGAAACGCGTGGTGAGCTCGCCTCCCTCCACGGAGATGATGACGGTGGTGCCCGGGACGCTGGTGGGGAACCTGCCCAGCTCCTGCTTCGGGATGGCGCTCTTCAGGGAGACCTCGGAGTCGAGCAGGAAGGGCTCGAAGGTGGCCGACGAGGGCTCGATCCCGTAGGAGAGCGTCTTCACCAGCCCGCCTCCCTTCACGCCCTGGTAGTCCACGTTGACGTAGACCTCCAGGCTCAGCTTCCCGTCCAGGTTCGCGGTGCCAGAGCCGGGCTCCGGCGTCAGCAGCTCGCCCGAGGCGGTGGCCTTCGCTGAGTACTTCATCCCTCCGCCAGACTTCACCAGCACGCGGACCTGCGCGGGGGAGCCAGCCGGCTGGAGCCCGGTGTCCTTCTGGAAGCCGGGCAGGAAGGGCACCTCGCCTTCGAACTGGAGCGGAGCGGGCGGCGCCGCACAGGAGAGCGCGAGCGCGGCGGCGAAGGGGGCGAGCAGGGCGTTGCGGGCGGGCATCTTCGACTCCTGGAGTGGCGAGCGCCCCCTGGAGTCCAGCCCCTGCAATTCGTCTCGAAGAAAATCCGGAGTGGGCGCTGTGGCCCCGGAACCGTTCAAGGTTCCAAGGATCGGGCGCCCCTCGACTTCGCTCGGGGTGAACGGTGCTCGACCCCGCTTTAGGCGAGCGGGGGCCGGCCTACCGCACGCGCAGGGCGGTGGAGGGGCGCAGCTCGTCCGAGAACTCCATGAACGAGGCCAGCTCCTTCACGGTCTCCTCGGTGGCGGCGACCTCGGCGGTGAGGGCCTCCAGCTGCCGCCCCACGGACTCCGGATCCCGGATGGCGATCGACTGCTCGTGGGTGAGCCTGAGCAGGTCTTCAATCCCGGCGAGCTGGTGGCTGACCACCTCCCGGCTCTCCTCCGCCTGCTGGAAGCGCTGCACGCGCTTGTGGAGGATCTCCACGCGCTTGTGCTTCACCTCGCGCAGCCGCGGGTTGTCCTCCGCGTCCGCGTCCGCGCGCAGCGTGGCCAGCTCCCGCTCCAGCGCCTTGCGGTCGGTGGCGGAGAGGTACTTCCGGTAGCCGTTGAGCGTTACCAGAAGCCGCAGGAATGCGGTGAGCAGCGCGTCCACCCGCTGCTCGGAGGAGGCCACCAGCACGCGCCCGCCGGGGAGCTTCTGGTAGTTGGCGAGGATCCGGTCCTTGAGATCTCGCAGCACGAAGAAGTGCTCGCGCTGGGACGGGGCGAGCTCATCCAGCAGCCCCTCCACCTCCGCGGCCAGCTCCACGGCGCGGCTGGACGGATTCGCGCGGACCGCCCGCTGGAAGCGGGGCGTGGAGCTGAGCACGCCCAAAAAAAGGCTCTCCGCGCCGAGCGTGGCGATCGCCACCGCGGGGTCTCCCGTCACCAGCGCGGCGATCCCGCCCGCGGCGAGCCCGAGCAGGTTCACCGGCAAGAGGAACGCGGCCTTCAAGTAGTTCGGCGTGCTCACGGTCCCCGGGCCTCCGCCACGTACTTGAGCCCGGAGAGGTCTCGGGTGTCCTCCGCCTGCGAGACCGCCGTCGTCTGGCCGACTTTGCCATAGAGCGCCGCGGCGCTCTGGAACAGCTCGTCGTAGGTGACCGGCGCCTCCCCGGCCAGCCCGAAGAAGGCGAGGTTGTCCTTGAGCGTGGCGGGCGGCGCGGACTGGATCGCCTCCAGCGGGTCTCCCAGATAGGGCGCCAGCTCGCCGAGCAGGCGCGCCCCTTCCGTGGGCTCGCGCAGCACGGTGGCGCTGGCGTCCAGCAGCGCCCGCAAGATCCGCCGGACCGCGTCCGGGTAGCGGGCCGCGTACTCCCCGCGCGCCACCAGCACGCTGGCGATCAGGTGCGGCGCGTCCGAGGTGGACGCCAGCACCTTGCCGCTGCGCTCCTTGGCCGCCGCCTCCACGTCCCCGCGCAGCCCGAGCACCGCGTCCGCCCGGCCTTCCCGCAGCGCGCTGCCGGCCTCCAGCGTGGAGGCCAGCTCCACCCAGCGCACGTCCCCGGTGGAGAGCCCGGCGCGGGAGAGCAGCCAGAGGCCGAAGTAGTGGCTGGCGCTCTGCGGGTAGACGCCGATCCGCTTTCCGCGCAGCTCCGGCAGCGCGTTGACGCCGCCGCTCACCGCCAGCGCCTCCTGCCCCCGGCTGCGCCCAAGCAACAGCAGCGTCCGCGGCGAGGCGTCCCGCAGCGCCGCGCCCCAGTGCGCGAGCCGGTCCACCGAGAGCACCGCCAGATCCACCCCGCCGGCTTCAGCGCCGAGCGCGAACGCGCGGCGCAGCTCCTCGTCCTTGCTGAAGACCACCGCGCGGACGGGGATGGCGTAGCCGCTCTTGAACGTGCCGGGGAAGACGGGGCCGGGGAGATCCGCGTCGGACGCGGTGGCGCCGCCCGCGGCTACCAGGAGCGCCGCGGAGGAGCCGCGCGCGGTGAAGCCGATGACGGTGGGGCGCAGCGGGACGGCGGCGATGTCACCCACCGGGGCCGCCACGCCGGCGGGGAAGTCTCCCGGGGAGAGCCGCACCGCGCCGCCCGTCACCCGGGAGAAGATCCGCGCCTGGAGCGAGTTGAGCAGCCCCAGGCGCGAGGCAACGGCGTAGCTGGCCGCCACCACCAACAGTGCCGCCAGGAACACCCACCCGCTGCGCTTGAGCGCCATGGTGAGAGGGTGTTCCGAAGCGCTACTTCACGTCCACCTTCTTGCCGAGCGTCTTCTCGCCCCCGCCGCCCACGTCCGAGACCGGCGCGGGGCTGGAGAGCCCCATCTCCATCTTGAACTGCTTGACCAGCTCCTCGGCCTGGATGCGCTCGGCGTCCTCTTCGATCTTCACGGCCTGGTGGTCCACGGACTCGAGCGCCATCTGCATCCGCGCCTCGTTCACCGCGGTCTGCTCCTCCACCTTGCGGAGCATCTCGTCGTGGGTGGCGTCAATCCCGGCGACCTCGAAGGACTCCATCGCGTCCGCGACCTTGGCCTGCCACTTCGCCCGGCGCGCGTCCCGGATGGCGTTCATCGCCTCCTGGGTCTTCTTGTCCTTCTCGCGCATGAACATCTTCTTCACCGTCAGCGCCTTCTCGTAGGCGGACTTGGCGGTGGCCAGCTGCGCTTCGTTGCGCGCCAGCGCGCTGCGCTCCATCTGGAGCCGGGTGGCGTACTGGGCGGCGAGATCATCCCGGCCGGCCTGGATGGCGGCCTTCACCTTGGCGGAGAGCTCACCCACCTCCTGCTTGTACTTGGCGTTCTCCTTCTCCAGCAGGGTGAGGTTCGCCCGGACCATGGCGATGGACTCGTTCATCTTGGGAACCTGGTCGTTCAAGTCCCGGATGTTCTGCTCGAGGATCAGCTCCGGATCCTCGATCGAGCTGACGAAGAAGCCCACGAAGCTGCGCATCGCTCTCTTGAACCGGTTCCACATATCGGTCGTTCTCTCCCGCCAGACGCTTTTTGGCCGCGTGCGCGACTATAGCGGGTGCGACGGTGACGCACCCTCTGCCGTTACACGCTCAAAGGCCACCGTTGGATCTGCCTACATCCCTGGTACGGACGAACAGCCCGGGCGCCGATTGCTTCCTGGGGGCCGCTCACTTCACCAGGAGCCGAGGGCCGCCTAACGGTGCGTCACCCCAGGCGGTCCTGGGCAGCGCGTCCTTCTCCAGGTGGAAGGTCACGGTGTACTCGCCCGGGGGGACGCGGAGGCTGTAGGTGCCCTGCCCTCCGTCGAGCGCCTTGCGGAAGATCACGTGATCCACCGCGCGGTTGAGCTCCAGCGTGGCCTCAGGGAGGACGCCCCGGGAGTCCGGCAGCGGCGCCCCCCCCACCCGCAGCGGCCCGGTCACCCGCCGCGTGACGTACTGGGCGTCCATCCGGGAGATGGGCCCGCTGCCGTCCAGCTCCACCTGCACCCGCTGCCGGCCGCTGGCGTGCTCCGGGTAGGCCTGCGGGTTGACCTCGAAGTAGACCTCGTAGCGGGCGCGCGGCAGGCGGACGCGGAAGGTCCCGTCGTCCGTGCGGACCCGGTAGCGGTAGGTGCCCTGCTGATCGCTGCTCGCGGTGGGGATGAAGGTGAGCGTCCCCGAGTACTGGGCAGCGCTCGCGGGCACGCCGTCGATGGAGAGGGTGCCCTCCAGCAGCGTGGTGCTGATGTCGATGGGGACGGAGAGATCCTTGTTCACCGCCAGCTGCCGGTCCACCACGAACCACCCCTCCGCGAGCTCGGGCTGGACCGAGCTGTCGAGGTACAGCGCCAGGTAGTAGGTGGCCGGGAAGGCGCGGACGCTGAAGGTGGAGCTGGTGCTCGGCACCGTGTAGTAGCTCAGGAACCAGTCCCGCCCGCCCAGGTTCTGGTACGCGTAGGCGTAGAACCAGAACTTGGTGTTGGGCGCGGCCTGCGCGGGCATCCCGTCAATCCCCACCGTGCCCTCGAGCTTCCAGGTGCTTAAGCCCACGCTCAGCGTGGGCTGCGGCGCGGAGAGATCCAGCCCGGAGGCCACCTGGAAGTTGTAGAGCGAGGACGGGTAGACCGCGTCCGTCCGGTCCACCAGCTCCAGGCTCACGTTGTAGACGTTCTTGGGCAAGGTGGCCTTGAAGGGCGCCACCCCCGCCTCGTGGAAGGTCTCCACCACCGGCGCGGGCACCCCCGCCACCGAGTAGGTCAGCGAGTAGTCGTAGGCGCCGTTCACGCGATCCGGGAAGGGCTGCCCGTCGATGGTGAAGCTCCCGTTGAGCTCGGTCACCGGCAGGTCGATGTCCAGCACCCGGTCCTTGTCGAAGACGGAGAAGACGTCCACCGGGTAGCCGGAGAGCGCGGTGTCCCCCAGGGCCTCGCGCGGGACGGAGACGCCGGTGAAGAAGGTGCCCTCCATCAGCCGCACCTGGTAGCTCCCCGCCTGGCTGCGCACCGCGGCCGCCTGGGACGGGTTGCCGCCCGCCACCACCGTGGTGTCCAGCGGCGAGGCCAGGCTCTTCCACGGCACCCCGCCCCAGAGCGCCTTGCCGGAGAGCTGAGCGCTGCGCACGGAGAGGTCCTTGGTGCGGTCCTGGGTCAGGTCCGCCACGCCGAAGTCCATCAGCCCCTGGTGCGTGGGGAAGATCTCCGAAGGCTGGTAGAGCGTCTGCTCGTAGCGGCTCTTGAGGACCGCCACCTCGTAGTGTCCGTTCGCCTCCGCCGTGCCCGCGTAGTCACTCTGGTAGCCGGAGGTGCCCACCAGCTGCAGCGTGAAGGGCGCGGTGATCGGCGCGCCGTTGTGCAGCGCCGTACCGGAGAGCTTGCGCAGCGCCACGCAGACGCCGAAGCGCACGTGCGCGTCCGGGGCCCCGCCGTCCTCGTCCTCCGGGCAGGCCTCGCCCGCCTGGTACGGCGGGGGCGGCACCACCGGCCCCGCGTCCTTCTTCGGCTCCACGCCCGCATCGGGGATGGGCGTGCCTGCGTCCTGCGGCGGGGTGGCCGCGTCGTGGGTGCCGGCGTCCTGGACGCCAGCCGGCGGGCCGCAGTTGCAGCCGGACGCCAGCAGCAGCGCCGCGAGGGCCGCCATCCACTCTCCCCGCACCCAGACGTTCGACAAAGGACGGACCCTTCCTGCCAGCGGCGTGGCGGCTGCGCACCTTAGGCCGCGGAAGAAGCGGCTCACAAGCAAGCCGCCCGCCAGCGCAACGGCCCGCTTTCGCTCCGGGGTCCAAGGACACCGCCAGGAAGGTAACGGGCTTTTCAGGCCAGCTTCTGGGCGATGGCGGCGGCGTGCCGGTCCGCCGCGGCGATGACGCGAGCCTCATCCAGCGTCTGCAGCTCGCGGTTGCGCAGCACCCACTTGCCGTCAATCAACACGTGGCGCACGTCCGAGGCGTTCCCGGAGTGGACCAGCTGCGCCACCACGTCCTCGCCCGCGGGCTGGGCGTGCGGGACGCGCAGGTCCAGCAGCGTCAGGTCCGCGCGCTTGCCCTCCTCCACCGTGCCCACCTCGTCCAGCAGGCCGAGCGCGCGCGCCCCCTCCACGGTGGCCATGGCGAGCACTTTGTCCGCTGGCATCGCCAACGGGCCGCAGCGGGGCTTGTGCAGCAGGGCGGCGAGGCGCATCTCCAGGAACGCATCCAGGTTGTTGTTGCAGGGGGCGCCGTCCGCGCCCAGACAGACGTGCACCCCTTCCGCGACGAGCTCGGGGATCTTGGCGATGCCGGAGGCCAGCTTGAGGTTGGAGCTCGGGCAGTGACAGACGCAGGTGCCGGTCTCGCGCAGCAGCCGGTGCTCGTGCGCGGTGAGCCAGACGCAGTGGGCGAGCGTGGTGTGCGGCCCGAGCAGCCCCAGCCGGTGGAAGTAGTCCACGTTGTCGTGGCCGGTGCGCTGGCGGACGGCGTCGCACTCGGTGGAGTTCTCGCTGGCGTGGGTGTGAATGCGCGCCTTGAGCTCCGGCGCGAGCTTGGCCACCTGCCGCAGCAGCTCCTCGGTGCAGGAGAGGACGAAGCGCGGGGCGAAGGCGTAGCGCAGCCGGCCGCCCTCGGCGCCGTTCCACTGTTTGCAGAGCCGGACGCTCTCGGCCACGGAGTCCGCGGTGGTCTCGCGCAGCCCCGCCGGCAGCCCCTGGCCGGCGTCCATCATCGCCTTGCCGCCGGTGAGCCGGAACCCGGCGTCCCGCGCGGACTCGAAGATCGCGTCCGTGTGGCGGACGCTGCCCATGTCCAGCGCCGCGGTGGTGCCGCCCTTGATCAGCTCGGCGAAGGTGAGGTCCGCGGAGGCGCGCATGGAGTGCGCGTCGTGCGCGGCCTCGAACGGCCAGATCCGCTCGCGCAGCCAGTCCAGCAGCTCCAGCCCGTCCGCGCGGTTCCGGAAGAGCGTCTGGCAGGCGTGGAGGTGGCCCTGGATGAGCCCGGGAATGACCACCAACCCCTGCGCGTCCAGGGTGCGGCGCGAGCCCTTCTTGGCCGAGAGCTTCTTGCCGACCTTGGCGATCCGGCCATCCCGGACGAGCACGTCCGCGTCGAAGAGCACTTCGCGCGCCGGGTTCATCGTGATCACGGTCGCGCGGCTGATGAGCAGATCCACTGGGGGTGGCGTTTAGCATGAAACCCCTCGTACGCAGTCCAGGCTTTCATATGGTGCGGGGGCCGATGCGAGCCGCTCCGCTCCTGCTGTGCGCCGCCTTCGCCTTCGCCCGCACCGCGGAGGCGGACGCGCTGAGCGCCCACGCCTCCGCCCGCACGGAAGGGATGGGCGGCGCGGGCGTGGCCGCCAGCCACGGCGCGGCGAGCCTCCACTACAACCCGGCGCTGGTCGCCTACGAGGAGACGCTGGGGGCGGAGCTCTCCCTGCAGGCCCAGTACGACGCTGCCGCAGTCACCCCGGCGCTCGCGTTCGCCGCGAGCATCCCGCTGGGGCGCAGTTGGGCGGTGGGGGTGGCGCTCTCCCCCGGCTGGAGCCTGGAGCCCCGCAGCGCGCTGAGCGGCCAGGAGGCGCCACCCTCCACGCCGTGGCGCACCTACGAGGCCGCGGTGTGCGCGATGTGGGCGCCGGATCCCCAGCTGGGGATCTCCCTCTCTTCGGGGCTGGTGCGCGGCGGCCTGTTGCTGCGCTCCGCGAGCGAGATCTCCGAGGCCGCGGGCTACGGCGCCTCCGTCCGGGTGGGGGTGGCGTGGCGCTCGCTGAACGCGGATTGGACGCTGGGCGCGGCCTGGCAGCTCACCAGCGCGGTGCTGCTCCAGGGCGAGGTGCGCGGTGAGACGGTGGCGCCGCTGACGGCGCGCGCGCCGGTGCTGCAGCAGGGCCAGGCGGGCGCCGCGTGGCGGGCGAGCAAGAAGGTGACGTGGACGGGGCAGCTCGAGCTGTGGGGTGCGGGGGCGCTGTCCGGCTTCACGGTGAGCGACGTGCCGGTGCTGGGCGAGGTGCCCAACGTGCTGCGGCCGCGGTTGGGGGTGGAGCTCTCCCCCACGGAGTACCTGCGCGTGCGAGCGGGTGGCGCGGTGGACCTGGGCTTGCGGGCGGTGGAGCGGAGCGCGGCGGGGCCGGCGCTGCCGCGGTTCTCGGCGCACGCGGGCGTGGGGTACACCAGCGGCTTCTTCGAGTTCGATTTTGGAGCCAGCGCGGCTTTCCCGGATGCGGCGCCGGTGCGGCTCACCGCCACCGCGGCGGCGGCGTTCCGGATCTAGGGCTTCTTCGGGAGCTGGTCGCCGGTGAAGGCGTGCGGCAGCAGCTCGCCGATGGTGTAGCGCGCTTCCTTGTTGGCGAGCGTGCGGCTGCGGACCTGGAGGGTGCGGCCCTTGTCGGAGAACTCGGCGAGCACCTGGCGGCACATCCCGCAGGGGGAGGTGGGCTCGGCGGAGTCAGCGACGATCGCGCAGGCGGCAACCTCGCGGCGCCCGAGCCGGGCCACGAGCTGGCCGATCGCGTTGCGCTCGGCGCAGAGCGCCAACCCGTAGGAGGCGTTCTCCACGTTGCAGCCGGAGATGATCTCCCCGCTGGTGAGCCAGAGCGCCGCGCCCACCTGGAACTTCGAGTACGGGGCATAGGCGTTCGCCCGCGCCGCGCTGGCGGCCTGGAACAGCTGCTCCCAAGGGATGGCGTCGCTCATAGGTAGGAAATGGGGACAGGCTACTTTTCCGGGCGGAAATGGGGACAGGCTACTTTTCCGGGCGGAAACGGGAACAGGCTACTTTCCGGCACTGTCAGCCCGTTCAGGTACAACGTTCGCCATGCCGAGAATCCCGCGTGGCTGCATCCCGGACGACATCGTCCATGTTCTGAACCGCTCGAACGACCGCGCTGCGGTCTTCCGCACTCCCGCTGAGTACAGCGACTTCATCCAGGGGCTGTACGAGGCGCGCGAGCGCTTCGAGGTCCGGTTCTACGCGTTCTGCCTCATGCCGAACCACTTCCACTTCGTGGCCAAGAACGTGGAGTCCGGCTCGCTGAGCACGTTCATGCAGTGGCTGATGACTCGGCACGTCCGACGCCATCACAAACGCTGCGGGACGAGCGGGCATATCTGGCAAGGGCGGTTCAAGAGCTTCCCGGTCCAGGAGGATGAGCACCTGCTCACGGTCCTCCGCTACGTGCTGCTCAATCCGGTCCGCGCACACCTGGTCGACTCCGCTGACCAATGGAGGTGGAGCAGCCTGAACCACTCGCGGCTTGTAGATCCATGGCCGGTCGCGCTCCCCACCCATCTGGAGACCTGGCTCGCCGACCCGCTGCCGGAACCGGAGCTCGAGGCGGTGCGCAACAGCGTGCGGCGGCGCGCTCCCTTCGGTAGCCCGATCTGGCAGGCGCTGACCGCCAAGGCCAATGGCCTCGAGTCGACCCTGCGGTCCGTAGGGAGGCCGAGCGACGCGGATCTTTTCGTCAGGGAGCTGTTCGCGAGATCGCCCTCGTCCGCCGAGGGCTGCGCGGTGAGCTAACGCGCTGCTGCACGCGCGATCACCCACGCGGGCAACGCGCCTACCCGTTTGTCATTGCAGCCGTGCGTCCCCGATGGAACCCCGCTCACGGGGCTCTCGTCGGAGGCGAGCGGCTGCGCGCGTTCCGGGGCAGGCGTCAGCTCAGCGGTCGCCATACGAAAAGTAGCCTGTCCCCATTTCCCCCACGAAAAGTAGCCTGTCCCCATTTCCCCCCTGAAAAGTAGCCTGTCCCCATTTCACGGCCGAAAAGTAGCCTGTCCCCATTTCATCCGAGCGGCGACCAGGGTGAGCGCCCAGACGCCGAAGCCGGCCGCCACGACGCCCAGCGCCACCAGCAGCTCCGGGCCTTCCGGGCGGGCCTGGATCAGCAGCGCCACGGAGACGCCGGCGGCCAAGAGCGGCAGCAGCGGGCCCGCCGGGAGTCTGAAGCGGCGGGGCGCGTCCGGTTGGCGGTAGCGCAGGACGATCACCGCCACCGTGCACGCGATGTACTGGGACAGCATGGTGACGTTGGTCAGATCCACGAGCGGGCCAAAGCCCATCCAGAGCGCCAGCCCGGCCGCGCACAGCGCGCAGCAGACGATCGCCGGGCCGGGGGTGCCGAACCGGGTGAGGCGCGCCAGGCCCGCGGGCACGTGGCCCGCCTGCGCCATGGCGCTGAAGTAGCGCGGCGCCACCAGCGCGCTGCCCGCGCAGAAGCCCGCCATGGAGACGAGCGCCGCCAGCTGGAGCAGCCGCGCGGCCCACGGCCCCAAGAGCGCCACCGCCGCGTCCACCAGCGGCGAGCCGGGAAGCTGCGCCACCGTCACCTGGGACAGCGTGGCCGCCTGGAGCAGCCCGTACAGCCCCGCGCAGGCGATCAGCGCGGCGACGATCGCCACCCCCACCGTGCGGCGCGCGTCCTTCACCTCGCCAGAGGGCACGGTGGCGAACTCGAAGCCGGAGAAGAGGAACACGGACATGAACGCGGCCGAGGCGATCCGCGGCACCAGCGGCTGCGCCCTGGCAGAGGGCCCACCCGCCGCCATCAGCGCCTCCGGGTGCAGGTTGAAGAGCCCCACCCCCGCGAGCAGCAAGAGCGGCAGCAGCTTGGCCCCGGTCAACACGTCCGTGGTCCGCGCGCCGGCCTTCACGCCCAGCACGTTCACCACCGCCGGCGCGGCGATCACCGCCAGCGCCACCGCCGTCTTGGCCTTCAACCCAAAGAGCAGCGGCGCCTCCAGCGAGGGCAGCAGCGTGGCCAGCTCGTCGCCGAAGCCCACGGCCACCACCGCGTAGCCGAGCACCGCGTTGAACAGGCACAGCCACCCCACCGCGAAGCCCACCGCGGTGCCGAAGGCGGCGCGCGCGTAGATGAAGGGGCCGCCGTTCTGGTCGAACATCCCGGTGAGCTCGGCGAAGCACAAGCCCAGCAGCACGCACAGCCCGCCGCACGCCAGGATCCCCAGCACGCTCGCCGGCCCCGCCTTGAGCCCGAGCGGCCCGGCGAGCCGGAAGATGCCGGAGCCGATGATCCCGTTGACGGCGATCGCCGTGACGTCCAGCAGGGTGAGCTGCCGGGTGGGCCGCGCCGCCTCACCCATCTTCAAGCCGCGCGGGCGGCCGCGGGGAGGAACCGCGCCAAGAGCCGCGTGAAGACCTCGCGGGACTGGTTGGCGGTCAGGGCCACCTCTTCATGGGAGAGCGGCTTGTCGCCGATCCCCGCGGCGAGGTTGGTGATGCAGCTGATCCCGGCCACCTTCACGCCCATGTGCGAGGCGGCGATCACCTCGGGCACCGTGCTCATCCCCACCGCGTCCGCGCCCAGCGTGCGCAGCATGCGGATCTCCGCGGGGGTCTCGTAGGACGGCCCGGAGAGGATGGCGTAGATGCCCGCCTGCAGCTTCACCTGCTCGCGCGCCGCCGTCTCCAGCAGCAGCTGGCGCAGCTTGGGATCGTACGCGGTGCTCATGTCCGGGAAGCGCGGGCCGAGCCGCTCGTCGTTGGGGCCAGTGAGCGGGTTCCAGCCGGAGAGGTTGAGGTGATCGGTGATGGCCATGAGGTCCCCCGGCTTGAAGCCCAGGTTCACCCCACCCGCCGCGTTGGTCACCACCAGGCACTTGATGCCCAGTGAGCAGAGCACCCGGGCCGGGAACGCCACCTGCGCCGGGGAGTAACCCTCGTAGGCATGCACCCGGCCCTGCATGGCCACCACGCCCACGTCCTCCAGCTGCCCCACCACCAGGCGCCCGGCGTGCCCCGGCACCGAGGAGTGCGGGAAGTGGGGCAGCTCGCCATACGGGATGACGCACTTTCCGCCCAGCGAGTCCGCGAACGCCCCCAGCCCGCTGCCGAGGATGATGCCCACCGCGGGCTTCCCCTCCCCGGCGCGCTTGCGAATGGCGGCGACCGTCTCTTGAAGCTGCGCGTGCAGTGCCATTGGGCGCACATCATACGCAAGACCTCCCGGCTGCCTACCTTTCGGACCCGTCTCGCCCCGATTGCGCGCGGCGTCGTGCCCCACCGCGCGCTGGGCGGCGGGCGGGCAAGCCCCCTTAAATGCGCGCGCTGTCGCCGCGTCGATCGGCCGCGCGGAAGCCTCCGCGCACCAACCCCATGAGAGGAAGTCCCCTGATGACCCGCAAGCTGACCCTGATGATGGCGCTCACCCTGGCCCTGCCCTTCGCCGCGCTCGCCGCGGACGGAGGCACGGCCGCCCATGCCCCCACCCACGCCGCGGAGATGAAGGCCCCGGACGCCGCGCCGGACGCCGGCACCCCGGCCCCCAAGGGGAAGAAGAAGCCCAAGGCCAAGGCGATGAGCGAGCCGAAGGCCGCTGAACCGAAGATGTAGTCCGCTTGAAGGCCGCCCCTCGATTTTGGTGGGAGCCACTCCGCAAACGGGGCGCTCTCCGCTCACCCCGAGCGAAGTCGAGGGGCGCTCGAGCTCACTGAGCGGGGAGCGCGCGCACGGGCGCCCCTCGACTTCGCTCGGGGTGAACGGGGACGGCGACCTCGGTTCCCTCGTTCAAAACGGGGCGCCGCTACGCCAGCCGCTCCACCACCAGCGGCCGCGGCGCCGGCGCCGACTCCGCCACCCGGTAGGCCTTTAGCAGCCGGGCGGTGACGTCCGGCAGCTTGTCTGTCGCGTTGTGGTGGATCCGCACCAGCGGCTCGGCGGCGGCGACCTTGTCCCCCACCTTCTTGAGGAGCGTGAAGCCCACGGCGGGGTCAATCACGCTGTCCACCTTCTCCCGCCCGGCGCCGAGCGCCATCGCCGCCAAGCCCACCGCCTCGGAGTCGATCCCGGCGACGAAGCCTCCTTGCGGCGAGGGCACGTCCCGCGTGGCCCTGGCGGTGGGCAGCCGCGCGTAGTCCTGCACCGCGCGCACGTCCCCGCCCTGCCGCTCCACGATCTCCAGCAGCTTCTTGAACGCCGCGCCGGTGCGCACCGCCTCGTCCAGCCGGGCCCGCGCCGCGGACACGTCCGGCGCCTGCTTCCCGAGCACGAGCATCTCGGCGGTGAGCGCCCAGGTCACCTCGGTGAGGTCGGCGGGGCCGCGCCCGTGGAGCACCTCCACCGCTTCGATCACCTCGAGCGCGTTGCCCACGGTGCGGCCGAGCGGTTGATCCATGTCGGTGAGCAGCGCGGTGACGGTCCGCCCCATCTGCGCGCCGATCTCGATCATCGTGCGCGCGAGCGTGCGCGCGTCCTCCAGCCGCTTCATGAAGGCGCCGCTGCCCACCTTCACGTCCAGCACCAGGGCGTCGATCCCCTCCGCCAGCTTCTTGCTCATGATCGAGCTGGCGATCAGCGGGATGCAGTCCACGGTCGCGGTGACGTCCCGCAGCGCGTAGAGCTTCTTGTCCGCCGGCGCGAGCGTGGCGGTCTGGCCGATCAGGCAGGCCCCCACCTCCTTCACCATCTTCCGGTACTCGGGGATGGAGAGGTCCACGCGGAACCCGGGGATGGCCTCGAGCTTGTCCAGCGTCCCGCCGGTGTGGCCCAGCCCCCGGCCAGAGATCATCGGCACCGGCACTCCGCACGCGGCGGCGAGCGGCGCCAGGCTCAACGAAACCTTGTCCCCCACGCCGCCGGTGGAGTGCTTGTCCACCTTGATCCCCGGCGTCTCGGAGAGATCCAGCACCTCGCCGGACTGGAGCATGGCGCGGGTCCACGCCCCGAGCTCCTCGGGCGAGAGCCCCTTGTAGAAGACCGCCATGCACATGGCGGCCATCTGGTAGTCGGGCACGGTGCCGGCGGTGTAGCCGGCGATCAGCGCGCGGATGTCCTCGGGGGCGAGGGCGCGCCCATCGCGCTTGGCCTTGATCAGCTCGTAGGGTCTCACTGTGGCGGAAAGGGATAGCAGAAAACCTGCTAAGCCTCCCGGCCCATGACCTCCCGGACCCTGCGAGCGCTCGTCGCGGTGGCGGCCCTGGCGCTGCCCGCCGCCTGCAAGAAGAAGGATGACCCCGCCGCCGCAGCCGCGCAGCCTTCGGCGACGCCGAAGGCCGCCGGGCTCAAGGTTGGGCTGGTGACGGACATCGGCGGGCGGGGAGACCACTCCTTCAACGACTCCGCGCTGCGCGGGCTCGAGCTCTGGGCGGCGGGCAAGAAGCCGGCGGGCGCGGGCGGCTACGTGGACGCGTCGGACGCGGAGATCCTCGAGTCCTGGCCGCAGGACCTGAAGGACCGCGCGGCCGTGCTCCGGCTGCCGGTGACGCCGCTGGTGCTCCAGAGCAAGGCGCAGGAGGACTACGAGCCGAACCTCCAGACGCTGGTGGATCAGGGCGCCGAGCTGGTGGTGGGCGTGGGCTACATGCTGGAGAACGCGGTGGAGGCGGTGGCGCGGCAGAACCCCAAGGCGCGCTTCCTGCTGATCGACAGCCCGCTCTTGGACGGCCAGGGCAAGCCCACGCAGCTGCCCAACGTGCGCACGGTGGTGTTCCGCGAGGAGGAGGGCAGCTTCCTGGTCGGCGCGCTGGCCGGGCTGACCACCCAGGCGAACAAGGTGGCCTTCGTGGGCGGGATGGAGATCCCGCTGATCAAGAAGTTCGAGGCGGGCTACTCCGCGGGCGTGCTCACCGCCAACCCCAAGGCCTGCGTGCGCAGCCCCGGCCGCGCGGCCTGTCTGGGCACCTACACCGGCAGCTTCAACAGCGTGGCCGCCGGCAAGCAGGTGGGGCAGGACCTGGTGGCCAAGGGCGCGGACGTGATCTTCCACGCGGCCGGGACGGATGGGCTGGGCGTCATCCAGGCGGTGAAGGAGGCGCGCGCCGCCGGCAAGCAGGTCTACGGGATCGGCGTGGACTCGGATCAAGCGCACCTCGCGCCGGAGGCCATGCTCACCTCCATGGTGAAGCACGTGGACCTCGCGGTGCTGGACGCGATCCGCGACCTCCAGGCGGGGACGTTCGCCGGGGGCGACGTGGTGCTCGGCCTCAAGGAGCACGGGGTGACCTACGCGCCGGTGCGCGTGGAGGTGCCCGGCAAGCAGGAGGCGCTCCAGAAGGTGGAGGCGCTGCGGGCGAAGATCGTGGCCGGGGAGCTGCGGGTGCCCTCCGACCTCGAAGCGCTCGCGGCCTACAAGCCCTGATCTCGCTGCGCCACATCCGCAAGGCCTTCGGGGACTGCGTCGCCCTGGACGACGTCTCCCTGGAGATCCGCCCCGGCGAGCGGGTGGCGCTGGTGGGGGAGAACGGCGCTGGCAAGTCCAGCCTGATGAACGTCCTCTACGGCCTCTACCAGCCGGACGCCGGAGAGCTGTGGCTGGAGGGGACGCGCCGCCGCTTCAAGAGCCCCAGGGATGCGCTGGCCGCGGGGATCGGCATGGTGCACCAGCACTTCATGCTCGTCCCCACCCTCACGGTGACCGAGAACGTGGTGCTGGGGCAGGAGCCGCGCAGAGGCCCGCTGCTGGACCGCGAGGCCGCGCGCGAGAGCGTCCGCCAGAGCGCGCAGCGGCTCGGCTTCCGGCTGGAGCCGGACGCGCTGGCCGGCAGCCTCACGCTCGGGGCGCAGCAGAAGCTGGAGATCCTCAAGGCGCTCCACCGCGGCGCGCGCACGCTGATCCTCGACGAGCCCACCGCGGTGCTCACCCCCCAGGAGAGCGAGGAGCTCTTCGAGGTCACCCGCGCGCTCTCCGCCCAAGGGCACACCCTCATCTTCATCAGCCACAAGCTCAAGGAGGTCCTCTCCGCCGCGGACCGGATCGTGGTGATGCGGCGCGGGCGGAAGGTGGCGGAGGTGCAGGCGGCCCAGACTTCGCCCGAGGCGCTCTCCACCTGGATGGTGGGTGAGGCGCAGAGCGCCCCGGCGCCGGAGGAACCGCCGCGGGCCCCCACGCCGCTGCTCCGGCTCGAAGGTGTCTCGGCGGACGACGACGCGGGGCGGCCGTGGCTGAAGGCGCTCTCGCTGGAGGTGCGGGGCGCGGAGATCGTGGGGATCGCCGGGGTGGACGGGAACGGCCAGCGGGAGCTCGCGGAGCTGGTGGTGGGGCTGCGCCGCCCTACCGCCGGGACGCTGACCCTGGAGGGGGCGCCGCTGGCCCCGCTGACGGTGGCGCAGCGCCGGGAGAAGGGCGTGGCGCACATCCCCGAGGACCGGCTCCTGCGCGCGATGGTGGGGCCCATGTCCGTGGAGGAGAACGCGGCGCTCGGCCACCACCGGCAGCCGCCGTTCGCCCGGGGCGGCTGGGTGGACCGCGGCGGGCGGCGCGCCCGCACGGAGGCGCTGCTCGAGGCGATGGACGTGCGCCCGAGAGATCCGCGCGCCCGCGGCGGCGGGCTCTCCGGCGGGAACCAGCAGAAGCTGGTGGTGGGGCGCGAGCTGATGGGGGATCCCCGGCTGATCGTGGCGCTGCAGCCCACCCGGGGGCTGGACATCGCGGCGGTGGCGGCGGTGCGCGCGCGGCTGCGGGCGGCGCGCTCCCGCGGCGCGGGCGTGCTCCTGGTCTCGCTGGACCTGGATGAGCTGCGCGAGCTGTGCGACCGGCTCTACGTGCTGTTCGAGGGGCGGGTGACCGGCGAGCTGCGGCGGGAGTCGTTCGACGAGCAGGCGATCGGCCGCCTGATGCTGGGGGTGGAAAGGGCCAACGGTATGATCCCGCCGTGAAGTCCTCCCCTCCCCTCGCCCTGTTGGCCGCGCTGGCCTGCGCGCAAGGCACCGCGCTCGGCCACGGCGCGCCTCCGGCGAGCACGTCCGTGCAGGCCCGGTACGGCGCGCCCACCCAGCTGGCGGCCGGGACCACGTTCGGCACCCTGCTGAGCACGGATGAGGGGCGCACCTGGAGATGGATCTGCGAGGAGGCCATGGCCCCCATGGCCCGGACGGATCCGCTCCTGGTCTGGACGCAGGGCGGGAACCTGCTCGCGGGGGACTTCTACGGCCTGGGGCTCTCCAAGGATCAGGGCTGCAGCTGGACGGAGCTGGACGCCTTCCTCCCCACGGGCGTGAGCGCGCTGGAGCAGCACCCCACCCTGCCCGGCGTGGTGCACGCCGCCACCAGCCGCTTCGACGACAAGACCAACAGCCGCAATGGGATCTGGGTGAGCGCGGACGAAGGCGAGCACTTCACGGTGACTTCGCTCTCCCGCGAGCGCACCTACTTCAGCGGCGTGAAGGTGGCCCCTTCCCTCCCCAGCCGCCTCTACGCCTCCGCGTGGTGGTTCACCCCGCTCGAGGGCTGGCTCTACCGGAGCGACGACTCGGGCGCGACGTGGAACGAGGTCTTCCGCACCACCGTGGGGCTGGCGCCGCTCACCCTGCTCGCGGTGAGCCCCGCCAACCCGGACGTCCTCTTCGCCTCCGCGGATGAGCTCACCACCTACCGCCTGCTGCGCAGCGAGAACGGCGGCGCCAAGCTGGACGTGGTCCTCACCCTGGAGGACCCGATCAAGTCGGTGGAGGTCTCCGCGGACGGGCAGACCGTCTACGTGGTGCAGTACGCGGCCCTGCACCGCTCCCGGGATGGCGGCAAGACGTTCGAGAAGCTCTCCGCGCCCGTGCAGAACGTCTGCGCGCGGCTGGTGGCCGGACAGCTCTACGCTTGCGGCTCGCCCTTCACCGAAGGCTGGGCGCTCGCCCGCACCGCGGACGCGGACGCCGGCTTCACGCCCGTGCTGCAGCTGCGCGAGGTGGCCGGCCCGCTGCAGTGCCCCGCCGGGACGCCCGTGGCCACGCGCTGCAACGCCTTCTGGCCGGCGCTCGCCGAGCAGCTGCGCACCTACGGGGCGGACGGCGGCGCGAGCGACGCGGCGGTGGTCGACGCCGGCGGCGGAAACGATGCGCCGGCCCCCCCGCGCGGCTGCGGCTGCAGCGGCACCGCGCCCGCCCTCTCCGCGGCGCTGCTGGGGCTCCTGGCGCGGCTGGCGCGCCGGCGCGCGCCGGGCTGAACCACCACCCCTTCAGGCCGGCGGCAGCGCGACGCAGAAGCTGGACCCGCCGCCCGGGCGGGGCTCCACCCAGATCGCCCCCCGCTGGGCCTCCATCGCCCGCTTGCAGAAGGCCAGCCCCGCGCCCACGTTGCCGCGCGCGGGCCGCTCGCCGCCCTCCAGCTGCACGTGGAGCTCGAAGATCCGCTGGCGCGCTTCCTCCGGCACGCCGCCGCCGCGATCCAGCACCCGCAGCACCACGCGGCCATCCGGGAGCGGCGCCGCGTCCAGGGTCACCTCGGTTTGCTCGGGGGAGTACTGGAGCGCATTGGAGACGAGGTTCTCCAGCACCCGCCGCAGGAGGCGAGGGTCGGCGCTGGCGCGCAGCTGCGGCGGGACCTCCCCCAGGACCACGCGCCGCTGGCCCTCCCGCGCGCGCCGCGCGCTGCTGCGGCACAGCTCGGCGAGCAGCTCCTGCACGCCCACGCTGCTCGCCGCGGGGTGCTGCAGCTCGGTCTGGCTCGCGTCCAGGAGCAGGAGCACCCGCTCATGCAGGGTGGTGGCGGTGTCCAGCACGTCCCGCACCGCCTCGCGCGAGTCCTGGCTCAGCTCGGGCTGCGCGTTCAAGAAGCGCCCGTTGGCGAGCAGCGTGGCGAGCGGGTTCTTGAGATCGTGCACCACCAGGAGCGTCAGCTCCGCCTTCTCCTGCTCCACGCGGCGCAGCTGCGCGCGCTCATGGGCGAGGGCGGCGTTGGCCGCCTTCAGCTCCGAGGTCAGCCGGTGCAGCTCCAGCTGCCGCTCCACGGCGCGGCCGAGCGTCCGCAGCGCGGCCAGCTGCGCCTCGGTCAGCGTCCGGGGCACCCGGTCCAGCACGCAGAGCGAGCCGAGCACGTGCCTGCCGGTCCCCCGCAGGTTCACCCCCGCGTAGAAGCGGATCTGCAGCTCGCCGGTCACCAGCACGTTGGCGCAGAAGCGCGGATCCGTCCGGGCGTCTCCCACCACCAGCGAGTCCTCGCGCTCCACCAGGGTGTGGGCGCAGAAGGCGTCCGCGCGCGCGGTCTGGGTCAGCGCCAGGCCGCGGTGGATCTTGAAGAGCTGACGGTGCTCCTCCAACAGGGTGATCAACCCGATGGGCGCCTCGCAAACCTCGCACGCCAGCTGGACGAGGTCTTCGAAGCTCTGGTCGAAGACCGTCTCCAGCAGGCCAGACGCGCGCAGGTGGGCGAGCCGCTCCGCTTCATCCGTGGGCAGGGGAAAGGACCGCATGGCGGCGGGAGGGTGGCGAGGTCCTGCCCGCCGCGCAATCGCCTCCCGGGGCGAGGAAGGCACTTGCCATCCTTGCGGGGGTGGGCTGAAGAAGCAGCGCGTTGAGCGCTCCTCCCTCCCGCCTGCGCGCGGCGCTCCTGGCCGCGGCCCCCTCCCTGCTGTCGGTGGGGCTGTCGATGCTGCTCTGCTTCGGGGCGATCGCCGCCACCCGCGGGAGCCTCCACGTGGCGCTGCAGGCCTACGCGGAGATGTTCCTGGGCGGCTTGGGGGACTTCCCCCGCTTCGCGGACGGCGCCGGGCTGGGCGCGCTCACCCGCCCCTGGGGCGAGTCCGCCACCAAGGCGGGGCTGCTGCTGCTCACCGGGCTCTCGGTGGCGGTGGCCTACTCCGCCGGGCTCTTCAACATCGGCGCGCAGGGGCAGATGACGGTGGGCGCGATCGTCGCGGCGGCGCTGGGCGCGGGGTTGGCGCTGCCGCCCGGGCTCCACCCCGCGCTCTGCCTGCTCGGGGCCGCGGCGGCGGGGGCGCTCTGGGCGCTCGGCCCGGCGCTGCTCAAGCTGCGGCGCGGGGTGCACGAGGTCATCTCCACCATCATGCTCAACTGGGTGGCCACCAGCCTGGTGGAGAACTGGCTGGTGGTGGGCCCGCTGCGCGCGCGCTCGTCCGGGGGCGTCTCCCGGCCGGGGACCGAGGACATCCTCGCCAGCGCGCAGCTGCCGCGGCTGCTCGGGGACGGCTCGCGGCTGCACCTGGGCTTCCTCTTCGCGCTGGCGGTGGCGGTGGCCGTGTACCTCTGGCAGCTGCGGCGGGTGACGGGCTACGAGACGCGCGCGGTGGGGCTGGCGCCGGAGGCCGCGCGCACCGCGGGCATCTCCGTGGAGCGCCGGGTCTACGCGGCGATGGGCGCGGCGGGGGCGCTGGCGGGGCTGGCGGGAGCGCTCCTGGTGCTGGGCACCGAATACAAGTTCCCGCCCACGCTGGGCGCGCCCTATGGGTTCGACGGGATCGCCATCGCGCTGATCGGCCAGGGACACCCGGCGGGGGTGGCGGCGAGCGCGCTCTTCTTCGGCGTCCTGCGCGCCGGCGGCACCCGGATGCAGCTGCTCGGCGTCCACAAGAGCTTCCCGGAGCTGATCCAGGGGTTGGCGTTGCTCTTCGTGGCGGCGCGCTGGCTGTGGGTGGCGCTGCTGGCCAGGCTTCGGCGCCGCGCCCCGGCCGCGGCGGAGGGGGCGTAAAGCGCGTGCTCGAGCTCCTGGACGCCCTGCTCTTCTCCACCCTGGACTACGCGCCAGCGCTCGTCTTCGCGGCGCTGGGGGCGGTGCTCTCCGAGCGCGCGGGCGTGGTGGCGCTGGGCGCGGAAGGGATGATGCGGGTGGGCGCCTTCGCCGCGGCGGTGAGCGCGCTGGCGCTGCCCACGCCGCTGGCGGTGGGGGTGGGCATGCTCGCGGGCGCGGCCTTCGCCAGCCTGCACGGCTACCTCTCCCTGCGTTGGCGCGCGGACCAGGTGGTGTCCGGCATGGCGCTCAACCTCCTGGCGCTGGCGGCGGGCACCTTCCTGCTCGAGTCGCTCTTCGCCCCCACCGGCACGCCCTCCATCCAGCAGCTGACGCGCTGGCGGGTGGACGCGGTGGCGCAGGTCCCGCTGGTGCGGGCGCTGTTCGGCCACTCGGCGCTGACGTACCTGGCGCTGGTGCTCCCCTTCGCGCTCCACGCGTTCCTGCAGCGCACGCCGTGGGGGCTGCGGATCCGCGCGGTGGGCGAGAAGCCGGCGGCGGCGGCGACGCTCGGGGTGCGCGTGGTGGGGCTGCGCTACGCCTGCGTGGCGGCTTGCGGCCTGCTGGCGGGGCTGGGCGGGGCCACCCTCTCCACCTCAACGCTGGACCGCTTCGAGCACCACATGCCTGCCGGGCTGGGCTTCATGGCGGTGGCGGCCATGGTGTTCGGCCGCTGGAGCCCGCTCGGCGCGTTCGGCGCGGCGCTGTTCTTCTCCGCGGGGAACGCGCTGCGGGTGGGGCTGGCCTCCTCCCTGCCGCAGGTCCTGGACGTGGTACCGCAGGGCTTCCTGCTCGCGCTGCCCTACGCGCTCACGCTGGCGGTGCTGGCGGCGCAGGGGCGGAAGAGCCCCGCGCCGGCGGCGCTCGGCACGCCGTTCGACCCGGAGCTTCGCTAGAACTTGTAGGCGAGCCCGAAGAGCAGGTTGAAGGCGAAGTTCGCGCTGCCGGTGCTGGCGATGGCCGGACCGAAGCGGGTGTCCACCGTGAGCGCCAGGCTCTGGTCGATCCGGTACTCGGCGCCCGCGCCGAAGAGGATGGGGACCACGAAGGTGCCGCCCCCGCCGTAGCTGGGGAAGGCGGCGAACATGGGCAGGTCCACGTTCAGATTGATGGAGAGCGCATCGCTCACGCGGATGCCGAAGTCCGCCCCCACCGGCACGGCGAGGCCGAACATCGTGTAGCCGCTGCGGAAGTAGGCGAAGAAGCCGGGCTCCGCGCGCAGCCCGAAGTTGAACTTCCCGCGCTGGAGGACTCCGAAGCGCAGCACGAACTGCAGCTTCAGGCCGGGGGCGATGCTGGTGGCCTGCCCCTCGTAGCCGTAGTTGAAGGAGAAGCGCCCGCCGAGATCCACCTGCCGGTTGAGCCCGTGCAGCAGCGTGGCGGAGATGCCGGGGAAGCCCATCTGGCCGTGCAGCACCGTGTTACCGCTGCCCACGGTCTGCCCCGACTGCACCGCCCAGCCGCCGCTGTGGCTGGCGCCACCGCCCTCGTCGTCCTGGGCCCACGCCCCGCCGAAGGCCGTGGCCACCGACAGGAGCAGCACCGCCCGCATCGCGCGCTTCTGGTTCATGGGCACCCCCTATAGCTCAGCTGGGAGCGGGCTCAAGGCTGACCGCGCTCGCGCGCGAGGACGAGGAACGCCTCCTCGAGCGCCTTGAGCTTCGCGTGCGCGCGCTCGCGCGCGGCGTCCATTGGCTCGGCCGCCGTGGGGGCCTCGCGCAGCTCGAAGTAGTACTTGATCTTCGGCTCGGTGCCGGACGGCCGCAGCGTCACGCGCGAGCCGCCCGCGAGCTCGTAGGCGATCACGTTGGAGGGCGGCAGCGTCAGCGGCTCGGTCTTGCCGCCGCCGGTGCGGGTGCGCGTCTGGTAGTCCTTCACCGCGGCCACCGCGAGCCCCCCGAGCGAGGCGGGCGGCGCCTTGCGGAAGCCGTCCATGATCTTCGCGATGGTGGCCGCGCCCTGCTGGCCGGGGAAGGTGAAGTTGAGCTGGTCCGCCACGAACAGGCCGTGGGCGCGCTGCACCTCCTCGAGATAGGACAGCACCGTGGCGCCGCGCGAGTGGCACCAGGCGGCGAGGTCGGCGAACACCAGCGCCGAGCCGATGCCGTCCTTGTCGCGCACCACCGTCCCCACGGTGAGCCCGAGCGCCTCCTCGTAACCGAAGAGGAACTCCGCACCTTCCGAAGCGAGCCGGTCGATCGCGCGGTTGGCGATCCATTTGAACCCGGTGAGCGTCTCGTCGTAGAGCGCGCCGAGCTGCCGGGCGATCTCCCCCAGCTGCGCGGAGGAGACGATGGTGGTGATCACCAGCGGCTTCTTCGGCTTCGGCGTGCGCTGGGTGAGCAGGAAGTGCCCCATCAGCACGCCCACCTCGTTGCCGGTGAGCGCGCGCAAGCTCCCCTTGGCGTCCCGCGCCATCACCGCCAGCCGGTCCGCGTCCGGGTCGTTGGCGAGCACCAGCTGCGCGGACACCTTCTCCGCGAGCGCGATGGAGAGGTCCATCGCCCCCTTCTCTTCGGGGTTGGGGAAGCGCACGGTGGGGAAGCGCCCGTCCGGCTCCTGCTGCTGCGCCACGCAGTGCAGGTTTCCGAAGCCCGCTTCCGCGAAGGCCTCCTTCACCCAGCGCCCGCCCACGCCATGCAGCGCGGTGTAGACGATGGGGAAGTCCTTGGGCCCGCCCTTGTGCACGCGCAGCGCGAGGATCGCGTCCAGGTACGCCCGCGTCACCTCCGGACCGACCGCGCGGTAGAGCCCCTTGGCGCGCGCGTCCGCCAGCGGCAGCAGCTTCACCTCGCGAGCGCTCTCCACCCGGTCGATGGCGGCGGCGATGCCGGTGTCGTGCGGGGGGACGATCTGCGCGCCATTCCCCCAGTACACCTTGTAGCCGTTGTACTCCGGCGGGTTGTGGCTGGCGGTCACCATCACCGCGGCGGCGGCGTTCAGCTTCAGCGCGGCGAAGGCGGTGACCGGCGTGGGCGCGACCTCTTCGAGCACCAACGCGGGGATGCCCTCGGCGGCGAGCACCGCGGCGGCGTCCTCTGCGAACTCGCGGCTGAGCATGCGGCCATCACGCCCCACCACCACGCCGCGGGTGGCCACGTCCTTCACGTGCGCCTTGAGGTAGCGGGCCAGGCCGGCGGTGGTCCTGCGCACCACCGCGCGGTTCATCCGGTTGGGGCCGGCGCCGAGCGTCCCGCGCAGCCCAGCGGTGCCGAACTCCAGCGCGCTGGCGAAGCGGTCGGTCAGCTCCTTCTCGTCCTTCGCCGCGAGCAGCCGGGTCAGCTCCTCCACCGTCTGGGGATCCGGGTCTCCCGCCTTCCACGCCTCCGCGCGCCGGAGGATCTCCGCGAGCTCCATGTTTTTCGCCCCTCACTGGTAGTCGGTGAGCTTCTTGCGGGTAGGGCCGCCCTTGGGCGCGTCCTTGCCGCTCTGACAGGTGACGCACAGCTCCGCGTACGGCATGGCGGTGAGCCGGCCAAAGGGGATGTCCTCCCCGCACTCCTCGCAGACGCCCGCGTCGTCGGGGTCCTCCGCGAGCTTCTTGAGCGCCTTGTCGATCCGCCCGAGCGCGCCGCTGTGGGTGCGGTTGCGGTTGGAGGCGATCGCCTGCTGCATCTCGTTGAGCGGCTGCTCGTCCTCGTCCCCGCCCACCTCGGCTTCGGAGGTGCGGTTGGGGGCGATCTTCTGGCGCCCCTGCCCGGTGAGCTCCGCGCGCAGGGCCAGCAGCAGCGCCTTCAGCTTCTGGCGTTGGGCCTCTTTCACGACGGGCTAGTACTTCGCGTCGGACTTCTTTCCCGAGATGATCGCCACCGAGGCGGACGCGCCGATCCGGTCCGCGCCGGCCTGGATCATCTTCATGGCGTCCTCGGAAGACCGGATGCCGCCCGAGGCCTTCACGCCCACGTCCTCGCCCACCACCTTGCGCATCAGCGCCACGTCCTCCGCGGTGGCCCCGCCGCCGGAGAAGCCGGTGGAGGTCTTCACGAACGCGGCGCCGGCGGCCTTGGAGAGCACGCAGCCGGAGATCTTCTCCTCGTGGTTGAGCTGGCTGGTCTCGAGAATCACCTTCACCGGCCAGGGGCGGGACGCCTCCACCACCGCGGAGATGTCCTTGAGCACCAGCGCGTAGTCCTTGTTCTTGAGCGCGCCGATGTTGATCACCATGTCGATCTCCCGCGCGCCGCAGCGGATCGCCTCGCGGGCCTCGAAGGCCTTGGCGGAGGGCAGGCCCGCGCCGAGCGGGAAGCCCACCACCGCGATGGGGACCGTCTTCGAGCCGGCGAGGATCCGCGCCGCGGTGCCCACGTTGGCCGAGTTCACGCAGACGGTGGCGAAGCCGTGCTTGCGCGCCTCTTCCGAGAGCTTCACCACGTCATCCCGGGTGGCGTCCGGCTTGAGCAGCGTGTGATCGATGTACGGGGCGATGTCCGCGGACGTCTTGATCCGCTCCGGGGCGATCCGGTTCACCCCGGACTTCACCGCCAGCACCGTGGCGCAGCTGTCGACGTTGGCGCACTCGCCGCACGCCGGGGCGCAGTCCCCCGCGCTCGAGCCGCTGGCCGGGGCGGAATCCCCCGGCGGGCGACCAGGGAGGACACGTCCGGGGGCCGGAGAAGGCGTGCACGGCTGCTCCTTACCCACCCGAGCGGCCTGGATCCGTCTGCGGACGCGGTCGGCGATCTCGTCCACCACCGCGGAGATGTTGTCACCCTCTGCCATGGGGAGGCGGTCTAGCGCAGATTCCGCTGGGGCTCAAAGGGCTCGGGGGAGCACCGGGGACGCGGGCCAGGCGATAATCCCGGAAGCATGCACTCGCCCCTCACCCGTGCCCTGGTCCGCCTCGCCGCCGCCTGCCTGTTCGTGCTGGCCCTGGCGCCAGCCGCGGCGCGCGCGGACGGGAAGCTGGAGATCCGCTTCTTCGACGTGGGCCAGGGGGACGCGGCCCTCATCCGCTCCCCCACCGGCAAGCGGGTGCTGATTGACGGCGGGCCACCGGAGGCCGGCGCGGAGCTCGCGCGCAAGGTGGCGGCGGACGGCGCGGGCCCGCTGGACCTGGTGATCTTGTCGCACCCGCACCTGGATCACCTGGGCGGGCTGGCCGCGGTGCTGCGGGCGGTGGGCGCGCAGCGCTTCATCGACCCTGGCTTCGATCACCCGAGCAAGGCCTACTCGGAGCTCCTGGGCGTGGTGAAGGAGAAGGCTGGCCAGGTGATGGTGCCCCAGCCGGATCCGGCCCGCCCCAACGAGCCGCTCACCATCGGCCTGGGCGGCGGGGCGCAGCTGCAGATCCTCTGGCCACGCGCGCCGGTGGAGCCCTTCCTCTTCAACACCCGCTCGGACGCCAACTCGAACTCGATCGTCGCGCGGGTGACCTACGGGAAGACCGCGGTGCTCTTCACCGGCGACTCCGAGGCGGACACCGAGCAGCGGCTGCTCCGCCGCAAGGAGCTGCTCGCCGCGGACCTGCTCAAGGTGGCCCACCACGGCAGCCGCCACTCCAGCGGCGCGGCCTTCCTGGACGCGGTGGCGCCCAAGCTCGCGGTCATCTCCTGCGGCAAGGGGAACGACTACGGCCACCCCGGCGGGGAGACCCTGCAGCGGCTGGCGCACGCCGGCGCGCGCGTGTTCCGGACGGACCTGCTGGGAGACGTGGAGGCGGTGAGCGACGGCGCCGAGGTGCAGGTGCGCCCCTACCGGCCGCGCGCGGACGTGGCCTCCGCGGTCGGCGGCTTCGGCGCCGGGCTGGCCCAGCCGCAGACCGCCTCCGCCAACGTGGCCGAGGGCGGCCCCTTCGTCGCCGCGCGCGTCTCGCACGTCTTCCACAAGTCGGACTGCCCGGGCGCGAGCCGCTTCAAGCCGCAGAACCGGGTCTACTTCGGCAGCCGGGACGCGGCGGCGAAGGAGCGCAAGCCGGCCGAGGACTGCAACCCGTAGAAGGAGGCTTTCCGGTGGCCAAGGCATCCATTGATCGCTTCGAGGGCGAGTGGGCGATCCTCGTCCCGCTGGAAGGCGGCCAGCCCGAGCGGCGCCGCAAGGACGCGCTGGCGAAGGGCGCGCGCGAAGGCGACGTGGTGGACCTCTCCACCGGGAAGGTGGACGCGGGCGCCACCCGCGCGCTGCGGGAGGAAGTGAAGGCCGCCCGGGAGCGGGCGATGGCGGGCAAGAAGCCGCCGCCCACCGGGAACTTCGACCTCTGAGCTTTTTCGAGCCCGGCTGTGACCGATTGAGCTCGCGGGCTCCCGCCGTTCACCTCGAGCGTGGGCCGTCAGGCCGTAGTCGAGAGGCGGCACCCAAGCTCGTCTTCGGGTCAGCGCGCCGAGGGCTCGCAGGCGCTGCCACCCCTATCGGGATAGGGGGGCGGCTCACGCCGCGCCCCCTCCCACACCACCGGACGTACGGGACCGTATCCGGCGGTTCGGTGAGTTGAGGTTCGAGCGGCGTATCGCGATTTCCCGCCTCTCTGCCGCCAGTTGCGCGGCCTTTCCTGAACGTCTCGTTCGCTTCGCGCCCACTCTGTCTCGTCACCCGTGTTGTCGGGTTGGAGCTTCACCCCTTCCCTTCAAGCGGGCCTCCTCGTCAGGAGCTTGTGAGTTCACGACAGTGTCGAGCTAGGCGTGAGTTCGCTCTCCTCACCGTTCGGCCCTTCACCCTTCGCTGCCCTTCCGACTTCCAGTAGGCGGGTGGCCATCCCTGTCGGCGCGCTCGTGGCTACTACGGCCTCTGCTGACTTCTCGCTCCGGCCTCATCGGCCGTCGCCCTTTCAGGCGCGAGGCGAGATCTCCCCAGGTAAGGGCTCCGGTCTTCGCCCCGCGCTCGCCGGATATACGTCCACGCGCCTAGGTCGTGGGAGTTTCGCGGTCGTCGGTCCGCTCACCCCTCGCATGTCCGCCTCGAATCCGGTTCCTGTACGTCGAGCCGTGGCTTCGCTATCGCTTCTTTCAGTCCCGGCCTCGCGGCCGACAAACCTTGCGAGTTGCTTGGGTCGCTACGACCTGCTTCCCAGAGGACTTGCACCTCCTGACCGTGCCCATGCTGGGCACACCGACTACGGGCCTGCGGCCCTGACCTGAAACTTGCCGCCCCCCGCTCAGCCCGAGCGAAGTCGAGGGCCCGCCGATCGCAGGGACTCTCGATCGTGGGGCCCTCGACTTCGCTCGGGCTGAGCGGACGGCCTCACGTTTCTTGCCTTGATTGATCCGCCCAAGGGCGGCGGCCTCACTACGCTCGGGGAGACCGGTGGGGGTTCCTCACCTCAGGAAGCGCTCCAGGTTCCGCTCGGGCGCGTTGGCGTTCAGCCAGCCCAGCAGCTCCCGGTAGCCGCGCTTCACCGCCTTCACCTGGGCAGTGGTCGGCTTGTCGGCGGCGCGCAGGCGGCGCAGGCCGTCCATGCGGTCGTGGACGCGCCCCATCCGGTCGAAGGTGCGGCGCAGGCCGCCAAGCGCCTTCGTCTCACCGCGGCGGCTGAGCTCCGGGTAGAGCTCGTGGAGGGCGATCAGCGAGCGCAGCGCCTTGCGCGCCTCGTGGAAGACGTCCTCGGCCTCGGGCGCGGCGGGGTTCTGCAGCTTGCGGGCGCGCTTGAGGTTCTTGAGGGCGCGGGCCGCCAGGTCGTCCGAGAGCAGCCGCAGGTTCTCCAGCCCGGAGGCCTGGAGATCCGGCTCCACGCCCTGCCAGAAGAGGCGGGAGACGCCGGCGCTCTGGCGGACGGGCCCCTCCAGCTCGGGGGCCGTCTGGAAGTAGCTCTCCCAGCGGTCCAGCTTCTTGGCGCCCAGCGAGTTGCGCCACTTCTCCACGGCGCGCTGGGCCTTGGCGAGCTCCACCGGATCGTACCGGGTGCTCCTGCCCGGCATGGACGTGTAGAGATCTTTGTACTGGCCCAGCCGCTCGTAGCCTTCGTCGAGCACCTTGCGCATCTGCGCGAAGGTGTCCTTGCCCTCGGCCGCGGGGAAGCCGGGCGCGGAGAGATCCAGCAGCGTGCGCAGCCGCAACAGCTCCGCGCGGAAGGCGCGCACCCTTCGGTCCTCCGGGCTGTACTTGCCCGCGGCGAGCCGCTCCGGCGTGAACTTGGTCTCGAGCCGCTCCCGGACCGCGCCGAGCTCGTCCAACACCCGGCCCGCGGCGAGCTCCGCCAGGCTCGGCTCGGCGGGCGTGGCCGCGGCCGTAGCGGCGGTCCTGACTGCTGCGCGGGTTGTGAGCTCGGCCGGCGTCACAGGGGGGTCTTGGGTTATCGCGCGGCCGACGGGACGGTTGCACACCGGAGGGGACGCCTCGCGCGGTGAGAAACCGAGACGGCGTCAGCCCTTGCGAGGGCCCAGGCCTGCCTTCTTGCGCGCGTCCAGGAGCCCCTGGAGCTCGCCGGCGGCGAGCGGCTGCACCCCGCCCAGCGCGCAGGTGGCGTGGAGGATCTTCGCGTAGTGCTCCACCAGCTCCATGCGCAGCAGCGCCTGCGAGAGATCTTCACCCAGCGTGAGGGCGCCATTGCCGGAGAGTAGAAACGCGTCGTACTCGCCGGCGTGGGCGGCTAGGGCCTTCACCCCTTCTGGGGTGCGCGGCAGGTGGCGGGGCACGGTGGGGATGCGGGCGCCCAGGCTGACCACGATCTCCGGCATGGCGACGGGCGAGAGCTCCAGCCCGGCCAGGCCGAAGGCGGTGGCGAAGGGCGGGTGCGCGTGCAGCACCGCGTTGACCTCCGGGCGGGCGGCGTAGGCCGCCAGGTGAAGCTCCAGCTCCGAGAAGGGGCGCTTGCGCCCCTCCAGCACCTTCCCGCTGGCGTCCACCACCAGCAAGGACGCGTCGTCCACGTCCAGCTTGGAGACGGCGGTGCAGGTGATCAAGAAGCGGTCGCCCTTGAGCCGGACGGACGCGTTGCCATCGTGGTTGGCCACCCAACCGTTCTGGTGGAGGCGGCGGCTGACGGCGACCAGCTCCCCGCGCAGGCGGGGCAACAGCGGCAGACCGCTCATCGGCCGGCGCCACCGGCGGGCACGTCCACCGAGTCCACCACGCCGACGATCAACGAGCGGATGGGGAGCGTCTTGTCGCCCAGCACCTGGCGCACGCCGCTGCCCTCGCGCAGGACCAGGACCGTATCGCCCTTGCCGGCGCTGGAGGTGTGGTCCACCGCGAGGAAGCTCTTGCCCATCGCCGCGCCGCGCTCGTCCAGCGGCTGCACCACCAGCAGCTTGCGGGCGTTGAAGGCCGGGTGCTTTTCGGTGGCCACCACGGTGCCGAGCACCTTGCAGAGGTTCACGCGTCCACCGCGTCCACCAGCCCGACGATCGCGCTGTCCACGGGGACGAAGGTGGGATCGCAGGCCAGGGCCGCCTCGCGGCTGCCCACCAGGTAGACCAGATCGTCCCGGCGCGCGGAGACCGTGTCCACCGCCACCTCGGGGGTGCCGGAGGGCTGCCGCTTGTGGTCCAGCGGCTGGACGATCAGGAGGCGCTTGCCCTCCAGACCTTCATACTTCCGCTCGCACACGACGGTGCCTATGACGACGCCCAGGTACACGGCCAGCGCGTTTACTACAGGGTGCCGCTCAAGATCAGCGGGATCTGCAACTCGGTCTCGTCCCCGGCGAAGGAGGAGAAGACCATCCGGCGCGCCCGCCCCTTGAGGCACTCCCCCAGCCCGGACTTGTCGATGTCCGTCCGGTCGATCTCCGCGCGGGTCACCACGCCCGAGTTGGCCACCGTGGCGACGATGTTGACCTTGCCGCCCTTGAAGTTCGGGTTCTTGCGCATCTCCTGTTCGATGCAGCTCTGGAAGGCCGGCTGGGTCTGCCCCACCACCTTGGCGACCTCGGCCTCGGCGAGCCCGCCGGTGGCGGTGTCCTTGGACTTCTCCTCGCCGCCCTTGCGGACCTTGGGGCCCACGTCCTTCTTGGCGGCGTCCCCGTAGAGGGCGGCCAGATCCGCGGCGCTGGGGCCCCCCGGCTTGGCCGCCGCCTTGTCCTTGGCGGCCTGCGCGTCCTTGGCGGCCTGCGCAGCGGCGGCGCCCCCGGACGGGGCCCCCTTGTTGGCGGCGGGCTCGGTGTTGCGGGCGGAGGCGGCGGGCTTCACCGGCTTCTTGCTGCGGCCGAGCAGGAGATCTCCCAGCCCGGACACGCCGTCCGCGGAGAAGACCGACTGCTCCACTTCCTTGCCGCTGTCATCCACCGTCTTGATCTTCAGCGGCACCACCTGCAGCTCGGAGAGCAGGTAGAGCGTCACGACCGGGAAGACGAGGACCGCGGCCACGAAGGCGGCGATCTTCCAGGGCGGGTTGCGCTTGTTCACCCCCGCCTGCGCGATGAAGAAGCTGGTGGCCTCCCCAGCGGGCGGCAGCTTGGAGGGATCCAGCTCACCGAGCGCGGCGAAGGGGTCCTCCGTCTGGTTGCGCGCCTTGGCCTTGCCGATGGCGGGCGAGGAGGCGGCGGCGTCCGTGGGCTCCTCCGGGCCCTCTCCCAGCGGCTTCCCGTCCGGCAGCGGCGTCCCCGAGGGCAGCGGCGTCCCCGAGGGCAGCGGCGTCCCCGAGGGCAGCGGCGTGCCATTGAACGCGCCGTGGGCGTGCTTGCCGTTCTTGGGCGGGTCGTCCCGGAAGAGCTCCGCCAGCGGGGTGCCGTTGCGGGCGGCCTCCGCCTTTTGCGGGGGCAGCTCCATCACCGCCGCGGCGAGCTCGCGGGTGGTGGTGCGGGCCGGCCCTCCGGCAGCCACCTGCGCCACCGCGGGCGGGGGCAGCGGGGTCACCTGCATGGGCGGCGCGCCGATGAACAGCGAGGCCAGCTCCGGGAGATCGTTGGCGCGCTTCCAGTCCCCCATCCCCTCTTTCCAGAGGTAGGTGCGCAGGTTGATCTCCGCGGTCTTCACCTTGCCCTGGAGCTGCTTGCCGTCGAAGGGGCCCACCTGCTTGCCCTTCACCATCGCGAACCACTGGCCGTCCACCGCCGCCGCGCCGCTGGAGGGATCCCGGCGCGTGGTGCGGGCGTCATCCTGCGAGGAGAGCGCGCGGTCCTGCTGCTTGAGCGACTCGAGGTGGGCCGTCGAGAGCATCGACGTGGCCTCCTCGGCGATCTCGGCGGGTCCCTGAACGGAGATGATGTTCTGGCAGTGCTTGCACCGGATCTTCACGGTGCGACCGCGGACCTTCTCGTCCGCGATGCTGTAGCGCTTCTGGCACTTGTCGCAGGCGAAGTTCAAGGGGCCTCGGATGGTAGCCCGAAGAGCGGTTTTGACGGGAAATTCGCTTTGGCTCGCCTGCCGAGCAGCCGTTTGTTGACTGTGGCCAAGGGGCACACTAAGGGAGGCCGCCCCTTTCGGACAAAGGTAAGCGAATGCCCGCCAAGGACCTTGGGACCAAGTACGTCTGCTTCAAGTGCAGCACGAAGTTCTACGACATGAAGAAGCCGGATCCCGTGTGCCCCAAGTGCGGCGCGGATCAGCGTGAGAGCCCGGCGAACAAGCCCTCCGAGGGGCGGCGCGGTCGCCTGGCCGCGGTCCCCAAGGTGATCGAGCCGATCGAGCCCGAGGAGCCCGCCGCCGCCGCCGAGAGCGAGGAGGACGAGGAGATCGAGTCCTTCGAGGACGAAGAGGGCGACGCGGCCGCCGGTGGCGGAGACGAAGAGGAGCCCTGACGGGCGCCTTCGGCTAGGCCGGCCGCTCCACGGCCGGCGCCGCCTGCTCGCTGATCGCCGCGCGGATCAGCTCGTAGAGCTGCTGACCCATGTGCTGCATCCCCGCGGGGCGCGCGGGGGTGGGCGGCGTGGACTGGGCGCGCTTCTTGGTTCCCATGGACCCTCCTCCTCGGCTGGCCGGGAACTCAGCAAGGGGCTTGCCAGCAGTGCTCCGCTTGGGCGGGTGCTGAGGTTTTCGAGACTTGCCCTGTCGCACCTGCGCTCCCCCTGTCGGTCCGCTTCGGAAAGGTGCGTCATCGCCGCCCCGGGTGTGGGGCCTACGACTCACCTCCCTGATGATTTCGCGAACGCGGACGCGCCTGCGTTCTTCCCGCTGACGGCGCGTGGCCGGGGCGGCCGTTACTACGCGGCCTTCTCAGCGGTCTCGCGCTGGTTGTAGAGCGGCATGTTGCTCTTGAGCCACTCCGGGACCTGGTCCTTGCGGTAGATGAAGATCGCGTCGTACGGGCAGGACTTCTCGCACTCGCGGCAGCCGGTGCACTTGGATTCGTCCACCGTCATCAGGTTGAAGTAGGGCGACTGCGGATCGCTGATCTCCTCGAGGTGGAGACAGTCGAACGGGCAGCGCTCTGCGCACTTGTCGCACCCGGTGCAGGCGCGCTCGTCCACGAAGGCGAAGGGGCGCTGGTTCTTCTTCAGCATCTCGGTGAGGTTGCCGAAGTTGTCGTAGATGGCCTCGGCGGGGCAGACCACGCCGCAGGCGCCGCAGTCGATGCAGAGATCCGGGTCGATCACGTGGAGGAGCTTGCGGTCGCCGGTGATCGCGTCGGTGGGGCAGCGGGCCAGGCAGGCCGTGCAGCCGATGCAGGTCTCGATGATGTAGAACGGCATGGCGCGCGGTTTAGCACCCCACCCCAGGTCGGACAACACGAGAGAGGCTTGGCGGAGGGGGTGCGCTTGCCTGTCCGAGAAGCGCCTCTTGTGACGGAGGACATGGCGATTTGGGCGTTGGATCCGCGAGAGGCTTGTTGGTAGAAGGCCCACGCATCGCGTCGGTCATCGTCGCATCCGGAGGCTTGGCACTTGCGGGAGAAACTCAAAGCACTGGCGGAGCTCCAGAAGGTGGACCTGGAGATCGCATCGCTTCGCAAGTCCGCAGAGATCTACCCCAAGCAGATCGCAGAGCTGGAGAAGGAGCTGGCGGTCGCGCGGAGCGCGGTAGAGGCAGAGCGGGCCAGGTTGAACGACATCGAGCGCCAGAAGCGCACGCTCGAGCAGAACATCACGGACGAGAAGGACAAGGTGAAGAAGTGGGAGCAGCGGCTCGCCGAGCAGCGCTCCACGCGTGAGTACGCCGCGCTCGCCCGCGAGATCGACATCGCGAAGAAGTCCAACATGACCATGGCCGAGGAGCTGGTGGAGCTGGGCAAGACGCTCGGCACCGCGCGCGAGGCCGTGAAGACGAAGGAAGGCGAGTTCGCCGCCCGGCAGGATCAGCTGGCGGGCCGGATGGCGGACCTGCGCACCAAGGCGGCGGGTTCGGACGGCGCGGTGAAGGAGCTCGAGGGCAAGCGCGCGCAGGCGGCGGGCTCGGTCGACAAGACGCTGCTGCAGCGCTACGACACGGTGAAGAAGCGGCGGCTGCCGGCGCTCGCGGCGGTGAACGCGCCGGGGACCTGCCAGGGCTGCAACATGAACGTGCCCCCGCAGCTCTACAACACCCTGCGGTCCACGCTCGGCACCGACGTCTGTCCTTCGTGCCACCGGATCATCTACGCTGCCGAAGCGCTCGAGGCCCCGCAGTCGAAGTAGCCTCTCGACCGTTTCGTGATGGCCCACAAGGACGCGGACATCCTTCGCCACATCGCGCGTGAAGAGCCGCTGGGCGCAACGCTGCGCGCCTTTCCGGGTCTGACGCGGGAGCGGCTCTCCAAGCTGCTCGAGCGGGTGGCGGACGCGATGGAGCAGCTCGGCCGCCAGGGCGGCGCGCCCGAGGCCACGGTGGCGCTGCACCGGCTGCGCGTCTACTCGGACGGCGCGGCGCGCGGGAACCCCGGTCCCTCCGGAGCGGGCGCGGTGCTGGTGGAGCCGTCCGGGCAGGTGGTGGACCGGCTGGGGAAGTTCCTCGGCGTCCAGACCAACAACTACGCCGAGTACATGGGGCTCCTGCTGGGCCTCAAGCGCGCGCGGGAGCTGGGGGTCAAAGAGGTGGAGGTCTTCGCCGACAGCGAGCTGATGATCCGCCAGCTCGGCGGGCGCTACCAGGTGAAGAGCCCCTCCTTGAGGCCGCTCTACGAAGAGGCGCTGCGGCTGCTCAACGACTTCTCCCGCGTCAAGCTGGTCCACGTGCCGCGGGAGATGAACACCGCCGCGGACGAGATGAGCAACCGGGCGATCGACGAGCGGTTATGAAGTCCAGTTTGACATGGGTCTTGACCTGTACTTCGTGAAGCGCATCCCGCCTGGTGAACCCGTGTTCCCGTGCTGGGATGAAACCGGAAATGCACTGCCTGGAATTGAATTCCATTCTTTCCGCGGCTCCTTGAGAGGGGCACGTGGGGATCCTCGAATCTACCCTTTCGGACTGGCGAAAGATGGCATCGACCCATCCGCTCTCATGAACGGGGCGCTCAAGGCACTCCAAGGAATGCTTGGAGAAGTCGCCGCGCTCCATCCCGACTTCAAGGCATTGGCCGAGGAAGTCCCTTCGACCAATACCGATGAAATGAACAAGTTGCTTTCAGCCTGGGAGCTGGAAGAGGACTGGTTGGGCGGAGACCCTTTGGCGCGCTCACGCGCGTCCAAGCTCGTTCGTGAGTTTGAACCGGCACGGCACCTAGCCACGAAAATGTTCGAGGCCGGCACGAACGGCTTCTTCGCCTACTGGAGCGAGTAGCCGGAAGATTTCTTCAGCTTCCAGATTCTCCAGTCGATTGGTGGGTAGGCCCGCGTCAGGATCAAACTACTGCTGCTTCGACGAGCGGTTGTAGGCCCTGCTAGGGCGAAGACGCGGGGTGGAACCGGGCCTCGTGCCAGTCGGCCAGCTTCCACACCGCCACGATCAACCAGAGGATGCCGCCGGCGATGATCCCGGTCTCGAGTGAGTCGGGGATCCTCAAGGCCGTCCGCACCTCCCGGATGGCGACGACCAGCGGCGCGAGCAGGACGATGGGGAAGATCACCCAGCCGAACAGGTACGTCTTCGCCACCTCCGGCACGGAGAGCGCGCCGCGACCCAGGACCCGGATGCTGTAGCCGCTCCCCTTGTGCGGGAGCAGCTCGAGCTGGTGGCGTGCAAACGGCACCACGGGCAGGTACAGGAACGTCAGCCACAGCGTGGCGTGGCAGTGCTGCCCCGCGCGGCCGGTCACTCCCAGGTAGGTGGTTCCGATCCCGTTGATTCGCATGCGCGCGCCGCGTGCTCCTTATGAGGTGGACCCCATCGTTCGGACCATTTTCAGGCCCCCGACGTTTGCGTCCCGGGACAGCGAGTTGAGTTGAGTGTTGATCGTCTTGTCGTCGCGTGAAGTTGCTTGTCGTGGTTGTCGGGTCGTCCGCCGAAGCGAGGCGAAGCCGGAGGCGAGCCGAGCGTAGGCGACCTCCGACGCCCGTTCATGCCGCTGCCTTCGTGATGAGGTGCAGTCCCCGGTACACGTCCATCGGCGTCCGGTTGTCGAGCGACTGGTGAGGCCGACGCACGTTGTAGAAGCGGATCCACTTGCCGATGCCGGCGTCCGCCTCGGCCAGCGTCGCGTAGTCGTGCAGATAGACGTCCTCGTACTTGAGCGATCGCCAGACGCGCTCGATGAAAACGTTGTCGGTCGCTCGGCCCTTCCCGTCCATGCTGATGCCGATCCCCTCCCGCTTGAGCACGCCGGTGAACTCAGGGCTGGTGAACTGCGAGCCCTGGTCCGTGTTGAAGAGCTCGGGCACGCCATGGTGCCGGAGCGCTTCCTCGAGCGCCTCGACGCAGAAATCCACGGTCATGGTGTTCGACAGCCGCCACGACAGGATCGCCCGCGAGTGCCAGTCGATGACGGCGATGAGGTAGCCCCAGCCCTGCTCCAGCGGGATGTACGTGATGTCCGCCGCCCAGGCCTGGTTCGGGCGCGCCACGTCGATTCCCCCGAGGAGATACGGGTAGATCGGATGCTTCGGGTGCGGCGTGCTCGTGTGGGGGCCAGGCACCATCGCCTGGAGCCCCATCACCTGCATCAGGCGCTGCACCCGCTTCCTGTTGATCTCGTGACCCGCCTTCCGAAGTTCGACCAGGATCTTCCGGCTCCCGAAGAAGGGCCACTTCGTGAAGAGCCGGTCGATCTCCTTCATGAGCTCCTGCTCCTCCGCAGTCACCTCGACGGGCAGGTAGTAGAGCATCGACCGCGTCAGACCCAGCAGCTCGCACTGCCGACGGATCGACAGCTCGGAGTGTTCTGGCTGCACGAGCATCCGCTTCTCCTTCAGCGGGAGCCCCGCAGCCCACGTGCCAAAAAATCCCGCTCGACGATCAGCTCACCGATCTTCTTGAGCAGTTCGTCGTGCATGCGCTCCGCGTCCTGGCTCGTGGACTCGCCGGTGAACGCCTCAGCCGCGCGCCCCAGCAGCTTCTTCTTCCACTGCCCAACGAGCACGGGGTGCACGCCGTGCCGATGCCCAATCTGGGCGAGGCTCTCCTGCTCCTTCGCGGCCTCCAGCGCGACACGCGCCTTGAACGCCGGGTCGTACTTCTTCAGGTTCTTCTTCCCCATATGCAGCTCCTTCCATCACGGAGCTGTCCCGTTTCCAAATGAGGGGGTGGTCCGAAAAACGGGGTCCACTTCATTAGGCTGGAGCCCACCGCGCTGTCGAGCCCGGGATCTCGGACACTTAAGACTACGCTTAAGTATCAGTTGCGTCCGGCTCGCCGCCACAGTTAGTTAAGCATATGCTTAACCAATCCCAAGCGCTGGACCGGATGTTCCAGGCGCTCGCCGATTCGACCCGGCGGGCGCTCCTGCAGCAGCTGACCAAGCGCTCCGCCTCGGTGAGCGAGCTGGCGGAGCCGCACGAGATGTCCCTGCCCGCGGTCCTTCAGCACCTGGGGGTGCTCGAGGAGAGCGGCCTGGTCAGCAGCGAGAAGGTCGGAAGGGCCCGGCACTACCGGCTCGAGCCCAAGGCCCTGGCCACCGCGGAGGCGTGGATCGCCGACCGGCGCGGAGTCTGGGAGAGCCACTTCGATCGACTCGGCGCGTTCTTGGACAACACCTACCCGAAGAAGAAGAGGAGCCGCACATGACTGCCCATACCCACCACAACACCTTCGTGATCGAGCGGACGTACAACCACGCTCCCGAGCGCGTCTACGCTGCGTTCTCCACCGCGGAGGGCAAGGCGAAGTGGTTCGCCGGCCCCGCGGGGTGGAAGGTCGCCGAGCGCACCTTCGACTTCCGCCGCGGTGGTCAGGAGCGGGTGCGGGGCATCTGGCCGGACCACGGCTCCTCGGACTTCCGCTGCACCTACTACGACATCGTCCCCAACGAGCGGATCGTCTACGTCTACGACATGTACGCGAACGACCAGTGGCTCTCCACGTCGCTCGCGACGATCGAATTCAAGAAGGCCGCGGGCGGGACGAAGCTGGTCTTCACCGAGCAGGGGGTGTTCTACCGCCCCGAAGGCCCAGCCGACGCCGTGAGCCGCGAGCAGGGCACCCGCTTCCTGCTCGACAGCGTGGAGAAGTCGCTCAGCTGACGCGGGGGTGCTGCGCCTGGCGGGCCGCGTCTCCCTTGGACGCGGCGGGCAAGCGGTCGCGACCGAAGGGATCTCCGAGGACGGACTCGGTGTGCAGCGCGCACCGCCACTTGCCGTCCCGGCGGATCCACGTGGAGGAGTCCGCGGCCTCCAGCACCAGCGGCTTGCCCTCCACGGTCATCTCCTCGCGGACCTTGTAGGCGACGAACGCCAGGTCGTCCCCCACCCGGCGGATGGCCGGCTCGCCGACGATCTCGTAGCCGTGCAGGGCCCAGCGGTCGCTGCGCAGCATCTGGGCGAACTGCTCACCGCCGATCTTCGCGAACCCCTGCGCGCCGATCACGATGCACGTCTCGTCCGTCAGCGCCAACGCGGCGTCCAGGTCCCGCTCCTGGATGGCCCGCCAGTACGCGTGCTCCAGCTCCAAAATCTCCCGGTCTTCGTTCGTAGGCATGGGTGGCTCCTGGCCCAAAGTGGGTGGCGCGCGGGCCCGTTAGCAAGGGACCGCCAGCGCGCGGTCGCTCGCCCGGCCGCTGGGCTTTGACGCCGGCACCGCCGGCCGCGGCAGAGCCTGCACCGCTGCCCGGGCGCGCCCCGCAGCCGATGGCCCCGCCCACGCGGGTCGTCACCTTCCAGCTCGAAGGAGCCCCACACATGACCGTTGATACGTTCGCTTCCAACTGGTGGACCCTCGTCCTACGCGGCGCCGCCGCGATCGCCTTTGGCCTACTCACGTTCTTCCGCCCGGGGATCAGCTTGCTGGCGCTGATCGTCGCCTTCGGCGCGTACGCGCTGGCGGACGGGATCCTCAACGTCATCCACGCGATCCAGCGCGGGCGGGACGGCAGCCGCTGGGGCTCGCTGCTGCTCGGCGGGCTCGCGGGGATCGGCGTGGGGCTGGTCACCCTCTTCTGGCCCAAGCTGACCGCGCTCGCCCTGCTCCTGGTGATCGCCGCGTGGGCGATCATCAACGGCGTGACGGAGCTGGTGGCCGCCGTCCGGCTGCGCAAGGTGATCCGGCACGAGTGGGTGCTCGGCGCCGCCGGGCTGCTCTCGGTGGCCTTCGGGCTCCTGGTCGCGCTCTTCCCTGGCACGGGCGCGCTCGCGGTCATCCTCTGGATCGGCGCCTACGCCATCGTCTACGGCGGACTGCTGGTGGGGCTGGGCCTGCGCGTGCGCTCCTGGGACCGGACGGAGCGGCGGCCCACCGGCCGGGCACCCGTCCCCGTGTAGTGAAGCGCCACGCGGAGCACCCGCGCGCTCTGGCACCCACCCAGAGCCACATCCGAATCCGCCGAGAACCGTCGTACCGTTCACGGCATGGATGACTCGAGGTTGATCTTCGGACCGTCCGTAGAGGCGCTCCTCACCGCCGCGAAGGGGAAGATCTCCAAGAACACGGAGACCCGGCTCGCCACGCTCGGCCTGGCGTTCGGAAAGAAGATCGAACCGGCGTACTCGGCTGACACGTGGGCGTGCGCCGTGCGGTTGATCGGTGCGGACCTCTTCCCCACGGACCTCTACGAGGTCCAGCACCGCAAGCTCGCCCGGCGGACCATCCAGCAGTTCTCGGACACGCTGATGGCCAAGGCGATGCTCCCGTTCGCCAAGCTGATTGGCCCGCAGCGCTGCCTGGAGCGGCTGACCAACAGCCTGCGCACCGGCGCCAACTTCCTCGAGACCCGCTTCACCCGGCTGGATGACCGCGCGCAGGAGCTGTGGATCTCCAACGTCAGCGAGGTGCCCGGCTTCTACGCGGGCCTGCTCGAGGCCGGCAGCGACTTGATCGACGGCTGGCCGGACGCGATCCACATCAAGCGGCGCGAAGGCCCCGCCTGCGTCTACGAGCTGCGGCGCACCCGCGCCTGAGGCTCGTTCAGCCGAACTCCTGCTCGGACTGGCGCCAGCGCGCGTCGCTGTGCGCCTTGAGCAGGAGGATGAACCCCACCAACGCCAGCACCGCGCCGCCGAAGAAGAACGGACCGCTCACGTTCGGCACCTTGAACGCGCGCTCCAGGCTCCCCAGCACCGCGTCCTGCGGGTTCGTGGGCAGGTAGGTCACCTGCCAGACCCCGTCCACGGCCGCGCGGGCGAGCTGCGCCCGCTTGTCCGCCCCCGCGTGAGAGCCGAGCTCCTCTTCCAGGGTCGCGTAGTAGTCGCGCTGGGACTGCGCCCGCCGCAGCAGCAGGCGGGGATCCTCGTCGAGCGTGAACTCGCGGCGGTAGGAGCGCCCCTCCACGTCGTAGCTGCAGGTCACCTCGTACGAGGTGCCCACCCCGCCGCGCAGCGAGGTCCGGGCCAACAGGGTCGAATCCGGCGTGCATGGGACGCGGCGGCCACTCACCTCGAAGGTGCGCCAGCGCGCCGCGGCGCGGCTCACCTTGCGCTGCTCCAGCCCCGCCACGCCGAAAACGATGGCGGCGATCAGCAGGAGCCCCCAGGCCGAGCCCTTGCGCTTCGAATCGTTCATGGGGCGGGCATAGCGCCCCCGCCGAGCGCTCCGCCAGACCCGGAGCGCCAGTGCCGCTTCTACGTGACGGAGGTCTTGGCTACTCGTCCCAACCCAGGAGCAGCGTGCAGGCGTGGCCGTCCGTGTCGCGGACCTCCACGCGCGCGTTCTTCGAACCGGTGATGGTGGAGCCCGCGCCCACCAAGCCGGCAAAGAAGTACGGAACGCCACTCACCTCATTGAAGTGGATCTCGAACTCGTTGGGCTTGCGCTCGGTCACCACGCACTTCATGTAGTTGGTGCCGGTGGCGAAGTACTTCCCCATCCGCTGGGTGGTGCGCCGCGAGCCCATCAGCTTCATGGTCACGATCGCCGCCTTGCCCAGGAGCGTCTGGCCGTAGCCCTCCAGCGCCATGAAGCCCAGCTGGCGGTGCGCCTCGGTGCGCTCCACGCCGGGAAAGAGCTCCTGAGCGGCGACCTCCACGAACTTCGCCCAGCGCTCCGCCGGGTAGCCCGGGTCCAATGGCCGGTCCAGATCCAGCCCCGTCTCCCGGAGGCGCTCCCGGATCGGAGGTGTCAGCCGCGGCCCCAGCCGGTGCACGAACAGCCCCTCCACCGCCGGCGCAAAGACGATCTGCTCGGACATGCGGCAGATGATTGCGCGGCGGGGGGCGGGGGCGTCGAGGGCGCCATGTCGCGCGTTCTGCGACACGGCCCGTCCCAGAGACATCTGCAAGTTGGACCAGCCGGCGAGCGACCGTTGCGTGGCAGGGTGTGCCGCCCTAGGAGGCCGCATGTCCACCATCCCGCTGCTTCAAGCCGCCCGGAGTCTGCCCGAGGCGTGGCGCTCTCAGATCCTCGCGCGCGTAGGCCCCGCCAACGTGAAGGTGGAGCGCATGGACGCCCGGCCCCAGCCCGAGGAGATCCACGCCGACTTCGCGGAGGCGCTGATCGTCCTCGAGGGGCGGCTGGAGCTGGAGTGCGGCGGGCGGGCCACGTCAGTCCAGCAGGGGGAGCTGTTCATCGTCCCCCTCAACACGCCGCACCGCGTGCTCCCAGGCAGCGAAGGCGCGCTGCTGATCGTGAACCTGCTGGGCTAGGGCTACCCGAGGAAGCCGTTCCACTGGGAGCCGATGGCCTGGTGGTTCGCGTCCTCGACGATGCCGACCCGGTAGCAAACCTTGGTGCTGCCCCGGGTGTAGCCGAGATTCGAGCGGCAGACAGGCGAGTAGCCCTTGGTGTAGCCCGCGGCTGCCATGTTGGCGTCCAGGCTCCTGGTGGCCTCGGTGACGTCGTAGTGGCCCACGTTGGTGCGGCACTGGGTGGAGGAGATCGCCACGCAGCCGTCCGGCACCGGGTACGGCCAGGTGCCGGAGGAGCCACCGCTTCCCGAGGAGGCGCCGGTGACGGTGCCCAGCTCGTCGGGCGAGCCGCCGATCGACTCGGGGCCACACGCCGACAACGCCCAAGACGCACCCAACACCGCGACCGCCATGACGACCTTTTTCATGATCCGAAGTCTCCAGGGAGAGGGTTGAAAGGCGGCGCACCCCTCAGCAAGACGCGTGCGCGAACGATGGACCGCGCCGCAGCAGCGTTTTTCGCTCGGGGGGGGCGCGCGTGCCTGTTCTCTGGAGACTTCGGCTGTCCGGTCGAGGCGACAGCGGCGTAGCTCAGCCCTGCCGCCGCTTGCCAGCCCCAGCGCGAGGACGGTAGCCGCCCTTCCCGCGCCGGAACTTGGGCTTGCGGGGGCGTTGCGCCACGAAGCGCGCGGCGCCGGGCCGGGGCGGCGGAACCCGGCCGACCACGCCCTGCACGTAGGCTTCAATCTCCTGCATGAACGGCTCGAGCTGCCCTTCGCCGCGCTCGATCCGGCGCAGCCGCGCCTCCCACTGCCCGGTCATCGCCGGGCTCTTCACGTCTGGATCCACCGCCGCGATGAGGGCGATGCCCCGGTCCGTGGCCTTGAGAGACTTGCCCTCACGCACCACGTACTCGCGCGCAAGCAGCGTCTCGATGATCGCCGCGCGCGTGGCGGGCGTGCCCAGGCCGCAGTCCTTCATCGCCTCGGAGAGCTCGCGGTCATCCAGCGCCTTACCGGCGGTCTCCATCGCCGTGAGCAGCGTGCCCTCAGTGAGGCGCGGCGGCGGGCGCGTCTGTCGCTTGAGGGCGCCCGCCTTCACCACCCGCGCCCGCTGCCCCTTGGCGAGCCCGGCGGGCAGGACCTGGTCTTCGTCCTGCTCCTCCTCCGACTCCTTACCGGGCTCCTTGGGCTTGGGCGGGCGCGCACTTCCCACGTCCAGCTGCTTCCACCCGAGCTCGCGCGGCGCGGTCCCGGTGGACTCGAAGAGATCCACCGCCTTCGTCGAGGGGACCTCGGTCACCACCCGAGTGGAGTCCCAGACGTAATCCCCATGCCAGGCCTGGAGCAGCCGCCGGCAGACGAGCTCGTAGATCCGCCGCTCGTCCTCGCCGAGCGCGGGGAGGTTGGCGACCGTGGCGGTGGGGATGAGCGCGTGGTGGTCCCCCACCTTGGCGTCGTCCACGTGGCGCCGCGAGAGCGGCCGCTCCCCGGTGCCGGGCGCGAGCAGCCCCTCGTACGGCCCGCGGATGGCGGCCACCACCGCAGGCAGCGTCCCGGCCACTTCCGTGGAGAGGTGCCGGCTGTCCGTCCGCGGATAGCTCACCAACTTGTGCCGTTCGTAGAGCGCCTGCGCGGCCTCCAGCGTGCGCTGCGCGGAGAAGCCGTAGAGCCGGTTCGCGTGGCGCTGCAGCTCGGTGAGATCGTAGAGCAGCGGCGAGGGCATCCGATGCGTCTGGCAGGTGACCGAGGCGATGGTCGCGTCCGCGGCGAGCACACGCTGGACAATCTGGTCCGCCTCCCGCCCGTCCGCCGCGAGCCGGCGCGTCTTGCCGCCCGGCGCCTTCGCGTCCTCCTTGAACCAGGTCCCGACGTAGAGCGCGCCGCCAAGCGCCTCGACCTTGAAGCGGGCCTTCACCACGAAATAGTCCTCGGGCACGAAGCTGCGAATGGCCCGCTCGCGCTCCACCAGCATGGCCAGGGTGGGCGTCTGCACCCGGCCCACCGAGAGCGGCTCTCCGCGCGAGAGCCCGTAGGCGCGGGAGAGGTTCATCCCCACCAGCCAGTCCGCCCGGCTGCGGCCGCGCGCCGCGTCCGCCAGCGCGTCGTACGCGCGGGCCTCCTTCATGGCGCGCAGCCCGGCCCGGATGGCGGAGTCCGTCAGTGAGGAGATCCACAGCCGCTGGACCGGCTTGCGGCAGCCGGCCTTCTCGTAGACGTAGCGGAAGATCAGCTCCCCTTCCCGTCCCGCGTCCGTGGCGCAGATGACCCGGTCCACGTCCTTGCGCGAGAGCACCGCTCGCACCGCCGCGAACTGATCGCGCGTCTTCTCCAGCACCTTGAGCGGCCAGTCCCGGGGCAGAAGCGGGAGCGCGTCGAACCGCCACTGCTTCCAGTCCGGGTTCACCTCGTGCGGCTCCGCCAGCGCGACGAGGTGACCGATCGCCCATGTCACCACGTAGCCGCCCCCGCTCAGATACCCGTCACCCCGCTCGTGCGCGCCGAGCACGCGCGCCAGATCCCTCGCCACCGAGGGCTTCTCAGCAATCACCGCCACCGTCACCTTTACCCCTCCCGCGTTTCGTTCGACGCGGGGACCCTACCGCGCGGGTCTGACACTGCTCAAACGAGCAGCCCACGCAATCACCGTCGCCCTCGCGACGGTTCTCAGTCAGCCCTCAACGGGAGCCCTGCGGCCCTGATAGTCGTCGACCATGATCTTCTCTTCACGCATCACCCGGGCCTTGACGCTCTTCGGGGCCCTGCTCGCGCTTCAGTGCACGCCGCCGGTGGAGGCTCCGCTCGAGTCGCTGGCAGCGACGCTGGTCGCTCCGGCTGGGCAGGAGAAGACGATCTCCACCACCCCCCTGCACGAGGCCGACCGGGGCGATGGCTGGCGAGTCGTCCCCCTGGAGCGGATCCCCACCGCGGGCACGTGCACTGGCGCGTGCGTCCAGGGGCTCAACAGCGACGACAACAACTATCAAGAGTGGCTCTCCTGCACGGGGAGCACCACCTCGACCGACTATGCCAATCCCACGGACCTCGTCTTCACCGTCGCCGACAACGCGTCGGTGACCGAGGCCGAGCTGGCGATCGATTGGTGGGGCCAGGCGAGCTCGACGGCCGAGCTGACCTGCCTCGACCCGGCGAACCAGGTGGTCGGGATGATCGCTCCGTCGCTCTCGACCGGTGCCGTGCCAATCGTCTCCAGCTTCGAGCTGCCGGCCACCTGCCTCGCCAACGCGGACAAGACGGTGCGTGTCCGGCTGAGGCGGACGGGCAGCTCCTGCTTCCGGGTGGACGCCGTCCGGCTCTCGGTCCGGTCGAGCGCGCGGAAGGTGTCGATCGCCAAGACGAGCGGCAATGGCAGCTGCCCCGGCTGCCTCAGCGCGCTCAACAAGAACGACGGCGCGTACGTGAAGTGGCTGGCGTGCTCGAGCACCAACGCCAACTCGACCACCGAGCTGGGGACCCCGACCGACCTCCACTTCAGCGTCCCCGACTACAGCCAGATCACCTCGGCGACCTTCGAGATCGACCTCTACGCCTCCGGCGCCCCCGCTCCCTTCTCCGTCACCTGCGTCAACCCCCAGGGCCAGACCCTCGCCACGCTCTTCGCTGGGGAGGTCTCCACCACGCCCCACGTCTCGCTCTGGACCGTTCCGAGCGCGTGCTTCGCGTCTGCGGATGTCACCCTCCGGCTCGTTCGCACGGGCAACCTCTGCCTGGCGGTCGACTACGCCCAGCTCCAGGTCGTCAGTCAGCTGCGGCCGGTCTCGTTCGCGTCCATCCCCACCGCGTCTTCCTGCGCGGCCGCGCCCGGAGGGTGCGCCGCGGTGGAGGCGGACCTGCGGCAGCACGATGACAGCTTCGTCCGGTGGATCGCCTGCACGGCCGGGAACAACACCCAGACCGAGTACGCGAACCCCACCGACTTCGCGTTCACGGTGCCGGACGCGGCCTCCGTGTCGAGCGCCGCGCTCGGGTTCGCCGCCTACGGCAACGGCGCTGCGACCTTCTTGCGCATCTCGTGCGTGGGCCCGACGGGCGTCACGCTGGCGGAGATCGACACGAGTCACGACGTGGGTGGCACCGCGCTCCCCGCCTCTCCGGCGGACTACGCGTTCCCGGTCCCGACCGCCTGCTTCGGCGCAGGCAAGTCCGCCAAGATCCGCTTCACCCGGACCGGCAATACCTGCATCGCCCTGGACTATCTGCGGCTGTTCACCCGCTCCGCGGTGCCGCTCACCCGGGAGCCGAACCCGGATCCCATCGAAGGCTACGCCGAGCCGCTCGCCGCCGATCCCGGCGGGAGCATCCAGTTCAAGGTCCACTCTCCGAACGGCAACTTCGACGTCGACTTCCTCCGGCTGGGCATCGACAACACCGCCGCGGCGTCACCGGTCCTGCTCTCGCTCGTGAACGTGGCGGGCGCGGCGCAGCACCCGCCCGTGGCGGCCTACCGCGCCGGGGCGCAGTGGGCGACGACCTGGACCCAGACCGTCCCCAGCACCTGGAAGGCGGGCATCTACTCGGCGCGCCTCAAAGACCGGACCACCGGCGCAACCTACGACACCCAGTTCGTAGTCCGGGGGGCACCCGGCTCGTCTGGCCGCGTGGTGATCGCCTCGACCAACACCTGGGCTGCGTACAACAGCTGGGGAGGCGCTTCGTTCTACTCCTACAACCAGGGGGACACCACCCAGCGCGGCGTGCGGGGCAATCACCTGTCGCACGCCCGGCGGCCACTGAGCCCCAGCCCGCTGGTCCAGGTGGGCGCGCACCTCGCGGGCGCGGAGCGGTACGTGCTCGGGTGGCTCGACCGCGAGGGGTACTCGTACCGGATGATCACCGACGAGGACCTCCACCAGACCCCGGGGGTGCTCGCGCCGTTCAGGACCGTGATCATCAACACGCACAGCGAGTACTGGAGCCGGCAGATGCGGGACGCGCTCGACGCGCACCTCGCCGGCGCGCAAAAGAACCTCGTCTACCTCTCCGGCAACGGCCTGTACTGGAAGGTCACCCTGCAGAACGGTCAGGTCGAGGTGCGGAAGAACAAGACGCTGCACGCGCAGACGGGGGAGACCGGCGGGCTCTGGCGAGATCTCGGCCGGCCGGAGGCCGCGGTGCTCGGCGTCGCCTACAACGCTGCGGGCTACCCCACCTGCTCCGCCTACTCCACGGATCTCCCCAACCACTTCCTCTTCGCCGGCACCGGGCTCACCGCGGGCGCGCCCTTCGGGGCGAGCGGGAGGAACACGCTCGCGGCGTGCCCCACGGGCGGCGCCTCGGGTTGGGAGATGGACCGGATCGTCCCGGGCGTCAGCCCGCAGTCCCTTCAGCGCCTCGCGCACGGCACGCTCCAGGGCGGAGCCGTTGGCGCGGAGATGACCTACCTGACGACCCCGGCCGGAGGCGGGGTGTTCTCGGTGGGGTCGATCACCTTCGGCGGAAGCCTGGTGGACGATCCCAAGCTCAACGTCCTGATGAAGAACGTGCTGAACACCTTCGGCCCCTGAGTGCGGGGCTGAAGAACAAAAAACCGGAGCGGTCCCGTAAGCCGAGTTCTGTTCCCACCCTTTCGGATGGGCAGCGAACATTCGTCTAGGGCCCTGGTTGCCCAGGGGCCTCGTCAGCGAGCAACCCGGGAGCTTCGGGCGGGCAGCCCTCATCTCCTTTCGGAGATGCTCCCCTATTGGCTCTTGCTCCGGGTGGGGTTTGCCGTGCCGGCCTGGTCACCCAGGCCGCGGTGCGCTCTTACCGCACCGTTTCACCCTTACCGGCCCCTCGCGGAACCGGCGGTCTATTTTCTGTGGCACTTTCCTGCGGGTTACCCCGACTGGTCGTTAACCAGCACCTTGCCCTGTGGAGCTCGGACTTTCCTCCCGCCGCCCCTTTCCTGCAGCGACCGGCGTTCGCTTGGGACCGCTCCGGCCCAACGGCCTATAACCCACGGCGCGGTCCGCGTCACCCTGACGGTGTCAGAGATGGATAGTATCGTTTGATACTATCATCCCACCGTGCGGCCCCCCTTCTCCATCACCCCCACCGTCCTCGGCCACGTCGAGGAGCTCTCCCGGCTGATCGGCCGCTTCGAGGGGCTCTGCGCCCCCAGCCCCCAGCCTTCGCTGCGGAAGGAGAACCTGATCCGCACCGTGCAGGGCAGCGTGGCGATCGAGGGCAACTCTCTGTCGATCGAGCAGGTGACGGCGGTGCTGGATGGCAAGCGGGTGCTCGGCTCGGCGAAGGAGATCCGCGAGGTGCAGAACGCGCTCGCCGCCTACGAGCTGGCGCCGCGGCTGCAGCCCTGGGCCGAGCGCGACCTGCTGCGCGCGCACCGGACGTTGATGGACGGGCTGCTCGAGTCCGCCGGACGCTTCCGGACGGTCAACGTGGGGATCATGCGCGGCCAGCGGCTCACCCACGTGGCGCCTGCGCCGCGGCAGGTCCCGCGCCTGATGGCGGACCTGCTGGCCTTCGTGCACAAGGACGGCGAGCTGCCGCTGCTCATCCGCGCCTGCGTCTGCCACTACGAGCTGGAGCTGATCCACCCCTTCGCGGACGGGAACGGCCGGATGGGGCGGCTGTGGCAGCACGTGGCGCTGCTGCGCCAGAGCCCGGTCTTCGCCTACGTGCCGGTGGAGTCGCTCATCCGCGAGCGGCAGGGGCAGTACTACGAGTCGCTCGCCCGCTCGGACAAGGTCGGGGACTGCACCGCCTTCCTCGAGTTCTCCCTGCGCGCGCTGCGCGATGGGCTGGCGGAGTTCCTGGACGCGCTGCGCCCCGAGGTGGACAGCGCGGACAAGCGGCTCTCCCGCGCGGGGGAGCACTTCGGCCGCGGCTGGTTCACCCGCAAGGACTACCTGGCGCTGCACAAGGTCGTCTCCACGCCCACCGCCAGCCGCGATCTGCGCCTGGGGTTTGATCAAGCGCTGCTCGAGCGGCGCGGGGAGCGGGCGCTGACGGAGTACCGCTTCCTGGTGCGACGGCACGACTGAGGACTGTCCTCCTGTGGGAGAGGTGACGAAAATGACCAAGGCCAAGCGCTCCTCCAAGGCGCTCACCGCCGCCGAACAGCGGGTGAAGAAGCGGTGGGATCTGACCGACGCCGGCGCCCGCGAAGCGATCCGCAAGGGCTACGTCTTGGACATCGGGCTCGGCAAGCGCCAGGCGGACGAGGCGCTCTCGATTTTGGACGAGGTGGCCGGGGAGATGCAGGCCAAGCTCGCGGCCGGCTCCGCGCGCGAGGGGCGCAAGCACCTCCAGGCTGGCCGGAAGAAGGAGGCGCTCGCGCACTTCTCCCGCGCCATCCGGTACGCCGAGCTGAAGCCCGCGCAGAACCCGTGGAAGTTCCGCCTCGAGCGCGCCCTGCTCTACGCGCAGCTGGGGCAGACGGCGAAGATGAAGGCGGACCTGCGCGCCGCTCTGAAGTGCGCGCCCGCGACCTGGCCGCCGCTCAAGCGGGTGTTGCGCATGCTGACGTCCTGAACTTTGTCCATTGCGCCACCGCCCTCTCCGGCGTTAGCCAACGGCGCCATGGACTACCGACACCTCGGCTCATCCGGTCTCAAGGTCCCGGTGCTCAGCTTCGGCACCGGCACGTTCGGCGGCACCACCGAGTTCTTCAACCGCTGGGGCGCCAGTGACGTGAAGGAGGCCACGCGGCTCGTCGACATCTGTCTGGAGCACGGGGTCAACTTCTTCGACACGGCGAACATCTATTCGAAGGGCGCCTCGGAGGAGATCCTGGGCGCGGCGCTCAAGGGGCGGCGCGAGGGCGCGCTCATCGCCACCAAGGCCACCTTCAGCATGGCGGGCGGGCCCAACGACAAGGGCTCCTCGCGCTTCCACCTGCTCAAGGCCTGCGAGGACAGCCTGCGCCGGCTGGGGACCGACTACCTCGACGTCTACTTCATGCACGGCTTCGACGCGCTCACCCCGGTGGACGAGACCCTGCGCGCGCTGGACGACCTGGTCCGCAGCGGCAAGGTCCGCTACTTGGGCTGCTCCAACTTCTCCGGCTGGCACGTGATGAAGTCGCTCTCTGCGTCCGAGCGCCGCGGCTGGTCCCGCTACGTCGTCTACCAGGGCTACTACTCGCTGGTCGGCCGCGAGTACGAGTGGGAGCTGATGCCGCTGGGGCTGGACCAGGGCGTGGGGCTGATGGTGTGGAGCCCGCTCGGCTGGGGGCGGCTCACCGGCAAGCTGCGCCGGGGCCAGAAGAGCTCGGAAGGTCGCATCGCCAAGGGCGGCGCGGTGGGCGGGCCGGAGGTGGACGAGGCGTACCTCTACACCGTGGTGGACGCGCTGGACGCGGTGGCGGCAGAGACCGGCAAGACGGTGCCGCAGGTGGCGCTCAACTGGCTCCTGCAGCGCCCCACCGTGTGCAATGTGATCGTCGGCGCGCGCAACGAGGAGCAGCTGCGCCAGAACCTGGGCGCGGTGGGCTGGCAGCTGACCCCAGCGCAGGTGGCGCGCCTGGACGCCGCGAGCGCGCGCACGCCCATCTACCCGTACTGGCACCAGATGGACTTCGACGAGCGCAACCCCAAGCCCGTGAAGTGGAAGTAGCTAGCTAGCTAGTTACTGCGGCACCACCGGCACCTGCGCGAGCAGGATCCGGTTGTTGCCGTCGTTGCGGACGCCGTCCGGGTTCATCAGCCGCAGCCGCGAGTCGGTGGTGGGCTCCCAGAAGCCCACGAAGAGGTTCAGCCCGCGCAGGGACGTGCCCGAAGGCACGTAGACGGTGAACTCGTCCTTGATCGTCTCCCCCTTCTTCCACTGCTTGGTGGGGTAGCTGCCGTTGGCCGGCTGGTGGTCCACGTTGCTGCGCTCCACCCGGCCGTCCACGTCCTCCACGTGAACGAAGATGGTGTAGTTGGCCTCCAGCTCCTCCAGCACGCGGAAGTAGGCGGTGACGCGCAGGGGCTCGCCGGCCACGGCCTGGCCCGGGTTGAGCGTGGCGCCGACGATCTCCACCTTGTTCTCGAGGTTGGCGTTCAGCCTCAAGTTCGTGGGGGGCAGCTGGGCCACCACCGCCTTGGCCTTCTCGGGGTTCGCCTTCTCGCCGGACGGCGCCTCGATGATGCAACCGCAGAGGGCGGCGACGGCGAAGCTGAGCGTGAGGGCGTGGCGCATGGCGCGCTTTCATAGCCAACGGGCCCGGGAGCGGGCAATGCGCGAAAGGGGCCCAGGGCCGATATCCGCCGGGGGCAACGCCGTTCTCGATCCAGCAAGACGCGTCCGCCCGGCTTGAGGTAGACGAGGCGCCCTTATGACGTCCGCTCTCGCCCTCCCGCTCCACCTGGCCGCGCTCCTCTTCCAGGTCGACGTCCCGGAGCCGGTGACGCCGCCTCCGCCGCTGCTCCCGTTCGGTCTGCCGGAGTGGGCGCTCGCCGCGGCGGCCGGGGCGCTGATCCTCCTGCTGGTGCTGATCATCGTGCTCCTGCGCGCGCGCTCGGCGCGCCGGAGGGCCGCGCTCGCCGCGCAAAAGGCGCCCGAAGCGAAGGTGCTGCCCGAGGAGCCGCTGCGCCCCACCGTGGTGCTGCCGCCCTCGGAGGCGGAGGCGGCGCGCAAGCGCGAGGCGGAGCAGGCGCGGGAGGAGGCGCAGGCCCTGGCCAAGCAGCGCCAGGAGCTGGCGCGGGCTCAGCAGGAGGCCGCTGACGCGGCCGAGCGCGCGCGGCTGGCGGCCGAAGCCCAGGCGCTCAAGGCGCGTGAAGAGGACGCCAAGCGCGAGGCCTACCGCGCGGAGAAGGCGGCCGAGCGCGAGGAGAAGGAGCGCCACAAGCGCGAGCAGGAGGAGGCGGTCCGGCTGGAGGCGGAGGCCAGGGCCCGCGCCGCCGCCGAGGAGGCCGCCCGCCGCGCCGCCGCCGAGGAAGAGGAGAAGAAGAAGGTCGCCGCGCAGGCCGGCCAGACGCTGGCGCAGGGGCTGGACAAGACGCGCACCCAGGGCTTCATGGCGAAGCTCAACGCCTTCTTCTCCGAGCCCAAGCAGGTGGACGAGTCCGTCCTCGGGCAGCTGGAGGAGGTGCTGTTCACGGCGGACATCGGCGTGAAGACGGCCTCCAACCTGGTGGAGCTGGCGCGGGAGAAGGTCCGCAAGAACGAGCTGTCCAATGCGGACAAGATCAAGGCCGTCATCCGCAAGGAGGTGGAGAAGATCGTTGACCTCCCCCGGCCGCGCTCGCTGGAGGGCGGCGGCCCGCTGCACGTGGTGATGGTGGTGGGCGTCAACGGCGCGGGGAAGACCACCACCATCGGCAAGCTCGCGGCGAAGGCGAACGCGCAGGGGCGCAAGGTGCTGCTGGCGGCGGGGGACACCTTCCGCGCGGCGGCGTCCGAGCAGCTGGACGTCTGGGCGGAGCGCGCCAAGGCGGAGCTGGTGCGCGGCGCGGACGGCTCGGACCCCGGCGCGGTCGTCTTCGAGGCAGTGAAGAAGGCCCAGACGGAAGGGGCCCAGCTGCTCCTGGCGGACACCGCGGGCCGCCTGCACACCAAGGCGCCGCTGATGGAGGAGCTCAAGAAGGTGAAGCGGGTGATGGACAAGGCGCTGCCCGGCGCGCCGCACGAGGTGCTCCTGGTGCTGGACGCCACCAACGGCCAGAACGCCATTGCCCAGGCCAAGCAGTTCCACGAGGCCGTGGGCGTCACCGCCATCGCGCTCACCAAGCTGGACGGCACCGCCAAGGGCGGCGTGGTGATCGGCATCTGCGACGAGCTGAAGCTGCCGGTGGCGTGGATCGGCGTGGGCGAGAAGGTCGCCGACCTGCGCCCGTTCGACCCGAAGGAGTTCGTCTCCGCGCTGTTCGATTAAGGGCCGACCAGGTTAGGCAGCAGCTGCTCCAGCAGCGCCTTCTGCTCCGGGTTGAGCTTTTCGCCGGTGAGCGCCTCGAGCAGCTTGCCCAGCTCGGCGGCGCCGAGGTCCGCGTCCCCGTTGGCCTCCTCCCACCAGCGCCGCCGCAAGAGGCGCAGCTCCTTGGCCTGGTTGGGGGAGCGCCGCATCAGCTCCTGCGTCCAGCAGTCCGGGCAGGCCCACTGCCAGCGGTAGCGCTCCACGTAGCCCTTGGCGCTGGCGAAGAAGGCCTCGTCTCCGAGCAGCTTGCGCTCCTCGTGGTGGAGGAACGGCCCCTTGCCGTAGAGCAGCGCGGCGGCCTGCGCCGTCCCGTCGAACTCGCCGGCGGGGCGGGCCACCTCGCCGTCCTCTCCACCCATCAGCCGGAAGAGCTGGTACGCGGCGGCGAGCTGCTCCTGGCGCACCGCCTCCCCTGCCTGCGCGCCGTGGCGGGACTCCAGCACCCAGGTGGCGAGGTACTGCGCGAGCGGCTCGTCCGCGAACGGGGCCTCGGTGGGATCGCTGCCCACCACGCCGGGGAAGTACTGGTGGGCCACCTCGTGCGCCACGGTGAGCTCGGTCAGCTGCGCCAAGGAGCGCGCGAGCCGCTGCGTGAGCGGCGCGCCGGTGAGGCCGGGGAGCGGCGGCGGCGCTGCGCGGTAGCAGAGCGGTCCCAGCGCCACCAGGCCGGAGAGCTCCAGCCCTCCGCCGCCCGGCAGCGGCAGCTCCACCAGGGTCAGCCGCGCGTAGGGGTAGGGCCCCAGCCGGCCCTGGAGGAGCGAGAGCGCCGCGGCGGCGTGGGCGAGCACCTGCTTGCCGGCCTTGGCGTCCGCGGCGCCAAAGCGGCTCTCCACCACCACACCGTCCACCTCCTGCTGCGCGGCCTGGAGCGGGCGCGTCACAAGCACCGGGAAGTCGCGGACCAGCGCCGCGGCGAAGGTGTAGCGGACGCGGCCGCTCTTCTCCGGCAGCTCGCCAGCGGTCACCCCCACCGCGTGTGCCTGGAAGCCCCGCGGCACGCTCACCGAGACGACGAAGTGCGCCGGCCCGAACAGCGCTGGATCCGCGTCCGGGAGCGGCTCTGGCGAAGGCTCCAGGTCCTCTCCCAGCGGCGCCAGCTGCGGCACCAAGCCGACGAGCGCCATCCCGTCCGCGCTGGCGAAGAAGGCGCCGCGCTCCTCGTCTGCGCCGTTCACCGGCAGACCGAAGAGGCGCTGTGAGCCGCCCTGCAGCCGCGGAACGCGGGCCTTGAGGGAGAGCTCCACCTCCACCGGCGCGCCGGCCGGCAGGGGCGCGGGCGGCTGGAGCGCGAAGAGCGTGGCGGAGAGGGCGCTCACCTCCACCGGGGCGCCGCCCATCTTCGCCGAGGAGAGCTGCACCCCGCCGCGCCCCCCGGCGTTGGCGCCCACCCGGAGCAGCACCCGCTGCAGCGGGACGGCGGGGACGAAGCGCAGCTGCACGCGCCCGCTCACCGACCGCCACTTCACGTCCACCTCGAGCTGTCCCCGGTAGAGCGGCAGCCGCTCCAGCGGCCCCAGCACCTTCTCCGCCCGCGCGCGCTCGCCCTCGCGCAGGGCGCTCAGCGCCAGCGGCAGCTCCCCGCCCGCGGGGGCCGCGGCAGCCCAGAGCGCGGAGGCCAGCAGGGCGTGAAGCAAGGCGCTAGCGGCTCAGGGGGGCGGGACGGAGAGGGGGAAGCCCACGGTCCCCTGGTCGCCATCGGTCGTGGGCGAGCACGGCTTGGGCGGACCCGGGAAGCCGCAGACCGCCTCCCGGTTCTTCGGACCAAAGCCCTGGCTGCTCACCACGGCGACGGTGGTGACGCCGACGACCACGGCGCCCGCCGCCGCCCAGACGTACCAGCGCTTGAACCAGGGCTGCGCGGGCGCGGCGGTCTGGGACACGCCCAGCTCCATCCCCTGGCCACCGGCGCCGTCGGGCGCGAGCGAGGCGCGGGCGGGCCGGTCCGAGGCGGGGACCAGCTCTGCGTGGAGCGGGTAGTCCTTGCCGGGGCGGACCTGCAGGCGGGTCAGCTGCTCGGCGTAGCCCTCCTTGACCACGGTGACGTCGTGGTCGCCGGGGGTGAGCGGCTGCTCGTTGACGGGCGCCGCGCCGAGCGGCTGGCCATCCACGAAGACCTGCGCGCCGGGGATGGAGGAGGTCACGCTGAGCACGCCGGAGATGGCCTCGAGCAGGACGTTCACTTCGGTGGTGGCGCCCTCCTTCACCGTCACGGTGCGGGCGAAGTCCGCGTAGCCGGCGCGCTTGACCAGCACCGCGTGGTCGCCCGCGGGGACCTCCTGCGGCGGGGCGGGGAGCGTGGAGATCTCCCGGTCATCGATGAAGAGCTTGGCCCCGCGCACGCCGGCGGAGATCTTCGCGACCAGCTGGCCCTTGGGCTGGGTGAGCGGCGCGAGGAGATCCTCCTCTTCCTCCTTGGCGGGCTTGGGCGCGGGGCGTGCGGCCTTGGGCTTGCGCTTGGTGGCCTTGGGCTTGGCCTTCCCTGGCGCGGTGAGCGGCACCAGCAGGTCGTCGTCCTGCGCCAGAGCAGGCGACGCGTACAGCGCCGCCACCGCCACCCAACACCCCACGCGCAGGAGCTTCATTGAAAGAAGGTTAGAGATTCGCTTTTGGACGGTCAAACGCTAGGGATCCACCTGGTGCGCCTGACCGTCCTACACGTCGCCGTCCTCCTCGCGCTCTGTGCGGCCGGGTGCTTCCTCCGCGCGACACCGCCGCCCCCTCCTCCTCCGCCGCCCCCTGCCGGGCCGAGGATCCCGCACGGTTGCGAGGGGGACCTGTCCGGGGACTACACCCACGCGCAGACGGACCGCTACCGCTACCGCGCCAGCGATGATGGCGGGGAGCTGGTGCTGGCGCTGGAGCGGACGCTCCTGGACGGAGGGCAGGTGCTCTCGGATCCGGACGCGGGGCCGCAGATCTACCTGCGCCGGGGTGACGGCTTCCGGGGCGCGACCCTGGCCACCGAGTACGCGCCCAACGGCGCGCTCTGCCCCGTGACGTTCGAGACCGAGCTGACCGCGTGTGACGACGGGGGGCTCACCCTGCGCGCGGAGCGCTCCACCCCGGTGGATGAGACGTGCCGCGCGCCGCCGAGCAAGCCGCGCCAGAGCCTGCTCGTGCACCGGCTGGTGCGGCTGCGCCCTGAGCCGGTGGAGGCGCCGGACGCGGGGGATGGGGCCGTGGATGGCGGTGCGCAAGATGCGAGAGTCCTGGCGGCGGATGGCGGCTGACGCGCGCGGCCCGTCCGTACCCGTCGCCCGTCGCCCGTCGCCCGTCGCCCGTCCCCCGTCCCCCGTCGCCCGTCCCCCGTCCCCCGTCCCCCATCGCCCGTCCCCCGTCTCCCGTCCCCCGTCCCCCGTCGCCCGTGAGCCGTACCCGAACCCGTACCCGTACCCGTGGCCGAACGCGAACCCGAACCCGGTTTTGCCTCAAGCGAGCACACAGGTTGCCTGTCGCTTCCCCTCGGTCGGGTTCAGGTTCGCGTGCAGGTGCGGTCACGGGTACGGGCCACGGCTCGCACTCACGCTCACGGCTCACGGGCTCACGGGCTCACCGGCTCACGGGCTCACCGGCTCACTCACAGGCTCACGGGCTCACCGGCTCACGGCCACGGGCTCACGGGCTCACCGGCTCACCGGCTCACCGGCTCACCGGCTCACGGGCTCACACAGGCTCAGGAGCCACGGGCTCGGCTCACGGGCTCACAGGCTCACCGGCTCACGGGCTCACCGGCTCACGGCTCACGGGCTCACGGGCTCACGGGCTCACGGGCTCACGGGCTCACGGGCTCACGGGCTCACGGGCTCACGGGCTCACGGGCTCACGGGCTCACGGGCTCACGGGCTCACGGGCTCACGGGCTCACGGGCACGGGCGGTCTGGGGCCTCGATTGCGTCTCAGGCGCTCATGACGCACCGCGCCCGTTTCTGACACCCACCCTTCCGCACTAGGATGTCGCGCCTCTTCGAGAGCCCCCTTCTCGGCACCTACGGAGCACATCGATGTCCACCCGCCTGTTGGGACGCCTTGCCCTGGTCTTGGCGCTGCTGCCGCTGGTGCAGTGCACCTGCCGGGAGAACCCCATCAACAAGGTGGACCCCTGCAAGGACGTGACGGGCGTCCAGGCGAACCACTTCTCCGCCTGCGCCGAGAGCACCGAGTGCGAGGACCACCACGTCTGCGCCGCCATCAAGGACCACGAAGGCCTCAGCTGCTGCGTGAAGTCCGACCGCAAGTGCAACACCGAGGCGGACTGCTGCCCTGGCCAGACCTGCCCGGCGGACCGCAAGCGCTGCTTCGACAAGTTCATCTCCTGCGAAAAGGACGCGGACTGCGGCGACAAGGGAGACCGCTTCTGCGAGACGTGGACGGACAGCTACGGCACCTCCAGCCGCTGCCGCTTCAAGACCTGCTCCTCGCTCGGCGCGTGCCCCGAAGGCCAGGCCTGCTTCAACGGCGAGTGCATGGTGGACCCGCCGTGCGGCGGCGCCTGTGACCCGGGCAAGGCCTGCGTCCCCAGCGGCGGCCCGGAGGGGCGCTGCCAGGACTTCGTCTGCCCGGCCTCCTGCGCCCCTGGCTTCATCGCCACCTTCAAGGACGCGCGGGACATCTGGGACACCTGCTCGCTGCCGAGCGTCACCTGCCAGTGCGCCGAGCTGCCGCCGCTCAAGTCCAATGACGTGGGGCGCTACTCCGCCATCGCCGCGGACGCGCTCCACAGCGAGCTGCTCGTCTCCGCCTACGACGGCGAGTACGGCGACCTGGTGGTGAGCCGCTACGAGGCCTCGGGCGCGCTGGCCAAGCGCGTCTACGTGGACGGCGTGCCCGCCTCCGGGATGGTGAAGTACGGCCCCTCCGGCGTGCGCAACGGGATCGTCGACCCTGGCGACGACATGGGCCGCTACAGCGACATCGCCGTGCGCGGCCCCAACGCCTTCGTGAGCTACTACGACGCCACCCACGGCGACCTGCGCCTGGCGGTCCGCGACCCCAGCGATCAGACCTGGAAGACCTTCCGCGTGGACGGCGCCACCGCGGACGTGGGCCTGTTCACCTCCATCGCGATCGACCCGGACGGCCTGGTGGGCATCTCCTACTTCCAGCAGGGCGGGGACGCCTCGTTCGACGTGGCCTCCTGCCCGGGCGTGGCCCCCACCGGGGACAAGGCGTTCATCACCGCGCTCAAGTTCGCCCGCTCCACCACCCCCACCCCGGCCGCCGCCACCGACTTCGCGATCAAGACGGTGGCCTGCCAGAGCCGCCCGCCGCCGCCCTGCGCCGCCTGCGGCGCCCAGCTGTGCGCGGACCCCGGGACCGGCGCGGCCTGCTACGCCACCGCCACCGGCTGCCCCGCCTGCGCCGCCGGCGAGGCCTGCGTCCGCGTGGGCACGGTCAACCGCTGCACCAAGACCGTCACCCCGCAGAGCCTGATCGAGATCCCGGACGGCGTGGGGCTCTTCAGCTCGCTCGCCTTCAAGGGCAAGGACGCGTTCATCGCGTACATGAAGCGCGTGGGGAAGACCGGCGATCTCTACGGCGTGCGCCTCACCGGCGGGACCACGGTCACCACCCCGGTGCTGCTGGATGGCGTGGGGGACACCGGCTACTTCGCGGACCTGGTGGTGGATCCCACCAGCGGGGCGCTGCAGATCGCCTACCACGACTTCACGAGCCGCCAGCTGCGCTTCTACTCCTCCGCCACGCTCTCCTCGCTGGTGACCCCCGAGGTCATCGACAAGGGGCTCGGGGCGCCTGACAGCGGCGACGTGCGCTGGGCCGGGACGGACGTGGCGCTCGTCCGCTCGCCGGCGGGCCGCCTCTTCGCCGTCTACCAGGACGCCACCGCGGGAGACCTGAAGCTCTCCGCGCGGGGCACCGGCTGGGAGGCGCTGCCGCCCGTGCGCACCGACGGCGCGGTGGGCTTCTTCGCGGACGGCGTGTTCCTGGGAGACCAGCTCTTCGCCAGCCACGCGCGGCTGCACGCGAAGCAGGTGGGCGGCGAGCCCAAGGTGGACAACTCTCTCTTGATAGAGAAGGTCCCCTCTCCCTAAGTAAGGAGGGTGATGGACGGGCCCCTCAAGCTCACCCTGCAGCTCCTGCGTCCCAAGGACCTGCTCGAGCGCTGGTACCCCAACGGCCGCCACGGCGGGATCGCCCTGGAAGGGCCCCTGCCCGGCGCGCTGGGGGAGCGGTGTGAGCTGTCCGTGGAGTTCTCCGAGCCCGCGGTCCGGATGTTCCAGCTCCACGGCCGCCTGGCGTGGGCGCGCCACAAGGGCTCGCAGCGGCTGCGCGAGAGCTTCGGCGTGGACATCGTGGACGAAGGCGGGGACGGGCGGGAGCGCCTCTTGCGCTACGCGCGGGACGAGTTCCCCCTCTCCGCCACGCGCTTCGAGGAGCGCCTCTCCACCAACCTCCCCGTCCGCGTCCTCCACGAGGGCCGCTCCATGCGCGAGTCGCTGATGGACCTCTCGCAGGGCGGCGCCTTCGTGCGGACCGCCACGCCGCTGCCGGTGGACACCCAGCTCGTCTGCGAGCTGCGCCCGCCGCGCTCACTGCGCGCGCTGCGGCTGGAGGCGCGGGTGGCCTGGGTGCGCTACAGCGGGGAGAACGCCGGGATGGGGCTGGAGTTCCGCTATGCGGATCCGCGCGAGTCCAAGCGGGTCCGCGCGCTGCTGGACCGGCTGGCGCGCAAGGACTGAGCCCGCCCCGGAGGGCCTAGCCCTCGGCGACGTTGGCGGTGGCCAGCGGCCGGTCCGGCTTCTCGCCGCTGTCCGCCCGGTTCTGCAGGAGGCTGGTGACCCCCACGTAGAGGAACCCGGACTGGAAGAGCACCAGGAACGGGAGCGAGGTGTAGATGCCCGCATCCAGCGCGAAGAGGACCGCGCCGGTGAAGTAGAGGCCGAAGGCAAGCTCGATCACCGGCAGCCAGCTGCGGCTGCCGCGGTAGCTCTTCTTCACCCGCTGCACGCTGCGGCCCTCGGAGCCGGTCTTGGGGGTCCGGGTGAAGCCGGTCTCCTTGCGCATCAGCGCTTCCAGAACCGCCTTGGCGTTGTTGATGGCCAGGCCGATGCCCAGGCTCATCAGGAACGGGAGGTACTTGAGGCGGCCCCACCAGGAGAGCCCCTGCTCGCGCTGGCAGGCCACGTAGAAGAAGCAGACGGATGCGGTGGCGGTGATGCAGAACGGCAGGTCGAGGAACAGCGTGCCGTAGAGCCCGTGCTCGAAGCGGACGAGCATGGAGAGCGGCATCAGCAGCGAGAGCAGCACCATCAACAGGTAGGCCATGTTGTTGGTGAGGTGGAAGAAGGCCTCGCGCTTGACGGCCAGCGGCAGGTTGCTGCGCAGGATGGTGGGCAGCAGCTTGCGCGCGGTCTGAATGGAGCCCTTGGCCCAGCGGTGCTGCTGGCTCTTGAACGCGTTCATGTCCACCGGGACCTCGGCGGGCGAGACCACGTCCGGCAGGAAGACGAACTGCCAGCCCTTGAGCTGGGCGCGGTAGGAGAGATCCAGATCCTCGGTGAGCGTGTCGTGCTGCCAGCCGCCAGCGTCGGTGATGGTGGTGCGCCGCCAGATGCCGGCGGTGCCGTTGAAGTTGAAGAACGCACCGGAGCGGTTGCGGGCGGTGTGCTCGATGATGAAGTGGCCGTCCAGGAAGATGCTCTGGGCCTGGGTGAGGATGGAGAACTCGCGGTTCAGGTGGCCCCAGCGCACCTGCACCATGCCGATCTTGTCGTCGGAGAAGAACGGGACGGTGCGGCGCAGGAAGTCCGGAGACGGGACGAAGTCCGCGTCGAAGACGGCGACGAACTCACCGTGCGCGAGCGACAGGCCGTGCTCGAGCGCGCCCGCCTTGAAGCCCTGGCGGTTGTCCCGGTGGATGTAGACCACGTTGTGGCCGAGCAGCCGGTTGCGCTCCACCACCGCCCGCGCGATCGCGCAGGTCTCGTCGGTGGAGTCGTCCAGCACCTGGATCTCCAGGAGCTCGCGCGGGTAGTCGATGCGGCAGACCGAGTCGACCAGGCGCTCCACCACGTACATCTCGTTGAAGATGGGGAGCTGGATGGTGACGCGCGGCAGCACCGGCAGCGTGCCCTTCGGCGTGGGCAGCTTGTACTTGTGGCGGTAGTACAGGTACGCCATCCGGTACCGGTGGGACCCGTACACCGCCAGGACGCAGAGGACGCCGAAATAAACGCCCAGGAAGACGATCTCGATGCTGGTCATCAGGCCCCTCCGCGGCTGAATTCGCCGCGGTCCTCCCTTGTGTAGACCCTTGAAATGCAAGACTTTTCCTGCACAAGGGGCTGAGGGCGCGGGACAATAGGGATCCGTTACCCCGCTGTCAAATGAATCCCGAGCCTAGAATTCATAAGGATTCCAAAGGCCTGGAGGGGGACTTCGGGCCCGAAGAGCCGCGCCGGGCGCGGCGAACGCCCACAAGGAGGCGTCTGTAGGCAGCCGCAGGATCAACCGGCGAGCCGGGACGGTGGACGCGGCAGCGTGGGCGCCGCGCTGACAGCGATCTCGTCCAGCGTCGCAAGCGCGAGGATTTTTTCCACGAGCGCGTGGAAGGAGAGCCCCGCCTGCGCGGCGATCTTCGGGAGCAGGCTCGTCTGGGTCATCCCCGGGAGCGTGTTCACCTCGAGGAGCACCTCGTTGCCTTCGTCGCTGGCGAGCAGATCCACGCGACCGTAGCCGCGGCAGCCCAGCTGCTCCCAGGCGCGCAGCGCGAGCGCCTCCAGGTTGACGATCCGGGTGGCCGGCAGGCGCGGCGGGAGGAAGTAGCGCGAGCCCCCCTTGTACTTGCTCGCGAAGTCGAACGTCTCCGCTTCGAAGGCGATCTCGCAGCTGCCGAGCACCTGGCCGTCGAGGATCCCCACCGTGAGCTCGCGCCCCACGAAGCGGCGCTCCACCAGCGCCTCGCCGCCGTAGCGGCACGCCTCCGCCACCGCGGGGAGCAGCTCCTCCGGCGCGTTCACCAGGGAGAGCCCCACCGTGGAGCCGCCGAGCGAGGGCTTCACCACGCAGGGAAAGCCCAGGTCCCCGTGCCGCTCCGCCGCGCGGGCGAGCCCTTCGCGGCGGACCGTGTAGCCGGGGACGACCGGCAGGTTGTGGTGCGCGAAGAGCTGCTTGGCCACCGGCTTGTTCATCGCCAGCGCCGAGGCCAGCACGCCCGAGCCGGTGTACGGCAGCTCGAGCACTTCCAGCAGCCCCTGCACCTTGCCGTCCTCGCCCATCCGCCCGTGCAGCGCGAGGAAGGCGACCTCCACCTCGCTCGCGCGCAGGAGCCGATCCAGCCCGGGCCCCGCGAAGATCCGCGTCACGCTGTGGCCGAGCGCGGTGAGCGCCGAGACGATCGCCTCGCCGGTCTTCACCGAGATCTCCCGCTCCTCACCCCACCCGCCCATCAAGACGCCGACACGCTTGCCCATGGCTCGCACCGCTCCTCTCGCGCTTTGAGCCGCGTCGAAGAGCATGGGCGGTGCCAGGCGAACCTCGAGAGGAGCCCGGGCTTTACGGCGCGGTCAGCTTGCCGCGGGTGCGGGCGGCGCGCCGCGGCGGCGCACCAGCTGCGCCGGGGTGGGAGGGCGCGGGTCCGGCGCATCCAGCGGCTCCTCCACGATCTCGAAGCGGCCGCAGTCGAACGGCTGACCCGGAGCGGCCTGCCGCAGCACCAGCCGCTCGCGCAGACCCCGGTCCGCGAAGGCGCGGGCGCGGTAGTGGCAGTACGGGTTGTTCCCCGGCCGCCCGAGCACCGCGTGGGCGGTGAAGCTGCAGCCGCCCAGGCACGCCTGCGCGAAGGGGCAGGTGCGGCAGAAGCCCCAGAGCGACTCCACGGTGCGCTCGCGCGTGAACGCCAGCTCCGGGGCGCGGTCCCAGATCTCCTGAAGGGGCGCGCGGCGCAGGTTCCCGCCGACATAGTGGGACGTCTGCAGGGACGGGCAGCCCTTCACGTCCCCGCTGGACTCGATCCCCATCAGATGCCGCCCCGCCTGGCAGCCCTGGAAGTGATCCCGCTGCGCCGGGGAGGGCGAGCGCAAGAGCGCCTCCTCCGGGCCGAAGTAGCCCAGGTTGTTGCCGGGCTGGACCACCATGCGCGCCTCTTCGAACGCGCGCCGCTTCACCGCGGCGAGCCGCGGCAAGAGCGAGAGGAGATCCCACGGCTGCAGCAGCATGGCCGCGCGATCCGCCGCGCGCCCCAGCGGGGTGGTGATCTGCACCTGCCAGGCGGAGACCCCGAGCCCCTTGAGGTGCTCGTAGAGCGGCTCCAGCTCAGCCTCGTTGAGCCGGTTGAAGTTGGTGTTGGCGCCCACGCGGATGCCGGCGGTTTTCAGATACTCCAGCGCCGCGGTGGCGGCGGCGAAGCTGCCCGGCGAGGCGCGCATCAGGTCATGCGTCCGCTCCAGCCCGTCCACGCTGACCGAGACCGAGTAGAGGCCGGCCTCCGCCATCTGCCGCGCGAGCGCCGCGTCCAGGCTGCGCCCGCCGGTGGTCATGGTGGGGCGGATGCCGGCGGCCTTGAGCGCCCGCACGATCTCCAGGAAGCCCGGGTGCAGGTACGCCTCACCGCCGATCAGCGCCACCTCGAAGGCGCCCGCGGCCGAAAGCTGCGCGACGACGCCGAGCGCCTCCTCGGTGGTGAGCTCCTGCGCGCGGGCCTCCCCCGCGCGCGAGCCGCAGTGCGTGCAGGGTTGATCGCACCGCAGGGTGAGCTCCCACACCACGTACGTGGGCCGGAAGGCGGCCTTCACGTCGAACCGGCGGAAGACGTCGTCGCGCGAGCCCACCCGTCAGTGCCCCGCGTCCGTGCCGCCGTCGCCGGTGCCAGTGCCGGCGTCCTGCGGGAGCGGGTCTCCCTGGCAGATGTGCTTGAAGGCCGGGTCGTTCTGGCCCTGGCCGCCGTCCGCCTGACGCTGGTAGCAGACGCAGCGCTGGGCCCACTGCGGGTCGTTGGTGCGGACCCCGCCGTCCGCCAGCGGCAACGTGCAGTCGAAGCCCACGCAGGTGGAGCCGGGGTAGTCGAGCGTGCCGTCCGGCAGCCGGGTGGCGCAGCCGGGGCCGTAGCAGGCGGAGAGCGTCACCGCCGCCACGCCGGCGCCCGCCGCGGCGAGCGTGAAGGTGAGCAGCCCCTTCCAGGTGGACTTGCAGTTGGGACAGGCCGCGCGGCCTTCCGGGACGAAACCTTCACAGCTGGGACACTGCCTCATCGTCTGGGCTCCTATTCGTTGTGTTCGGCCGGGTGCGGGTTGCGGGCGGCGGGCGTTGCAGCAATCGCGCCTCGCCCGAAAGCCTCAGGCGGGCGTTGGCGCTGCAGCGGCAAGCCTGACGCGGGCGCCGCAGCGTGACAGCGATGTCCGACTGGAGCGCTTCTTTACGGGCAGCCGGCGGTGGGGACGCAGCGGAAGCCCGCGTCGAGCAGGGTGCAGCTCTGACGGGAGGGGCAGGTGGGGAAGGCGCCGGCGTCCGGGCTGCACGCCGCCAGGCAGCGCGGCGCAGGCCCGAGCCCGAAGCTGCAGCGCGGCGCGTCCGCCCCGCAGGCGGCGCTGCCCCCGGCGTCCGCCGCGCAGGGGGCGCACTGCGTCCGCTGCGGCACGCACATGGGGATGTGGCGGATGAGCCCTTGCACCCCGAACTCCACCTGCTCGCAGACGCCGGAGGTGCAGGTGCCGGTGTCGCAGGGCTCGCCGCAGGTCTGCGGCTGGTTGGCGGCGGCCACGCGCGGGGTGCACAGCCCGTTGGCGCAGAGGCTGCCGGCGTCCATGGAGACCAGCTCGCAGGCGGCGCCGGGGACCGCGCCGCCGGGGAGCCGCTGATCGCACAGCGTGGTGGCGCCCACCAGCGGGTGGTCGAACACGGTGCAGACCAGATCGTCGTCCGAGCACTCGAGATCCGAAGTGCAGGCGTTGATCAACCCGGGCGGCACGCACAGCTGGATGGAGGCCGCGGACAGCCCGAGCGCGAAGCCGGTGCAGACGGTGCCGCCGGTCACGCAGCTGTTGCCGGTGCCGCAGCGCTCCACGCAGATCCCCTGCCGGAGCATGCCGCCGTTCTGCACCAGCTGGATGGCGCCGCGCAGGCAGACCCGGTTGGGGCCGCCGTCCACCGCGCACTGGAGGTCGTCCGCGCACAGCTGCCCCAGCGCGGGCGGCTCCACCAGCCGGCAGGTGGGGGTCCCGCCGTTGTCCACGCAGCGCGAGCCTGCCCAGCACTTCTTGTTGGCGCAGGTGTTGGGCTTGCACTCTCCGGTGGAGGGCAGGCAGCGGAACCCGGAGGCGCAGCCGCCGCAGGGATCGCTCCCATCCGCCTTGGCGCACTTGCCGTCCCGGCAGGCGTAGCCCGCCAGGCACTCGCCGGTCTCGGTGCAGGCCTGGGTCTCGGGGTCGAAGCGCAAGAGCAGGCTGCAGGCGGAGAAGAGCCCGACGGCGGTGAAGGCGAGCAGTGCGCGGTAGAGCGAGCGGTTCATGGTGGCCTACTCCTCGCGCAGGTCCTTCTCGTGGTCCGGGGTGCTCTTGCGCGGCGTGGTGCCCTCGGGCGGGGGCGGCATGGGCAGCTCCACCGGCTTGGCGGGCTCGGCGCGGGCAGGTTCGCTCTCCCCTCCCCCACCGCCGGAGAGCGCCAGGTACGTGCCCGTCCCGGCCGCCACCACCCCGGTGAGGGCGAAGACGTCCGCGAGGACGGCGAAGGTCTGGCCCCCGCGCCGGTGGCCGTCCGAGGTGGTCACGTCCACCTGCGGGGTGGCCTGGAAGAGCCGCTGCTCGTTCCGGGCGTGCAGCGCGCTCGCGAGCGCCCCGCCGAGCAGCGCCGCGCCCGTCCCGAGCAGCACGTACCCGCTCTTCTGCCGGGTCCAGCGCGCCGCGCTGTAGTGGGTGACCGGCCCGCCCGCGCGCGGCGCATCCGAGACCGAGAGCTCATCGAAGAAGGCGTCCGCCGCGGCGCCGAGCGGCTCGCCGAGCGGGAGCGCGCGCTCCGCGTAGGCCAGGTTGTGGCCGTCCGCCACCTCCAGCCGCAGCCCCACCACCTCCAGGCGATCCCCGGTGGGGCTCTTGCTCGCCACGGCGACGAGCACCTGGTTCACGCCCAGCCACTGCCCCAGCTCGCGGGCGGCGTCGTCCCGGTCCTCGCCGCGCGGGGCGCTGGAGATCCGCTGCCGCAGGTCCTGCAGCCGCTTGAAGGACTGGGCCGGCTTGAGGGTGACCTCCACCGTCCCGTCCCGCGCCCGCTCCTGCTGGAGCGCGTAGCCGGGGGCGAGCACCGTCACGTAGTGGTCCGCCGGAGGGATCTTGTTGACCGCGGCGGGCGAGAGGCCACGGAAGACGCCGTCCACGTACACCTGCCCCGCGCCCGGGGCGCTCTTCACCAGCAGCGCGGAGGTGGAGAGCGCGCCGATGGTGCGCCGCACCTTCTCCACGTAGGCCAGCTCCTCGGGCGGGAAGTAGCGCGAGCTGAACTCGGCCTTCGGGCTGACCGGGAGCAGCCGATCCACCTCCGCGCGCGCCACCCGGTTCTCCCCGTTGGCCACGTGCGAGGCGATCCGCATGATCCACGCGCGGGTGAGGCTGGGGAAGTTGCGGGAGAGGTCGGTCTGCTCGTAGCCCTTCACCGCCTTGTCGAAGAGCTGCACCGCCTTCTGGGTGTCGAGCGCGTCATAGGCCTGCATCCCGGCCTGGAACGCCGAGTCCGCCTCGGCCTGCCGGCTCTGGCGGGCGCGCGCGGCGTCGGCGTCCGCCGCGTCCGCGAGCTTGATGACTTCGAAGCGGCCGGAGCGGGTCAGCGCCTGCTCCGCGTGGTGGGCGAGCCGGAGGGACTCCCCCTGTGAGAGCGCGTCCGTTCCCGAGGTCACCACCACCACGCGCGGCTTCGCGCCGGCCGGCGCCTGGGCGCTGGCGGGGGCCGCCAGGAGCAGCGCTAGGAGTGCGGCCGCAGGGGTGCCGCGTCGCATCAAGGGCCTCGCTTAGAAAAGGGGGCCCTTTAAAGCGGCGTTCCGCGGCTCTTGTCCAGAAGCTACTTGCTGCTGGCGGCGGTCCGGGTCTGCGCCGGGGCGCCCACCGCGTTCAGGTAGTTGAGCGCGCTCTTGAGCTGGAGGTCCGGCAGCTTCTCGGTCACCTCCCACTTGCGCAGCTCGGGGGGCAGCGGCCGCCCCTTCTCCTCGGGGGTGTTGTCCTCGCCCTTGAAGTGGCGGCGCAGGTCGCGCTCGCGCGGCTGATCGTTCTTGGCCTTGTCACCCGCCGCGTCCTCGGAGACGTAGAAGTCCGGGATGATCCCCTTCTCCTGGATGGAGCGCCCCTTGGGCGTGTAGTAGCGGGCGATGGTGAGCTTGAGCCCCGAGCCGTCCTCGAGCTCGATGACGGTCTGCACCGAGCCCTTGCCGAAGGTGGGCGTGCCCATCACCACCGCGCGGGTGTGGTCCTGCAGCGCGCCCGCCACGATCTCGGAAGCAGACGCGCTGCCCGCGTTGACCAGCACCACCACCGGGTAGCCCTTCTCCGTGTCGCGCTCCTTGCTGCGCTCCTCGGTGGTGTTGCGCCCGTTGCGCCCCTTGGTGGTGACGATGGTCAGGTTCCCCGCGAGGAAGCGGTCGCTCACGGCCACCGCCTGGTCCAGCAGGCCGCCGGGGTTGTTGCGCAGATCGAGCACCAGCCCGCGCAGCTCCTTGCCGTTGTTGAGCCCGCGCAGCCGGTCCAGCTCCTTGCGCAGGTACACGTCCGTGCGCTCCTGGAAGTTCTTCACCTTGATGTGGCCGATGCCGTCGAACAGGGCGCCTTCCACGGAGACGATCCGGATGTGGTCCCGGATGATCGCCAGCTCGCGGGGCGCGTTGAAGCCCTCGCGCATGATGGTGAGCATGACCTTCTTGCCGGCGGGGCCGCGCATCTTGGCGATCGCCTTGGCCAGGTCCATCCCCTTGGTGCCCTCGTCGTCAATCTTGAGGATCTGATCTCCGGGGCGGATGCCGGCGCGCGCGGCGGGCGTGTCGTCGATCGGCGAGACCACGGTGAGGACGTCGTTCTTCTTGGCGATCTCGATCCCCAGGCCGCCGAACTCGCCCGAGGTGTCGATCTTCATGTCCTTGAAGGTGTCCGGGGGCATGAAGACGGTGTGGGGGTCCAGCGTGTCCAGCATCCCCTTGATGGCCCCGTACATGAGCTGCCGGTCATCCACCGGCTCCACGTAGTTGTTCTCCACGTAGGAGAGGACGCGCGCGAAGAGCTCGAGCTGCCGGTAGGTCTGATCGTCCTGCGCCGCCTGCGCGGGGACGCTGACCGCCCAGCCGCACAGCCCCACCGCCACCGCTCGCAACGCCACGCTTCGCAATGCCACTGGGGTCCTCGCTTTGGATGAGCCGCGAGCGTCGATTCTACGGGGCTTGGACCGCGGCGCTCAAAGTGGGACCTCGTCCGCGAAGCGGATGAGGCGGCGCGCGAGCTCGGCTGGCCGCTCCATTTGCGGGACGTGCCCAAACCCTTCAATCACGTGGACCTGCGCGTGTGGTGGCAGGTGCGTCCGGAAGTACTCCACGCCCTCGGCCGGCAGCAGCTTCTCGCTGCCGCCCCACAGCAGGAGCGTGGGGACGCAGAGCTCGCGCAGGACGTTGGGCGCCAGGACGTCGGCGGCCTTGACCTCGGAGATGAAGGCCCGCACCGCTGGCGAGCCGTACATGTGGCGAAGTTGGGACGCGAACAGCAGCAGGGAGAGCGGCGCCTTGTGGAAGAGGCGGCGCGTCAGGGCCCGCGCGTCCGCCGCGGTGCGCACGTTCATGGAGGCGAAGAGCGCCGTCAGCTTCTCCTCCGTCATCTCCGCCCCCGCCGGGGCGACCAGCCCCAGCGCCTTGAGCAGGCCGGGGGCCTGGTGGGCCAACGTGAGCGTCATCGCCCCGCCCAGGGACGTGCCCACCAGGAAGACCGGCTCCCCGGCGCTGGTCTCCAGGAACGACTTGAGCACCGCCAGCTGCTGCGCGGTGGGCAGCGGCCCGGCGGCGGGCATGGGCGAGAAGCCGTTGCCGGGGAGATCCAGCGCCAGCACCCGCGAGAAGCGCTTGGCCAGCGCCGCGAGCAGCCGGTACCAGCCGTTGGCCGAGCCCCCCAGCCCGTGGACGAGCACGATCGGCGGCCCGCGCCCCTCCCCCGCGAGCGCGTAGTAGTGCACCGGGTGGCCCGCGTGGGTGGCGGTCAGCGACTGGACGCCGCGCGCCAGCAGGTAGCGGCGCAGCACCTGGTTGGCGGTGGCGAGGAGGTCCACGGTGGGGCGAGGACGCTACTTCAGCCCGGGGGCGATCCAGAGCGCCGGATCCACCGCCAGGCCCCGCTGGCGGATCTCGAAGTAGAGGTACGCGCCCTTGAGCGAGCCGGTGTCCCCCACCGTGCCCAGGTCATCCCCGCCGAGGATGGGGTCCCCCACCGCGCAGGAGATGTCCGCCAGGTGCGCCACCAGCGTGTGGAAGCCATCTCCGTGGTCCACGATCACCAGATTGCCGTAGCCGCGCAGCCAGCCGGCGAAGGCGACCTTGCCGCCGGCCACCGCGCGCACCGGCATCCCCTGCACCGCCCTGATGTCCACGCCCTTCTGCACGGTGACCGTGTTGAAGCGCGGGTTCACCACCTTGCCGAACCCCACTTCAATCACCCCGTGCGTGGGCAGCGGGAGCTTGCCGCGCAGCGCGCCGAAGCCGGAGGTGGCGGTGGTCTCCAGCTGCTCGATCAGCGTGGAGAGCTGCCGCTCCGCCCGCTCCAGCTCCTTGATCACCCGCGAGGACTGCGAGGCCTCGGCGCGCACGAAGCTGAGCAGGTCCGAAAACTCGGCGCGGCGGGTCTCCGCCTCGGCGGTCTCCGCCCGCAGCGCCTCCAGCCGGGAGCCCATCCACTGCTGGAGGAAGTCCGCCTGCCGCAGCGCCCGCCGCTGGTAGCCCACCGCGCGGCGGGCGTCCGAGAGCAGCGACAAGTCCCGGGAGAGCAGCGTGCGCATCGCGCGCGAGCGCCAGATCAGCGCGGCGAAGTCCCGCGCGGTGAGCAGCACGTCCAGGGGCGCCCGCCGGCGCAGCCGGTACATGGCGAGCAGCCGCGGCGAGAGCTCGGAGAGGCGCGCCTCCACCTCCTGCCGCGCCAGGGCCTCCTGCTCCTTGGCCAGCGCCGCGCGCCGCTGCACGCCCTTGAGCTCCACCTCCAGCAGCTTGGCCCGCCGCGAGGAGGCGTCCGCCATCTTCTGGGAGAGCTCCAGCAGCTCCAGCACCGAGACCTTCTGGCTGCGCAGCGCCTCCAGCTCCGCCTTGCGCTCCTGGAGCCTCCGGTGGATGTCCGAGCGCTCCTGCCGCACGTCCTGGGCCCGCGCGGCGCCGCCGAGCAGGACGGCGCAGCCAAGCGCGAGCGCGCGGGCCACGGAGGGGGCGCTCATACGCGCAGGAACCGCCCCACCGCCACGAAGCTGCCGAACAGCCCGAGCAGCGCGCCGGTGGCGAACAGCTCCAGGGCGAGCGCGCCGCTGACCAGCCGCGGGGCGCCGCCCTTGCCGAGCAGGAAGGAGAAGACCTCGGAGAGCGGGCCGCCCACGAAGGCGGAGAAGGCCCAGAGCGCCACCAGCGCCACCGTGGCGCCGAGCACGCCCTGCAGCACGCCTTCGATCAAGAAGGGGATCTTCACGAAGCGGTCGGTGGCCCCCACCAGCTTCTGGATCTCGATCTCCTCGCGCCGGGCGTAGATCGCCAGCTGCAGGGTGGCGGAGACGATGATGATGGTGGCCAGCGCCGCCACCGCGAAGGCGATCCCCCCGCCGTAGCGCAGCGCGCGGGCGATGGCGGTGAGCCGGTCCACCGCCTCCTCGCCGTAGTCCACGCCGGTGACGGAGGGCTCGCGCCGCAGCTCCGCGGCCAGCTCGGCCATCCCCTCCCGGGTCCGGGCGCCGGGCGGCAGCGTGAGCTCCACGGAGACGGGGAGCGGGTTCTTCGGCAGCTCGGAGAGGACCTCGCCCAGCTCGCCCAGCTCGGTGGAGAGCCGCGCCAGCGCCTCCTGGGGCGGCACCACCTGGGCGCGCGTCCCCTCCCCCACCTTCTTCGCGTACTTCTCCGAGAGCGCTTCGCCCTGCGCGAGCGTGGCGCCGTCCTCGAAGTAGACGGTGACCTGGATCTCCCCGCCCAGCTGCGCGAGCGCCTGCTCCACCAGCGCCAGGCCGCCGCGCGCCAGCCCCGCCGCGAAGAGGGCGATGGCGATGGTCACCACGGCGATCAGGTGGATGAACGGGGCGTGGCGCAGCCCCTGCGCGGCGGAGCGCCAGAAGTACGCCCCCTTCGCGCCCACGCTCATCCGTTGGCCATCCGCCGCGCCCCCTTCGCGCCGTCCTCGTCCGCGACGATCATCCCGCGCTCCAGCCGCACCGTCCGCTTCTGGTAGCGGGAGAGGATGGTCGAGTCGTGCGTGGCCACCACCACGGTGGTGCCGCGCACGTTCACGTCGCACAGCAGGTCCATGATCTCCACGGTGAGCGCCGGATCCAGGTTCCCGGTGGGCTCGTCCGCCAGGAGGATGGTGGGGTCGTTCACCAGCGCGCGCGCGATCACCACGCGCTGCTGCTCGCCGCCGGAGAGGCGCAAGGGATACGAGCTCGCCTTGTGCTCCAGCCCCACCAGCTTGAGCATCCGGTGGACGCGGTCCCGGCACTCGGCGCGCGGGACGCCCAGCACATCCAGGGTGAAGGCCACGTTGTCCGCCACCGTGCGGCGCGGCAGCAGCTTGAAGTCCTGGAACACCACGCCGATGTTCCGGCGCAAATACGGAATGGCGGACTCGCGGATGCGGGCCACGTTGCGGCCGCCGATGAGGATCTGCCCGCGCGTGGGCGTCTCCGCGCAGAAGAGCAGCTTGAGCAAGGTGGTCTTCCCGGCGCCGGACGGGCCGGTGAGGAAGACGAACTCGCCCTTCTCCACGTTCAGGTTGATGTCGCTCAAGGTCGGGGGATCGCCCGGGTAGGCCTTGGAGACGTGGAACATCTGGATCATCGCGGGGAGCAGTTTGACCCAAGTCCCGCCGCGAAACGACTGTTCACCCTCGGCGGGCGACCGGCCAGGCACGGGCGGCCGCCAAGCGGCGCACCCCGGCGGTTAGAGTGCCCGCGCATGTGGGCAATCGAAGCGTCGGGCCTGGCCAAGACGTACCGTGGGCTCCTCTCCAAGACTGGGCAGCTGGCGCTGGCGGGGGTGGATCTCTCCATCCCCACCGGGGCGGCGTTCGGGCTGATCGGCCCCAACGGCGCGGGGAAGACCACCTTCATCAAGGCGATGCTCGGGGTGCTACAGCCCACGGCCGGCCGGGTGAAGGTGCTGGGCGGAGATCCCCAGGACACCGCGGTGCGGCGGCGGATCGGCTACCTGCCCGAGCGGCTCCACCTGCCGGGCGCCTGGAAGCCGCTGGAGTTCTTGGCCAGCGTGGCGCGGCTCAAGGGGGTCAGCGCGGCGCGGCCTTCCCTGGAGGCGCTGCTCGCGCGCGTTGGGCTGCAAGGCGTGGAGGGGCGGCGCATTGGCGGGTTCTCCAAGGGGATGCGGCAGCGGCTGGGGCTGGCGGCGGCGCTGGTGGGCGCGCCGGAGCTCTTGGTGCTGGACGAGCCCACGGACGGCGTGGATCCGCTGGGGCGGGTGGAGATCCGCAAGCTGCTGGCGGAGGAGCTGGCGCGCGGGGCCACCCTCTTCCTCAACTCCCACCTGCTCTCGGAGACCGAGCGGATCTGCGGGCGGATCGGCGTGCTCTCCGGCGGGCGGCTGGTGCGCGAAGGCCCCCTGGAGGAGTTGCGCCGCGCCGGGCCGCGCTGGCGGGCCCGCTTCGCGCCGGGGGCTCCCGCGGAGGCCCTGGCGAAGGCGGGCTTCCTTCCCGCTGGCGCGCCAGACACCTACCGCTGCGAGGCGCCGGACGTGGCCGCCCTCAACGCCGCGCTGGACGCCGCGCGCGCGGCGGGCGCAATGGTGAGCGAGCTGGTCCGTGAGGAGAAGGATCTCGAAGGGATCCTGGCGGAGGCGCTGGAGAAGGCGGCATGAGGACGACGCTCTGCGTGTGCCGGGATCTCCTGCGCGAGGCCGCCTCGCGCAAGTGGTTCCTCGGCTTCGGGATCGGCGTCACGCTGGCGCTGACGCTGCTCGCCTCCAGCCTGAAGATGGAGGTGCTGGACGGCGCGCTCGCCGCCACCCGCCTCTTCGGCAAGCTCCTGGACAACGACATCCAGTCGGTGGACGTGGCGCTGCGGCCGCTGTTCCGCGCCGCCGCGTACCTCACGTTCTACGCGGGCACCGCGTTCGGGATCATCGCCTGCGCGGACTTCGGCCCCAGCCTGCTCTCGCCCGGCCGGATCGAGCACCTGCTCTCCCTGCCGGTGAAGCGCTGGGAGCTCCTGCTGGGCACCTTCCTGGGCGTGCTCTGCCTGGCGCTGCTCGCCGCGCTCTACGGCTCGGGTGGGCTGTGTCTCATCCTCGGCGTGAAGACCGGCGTGTGGACCTGGAAGCCGGTGCTGGCGGCGATGCTCGCCGGGGTGGGCTTCTGCGCGCTCTACGCGGCCATGCTCACCACCGCGCTCTTCGCGCGCAGCGCGGCGCTCTCCGCGGGGGTGGGCGGGGTGCTCTTCATCCTGGGGATCGTGGCCAGCTACCGCGCCAAGCTGGCGCCGATGTTCGAGGAGGGGCTGGGGCGCAAGGCCTTCCTCGGCGTGACGCTCGTGCTGCCGAGGATCGCCGCGCTGGCGGACGCGGGCGCGGACCTCGCGGCCCACTCGCCGCTGGAGGTGCACTCCTTGAGCTCGCTGCTCCTGGGGGTGCTGGTCTTCGCCGCGGGCGCGCTGGCGGTGGGCGTCTGGCGGTTCGAGCAGAGGGACTTCTGATGAAGCGCAGCCGGCTGTGGATCCTCCTCGCGGTGGTGCTCTTCGGCCTCGCCGCGTGGCTGATGTGGCGGGGCGAAGGACAGGTGGAGGTGGCGCGGGTGGAGGACCGGGTGACCTTCCCGCGCGCGCTGCGCGGGGCGGACCGCAAGCGGATGGAGACGCGCAAGACGCTGGAGGCGCCCTTCCCGGTGAAGCCGGACGCGCCGCCGCCGGTGCGGGATCCGATGCTGGCGGCGCTGCCGCGCGGGGAGGGCAAGTCGGTGGTGGTGGTGGAGGCCAACGCCCTGCGCAACTCGCCCATCGGCGAGCTCTTGCTGGACTGCCTGCGCGCGCAGCGGGGCGAGGACTCGCTGGCGCGGATGAAGGAGCAGACCGGCGTGGACTTCCTCCAGGACCTGGACCGGGTGGCGGTCTCGGACGGCGCGGTGGTGATGAGCGGGCAGTTCGGCCAGGCCAAGTGGGACGAGCTCAAGAAGGTCAGCACTCCGTCCGCCTACGGGCAGAACGGCACGGTCTACGAGGCGCAGGAGCGCACGCGCACGCTGGCGGACGGCGGCACCGTGAAGCGGACCCCGCCGTCCGTGGGCGTGTGGAAGGACCAGCTGGTGGTGATGGGGCGGACCAAGGAGGAGGTGCAGCGCGCGCTGGATCAGGTGGAGGGGCGCGGCGTGGGCGCGCCGCCCCCCATCAACGAAGGCCAGACGTACGGGGAGATCTACGGCGTGCTCTCGCCGGACGAGCTGGCGCGGGTGCTGCCGGCGGACCAGGCGGGCTTCGCCGAGCGGCTGAAGGAGGCGGCGCAGTCCATCGAGCTGCACGTGGACGCCTCCAAGGACGTGGGCGTGGTGGCGGACGTGAAGGGGAACAAGCCGGAGCTGCTGAGCGATCTCGGCAAGTCCATGGGCGCGGCGCTCTCGGTGGCGCGGCTGAAGCTGCAGGCGGAGGGACAAGGGGACCTCGCCCAGTTCCTCGACCTGGCGCGCGTGCGGCCCCAGGACGACGGCCGCTTCTCGCTGGAGATGGCGCTGCCGCTGGAGCTGCTGCAGAAGCAGCTGGCCTGGTGCCGCGAGCGCGGCGCGCGGGACGCCGGCCCCTGAGGCAAGGCCCGCCCCGGCTAAAGACGGCGGGGCTGAAGCAGCTGTCCCCACCTGCGCCTCCGGCGTGCGGTGGAGTGGGCAATTTTTCCGCAAGTACAGTCCCGCCTGACTTCGACCGGAGGCGAAATGGACACACTCTCGGACTCTCAGTTCCACGAGGTGCCGCCCCCTCGGCGCGGCTCCGCCCTGCCCTGGCTGCTCTTCGTCCTCACCCTCGTCGCGGCGGGGGGCCTGGGCTACCTCGGCTACGGGATGTGGGAGGGCGAGCGCGAGAAGGCCGCCGCGGCGGTGCGCAGCTCGGAAGAGGCGGGCTCGCGGATGCGGGCGCTGGACGAGTCCAAGCGCGCGCTGGAGGCGCAGCTGGCGTCGCTCGAGCAGGAGAAGAGCGCGCTCTCCGAGGAGCGCAACGCGCTCACCGAAGAGGTGAAGGCCAAGGACTCGGAGCTGGCCAAGCTCAAGGCCACCTACGACAGCCTCAACGAGAAGATGACCGCGGAGATCAACAAGGGGGAGATCCACCTCACCCAGCTCGCGGGGCGGATCCGCGTGGACCTGGTGGACAAGATCCTCTTCGACTCCGGCTCGGCGGAGCTCTCCGGCCGCGGCGGCGAGGTGCTCGCCCGCATCGGCGACGTGCTCGCCAAGGTGGATGACAAGCAGATCCAGGTCTCCGGCCACACCGACGACAGCCCGATCGTGGACAAGCAGCTGGCGGAGAAGTTCCCCAGCAACTGGGAGCTCTCCACCGCGCGCGCGGTGAACGTGGTCCGCTTCCTCTCCGAGAAGGCCAAGGTCCCCGCCAAGCGGCTGCTCGCCGCGGGCTACGGCCAGTTCCAGCCGGTGGCCACCAACGCCAACCCCACCGGCCGCGCGCGCAACCGCCGGATCGAGATCCTCCTCACGCCGCTGCTGGACGCCAAGCCGACCAAGGAGCTCGCGGTGGCCAAGGCCGCCCCGGCGCCTGCGCCCGCCCGCGCCGCGGCGCCGGCCAAGGCGGCGCCGGCCGCGGTGGCCAAGCGGAAGAAGTAACGGGCACCCACGCACGAGTCAGCGGACGCCCACGTTGACGTTGACGTTGACGTGGTCGTAGTCGTTGACGGCGACGGCGACGGCGACGGCGACGTGGCCGGACGGACCGCCGCAGTGCCGGAACGTCCGGCCACGTTCACGTCGCCGTCGCCGTCAACGTCAACGTCAACGTCAACGTCAACGTCAACGGGTTGTGTGGTGTGACCGCGGGCTACGACTTGGGCAGGTTCGGCGAGGGGCGAGCGAACAGGTAGCCC
>JBGATB010000059.1:0-59964 GCA_044229415.1 Myxococcaceae bacterium | reverse complement strand
CTTCGCTATCGCTTCTTTCAGTCCCGGCCTCGCGGCCGACAAACCTTGCGAGTTGCTTGGGTCGCTACGACCTGCTTCCCAGAGGACTTGCACCTCCTGACCGTGCCCATGCTGGGCACACCGACTACGGCCTGACGGCCGACGCTCGAACCGAACGGGGGAGGCGCCCACGGTGATCGACCGTTCCCGCTCCTAGTTCCGCAGCGGCTTGCCGGTGCTGAGCATGGTCATGATCCGGTCCTGGGTCTTCTCCTCGGTGACCAGGGACATGAAGGCCTCCAGCTCCAGCTCCAGCAGCCGCTGCTCGGTGACCGGCGTAGAGGCGCTCACGTCTCCGCCGGTGAGCACCGTGGCCAGCCGCTGGCCGATCTTCCGGTCGTACTCGGAGATCTGCCGGTTTTGCTGCATGTCGTAGAGCATCATGTCGATGGTGGCCGCGCCGCTGCGCCCCGGGAGGATGAAGTTGGACGGGCGCGGCGGCCGGAAGCCCGAGGCCGCCATGCCGATCGCCCGTGCCTTGGCGTCCGAGAGCAGGAAGGCGCGGTTCAAGGTGATCCCATCCTTGGGCGTGAGGAAGCCGGCCTCGCGCGCCTCCTCGGCCGAGGTGGCCACCTTGGCGGTGCCGATGGCGAGGAACGCCTTCTTCAGGAAGGGCAGCGCGTCGAAGTCCTTGTCCCCCGCGTGCATGCCGAAGAGGTTACGCAGGAGCATCATGTTGCCGCCGCCGCCGGGGATGAGCCCCACGCCCACCTCCACCAGCCCCATGTAGAGCTCGGCGGAGGCCTGGATGGCGTTGGCGCCCATGGTCACCTCGGCGCCGCCGCCGAGCGTGAGCTGGAAGGGCGCGGCCACCACCGGGAACGGGCTGTAGCGCATGCGCTGGTTCAGGTCCTGGAAGCGCGCCACCGACTTGCGCACGCCGTCCAGGTCATCGCTCTTCACGGCCATCAGCAGCGCCGCCACGTTGGCGCCCACGGAGAAGTTTCCCGCGTCGTTGCCGATGACGAGCGCGCGGAAGCCCTTCTCCACCTCGGTGAGCGCTCGCTCCATCATGTCCGTGATGTCGGTGTCGATGGAGTTCATCTTCGAGTGGAACTCCAGCAGCGCCACGCCGTCCCCGAAGTCCCAGAGCGAGGCGCCGTCGTTGTGCGCCACCTGCTTGTTGCCGCGCCGCAGGTGCTCCACGCGCACCGCGCGCGGGCTCTCGGTGACCTTCACCACCTTCTTCTTCTGGATGTCCCAGTAGGTGTCCGCGGCGCCGTCCACGCCGTAGAAGCGGTCCCGCCCCGCCTTCACCATCTCCTCCACCCAGGGCGCGGGGGTGAGCCCCAGCTCCTTCATCTTCTCCAGGCCGGCCTTCACCCCGTAGACGTCCCACATCTCGAAGGGACCCAGGTCCCAGGCGAAGCCCCAGCGCACGCCGCGGTCGATGTTCACGTAGTCGTCCGCGATCTCGGGGATCCGCCGCGAGGCGTAGGCCAGCGCGGCGAGCGTCACCTTCTCCGCGAACTTGGCCGCCTTGTCGCTGCCGGTGAGCACGGTGCGCAGCCGCTCGCGCACGTCGTCTATCTCCTTGGCCGCGCCGAGCGACTCGAAGCGCACCTTCTTCTGCGCCCGGTGCTCCATCGTCTTCAAGTCGAGCGCGAGGATCTCCTTCTCCCCGCCTTCACCCTTCTGCTTCTTGTAGAAGCCGACGCCCGTCTTGTCCCCGAGCCAGCCCTTCTTCACCATCTGCTCGAGGTACTCGGGGATCTTGAACGTCTCCCGCTCCTCGTCGTGCGCGAGCGTGTCGTAGCAGTTGCGCGCCACGTGCACGAAGGTGTCCAGCCCCACCACGTCCGCGGTGCGGAAGACGGCGGACTTGGGGCGGCCGGTGGCGGGGCCGAAGATCTTGTCCACCTCTTCGATGGACAGCTCCGCCTTCTGCATCTCCACCAGCGTCCGCATCATCGCGTACGTGCCGATCCGGTTGGCGATGAAGTTGGTGGAGTCCTTGCCGAAGACGATCCCCTTGCCGAGCACCTCCTCGCCGAACTTCGCCATCCGCTCGAGCACCGCGGGGTCCGTCTCCTCGCCCGCCACCAGCTCCAGCAGGTTCATGTAGCGGACGGGGTTGAAGAAGTGGGTGACCAGGAAGCGCTTGCGGAAGGAGGCGCCGCGCCCCTCGAGCATGCCTTTGATGGAGAGGCCGGAGGTGTTGGAGCTCACCACCGCGGTGGGGCTCAGGTGGGGCTCCACGCGCGCGAAGAGGGCCTTCTTCACCGCGAGGTCCTCCTTCACCACCTCCACCACCCAGTCGCACTCGGAGATGCGGGCGAGGTCATCGTCGAAGTTGCCGATCTCGATCAGCGGCAGCGCCCGCTGCGTGTAGAGCAGCGCCGGCTTCGACTTCTTGAGGTTGGCCAGGCCCCCGGCCGCGAACTTGTTGCGGAAGGCCTTGGACTTGGGGTCCTCGCCGGGGCCCACGCTCGGCGGGACCATGTCCAGCAGGAGCGCGGGGATGCCCGCGTTGGCCAGGTGCGCGGCGATGCCGCTGCCCATCAACCCTGCACCGAGGACGGCTGCCTTGCGGATCCGCGTGCTCATGCGTGCGCCTGCCTTTTCTTGGGAGAGGCCGTGGGTTTAGCAACTGCAGCCGCGAAAAGAGGGGGAAAGTGCGCCGGCGGTAACCGGCGGAAAAGCGAGGCGTATTTCTACTGCCACGCCAACCCTCCGGAGTCACCCCCATGGCGCCGTTCTTCACCCCTGACCTGTCCTTGCGCCGAAAGGCCGTGGAGCTGCCCCGCGCGCAGCCCGTGCAGCAGCCCACCGTCACCCCCGCCCCGCTCGCGCCGCTGCGCCGGGACCAGTTCCAGCCGTCCACCGGCGTGGCGCAGCCGCCCCCCACCAGCCTGCTCTCGGAGGACGCGGACGACTCGGAGGTGAACTGCCTGGACCGCGTGGCGGACTGGGTGCGGCTCGCGCCGCCCGAGCTGTTGGCCAGGTCTCAGGTGGTGCTGCTCGACGACACGAGCCCCGGCGCCGAAGGCGAGACCGGCCACGCGGTGATCCGCCAGGGCAACCGGATCCTCGATCCCTCCAGCCGCCGCAGCTACGAGGACCTGGACGCCTACCTGCAGGAGAACCCCCAGTACCGCGAGGCGCTCAGCCTCCCGGCGCAGGGCGCGGCGCAGCTCTTCGCCACCGCGCCCAACTCGCCGGAGCGCGCGCAGGTGCTGTCGCAGCTCGGCGTGGCGCCCGAGCAGCAGACCCAGGCGCTGGCGGACAACGCCGCCACCAACCCCGCGCAGGACGCCGAGGCGCTCCACGAGGCCACCGAAGGGCACGGCCTCTTCGGCTGGGGCACCGACGAGGACGCCATCTGGGAGACGCTGGAGGGCAAGAGCCCCGAGGAGATCGACGCGATCCGCGCCGCCTACCGCGAGCAGTACGGGCACGACCTGGACGGAGTGCTGCTCGACGAGACGGGCGGCGAGGACCGGGAGCGCGTGCAGTCGGCGCTCGCCGCCGGGCCCTACTACTTGAACCAGAACCTGGAGGCGCTGCGCGGCACGCCCACCGGCGAGGCGATCGCCAACGCGGCCGAGGGAGAGCGCGTCATCGTCCTCCCGGACGACGAGTACGAGCGCCGCTTTCCAGGCACGGGGGGCATCAACTCGGACGGCACCGTGTACGTGCCGCTCAGCGCGGTGGATGACCCCGGCGACACCAGCGTGCTGCAGCACGAACTGGTGCACGCCACGGTGGGCGACGCGCTCAACACCGGCGACTCGCTGGACGAGCGGGTCTCCGCGGCGCGCGAGGCCTTCGAGCGCGCGGGGTTGGACCCGGCGGACGGAGAGCGGATCGCCCGCGCCACGGACGGCTGGCCGGAGGACCAGGGCGTCACCGCGCAGCACGTGGCCACCTTCGTGCTCGGCGTGGACTCGCAGCGCGAGGCGCAGGGGCTGCCGCCGCTCACCCCCGAGCAGCGGGACGCGCTGGTGGAGCGCGCCGCGCGGCGCGAGCTCGCGCTCTCCCTCTCGCGCCGCCAGTCGGAGGACGAGGACTACACGGACGCCCAGCTGGTGGAGGACTACCTGGCCACGCCCGAGGGCCAGGCCCACCCGCCCGAAGGCGCCACCGACGCCGAGCGCGCCGAGTCCATCCGGCAGATGCTGCACCGCTACGAGTCCGAGTCCTACCCGCTGGGCGCGCTGCCGGAGAACGACAAGTTCGGGATGCACGACCCGAACGCCGGGATGGGGCACGGCTGAGCCCGCACCTTTTTTCTTCAACCTGACGGCGCTCGGTGTGTCTTCCGCTGCGAAGACAAACTCCAAACCCGAGGTCTCCATGCGCCGTCTGCTGCTCGCCGCCGTCCTCTTGCTCGCCCCGTCCGCCTTCGCCGCGGACGCCGCCCTCTGTGAGAAGGCGATCAACAACCTCTACGGCGTCATGTACGCGAGCCCCAAGGACGCGGAGAAGCTGAAGAACCCCAAGGTCCAGGCGAAGAAGGCGAAGGAGATCGCCAGCTGCACGGAGAAGATGTCCGCGGAGAAGGCGAGCTGCTTCGAGAAGATGAAGGCGATGGCCGACCTGGAGCCCTGCGCCAAGATGAAGTGACCCCAGGCGTCTGCGGCGCGCTGTGCCATGCTGCGCGCCAGCGTGCTGGCGACGGTGGTCCAGGTGGTGGCGGCGATGCTGGCGGGGGCGCTCAACGCCGTCGCCGGCGGTGGCAGCTTCCTCACCTTCCCCGCGCTGCTCTTCTCCGGCGTCCCCGCGGTGACGGCCAACGCCACCAGCACGGTGGCGCTCTGGCCGGGCGGCGCGGCCAGCGCCTGGGCCTACCGCTCGCACCTCAAGCTCCCCCGCCAGACGCTGCTGGCCTTCTGCGCGGTCAGCCTCGCCGGCGGCACCGCAGGGGCGCTGCTGCTGGTGTGGACGCCCTCGCGCGTCTTCGTCACGCTCGTCCCCTTTCTGCTCCTGCTCGCCACGCTGGCCTTCACCTTCGGGGAGCGGCTGACGCGCACCCTGCGGGCGCAGGGGGAGGAGGCCTCCCAGGCGCGGCTGTTGCGCGTGGGGCTGCCGCTGCAGCTGTTGATCAGCGTGTACGGCGGCTACTTCGGCGGGGGCATGGGCTTCATGCTGCTGGCGGCGTACGCCCTGCTGGGGCTGACGGACCTGCACCAGATGAACGGCCTGAAGAACGCCCTGGCGGTCCTGCTCAACGGCGCGGCGCTGGTGACGTTCGTGCTCACGGGGACGGTGGCGTGGGGGCCGGCGCTCTGGATGGCGGCGGGGGCGATCGCCGGGGGCTACGGCGGCGCGTCCCTGGCGCGGCGGGTGGAGGGGAAGAAGGTGCGCCCCTGGGTGGTGGCGGTGGGCTGGGGGATGACGGCGGTCTTCTTCTACCGGACGTTCACGGCCCCATAGGCAACCGCAGGCAGAGCCGCGCGCCCTGCTTCTGCGTTGGATCCACCCAGACCTGCCCGTGGTGCGCGTCCAAAATCCGCCGCACCACCGCCAGCCCCAGCCCGCTCCCGGTGGCCTTGGTGGTGAAGAACGGCTGGAAGATCCGCTCGGCCATCTCCGGGGGAATGCCCGGGCCGCTGTCCTGGATGTCGATCCGCAGCATGGGTGGCCGGTTGAGCGGCTCGTGCTCGGCGCGGATGGCCAGCCACCCGCCGCGCGGCATCGCCTGCACGGCGTTGAGCAGCAGGTTCATCAGCGCCTGGCGCATCATCCGCTCGTCCGCCATCACCGGGGGCAGCGAGGACGCCACCTCCACGCGCAGGTCCACGCGCGCCGCCTTGCAGGTGGCCTCCACGCCGCGCACCGCCGCGGCGATGAGGGCGTCCGGGGCGAGCCGGCGCAGGTCCGCCTCGCGGGGGCGGGCGAAGTCGAGCAGGTCCGAGACGATGGTGTCGAGCCGCTCGGCCTCCTCGCGCACGAAGTTGAAGAGCACCTCCGCCTCGCCTTCGGGCTTCTGCAGGCGGCGCAGCGAGGCCATGGCGTTGTAGATGACGCCCAGCGGGTTGCGGACCTCGTGGGCCACCACCGCGGCCAGCTCTCCGAGCGCGGCCAGCCGCTCGCCCCGCACCAGCTCGCCCTGGGCGCGGGCGAGCGCGTCGTAGCTGCTCTTGAGGTCGTCGAAGAGGCGCGCGTTGGCGATGGCGATGGCGAGCTGGGAGCACATCACCATGGCCCGCTCGATCTCCCCGTCCGTGAAGATGCGCGCGCGGCGGTCGTCGCCGATGACCGCCGCCCCCACCGGTTCATCCCCGAAGAAGAGCGGCAGGGAGAGCAGCCCGCGCAGGCCGAAGCGCTGCTGCAGCTGGGGGTTCACCACCCCGCCGCCGGCGGTCCCCGCGTCGCTCACCTGCTGAGGGACGCCGGTGCGCAGCGCCAGCCCGGCCATCGAGCTCTCGTCCACCGGCACGCGGAGGTTGCGCAGCAGCTCGGCGTGGTGCTCGCTGGAGGCGCGCGCGCCCTCCAGCAGCCCGGTGGTGGGGTTGATCAACAGCAGGTAGGCCAGCGGCGCGTCCGTCAGGCGGGTCAGGCTCTGGACCCCACGCTCCAAAATCTCCGGCAGGTCGTGCGAGCGGGTGATGGCCTGGCCCACGTCCAGGATCAACCGCAGGTCCTCCATCTGCCGGTGCTGGGCGTCGAACAGGCGCAGGTGGGAGAGCCCCAGCGAGAGCTGCCGCACGCACGGCTCGAAGCGCTCGCGGTCTTCGGGGGTGAAGGGATCGTCGTCCAGGCGGAAGAGGCAGACGCTGCCCACCGGCCGGCCCCGCACCAGCAGCGGCGCGCCGAAGGCGTGGCGCACGCCGAGATCCAGCGCCAACCCGCGTGTGCGCAGCGGCCACTGGTCCACGCGCAGGGACACCAGCTGCTTGGAGAGGACGCAGCGGCCGGCGAGCGTGTCCCCGTCCACCGGGAGCTCGCGCGGCAGCGGCTCGAGCCCGGGCCGCGCGGCGCGCACGGACTGGTAGTCGTGTTGGAGGACCAGCCGCCCCTCGAAGAGGACGTAGACGTGTGCGCTGTCCGCCCGCATCGCCCCGCAGATCAACCGCAGGGCCGCGTCCAGCAAGGCGTTGAGATCCGTGGCCTCGGAGGCGAGGCGCCCGAGCTCGGTCAGCAGCGCGAGGCTGCCGCCCTCCTGTGTGGGTTGGGCGGACAAGGGAGGGCCGAGTGTAGCTCACGTCTTGGCGCCCACACGCCGCGCCCGAAGCCCACCCGCCGCTTCGGCTAACCTTCAGCCCCATGCTGCTGCTCGCCTACCCGGACCGCTACGCTCTCTGGGCGGAGCTGGTCCATCCCCGAGCGGAGCGCGTCTTCGTTCCCACCCAGGAGGAGCACCGGATCGGCACCGCACTGACGGTGGAGCTCTCCCTGCCTGGCGTCAGCCCCAACGTGGTGCTCAACGCGCACGTGGTGGGGCAGCGGCCGGCCAGCGAGCGCTTCGCGAAGGGGCTCTTCGTCCGGCTGGAGGCCAAGGAGCTGGAGAAGTGCCGGGCGCTGCTCGGGCTCCTGCCCACCGTGCCGGGGCCGGAGACCGGCCGGCGCACGGCCCGCGTGGACTGCGCGCTGCCGCTGCGCTTCACGGTGCCGGTGGTGCCGGCGGTGGCCGAGGCGAAGAACCTCTCCGAGACGGGGCTCTTGGCGAAGGTGGGCTACCCGCTGACGGTGGGGCAGCGCGCCACGGTGCGGCTGACCCTGGACGACGGTTCGGAGCTGCCGCTCAACGCGGAGGTCTCCTGGTCCCGGCCGGAGCTGTCGCTGGTGGGGATGGACTTCCTGAGCCCGGACCGCGCCACCGTGGACAAGCTCTCCGCGTGCATCCACCGGCTGCGCGGAGGGGACCAGCCCGAGCGCTCCAAGCTGCTCCTGGTGGCGGATGACGATCCCGTCTGCGCGGAGCTCTACGCCACCACGCTGGCCAAGGCCGGCTACGAGGTCCGGCGCGCCCAGCGCGGGGATGAAGCGCTGCAGCTGGTGAGGCGCCTGCGGCCGCGGCTGCTCTTGCTGGACGTGCTCCTCCCGGCGATTGACGGCAAGGACGTCTGCAAGCGGATAAGGGCGGACGCGGAGATGCTGGGCACCCAGGTGCTGCTCGCCTCCGGCCTGGAGCGGGTGAAGCTGCACGCGGTGGCGCAGGAGTGCGGGGCCACCGACTACCTGAGCAAGCCGGTGGCGCCGGAGGACCTGCTGGCCCTGGTGCGCCGCTACGCGGGCAAGCCGTAGCAGCCCCACTCTTCTAAGAAGCCAAGAGTGCGAAACGACGGGCGGCCGATGCCCGACAATGGGCGATGCCCGTGAACACCGTTGGCGCCACCGGCCCGTCCTGGTTCCCCAGCTTTCCGTCCTTCACGCCCGCCGCCCCGAGCGCGCCGGCGCGCCCCGCTCCGCTGGACAGCTTCTCCACGGTGACGCCGCGGCCGGATCCCCTGGCGGTGCGGGCGGCCAACGGCGGCACCTTCCCGGTGGTGGACCTGGGGCACGTGATCGCCGAGCGGGACCGGGCGCTGGCGGTGGGCGCGGACGTGCCGGGCCGCGTGCAGGACGGCCCCACCTGCGGCCTCTACGCGCTGGGCATGGTGATGGACTTCTGGGACCGCGCGGACGCCTCCAACTTGAACCCGCTGGTGCAGAGCGCGGACGCGCGGCGCGCGGACAGCCACAGCCGCACCCCGGACACCAACGCCCGCCTGCTCGACGTGGCCCGCCAGCGCGGCTACACCACGGAAGGCGAGATGTTCTGGTCCAACGACCTGGCGAAGCTGGCCCAGGAGTTCGGCTACCAGGCGCGCGTCACCCCCAACGTCACGCTGCAGGACATCCACGAGGCGGTGGACCGCGGCAACCCCGCGCTCGTCCCGTTCGACGTGGACAAGGCCGGCAACCCGGGCCTGTTCAACGGCAAGCGGGCGCACTGGGCGGTGATTGAGGGCCACTTCCGCAAGGACGGCGAGGAGTACCTGGTGGCCACCCACGGCTGGACGGGCAAAGAGTACGTCTGGCGGGCGCAGGACTTCATGGACTCGGTGAACCAGGTGAACGAGTCCGACTTCCCCGGCGTGCCCAAGGACATCACGGGGACGCTGCGGGGCCGGATGGTCGAGGTCTGGCCGGGCTGAGCCGCTTCTCCAGGCGGACGTAGAGCTTGTCGGTGGCCACGCACAGCACGAACGTCAGGCCGATCAACACCCCGGTGAGCAGGAAGTACTTGGGGAACCCGCAGCTGTTCCCCCACCAGGCGTTGAACGAGAACACGCCGAAGAGCCGGTAGAAGAGCAGCATCAGGTGGAAGAAGTAGGCGGCCAGGGACGAGCTGCCGAACACCTCGATGAAGCGCATGGGCGCGCTCTTCGTCCAGGCGCCGCCGGCCTTCAGCTCCAGCGCGAGCATCCCCAGCACCAGCAGCCCCACCCACATCCAGCGCTGCCCGTGGTTGGCGGGGTTGGTGACCCACGGGTTGTGGGGCGGGTAGACGTCATGGAAGAGGAAGGGCGTGGCCCGCCAGAGCACGAAGCCCACGGCCACCAGCCCGCCCATCCAGAGCGCGAGCTGCTTCACGTTGCCGGTGCCGGCGAGCGCGCCGGCGGAGGCGCCCAGGAAGACGTAGCCGCACCAGGGCGTGAGCGGGAAGGTGGTGTCCGAGTGGATGCCGTTGGCGAGCTTGGCCAGCGGGCCGGTCACCTGCTCCGCGTACGGCGAGAGGCCGAAGATGAGGAAGGCCAGCGTGACGCTCACCGCGGCGAGCACCTTCGGGCGCCCGGCGAGCAGGGCGATCAGCGGCAGCGCCAGCGTCAGGGAGATGGCGATGCAGTGGAGGATGTCCAGCCGGAGGATCCACTTCGGCTCGCGGAAGATCGGAAACCACGCCCAGTTGACGAGCGTGGCCACGAGGAACACCTCGCCAATGCGCCGCAGCGTCTTGCGGGCGCGGCGGGCGCGCTCGCCCGGGGCGGAGGGGCTGGCGGCGAGCGCGGTGCGCACCTGGGTGAGCGCCAGCGAGAAGCCGGAGGTGAAGATGAACGACGGCGCCACCAACCCATCGAACCAGAGCAGCCGCTTGGCGAGCGGGCTGGCGCGCAGCTCGTCCGTGAGCAGGACGAGCGCGTGGCACTGCACCATGAAGAGGATGGCCAGCCCGCGCAGCCAGTCGAAGGCGCGGATCCGCTGCGCGAGCCCGGCCATCAGCGGCGGGGCTTGGGCGGCGGGCGCGGCGCGACCTTCTCGATCGGCGCGGACTTCTGCCCGGGCTCGGCCATGTCGATGTGGCCCTTGAAGGTGGAGCCGTCCGCGATGACGATCCGCGGGGCGGTGACGTCCCCGGTCACCTGGCCGTCCTTCATCAGCTCGTACTTGTCGGTGGCGGTGACGTTGCCCACCACCTTGCCGTGGATCTCGATGCTGTGCGTCTGGACCTCCGCCTCCACGGTGCCGCTCTCCTCGATGTAGAGGTCCGCGGTGGTGGTGACCTTGCCCTTGATGGTGCCCTGGACGGAGATGTCCTCGCTGCTCTTGACCTCGCCATCGATCACGATGGTGCGGCCGATCACGGTCTCAGCTGCCATGCGGTGAGCCCTCCAGAAATGGCGGCCATTGTACGGGCCGCCGCCGCAGAAAGGGACTTCCCGGCCATGTGGGCGTAGCTGCGCCTGCCGCTACTGCAGGGTGAAGCGGACCGTCTTGGGCGTCCCGGCAGCGCCACCAGCGGCGGTGGCGTCGAACGGGTTGGACACGAGCGTGTGCATCCCCGCCCCCACCGCCACGTTGGCGCAGTCGGTGACCGCGCCCGGCCCCATGCAGTACGGCGCCATGTTCTCGGTCGCCGCCCCGGTGGTGGCGTCCAGGTCGAACCGCACGCTCCCCGCGGCGGGGATGTTCACCACGTTGGCGCGGAAGGCGAACGCGGCGCCCAGGTCCGCCAGCTTGTAGGTGGCGTTGTCCACCACCGGGTCCACGAGGATCACGCCGCCCGTGGTGATGATGGAGACGCTGTAGACGGTGTTCCCGGCGGGGGCCGCGGTCACGGTGAGGGTGGCGGGGGTGGAGTCGCCGGTGGCGCCGGTGTCGCTCACGGCGCGCGCGGTGAGCTGGTAGGTGCCGGCGGCGAAGCCGGTCCAAGAGAACTCGTACGGCGCGGTGGCGTCCTCACCGACCTTGGTGGTGCCCTGGTAGAACTCCACGCGCGCCACGGTGCCGGTGGTTACCGCCGCGGTGGCGCGCATCAGCACGGTGGTGCCGGTGATGGTCTGGGCGCCGGTGCCGGGGTTGGTGAGCACCGCCGAAGCACCGCCGCCACTCTTCGTGCCGCCGTCCATTCCGCCGCCGCCGGCCACGCAGTTCACGCCGCCGTCCGCCGCGTTGAAGATGGGGAACTTGTTGCGACCCCAGGCGGTGAGGATCCGCTTCGCCTCCGGGGTGGCCTGGACCGGGAAGGTGGAGGGCGGCATGTCCCCCTTGCTCACGGTGCGGTCGATGATCGCCGCGCCCATGCTGCCCACGCCCCGCACCGTCTTGCCGTCCACGGTGGTGTCCTCCCAGATGTCCAGCCGGGAGGTGGCGGGCGCACCCTGCGAGGGCGTCGCCGCGTGGCAGGCCACGCAGTAGTCCGCCATGACCTTCTTGACGTCCGAGCAGTAGAACGTGGGCGGCGGCGGCGCGAGCTCGAGCGGGCCGCTCAGGAACTCGCAGGTGGCGTCCCCGCCGGGGCGCGCGACGACGCAGCTGAGCGGCTGCGGGCAGTCCGTGGAGCGGCTGCACTCCTTGCCCACGTACTCGGGCGGCTCCAGCTGGCAAGACAGGGTCGTTGCCAGGGCCCCGAGCAGGGCGGGCCCACAGACCCAGAGCCACCTGCTGCGCTTCGCGCTGTCCATCGTGAACCCCTAGCCGGTACGCCGGTTTGGCCCCTAAGGGTGCCGGTTATAGCCCAGCTTCCGGCCGGGGATCCTGGCCTCGGGTGCGGAACCACTGGCTGGCGCCAGCCAGGATCAGCTTCTGCTTCCCCTCCTCCAGCTCCAGCCCCAGCTCCAGGCCCCGGAAGCGCAGGAGCAGCGCGCCGTCCGTCTGCTCGGCCCCCGCCCGCAGCCGCCCCACCAGCTGGATGCCGGGCCCCCACACCCGCAGCGAGTCCAGCCCGGTGCCGTGCGCGTCCACGCTCACCCGGGCCGCGGCCTTCACCCCGTCCACGGAGAGCAGCCCCTGGGTCCAGCCCGGCACCTGGTTGGCCTGCGCGAAGAGGCCGATGATCGGCCGGGCGTCCTTGAGCTCCGCCTCCACCTCGCCGGCGAAGCCCGCGGCGGAGAGCGCGGCCTTGGGCACCACCACGTGCCCCCACCAGTCCGCGCGCGGCTCGTCCCCCACCTTCACGTGGGTGAGCCCCAGGTGCGCGCCGTTCACGCGGACCGCCGGCGGCTCCAGGCGCACCCCGGAGAGCGGGGCCACCAGGTCCAGGTCCGCGCGCACCGGCACGCCGGTGTAGCTCAGCTCCGCGCCCGAGCCGGCCACGCGCAGGGCGCCCTCGCCGGGCAGCTCGCGCACGTCCGGGAAGAAGAGCGAGAGGCTGGCGCGCGCGGAGCCACCCCGCAACGCCACCGGCCCGGTGGGCGGCAGCTGCGCGCCCAGCGCGGCCAGGCTCTCCACCTTCGCCACCGGCAGCCGCACCGCGAGCGAGAGCAGCGGCGGCGCGCCGCCGGCCAGCCCGAGCGCGTCCGCCACCAGCTCGGCCCGCACCAGCGGCGCGGTGACCAGCAGGGCGCCGTGCCGGAAGAAGCGCAGCCCCCGCACCGAGAGCTCCAGCGCGGCCCCGTCCCCGCCGGTGTCCAGCGCCAGCTCCGCGGCGGCGCGGCCGAGCAGCGAGCCCTCGCGGACGGCCAGGTCCGGCAGCCAGAGACGCAGCGCGCTCCCCTGCTGCAGCCGGCCGCCCTCCACGCCCACGCGGGCGGTGAGCCAGGCGGGGGAAGGAGAGATCTTCACGCCCGGGAAGAGCGGCGAGAGCGCGGAGGGGTCCCCCCGGGCCTGCAGCTCGAGCTCCGCGCGCAGGGCGTGCGCCGGCCCGTCCGAGGCGAGCATGGCGGTGGGGATCCACAGCGCGGCGCGCCCGGTGACGCCTTCGAGCACCGGCTCGTCGCCGAGGAGGACCTGGCCGGAGTGGAAGGTGACCTCGTTGGGGCCGGTGTCCAGCAGCTGCGTGGGGAGGATCTTCAGTCGGCCGCGCACGGTGGCGTTGCCGGTGTAGTGGGCCACGTCCAGCCACAGCTCGCGGACGTCGGTGAGCGCCACCTGCTCCAGCTCCACCCAGATGAGCTCGCTGGGCTTGGGGGTCTGGTTGTGCGGCCCCCTGAGGTAGCGGACCACCGTGGGCGGGAGGTTTGGCAGCCAGGACTCCACTCCACGCTGTCGCAGTGGAAGCGCTGGCGCAGCAGCTGCCGCATGCGCACCCGGGCGTGGATGCGGTCCACCTTTATCTCCATGCGCATGGCCTGGTCGTCCACCCGCAGGAGGAAGTCCCGCACGTGGAGATCTCCCGGGTAGAGCGACCAGGCGGAGCCGTAGGAGACGCGTCTTCGTTCACCGCCCAGGCCACCAGCTTCGTGCGCAGGGCGAGGTTGGCGATCGCCAGGTACCCCAGCTCGGCGAAGACCAGGAGCAGCACCAACCCGCGCACGACGCTCTGCCATCGAAGCCCGGAAAATGTTGATGGCTGGCGGCGGAAGCCGCGGTGGGGCCGGTGTCGGGTGAGACGGAAGCGGCGCGGATGTTACGCGGCCCCGCCGCGGCTAACGTCAATCCGTGAAGGTCCTGGAGCCAAGACCGTGGAGGCGACCCTGGAGGCTTGGGCGCGGCACGTGGCGCGGGTGGCCCAGGTGCCAGGCGGCCTGGATCGCGCGGCGCTGGGCGGGCTGCGCGCGGACCGGCTCGCGTTCCCACCACGCCAGCGCTGCAGGCGCTGGTGCCGGCGCTGGCGGGACCGCGCGCTCTGCGCGACGGAGGTGGGCGGACGCGCGCGCTGCTCACCGCGCTGCCGGCCTCCACCACGCTGGGGACAACGGCGAGGACGTGGAAGCCGGCCGCTCCTGCGCGCGGTGCTCCTCCCGTCAGACCGCGCGGGGTGTGGGCTGACGCCGCCGCCGCAGGCGCTGCCGCATGCGCACGCCGAGCTCCACTTCGAAGGCGTGGAGGTGGCGGTGCTGCAGGGAGATTTGGGCTACGACAGCTACCTATTCTTCCACGGTGCGTGCATGGCTTGCTGGGCGTCGGCGCAGCGGGTGGCCACCGCGGAGCAGGAGGCGCTGTTCGTCACCAGTCGCGCAGGCGTGCCGAAAGAGCGCCGGGGACGCACGTGGCCCTGGCGGGCGCTAGAGCAGACGCGCGCGCTGCTGAGGGCTGGAGCCGTAGGGCGAAGGTGGACCCGGCGGTCCGGGAGCGCTGGGGACAAGCGCTCTTGCAGGTGGTGGCAAGGCCCGCTCCGCGCGGACGGCGCCCCGCGTGGCGGGCGCGCTGGGTCAGGCCACCAGCGGGTTCGTGCGCAGCGCGGCCACCGAGGGCGGGACGCCGCCGTTGGCGCGGCCGCGGCGGCGAGCACCGGGTCGCCAGGCGCGGCGGCGGACTAGCGCCTCGGCCACCAGCGTCTCCGGCGGAAGGTCCTTCAGCTTCTCATCGGGAGGGTCGTTGGAGAAGCACCAGCACCCAGCCCAGGGTGCCGCCCGCGGCCACCGCCGGCACCGGGGTGCCGGCCAATCGCGCCCGGCACGCCGTGCTGGTGCCAGGACACGTCGGCGAACCCGTCGATCAGCGCCTGCGACTCCTGCGCGCTCTTGGGGACGGGGACGCGCTCGGCGTGGACCTCGATCGCCTTGCGCAGCCCCTGAAAGAGCTTGTCGAGCGGACCTTGCCGATCTCCTCCTCGAGCAGCGGGGTCCAACCCTCGGCCACGGCCCACGAAGAAGCTTGGAGAGGTCGCGGTGGGCCGGCGAGGCGCGCGTAGGCCAGCGCGAGGTGCGCAGGGTCTCCCGGGTGACGCCCGCCGCCTTCCTGATGATGGCCCCAAGAGTGTTCTGCCCGCCAATGTCCTCGACCGTTCAGCGGCAGGTTCCACTGAATTGCGGCCGAGAATTTTCGGCAGCATCTAGGCGAAAGGACCCTCTGATCCGCGCCTGCGCCGCAGGCGAGCGCGCGGGGGAGCATCCGCCAGGGGCGCCCGGCCAGAGGCCCTGCCGCGCCTGCGGCGGGGCGCGCACCGTGCGGGCGAACCGGGACGGGTGGGAGCGCCAGTCCGCCTCGGTGGCGATGAGGTCCGTCCCCACGTCCATGGGCGCGAAGAGGTTGCCGGGCGAGGCGGCCGCGGGCTTGGGGCCGAACTGGAAGCGGTCCGCGGCGCGGCGCATGAGCGCCTCCACCAGGCCGGGGGCGAGCGCGTTCAGCACGCCGACCATCCGGCCCCCGGCGCCCACCACCACCTCGCGGCGGGGGCGGCGCAGGCAGCGGCTGATCGCCCTGGCCACGCCCTGCGGCGCGAACACCGGCGGCATGGGCCAGGGCTGCCAGCCGGAGAAGTTGGCGGCGTGGTCCCACAGGGGCGTGTCCACCGCCAGCGGGGAGACCATGCAGACGTGGATTCCGGTGCCGCGCAGCTCCGCGCGCAGGGACTCGGTGAAGCCGCGCACCGCGAACTTCGAGGCCACGTAGGGCGAGGCGTACGGCCCGGCGATCCGCCCATACACCGAGGCCACATGGACGAGCGTGCCAAAGCCCTGCCTGCGAAACAGCGGCAGCACCGCCTTGGCGCCGTGCACGTAGCCCATGACGTTCACCTCCAGCACGCGGCGGAAGGCGTCGTCCGGGATGTCCTGCAGCTCGCCGAAGCAGAAGACGCCGGCGTTGCTGACCCAGGCGTCCAGGCCGCCGAAGTGCTCCAGCGCGCGCTCGGTGGCGCCCCGCACCGCGGCGGCGTCCGTCACGTCCACCGGGAGCCCCAGCGCCGGAGCGCCGAGCCGCTCACAGGCGGTGACCAGCGAGGCCAGCGCCTCCTCGCGGCGGGCCAACAGCACCAGCGCCTTGCCCTCGCGGGCGAGCGCCAGCGCGGTGGCGCGGCCGATGCCGCTCGAGGCTCCGGTGATGGCGACGACGCTGCGCGGACGGCGGGAGATGGGGCTTGGACGCACGGGTGACCCTCCTGGCGAGAGTGACGGTGTGCACGCGCGGGGCGCGCCGCCTGGCTGCCTGGCTGCCTGCGCCCGAGCGCGCGGCACTTGCCAGCTCGAGCGCCGTCAGGCCCATAGGACGCGGAAACCGAAAAGGGTCGCGCTTCGTCTGCGCACGCATGGACCCCTCGGAGGTGCGCTCCAGCCGCGGTGGGTTGCACAGTCACTGCGATCCGGAGTGGGCGAGCGGCCGCCCCGCACGGACGCGCCGAGGTAGTGGGGGAACCTCGTCCACCTCACGCTCCGAGCGCCAACTCCGTCCCGGGCAGCAGACTCCTCGTTGTGGGTGGGTTTTGCATGACGGCAGCATGCAAATCCCACCCACCGGCAGCATGCAAATCCCACCCACAACGGCGCGCGGCGTCCCGGCGAGCTCCCAAGGGCACGGCGGCGCGTCGCATCTGCGTTGTGGGGAACTTCTTCATGACGCCAGCATGAAGAACTACCCCACAAAGACCGGAGCGTGGCCCCCGAGCGCCCGCTGCCGGCGAGCGGAGGCACGGCAACCCACCGCGGCCGGAGCGCTCCACCGAGGGACCCATGCGCGCGCAGACGAAGCGCGACCCTTTCGGTTTCTCCGGCCCTATGAGCCTGCCCGGGTCCGACCGCGCCTGGAGCGCTAGAACCGGAACGCCACGCCGACGTTGAGGTCGAGGTTGAACCCGCCGCCCTTGCCGGTCTGGGTGAGGCCGAGAATCGCCTGCGCGAGGTTGGTGGACGCGTCCACCAGCACGCCCACGTGCTTGGAGAACATCCACTGCAGCCCGGCGATGGCGTAGACGTTGGGCAGCGGCCCCGAGTCCGAGAAGAACCCGAACTGCCCGAACGCGAGCTGCACGCCCAGGCCCACGCCCCAGTACGGCTGCAGGTCCTTGTCCACGCGGTAGAGGTGCCGGATGCCGATGACGGTGGGCACCACGTTGATCCGCCCGGTCTCCCCCTCCGTGGTGGCGCGCACGAACGTCACGCCGATCTGCAGGAAGCCCACCCAGGAGGGCGTGAGGGCATAGCCCACGTCGATGTCGCCGCCCAGCCCGAGTGACGTGAGGCTGGTGACGAAGGTGTTGCCGAACTTCAGGCTCAGCCAGACGCCCACCGGCTTGCTCTCGGCGAGCGCGGCGGCGGAGACGTTGGAGGGGGCCTCGGCGCCGAGCGCCACCAGCACCTGCCGGGCGAGCTCCCGCGCCGCGCCGGGCAGCTTCTCCTCGCTCTCCACCTCCAGGGACGGCTTGCCCAGCGCCACCGCCTTGGCGGCGTCGAACGCGCTGGCGGTGAGCACGAAGCGGCCGCCGAGCTTGTCCAGCCGGCCGGTGACGACGTAGCGCGCCCCCACCGCGCCGGAGAGCTCCGCCAGGCAGGCGCTGTCCGAGCAGGTGCCGTCCTTGGACAGCAGCTGCTTCTGGCGCTCCAGCCCCACCGCGGTGGCCACGTCCTGCGCGGTAATCAACCGCACCCCGGGCGAGGCCGCGAGCGTGCTGGCCACCAGCCCGCTGATGCTCGGCCCCAGCTCGGCGGCGGCGGGGTTGGTCTCCAGGTTCAGCATCGCCACCAGCGGCGGCTTGGCGGGCGCGGCCGGTGTGGTGGGCGCAGGCGCGGCGGGCTCGGCGCTCACCGTCCCGGCGACCGGGGCGGGCGCGGCCGGCGCGGCCGGCACGCCGCCGTCCGCGGCAGGCTCGGCGGCGAGGGCGGCGCCGCCCACGAAGCAAAGGAGCGTGACTCCGGCCAGGCGTACGCGTGCGGGCATGGCCTCCGGTTACTTGACCCACGCGAGCCCGTCAAAGGTAGATCTGCCGCCAATGGCCTTCTTCCAAGCTCCCCCGCTGCTCGGCAACCAGTTCGACGACGACGCGCTCCTGCAGGAGTACCTCGCCCGGGCGCTCCCGGAGGACCAGCGCCCCGCGGCCAGCGCCGAGCTGCGGGAGCTGGGCGAGCGCTCCGGGAAGGAGCTCTACGCGTTGCAGCTGGCGGACCGGCTCAACGAGCCGACCCTCACCCAGTGGGACGCGTGGGGCAACCGGGTGGATCGCATCGAAGTGACCGCGCTCTGGAAGGAGGCGCAGCGGATCTCCGCGCGCCACGGCCTGGTGGCCACCGGCTACGAGAAGCGGCACGGCCCGCACGCGCGGACGCTGCAGTTCGCGCTCAACTACGTGGTGCAGCCCTCGCTGGACGTCTACTCCTGCCCGCTGGCGATGACGGACGGCGCGGCGCGCACCCTGCTCGAGGCCGGCAACCGCGGGCTGATCGACCGGGCGGTGCCGCGGCTGACCTCGAGAGATCCGCTCCAGATGTGGACGAGCGGCCAGTGGATGACCGAGCGGACCGGCGGCTCGGACGTGGGCATCTCCGAGACGCAGGCGCGCAAGTCCCCCGAGGGCTGGCGCCTCTACGGCACCAAGTGGTTCACCTCCGCCACCACCGCGGAGATGGCGCTGACCCTGGCGCGGCCCGAAGGCAACGGCCCGGGCGGGCGCGGGCTGGCGCTCTTCTACGTGGAGACCCGGGACGGCGCGGGGCGGATGAATGGCATCCAGATCAACCGCCTCAAGGACAAGCTGGGCACGCGCAAGGTCCCCACCGCGGAGCTGACGCTGGACGGCGCGCTCGCGGTGCCGGTGCTGGAGCTGGAGAACGGGGTGCGCAACATCACCCCCATGCTCAACGTCACCCGCACCTGGAACGCGATGGGCGCGGCGTGGGGGATGCGGCGCGCGGTGGCGCTGGCCAGGGACTACGCGAAGCGGCGGGTGCAGTTCGGAGCGCTGCTCTCCGACAAGCCGCTGCACGTGGACACGCTGGCCGGGCTGGAGGCAGAGGCGCAGGCGGGCTTCCTCTTCGCCTTCCGCGCGGCGGAGCTGATGGGGCAGATCGAGGCGGGCACCGCCTCCGACTTCGAGAAGCTGCTCTTCCGCCTGGTGACGCCGCTGGCCAAGCTCACCACCGGCAAGCAGGTGGTGGCGGTCTGCTCCGAGGCGCTGGAGTGCTTCGGCGGCGCCGGCTACGTGGAGGACACCGGGCTGCCCCTGATGCTCCGGGACGCGCAGGTGCTGCCCATCTGGGAGGGGACCACCAACGTCCTCTCGCTCGACACCCTGCGCGCGATGGGCAAGGACCCCACCTACGACGCGCTCCGCGAGGAGATCCACGCCCGCGTCTCCGCGGGGACGCACGCTTCGCTGCGGCCGGCGGCGGAGACGGCGCTGCGCGCGATGGAGCACGCCACGGCGTGGATCTCCGAGGCCATGGCGGATCCCCGGCGGGTGGAGGCGGGCGCGCGCCGCTTCGCGCTGACCCTGGGGCGCACGCTGGAGCTGGCGCTGCTGATCGACCATGGGCAGTGGGCGTTCGACCACCGGAAGACCGAGCGCGGGCTGGCGGCGGCGCGGCGCTTCGCGCAAGGAGGCGTGGATCTGCTCTCCGGCGCCTCGCTGGAGGATGCCCAGCTGCTGGCCGGGCCGAGCTAGGTCCTTTCGCGCCCTTACGCGCGGTGCGGCAACGTTTCCTTTGAGAGCCGCGATATTTCTCCATGTCCTTCAGCACCACCTCCGCCCAACGCGCCGCCGCCCGAGCCGCCGAGCTCGCCGCCGAGGAGGGCGAGATCGCTGGAGCGGCCGAGCTGCCCGCGGTGGGCCCCCTCCTCCACGCGGCGGAGGACGGCGGTCACTTCGGCCCGCTGGAGCGGGCGGAGCTGAGCTTGGCGGGGTCCCCCACGGACGTCCCCGCCACCGGGCTGGCAGATCCCATCGCCGGCGGTCAGCTGGGCACCTCGGCGCCGGTGCTGCCCCCGCGCGCGGCGCCGGTAGACCCGGTGCTCGGCGTGGACCGGCCGCCCCCGGATGTCCTCCCGCCGCCCCAGATGCACTTCGAGCTCCCGGACAACCTCGGCCGGGCGCCGAACATGGATGATTTGATCGTGGTGCGCGGCTTCGACGGGCGCACGCCGGACGAGGCCCGCGCGGCGGTGCTCAGCGCAGCGCTCGCCCCGGTGGCGCGGGAGAACGAGGCCTTCCTCGCCAAGACCATCGACGACACGCTCAAGCGCTTCTCGGTGGCGGTGAACAACGCCTTCATCCCCGGCCCCACCACCGAGTTCCTGGACCGCTTCCCCGGCGGCAAGGTCTCCATCATCGGCGACCTCTCCTGGACGAAGCCGGTGGTGTACGAGGTCAACTACCGCCGGCAGCCCACGCAGTACTTCGCGCGAGATCGCTCCGGCGAGTTCGTGCCGGTGGATCCGCCGCGCACCCCGGTGGTGCGCACGCCGCTGCAGCGCACGCCGCCGGGCGTCCAGGTGGAGTACCTGCCGTGGCGCTCTGACGCGCTCTCGGGCAAGACGGGCTTCGTCGACGAGCTCTGAGCGCTCGGCGGGCGCTTTTTAGCCGCAGGCGCTCTCGTCGGTGGCGGCGGGCGGAAGCCGCTCGCGCTCCAGCTGCTGGAGCGCCACGGTCCCGCCCAGCATGCCGGCGACGAAGACGAGCGAGGCCACCGAGCCGGTGAGGAGGTTCACCACCGCGGGCCCGGGGCACAGCCCCACCAGCCCCCAGCCGGCGCCGAAGAGCGTGGCGCCGAGCACGAGCCGGCCGTCCACCCCGGACTCGCGGGGCACCGAGTAGCTGCTCGACAGCAGCGGCGCCGGCAGGGCGCGCGCGGTCCAGGCGCGCAGCGGCGCGTGGACGAGCAGCGCGCCGGCCATGACGAAGGCGAGCGAGGGATCCCAGGCGCGGGTGAAGTCCAGGAAGGAGAGGACCTTGTCCACGTCCGTCATCCCGCCCAGCCCCAGGCCGAGCGCGAAGAGCAGCCCCGCGGCGCCGGCGGCGAGCTTCGCCTTCATGCGCCACCCGCCCAGCGCGCGCCCACGACGAGCACCACCGCGGCCGCCACCGCCATGAAGACCGCCGTGGCCAGGGCGGAGCGCTTGGAGCCGCGCCCCAGGCCGCAGATGCCGTGGCCGCTGGTGCAGCCGTTGCCCAGCTGCGTGCCCGCGCCCACCAGCAGGCCGCCCACCAGCAGCACCGCGAGCGGCGTCTGCGCCAGCCGGGTGCCGAAGACGTGCGGGGCGAACACCCGCAGCAAGAGCCCGCCCAGGAGCATCCCCACGAGGAAGGCGCCGCGCCAGCCGCCCTCGCCGCCGCCAGAGCGGAGCAGGCCGCCCAGAATGCCGCTGATGCCGGCGGTGCGGCCGTTGAATGCGTAGAGGAGAGAGGCGCTCGCGCCGATCAGCGCGCCGCCCGCGAGAGCCAAGAGCCAGGATTCCTGCACAACCCGAAGCTTGTAGCCCAGCCGCCCCGGGGCGCGTCCAGCAGGCAGGGGGGCGACTACCCCCACCGGTCCAGGCCGAAGGCGGCGTCGCCCTCCCTGAACCGCTTCTCCCAGTTGTTCGTGTAGTGCGAAGGGATCAACCGGGAGAAGTCGTACCGCGCGCGCTCCTCCGCGGAGAGGACGGCCGCCCAGCGGTCATCCCACTCCACCAGCGCGCGCTCCAGCACCTCGTCGTTGCCGGTGCCGCCGCGCTCCAGCGAGCGGAGGTGGTCGCGGATCGCGGGAAAGCGCGCGCCCTCGGCGATCATCGCCACGAGGTCAGGCAGGCGCTCGAGCCCTCGGGGCGGCGCCGTCAGAGAGAGCTCGAGGGGACGCGCGTTCGGCTGCGCTTCCACGAACGCATGGAAGTTGCGGATGAGGGCGTTGAGCTCCGCTTGGTTGAGGACGGAGAGCGGCCGGGAGGGATAGCGCTCACCGCCGTCCCGGATGGCGACCTGCCGCCCGCCCACGTCGAAGCCGCTGACGTACAGGGTGTCTGGGCGCAGCTGCAGCTCCAGCGAGCGCTCCGGGGCCAGGCGGTTGTTCGGCCTCGCTTCGGCGGGCGCGGTGAGCCGCAGGGATCCTCCGGGCGCGCTGTGCCCACTCGTGTTCCGAGCCATCTGCTCGACGAACGTGTCCAGGCCGTCACCGACCCGGTCGATGTGCACGTCGACGTGGACCTTCGCCGCCGCGGGCAGCGGGCGAGGCACCGTGGGAACCCGAACCTTGGGGAGGCGGAGAGGCACTGAGCCCAAGCTTGTATCAGGCCGTCCTCCCCGTTGCTCACACTGAGGCCCTGAAACGCGCGCGCGACGCGGCGCGAGCACTCCACGCTTTCAGGACTGGTGGCCGGACGCGCTCCACACCTACCGCGCCGCCCTTTACAGCCCCCGCGCCGAAGCGCGGAGAACGCCACGGAAAGGCCCGCGCCCCTCCGTCCGGCCCCGATGTTGCGACCCGGACAAATGACACCCCTCTCGCAGAGGTCCTGAAAATGACTGGGTTTTCATTTCGCCGTGGGCTGCTCCTCACCGCCTCCTGCGTGGCGCTGGCCGGCTGCCTCGGCCCGGAGCTGGAAGAGGACGAGCTGCTCTCCTCCGCGGACGTGGATGACTCGCTGGGCGCGGACGAGCAGGGTTTGGCCATCCCCACGCTCACCGTCTTCCCCTCCGAAGACACCTTCGCGGACGAAGCCCACCCGACGGCGGACAACAGCAAGTCTGATCGGCTGGGCGTGGACGCGGAGCCGCGCCGCAACAGCTACCTCAAGTTCAACGTGCGCAGCGTCCCCGCCGCCTCGCGCGTGCGCAAGGTCACCTTGCGCCTCTTCGCCTACAACGGCAGCCCGGACGCGCGCGGGCCGGTGGCCTACCAGGTCGTCAACACCTGGAGCGCCGCGGCGGTGGACTGGAACCACCGCCCCGCGCGCGTGGCCCCTACGCAGATCGACAAAGAGGGCGCGGTGGACGTGGACAGCTGGGTCTCGCTGGACGTCACCAGCGTGGTGAAGGGGAACGGGCTCTACTCCTTCGAGCTGACCCAGGCCGCCACCAACGGCAACTACTTCAACTCCAACGACGACAAGACCAACCGCCCGCGGTTGATCGTGGAGCTGACGCCGGACATCGGGCCGAACGGCGGCAAGGTGGACCTGATGAAGTTCATCGTCACCGGCGACACGCGGCCGGGGAAGGTGAACGACACGGACAGCTACCCGGCGGCGATCATCGGCGCCATCGCCAACGAGGGGAACTACCACCGCGCGCAGTTCGCGCTCGACGTGGGAGACCACTTCTACGCGAACAACGCCAAGCAGGCGGACGCGCAGATGACGATGTACGACAAGGCGATCTCCCGCTTCAAAGGCACCTGGTTCCTCACGCAGGGGAACCACGAGTGCATGAGCAGCGGCGACAACTGCGCCAGCGACGGCTCGGGCGGAGATCCGCTCAACACCCGCTACCTGCGCTCGGTGAAGGGGCGGCTCGGCAAGGCCAAGCCCTACTACACCGTCGACATCCGCACGCGCTTCGGCATCGCCCGGTTCCTCTTCATCGCCGACAACGCCAACCGGCTCGGCGAGCAGGACGAGTGGCTGCGCTCGGAGCTGGCCAAGGCGAACGACCCGGCCAACGGCGTGAAGTACACCATCGCCGTGCGGCACCACCCGTCCTACGACGGCTCGCACACCTGGGCGGCGAACATCCTCAAGGAGAAGACGTCCACGGGCGCCAAGAAGCACAAGGTCGACCTGCTGCTCACCGGGCACTACCACAGCTACCGCCACCCGGCGGCCAACGTCTCCGAGTTCGCCCCCCGCGAGGTGGTGATCGGCATCGGCGGCGCGCCGGCGGCCTTCTACGGCTACGCGGTGGTGGAGCAGCTCGCCGGCGGCGAGCACGACCAGCAGCTGCGCGTCACCATGTACGAGAGCGGCAGCCCGCCCATCCAGAAGGACCAGTTCTACATCTCGCCGCTGCGCAAGTAGGCGCGGCGAGCACGGGGCCCTCGACTTCGCTCGGGCTGCGCGGGGGACGCGTCTAAGACTCGACCCCGCTCTCCAGCGTCTCCAGGAACTTCGCCCAGAGGCCGCTGAACCAGAGCGCGCAGTAGAGCAGCGCCACCACGTGGCCCAGCCCCAGGGCCACCTCCCGGAGCCGCGCCAGCCCGCGCGGCGGCCGGGCGCGCAGGAAGGCGCCGTTGGCCCAGAGCAGCAGGACGGCGCCGAGCGCGAAGATGCGCACCGCCAGGGCCGCCTCGGGCGGCTGGCTGAAGGAGGCCACCAGCACCAGGCCGAGCACGGGGAGCGGGTAGACCAGCTCCTCGGGCAGCGGCCACCAGGCGCGCTGGGCCCGGCGGATCAACCAGGCGCGCAGGGCGGTGAGCGCCGCCACCGCGGCGATCACCGCCGCGAGCACCCAGAACAGCGCCCGCTCGCGCCGGACATCGTCCAGCCCGCGCCGCGCCAGGTAGCGCCACTTGTCATCGCCGCTGCGGGCGTGCAGCCGGTAGAGCTCTTGCGCGCGGGCGAAGTCGTGGCGGGTGAGGGAGATCGCCGCGATCGCCAGCTCGCTCTCGGTGGCCAGCTCGCTCCCGGCGCGCTCGCGGCGGACCTGCTCCAGCAGCTCCAGCGCCCTGCGGGTGTCCCCCGCCCAGAGGAGGATCTTCGCGGTCCACAGCTGCCCCCGCCCCACGTCCGGGTGAGAGGGGTGCGCCGCCAGCCACGCCTCCATCCGCGCGACCTGGGGCAGCAGCGACGTCTCCGACGTGGAGCTGACGATCTCCTGGAACTCGCGCTCCGCCTCGCCCGCCAGCTCCGGCTCCTGCGCGAGCGCCGCGCCGGCGCACGCCACGGCGAGCAAGAAGCACAGCCGCCTCATCCCCGCGCTCCTTCGCGGTGGGCGATGACGCGCGGGCAGCCTGGATCCGGCTGCCACCAGTCTCCCCCGGCCTGCGCCACCACGCGGCAGCCGCCCTTGCAGAGGCTCAGGTACTCGCAGCCGCGGCAGGGCTCGGGCGCGCGGGAGACGTAGTCCCGGAAGGCGCCGAAGCCTGAGTCGAAGGCGCGGCGGGTGGCCTCGCCGTCGAAGATGCTCGCCTCGGTCGGCCCGCCGAAGGAGCAGCCGGTGAGCGCCCCATCCGGCATCACCGAGGCCAGGAGGTTTCCGCCCTCGCACCCCACCACGCCGAAGAAGCGCGCCAGCGCGAGCGGCGGCCGGTGCCAGAACACCATCGGCGCGAACGAGCAGTCGAGCTTGATCCGCATCCGGTGGCGCACGGTGAGCCACTGCGCCTTGGGGAAGATGCCCCGCGCCTGCTTGGGCGTGAGGTCCTCCTCCCGCCAGGTGCCGGCGCCCCGCCCGCTCGGCTTGAAGCGCAGAAGCTCCACCTCGTTGAGCCGCAGCCGCTTGGCGAGCGCGACCACCTCTCCCAGCGCCGGGTAGGAGCTGCGGGAGACCACGCAGTTGATCCCCACCTCTTTCTTCACCGCGCGCAGGAGCCGCAGCGCGCGCTCGGCGCGGGCATAGCCGTTGAAGCCGCGCGCCTGCTGGTAGGCCTGGCCCACGCCGTCCACGCTGACGTTGATCTGCCCGAACACCTTGCAGCGCTCGGCGAGCGCGGGCGTCATGGAGAGCCCGGCCGTGGTCAGGTTGGGGAGGATGCCCAGCGTGCGCGCGTGCTCGGCCACCTCGAAGAGGTAGTCCAGGTCCAGCGCCTCGCCGCCGCCGAGCGCCACGTGGAAGACGCCGTGCTCCGCCAGCCGCTCCAGGGCGCGCTTGGCCTGCTCCACCGACAGGGCCGGGCCGTCCGGCGTGGCGTCCACGTAGCAGCTCTTGCAGCCCGCGCCGCAGCGCTTGGAGACGACCAGGTGCACTTCGGTGGGGGCGCTGAGCGCCGCGCGCGCCGGGCCCCGCCAGCGCGGGCTGTCGGAGATCCCCAGCAGGCGCATCATGGAGCGGTTGATCGACACCAGCGCCCGAGGGCGCGTGAGCGAGACGATCCCTCCGAACCACTCCGCCCGGACCTTCACTGCTCTTCACCCGCGCCGTAGGGCTCCGCCTGGCCGCGCAGCTTGCGCAGGCACGCCGAGAGGACGAGCGTCGCCGCGACGATCGCCCCGCTGCCGAAGAGCAGGTAGGTGACGTCCACCCCGAGCGAGGAGGAGTTGGGGTTCACCCCGAAGCGCACGCCGAGGATTCTGGGGCGCGGATCGTCTGCGTCGTTCGCTCGCACGTGCATGGAAACCTAGCGCGGCAGGTAGCCCGGCGGTAACGGCGCGGGCGTGAGGACGCGGTGCCAGAGCATGAACGCGTACAGACCTGCCGAGAAGACGAGCAGGACCGCGCTCCAGCCGATCGCCCGCCGGGTCCAGGTGTCGCAGGTCTGCGTGCTGGCGCCGCGAAAACTGACGCGCGCAATCAAGAAGGCGCAGCCGCCGGCCGCCAGGCAGAGGAGCACCCGCCCGTAGAAGTCCGCGGCGAGCCCTTGCGGCCGGACCTCCACGGAGAAGCGCCGCTCCAGCGGGAAGTACCAGAGCAGCGGCGTGCGGAAGAGGGAGGAGGCCAGGAAGGCGCCGGTGTAGCCGACGGCGAAGAGCCCCCAAGAGAGGGCCTGGCGGGCGCGGGCTTCAGCGGACGCGGGCATGCCTGTCAGACCCCTTTCACGCTGGTGACCACGAGCCCGAAGACGATGGCCAGCGCCACCGTCAGCCACGTCCAGAGCGCCGCGAAGGCGAACCAACGCACGGGCCCCGGCTCCCCATCCGGCGTGAGCCGCCGCCCCAGGAAGAAGAGCCCGAGCGCGGTGGGCAGCCCGAGCGCGGCCAGGTTCTCCTTCATGTCGAAGAGGTTGGAGGCCCAGGGCTCGTGCCGGTCGAGGAAGAGCCCGCGCACGTGGTAGCGGAACGTGGGGTAGAGCAACAGCCCGAGCGCGAACGCGGCCACGAACGTGGCGCCAACGACCTGGGCGTAGATCCGCGCCAGGCGCGTCAGGCCGGGGCGGCCGCGCAGGAGCCGCAGCGCCACCAGCGCCAGGTGCGTGCTCGCGCCGCCCAGCGCGAGCGCGACGAGCGCGTGGAGCACCAGGAGCGCCCGCGCGGCAGGGAAGAGGAACGTGCTGGAGTCCGCCATCGGGCCCGGCAGTACCTACCCCACCTGGGAGGGTTCGAGGAACCTGGCCCGCGCCCGGAAATGACGGGTCAGCGCATGACCATCAGCATGGCCATCATCCCCAGGTCCGCGTGGTCGAGGATGTGGCAGTGGAACATCCACATCCCCGGGCGGTCGTCGAAGTGGACGGCGAGCTGGAGCCGCTGCTTGGGCAGGACGTTGAGGGTGTCCTTCAAGCTCCGGTAGGCGGGCGGCTTGCCGTCCACGGAGAGCACCTCGAAGAAGAAGCCGTGCAGGTGGAACGGATGATCGTAGAGCGTGGAGTTGGTCACCTCCCACAGCTCGGTGGTGCCCACGCGGGCGTGGACGGGTGAGCCGGCGGACTCGGCGAAGGTCTTCCCGTTGATCCCCAGCACCGCGCCGGCGCCCGGCGCGCCCGCCTTCTCCATCAGCTCGAAGCTCTGGGTGGGGCCATCCACCGTCGCGGGGGGCAGCGTGCGCAGCACGGTGGGGAGCGCCGGCCCGGCGTAGGGCGGGTCGTCGGTCACCTCGAAGGTGAAGAGCGGCTCGGGGTTGCGCCCCTGCGGCAGGTGGAACCGGTTGGGGTCCTCCCAGTTGACCGTCACCGGCCCCTGCGCCTGCGGCTTGGGGCGCAGGAAGAGCTCCGCGCGCTCGCCGGGCGCGAGCGTGAGCTGGGGGATGGCCTGGGCGGCGGAGATCAACCCGCCGTCGGTGCCCAGGAGGATCAGCTGCTGTCCCTCCACGCTGAAGCGGAAGTAGCGCGCGCGAGAGGCGTTGACCACCCGCCAGCGCTGCGGCGCGCCCACGCGCGCCTTGAGGACCGGGCGCACCCGCCCGTTGACGAGCAGCGTGGCGCCCTCGCGGCCGAAGTAGTCGCCGAACCAGCCGCTCTCGTCGCCCGGGGCCAGCTTGCCCTCGGCGTCCACGCTCAGGTCCGAGAGCACCAGCGGCAGCGCGTCTCCCAGCGGCGGCTCCGCGGAGTCCTCCACCACGAGCATGCCGTAGAGCCCGTACCCCACCTGCGCGCTCGACCGAACGTGCGGGTGGTACCAGTAGGTCCCGGAGTCCAGCAGCTGGAAGCGGTACTCGAAGCTGGCGCCGGGCTGGATCGGCTTCTGCGCGGCCTCGGTGCCGTCCATCTCCGCGGGGACGCGCAGCCCGTGCCAGTGGATGGTGGTGGCTTCGGGAAGCTCGTTCTGGAAGCTCACCACCAACGTGTCTCCCTTCTTGGCGCGGATGAGCGGACCGGGGAGCGAGCCGCCGTACGTCCAGAGGGGCGTGGGCTTTCCAGGGACCACCTCCACCGAGGCCACGCGCGCGGTGAGCGCCACGTGCACGGTGTCCGCCGCGGGGTCCAGGTCCTCGAGCGTGGAGAGCCGCAGCGGTTCGTCCCAGCCCTCCGGCTGCGGCGAGGTGGGAGAGGGCTCACCCGCGTCCGGCGGCGGCACGGGCGGACGCGCGCAGGCGAGCGCGAGCGCGAGCGCGAGGCCGGGGAGGTTCGAGCGAAGGTGCATGGGGGAAGCCCGCCTGCAGGAAGCCTACCTCTGCAGCGCGCCGGGAGACGACGAGCGGCCAGGCGGCGCAAACGCTGCGCGGCGGCCGGGGGCGGCGCAAGCGCTGCGGGGTGGGCCCGCGGTGTCCCCAGCCGGTGCGGGCACGGGCGTTGCTCCACGCGAACACCATGCTGGAAATCCGCCGTGAGCCGTTCCGGGTCCTGTTCCCGCTGGGGACGCTCCTCTTCTGGGCCGGGGTGCTGCACTGGCTCCTGCTCGCGCTGGGGGTGATTGGCGAGTACCGCTCCACCTTCCACGCCATGACGCAGGTGCAGGGCGCGATGACGGCCTACGCGGCCGGCTTCCTGCTCACGTTCATTCCGCGCCGGACGCGCGGCGCGCCGCCCTCGCAGGGGCTGTTGCTGCTGGCGCTCGCCGCCCCGTGCGCCACCACGGTGTTCGCCTGGCGCGAGCAGTGGGTCGCCGCGCAGCTGTGCTGGCTGGCGCTGGTGATCGGCCTGGCCGGCTTCGCGGTGCGGCGCTTCTCACGCGCGGCGGCGGGCCAGGGCCTGCCTGCCCCGCTGGTGTGGCTGCCAGTGACGCTCGCCTCCGCGGTGGCCGCGTGCGCGCTCGCGGCCATGGGCGGGGAGCTCCACGCGCTGGGGAGAGATCTCGTGCTGCAGGGCTTCTTCTCCGGCCTGGTGCTGGGGGTGGGCGGCGTGCTGCTGCCGCTGCTCACGCGCGGGGAGCCCTTTCCTTCACAGCGCCGTCCGCTCGCGGTGGCCGGGCACCTGGCGGCGGCGCTCACCTTCTTCGGCAGCTTCGCCCTGCCCGGGAACCTGGGGCCGCTGCTGCGGGGGCTGATCGCGCTCGGGGTGTTGATGCTCCAGGCCCGCCTCTACCGCCTCCCCACCGAGCCGGGGCTGCACCGCCGCCTGGCGTGGCTGGCGGCCTGGTGCCTGCCGCTGGGGAACCTGCTGCTGGCGGCCTTCCCCACCTACCGCCGCGCGGAGCTGCACGTGGTGTTCATCGGCTGCTTCGCGCTGATGGCGCTGGCGGTGTCGCTCCACGTGGCGATCGCCCACGGCGGCGAGCTGCTCGAGCTCACGCTCGGCGTGGGCGGGGCGCGCGGCGCGGGGACGCTGCTGGGCCTGATGGTGCTGGCGCTGACCGCGCGGGTGCTGGTGGACGTGGATCCGCTGCGCTTCAACCTCTGGCTGGGGACCGCGGCCGCCGCGCTCCTGGCCGCGACCATGGCCTGGGCCTGGCTCTGGCTGCGCTACCGCCCGCGCCACAGCAAGCTCACATGAACGAAGGCAGGTAGGGACCGAGTGAATCCAAGGTCGCGCGGGGCACAGCGCGCATGGACCCCTCGGTGCCGCGCTCCAACCGCGTTGGGTTGCACAGTCTCAAACGTGGGCCCTGCGCGCCCGCGCGGCTCCCGCTTCGTCGGGCGCTGCGCCCCGGGCAGGTAACCACTCGGCGCCGCGTTCACCGCGTTTGGCCGGGGGGAACCCCGTTGGGCTCGTGTCCAGAATTGTCATCTGGTTTGAAGAAAAGGGCCTGACTTCAGTTGGTTGCGTTTGCCGTGACCCTATGTGACCGCAAAACCGCAACCCCTTGAAACTAGACCTCTTCTCTCGTACCGAACGACAAAACGGGACGCGAGCTTAAAACGGGCTTGCCCGGGGCTGCCCGACCGTCCCTCGTTGTGGACCCCGCGGCTCAATTTCGAGACTGCGAAGGCTCTACCAGCGCGTACTCTGGAAGCCCTCGCGCGCCCTCCGCGCCCAACCAAGCCTCTGCAACCCAACGCGGTTGGAGCGCTCCACCGAGGGGCTCATGCGCGCACAGCGCCGCGCGACCTTGGGTTCACTCCGTCCCTACCTGCCCGCCGAGCGCTGCGAGTGGTGTACGGCTGGGCGTTCCAAGCGGCTCCGCGGGGCCTAGACGAGGACGCTGCCGCCTTCTTCGCCCACCGCCTGAGTGGTCATGGTGGGGCCGCCGCTGCCGCCGCCCTCCTCGCCGATCGCCAGCGTGGTCACCGTGCCGCCGCTGCTGCTGCCGCCCTCTTCGCCCATCGCCAGCGTGGTCACCGTGCCGCCGCTGCTGCTGCCGCCCTCTTCGCCCATCGCCAGGGTGGTGATGTGGCCGCCGTTGAGGTCGGACGGAGGCATCGCGCTGTGGCCGTGGCTGCTGCCGGAGTCGCCGCCCTCTTCGCCCACCGCCATCGTGGTCACGGTGCCGCCGCCGGTGTCCCCGCCCTCTTCGCCGATCGCCAGGGTGGTCACGGTGCCGCCGCCGGTGTCGCCGCCCTCCTCGCCCACCGCCATCGTGGTCATCGTGGGGCCGCCATCGTCGCCGCCGATGTCACCGCCCTCTTCGCCGATCGCCATCGTGGTGACCTTGGAGTCGCCGCCGCCGCTGATCGGATCCAGCCCGCCCTCCTCGCCCACCGCCATCGTGGTGACCCAGCCCGGCTCGCCGCCCGCGTCGGTGGCGCCGCCGCCAACCTCGTACCCATCCGCCGCGGGGGCGGGGGTGGAGCCCTTCGCCTCTGCCTTCGGAGCGGCCGGCGCCGCAGGGGCGGCCGCGGAGCTGCCCTGCGTGGGCAGCTGGTAGTTGATGAAGGAGGAGTTGTTGACGCTGGTCATGGGGGGCTCCGCTCGGTGAAGTCTTGTTAGGTCGTCTCGAGCCCGATCATCGAACGCGTCCCTCCGCGGGTTTCTCTGTAAGGCCCCTTGCTGCCGCGCCGAGCTTGGCCGCAGAGTCGCCCCGCGTTCTCACTTTCTGGAGCTGGCGTGCGCATTGGAATCTTCGGAACGGCCAACGACCCGCAATGTCACGCGGTGGCGCGCGAGGCGAAGGCGCTCGGCGCGGACAACGTCTTCATCGACTCCTCGGCCTTCGAGAAAGGGCTGCCCCTGCGCTTCGAGGGGACCTCCGCCTATTACCGGGACGTCTGCCTGGACGACCTGCGCGGCTACTACCTGCGCGCCATCCCCTCCGCCTACGCGCCGGCGGTGAAGAAGGACGACGAGCTGCTGCTCTACAAGGACTGGTTCGAGCACTACATGCGCACGCGCGAGCGGGCCACGTACTTCCTCTCCTGGCTGCTCAAGCTCGAACACGACGGCAAGGTGCTGGTGAACCCGCCGCACGCGGGCACGGTGCTCCAGTACAAGCCCTACCAGCTGCACGTCCTGGAGCGGCTCGGCGCCACCGTCCCGCGCACGCTGATCTCCAACGACCCGAACGCGGTGCGCGCCTTCCACCGGGAGGTGAAGGATGTGATCTACAAGCCGGTGACCGGCGGCGCGATCACCCAGACGCTCAACGACGAGTCGCTGGCGAGGCTGGAGTTGATCAAGCAGGCGCCGGTGATCTTCCAGGAGCGCGCCCCCGGGGACGACCTGCGCGTGATGCTGGTGGGAGAGGAGATCGTCTCCAGCGTGGCGATCGACACGCCGGATCAGCACTTGGACTTCCGAGCCGACCCCGTCTACAGCGGCGGCGCCGCGAAGTACCGGGAAGTGCCGCTCCCAGAGCCGATCCAGGCGCTCTGCCGAAAGGCCGCGCGCGCCTGCAACCTGCGCTTCGCGGGGATCGACATCAAGCACGTCCCCGGCAGCGATCGCTGGGTGTTCCTCGAGCTCAACAGCTCGCCCATCTACCTCGACGTGGAGCTCAAGCTCGGCCACCCCATCAGCCGCGCCATCGCCCGGCTGGCCGTGCACGGCGCAGCCGCTTAGCGCTGGAAGATCGCCCGCTTCGGTCCCCCGAGCGCGTCGGACAGCGTGCGGAATGCAGCTTGCTCAAGCTGGGTGCCCCCCTCTCGTATGTGCCGGCACCCAGGGGGAGTGGAGCATCCTGTGTCCAAGTTTTCCCTCGCCCCTGCCCTCGTTTCGGTCGCCCTGCTCGTGGGCTGCCCCCAGGGACAGGAGGTTGACCTCACCGGGCCGACCCTGACGCGGACCTCCCCCGAAGAAGGGGCGCGGGACGTGCTCCGCGGCAGCGCGTTGACCCTCACCTTCTCCGAGCCCATGGAGCCGGGCTCGCTCAAGGTCACGGTGACGCCAGGCGTGGACCTGCACCCGGCGGACTGGAACGCGGACCGCACCGAGGCCACGCTCGTCCCCTGGCTCACGCTCGCCGCAGGCACCGCCTTCACCGTGGCGGTGGAGGGGACGGACGTGGCCGGCAACGCGCTCTCCGGCAAGCGCAGCTTCGGCTTCACCACCGAAGAGGAGGGGGACATCGCCCCGCCCACGCTGGTGCAGAGCGTCCCCGCCAACAACGCCATGGACGTGGCCACGGACGCGGTGGTGTCTCTCACCTTCTCCGAGCCGCTGGACACCGAGAGCCTCCAGGTGGACGTGCAGCCGGCGCTGGAGCTCGGCGCGCCGGCGTGGAGCGCGGGGAACAAGACGGTCTCCTTCCCTGCCCCGGCCATGCCCTTCGCCGCCGCCACCTCCTACGAGCTCTCCATCGCCGCTGCGGACGTGGCCGGCAACCCGCTCGAAGGTGCGGGCCTGCTCTCCTTCACCACCGCGGCCGGCGCCACCGGCGCGCCCAAGGTGGTCTCCGTCTCCCCCCCGGCCGCGGCCACCGGCGTCTCCACCAACACCGCGCTGGTGCTCGCCTTCTCCAAGCCGATGAAGCAGGCCTCGGTGCAGGCCGCGCTCTCGCTGCAGCCCGCGGCCACGCTCAGCTTCGTCTGGAACGCCGCCGGCACCTCGGTGACGTGCATGCCGGCCGGGGGGCTCGCCGCCTCCACCACCTACTCGCTCACCCTGGCGGTCACCGCGCAGGACCTGACGGGCGTCCCCCTGGGGGCGATGTTCACCTCCTCGTTCACCACCGGCTCGAACGCGGACGTCACCAAGCCCACGGTCGCCAGCTCCCTGCCGGCCGCGGGCGCGGTGGGCCAGAGCGCCGCCACCTCGCTGCAGCTCACCTTCTCCGAGCCGATGAACCCCCTCTCCGTGGAGGGCGCGCTGACCGCCACCACCCCCGCCGCCGTGGTCTTCAACCCGGGGGTCTGGTCCGCGGACAAGACGCAGGTCACCTTCACCCCGAAGACCGCGCCCGCGCAGAGCACCACCGTGACCTGGCGCCTGACCACCGCCGCCAAGGACCTGGCCGGCAACGCGCTCGCCGCGGAGGCCACCGGCACCTGGACCGTCTCCAAGCAGGCGATTGCGGTGCTCACCTCGCTGCCCGCGCTGGACGCCGCGGTGAACTCGAGCGGCGGACTTCAGGCGCCGGACGCCCTCACCAGCTACGCGGGGGACGGCGCGAACGACGTCACCCACACGCTGATGCTCACCTTCGACCTCTCCAAGCTGCCCGCCACCACCGACCGCGTGGTACGCGCCACGCTCTACCTGTTCCAGGCCTCGGTGAGCGGCACCCCCTACTCCGCCAGCACCGCCGGGACCGACTGCATGACGCGGCAGCTGGGCTGCCTCTACGTGGACGGGGTGGACTACGGCCCCACGATTGAAGGCACGGACTTCGCCACCCCCACGCTGCCCACGGCCGCCGGCACGCCGGAGACCGTCTACGCGGCCGCCACCACCGCGCCGGCCACCAAGGCGATCACCTCTACCCGCAAGGTGCAGGACGACTTCGAGAAGCGCGTGGCCCGCGGCGCGCGCGCCCAGTTCCGCCTGCGCTTCTTCAAGCCCACCGACGGCGACGCGGTCCGGGACACCGCCAACTTCTACACGGGCGACTACACCGGGACGTGCACCTCCACCATCCCCGGCGGCGGCTGCCGGCCGACGCTGCAGGTCGTCTACGACTATCACTGAGCGGCGGCGGCGAACTCGAAGAGCGCGCCCAGAGAGCCCGGCGCGTCCAGCACGTCGTTGTGGCCAGCGCCCTCCAGCTCCACCAGCCGCGCGTTGGGGAGCCGCGCCTTCAGCGTCCGCCCCATCTCCACGGGGATCAGCTCGTCCGCGTCCCCGTGCAGAATCAGCACCGGTTGCCGGATGGCCGGCGCCTTGGAGAGCGTGTCGAACACGTCCCGCACCAGCCACCGCGCCGGGAGCACCGGGAAGAGCGCCTGCGCCAGCGCCGGCATGGAGACATAGGGAGAGATGAGCACCAGCCGGGCGCCCTCGCCCCTGCTGGCGAGCTCCGCGGCCACCCCGCTGCCCAACGAGCGCCCCACCAGCACCACCTGGCTTGCGGGCACGTTGAGCGCCCCGTGCAGATGGGCCATCGCCGCGCCGGCCGCCTCGTAGAGCGCGCGCTCGCTCGGTGAGCCCGCGGAGGCCAGCCCATAGCCGGGGTACTCCACGCCGTAGAAGCCCAGCCCGTGCTCCTTGCAGAGCGCCGCCAACCAGAACCCATCCGCGAGCTGCTCGGCGTTGCCGTGGAGGTAGACCAGCGTGCGCGCGCCGGCGGGCGCCGGGACGTGGAAGGCGAAGTGGCCACCGGGGACGCGCTGCACGGCCCCGCCGGCGAAGCGCGGCTCACCCGCCGGCGGCGGCGCCGCGTAGAGCATCCTGCGTTGCAGCGCGAAGACCGCCACCACCACCGCGGCGTAGAGCACCCCCACGCCGAGCAGCACCCCGCCGAGCACGCGCCGCAGATTGACACGCTTCATGGGCTCCCATCCTCGCCCAGGTCTGGCAGCGCCTCCACGCATGCCGGCGCGGCGGACGTGCGACCCTCCCGCTTCCCGTTCCTAGGCACTCGGGCGTTGCACGCTACAGTCGCCGCCCATGTCCTTGCGCGGGTGGCTGTGCCTGGCGGTGCTCACGTCCTTCGCGGCGCGCGCCCAGCCGGAGGACGACGCCGGCCGCAAGCAGCTCACCGCCACCCGGCTCGCGCAGGCGGCGCCGCCGCGGATCGACGCGAAGCTGGACGAGCCGTGCTGGAGCCAGGCGGTGCCCGACGACCGCTTCACCCAGGTGCGCCCCACGCCCGGCGCGCCGCCGTCCGAGCGGACCGAGGTGCGGATCCTCTACGACGACGACGCGCTCTACGTGGGGATCCGCCTCTACGACTCGAACCCGGCGGGCATCCTCTCCCAGCTGACGCGCAGGGACCGCACGCCCGAGTCGGACGCCATCATCGTCCGGCTGGACACCCGGCATGACCACACCACCGCCTACGTCTTCCGGATGAACGTGGCGGGCGTCCAGTTCGACAACTTCTTCTACGACGACGGCAACTCCGCCTCGCCGGAGTGGGACTCGGTCTGGGACAGCGCCGCCCGCATCGACGAGCAGGGCTGGGTGGCCGAGTACCGGATCCCCCTCTCCGCGGTGCGCTTCTCCGCGGCGCCGGTGCAGACGTGGGGGATCCAGATCGTCCGCCACCTCTCCCGCCTGAAGGAGGACGACGTCTGGACGTACTGGCCGCCGGGCCAGCACGGAGAGGTCTCCCGCTACGGCCACCTGGTGGGACTGAGCGGGCTGACCCCCAAGCGCACCTTCGAGCTGCGGCCGTACGCGCTCGGGCGGCTGCGCGGCCGGACCGACAGCGGCCCCTCCGTGCTGAGCCTGGGCGGCGAAGGGCGCGAGCTCACCCCGGCGCTGGACGTGGGGCTGGACGCGAAGGTCGGCGTCACCCCGCAGCTGACGCTGGACCTCTCCGTCAACCCGGACTTCGGCCAGGTGGAGCTGGACCAGGTGGTGCTGAACCTGAGCCGCTTCGAGACCTTCTTCCAGGAGAAGCGGCCGTTCTTCCTCGAAGGGACCGACCTCTTCAAGACGCCGCTGCAGCTCTTCTACTCGCGGCGCATTGGCCGGCCACCGAACGGCCTGGCGCTGGGGGACGGCCTCACCCTGGAGGGCGAGCCGCGGCAGGTGGTGGACTCCTCGAGCGCGCTGCGGCTGTGGGGCGCGGCCAAGCTCACCGGCAAGGTGAGCGACAAACTGTCGGTGGCGGTGTTGGACGCGGTGACGGACGCGGAGCGGATAGTGGTGGACGGCCCGGACGGCGAGCGGCGCGCCCTGTGGCTCTCGCCCTTGCGCAACTACGCCGCCGCGCGGGCGCGCTACTCGCTCGGCGGCCCCTCCTACGTGGGGCTGATGGCCACCGGGGTGACGCGGCTGGGCGGGGACACCTTCCTCGCCTCGGCCAACCACGACGGCTACGCCCAGAGCGTGGACGGGCTGTGGCAGTCCAGCGACAGCGTGTGGCGCCTCACCGGGCAAGCGCTGCTCTCGCAGCGCGTGGGCACCGCGGCAAAGGGCGCGGGCGGGCGCCCGTGCGCGGACGCGGCGCTAGAGGGCTGCGCGCCGCTCACCCGGGTGGACGGGACGCGGTGGACGCCCTTCGCGCTGGGCTACGGCGGCACCCTGCGCGCGTCCCACAAGCCCGAGCACTGGTGGCAGGAGGTTGGCTACGACCTGCTCTCCCCCAAGCTGGACCTCAACGACGCGGGCTTCCTCACCCGCTTCAACCGGCACGTGATCACCGCGAGCGCCGGCTACGCCAACTACCAGCCCACCGCGCTGACGCAGGACTGGAACCTCTGGCTCACGCACGAGTACGGGCTCGACTTCTCCGCCCTGGCCACCACCCACAGCACCACCCTGAATCTAGAGACCACGCTCGCGGGCTTCTGGTACCTCTACGCCACGCTGAAGGCGGACTGGCCGGGCACCTACGACCCGTTCGAGACCCGCGATGGCGGCCGCTTCCAGAACCCGATGTGGCTCGGCGGGGACCTGACGTTGGTGACCGACTCGCGCAGCGCGGTGAGCGCGGAGCTCTACGCGGGCGCCTGGAGCACCACGAGCACCGGCGAAGGCTCCTACAGCGCGAACGCCACCGTCTTCTTCCGCCTCCACCCGCAGCTGGAGCTGAGCCTGATGCCCGCGGTGAGCTGGAACCCGGGCAACGTGCGCGCGTACGACTGCGTGGATGGCGCCGGCGCGGCCTGCAACGTGGACAGCGCGCAGCGCCACTACACCTTCGGCCGCCTGGACTCCGGCTCGGTCTCCTTCACCGCGCGCGCCACGTTCGCCTTCACCACGCGCCTGGCGCTGCAGGCGTACGCGCAGCTCTTCGTCGCCAAGGGGCACTACTCGGGCTACTACACCGCGGACGCGCTCGGCTCCCGCATCGAGCGCGCCTCGCTGGTGCCGCTGGACTTCGACGGCGACAACGACGGAGACGGCCTCAAGGACGACGACTTCCAGGAGACCTCGCTCAACCTCAACCTGGTGCTGCGCTGGGAGCCGCTCTTGGGCACCGCGCTCTACGTCGTCTACACCCGCGGTCAGCAGGGCGCGCCGCTCCTCCCCGGCGCGCGGCCCAACTTCGGCATCCACGCGCTGCCGCGGGGCCCCACCGAGGACCAGCTCGCGGTGAAGTTCGTCTACTACTGGGGCTGACGAGGCTTTAAGGCGGTAAGACGGCGTCCATGAACGACCTCTCCCGCCGTGCGCTGCTCTCCGCCGTGGGCTCTGGTGCTTCGGTCAGCGTCGTCTTGAAGGCGCTCGCCGCGCAGGGCGCGGACGGCGGCAGCCGGGACGTCCCGCTGCTCTCGCTGGGCACCGCGGACGGCGGCTCGGTGAAGCTCAACGTGCCGGTGAGCACGCTGGCCGAGGCGGAGAAGCTCTTGCTGGTGCAGTACTCGGCGGCGGAGCGGACGCAGCTGGCGCGCAGCCTGGGGGACCAGGTGGAGCTGGTGCGCAGCCTGCGGACCTGGAGCCCCACCTTCGCCCAGGCGCCGGCGCTGCGCTTCGACCCGCGCCTGCCCCAGACGAAGCTCCCGGCGCGGGACGTCTTCAAGCCCGCGCGCGCGGACGCGCCGCTGCCTGCTTCCGACGAGGACCTCGCCTTCGCCCCGGTGGCGCAGCTCTCCGCGTGGCTCAAGGCGAAGAAGCTCACCAGCGAGCGGCTGACGCGCCTCTATCTGGACCGGCTCAAGCGCCACGACAAGACGCTCCTGTGCGTGGCCACGCTCACCGAAGAGCTCGCGCTGGCGCAGGCCAAGCAGGCGGACGCCGAGCTGGCGAAGGGCAAGTGGCGCGGGCCGCTGCACGGCATCCCCTACGGCGCGAAGGACCTTCTCGACACCGCCGGCATCAAGACCGCGTTCGGCGCCGGCGCGTACAAGGACCGGATCGCCGAGCGGGACGCCACGGTGATCTCCCGCCTGCGCGAGGCCGGCGCGGTGCTCGTGGCCAAGCTGACGCTGGGAGAGCTGGCCTACAACGACCTCTGGTATGGGGGCCGCACGCGCAACCCGTGGTACCCGGAGGAGGGCTCCTCGGGCTCGAGCGCCGGGCCGGCCTCGGCGGTGGCGGCGGGGTTGGTGGGCTTCGCCATCGGCAGCGAGACGCTGGGCTCCATCATCTCCCCCTCCATGCGCTGCGGCGTCACCGGCCTGCGCCCCACCTTCGGGCGGGTGCCGCGCGGCGGGGCGATGCCGCTGTGCTGGTCGCTCGACAAGCTCGGCCCCATGGGCCGGACCGTGGAGGACACCGCGCTGGTGCTCAAGGCCATCCACGGCGCGGACCCCGAGGACGCGGCCTCCGTCACCGTCCCGCTCGAGTACGACGCGTCCCGCGGCGTGCGCGGCCTCACCGTGGGCTACGCGAAGGAGTGGTTCGCAGGCGAAGGCGCCAACGACGTGGACCGCGCGGCGCTCGCGGCGCTGGAGAAGACGGGCGTGAAGCTGGTGGAGGTGACGCTCCCCAAGCTGCCCCTGGGTGGGATGATGGTGACGCTCCTGGCCGAGTGCGCCTCCGCCTTCGAGGAGCTCACCTTCTCCGGCCGGGACGACCTGCTCGTCTGGCAGGACGACGAGGCCTGGCCCAACACCTTCCGCGCAGCGCGCTTCATCTCCGCGGTGGATCTGCTGCGCGCGGACCGGCTGCGGCGCGAAGCCATGGTGCAGTACCACGCGCTCTTCTCGAAGGTGGACGCGCTCTTCTCGCCCAGCTTCGGCGCGGGGCTCTTGCTCGCCACCAACTACACCGGCCACCCCTCACTCACGCTGCGCGCCGGCTTCTTCGAGATTGACGGGCCGCGCGGGAACGACGAGCTGGGCAAGCCCGCCAGCGGCAAGGGGCCGCGCCGCCGCGTCCCCCACGGCGTCACCCTCTGGGGCCGGCTCTACGACGAGGGGACGCTGTGCCGGCTCGGTGTGGCGCTGGAGCAGGCGCTCGGCGTGTGGAGCCAGCGGCCCCAGCTGGGGTGAGGAACTACTGTTCGAAACAGTAGAAGTGTCGAAGCGTCTCGCACCCTCGCTCGACGTCGGGGGCCTCAGTCCACATGCCGGTCGTCGAAAACGGCTCTCCATAGACGCCCGCGTTCGGCCTCGCGACGGTCCACCCCAAGCAGTTGGACTGCACGTTGGCAAGCCCGCCAGCTCTCGTACCGGTCCACACTGTCTCCCCGGCCGGCAAGGCGCTTCCCTGCTCCGTCGTGGTGAACGCAGCCAGCGGCGTCGTTCCGAGGTTCGCCTTGTTGTTGAAGACGCGGGTGCCTCGACTGCCGTCTGCTGTAACGAGATGCCAGGGCCCCACGTCCGCGATGCGGTCGATCGCGTTGATGGTCTCGCTGTCGGGGCCTCGACGAGACGAGAGCCAGACTCGCCAGACTCCTCCGAGCTGAGCGGCCGCCGCAGCCTGCAGACACAGCTTGTCGCCGCCCGCAAGCCCCCCGTCCGCCCCTCCAATCCCCTCGAGACTTCCAGAGTGGGTGGCGCTGGTGACAAAGGCTCTCTTCCAGCTCGGAGTTACGCCCTGCCCGCAGGCTGCGACGAGGAGCGTCGCGCCAAGTGCCAGACCCGCCCCTGCGGAAGGAATGCGATTCATGTCCGCCCGCCTGACAAGCTGTGCCGGCGAGTGGCGCAAATTCCGCTCTGCGCTACCGGACTACCAGCGCACTTCCATGACGAACTCGAAGGCGGCGCGATCCCTCATGTGGACGGTGGCGCCCTCCGCGCCCACGCACCGCATCGACGCGCGGATGAGCCCCGAGACGTACGGCTGGTAGCGCAGCTCCTCGTTCATCCACACGTCGTACGTGCCGGGCCCGAGCTTGGTGACCCGCGCCTCCACGTAGTTGTTGCCGCTGCGGAAGGAGGAGGCGACGCGGGTGATGGTCCGGTCCGGCCCCACCACCTTCGCAAGGCCAAAGACCGCCTTGCCCGCGAGCGTCTGCTGGTACCCCTCCACGAAGCGCTCGCCGAGCCGCTTCAGCGCCTCCTCCTCTGAGCTCGCCGGGGAGAGCTCCTTCGCCAGGTAGACCAGGCAGGGCCCCCACACGGAGATGGGATACTGCGGCGCGAGCGGCTGTCTGCGGTCCACGCCCAGCGCGGCGAGCTGCGCCAGGACCCGCGGGGTGGTCATCCCTTTGAGCCCGTGATCGAGCAGCGCTTCGATCACCTGCGAGTAGACGACGCGTTCGGCCATGGGGCGTGGGCTCGAGCGTAGCCGTGCCCCCGCCTGCCGGCGCAGCTCATTCAGGATGAAATGCTCCCGGAGGACATGGGCGCCCCTCGACTTCGCTCGGGGTGAACGGTTGGGACTTCCGGGAGGGAGTCACAGCCTCTCGGGCTCAGCGCCTGGGCAGCTTCGCCGCCTCGGCGAGGCACAGCTGCGCCGCCGCCTGCTGGCCGAGCAGCTGGTAGCCCTGGCCAAACGCCTCGTACACGCGCGGGTCGTCCGGGCGGATCATCACCAGGCCCTTGAGAACGTCGATCGCGTGCTCGGCCCTGCGCTCGGCAAGCGCCTTCGCCGCGAGCGCGAGCATGCTGTCCACGTACCCGTCGCTCTGCGGCAGGTTCATCCGCCGGGTGGCTTCGAGCTCACCGGGCGTGGGGCGGTGCGGCGGCTGCGCGACGCCCACCGTTAGACCTCTTTGGCGATCTGCTGGAGGGCCTTAACGACCTCCGGCCTGTCGCCGGCCACCATCTCCTCCACCGCGCGCAGCGAAGAGACGGCGGCGCCCTGGATCCAGCCCGGGACGCGGGACGCGTGCTCTCCGGCGAAGTGCATGGTGCCCTCGGGGCGGATGGCGTCCGCGAACAGCTCGAAGGAGCCCGTGTCCCCCACCGCGAACGCGCCCTTCGCGAAGGGGTACTCGTCCCAGAACATGCTCTGGCTCCCCTTCACCATGCCCGGCTCGGTGAGCTCGGGGTGGATGCGCCCCACCGTCTGGGCGACCGCCTGCTCACGCTCCGCGGGGGACAGGGCTCCCAGCGCGCGGGCCTCGTCGCCCCAGGTGTAGCTGCCGAGCATGGCGCCCGGTCCCTGACTGACCGCGGGATCTCTCACCACCGCGTTGTCGGACGGGTAGTAGGTGGCCGCGGTGCCGCGGTCCGAGTGCGACGAGCCGCCAAACAGCCCCTGGTCCTCCCAGAAGCGCTGCTTGACGTCGAGGATGACCTTCGTCGAGGACTCGTACGGCATCTGGTCGATGGCGTGCTGCTTCCCCGCGCTGAACGTGGGCGTGTCCAGGTCCCGGAGCACGCTGAAGGGCAGCGTGTTGAGCGGGTGCTCCACCACCTCCACCTCGGGCTTGCCGCCGTTGCGCGACAGGGTGAGCTGCCACTTGCCGTCTGGCAGCTCGCGCATGCCGAGCAGCCGGGTGTTGAGCTCGATCGGGCCCTTGATCCGCTCCGCCAACCCGAGCGGCAGCCGGTCCATCCCGCCCTCAATCTCCTCGAGCCCCTGGCCCAGCCCCAGCAGCCGCTCGCGGAGGGCGCCCGCCACCGACTTGTCGAAGTACTCGCGCAGGCCGGTGGTCCGGCCGATCAGCTGGACCGCGTCCTCGCCGTAGCGGCCCCGGAGGAAGTCGCCGATCGTGACGTGGTCGAGCTCGCGCAGGCGGTCCGAGGCCAGGTGTGCCCCGAGCAGGCTCTCGCGCTCGGCCGGGGTGAGCGTGCCCAGCAGCTCGTCCATGGCCTTCGGGAAGAGCTCCACCGGGTACTTCGCGCCGAGCTCCTCCTGAGAGAGGTGGAACTTCGGCAGCAGCGTCTGGCGCGCGTCCCGGATGGGGGTCCGCACGCCGGCGATGTCGAAGAACGCGTCCTCGTTCTCGTGCGAGCTGACGAACTTGCGCAGGGACAGCCCGAGCTCGTCCACGTAGTGGCGGCTGTAGTCGTGCGAGGCGGGGATGCGCATCGCCCCCAGCTCGTGGAAGCTCCCGTCCGGAAAGCGCGCGGTGTAGATCCGCCCGCCGAGCCGCCCGCTGCCTTCCAGAATGCGAACGCTGTGACCGAGCCGCTCGAGCTCGTACGCGGCGATGAGCCCGGACATGCCGCCGCCCAGGATGGTGTAGCTCTTGCGCGGCTGGCCGGCGTCGAGCGCGCGGATCCGCGCCAGCTGCGCGTCGATCCCGTGGACGCCGCCGTCTCCGGCGATGACGCGCGCGCTCTCGTACGCGCGCCGCTGGATCTCCAGCGCGGTCCGCGTCTCCTCCGCGGTAGGCGTCACCCTGGCCGCGCGAGCCGCCCGCAGCCGCTCCGCCCCCGCCTGCAGGGTTCGAACGGTGCTCGCGACGGCGCTGGTTATCCGGGTGGGAAAGGTCATGCGGCCCTTCCCAATTGTCGAGGCGCCCGAATTCCCGTACTGCCCAACTTTGTAAGTGCCCGTGACGAAATTCCGCCCCAATTCCGGCGGGGTAGCGCCTGAAAGGGGTTAGCGGCGCTCTGCCAGCCAGCGCTCCACTTCCGCGCGCTTCTTGGCGTCCCTGGGCCGCTCGAGCTCGCGCCTCTCGAATCCGTCCTGCCTGGTGCAGCCCCTCCGCGTAGTACGCGAGCCCAGGCGGGATGATGGTGACGCTGCTGGCAGCGGCAAGGGGCCGCGCCGCCGCGTCCCGCACGGCGTCACGCTCTGGGGCCGGCTCTACGACGAAGGGACGCTGTGCAGGCTCGGCACGGCGCTGGGGCAGGCGCTGGGCGTGTGGAGCGCGCGGCCGCAGCTGGGGTGAGGCGCTACCAGCGCACTTCCATGACGAACTCGAAGGCGGCGCGATCCCTCATGTGGACCGTGGCGCCCTCCGCGCCCACGCACCGCATCGAGGCGCGGATGAGCCCGGTCACGTACGGCTGGTAGCGCAGCTCCTCGTTCATCCACACGTCGTACGTGCCGGGGCCGAGCTTGGTGACCCTGGCCTCCACGTAGTTGTTGCCGCTGCGGAAGGAGGAGGCGACGCGGGTGATGGTCCGGTCCGGCCCCACCACCTTCGCGAGGCCGAAGACGGCCTTGCCCGCGAGCGTCTGCTGGTACCCCTCCACGAAGCGCTCGCCGAGCCGCTTGAGCGCCTCCTCCTCTGAGCTCGCCGGGGAGAGCTCCTTCGCCAGGTAGACCAGGCAGGGTCCCCACACGGAAATGGGATACTGGGGCGCGAGCGGCTGTCTGCGGTCCACGCCCAGCGCGGCGAGCTGCGCCAGCACCCGCGGGGTGGTCATCCCTTTGAGCCCGTGATCGAGCAGCGCTTCGATCACCTGCGAGTAGACGACGCGTTCGGCCATGGGGAGTGGCCCCGAGCGTAGCCGGGCCCCCGCCTGCCGGCGCAGCTCACTCAGGATGAAGTGCCCCGGAGGACATGGGCGCCCCTCGACTTCGCTCGGGGTGAACGGTTGGGACTTCCGGGAAGGAGTCACAGCCTCTCGGGGCTCAGCGGCGCTCTGCCAGCCAGCGCTCCACTTCCGCGCGCTTCTTCGCGTCCGTGGGCCGCTTCAGCTCCCCCAGCGCCTCCTGGGCGAGCGCCAGCGCCCGCGCGCGGTCCCGGTGGGCGGCTTCCAACGCCCTGGCAAGCGCGAACCGCAGGTCGGCGCGGGCATCCGGCGCGGTGCCCTTCTCATCCAGAAGGCGCAGCGCGCGCTCCAGCGGCTCGAGCGCCCGCGCGGGCTGATGCAGTGCGAGGTGCGCCTTGCCGAGTGCGCTCAGCGAAGGCGAGAGGATGGGAGAGTCGGGGCCGTTGGCGGCGATCAAGATCTCCAGCGCGCGCTCGCAGTGGCGCCGCGACTCCTCCGGCCTGCCCGCCTCGAGCGCGTAGTCGGCGAGCTGGCTGAGCGCGTCAGCCACCCTGGGGTGCTTGGGGCCGTGGTTCTTCTCCCAGATCGCCAGCACCCGCTCGGACGTGGCGATCGCCTCTCGCATCCGTCCGGCCAGGTGCAGCCCCTCCGCGTAGTACGCGAGCGCCAGCGCGGTGTCGGTGTGCTCGGGGCCTCGCGTCTTCGTGTAGATCTCCACGGCGCGCTGGACCGCGGCCAGCCCCTCCTGGTGGCGTCCCAGACGGGAGAGGACGCCGCCCAGCTGGTTGAGGGTCGTGGCGGTGCTCTTGGCCTCCGGGCCCAACGTCTCCTCCAGCGTCTCCTTCGCCTCCTGGAGCAGCGCCAGCGCGGCCTCGTAGTCGCCCTGCGCGTTCAGCTCCTGCGCGAGCGACGTCTGCGCGGTGGCGACCGGCGTGCTCTTGCGGCCGAAGGCCTTCACGCGGATCTCGATGGCGCGCCGAAACGCGGCGATGGCCTCCTCGCGGCGCCCCACGCCTCCCAACACGTCTCCCATGTTGTAGAGGTTCGTGGCGATGCGGGGGTGCTCCGGGTCGAGCACGCGGGAGTAGATCTCCGTGCCCACCGCGAACGCCCGGAGGGCAGCCTCCGGGTCCCCGGCGCGGTAGAGGGCGTGCGCGAGGTTGTTGTTCTCCGCGCCCACCTCCACGGAGGTGGTGTTGCCCATCCTGCGCATCAGCTCGAGGCTGCGCCGGTGCGCCTCCACGGCCTGGGGGAAGCGGCCGCGGTTGAGCTCGTAGCTGCCGATCATGCTCTGCAGCGTGGCCTCGAGCTGCGGATCTCCGCCGAGCGCTTCGATCTCCGCCTGCGCGTGGTCGATCCAGACCTGCCCCTGGTCCAGCTTCCCCAGCTGCACGCTCATGTAGACCAGCTCGGTGTAGAGCTTGGCGGCCACGTCGGCCCGGCCGGACGCCAGGGCGGCCGCCACCCCGGCCAGCGCGCTCTGCTCCGCCGCCGCGCTGTCCATGGAGCGCTCCTGCAGCTGCGCGGTCGTCTGCAAGAGCTCGGCGTCGAGCGCCCGGTACTCCAGCGGCCTGGCCTCCTCCACCAGCGCCTGGGCCAGCGGCAGCGCCTCCTTGTACTTGCCCGCCACCAGCAGCGCCCAGGGCTTGGCCGCGCGCGCCCGCAGCGCCTCCACTTTTTGCGCGGTGGCGGCGTCCTTCGGCGGCTTGACCCGCGCGCGCAGGACCGCGAGATCCTGGCAGCTCGACAGAGGGGTGAGCTTGCGCACCGTGCCGGACGCGTCCCGGACCAGGGCGGTGTCCGCGTGCGTGAGGACCTCCACCAGCGCGCCGAGCTCGCCCCGGCGTTGCTCCAGGCACGCCATGCGCAGCGAGAGCACCTCGTCGGACTGCTCGCCGCGCACGCGGGTCGCCTCGCACGCGTCCTGGTGGGCCGCCGCCCAGCTCCGCGCGTACTCGTCCAGGACGTTGGAGGCGCCTTCCGCGAGCTCGCGCGCCCGGGGGTGCTTGGTCAGCGCGAAGGCCTCGCCGACCGAAGCGCGGGTGGTCGCGTCCCAGACGCCGCTCAGCCGCGCCGCCGCGCCGCTGCACAGGGGCGCCGCGCGGCCGCGCGCGGCGACGATGCCCACGGTGAGGGCGGCCACGGCCGCGGCGCCGCCGAGCGCCCACCTTCTGCGCTGGTCCGAGCTCTCGCGGGTGATTGCCTCCAGAAGCGCCTGCATCGACGGGTGCCGCTGCTGAGGGTCGAGGCTCAGCCCACGCAAGACGAGCCGCCGGACGCGCGCGGGCACCGCAACCTGGCCGGAGGGCTCCTCGAGCCGCCAGCGCTCCTCGCGCGTGGGAGCGCGAGACGAGAACGGCCGCTTCCCATAGAGCGCCTCATGCAGCGCGACGCAGAACGCGAACTGATCCGAGCGTGGGTCCGCGGGCGCGCCGTCGATCAGCTCGGGCGCGAGATAGGGCGCCGTGCCCACCACGGCGCCAGCGCGCGTGACGTGCATGGCCAGCGCGGTGCCGGAGGCCGAGAGCTCCGCGTCCTCCCCGCCCGGCTCGAGCGGCGGGTGGGTGGCGGCGCGCGCGAGGCCGAAGTCGGTGACGAAGACGTGGCCATCCTTCCTCAGCAGGACGTTGTCGGGCTTGAAGTCGCGGTGCACCAGCCCGGCGGCGTGCGCGGCAGCGAGCCCTCGTCCGGCGGCGAGGAACACGCGCAGCACGTCCCGCCACGGCCGGGGGCCCGCGTCCAGCCATTGACGCAGGGACTGGCCGTCGACCAGCTCGATCGCCAGGAAGACGCCGCCCTCGTCGATCGCGCCCACGTCGTAGATGGAGACCACGTTCGGGTGGGACAGCTGCGCCAGCGCCTGCGCCTCCCGGAGCAGGCGCGTGGCGCCGGAGGAGCTGCTCGCGCCGTCCCGCTCGGAGCGGACCAGCTTCAACGCCACCCGGCGGTGCAGCTGGGGGTCGTACGCGGCGTAGACGACCCCCATGCCACCTTCGCCCAGCTGCTCCAGCACGAGGTAGCGGCCGATCGGCTCACCGCGCGCCAGCACCGAGGATCGGGGGCCCTCTCCGAAGAGCGCCGCGGGGGGCCGCAGGTTGAGGGTGGCGGTGTTCTCGACCTCGTTGTTGAGCAGCTCCAGCTCACGCCGGCAGCCCGCGCAGCCATCCGCGTGCGCGCGGACCTCCTGGCCGTCCGCCGAGGACAGGGCACTCTCCGCACAGGCCTTGAGGCGCGAAGGCGAGGGGCAGGTCTGCGAGGCCACGCGCGATTATGGACGCGGAGGCGGGCGAGCCGGGATTGTCGGGAAGCTCCTCACATGCCCCGGCGCGCCACGAGGCCCCGGAGTAAGGTGCCCCGAGGAATCGCCCGCAAGCGCCTCACCTCGGCAGCTCGCCCCCCAGAATCCGGGGCACTGGAACCTCAATGTGCCCGCAGCGCAGATGCTTCTCGGCTCGCGCCTTGATGCTGCTCGTGGCTGTCGCCGGCGGCGCCGGGGCCACGGATCCCATCGGTCCGATCCGCGACACCGGCCCCGCGATCTGGCTGCGGCTCGACAGCGGCGACGCAGGCGTGGGCCACCGGCTCGTCGTGACCGTGCGAAACCTTCGCCAGAGCCCGATCCAGGTCAGCCGCGTGCTGCTGCGGTTCGGCCGCGTCTTCGTCCCTGGCGCGTGGGAGCTGCAACTCGAGAACGGGGCGTCCTCCGTCGCCAGCCCTACCGAGAACGCCTGGGTCGAGTTCGTGTTCGCTCCGCCGTTGGAGGTGGCCGGCGCAGCGGACTCGCGGTGGATCCTCTCTCCGAAGGGGACTGCAGACGCGGAGGTTGCCGCTGCTGGATACCTGCAGCCGGTGGAGTCGATCCGATACTCCGGCGCCTTCGACCCGTCACCGGGTCTGTCGCCGAAGCGGCTAGAGCTCGAGCCGCCCGAGGCCACGAACGTCCAGGCGGCGCCAGTCATGGTGTTCGTCCACGCCACCGAGAACGATGACTGGTCGCCCTCCTCGTGCGCGGCAGCGGATCAGACCGCCGTCTCGGGGAACCCGTACTTCGAGACGCGGACAGTGGCGATCCAGCCAGACGCGGGGGTCACCGCCACGTTCCCCCTGATGCTCTTGCCCTTCGTCAAGCCCGAGGCCGAGTTGTACCCCTACGCCGTCGAAGCGATGTTTTCGGCGTACGTCGAACCCGTCGGCGTGCAGTTCACGGCAGTCGATGGCGGCACTGCTGCGGCCCTCATCCCCGGCAGCGTCAAGTCCTGTCTGACCCAACCGAACTCTCCCTTGTTACCGGCGCTGGTGAAGATCTCGCTCTCCTCCAATGCGCTCGGTACACAGGTGATGGTCGTCTCGGCGGGACGCGGGCTCGACCCGTGCCACGCGGCGGCGCGGGCGTCCTTCGGCGGCAGTCGCGCCGCGCTTGCAACGCCGACCGGCTCGGAGCCGGGGGAGGATCTGCTCCTCCGGGTCATGTCCTTCCCGGTACTGACGCCCTTCCAGGCGTTCCTCGATGAGGACGGCGACGGGTTCGGAAGCGCCGCGAAGCCCGCCCCCTGTCCCTTCCTCCAACGAAACGTGGTCTTCAACGCATCCGACTGTGACGACGCCAATCCGCAGGTGAAGCCCGGTGCCGGCGAGCTCTGCGATGGGTTCGACAACGACTGCGATGGGCGGGTGGACGCGACGGATCCGGAGCTCGTCATCGACCGCGGCTGCGAGCTCGATCTTGGCATTTGTTCAGGGGCAGCGCGTCCCGCCTCGAGCTGCGTCGGGGGAAGCTGGCGGGCCTGCGGCCCCGGCGAGTATCCAGCCCTGTATCAACCCGTGGAGTGCCAGACCGCGGATGGGCTCGACAACGACTGCGACGGGGAGGTTGACGAGAATGCGGTCGGCCCGCTGTGCGAGCGCCAGCTGGGCGTGTGCAGCGGCGCGCAGGCAGCGGTCTGTCAGTCGGGAGCCTGGGCGAGTTGCGCGGCCGCCGAGTACGGCCCCAGCTTCCAGGCGGTGGAGACCGCTTGCGACGGGCTCGACAACGACTGCGACGGCCGCACGGACGCGGACGATCCGGATCTTCAATTCGCGCTGGCGTGCGAGCGGAAGCTGGGTGTGTGCGCGGGAATCCGGAAGCCCGCGGCGGCGTGCCGCGCGGACGGCTGGCACGCGTGCACTGCCGCTGACTACGGGGACGCCTACGAGAGCGTGGAGACCCGCTGTGACGGGCAAGACAACGACTGCGATGGCGTGACGGACGAAGGCTGCGCCCCCACGGCTGCCGGATGTCAGAGCAGCGAGGGACTCGTTCCGGTCCTTGCTCTGCTGTCCCTGCTCCCGACAACGGCTCGGCGCAGGCGGCGTGACCCAGCCACTCAGTCCACCTGAACCAGCCATCCGTAGGTTCCGGTCGCGTAGTAGCTGGTGATCCGCACCCAGTACGCGAGCGTTGGCGAGCAGCTGAAGTCCACGTAGCCCCCAGTGGTCGCACTGCCCATGTACTGCCCATTGGGGTCGTACAGCGTGGCCTGAATGCCTTGCGTGGGTCCCAGCGTCAGGCGCTGAGGCGTACCCGTGCACTGGATCTTCACCACGTCCTCGTCTCGGGCGATCTGCAGGGTGCCGGAGGTGGGCGTGCCGGGAACCAACGTCGGCGCGGTGGCCGAGCTCTCTCCGTAGTCGTCCACGCCGAGATCCGCGATCCGCAGCTCGTAGCTGGCGACCTGCTGCGAGGAGACGCGAACGTAGTGGGAGGCGGCCGCGGCGGCGCGCAGCTCCACCTCATCGGAGCTCGAGCCGAGCGGGTTCTGGAGCGGAGAGAACACCTCGAGCTGAAGCCCCAAGGGAGAGCCAGCACCCCGAACTCGATAGAAGTGCTGGGCGACGGTAGAGAAGGAGAAGGTGTCTGCGTCTCCCTGGTAGTCGGTCCGGGCAGTGAAGAGAGACCCATCCGAGGGCACGGCAGCGACACCGGAAAACCCATCCGGGTGGTCATCCACCCCCACGTCGATGAAGTTGAGCGTGTAGGGACCGAGGTGGTCGTTGTCTCCCCACACGACGACGTAGACCGGTCCGGAGCTTGGGGCGAGGAACGTCACGGAGCCGATGCCGTAGCCCCCGCGGGTACCGGTAACGTCCTGGAAGGCCAACCCGCACGCGGTGGCGCCGGAGCAGGTGAGCTCGGCGCGGTAGATCCGCCCCGGCGTTCCGGTGACGGCGAAGTAGTCAGCGTCGGCCGAGAACGACTGGCTCCCCGTTACGCCCGCCGCGGTGGTCACCGCCGTCGCGGTTGCCACCGTGTCTCCGTGATCGTCCAACCCGATGTCCGTCAGGGTGAAGTCGTAGAGCGCAGGTCCGCCACTCTGGTTGGTGACACGGATGAAGTACGGCCCCTGACTCTCGGCCCGAAAGCCCGCCTTGAGCGAGGCGCCCGGGACCGACACGGACGCTCCGCTCGCGTTGAGCACGATGAAGCCGACGTTCGGCGCCACCGGGAGCTCCGGCATCGGCTTGGCGGTCACTGCGAAGTGATAGACGTGCTGCGGCACCGCGGCGAGCCGGAAGACGTCGTAGTCGTATGGCTTCTCGAAGCGCGCAGAGATGGCGGTCCCTACGGCTTGAATCGTGGTGGCGTTGTCCGTCGAGTCGCCGTGATCATCGGAACCGAGATCGCTGAGGGACCAGGTGTAGGTTCCGAGCGCGGGACCGGAGAGCGTGACGTAGACCGGCATCGTGAGCGGCGCCTCGTACGCGTACCACTGCTGCGCGTAGAGCCCCAGGTTGAAGAGCTCCGCCCCATCCGCCTTGGTCATTCGCACTCCACAGAAGCTCGTCGGGGCAGCGCAGCGCACGTAGTAGACGTGTCCGGCGGTCAGGGTGAGCTGGAACGCGTCGAGATCGCCCAACCGCTCCCACACGCCCGCGTTCGTCTGACCGAAGCCCTGGATGGGCGTCGCCTGCTGGAGAGCATCCGGGGCGTCGTCGACGCCGAGCGAGCGGGTTCGAAGGGTGAACGAAGTCTCCTTGACGAAGGTCACCGGCCGCACCCGCAGGAAGATCCGCTGATTCACCGCCGCGCGGTGCAAGAGGCTCGCGGACGGGCCTCGCACGGTGCGCAGGACCTGGCCGTTGCTGGCCAGCAGCGCCAGCTCGAGCTCGTTGGGTCCCGTGGTCGCGATCGAGATCTCATGCTGCTGAGTCCCCAACAGGCTCACGGAGACCACGTCATCGTCGCCGTCGTACTGGATGCGGCCTGAGAGCTCCGCGCCGAGCTGAACGTCCAGTGCATCTGCGACCGTGTTCGTGAAGTCGTCGCGGCCGAGCTCGCGCAGCGCCAATGAGTAGCGCGTCACGTCGCTGCCGCGCAGCGGGCGGACTCGGACGAGGAGGGGCTCATCTTGCTGCGCGCGGAGGGCGACTTCGCTGATCGTCTCCCCTCGGTGGTCGAACGCCACGACGGCGCCCGCGTCGGCGGTGAAGACATCCAGGTAGAGCGGCGCGGCCTCCTGGCTGGCTGCGACGAGCGAATAGGTCTGCTGGGCGCGCCCCTGAAAGCGGTACCAATCGACGTCCCCCGCCGGAGCGAGCGTATGGGCCGTGACCAGGCCTGCATCTGGGACCAAGTCCGTCGCTCGCGCGGGGCAGTCATCCGGCTCGAAAGGATCGTCCGAGGGCGATGGGAGGCGATCACAGCGCGCGAAGGAGGACTCATCAGGCACGCAGGCCCCACTGAGCTCCAGGTAGCCAGCCTCGCAGGAACACTTCACCGCGCCGGCGAGGTCGGAACAGACCCGACGCCCCACCTCAACGCAGGGATTGGGGGCGCACGGCCCGCGTGGAAGGCACGCGCCGTCGTGCTCGTAGCGGTCGAGCGCGCAGAGGCAGACGGGGGTCCCCTCCCAAGTCGCGCAGCGGGTTCTGCCGCCTTCAGTGCAGGTCTCCGGTCGGCAGACATCCTCGACCGGTACGGCCTGCGGGCGAGAACAAGTCCAACCCCACGCCGACAGAACCAAGCAGGGTAAAAAGCGAATTCTCATGATTTCGGTGTGGTGACCGTACCACGTACGACCCGTGAGGCGCCGGTCGTCCCGGAGGGAGCCAGGTGTTCGGCTGCGGCAAGCGGTCAGCCGGGCCGGGGCGCGCCCGCGACCGCAGATTCTTCCCGGAGGCGGACATGGACGTGAGCGAGCTTCTGGACAAGACGCGGGAGAACCTCGGGGTGCAGCGGGTGTTCGGCGAGGTCATCCGCTCAGGGGAGCTGATGATCATCCCGGTGGCGCGGCTGGGCGGCGCCGCGGGGGGTGGTGGCGGGACGGCGCCGGGTGAGCGCGGCAGCGGGATGGGCGCAGGCTACAGCCTGTCCGCCCGGCCGGCCGGTGCGTACGTCATCTCCGGGAGGCGGGTCCGCTGGCGGCCCGCGCTGGACGTGAACCGGATCATCCTGGGCGGCCAGCTGGTCGCGGCGGTGGCCCTGCTGACGGCGGGCAGGCTCCTCCAGGCGCGCATGCGCGCGGCGGCGAGAGGGCGGCGGCGCCGCAGAGGAGTTCTCCGGCGCTTGGGCCGGTGAGGTGCAAGGCCGCTTCGTGCGCCCGCGCGCCATCGCCACCGTCCGCCATGCAGGCCTCTCCGTGCTGCAGTCGGCGCTCCACGGGACGCTCTCCCGGCTCCGCGGCACGCACCTCAACGACGGCGAACCGGCGATGGACGCTCTGGTCGGGGCGGTGGGCGAGTCCCTGGGCGAACCGCTGCCGATCCCGCGCATGCTGTCGCGCAGCACGGCGCTGGAGCGCTGCGCGGCGCTGGCGGTGCGATCGGCGCTCGCGCTGGCGCGCGGCGACGCGGCGGCGGCGGCGCGCCTGCGCGCGGACGTCCGGTTCGCCTCCTGCGATCCGCTCTGGATTGAAACGCTGCTCACCTACGAGCGGTTCATCCACTCGCATCACGGACAGGTCTACGTGCGGCACCAGCGGCTGGACGACTTCATCCTCCCCCCACTTCCCGACCGCGCCACGGTGGTGCTGATCGCCGACTGGGGGACCGGCACTCCTGCCGCGCGCACCCTGCTCGAGCAGATCGCGCTGCTCTCGCCCACCGCCATCCTCCACCTGGGGGACATCTACTACTCGGGCACGCCTCACGAGGTCCGCCGGCACTTCCTCGACGTCTTCACGGACGTCTTCGGAGCGCACCCACCGCGCGTCTATGCGCTCTCCGGGAACCACGACCGGTACTCGGGAGGCGCAGGCTACTTCCAGCTGCTGGAGGCGCTGGGACAGCCCGCCAGCTACTTCTCGCTCCGGACCCGCTTCTGGCAGCTGCTCGCGCTCGACACCGGGCTGCACGACAGCGACCCCAACCAGGCGCACCAGGAGCTCACGTACCTCGAGCCGTCCGAGGCGCAATGGCAGCGGGACAAGCTGGAGCGCTGGAACGGCGGGACCGTGCTGCTCTCTCACCACCCGTACTTTTCCTGGGAGGGCGCCGGCCGGGTGGCCGGGAGGTGGCCGGCGGTCAACCCCGCGCTGCAGGACTCGCTTCAGGGCCTTCTGGAGAAGGTGAGCTGGTGGTTCTGGGGGCACGAGCACAACCTGCTGCTCTTCGAGCCCTGGGCTGGGCTCTCCGCCGGCCGCTGCATCGGCGCCGGCGCCGTCCCGCGGCTGGTGAACGAGCAGGTCAACGCCCCCGTGGCCGGCCTGGTGCTCCCCGCCGGAGAGCGCGCCCCGCCGCGCTTGCTGCCAGGGACGCGGCTGGGCAATGACGGCGTGGTGGACAACCACGCCTTTGCGGTCCTGGAGCTGGATGGCCCCGCGGCGACCGCGCGGTACTACCAGGTGCCGGCGAAGCTGCTGGCCTCGGGGGAGGTGGTGGCCCCCGAGGTCTTCTTCGAGGAGTCGCGCCGCGCACCCTTGGCGGCCCTTTAGCCACGCTACGGCGTGCAGAGCGCGGAGAAGCTCGCCTGCACCACCTGCCCGGGCGTAGGCACCGAGCCGGCGAGGAAGGTGATCGCGTTGGGGCCGGCGTCGTAGGTGTAGTGCGTGCCCTCCGTCTTGGTGACGCCGTTCACCTTCACGGTGAGCGCCTGGCCGGTGGCGCGCGGCCGCGAGAGGTAGAACTGCCGCGGGAGCTGGAAGAGGTCATCCGCGATGCTGGCGGCGAACGCGTTCCAGCTGGGAGAGCAGAGATCGTAGCTCTGGCCGCCGATCGCCGCGACCGTCGCCGGGTAGCGGGCGTTGCTGCTGGGGACGAGGCAGCTGGCCGCGGTGACCTTCGGGATGATCGCGTGGAAGCGGACCCGCTCGGTGGGGCCAGTGAAGCCCTTGAGCGCCCACAACAGATTCGGGACGCTCTGCAGCGAGACGGGGGACTGGTCCTCCTCGTCCGTCAGCACCACCACACCGAGCTTCGCCTGCGGACGCAGGAAGCCGGTGTTGAGGCCGTTGGAGAGCGGCGGGGAGAGCGCGCGCAGCACGGGGCTCAAGCCCTCTTCCACCGCGGAGCCGAGCACGCCGCGCTTGATGTACGCGTCGAAGAGCGTGGCGCGGTTGGGCATGGTGGAGGTGATCACCTTCGGCCCCGGCCCGCTGGTGGGGACGAAGCGGCCGCACTCGGAGTCCCCGCTGCACCACATGTCGGTGGTGGTGACGGCGAGCGAGTAGTTGCCGCCGCGCGCGTCCGCCGCCTGCATGAAGGCCGGGCCCGCCGCGGCGAGCGCCGCCTGCGAGGGCTGCATGGACCCGGAGTTGTCCACGATGAAGAGCACGTCCGCCAAGCCGGCGTTCCCCTGCGTGAAGGTGTCCGCGGTGGCGGTGACCCCCGTCCCGGTGCCCTTGAGCGCGGCGGTGCTCACGCCGCTGGAGTGCTGGACGGTGAGCGTGCCGGTGGCGGCGCCTGCCGCGGTGGGCTTGAAGCGCACGCTGAAGGCGGCGAGCTCGCCCTTGGTGAGGGTGAGCGGCAGCGCCGGCGGCGCCACGAGCGTGAAGCCGGCGGAGGCGGTCACGCTCGTGACGGTGAGGACCGCCGGCGTGGTGTTGAGCAGCGTGATGGCGCGGGGCCGGCTGTGGCAGCCGAGCGTCGCCAGGCCGAGGTCCACCGTGGAGGGCACCATCCCGAGCGACGGGGCAGCGGCTGCCGCGGCGGCGGCCATGCGCACGCGCTTGCACCCGGCGCTGCCGTCACACTCGGTGGGGCCACCTTCGTCCGTGGTGACCTGGAAGAAGTTGGCAGACGGCAGCCAGGTGCCCGCGGCGCCTGGCGAGAAGCGCACCGAGACGCGGACGCTGGAGACCTCGTCGTTGGCGAGCGTGGCCGGCAGCGCGGGGCTGGTGGTGAGCGAGAAGGAGTCCGTGTCCACGCTGGACCCGAGCGTGACCTGGGAGATCTGGCAGGGGGCCGTGCCGACGTTGATCAACGTGGCCACCAGCTCGGTGACCGAGCCCACCGCCTGCGTGTCGAAATCCAGCAGCCGGCCGTCCGCGTCGGGCGCGGTGAGCAGGGTGAGGCTGCAGCCGTTGGGCGCGCGCGGCGTCCCCAGCAGCTGCAGGACGGCCGGGCTGACCGGGTCATCCGAGGACACGCGCAAGGTGCCCGTGTCCGGCCCCACCAGGTCCACCGGCGCATAGACGAGCCGGTAGCCATAGGTGCGCGTCGGCTCGAGCAGGATGGGCTCGGTGGGCGCGCCCTCCAGCGCGAAGCCGGCGGCCCGCGCCGCGCCGTCCAGCACCGGCGGCTCGACCTTGCAGGGACCGGGGCCGCTGCTCACCGCCTTCACGTCCCGCGTCGCGCGCTGGCCGGGCGAGGCCTGACCGAAGTCCAGCTGCGTAGCCGTCCACTCCAACCGGCACGGCTGCGTCCGAGCGCTCGCGGTGAGCGGAACCTGGACGATCGGCGTGAACACCGAGTCGGTGCCGAGGACGAGCATCCCGGCGAAGTCCCCGGGCGTGGTGGAGCGGAAGGCCACCTTGATCGGCAGGACGGTGTCCGGCGGCAGTGAGAGGGGCAGCGGCGCCTGGGCCCCCTGCGCCACGGAGAACGCGCTGCCCTGGATGGAGAGCTCGCCGAGCGCGAGCGGCAGGTTGCCGCAGCTGCGCAGCTCCACCCCGGCGGTTCCCTGAGCGCCGAGGACCTGCTGCGAGAAGGCGATGGCGGTGGGGTTGACGCAGGCCATGGAGGCCATGCCGCGGCCGCGCAGGGTGAGGGGCTCGGGCTTCAAGCCGGGCGTGGCGCTGTGGATCGCCAGCTTGCCCACGCGCTCTCCGAGAGCTCCCGGCGTGAAGGTCACGTCGAAGACGGCCTCGCCCTGCGCGCTCAGCTGGAGCGACCGCGCGCCGACGATGAAGCTGGGCGAGTCGCTCTGGACGGAGAGGATGGCCCCCGCCTGCCCTTCGTTCTTGACCTTCACCGCGCGGGTGACGCTCTGGCCGACCCGCACGTCGCCGAACAGCACCGTCAGCTCATCGCCGCAGCTGCCGGTGTCGGGGTCGCACAGCGTCAGCTTCGAGACGCGGCCCACCTCGATCGGCACTGGGCAAGCGGTGAGCGTCGCCGCGAGCAGCGGCAAGCATGAGAGCAGCGTCAGCTTCAGGGTGGAGCGCGTGCGCATGGGTTTTCCTTTTGCTCCCTCATGACGGCTCGGCGGGCGCACCTTACGTGGGGCGCCCATTTGTTTGCCGGTGGCCGCCTTTGGTAGAGGCGTGCGAGATGCTCCTCGCCTCGATCGCGCTGGGTGCCGCGGTCGCGGCCGTGTCCGTCTCTGGCGACGCGCGCTGTCCCACGCCGGAGGCGGTGGCGCCGGCGCTGGAGGCGCTGCTCCCGCCCGAAGGCGAGCCGCACGCGCTGGAGCTGCGCGCGCTCGAGGAGGACGAAGGGGTGGCGCTCGCGCTGCGCGGCGCGGACGGGGCGGTGCTCGCGGAGCGGACGCTGCGCTCCTCCGCACCCTGCGCGGATCGCGCCGCGGCGGTGGCGGCAATCGTGGCCGCCTGGGAAGTCGACCTGCGCTCGCGGCCGCGCGCGCGGGTGCCGCTGCAGCGCCTCGAGGCGCCGCCGCCGGCGCCGCCCGCCGAGAAGGTGCCGGTGGAGCTCTCCGCGGCCGCGTTCATCTCCGCGGACCTGGGCGGGGGCGCGGCGGCGCTGAGCGTCACCCTGGCGCCGGGCGCGTGGAGGCTGAGCGCCGGCGCGTTCGGCAGCGCGCTGCGGCAGGTCCCGCTCGCGCCCGGTACGGCGGCGGCGAGCCGCGCCGCGGTGGAATTGGCGTTTGGACGCGCGTTCCAGGGGCTGGGCGCGCGCTTCGAGCTGCAGCTCCACGTCCTCGGCGGGGCGCTGGCGCTGCGCGGCAGCGGCTTCGAGGAGGACCTCTCCGCGGTGGTGCCGGAGCTGGGCGCGGGCTACAGCGCGCGGGCGACGCTGGGGAGCGGGCGCCTGCGCCCGTGGCTGGGGCTGCAGGCGGTGGTGTGGCCGCTCAAGCGCACGCTGGTGGTGGGCGGCGCGAGCGCCTCCGCCTCCCTGCCCCTGGTGGAGGCCTTCATCGGCGCGGGCCTTTGCTTCGAGCTCACGCATGGTTGAGGGGCCCGTGAAAGGTCCGGGGCGGGCGGCGTCATGAGCGCGCCAGTGAAGCCCATGGAGGGAGTGCAGCCGGCGGTGGCGCCGCGGGTGGCGCCGTTCACGCTCGACAGCGTGTTCCGCCAGCACGCCTCCACGGTGGAGCGCTGGGCGACGCGCTTTGGCGGGCCATCCGTGGATCGAGACGACGTGGTGCAGGAGGTGTTCGTGGTGGTCTCCCGCCGGTTGCCCAGCTTCCGCGAGGAGACCGGCTCGCTGACCACCTGGCTCTACCGGATCACCCGGAACGTCATCCGCCACCACCGGCGGCGGCTGCGCTGGCGGCGCTTCCTGCGCGGCGGCGCGGAGGAGACGGCCGGACACGTGCCTGACGCGCGCCTCCCCTCGGACGCGCTGGAGCGCGAGGACGCCCGCCGCCGCCTCTACGCGGCGCTGGACGGGATGAACGACCGGCACCGCACCGCGCTCATCCTCTTCGAGATGGAGCAGCAGACCGGCGAGCAGATCGCCGAGCTGATGAACGCGCGGGTGGCCACCGTCTGGGTCTGGCTGCACCGCGCCCGCGCGGAGCTGCTGGAGCGGCTGGCGAAGCAGGAGGCGGCGTCATGAGCGCGCCCTCCCGCTGGACGGACGGCGCCGCGAACGGCCCCCGCGAGCAGGCCGCCGCGGAGCTCTTGCGAGCCGCCGCCGAGGTGAGCCCGTCTTCCCCGGAGCAGCTGGCGGCGCTGCTCCAGGGCGCCAAGGCGCGCGCTCTCCTGCGTTCCCCCTGGGCCTGGCTCAAGGTCCCGCTGCTGGTGTCCGCCGCCGGCGGCCTGCTCTGGCTCGCCCTGCCCCGCCCTGAAGCGCCCGCTCCTCCTCCAACGGCCGCGAAGACGAACGTTGACGTGAACGTGGACGTGGACGTGGACGGCGACGGCGACGGCGACGTGGCCGGGCAGCCCGCCGACGCCGTGGAGCACGCGCCCAGTGCCGTCGCTCAACTCGAGGCCTTAACGCTCGGGGGGCGAGAGCACAGGCGCCCCTCGACTTCGCTCGGGGAGAACGGGGAAACGCCGGTGCAGAATCACGCGCTCAGTGCCGCCCCTCGACTGCGCCTGCCCCGAGCGTCAGCCGAGGGGCTCGGGGTGAACGGTGGGGGCACCGGGCCGAAAAGTTCGCAGCCTCTCGGGCTGAATGGTGGCGAGACTGCGCGCCCCGTGACCGTCGGCGCTGCTGCACCGGACACCCTGGCCGAGGAAGCCCGGCTGCTCTCCCTGGCCCTCACCCAGCTGCGCAAAGGGCACGACGCGCCGGCTGCGGTGCAAACGCTGGAGGAGCACCGCGCGCGCTTCCCTGCCGGCCTGCTCGCGCGCGAGGTGAAGGTGGCGCTGGCGGAGGCGCTGCGGGCGGCGGGTCGGACGGAGGCGCTGCTGACCCTGCTCGCGCAGCTCGAGGCTGAGGGCTTCTCCACCTACCCCCGCGGCGCGGCGCTCCAGCTGCTCTTCGCGCAGGTGAGCGCGGAGCAAGGGCTTTGCGCGGCGGCGCTGCAGCTGCTCGACGGGCTTCCTGCCGAGCATGCGTCCGCCGCGGAGGACGTCCGGGCGCGTTGCGCCGGTCCGTAGGGAGCCCCCGTCGTCATCGGGTGGACGGCCGGACGGGCGTGGCCTCGCAGCCGCTCCTGCGTCGCTTCACCAGGGGTTAAATCGCCCTGCAAGGGGTGTGGGCATGGGGAATGGCGGCGGGCGCAAGAGCGTGCGCCGGGGCGTCTACGGCCGCACGGCCAGGACCAAGACGGACCTCGAGGCGCCGGATCTCTTCGAGGCGCTGGAGCTGTCCGGCGAGGGCCTGCTCTCGCTGAGCGCCGAGGGCCAGGTCCTCTACGCCAACGCGCAGGCGCAGCAGCTGCTCGGCGACACCAGCGAGGGCTGGCTCTCGGGGGTCCACCCCGAGGATCGCGCCAAGGCGCAGGCGGCCTGGCGCAGCGCGCTGGGCGCGCGCCGGCGCTTCGAGCAGGAGCTGCGGCTGCGCCGGCCGGACGGCAGCTACGCGCAGGTGGTGGCGCGGGCCACGCCGCGGATGGCGCGCACCGGCGTGCTGCGCGAGTGGTTGATCACGCTCACGGACGTCTCCGACCAGCGGCGCACGGAGGCGACCCTGCGCTTCATCGTCGAGGCGAGCGGCGCGCTCACCGAGCTGCTCGACGACCCCGAGGCCACGCTGCTGCGGCTGGCCCAGCTGGTGGCGCGCACGCTGGCGGACTACTGCATCATTGACGTGATCGACGATGACGCCACGCCGCGCCGGGCGGCGGTGGGGCACCGGGACCCGGCGCGGGCGGAGTGGGCCAAGGAGATGCTCGCGTA
>JBGATB010000058.1:0-62827 GCA_044229415.1 Myxococcaceae bacterium | reverse complement strand
TCACGACCGAGGACTTCCACCGCATGAAGCTGTACCCGATGACGACATGACCTCAACCTGCCGAACCGCCGGATACGGTCCCGTACGTCCGGTGGTGTGGGAGGGGGCGCAGCCGCGAGGCTGCCCCCCTATCCCGATAGCACCTCTGGGCGAACCGACCTTGCGTGCCGCCTCTCGACTACGGCCTGACGGCCTACGCTCGAGGTGACCGGGGGGATTTCAGCTTGCTTGATCCGACAACGGGCCGTTCAACGGAAGCTGCCGGTGCCCAGCGTGGGCGTCCGCTCGGACGGAGGCCGCGAGGCGATCACCGCCACGCTCGCCACGGTGGCGGTGGCCACGGCGCCCACCCCGGTCCAGAACCACCAGCGCTGGTACAGCGGCGGGCTCTGCGGCTCCTCCGCTGGCACCACCGCTGCCCGCTCACCCCGCTGCGGCACCAGCCGCGGCGCGCGGCGCGGCGAGTCGTCCGTGAGGGTCCGGTCCAGCCGGGTCACCAGCTCGCGGGCCACCGGCGCGTTCTTCCCCTCGGGCGAAAGGTCCAGGTACCGCTTGTAGAAGAAGCTCGCCCGCGCAAGCTCGCCGCGCTGCCGGTGGCACTGGCCCAGGTTGAAGAGGAGCGCGGGCACCGGCTGCGCCGCGTAGGCCTTGGAGTACGCGTCGATCGCCGCGTCGAAGCGGCCCACGTCGTACTCGCGCTGCCCCTTCTCCACCAGGGCCCGCACCGCCTCGGAGGGGCGCTCCTGCGCGAGCGCCGCCGGCGCCCACGCGATCAGCGCTGCCAGCGCCAAAAGCTCAATCGTCGAACGGGTCGATGACCGCATCGAGGCTCCTCTTGGGCTTGAGCGGCGCCTTCGCCGGGCGCGCGGCGCGAGGCGCGCGCGTGCGCTGCACGGCGGGCAGCGTGATGCCCGGCTGCTCCCGCACGGTCTGCGTGGCGCGCGCCTCGGCGATCGCCGCGCGGGCCTCGGGGACGACGAGGTCCGGGAGGGCCGCTGGGACGCGCTCGGCGTGGGCCTCCAGCAGTGGGCTCGCCGGCGGCTCCCCAGGCGTCTGCTCGCCGCGGCCAAAGCGCGCCACCCCTCCCACTGCGAGCACCACCGCCACGGAGGCTGCCGCCGCCAGGGCCTGCCGCCGCCGGGAGCGGCCCGGCCGGAAGCCTGGCGTGGTGAAGGGGCGCAGCGCCTCGCCGAGCGCGGCCATGGAGGCGTAGCGATCCTCGGGCTCCTTTTCCAGGCAGCGCTGCACCACCTCCCGCAGCGCCTCGGGGATGGGCTCGCCCGCCACCGTGTGCCTCGGCAGCGCGCGCGGCGGCGTGCGCACCACCTGCGTGAGCAGCTCCCCGAGCGATGGGCCATCGAACGGGAGGCGGCCGCACAGCAGCTGGTAGAGCACCGTCCCCACGCCGTAGATGTCCGAGCGCGCGTCCGCTGCCCGCCCGCGGGCCTGCTCCGGGGACATGTAGTCCGGGGTGCCGATGATCAGCCCCTCCAGCGTCTGGCCGCGGGTGAGCCCCTCCAGCGGCGAGGTCAGCTTGGCCACGCCGAAGTCGAGCACCTTCACGTAGTCCGGCTCGCCCGGCCGCTTCACCACGAAGAGGTTGTCCGGCTTGATGTCCCGGTGCACCACCCCCACCCGGTGCGCGGCCTCCAGCGCGTCACAGACCTGCACGCCGAGCGCGGCGATGCGGGAGACCGCCAGCGGCTCGCTCTCCAGGAGGTCGCTCAGCGACTTCCCCTGGAGCAGCTCCATCACGTAGTAGACGCGCCCGTCGCCGGCGCTCTCGTCCACGAAGTCGAAGATCTCCACGATGTGCTCGTGGCTGATCTGGTTGACGGTGCGCGCCTCCTGGAAGAAGCGCTGCAGCAGGTCCGGGTTGCGGGCGTGCTCGGGGCGCAGCAGCTTCAGCGCCACCGCGCGCCCCAGGCGCAGGTGCCGGGCCAGGTACACGCGCCCCATCGAGCCCTGGCCGATCAGCTCGATCAGCTGGTAGCTCCCGAGGATCTGCCCGGGTTGATCCGGCGGCGCGTCCTCGGCCCTCTCGGACGCGGTCAGCTGATCCCCGGACTGCTCGAGCTGCTCCACGACTCACCCCTCTCAACGGGCTCAGGCTTCAGATAGCCACTCGCGCGGGGTGCTGGAAGGGCGCGCGCAGACTCTCGGTGGGGCGCGCAGCTGCGCCGCGCAGTAGTGGACAGTGATCGCCGGCACGATCAGTGCTGGGCATCTTCGCGGCTGCGCGGGAGCGTGCGGCGGCGCGGCTGGCGCAGCTCGTACGGGCGGTACAGCATCTCCCACATCGACTGGCGGCGGATGCGCGGGCGCGGGCGCAGCTCGCCCAGCGGCGCGCGGGAGACGAAGGAGGACGCGAAAAGCCCCGCGCAGGCGATCGCGAAGAGCGTCACCACCGCGCCCACCAGCCACCCCGGCAGCGGGCCCACGTGGGCGCGCGTCACCAGCTCGGAGAAGTGCTGCGGCGGGGCGGGGTGCGAGTAGAGCTTCACGAACCAGGCGAGCAACAGGACCATCAAGAGCGAGCCGTACGCGCGGTTCATCCGCGTGGAGACCGCGCTCAAATAGGAGAGCTGCAGCTGCGGCCGCTCCATCTCCAGCGCCAGCTCCTTCAAGGCGTCTGGATCCACCGGCTCGCGCCGCAGCAGCGGGGACCAGTAGCCGTCCTCGAGCAGGCGCACCCGCCGGTTCCAGAGATCGTAGTAGCGGTAGCGCCGCGCTTCGATCAGCAGGAACGTCATCACCATCCAGACGCCCACGATCAGCGTCACGTGCGGCGTGCTGGCGCTGGCGAAGGCAAAGGAGATGACCGCCGCGGTGGTGGTGAGCGCCCAGTTGGTGGTGGTGTCCAGCCGCGTCCGCCACCGGTCCGAGCGGCCAAGCTCGCCCCGATACAAGTGGGCCATCGCTGTGTCGGACAGCGGCAACCCCTCGAGCTTCTCCTCGGTGCGTCCTTCCCTCGCCATCTGTGGTGTGCAAGCTGGGGGCGGAGACAGAAGGCCGCAAGCGGTGCGGCCGCCCTGCGGTCTGCCTCAGCGGGGCTCGGCCGCCCGCCCGCTGCTTGGGGCCGCCGAGTGGGCAGCTTGCGTAGGACCGTGTCCCGCGTGGCCCCCACCGACGAGCTGGCGGACTTCCTCGAGCAGGAGAAGGAGACGATCGTCCGCCTCTGGTACAAGCGGCTGCGCGCGGAGCTCCAGGAGGTGGAGCTGCCCGGCCGCGAGCTGCGCGAGCCGCTGATGGCGCAGGTCTCCGAGCTGGCGCGCCTGTTGCGCGAGCGCGGCGAAGAGGCGCTGCGGCTGTGGCCGGAGACGGTCCGCGCCCACGGCGCCGCCCGCTACGACCAGCGGTTCGACGCGGACGACCTCGCCCGCGAGTACAAGATCCTCCACCGGATCCTCATCCGCCTCTACGCGCGCCGCCGCGGCCCCGCCCTGATGCCCGAGGTCTACGAGCTGCTCGCGGAGCTGATGGGGGAGGCCTCCGCCGCGGTGGAGGCCGCCTACACGCGGCTCCTGCGCACCGAGGAGGTCCGCTTCCGCGAGGCGGCGGTGATGGAGTCCATCCTCCAGAACGTGGACGTGGGGATCCTCCTCGGCGAGCTGGACGGCACCTTCTCCTACGCCACCCCCGCGGTCTCGCGGCTGCTCGGGGTGCCGGTGCGCTCGTTGCTCGGCGGGCGCAGCGCCCACGCGCTCTCGCTGGTGCTGGCCCAGGTGAACGCGCGCCACCCCGACGGCACGCCCTTCAAGGCGGCCGACCTGCCCTCCGCGCACGTCCTCAAGGAGCAGCGGCCGGTGCGCGGCACCACGCTCTCCATCACCCGCCCCGCAGGGGACGAGGTGATCCTGGAGATGAGCGCGATGCCCATCTGGGAGGAGTCCCCCGGCTCCGAGATGGTGGGCGTCCTGCAGACGCTCACCGACCGCACCGAGAGCAAGCAGAAGACGCGCGAGCTCTCCACCGCCTACGACGAGCTGCGCCGCCTCCAAGGCCGGCTCTTGCAGCGCACCCGCACGCAGGCGCTGGGGCAGCTGGCCTCCGGCGCGGCCCACGCCCTCAACAACTTCCTCAACGTCATCCGCCTGCGGGTGACGCTGCTGCGCAAGGAGTTCAAGCCCGAGCACCTGGACGCGCTGGACCGGACGGTGAAGAACATCGGCGAGCTGGTGTCCCGGCTGCAGGAGTTCTCGGTGAACCGGGCGGAGGAGCAGCTCACGGACGTGCCGCTGGACGAGGTGGTGCGCGAGGCGCTGGAGCTGGCGCGCCCCGAGTTCGCGCAGTCTGAGCCCGTCATCCAGCTCGAGTCCGAGCTCCACGCGGGCACCCAGGTGCGAGCCGACCGCGTGCTCCTGCGCGAGCTGGTCACCAACCTGCTGCTGGCGGTGCGCGACCGGCTCCCCCCGGGCGGCAAGGCGGTCATCCGCACCGGCACCGAGAACGACGTGGCGCTGCTCACGCTGGAGGACAACGGCCCGCCCTACAGCGAGGAGGAGCTCTCCCGCCTGTTCGATCCCTTGCGCGGGCGTGCCTCCCGGCCGCAGCTGTCCTTGCTGCTCGCGGTGGCGCGCAACCAGGTCCAGCGCTGGGGCGGCGAGCTCTCCTGCGAGCCGTGCGGAGATCCCACCCACGGGGCGCGCTTCCGGCTCCGCCTGCCCGCGGCCGAGCCCAGCGACGTGCGCCAGCCACCGCCCCCGGTGCCCCGGCCTCCCACCCGGCACGTCGCGCACGCGCGGCGGGTGCTGGTGGTGGACGACGACTTCGACAACGCCCGGATGATGGCGGAGGTGCTGGGGGAGGAGGGCTACGAGGTGCGGGTGGCCAACGCCGGGGACGCCGCCCTCCTGCTCTGGGATCAGCACACGTTCGACGCCGCGCTCCTGGACGCGGTGATGCCCGACATGAGTGGCTGGGAGCTCGCCCGGCGGCTGCGCGAGCGCGCGCCTCACGTCCGGCTCGCCATGGTCACCGGCGCGGACGTGCGCGGACAGAACCGCAACAACCTGGCGCTGGTGGACGCCGTGTTCCGCAAGCCGATCGACGTGGGCGCGCTGGACGATTTCCTGTCACGCACCGCGGACAGTGGGGAAGAGCCGCAGGAGTTGCCGGTGCTTCACTCGTAGGCCAGGCGCCGAGGTTGGGAAAGACCCAGGGGCTCCGCGGGGCGGGCCGCCTTCAAAGCGGGTACACTCTTCCGTCCGTGGCTGACGATTCGCTGGAACGTGTGCGGCACAAGGTGGAGCGCGGAGAGCGCCTCTCCGACGAGGAGCTGGATCTGCTCCGGCGCGCCGCGCAGGCGCAGGGCGGTCCCACCCTCAAGCTGGCGCTGGCGCACGCGCTGATCAACGGAGAGCACGCGCACATCGCGCTGCCCTTGCTGGAGACCTTGCGCAGAGATCACCCGCGGGACGTGCAGGTGGTGCTCGGCCTGGCCCGCGCCTACGTGGCAGTGGAGCGCTACGCGGACAGCGAGCGGACCCTGGAGGAGGCGCTCCGGCTCAACCCCGGGGACCCCGAGGCGATGAAGGGGATCGCCGTGATGGCGCTGCGGCGGGGCGAGCTGACGCGCGCGCGGACGTTGATCCAGGACGTGCTGCGGGTGGACCCGATCGACGACGAGGCGCGCCTGCTCCGCGAGGAGCTCAACGCCGCGGAGCTCAACTCCGTCGCCGCGCCCGCGCTGGTGGACGCGGCCACCTTCGGCGCCGCGCTGCAGCGGCGGCTGCGCGAGCTGGGCGTGCGCTTCACCCACCAGGAGGACGCGCTGATCCTCCGGTTGGACCAAGAGAACGTGGCCCGGGTGGACCTGGGCTCCATGTACACCACGTACCGGGAGGAGGCGCGCTCGCTGGAGGTCGCGGTGGACGCGATCGCCAAGGAGCTCGCGGAGCTCACCGCCGGGCTGCCGCGCACCGCCGCGGAGCTGCTCTCCAAGGTGCTGCCGGTGCTCCGGCGCGGCGAGTTCTCGGACCGCGTCCCCGGCGCGGTGAGCCGCGAAGGCCCCGGCGGCCTGGCCGTCTTCTACGTGCTCGACCACGCGGAGCTGGTCCGCTACGTGCCGCAGTCGCTCCTGGTGGAGCTGAAGGTCCCGCTGGAGCGGCTGGACGAGCGCGCCTTCGAGAACCTGGAGACCCGCCCGCCGCTGCCCCGCCGCGTGAAGATCCACGACGGCCACCCCCGCCTGGCCCAGGAGCCCACCGGGCTGTGGGCGCTCTGCGAGGGAGACGGCCACGACGGCGCGCGGCTGCTCACCTCCATCCGCGACACGCTTCGCGAGCAGCTGGGCGGGGGACCTTTGCGCGTGGCGCTCGGCTCGCGCGAGCTGGTGGTGCTCTGCCGCGAGGACGACGCCGCCGCGGTGGCCAGGCTGGAGACGCTCACCGCCGCGCCGGACGGCATCCCCGGGCGCTTCCGCTTTGGCGCGGACGGCGTGCTCAGCCGGATCCCCTGAATAGGGCGAATCGCTTGCGTTCGGTGGGGGCTAAGGCGTACTGATTCGGCCCGTGCGTCTGACGGCCCTCGTCACCCTGCTCGTCGTCCTCGTCGCCACCGCGTTCGGCGCGGTGCACGGGCACGGCGTGCGGGACGGGGATGACGGCCGCACCTGCTCCGCCTGCCAGCTGCGCTCCAACCCGGCGGAGCTGACGGAGGTCTGCCTCACGCCGCTGCCCGTCACCGCCGTGCCGATCGCGCTCGCGCCGGTTTCTCAGCGGATGGTGGAGGCGCCGGCGCGCTGGCGGACCGCGCCCGAGCAGGGGCCGCCCGCGCGCGCGTAGCGCGTCCGGCGTCCCTTTCTTCTTCCCCACGCCTGCGGGCCCGCCTTCCAGGGCGGCCCGTGGCGCCGCTTCCCCCTTCGAGGTCCTCGATGACCGTTCGCACCGCCCTCCTTCCGCTCTGCCTGCTTCACGCAGCCTGCGCGTTCTCTCCCGGTAACCCCTATGGCGCGCTCGGCGGCGAGCTCTCCGGCCACTATGACGCCACTGCCACCCGCTCCGCGCTCGGCTACGAGGTGCATGTCGCCACCTTCACGCTGGAGCTGGGGCCGCTCGCGCTGCAGGGCGCGCGCGCCACCACGCCAGACACGCAGGAGACGCTCGCCGAGGTGCCGCTGCCGCCGCTGGCGCTGGTGCCCGGGGAGCGCGCCGCCCTGCTGTGCGACGAAGCCCCTTGCGCGCTGCCCCGCTCCACGCTCTCGCAGGTGACGTTGCCGATCGGTGCGGTCTCCTTGAGCGGCACCGTGAGTGACGCGCAGGAGCCGCCACGCTTCGCGGGCACCCGCCCGTTCCAGCTCGAGGTCGGGCTGGGCGCGGGCGAGCTCACGCTGGTGTCACCGCTGGAGCGCGCGTTCGACGGGAGCGCGCCTCCCGAGGCCACGGTGGGCTTCGCCTTCACGCCCACGGTGGCGCTGTTCGCGGGGGTGGACTTCGCGCAGCTGCCAGCGGACGAGGCGGATCTCCCGGAGGCCGCCGCGCGGCAGGTGCTGGCGCAGCTGGCGGCCACCCCGCTGGAGCAGGCAGAGGCGGGGCAGCGATGAGGGGCGCACTGCTGCTCGCGGTGGTGCTGGCCGGCGGGGGGGCGCGCGCGCAGGACGCGGACGCCGGCGTCTCCGCGCAGGATCTCTCGGAGATCGACCGGGCGCTGCAGCAGGACGCGGCGGCGACAGCGGCGGAGAAGCCGGGAGTGCTGGAGCGCGCGGCGGCGCCAGTCGTCTCGGCGGTGCAGTCGCTCAACCCGGAGCTCTCGTTCATCGCGGACGTGGCGCTCGCCGCCTTCTCCCAGGAGGCGCCGCTGCAGGGAGGAGATCACGACCCGCACCGCAACGGCTTCAACCTCCAGCAGCTGGAGCTGGCGGTGGGCGCCTCGGTGGATCCGTACCTGCGGTTCGACGCGAACCTCGTCTTCAACGACGAAGGCGTGGAGATTGAAGAGGTCTACGCCACCACGCTGGCGCTCCCCGCGAGCCTTCAGGCGCGCGCGGGCAAGCTGCTCACCCGGTTCGGACGGCAGAACGCCACCCACCTGCACGCGTGGGACTTCGTGGACCAGCCCTTCGCGCTCAGCCGGGTCTTCGGCGGGGAGGGGAACCGTGGGTTGGGGGTGGAGCTCTCCTGGCTAACGCCGTTGCCCTGGTACGTGGAGCTGGTGGGCTCGGCCACCGACGCCGCGGGGGAGGGGAGCGCCCGCAGCTTCCTGGGCGCGGACGACACCGGGGTGCACGGCCCGCTGGACTTCCAGCTCACCTTCGCGCTCGAGCAGTTCTTCCCGCTCACGGACGACCTGTCGCTCGCGTGGGGGCTCTCCGCGGCCAACGGGCCGTCCTCCACCGGGTACCGCAACCGGACGGACGTCTACGGCACGGACCTCTACGTGAAGTACCGGCCGATCGGCGAGGCGAGCACCACGGTGGTGGCCTTCACGCTGGAGCTGTTCCATCGGCGCCGCCAGGTGGCCGGGGACGTGCTGCAGGACACCTCCGGCTACGCGCAGCTCTTCTGGCGCTTCGCCCAGCGCTGGGGCGCGGCGGCCCGCTACGAGCTGGGGACGCCCGCGCGCGGGGGGAGCGGGGCGCCGGATCCGCTGGACCCGGAGTGGACCTCGAACCGCCACCGGGTGAGCGCCAACGTGACGTTCTGGCCCACCGAGTTCTCCAGGCTGCGGCTCCAGGGCTCGGCGGACTTCTCGCCGTGGCGCCCGGCGCCCACCTACGCGGCGTTCCTGGCGCTGGAGTTCGCCGTCGGCGCGCACGGGGCGCACAGCTTCTGATGGGAGCTCCTGCGAGCTATCCCGGGTTCGGCGCGCTCAGGCGGTCAACGAACCGCACGCTCCGGAAGCCGAGCGTGATCAACAGCGCGCGGATCTGCCGCTCCCCGGAGCTGCGGGCGCGCTCGGCCAGCTTCGGGTCCGAGCGGACGTCCGCCTCGAAGGCCTTCTTCGCCTTCTCGAAGAGCTCCGCGGTCTCGGCCGAGCTCAGGTTGGAGCCCACCACCTCGGTCTCGCCGGGGTGCAGCTCCACCGTCACCTTGAGCGGCGGCAGCCGAAGCTCGATGTCCGGGCCCACCACGCGGAAGTCGTCTTCGCTCAGCGCCTGGAGATCCAGCCCCAGGTGCGCGGTGGCGAAGACGATCGCCTTGCCGTGCGGATCCCGGATGGTGAATTTGGCCCAGTTGAAGACGTCGCCCCACAGCGAGTCCGCGGCCGGCGGATCCGGGACCAGCGAGACCTTCTTGTACAGGTTGACTTCGAGCGTCTCGAGCCGGGCCACCTCCCGGACCTGTGTCACCAGGGAGGGCGGATCCGGCAGCAGCCGGCGCCCCTTGAGCAGCCACAGCGTGGCGCCCACGCCGATCGCCGCGGCGAGCACTGCCACGAACAACACCCCGAAGACGCGGCCCATGAGGGTCAGAAGCCTAGTCAGTTTTTCGAACGGAGGAAGATCATGAAGCGCGCTCTCCTGGCGGCCACCCTGTTGGCCAGCCTTCCTGCTCTCGCCAAGGTGAAGGTCGTCACGTCCGTCTCCGAGCTCGCCTCGCTCGCCCGAGCGGTGGGGGGAGATCAGGTGGAGGTGCAGACGCTCGCCAAGCCCACGCAGGACCCGCACTTCGTGGATCCCAAGCCGAGCCTGGTGCTCCAGCTCTCCCGCGCGGATCTGCTCGTGCTCAACGGGATGGACCTGGAGGTGGGCTGGCTGCCCACGCTGATCACCGGCTCCCGCAACGCGAAGCTGCAGAAGGGCGAGCCCGGCTACCTGGACGCCTCCACGCTGGTGCAGCCGAAGGAGGTGCCCACGCAGAAGCTGGACCGCTCCATGGGGGACATCCACCCCGGCGGCAACCCGCACTACCTCAAGGACCCCACCAACGCGCTCAAGGTGGCGCGCGGGCTGGCGGACCGGCTCGTGCAGCTGGATGCCGCCCACGAGGCGCTCTTCCGCGCCAACGCCAAGGGCTTCGAGGACCGGCTCCGGGCCAAGCTCGCCGAGTGGGAGAAGGCGCTCGCGCCCTACCGCGGCACGCCGGTGGTCACGTACCACAAGAGCTGGATCTACTTCACCGAGTGGGCCGGCTTCACCGAGGTGGCCTTCGTGGAGCCCAAGCCCGGGCTGCCGCCGTCCTCCGGCCACGTGGCCAAGGTGCTCGGGGTCATCTCCGCTCGCAAGGTGCCGCTGATTCTCCAAGAGGAGTGGTACTCGGCCAACACCACCGAGCTGCTCGCGTCCAAGGGCGGCGCCGCGCTGGTCCGCGTGCCGGGCTCGCCGGGTGAAGGGCAGGCGTATGAGGACTACTTCGGCGGCGTCGTCGCGGAAGTGGTGAAGGCGCTGGCGACGAAGCGGCCGGCGACGGCGCCGTAGCGTTCACCCCGAGCGGAGTCGAGGGGTGCCGGTGCTCGCGCCCCCGGTTCACCCCGAGCGGAGTCGAGGGGCGCTCGTGCCGTCTCCATGCCCCCATGCGATGCGGGCCGGCCCTCCGCTCTTAGGTCTCTTCGCCGCGGGGCTCTCGACTTCGCTCGGGCTGAGCGGGGCTCTACCGCCTCCGCAGCAGCCGGCTGAGCGCCGCGAGCGGCCAGTACGCGGCGGCCACGGCCACCATCATGGAGCCCGTGGGCCAGTCGGTGACATAGGACAAGTAGAACCCGCCCACCGCGGCCACCAGCGCGCCGAGCGTGGAGAGCACCAGCACCGCCGCCACGGACTCGGTGGCGAGCAGGGCCGCGCCGGCCGGGAGCACCAGGAAGCCGAACACCGGCACCGCGCCGATCGCCCGGGTGGACACGGCCACCGCCACGCCGATGCTCAGGTGGAGGACGGCGTCCAGCGTGCGCACCGGCAGCCGCAGGGTGCGCGCCATCTCCGGGTCGAACGAGATGAAGAGGAGATCCTTGAAGAGGAAGAGCTGGCTCACGCCGACGCAGGCCACGGCCACCACCAGCTCGTGGACGTGCTCGTTGCGCACCGCCACCGGGTTGCCGTAGAGCAGATCGCCCACCTCGTGGGCCTCCTGGACGATCCGCGGGCTGTTCAAGACGATGAAGGTGAGCGCCGCGGCCGAGAGGTAGACGAAGGCCACCACCGTCTCCGGCGCCAGGCGCTTCACGTTGGGCACGTAGGAGAGCGCCACCGCCACCGCCGCGGCGAGGAGGATCGCGATCACCACCGGGTCCAGGTAGACCGGCGTCTGCTCGTGGGGGTCGTGGCCGAAGAAGCTGCCGAGCAAGAAGCCCGCGGCGATGCCCAGCCCGGCGATCTGCCCGAGCGCGGTGGAGACGAACGCCACCCGCCGCACCACCACGAAGAAGCCCAGAAAGCCGCACATCCCAGCGGCGAGCACCCCGGCCATCACCGAGGTGCCGAAGGTGTTCCAGAAGTCGAACGCGCCGCCGTCTCCCATCAGGCCCGCCCGCTCTCCAGGTAGACGATCGTCCGGTCCTCGCGCCGCTCCAGCCGCACCGTCTGGCCGTAGAGCTCGGTCAGCCGCTCGCCCGTCAGCAGCTCCGAGGCCGGGCCGGTGAGGAACAGCCCGCGCCGGCCGTCCACCAGCGCCACCTCCTGCGCGTGCGCGGCGGCGGCGGAGATCTCATGCGTCACGAAGACCAGCCCCACGCTGGAGCTCGCGGTGAGCGCGGAGACCTCGTCCAGGAGCCGGGCGGAGGCGGCCGGGTCCAGCTCGGAGGTGAACTCGTCCAGCACCACCAGCTCCGGCTCGCCGGCCAGCGCCCGGGCCAGCAGCACCCGCTGCCGCTGCCCGCCGGAGAGCGCGCGGAAGGGCTTGTCCGCCTCGGCGGCGAGCCCCACCCGGGCCAGCTGCTCCCGCGCGTACGCCCGGTCCGCCTTGCGCACGAAGCGCCCCAGCCCCACCCGCCCATAGCGCCCCTGCAGCGTCACCTGGAGCGCGGTGAGCGGGTAGACCGGGTCCGCCCGGTGCGCCTGCGGCACGTAGCCGATGCGGGGCGGCCCGCCCCGGGGGAAGAGCAGCCGCCCGGAGAGCAGGGGAGTGAGCCCCAGCAGCGTCTTGAGCAGGGTGCTCTTGCCGCTCCCGTTCGCTCCCAGCACGGCCAGGCGCACGCCCGCGCGCACATGGAGGTCCAGCGGCGGCAGCAGGGGACGGCGGTAGCCAATCTCCGCCCGCTCCAGCCGAATCAGTCCCGTATCCGCGCTCAAGGCTTTGAGTCCAGGGACCCTTTCTGCGCTAGCGTGCGGGCCCGTGGCAACCCCAAAGGAGAGTCCCACAAGGCCCCGAAAGGTTGGCGCCTGCCGCGTCCTGGGCGAGCTCGGCCGCGGCGGCATGGCCACGGTCTACCGCGGCGTCCACGAGTCCCTCCAGCGCGAGGTGGCCATCAAGGAGCTGCTCCCCGAGTCGCTCAAGGACAAGGAGGCGCTCTCCCGCTTCCGCCGCGAGGCCATCGCGCTCGCCGCCTTCCGCCACCAGAACATCGTCACGCTGTACGACCTGATCGAGAAGAACGACTCGCTCTTCATGATCATGGAGTTCGTCAACGGCCCCACGCTGTCGGACCTGCTCCGCGAAGGGCCGCTCCCGGCGGACGTCACCGCCGTGCTCGGCGCCCGGTTGGCCAGCGCGCTGGACCACGCCCACTTCAACCGGATCATCCACCGCGACCTCAAGCCCTCCAACGTGATGATCACGAAGGCGGGCGAGGTGAAGCTGATGGACTTCGGCATCGCCAAGGACGAAGGGCTGGAGGCCCTCACCCAGGAGGGCGTGGCGATCGGCACGCCGTCCTACATGTCCCCGGAGCAGGTGAGCGGCTCGCCGCTGGACCACCGGACGGATCTCTTCTCGCTCGGCGTGGTGCTCTACGAGTGCCTCTCCGGGCAGAAGCCGTTCGTGGGCCAGAGCGCGGGCGAGGTCTTCGCGCGGATTCGCGACGGCAAGCACAAGCCGCTGCTCAAGGTGGCCCCGCACGTCCCGCCGGCGCTGGACCGGATCATCCGCCGCGCCATGCGCACCCGGCTCTCCGAGCGCTACTTCGACGCCGCCAACATGCGTCGCGACCTGGAGCTCTATCTGGGCCGCACGGTGAAGATCTCCCACCAGGCCCTGCTGGTCGCCTTCCTCAAGCACAAGAACCGGATCACCGAGACCGAGGCGCTCGCCCGGCTCTCCCGCCGCGAGCTCTCCTTCATCGACACGTTCGACCGCAAGCTCGGGCGCCGCAGCAGGAAGCTGCGCTGGGTGATGGCCTCCGCGGCCGCCGCCGGCGGCACCGCGCTCTACTTCACCCAGCACTGGTGGCTGCCCCTGCTCCAGCAGGCAGGCCGCTAGCAGGAGAGCTCGAATGGGGAAGATCCTCGTCTTCATCCTCGGCGCGGTCGTCGTCCTGGGCGGCGCCTGGTACGCGCTCAACCACGCGGTGGAGAACCGCAGCCAGACCAGCGAGCCCAAGCAGGCGCTGGACAACGTCCGCGGCAAGGCCAAGGCGATCGAGCAGGATCAGGCCAAGCACCTGCAGGACGTGATGGACCGCACCCAGCCGCAGTAGCGACTTGCCCTGGGAGGAGGACTCCGCTCAGCCCGAGCGAAGTCGAGGGCCCCCGAGCGAGCGGCCGTGGCGGGGGGCCCTCGCCTTCGCTCGGGCTGAGCGGGGCGCCGCAAGTTTCAGGTGAACGCGGGCTACTTGTTGTAGAGCGTCTTCGCCCGCTCGCGCGCCTTGGCGGAGATGTCGATCCCCAGCGTCTTGGCGGTCTTGAGGTTCAGGCTCAGGTGCCCGGGCGCGAACACCGGCGGCGGCAGCGGCACCCGCTTCCCCTCCGGCTTGGCCAAGATCTCCGCGGCCAGCTTGCCGGTCCGCTCGCCGATCTCCGTGTAGTCCGGGCTGACCGAGGCGAGCGCGCCGCCTTCGGTCAGCTTGTCCAGGAAGCCCACCAGCGGCATCGTCCGCTCGGCGGCGAAGCTCAGCAGGAACGAGACCAGCTCCTTGGGGAACAGCCGCGGGTCGGCGGGCAGCCAGAGCAGGTCGATGGAGCTGGCCATGCTGGAGACGGCGTCCCGCACGTCCGCGGCGGTGCTCACCGGCTTGGCCACCAGCGTCAGCCCGAGCGCACCCGCGGCCTTGCTCGCCTCGGAGAAGAGCAGCTCGCTGGTGGAGGGGTTGAAGACCAGGCCAATCCGCTTCGCCGCGGGGGCGATCGCCCGCACGTGGTTGAGCAGGGCGGCCGGATCCGACTCCAGCGGCACCCCGGTCACGTTGGGCGCCAGCGAGGCCCGGGTCACGCCCAGCACCATGCAGAAGACCACCGGGGTGTTCGGCGCCTTCTCGCGCGCCAGCGCCAACGCGCGCTGGCCCACCGGGACGATCAGCGGCGCCTCCGCCAGCTTCTGCCCGGCGTCAGGCGCGTCCACCTCCAGCTCCTCGGCGCCCGGGAGGTGCTTCTTCGCAGCCGCGGCGGCCTCGCGGTACTGCGCCACGCGCCCTTCGACCAACACGATCGGCGGCGGGGCGGCGACCGCTGAGGACACGAACAGGATGAGCGATGGAAGAAGCGCCCTCATGCGTTCGCTGCCGTGCCTCCTTCACCGCCCTACCACTCAACGTCGCTTCGGCTTCTTCTCGTAGGTGGCGCGGACCAAGGTCCCGATTCCCCCTCGGACGAAGAAGTCTCCCTCCACCACCAAAGTCCGAGGCTTCAACGCCTTAACCAGGTCGTCCAGAATTCGGTTGGTGACCGCCTCGTGAAACGCACCTTCGTTCCGGTATGACCACAGGTACAGCTTCAGGCTCTTCAGCTCCACACATCGCTGATCCGGGATGTAGCGGATCTTGAACCGGGCGAAGTCCGGCTGGCCCGTCATCGGGCAGACGCAGGTGAACTCGGGACAGTCAAAGACGATCTCGTAGTCCCGCTGCGGGGCGGGGTTGTCGAAGGTGGCGAGCTCTTTGGAGGGTTGGCTTCCCATGGGTGTTGCGGCTGCTTAGCGCAGGGGTCGTGCTATTCAAAGCCCGTGGCTGACACTCGTCGCCAGTCCAAGCGGGTCGCCCTCAACGTCCAGTTCCGGGGCGGGGGGATGAGCACCAACCTCAAGGGCCGGCTGACCGACCTCTCGGGCACCGGGCTGTTCATCGCGACCAAACAATTCATACCGATCGGTAAAGAGGTCCACCTGGAGTTCCGGCTCCCGGGTGGGCTGGTGGAGGCGGTGGGGGAGGTGCGCTGGGTGGCCCGCGGCGAGGGCGCCACCGAGCCCGGGCTGGGCATCCGCTTCCTGCGCCTCTCCGCCGCCAGCGCCCGCGCGATCGACGAGGCGGTGGGCGGCTAGAGCGCGCGGAAGTCCACCACCTGCACCCCGAGCTCGGCCAGGGCGCGCCGCGCCTCCGGGTGGACGAAGGTCGCCAGCTCCACCTCCCGCTGCGCCGAGTAGCCGCTGCGCAGCGTCTGCGGCGCGTAGCCCGGGTGGCACATCAGCTCGGTCACCCCGTCCGGCAGCGCCTCCAGCTGCTCGCGCAGCCGGGGCAGCGTCCAGTACGCCTCGGCGCCCGCGTCCCCGATGAAGTGCGGGTTGGTGCGTACCCCCAGCGCCCCGAGCCGCGCGCGCATCCCCGGGTTGATGGACCTCACCGGCAGCCCCTTGGCCCGCGCCGCCGCCGCCAGCCCGTCCAGCACCGCCGGGTGCTGGTGCAGGTGCTTGTGGACGTCCACGTGCGTGGCGCCCGCCCCGAGCAGCGCCTCCAGCCGCTCCAGCTGGGCCAGGGCCTCCTGCTCCACCACCTCCGCGGGCAGCGCGCCCGCGCGCGCCTCGTCCAGCCCGCCGTCCGGGCGCAAGAGCGGCGCGGGGAAGCGGGGCCACACCGGCCGCTCGCGGGCGAGGTTCAGGTGCAGCCCCACCGCCAGCCCCTTCGCCTCGCGCGCCGCCTCCGCCGAGGAGGGCATGTTCACCATGAAGGTGGTGGAGCTCACCACCCCCTGGCGCATGGCCTCCAAAATCCCCCGGGTGACGGCGGGGTCGTAGCCGAGGTCGTCCGCGTTGAGGATGAGGCGCTTGCCCATGCCGCCCTAGCTCACCGCTTGAGGAGCGGGGACGCAAGGGAGGCTGAAGCGGAAGCGGCTGCCGCGCCCCACCGCCGTCTCCGCCCAGATCCGCCCGCCGTGGGCCTCGACGATCCACTTGGCGATGGAGAGCCCCAACCCCACCCCCTGCTCGCCCCCCGCCTTCGCCTGCCAGTAGCGGTCGAACAGGTGGGGCAGCTGCTCCTGGGGGATGCCCGGGCCGGTGTCCGCCACCGAGAAGATCACCTCGGCGGCGTCCGCGGCCGCCGCCGCCTCGAGCCCCACCGCGCCGTTCTCCGGGCTGAACTTGATGGCGTTGCCCAGCAGGTTGTGCAGCACCTGCCCCACGCGCGCGGGATCGCACAGCACCCGGAGCGGGAGGGCAGGACACTCCACGGCCACCGCCACGGCTCTGGCCTGCGCGTTGATCCGCACCAGCTCCGCCGCGGCCTCGAGCAGCGGCGCCACCTCCGAGCTCACCTTGGCCAGCGGCAGCTGCCCGGACTCGATCGCCGAGGCCACCAGCAGGTTGGAGATGAGCTCGCCCATCCAGTCCACGGTGCGGTAGAGGTTCTGCAGCATCGCCGCGCGCTTCGACTCGGGCCCATGCCCCTGGAGCAGGTTGGAGATGCCCAGGCGCAGTCCGAAGACGCCGCTGCGCAGGTCGTGCGAGACCATCCCCAGGAACTCGTCCCGGGTGCGCATGGCGGCGCGCGCGCGCGCGTAGAGGCGGGCGTTCTCCAGCGCCAGCGAGCAGCGCCGGGCGAACTCCTCCGCCAGCGCCAGCTCCGCGAGGACGGTGGGGGGCTTGGGCCGCAGGTGGAGCAGCGCCAAGGTGCCGAACACCTCTCCGCGCGCGGTGAGCGGGAAGACCCACGCGCGCTGGAGCGCGCCGGCGGCGTAGGCGGCCACCTCCGGCTCACCGTTCGCCATGGATCGCGCTTCCATCGCCTCCACCCCGCGCGCCTCCTCGCCGGCGAGCGCCTGCACCGCCGTGCGCTCCACCCAGGCCTCTTCGGCGGGCTGCTCGCGAAGGGTGACCCGGCACCCGTCCGCCAGCTGGCTCAGCGCCAGCGCGGCCGCCTCCTTCATCACCGTCCGCTCGTTCAGCGAGGCGCCCAGGTGCGCCGAGGTCTCGCTCAAGAACCGCAGGCCTGCCTGCGCCCGGTGGCGGTCGGTCACGTCGAAGACCACCGTCTGACAGACGGTGGCCTGGCCCGCCACCAGCACCGGCGTGCTGATCAGCTGCGCCACCCAGCGCCGCGCCTGCGGCCCTACCCAGAGCTCAGCGGTGAGGGGCCGGCCCGTCTGGAAGCAGGTCCTCAGATGGGCCCAGTACTCCGGGCTGCGGGTGAGCCGCGCCACGCTGGCGAACGGGGTCCCCACCAGCGCGTCCACCCGCTCGCCGAACAGCTCCGCCGCGCGCTGGTTGCACTGCCGGATGAGGCCGTGGCGATCCAGCGTGAGGTACCCCACCGGCGCCTGCTCGTAGAGCTCCGCCAGGTGCGCGTGGGAGGCCAGCAGCCGCTCCTGGGCGTCACCCAGCTCGCGGTTCTTCAGCTCCAGCTGCACCTGCTGCAGCTGGAGCTCGAAGATCAACCGGTCCGCGCTCTCGTGGTCCGCGGACGTCCCGGTCAGGCGGTCGCGCAGCGACACCAGCTGCTCGCGGGAGAGGACGCTCAGCTCGCCCACCTCAGGAGACCTCGATGGACAGGAGCACCAGCTTGGGGCGGCGTCCCTCGGCCGGGATGAAGCTGGCGGAGAGCTTCAGGGCCCGGCCGTCCTGGGTCAGCCGCAGCTCGCGCTCCGCCTTCCCGCGGGTGAGGACGTCGGTCAGGAGGCTGGTGAGCTCGGGCTTGGCCCAGCGTCCGTTGTCCAGCTCGTCGATCCGGGCGGAGATGGTCTCCTCCGGCGCCAGCGGGAACTGGCGGTAGAAGGGCGCGTTCACCCAGACCACGCGCAAGTGGCCGTCCACGATCAGCAGCGGCAGCGGGACGGCGCTGAGCACCGTGCGCGCGTACTCGGTGGTATCGATCACCAGGTCCGCCTGGCGCTTGCTCACGTCCACGTCCACCATGCTGACGATCACCCCGCGCACCGCGCGCTCCGCGTTCAGATAGGGGACCACTCTCGCGCGGTACCAGCGCTGGCTGTCGGAGAGGAACTCCTCCTCCAGCGGCGCCCCGCGGTCCATCACCTGCGCCGCCAGCCGCTCCAGCTCCAGCCCGGGGGCCGCCGAGCGGAGCACGGCCAGCGACTTGCCCACGTCTGACGGCTCCAGCCGGAAGAGCGTCTCCGCGCTGCGCGTGAAGCGGCGCAGCCTCAGGTCCCTGCCGAGGATCAGGATCGGCCCGTCCACCACCGCGAGGAAGTTCTGGAGGTCGTCGTTGCTCTGCGACAGCTCCTCCATCCGGGTCTGCAGCTCGTCGTTGACGGTGCTCAGCTCCTCGTTGGTGGACTGCAGCTCCTCCTTGGAGGTCTCCAGCTCCTCGTTGGTGGACTGCAGCTCCTCGTTGGAAGACTGCAGCTCCTCGTTGGAGGACTTGAGCTCCTCGTTGGAGGTCTCCATCTCCTCCACCACGCTCTGGAGGTACTCCTTGGTGGTGGTGAGCTCGCGCTCGAGCTCCTCCAGCCGCCCCTCCTGAGTGAGCGCCGCCGGAGGCCGGGTCGCCTCGGCGAACGGCTCGGGGCGCGCGGCGTCCGGATCGTGGAACAGGACCAACAGGCACCGGAGCCCGGACTCGCCGTCGGTGATCGGCACCACTTCGATGGAGACCGTGCGCTGCGAGTCCCCCACCTTGATCTTCAGGCGGCTCACGGTGGCGGGAGCTCCCTCGGTCAGGACCTTGTGGAGCAGCGCGCGCAGCTCCAGGTGCAGCTCGGGGCGCACCAGCTTGAGCAGGTTGAGCGACGCGGTGCCGGGGGTGGGCTCCAGGTACGCGCTGGTCTGACCCCGGAACTGGAGGATCTCCAGGTGCTGGTTCACCACCACCCCTGGTGGGCCGTAGCGCTCGAGCACCTTGCGGTCCGCCAGGCTCTGCACGCTGGGCGCCGGCCGCGGCTCTGGGGCGCGGCTGAGCGGGCGCAGCCGCTCCGCCACTCCGCCCGGCGTCAGCTCGAAGGCTGCGGTGTGGGCGATGTTCCGCTTCTCGTAGAGCTTGTTCTTCTTGTCCAGCAGGGTGAAGAGATCCGGCGAATCGCCCACGGTCTCGGAGGTGCCGAGCATCAGGCAGCCGCGCGGGTTGAGCGCGTAATGGATGATCTTCAGCACCTTCTTCTGGAGCACGGTCTGCAAGTAGATGAGCACGTTGCGGCAGGAGACCAGGTCCAGGCGCGAGAAGGGCGCGTCCTTGGTCAGGTCCTGGGTGGCGAAGACCACCAGATCCCGTACCTGGCGGGAGACCTCGTAGCCGTCCTCCCGCTTGACGAAGAAGCGCCGCAGCCGCTCCGCGGAGACGTCCTGCGCGATGTTCGCCGGGTAGAGGCCCCTGCGCGCGGTCGCCACCGCCTCGTGATCCAGGTCGGTGGCGAAGACCTGGACCTTGAGCTCGGCGGCGCGCCCGTCCAGCGCCTCCAGCACCACCATCGCCAGTGAGTACGCCTCCTCCCCAGACGCGCAGCCCGCGGACCAGAGCCGCAGGTGATCTCCCGGCTCCTTGTGCGCGAGCAGCCGCGGCAGGACGCTGGTTCTCAGGACATCGAAGGGCTCGCCGTCCCGGAAGAAGCTGGTGACGTTGATCAGCAGGTCCCGGTAGAGGATCCCCAGCTCGGCGGGGCTGGTCTGCAGAAGCCGGAGGTAGTCCTCGAAGGACTCCACCTTGTTGAGCGCCATCCGCCGCTCGATCCGCCGCTGCACGGTGTTGTACTTGTACTGGGAGAGGTCAGTCCCGAACGCCGAGCGGAGCAGGAGGAACACCTTGGACAGCCCCTCGACCGTGGCCGGTGGCTGGCTGCCCGCCAGGTAGGGGTGGCTGCTCAGCCGCACCAGCTCGTCCGCGATGCCCTCCACCGGGAGCGAGAAGTCCGTGAAGCCGCTCTCCAGCGCGCTTCGCGGCATCCCCTGGTACTGCGCGGTAGAGGGGTCCTGCACGTAGGTGACCCCGCCGGCCGCCTTGATCGCCTTGAGCCCGAACGTGCCGTCGCTCCCGGTGCCGGAGAGCACCACGCCGATCGCCAGGCGTCCCCGGTCTTCCGCGAGCGAGCGGAAGAAGAAGTCCACCGGCAGGTGCGGGCGGCCCTGGGTGTTGGTGGGCATCAGCTGGAGGACGCCGTGCAGGATGGCCAGGTCCGAGCCGGGGGAGAGCACGTAGACGTGGTTGGGCTGGATCCGCAGCCCGTCCGCGGCTGGGAGGACCGTCATTGCGGTGTGCCGGGCGAGTAGGCCCGGGAGCAGGCTCTCGTGGTTGGGTGAGAGGTGCTGGATCACCACCAAGGCCAGGTTGCTCAGGGTGAGCCGGCGAAGCAGGGCTCCCAGCGGCTCCAGCCCCCCGGCCGAGGCGCCCACGCCGATCACCGGGAAGCGCGGAGGCGAGGGCGGCTCCTCGGGCGCAGGCCCCTCGGCGTTGGGCGGGTTCTCTTGCGAAGGCGCTTCGGTCATTCTGCCGGTCCTGTTCAGGGAGGGAGCTCAGGCGCCTCGAGTGGGAGCGGGTGCTGTAGCTCGTTGTACGGCCAACGGCAACGCAGCACCTGCAGTTCCAGACGATGCCGGCGCCGGGCGTCGTCCCCATGTTGGAAAGATGCCTGACCCCATCAACCTAGGATCCGGCGCCGCGCGCGACATCATCGTGATCGGCGCCTCTGCCGGTGGTGTGGCGGCCCTGCAGGCGCTGCTGGCCGAGCTCAGCGAAGACCTCCCCGCCGCCGTCTTCATCGTCATGCACTCGGCCGCCGAGTACTCGAGCCGGCTGCCGGACGTCCTCTCCCGCAGCTGCCGGTTGCCCGTCTCGCACGCCGTCCACGGCGAGCAGGTCCGGCTCGGCCGGGTGCTGGTGGCGCCACCGGACAACCACCTCACGCTCGAGCGCCGCTTCGTCCGCGTGGTGCGTGGCCCCAAGGACAACGGCCATCGTCCCGCCGTGGACCCTCTCTTTCAGACCGCCGCCCGGGCGTTCGGCACGCGCGTGATGGGGGTGATCCTCTCTGGCTCGCTCAGCTGCGGGACGCGCGGGCTGATCGCCGTGAAGGCGCGAGGGGGGTTGGCGCTCGTCCAGGACCCCGAGGACGCCCTCTTCGATGGGATGCCCAGGAGCGCGCTCGCCCACGTGACCGCCGACCACCAGGCGTCCGCACGGGAGCTGGGCCGGCTGTTGCGCCAGCTCTCCGGCGCGCGGGTGGCGGAGCGGCCGGCGGACGGCGGCCCCAACGGGGACGCGCCGGCCGCCTCCTTCCCCGCCATCACCTGTCCCGAGTGCAGCGGCTCCATGGTGGAGCACGAGGAGTCCGGCTTCGTGCGCTTCCGTTGCCACGTGGGGCATGCCTTCTCCCTGGATGGGCTGGTGCAGGAGCAAGGCGCTGCGCTCGAGGCCGCGCTCTGGGCGGCGGTGCGCTCGCTCGAGGAGAGCGCCTCGATGGCGCTGCGGGTGGCCCTCCGGGCGGACCCCAGGCTGGTGGCGCGCTTCGAGGAGAAGGCGCAGGCGCTGCGCCAGCACGCCGGGCTGCTCAAGGAGTGGGTGATGACGGGCATGCTCACCACCGCCGCGGACGCGAGCCTCCTCACGGGGCCCCCGCTCAACGGCCCTACCCAGACAGCGGAAGGAGGACTTCGAAGCGAGAGCCCTGACCGAGCTCACTGAAGGCGCGGATGGTCCCATGCATGGCCTCTACGATCTCCTTGCAGACGTAGAGCCCCAGCCCCAGCCCGCCGAAGTTCGAGTCGGACACCGCCCGCTCGTACCGGCCGAAGATCCGCTCCAGATCCTCCGGGCGGATGCCGATCCCGTGGTCCGTCACCACCAGCCGCGCCTGGTTGCCCTCGCGCGCGATCGCGAGCTTCACGGGCTTCCCCGCGCCATACTTGGCGGCGTTGGTGAGCAGGTTGGTGACCACCTGCTCGAGCCGCAGAGGGTCCCAGTGGCCCACCACGGGCGCCTGGTCGAGCTGAAGCTCGAGCATGCAGCCTGCCCGGGTCAGCGCGCTGGTCAGCTCGCCGGCCACCCCCCGCACCAGCGCCACCAGATCCACCGACCGCGGCTGGAGGCCGAGCGTGCCGCTGCCCGCGCGCGTCTCGTCGAGCAGCCCATTCACCAGGGAGGCGAGCCGGCGGATCTGCCGGGAGAGCACGTCCGCCAGCGCCGGGACCTTGGCGACCCGGGCCGGATCGGCGAGAGAGCGCTTGAGCTGCTCCACGTGGAGGGCGAGCGCGGTCAGCGGGGTCTTCAGCTCGTGCGAGGCCACCGCCATGAAGGTCTCTCGCGCCGCCACCGCCGCCCGGAGCTCGCGCTGCACCGCCTCCAGCTGCCCCACGTGCAGCTCCGCGGTGGCCCGCGCCCCCTGCTCGCTGCGCAGGAGCAGCTCGCGCTCCCGGCGCACCCGCTCCAGCTCGGAGATGTCCAGCAGGGCGGTCCGGCAGCTGGAGGGGCTCTCGTGCTCCCCCAGCGGAGTACTCACCAGCTGCGCGGTCATCTGGCCTCGCCCGCTCAGCTGCAGCTGCAGCTGCTGGGTGACCCGCTGCCGCGTCTCCAGGCACCGGCGCAGGTGCGCCAGGAACTCCCGCCGCGAGTCCGGGGCCACCATGCTGCCGAACGGCCGGCCGATCAGATAGTCGCGCTGGCGGCCCATCAGGTGCGCCGCGGTGAGGTTGAGGTTCTCGATCTGCCCGGCGCGGTTGAAGGTGAAGTAGGCCACCGGCGCGAAGTCATAGAGGTCCGCGTAGTGCGCCCGAGACTCCTCGAGCTGGCTCTGCGTCTCCCGGAGCTGCTCGTTCTGCAGCTCCAGCTCCAGCCGGTGCTGCCGCAGCCGCCTCGCCCAGGGGCCCGGCGCCTCGGCCAGCTCCTCCGCGTCCGGCTCGTTCTCCCGCGCGTGGAGGCGTTCGAGCAGCTGGCGCGTCGTTTGTTCGTCGAGCTCCATGGGAGAGATGCTCAATTTCGATCGTCTCCGGTTGCTGGGCATCTGGGCCTGGCCTCCCTGCGCGGGGTGCAGGTGTGCTAGCGGGGGCGCAGCCCGAGCTCGCGGGCGAGCAGCGCCAGCTCGGTCCGGTTGTCCCTCTCCAGCTTCCGGTAGAGCGCGGTGAGGTGGGCGCTGACCGTGCGCTCGGTGATGTCCAGGTGCGCGGCGATCTTCAGGTTGTCGAAGCCGGTGCCTACCCAGGCGAGGACCTCCCGCTCCCGCACGGTCAGCGAAGCGAGCGCCGCGGGCGCCGGGAGGGCGCTGGGGGTGAAGGTCAGCTCCGCGGAGCGGGGCAGGGCCAGCCGCTCGCCGCGGTGGACCGCGCGGATCACCTGCACCAGCTGCTCGCCGCTGGTGTCCAGCTTGTACAGGTAGGCGTGCACCCCCAGCTGATAGGCGGCGTCGATCTTCGAGGCCTCCCTGCTCGAGCTGAGCACCACGGACCGAAAAGAGCAGCCGCCCTGCCGCAGCCGCTCGAGCACCTGCAACCCGGAGAGCGACGAGCCCGGCTCCAGGGCCAGGTCAATCAGCGCCACGTCCGGGCGCAGCGCGGCCACCTCCGCCAGGAAGCGCGCGCCGTCGGAGAACTCGCCCACCACGTCGATCTCCCACCGCTGGAGCAGCGCGGTCAGGCTCTCGCGGAGGATGGAGTGGTCCTCGAGGATGGCCAGCCGCAGCCGCACGCCGGGCTCGGGTTCGATCACGAGCTGCTCCCCCCCCGCGAGCTTCGGAAGGAGGGGGCGTCCTCCACCTCCCCACGCGCGCGCGCCTCCAGCTCCAGCAGCCGGCGAACCAGCCGGACCATCCACTCGGACGACCGGCGGAACCGCAGCGCGTCTGCCTGTACCGGCGCGCGCGGCTCGTGCGCCCCCCCGGCGCAGCCCCTGTGGAAGGCCTCTGCTGCGAGCCGGAGGCTCGCGCCCGCGTTGACCATCTCCTTGGCGACCAGCTCACCGCGCTCCCGCGCATACCGCTCCACGGACTCCAGCCGCGCCTCCAGCTCGGCGATCCGGCGCTTGAGCAGCTCGCAGTCGTTGAGTGGCTGCGGGCTGCCGCCGCCCAGCGGCCGCGCCAGCAGGTGCTCCAGCTTGGCGACCAGCTGCTCCAGCGCGAAGGGCTTGGCGAGGAAGTCCTCCACCTCAAGCCCGCTCAGGCGCTCGGGCGGCACGTCCGTGCCCGTCATCAAGAGGATGGGCGAGCTGCGGGAGCCGCGCAGCCGCCGCAGCTCCTGGACCAGGCTCTCGCCGCTCATCTCCTGGCCCAGCGCCAGGTCCACCAGGAAGAGGTCCGGCCACGGCGCCGCCGCGAGGTGCCGCAGAGCCCGCTCCCCGCTGCTGAAGGCGTCCACCCGCAGCCCGCCTTCGCTGAGCATCTCCTGCAGAAGCTCCGCGAGCGAAAGGTCATCCTCCACGATCAGGATGTGCGTGCCCCGGCGCTGGCCCTCCAGCATGGCTGCCATGCTGGCCATCAAACGGAACCCCCGGGCGTGCCGCCATTGGAGCACACTGCTACCGAGGGTCCTGCAGCTGACGGAAGGCCAACGTCCAGGCTGCATTTAGGCGCTGAGGGCAGAACCCTCCAGGGTCATCACCAGCCGCTCTGGGGTGAGCGGGATGTGCTCGAAGCGGTGGCCGCAGGCGAAGGAGATGGCGTTGGCCACCGCCGCGGCGGTGGGGATGAGCGCCGGCTCCCCCACGCCCTTGGCGCCGTAGGGCCCCAGGCTCCAGGGCAGCTCCACCAGCAGCGACTCGACGGTGGGGGCGTCCGCGGAGGAGGGGATGAGGTAGTCGGTGAAGTTCGGGTTCAGGCAGTGCCCGTCCACCACCTTGAGCTCCTCCATGATCGCGTAGCCCATCCCCTGCACCACGCCCCCTTCGATCTGGCCGGTCAGCATGGCCGGGTTCACCGCGCGCCCCACGTCGTGCGCGGCGGTGACGTGGGTGACCTTCACCCGGCCGCTGCGCAGGTCCACCGTCACCTCGGCCACCTGGGTGGCGAAGCAGTAGACCGAGTAGGCCTCGCCCACGCCCATGGACTCGTTCCACTCCTTGCGCGGCGGGGCGAACCAGCCTTCCGCGGTGAGGTTCACCTTCCGCTCGTAGCAGGCCTTGGCCACGTCCTTGAACGAGAGCCGCGAAAGGCCGCCGGCCACGGTGAACTCGCCGCCCTCCACCACCACCTTCTCCACCGCCACGTCCAGCTTCTGCGCCGCGACCTCCCGCATCTTCGCCTTGAGCTGCCGCGCGGCGTCCAGCACCGCGTTGCCGCTCATCACCGTGGTCCGCGATGCGACCGTGGGGCCCGAGTCCGGGACCAGGTCCGTGTTCACCGGCACGACTTTGACGCCGGAGAGCGGACAGCCCAGCTCCTGCGCCGCCAGCTGCGCCATCACCGTGAAGGCGCCCTGGCCGATCTCCGTCCCGCCGATGGCCACGTTCACCGAGCCGTCCGCGCGCACGTGTAGGAGCGAGCCGCTCCCCTCCAGGAACTGCCCGCCCGCGTGCAGGCAGCAGCCGTACATGCAGCAGCCAATGCCAATCCCCTTCTTCACCCAGCGGCTGGTGGCGTTGAAGGCGGCCAGCTCCTTGAGCTTCTGCTCGTAGCCGCTCTTCTTCACCGCGGCCTCGAGCGTCTCCACGCCGCCCACGCTCTCCGGCAGCACCTGGCTGGTGGCGGTGGCGTCTCCCTGCCGCAGCAGGTTGCGCCGGCGGATCTCCGCGGGGGAGATGCCGACCTTCGCCGCCGCCTCGTCCAGCTGCGCCTCCATGGCGAAGGTCACCTGCGGCGAGCCGAAGCCGCGGAACGCCCCGCCGAAGAGGTTGTTCGTGTAGACCACGAAGGTGTCCACCTGCACGTTGGGCGCCTTGTACGGCCCCAGCGCGGTGGCGTTGGCGCGCTCCGCGACAACGGCGGAGAGCCCGTTGTAGGCGCCCGCGTCCACGTAGAGCCCCACCGAGCAGGCGGTGATCTTCCCTTGCGCGTCCACGCCCAGCTTGTGCACCACCTTCATGGGGTGGCGCTTGGAGGACCAGAGGATGTCCTCTGCGCGGTCGTAGACGAGCTTCACCGGCCGGCCGGTCTTGCGCGCCAGCAGCGCCGCGCACGCCGCGGGCTCGGACGGGTAGTCCTCCTTGCCGCCGAAGGCGCCGCCGGTGGCGGCCTGGATGCAGCGAATGGCCGCCAGCTCCAGCCCCAGCACCCGCGCCACTGCCTTCTGGATGTAGAAGGGGCACTGCGCGGAGGCGTAGACGGTGAACATGCCGTCCGGCTCGGGCACGGCGATGACGCCGTTGGTCTCCAGATACGCGTGCTCCTGGTAGCCGGTGCTGTACGTGCGCGTGAGCACGTGCGCCGCCGCCTTCCAGCCCTGCGCCATGTCCCCCTTCACCACCTGCCGCTTGGCCAAGAGATTTCCGCGCTCGTGGATGGGCGTGGCCCCGGCGGCGAGCGCCGCGTCCACGTCCCCCACCACCGGCAGCGGGCGGTAGCGGGCCTTCACCTTCTTCGCCGCCGCCTTCGCGTGCTCCAGCGTGTCCGCGGCCACCAGCGCCAGCCGGTCCGCCAGCATCCGCGCCCGGTCCACCACCAGCAGCGGCTGGTCCGAGGAGCTGACGCCGATCTGGTTCTCGCCCGGGATGTCCTTGGCGGTGAGGACCGCGAACACGCCCTCGCTCGCGGCGGCCTCGGAGACGTCCAGCTCGAGCAGCTCCGCGTGCGGGTGGGCGCTCGTCACCACCTTGCAGTGGAGCATCCCGGGGAACTCGAGATCATCCACGTACTTCGCCGCGCCGCGCACCTTGTCCAGCGCGTCCACCCGCGGGGCGGGGGAGGAGACGACTTTCGCGCTCATCGCGGGCCCTCCTTGGGCTTGGCGGCCGCCACGCGCGCGGCCTCGAAGATCTTCGCGTACCCGGTGCAGCGGCACAGGTTGCCGGAGAGCGCGTCCTTGAGCGTGGCCTCGTCCACCGCGCCCCCTGCGTCCAGGTGCTGGCAGCCGGAGACCACCACGCCGGGGGTGCAGAAGCCGCACTGCACGCCGCCGGTCTGCACCATGGCCGCCTGGAAGGGGTGCAGCTCGCCGGGGTGGCCCTTGCCCACGCCCTCCACCGTCACCACGTTCCGCCCCACCGCCTGCTTCGCGTAGACGATGCAGGCGTTGGCGGTGCGGCCGTTGAGCACCACCGTGCAGGCGCCGCACTCGCCCTCGCCGCAGCCTTCCTTCGTCCCGGTGTAGCCGAGCCGCCGGAGCGCGTCCAAGAGCCGCGCGCCGCGAGGGAACACCCCGGTGCGCCGGGTGCCGTTGATGGTGAGCGTCAGCTCCTCGTAGCTGCTCATGCCTTGCCTGCCTCCCGGCTGCGGGCCAGCGCCTGCGCCAGCGCGTCCTGCGTGGCGGAGATCACCAGGTGCAGCTTGTAGCGGCGGCTGCCGCGCACGTCGTCGATCGGCTTGGCGTCCTGGCGGACGGCCTCGCCTACCTGCTCCACCAGCGCCTCGGTCAGCTTCTGGCCGGTCAGCGCCTTCTCCACGGCGCTCGCGCGCAGCGGCTTGGGGGCCACCGAGCCGTAGGCCACGCGCGCCTGCGAGATCCGGTCTCCGTCCAGCTTCAGGCAGAGCGCGGCGTTCACCACGGAGATGATGTTGGCGCTGCGGCTGCCGAACTTGGCGAAGGCCTGGAACCACTTCCCGCGGCGGGGGATCTTCACTTCGGTGATCAGCTCATCCGCGGCGAGCGCGGTCTTCCCCATGCCCAGGAACAGCTCCTCCACCGGGAGCGTCCGCTGCCCCCGCGCCGAGCGGAGGGTGACGGTCGAGCCGAAGGCGATCAGCGGCGGGATCATGTCCGCCGCTGGGGACGCGTTGCCCAGGTTGCCGCCGAGCGTGGCGCGGTTGCGGATTTGAGGGCTGGCGAACTCGCGGCCGGACTGCACCGCCGCTGGCAGCTCGGCCTGGACTTCCGGGTGGGCGAGCAGGTCGGTGATCGGCGTGCCTGCGCCTACACGCAGCGCGTCCGGCTCGGAGGCGATGAAGGTGAGCTCCGGGAGGTCGGCGATGGAGACGAGTTGCCGAGCGGCCAGGCGCCCGGCGTGCAGACGGAGGATCACGTCCGTGGCGCCGGCCACGGGGCGGATCAGGGGATCCGCGGGGGAGAGCAGCTCGAGGGCGTGGCTCAGCGACTGCGCCACTTCAATCTCGACGGACATGGGAGGGGTATACCGCGACCCCATGGCAGTGGGGCAGGTCCTCAACTACAGTGGCTTCAAGGACATGGGCTCGACACTCCTGCTGGTGGACGACAGCGCCACCATCCGCAACATCATCAAAATCTACCTGATGGGGATGCAGTTCGAGTTCATCGAGGCCGATCGGGCCGAGCGAGCTCTGCACGTCCTCAAGTCCACCAAGGTGGATCTGATCATCGCGGACATCAACATGCCGGGCATGGACGGCCTGGAGTTCGTCCGGAAGATCCGCGCGGAGAAGGACACCAAGGTGAGCAAGCTGCCGCTCATCCTCCTCACCGGCGAGAAGTCCGATGATCTCCGCAAGCAGGGCACCGCCGCGGGCGCCAACGACTTCATCCTGAAGCCGGTGACCAGCAGCAACCTGCGCGAGGCCGTGCAGAAGTTCATCCCGCTGCTGGCCTGAGCTTTACTGGCCCGTAGTTCCCCCCCCGTTCACCCCGAGCGTAGCGGAGCCGCCGCCCCCTGACGGGGGGCGGATCAATCAGGAATGAAACTCGCTCGTTCCTGCCTTGGGAGGGGGAGGCGTGGCCCCGGCAGTCATACCCCCGTAGCGCATTGGAGCGTGGTGCCCCAAGCGTAGTCTGGGTCCGAGCAGGCAATCAGTCATTGGTGAGACGGCTCGCTGTCCGAGTCGTACTCCCCCAGGTCAGAGTCCACACACTCCGTGCCACCTCGGGCCGAGGCCACACCTCCTTTGGAGGTGAACACGTGAAGACGAAGAAGTTCAGGAAGAAGTCGCGAGCGAAGGTTGATCCGCTTGCTCTGCCGGCTATTCGGCCCGATGTCGCGGGCATCGACGTTGGCAGCAAGGAGCACTGGGTGGCGGCACCGCCGGCTGCAGATGGAACGCCGAACGTTCGCTGCTTCGGTACCACTACGGATCAGCTCCAGGCGTTGGCTGATTGGCTGAAAGAGCAGGGAGTGACCTCCGTTGCCATGGAGAGCACCCACGTCTACTGGATCCCCTTGTTCGAGCTGCTGGAGTCGCGCGGGTTCGAAGTGCTCCTCGTCAATGCGCGCCAGCTGCACCACACGCCGGGTCGAAAGACGGACATCAGCGACTGCCAGTGGCTCCAGGTGCTTCACCGTTGCGGACTACTGCGAGGATCTTTTCGTCCCGCCGAAGCGATCTCCCGGATTCGCGCTTTGCAGCGGCAGCTTGCGAACTTGGTTGCTGAGCGAACGCGCTGTGTCCAATGGATGCAGCAGGCGCTCGATCAGATGAACGTCCAAGTGCATCGCGCAGTCAGCGAGCTCACCGGCGTGACCGGAATGGCGATCGTGCGGGACATCGTAGGCGGCCAGCGCGACCCGGAACGACTCGCGCAGCACCGAGATGCGCGGTGCCAGAAATCGCCAGAGGAGATCGCTAGGCACCTCGTCGGCAACTGGCGAGAGGAGCACCTGTTCAATCTCGCTTCAGCGCTCCGCATCTACGACGCCTACGGCCTAGAGCTTGAGTCGTACGAGAAGCGGATTGCGAAGGAGCTCGAAGCGCTTGAGCCAGCAGCACGGCGTGAACAGGCCGTTCCTGAGCACCCGAACCGAATCAAGGAGACGGCCATTCGAGCGCGGGGAGAGCAGGCGACCCGCACTCGGCTCTGGCGAGTAGCGGGAGTGGATCTGACGAGAATCGATGGGATCGGTGCGACCGTCGCCCAAGTCGTCATCTCGGAGGTCGGCACTGACTTCACTCCCTTCCCGACGGAGAAGCACTTCGTCTCCTGGCTGCGGCTCAGTCCGCCAAGGTCTATCTCGGGAGGAAAGCTGCTGAAGAAGCGTCGGAACAGCGTGGGAGCTTCGCGCATCGCGGCCGCGCTGCGGATGGCAGCCACGGCGGTCCGTCGCTCGAAATCCGCCCTTGGGGCGGCCTATCGAAGACTGGCGCGCCGCAAGGGCGCGACGGTGGCTGTCTTCGCCATCGCCCGAAAGCTCGCTCAGTACGTGTACCGGATGATGCGGTACGGCCAGGACTATGTGGACATCGGCGAGCAGGAGTACGAGCGACGGCACATGCAGCAGCGCTTGCACTCGCTGCGAGAGACGGCACGCGCGCTTGGCTACAAGCTCGTCGAGCCGGAGTCCTCCCCAGCAGCATGAGTTTCAGGTCAGCGCCGCAGGCGCGTAGTCGAGGGGCGGCTCAGACGTGGGAGATCTCCGCTGCCGAAAACGTTGGACCTGCGCTGGGACGTGGGTGCCGCCCCTCGACTACGGACTTTCGGTCCTGCCATGAAAGTGGACGGATGCTCCTCCGCTCACCCCGAGCGAAGTCGAGGGGCGATCGAGAGTCGACGTCCGAGCTACCCCTCGACTTCGCTCGGGGGGAACGGGGGACTTTCGTGAAGGGTGGTGGCTCCCTCAGGGACCACCGCCTCTACGCTCGGGGTGAACGTGCGAGGAGATCACGGGCGCCCCTCGACTCCGCTCGGGGTGAACGGAGGCTACGGGCGCGGGGTCGCCTTCGCGTCCTGCGCGGCCAGCTCGCTCTTGCGCTTGCAGGCGTCCTCGTCTCCGCCTTCGCAGGCCCGCTTCAAGAGGTTCGACGCGCGCTTGGGGTCCTTGTTGGCGGTGGCCCCCGCCAGGATCAGCTCCGCGAGCCCGGTGCAGCCCCGGGGCTCGGCCTGATCGCAGGCCTTGCTGTAGAGCGCGGCCGCGCGCGGGAGGTTCTGCTTCATCCCGTCGCCGTTCTCGGCCGAGGCCCCCAGGTTGAAGCAGCCGGAGCCCACGCCACCGGCGCAGGCCTTCTCGAAGAGCTTGGTGGCCCGGGCCGGGTCCTTGGGCGCACCGCGGCCCGCGTCGATCATGAAGCCCAGGCTGCTGCAGGCCGGCGCGTCCGCCGCGTCACACGCCTTCTGGAAGAGCGCCACCGCCTGCGCGTCGTCCTTGGGGACGCCAGCGCCCTCCGCGTGGAGCAGGCCCAGGCTGCGGCAGCCCTCGGCGAGCTCGAGCTCGCACGCCGCCTTGTACAGCTCGGCGGCGCGCTTGGGATCTCGGGCCACCCCGGCCCCGTCCTCGTGCGCCAGCCCCAGCTTCAGACAGGCCTGCGCGTCCTTGCGCTCGCAGGCGCCCCTCAGCTCGGCCTCGAGCTTGGCGTCCGCGAAGGACGCCGCGGCCCAGACGACTCCCAGAATGACCCCGGACTTGAAGAACGGCGACGACATGCCTGCCTCCGCGCGCGTTGCAGCCCGCATGCATACGCGAAGAGCGGGCGCGATCGGAAGTGGGCCCGGGAAATCCCGGGTTCAGGCCTCGTCGCGCTCGACGCGGTACTGCGTCACCAGCTGCGCCATCTGGTCCGAGAGCACCTTCATGTTCTTGGAGGCGCTCTCCAGCTGGCGGATGCCGGACGCGTTCTCGTTCACCGCCCGGTCGATCTCGCGCATCGCTTGCCAGATCTGCTCCACGCCCACCGCCTGCTGGCGGGTGGAGGCGGCGATCTGCTTGGCCGCCGTGGAGGACTCGTTGATGGCGCGGTCCAGGTGGAAGATGGACTCGCCGGCCTTGGTGGCCAGCTCCACGCCGGCCTGGGTCTTCCGGGTGCCCTCTTCAATCACCCCGAGCGCCTCGCGGCTGGCCTTCTCGATGTCCTGCAGGATCGAGCGCACCTGCGCGGTGGAGTCCTTGGACCGCTCCGCCAGGTTGCGGACTTCCCGGGCGACCACCGCGAAGCCGCGCCCCTGGTCTCCGGCCTTGGCCGCTTCGATCGCCGCGTTGAGCGCGAGCACGTTGGACTGCTCGGCCAGGTCGTTCACCGCGTCGATGATGGTGCCGATCTGGTTGGTGCGCTCGACGAGGCCGATCATCGTGCGGGAGATCGCGATCACCTGATCCCGGATGGAGCCCATGGCGCCGATGCTCTCCTCCACCGCCAGGCGCCCGGAGGAGGTGGACTCCTCGGACTTCTTCGCCAGGTCGATCACCGCCTGGGCCCGCTCCGCCGCTTGGTTGAAGGTCTCGCGCAGCTCCGCCACCGTGGCGCCCGTCTCCGCCACGCTGGTGGCCTGCTTGGTGGCGGACTGCCCCTGCTGCGAGGAGGAGGTCAGGATCTCCGCGGAGACGCGCGCCAGCGAGTTCGCCGCGTCCTGCATCCGCGCCACCATCGTCCCGGTGCGCTGGGTCATCTCGGTGAGCGCCCGCGCCAGCCGGCCGATCTCGTCGTTCGAGCCGTCATCCAGATCCGTGCCGAGATCTCCGGCCGCCACCCGCTCCGCGAACTGGCCCATCCGGTTCAGCCGCCGGGCGATCTGCGTGAAGAACCAGAGGAAGGCGAGCACCAGGACGATCGCCGTGACGCCGATCGTCACCAGCGTCTGCACCCCCAGCGAGTCCCGCGCCTGCCGCGCCGAGAGGCCGATCACGATCCGCCCCAGCGCCTTCTTGGCGGCGGAGCTCTCGCCGGTGGCGAAGTCCAGCTCCTCCGGCCCCTTGGCGTCCCCGCGGCTGACCTCGTGGATGAAGCGGTGGATGTCCCCCTGCAGCTTCTCCCCCAGGGGCTCGCGCGCGATGTTGGCCACGTCCAGCTTCTCCGTCTCCCCGGCGGCGCCCAGCAGCTTGCCGTCCCCGTCCAGGAGCAGCGCGTAGACCACGTCCGTGGCCTTGATCTCGTTGACCACCTTCTTGGCGTCATCCTCGCGCTTGAGCGACAGCGCCAGCCGCAGCTGCTGGTGCTGCTCGAGGATCTTGGTCATCGCCTCGCCGCGCTTGGAGAGCTCCTGCTCCACCGTCTGCGTGTAGAGCGCGGTGCCGGCGAAGTACGCCACCACCGCCACCGTGAGCACCGCCACCAGCAAGAGGGCGATCGCCTTCGCGGTGAGCGTTCGCAGCGCCGACTTGGCGAGCCCGGCTGGGTCTGTGGTGTCTTCGGTTTCCATCAGGTCCAAGTCGGTACTTCAGGGCCGAATGCTAGGGGCGAACCCCACAAAGGTCACGACCTCGGCTTTCCTTTCGCCAGATTCAGGAGCCGCCCGCCAATGAAGGGCAGGGGGAGCTCCTCCTCCGCCGCCCCCATCAGCTTGGCGGCGCGAGGCATCCCGTAGACGAGGCTGGTGGCCTCGTCCTGGACGATGGTGTGGGCGCCGCGCCGCTTGAGCTCCAGCAGGCCCCGCGCCCCGTCCTCCCCCATCCCGGTGAGGAGGATGCCCACCACCCCCGCCGCGTCCTGCGCCAGCGAGCGGAAGAGCCGGTCCACCGAAGGCACCGGCGAGTCCAGCCGCCCCGGCACCGGCACCACGTCCTCCCCCAGCACCTCCAGATGGGTGTCGTCCGCCGCGAGGTAGACCTTCCCCGGCGCCAGCCGGGACGGCCGAGACACCAGCTGCACGTCCAGCGCCGTCACGTCCGAGAGCCACTGCCGCAGCCCCTGCGCGAAGCCGGCGGCCAGGTGCTGGGCCACCACCACCGGCGGGGAGTCCGGCGAGAGGTGGCGCAGCACCTCCACCAGCGCCGGCGGCCCTCCCGTAGAGGAGCCGATCGCCACCCGCCGCACCGCGCGCGGCAGCGGATCCGCCGCGGGCGGCCGGTTGGCCGGGCGGCGCCGCACCACCTTCACGCTCGCCATCGCCTTGAGCGTGGCCAGCAGCCGGTCCCGCGTGGCCTTCACCCGCACGTCGTGCGGCTTGCCGAGCACCTCCACCGCCCCCACCCGGAGCGCTTCGAAGATCAGCTTCTGCGCCTCCACCTCCATCAGGGTGCTGACGATCACCACCGCGCAGGGCGCCTCGCTCATGATCCGCGCGGTGGCCTTGAGGCCGTCCATCCCCGGCATCACCACGTCCATGATCACCAGGTCCGGCCGCTTCTCCCGCACCAGCCGCACCGCCTCCAGGCCGTTGTGCGCCGTCCCCACCAGCTCGAAGTCGCGGTCCTCCCCCAGCACGGCCGCCAGGGCCGAGCGGAAGCTCACGCTGTCGTCGACGAGCACGGTGCGGATCATGAGCCGAGCAGGGACCTCACCAGTTTGAGCAGCTCCCCCCGCTCGTAGGCGCCCTTGGGCAGGTAGGCGGAGGCGCCGGCCTCGCTGGCGCGCCGCCGGTCCTCCTCCGAGTCCAGGCTGGAGACCAGCACCACCGGGGTGCGCGCCAGGCGCCCCTCGGCGCGGATGCGCCGGGTCAGCCCCAGCCCATCCAGGCGGGGCATCCGCACGTCCGAGACGACCAGGTCCGCCCCCTGCGACTTGAGCAGCCGCAGCGCGTCCTCGCCGTCGCTCGCGGTGGTGACCTCGAAGCCGGCCGCCTCCAGCACCTGGCGGTGCAGCGAGCGGGTGGTGATGGAGTCGTCCGCCACGATGATCCGCGGGCGCAGCTTGAAGCCCTTGGGCTTCTCCGCGCTGCGCACGTCCAGCGCCGCCTCGCCCAGCGCGCGCGGGCTCAAGATCCACACCAGCCGCCCATCTCCCAGCGAGGCCGCGGCGCTGATGTGGCGCAGCTTGGCGATCTCCGGCGGGATGGGGCGCACCACCACCTCGCGCTCTCCCAGCAGCCGCTCCACCCGGATCGCCAGCAGCCGGTCCGCCGCCTTCACCACCACCACCGGGCAGCCCGGCTGCGCGCTGCCCTCCTCCTTGAGGCCCAAAAGCTGCGACAGGGTGTGGATGGTGAGCAGCTGCCCGTTGACGTCGATCGTCTCGGACATGGCCTTGGCGGCGTTGAGGTACTTGGAGCGGGCCACCGCCACCAGCGGCAGCGCCAGCACGAACCCGCAGGACTCGAAGAGCAGCGCCTGCGCGGTGGCCAGGGTGAGCGGCAGCTCCAGCAAGAAGCGGGTGCCCTTGCCGCGCCCGGTGGTGACGCTCACCTTGCCGCCCACCTTCTGGACGTTCTCCTTCACCACGTCCAGCCCCACGCCGCGGCCGCTGGTGCGGGAGACGGTGGCCGCGGTGGAGAAGCCGGGGGCGAAGACGAACTCGTAGGCCTGCTCGTCCGAGAGCAGCGAGGCGGCCTCCGGGGTGACCAGGCCGCGGTCCACCGCCGTCTGGCGCAGCCGCTGGGCGTCCATGCCCGCGCCGTCATCCGTGAAGGCGATGTAGACCTTGGCGCCGCGCTGCTCCACGTCTATCCGGAGCACGCCCTCCGCCGGCTTGCCCGCCAGCTGCCGCTGATCCGCCGTCTCCACGCCGTGGTCCACCGCGTTGCGCGCCAGGTGCACCAGCGGGTCCTTGAGCTCCTGCAGGAGCCGGCGGTCCAGCGCCACCTGCGCCCCGGTGACCTCCAGCCGCGCCAGCTTCTGCACCTGCCGCGCGTGCTCCCACACCGCGCGCGACAGCGGGGCGAGGATGGTCTCCACCGGCAGCATCCGCAGCGCGCGCAGCTCCTCGTCCGCCGCGGAGAGCCGGCCGGAGAGCTCGCTCACGTCCGAGGTCAGCCCGCGGTGGAGCAGGTGGATCTGCCCCCGCACGTTCTTGGTCAGCTCGCGGTCCAGCCCTTCGAACCGCCCCACCAGCGCCGCCTCCAGCGTCCAGGCGATCCGCCGCGCCTCTTCAATCCGGTGCTCGAGCGCGCTCTTGACCTCGCGCAGGTCGTCGAACTGGCGGTCCAGCGCCGACAGGCGCTCCACCGCCACGCGGATGGTCTCCACCGCGTCCGAGGCCCGGCGCTCCGGCGCCCGGTGCGGCGCCTCCGCGGCGTGCGCGTCCGCCGGCTTGGCGGGCGCGGGCGGCTGCGGCGCGGGGGGCCGTGCCACGGGCGCCTGCGGCGCGGCGGCGGCCGGCTGCGGGGCGGACGGGGGCCGGCTCTTGCCCCGCCCGAACGGATCCTCCTCGCGCGCGGAGAGGCGCAGCAGCTCCGCGGCGGACTGCGCCAGCACGGGGTCCGGCGTGTCGTTCCCGCCGATCGCCGCCTCCACCCGGCGCTGGGACTGGTCCAGCGCCTGGAGCAGCGCCGGCGCCAGCGCGGGGATGAGCTCGCGCTCGCCGCTGCGGAAGGGGGTGAGCGCGGTCTCGAACGCGTGCGCCAGCTCCTCGAGATCCAGGAGCCCCAGCGTGCCCGCGTTCCCCTTGATGCTGTGCGCGTGGCGGAAGACCTCCTTCATCAGGAGCCGCCGCTCCTCCAGATCGCCCGAGCGCTCGATCTTGATCAGCGCGTCGCTGATCGCCGCGGTCTGCTCGCGCAGCTCCTCGGCGAAGACCCCCAGCACCTGTCGAAGCGCGTCTTCCATGGCTCTCTTACGGCAACAGCCGTGGGTCCTGGAGCAGGCGGGAGGCGGAGACCACGAGGATGGGGGCGCCGTTCTGCCGGGCGATCTCGTTGAGGCCGGAGCGCTCCACGCCCTGGTACGGCGAGGTGGCGGCCTCCACGTCGTGCACGCCGCGCAGCTCCTCCACGAGGATCCCCACCTTGGCGCGGCCGTCCGAGACCACCACGTACGTGGGCAGGTCCGCCACGCCGGTGGTCTCCATCCCCCAGAAGGCGGGCAGATCGATCAGCGAGAGCACCACGCCGCGGTGCTGGATGGCGCCCACCATCCAGCTCGGCGCGCCCGGCGCGGCGGAGAGCTCGCGCAGCCGGCCGGCGCCCTCCACCTCCGCGGTGCGGATGCCGTACACTTGGGCGCCGCGCAGGAACATGGTGAGCGGCAGCTTCCCGTGCGCCTCCGGCGCGGGGCGCTCCGCCAGGGCTTTCGCCCGCTCCTGCAGGACTTGAAGCGGATCCCTGTTCATTCCGTCCGGCGTTGAGGGATGACGTCAGAGGCTTGCGAGGACCTGCCGAACATACGCCACTTTCATTCCACCGATGCCCACCTCCTCGTCGTCCCGCCGCCCCGTGAGGAGCCGGGCGAGCGCGTCCCGGTAGTGGGCGGTGCCGGCCAGATCTCCAGAGCGCGTGGTGATGAGCGCCAGGTGTAGGTAGGCAGGGATGAAGCTGGGGCGCAGTAGGAGCACCTGGCGCAGCAGCACCTCGGCGCGGGCCAGCTCGCCCCGCTCGGCGTGCACGGTGGCGGAGAGGTAGAGGGCGTCCGGCTCGTCGTGGAAGGGCTGGGTGCGCGCGAGCGCCTCGTCGAACTCGCCGCGGTCCGCCAGGGCCCGCGCGTCCTCCAGCATCCGCTCCACCACTCGCGCGCGCGCCGCGGTGTGGGAGCGCTGCTGCGCCGCCGGGGACATCCCCACCACCGGCCGCGTGGGGGGCGGCGCCACCGTGGGCGCCACCGGCACCACGCGCCGCAGGGTGCAGGCGTTGGCCTCGGTGAGCATGCCGAACCCGTCCGGCGCCTTGTCCGGACCCTCCAGCGCGCCGAGCACCAGGATTCCATTCTCCGCCAGGGCCTCGCACAGCCAGCGTCTGACGGCCGCGGCGCGCGCCGGTTTGAGGTAGAGCAGCACGTTGCGGCAGAAGATCACGTCCACCTTCGGCGTGATGGAGGGCGGCGCGAGCAGCGGATCGTCCGCGAAGTTCTGCTCGTGGAAGCTCACCAGCGCGCGGTAGCGCGGGGAGACCTCCCACTGGCGCCCCACCTGGACCATGCCGGGCACGCGCTCGGGGCCGCGGTCCCGGAAGCTCCACGAGCCGTAGCGGGCCACCCGCGCCACTTCCAGCGCCTCCGCCGAGATGTCGCTCGCCGCCACCCGCACGTCCGGGGAGAAGGCGGAGAGCACCATCGCCAGGGTGTAGGCCTCCTCGCCCGTGGAGCAGCCCACGCTCCACGCGGTCCGGTACGGCCTGCCCTTGGCGGCGGTGGCGCTGGCCAGCCGCGCCAGCAGGTCCCAGTGCTCGGGGTGCCGGTAGAAGTAGGTCTCGTTGACGGTGATGGAGCTGACGAGCTCGCGGTAGGCCACCGGGTGGCGCTGGCGCACCAGCGTGGCCGCCTGGTCATCATCCACGCCCAGCGCCAGCCCCACCTTGCGCAGCGCTTCGATCAAGTTCCCCCGGTTCTGGTCGCTGAGGCGGTGGCCCACCAGGTCCGCCACCGCGTGGAGCAGGTCCTCCCTCAAGAGCTGCTCGCGGGGACCAGCGGGGGCGTCTCCTCGGCGGTGCGCCGCAGGAGCCGCAGCCGCCGCTCGCCCACGAGCACGTTGGGATCCAGCAGGAGCGCGCGCTGCCCCTGGCCGATCGCCAGGCCGATGACCAGCCCGCTCTGGCGCCCCATCGCCTCAATCCGGCGCCGCTCCTCGTCGGTGAGCGCGCCGGAGATCTCCCCCACGTCCACCACCTGATCCACCAACAGCCCCACGGTGTTGGGGGCGCCGTGGATGAGCAGCACGTGGCTGTCCACCAGCCGCTGCAGCAGCACGTCCGCGCGGGCGGAGCGGCGCAGGCCGAGCATGGCGGCGGTGTCCAAGAGCGGCACCAGCTGGCCGCGCACGTCCAGCACCCCCAGGCAGCCGAAGGGCGCGCGCGGGGAGCGCATGGGCCAGGCGGCGCGGACTACCTCGGTCACCTGCGCCAGCGGCAGGGCCAGGGTCTCCTTCTCCAGGGAGAAGAGCAGGGCGAGGCTCAATGCGGCCCCTCCCGCTCCAGCGAGATCCCCAGGGCCATGCCCGCCTGGGTCCGCAGGATGGAGAGCAGCTCCTTGTCCCGGCTGTTGAGCCAGCGCTTGTGGCGCATCAGGGACTTCACGTCCAAGAGCCCCACCGGCTCCCCGCCCGCGCCGAGCACGCTCACCACCGCCACCGAGCCGGGCGTGGAGTAGGAGGGCTCGGGCGAGGTGAGCGCCGCCGCCAGCGGGCTGGGCTCTTTGGCCGGCACGAACGGGAGGGCGGCCTCCTTGGCCGGCCCCATCCCGGCGCGCGGCACGAAGCCGCCGCGGCCTTCGTCCCGCACGTAGAAGACGAAGTCCTCGGAGCCGAGGAAGTTGATGATGATCTCCTGCACCGCGTCCGCCACCGCGCGGCTGGTGAGCTCCTCGAAGAGCCGCACGTGCATGACGTAGAGGCTGGAGAGGTTGCGCACCTCGCGCTCGGCGTCCGCGAGCGCGCCTTGCGTCTTCTCTGCCACCGCGCGGATCTCCTCCAGCCGGCGGGTGAGTTCCGGCCGGTCGGCGGGGTCGTTGTCGCGCACGTGCGCGATCGCCTCGTCGATGATGGGGATGAGACCGCGCTCAGCCATGGCCTACCCGCCGACCGCTTCTCTGACGCGCAGGCGCAGCTCGTCCCGGTCAATGGGCTTGGTGACGAAGCAGAGGGCGCCGAGCGTGCGGCACTCCCGCTTCACCTCCTCCTCGGACTTGGTGGTCACCATGATCACCGGGATGTCCTTGGTCTGGTCGCTCGCCTTGAGCTCGCGCAGGGTCTCTATCCCGTTGAGCTCGGGCATCATCACGTCCAGGAGGATGGCGTCCGGTTTGCGCGCTTGCGCTGCCACGAGGGCCAGCTTGCCGTTGACCGCCTCCACGTATTCGTAGGCGTCTCCGAGCGCGACCTTCTCGAACATCCGGACGGTCAAGGTGTCGTCGACCAGCAGCAAGAGCTTCTTCATCGGAGCGTTCACACCGCGCACACCGTGTTGGAAGGGCAGGGGAACTGCTTGGGGAAGCGAGCGAAGAGTAGCGCAGGGCAATGGGGCGGCCATAATCCCCTCCAGGGTTCTTCCCAGCTGTAGGTGTCGGTGTGAGGGGAGGTCAGGGACTGGTGCTCTCAAGCAGGCTGCTGATCGCCGCCGCGCTCGCGTCGTTCCCGCTGGGAGCGGCGTTGGCGCAAGCACCGCCGGGCTCGGCTGAGCCGGACGCGAGCGACAGCGCGCTGGAGCTCTTCAGCCTCGAGTCGCAGCTCGAGGTCCAGGTGGTCTCCACCACCAAGACCGAGCTGCGCACCGCGCAGACGCCGGGCGTGGTGACGGTGGTCTCGCGGGAGGAGATCTCCGCGCGCGGGTATGACTCGCTCGCGCAGATCCTCCGCTCGGTCCCCGGCCTCTATGACGTGTACGACCAGGTGACGCACAACGTGGGTGTGCGCGGGATCAACGGCGGCTCGCGCGCGGCGGGCAACATCCTCAAGCTGATGATCGACGGCCAGCCGGTGGACTACCGGGTGAGCACGGGCAACTTCTTCGGCCCGGAGTTGATCCCGCTTGAGCTGGTGGAGCGGGTGGAGATCATCCGCGGGCCCGCGTCCGCCCTCTATGGCGCCAACGCCTTCCTCGGGGTGGTGAACGTGATCACCCGCTCCGGCCAGGGCTACGGGGTGAAGGTCCGGCTGGAGGGGCTGCTCAACGGCGCCAAGCCGGGCGGCGCGGCCGGCTTCTCCCTCGGCGCGGCGGGGGACGGGGTGGAGGTGCTCGCGGGCGTGAGCGCGCGCTACGCGGATCGCTCCGGGCTGGCGCTGCCGCTCACCAGCCCGCTGCTCGAGCGGCTGGGGGACTCCCTGTTGGAGCGCGGCCCGTCGATGGGAGACGTGGAGCGCCCCAAGTCCGTCTTCGCCAAGGCGCGCGTGGCGCACCTGGTGGCGGGGACGCTCACCGCCTCCATGTCGCTGCAGAACCTGGACGCGGTGGGCGAGTTCCAGGACTTCGGGCCGCTCACCCACGGCACGCGGATCGCCCTGGTGAACCAGGGGTACCGGTTGCTGTACGAGGCCAAGCCCTCCGAGGGGGTGTCGCTCGCCTTCTCCGCCTCCTACTTCCACGGCCGGCCGCAGCCGCAGGAGCGGCTGGACATCGGCCGCCCGGACTACCTCTACCTGCGCAGCGTGGACGTGGACGGGTTCGGCTTCACCGCGGAGGCCCACGCGCAGGTCACCCCCACGGTGAACGTGGTGGGGGGCGCGGACCTGGCGATCGAGCAGCACCTGCTGCAGAGCTTCGATCAGAAGCTGACCGAGGACGTGCTGCAGCCGGACGGCTCGGTGCTGCGGGCGGCGGGGACGACCATCCCCAACCCGGCGCGCGAGTCCCACGCGGCGTTCAGGAACCTCGGCGCCTTCCTGCAGGGCTTCGCCACCTGGTCCGACTCGCTGAGCGCGGTGGTGGGGGCGCGCTTCGACTTCCAGAACATCTACGGCGCCAACATCTCCGGGCGCGCCGGCCTGGTCTACGCGCCCGAGGCGCGGCCGCTCTCGGTGAAGCTGCTCTACGGCTCGAGCTTCAAGGCGCCCTCGGCGGAGCAGCTCTACACCCAGCCGATGAACTTGCTGGACATCCAGGGCAACCCGCAGCTCAAGCCGCAGACGGCGCACACGGTGGAGTTGGCGGGCGGCTACGGCCTGGGCGAGCTGGGTGAGCTGTCGCTCAACCTCTTCGTCACCTCGGTGGCGGGGCGGGTGGAGTTCATCCGCAAGGGGCTCTTCCAGCAGGCGCAGAACATCGCCGAGGAGTGGGTGGTGGGCGGCGAGCTGGACAGTCGCTTCAAGGTGGCGCGCTCCTTTCAGCTGCGCGCGGCGGCGGGCGTGGCGCGCACGGTCTCGCGGAAGACCACGAGCACCGGCGTGATCTCCGATGCCGCCAATCCCATGTTCCCCACGGTGCAGGTGCACCTGATCGCAGACTACGCGCTGCCGTGGGCGGGGCTGCGCGCAGCGGTGGAGCTCTCCTACATCGGCTCGCGCAACGCCACGCACTACAACATCCTGGACAAGGGCTCGGTGTACGCGCTGCCGGGCTACGTCTACACGGCCGCGAGCCTCGCGCTCCCACCTCGGAAGCTGTTCGCGGACCGCGAGACCTCACTCTCGGTGAGGCTCACCAATGTGCTAAATCAGCACTGGATTGAGCCGGGGACGGGCGGAATTGATCTCCCGAGCCAGGGCTTCGCGGCTCAGCTCACGGTGCTTCAAACTCTCTGAAGCCTTCAGGCTCCGCGTCACCGCGGAGGAAGGGGCAATACCGAATGTTTCCTCGTTCCGTGGGCGCGGCCGTCTCGTTCGCCGCGCTGGTGTCCGTGGTGCAGGGTTGCAGCGGTCCGGCCACCAACCGGGAGAAGCTCCAGCTGGGCGCGGTGCTCTCCACCACGGGAGATCTCGCCACCGTGGGCACCGAGCAGCTCCAGGCGGTGACGCTCGCGATCGAGGAGATCAACGCGGCGGGCGGCGTGCTCGGCAAGGACCTGGAGGTGGTCAACCGGGACGACGCCACCAACCCGGACAAGGGCTTTACGGCGGCCAAGGCGCTCGCAGAGCTGAACGTGCCGGTGGTGTTCGGCGCCACTGGCAGCGGGATCTCGGTGAAGGTGAGCGAGGCGCTGGTGCCGGCCAAGGTGGTGCAGATCTCCGCGTCCTCCACTTCGCCGCTGCTCAGCGGCCCTTCGGATGATGGCTACTTCTTCCGCGTCTGTCCTTCGGACGCGCTGCAGGGGAAGCTCTTGGCCAAGCGCGCGCGGGCGCAGGGCTTCACCAAGGTCGCGGTCATCCACCTGCCGGGCGCGTACGGCGCAGGGCTGGCGGAGGCGTTCCGGACCTCGTTCGCCGCCACCGGGTCCGAGCAGGTGACGGTGGACGAGTACGTGGAGGGGGAGAGCAGCTACAACACGCTGCTGACCTCCGTGTATGGGAAGTTCACGAGCAAGCCGGACGCGGTGGTGTTGGTGGCCTACCCGGTGGACGGGCAGCAGATCATCAAGGACTACAACAACGCCTTCGCGGCGAAGCAGTCGTTCTGGTTCTTCACGGACGCCACCGAGGACACCAGCTTCGTCACCGGGACGAGCTTCTCCTTCGCGCACGAGGGCACGGGCCCGGGCACGCCGAACGGCGCTGCCTATGACGCGTTCAAGGGCGCCTTCCAGCGCAAGTACGGCCAGGAGCCGACGTCCGGCTCCAACTCGGTGAACGCCTACGACAGCGTCTTCCTCGTGGCGCTGGCGATGGAGGCCGCCCAGGCCAGCACCGGCGAGGCGATCAAGGCGAAGCTGGCCGAGGTCTCCGCCGGCGGCACCGCCTTCGGCCCGGGCGACTACGCCGCAGCGGTGAAGGCGATCAAGGAGGGCAAGGACGTGAACTTCGAGGGCGCCTCCGGGGTCGTGGACTTCGACGCCGCCGGGGACGTGGTGGCGCCGTACCACCTGTGGAAGGTGGTGGGCGGGCAGATCACCGTGACCGAGCCCAGCGCGAACCCGTGACGGGCCGTGTGCCGTGACGGGCCCCGTACCCGTGCCGTCACCGCACCCCGTCGGGTAGGGCTCACGGGCCAGGGGCTCACGCGTGCGTGACCCGAGGCGCTGCTGCCCCGGGCCACGGTTTCGCCGAGCGCTTCTCTTCGCCGGCTACCGGTAGAGCAGCCGCAGCTTCGTCCCGCTGGCGGGCACGCCGTTGCAGTAGTCGTAATCCGCCGCGAGCGGGTAGCTGGCGGTGAACACGCTCTGGGCGCCTGGAGTGCGGGAGATCACCCACTCCGGATCATTGTTCCCGCCGGTGAAGAGGATGCTCGCGTCCAGCGGATCCACTCCCGGCGTGAGCGCGGCCGCGTTGTGCAGCTGCTGGTAGCCGAGCCGGGCGCCCGCCTTGAACATGCCCAGCGCGCCCTGGGACGGCTGGAACTTCACCGCGCGGTCCGCGCTGCCGTCATTGCACAGCGCGGCCACCCAGGTGGAGGTGGTGGCCGCCGCCGGCAGGTGGCGCAGGCAGCTGGTGGCCGGGGCGGGGCAGTCATCCGCGTCCTTGAACGAGCGGGTGGAGTGGGCGCTCCCGGTGAGGCCGGCGAAGAACACCGTCCAGCCGCCGCCGTCCAGCGCCATGTCGCACTCCGCCGTGTAGCTCGCCCCGGCGGCGCCCAGGTGGAAGCTGCCGCTCGTGGACGTGGGGATGTGCTGCTTGATCGCCAGGCAGGACTCGCCGGGCGTGGCCGGGGCGGAGCCCATCGGGCAGCCGGTGATGTTCACCGTGAAGGCGCGCAGGCTGGTGGCGCCGCCCCCGTCCGAGACGCTCGCCGTGACCCGGACCTGGGCGCCGAGCGCACAGTCCGGCGCGGTGAGCTGCGCCTGCGAGACGCTGGCCGACAGCGCGCTGGTGGTGAGCGTGCCGCCGGTGGTGGTCCAGCCGAACGACAGCGGCTCGCCCTCCGGATCGGAGGCCTGGATCCGGAAGATCACCGAGCCGCCGCCCGAGGTGCTGAACACGGACTGGAAGGTGAGCTGCACGTCCGGCGCGAAGTTGGCCTGCACCGGCGCCAGCACGTTGATGGAGAGCCGCCCGGTGCTCTGGCCGCCGCGCCCATCGGTCACCGCCACCACCAGCGAGCAGACGCCGTCCGCCGGCGCGGAGGAGGCGGTGAAGGTGGGGTTGGAGGTGCCGGGATCCGAGAACGTCCCGCCGCAGCTGGCCGTCCACGCGTAGCCGAGCGGATCTCCGTCCGCGTCCGAGGCCGTGGTGGTGATCGCGAACGGCTCGCCCACCGCGGCGCGCGTGGGCGTGGCGTGCACCAGCGCGACCACCGGCCAGGTGTTGACGCCGGCGGTGAGGCCCACGCCGCCGGTGGCCGAGGTGGCGGCCACGTCCAGCGCGAAGCTGATGCCCGCGGTGGCGCCCTTGGCGTCGCTCACGTTGAGGGTGAGGGTCTGCGCGCCCGGCGCCGACGGGGCGGTCCACGACGGGTTGGGCACCGCGCCATCGGAGAAGCTGCCGCCGCTGCTCGTCCACTGGTAGGTGAGCCCGTCCGCGCCGTCCGCGTCCACGGCGGAGGCGGCCAGCTGCACCACGTCCCCCGCGCCCGGCTGCGCGCTGGAGACGATGACCGAGACGATCTTCGGCGCCGCGTTGGCGTAGGGCGTGGGCGCGGCGAGCTGCTGCGCCAGAATGGAGACGAGCGTCACCTGGCCGTCGGAGATCGCCACGTTGGTGGCGGCGCCGCCGTACAGCGCCGTGCCCGCGCCGTCATAGGCGGTGACCTCCACGGTCCGGCCGGTGCCCTCGGGGATGGACATCAGGGTGCCAATCCACTGGCCGCCCGAGGCCACGAGATCAGACGAGAGCGCGGGCTGGATGTCCGGGGCGCTCACCGAAGCGGTGACGCGTGCCACGTCCGAGCCGGAGAGCGCGCGCTGCAGCGTCACCACCACGCGCGCGTCGGAGGTGGGGACCTCCCGGGCGCAGGCGGCGAGCAGGAGCGGGAGGACTGCGAGCTGCAGGGAGCGGCGTATCGGCGTGTGCATGATGGGCTACCTCGAAAGGCCCGCGCGAGCGGCGGACCGCGGGCGACCATACCGAAAGCGTTTCGAACGTCAGGGCACGTTGGTGCCAGCGAACGTTTCCGCTGCGCGTTCAACGCCACTTCAGCGCGGACGCGGCGTTGCGAGGACCGCGTGGCATGCGGAAGGGAGCCGTCCTTCAGCGTGCGCGCTTGGGCTCCGGAGTCGTTGGCGCGCGCAGTCGATGAACGGCGAGAAGGCGCGCTGTCAAGGATCACCTGGCGCCAGGCGCTCGGCGGCGGACGGCTCGCGCTGCAGAGAAAGCTCGAAGCCGCCGAGCAGCTGGGGCCAGCCCTTCTGCTCCACGCGCAGCCGCTCCGGCCCGTGCTCCACCTCCACCTCCACGAGCCGCCGCTTGCCGAAGAGCTTCCCCAGCCTCTTCCCCAGCTCGCCCTCCGGGAGCGGGGGGACGCGCAGCATGCCCTTGAGCAGCGGCCGGAAGGTGTTGGGGCGCCGGTCGTTCACGGCCTGGCGCAGCAGGCCGGTGCGCACGTCACGCGTGTGCAGCTCCAGCTCGAGGCGCTCTCCTCCCAAGGAGAAGACCAGCGTGACCGGCGAGCAGACCGGCTGGAAGCGCACCGCGCGCACCGCCACGCCCAGCGCCGCGCGCGGCGTCACCACCTGCCCCGCGTAGTCCCGCCCCGGCTCGGGCCCCTCTTGCGGCGGCGAGGCGGGGTCCAGGAGCGGCCGCGAGAGCGGCGCGCCGGTGGGGACGAAGCGCCAGGTGGGCTCCGGCAGCAGCTTGGTCCAGTAGCCGGTGGCGCCTGCGCCGTCCTGTCCCTCCACGCGCAGCTCGCGCGCGGCGTTGCCCGCGCCGGTCTGCAGCACGGTGATGAGGGAAGTGACGCGGCCGGGTGGGGCGGGCTGCGCGCGCCAGTCCTCCGGGGGGAGCGTCCGCTGCGCCTTGTGGCGGCCGCGCTCGTACGTGTAGCGGAGCGCGGGGTTGTTCCCCACGGTGTCGAAGTCCGCCAGGCGGGTGAACATCCTCCCCGCGGCGTCGATGAGGAAGACGGTGGAGGCGCTGGCGCTCATCCCCACCGCGGTGAAGCGGCCGCGCAGCGGCGGGCAAAGCTCGCGCTCGAAGTTGGGGGGAATCCACGGGTCCGCGTAGTGGAGCCGGCGCCCGTCCGCGGAGAGGCCGTACAGCGTGGTGACGCCGGCGGAGATGGGGAAGTCGTTGCCGTCGATGTCCTGGTAGCCGCCCACCAGCGGGCCGCGGTGGGAGATGGCGAACGCCCGGAAGTCCCTGGGCACGCGCAGCACGCCAGTGAGGCCGGTGGGGCCCCAGACGTTCACCCAGTGGAGGTCGTGGAACTTCATATAGAAGACCGCGCCCTCCTCATCGAGCGCGACCAGGTTGTCGCCATCCGCGGAGAGGGCGGTGAGGCGCGCGGGGGTGGCGAAGTCGCCGTGGGGCAGGCCGTCCGGCGGGAGCGTCTCCCAGCCGGAGATCCCCGTGCGCCACTGCAGCCTCCCGTCCTCGAGCCTGACCTGGTGCTCGTGGGTGAAGGACGCGGTGGGCGTCTTGAGGTGCACCTGGCTGGGCGCGGCGGCGCTGGAGAGGGCGAGCACCAGGAGGAGCATCCGTTCCCTTCCGAGAGCGCGGCTGTGGCCGATTGACGACAGGTGAACTGTAAAGCGAGCCCATTCTGGGACCGCCAACCGGTGGAAGCCACGGGCTTTCGCGCCTGCCTCGGCGGTGGCACCCGGAGGTGGCATGCGGGCTGCTAACCCGCCGGGCCATGTCCTTCCGTGTTCGCGAGGTGTGTCTCGCCTGCGTCGGAGTGGTGCTCGCGGGGTGTCGAGCTCCCGAACCGGCGGCGCTGGTGGTGGTGAGCGAGCAGCGCGCGCTGGGGGGCCACGTCCCGCCGGAGCTGTCGCTGCAGCTGCGCACCGCGGCGGGGGTGAAGCCCGTGGCCCAGGGCGCGTACTTCGCGGCGCTTGGGCCTGGGGAGCGGGTGGCGTACCTGGATGGCCAGGGGCTGAAGCTCTGGAAGGACGGGACGAGCGTCTGGATCTCCGCCGCGCAGCCGCGTGGGCTGGGAGCGGCGGAGGCGGGCGCGGTCTTCCCGAGCGCGGCGGCGCGCGGCAAGGGCAGCGGGGTGGCCCTGATGAGCTGGGACGGCGCGGTGCGGACGTTGATCCCCGCGCCGGAGGAGCTGCCTGGACCCGCGGGCTACCACGCGCCGGCGCTCAGCCCTTCGGGGCGGTACGTGGTCGCCTTCAGCGACCTCACGCCGCGCCCGTCGCTCTACCGGGTGACCTTGCGCACCGGCGCGGTGGAGCAGCTCTCGGCGGACGCGCCGCCGATCGTCGGCGCGCCGCGCTGGGACGGGGAGGTGCTGCGCTGGTCCACCGGCGAGGGCAGCGCCTGGCTCAACGTCGCCACCGGGGAGGTGGGCATTCCATGAGACGGCTCGCGCTGGCCGCGCTGCTCTTCGCCCCGCTCACCGCGGCGGCGACCACCTTCCGCAACCCCTTCGACCCCACCCAGTGCACCTGGGCGGGGGGCTGCTACGTCACCGCCTACTTCGACCTGGACCGCGCGCCCGGCGTGGTGCGCGACTGGAACTGCGGGACGGTCACCTACGACCAGCACGACGCCGTGGACATGGGCGTGGGCGGCTTCCCGGGGATGGATCAAGGCCGGGACGTGCTCGCGGCCGCGGACGGCGTGGTGACGATGGCGCACGACGGCGAGTTCGACCGCTGCACCACCGCCAACTGCGGCGCGGCCAACTACGTGTGGATCCGCCACGCGGACGGCAAGGCCACGCTCTACTACCACCTGCGCAAGGGCTCGGTCGCGGTGGTGGTGGGCCAGGCGGTGACGTGCGGCCAGAAGATCGCCCAGGTGGGCTCCTCCGGCTACTCGAGCGGGCCGCACCTGCACTTCCAGACCAACACGGACCCGGCGAACATCTCCAGCGGGGATGATCCGTTCGCCGCCACGAGCCCGGCGTGCGGCGGGCAGACGTCCTGGTGGGTGGGGCAGGGGGCCTACCGCGGGATGCCGAGCTACACCTGCGAGAACGCGCCACCCCCTCCTCCCCCGCCGTGCGACCGCAGCGCTGGCCCGTTCACCTTCAGCTGCGATGGGCCGCAGCCGCAGATGAGCTGCGTGAACGTGAATGAGGCCGCGGATCCAGACTCCTGGGCGGACAACTTCTTCTGCAGTCAGCGCGACCTCGGTCTGCGCTGGTCCATGGCGGGGCCGCTGGCGGGCATGGACTGCACCAACGTGATCGAGCCGTCCGAGAAGTACGCCGCGGTCTGGTCCGACAACTACCTCTGCGCGCCGAAGCAGGCGCTCTACGAGCTCAGCTACTCGAACGCCGGGCCGCTGGCGGGGAAGACCTGCGTGCAGCTCAACGAGCCGGCGGATCCGGACAGCTGGGCCGACAACTACGTCTGCGCCACCGCGCGGCACGAGTTCCGGGATGGGCCGTTCACCTTCAAGGCGGATGGCCCGAAGCCCGGCGCGCACTGCGTGAGCGTGAACGAGCCGGCGGACCCGGACACCTGGGCGGACAACTACTTCTGCAGCGACATGGAGCTGGGGATGAAGTGGTCCTTCGCCGGGCCGATCGCCGGGATGGCGTGCACCAACGTCTCCGAGGCGGCGGACGCGCAGGCCGCTGCCTGGGCGGACAACTACCTCTGCCTGCCGGAAGACCAGCCCTACCGCTTCACCTGGAGCTCCGCCGGGCCGGTCGCCGGCCAGAGCTGCATCCGCTGGTTCGACCACGCGGAGACGTCCGCGACGTGGGAGGACAACTGGCTGTGCGTGCGCCCGTACGATGTACCCAAGCCCGTGGTCGACGCGGGGGTGGTGGCGCCAGGGCCGGACGCCGGCGTGGGCCCGCCCGCGCGCGACGCGGGGATTGCCGCCCAGGACGCGGGGCAGGTCACGCCTGGAGATGGGGAGCCAGCTCCGCTCCCGGGGCAGGACCCGCCGGCGAGCGGCTGCGGCGGCTGCTCCGCCCCCGGCGCCTCCGCGCTGGTCCCGCTCGCGCTGCTGTTGGTGCGTCTGAGCCGGCGGCGCTCGCGCCGCTGAGGTAGACGTTGACGTTGACGTTGACGTTGACGTTGACGGCGACGGCGACGGCGACGTGGCCCTGGTCGAGCGCGCCGGCAGATCGGCACGGCCACGTTCACGTCGCCGTCGCCGTCGCCGTCGCCGTCAACGTCAACGTCCACGTCAACGTTCACGTCAACTCCACGTCGAAAGGCCGCGGCCCGCCCCGGTGTCGGAGGCGGGCCGCGTTTGGAGGTCGAGCTGACCGAGCGCCTCTAGTGCAGGTCGAGGCTGGCCTTGGACTCGGCGGCCGGCGCGGCGACGACGGGGGCCACCGCGTCCGCGAAGCCGTCCTTCTTCACGCGGACCTGGTAGTTGCCCTTGTCCACGGACTTGAAGCGGTACTGGCCCAGCTCGTTGGAGGTGACGGACTGGACCACGCGGCCCTGGTCGTCCACCAGCTCCACCTTGGCGGCGGCCGCGCCCATCCCGCCGCGCCCCGCCAGGTTCAGCGAGCCGGAGACCTCGCCGAACTGCGCGCGCTGGCGCTCGGGCGTGTCGTGGGTGAAGAGCGCCCGCTCGGTCTGCAGCGTCTTGCCGCCGTCCACGTAGGCCAGCTCGGCGAAGTAGCGGCCGGTGGGGACTTTCTTGCCGTCGCTGGACTTGCCGCCCCAGACGAAGCCCATGGCGCCCTGGGTGCCCTTGAGCTCCGCGCGGTAGATCTCCGCGCCGGGCTGCGGCTGGCCGTCCTTGAGCTCCGCCTTGCGCACGGTGAGCGTCACCGCGCCGGTCTGCTTGGCCGAGCCCACGTTGCGCACGGAGATCTGCGTCCCCTCATCGCCGAAGCGGGTGGCCAGCGAGGTGATGTAGACGTTGCCGGCGTAGACCTCGTAGCGGCGGCGGCTGCTCTGCCCGTCCGCGTTGGTGGCCACCACGTCCAGCACGTGCTTGCCGTCAGAGAGGCCGGCGGTCTTCCAGGTGTGCCGAAGCGAAGTGCCCGCGCCCTTGGCCACCACCTTGTCGTCCACGTACAGCTCCAGCGCGCGGATCGCCTTGCCCTTGTTGTCCTTGGCGGTGAGCTCCAGCGCGTGCTCCGGCGCCACGTGCTCGCCGTCGTTGAGCCCCGCGAGCGAGACCGAGACCACGTCCACGCTCACCAGCCCGAGCACCGCCCACATCGCCTCGGCCTTGCCGCTGCCGCCGGCGCCCCAGCCGCCGTCCTGCTGCTGGTGGGTGACCAGCCAGCGGATGCCGCGCTCGATCGCGCCGTCCTGCTCGGACATGCCCGCCAGCCGCAGCGCGTACAGCGTCTGCCCGGTGGCGAAGGGATCCGAGTGCCCGTTGAAACCCCAGCCGCCGTCCTCGCGCTGCTTGGAGAGCAGGAAGGACGAGAGCTTGCTCGCGGTCTGCTCGCTGCGGCTGACGCCGGCGGAGACCAGCCCCATCAGCGCGTAGTTCACGTCCTGCAGGTAGACGCCCTGAGGGTTGCCCTCCCACTGCGCCGCGCGCGTGGCCACGTAGCTCTCCGCGCGGCGGATGGGGGCGAGCCAGACGTCATCCGCGGTGCGCGCGTAGGCCTGCCGCCAGGTCTGCATCGCCTGATAGGTGGCTTGGAGCACGCCGGTGGTGACCGGGTAGGACTGGTGGTCCCCGGTGACCGAGCCGTCCTTCTGCTGGAAGGCGAGCAGCTCGCGGGCGAGCTTCATCAAGTCGTCCCGCAGCTTGGCGTCCATGTACTGGTCGTACTTGGCGAAGGCCGCGCCGCCGAAGGTCTTGGCCGTGCGCGGGAAGCCCGAGTGGGTGAGCCCGCCCGGCCCGCGCGCGCCGCCGCTGGAGTGGAGGACGCCGTCCAGAATGACTTTGAGATCCGCCGCGGAGATCTCGTACTGGTTCTGCTTGGCGACCGAGAGCCCTTCGATCGTCACCGCCTGCACGTGGCACCCGTAGCAGCCGTTGGCGCGCTGCCAGGCGGCGGTGCTGCGGGAGAGGAAGTTCACCCCTCGCTGCGCCGCATCACGCGGGGTGGCGGCGGGCGCGGCGAGCGCGGGGGAGAGGGAGAGGGAGACGAGCGCGGCGAGGAGCGCGTGACGCATGAAGGAACCTTCCGGTGAGGGACGGTCCCTTCAACGCGCGAGCTGCGCGGTGGATCTAATGGGGGGTGTGGGACGAGCGCCTACCGCCCCACGCTCATGGCCTTGGCCGCCGGGGAGTCCTTCATCGGCAGCTTGGTGCGGCGCACGCCATCGAACCGGTAGAGCGCGTTGGCCACGGCGCCGGCGGTGGGCACCAGGCCGATCTCCCCCACGCCCTTGGCGCCGTAGGGGCCGTCCGGCATGGGCGCCTCCACGAAGAGGATCTCCAGCTGGGGCATGTCTGCCGCGCGCAGCACGCCCAGCTTGCGCAGGGTGCCGTTGGTGATCCGCCCGTCCTCGACGATGAGCGACTCGGTGAGCGCGAAGCCCAGGCCCATGTGGATGGAGCCCTCCAGCTGGCCCTCCAGCAGCTTGGGGTTGAGCACGCGGCCCACGTCGTGCGCGGCGATGAAGCGCTGGATCTTCCCCTTCTCGTCCAGGATGCAGACCTGGGTGGCGAAGGAGTAGCCCATGTGCGTGACCGGCTCGACCGCGGTGTTCTCCAGCGAAGTGGTGTAGCTGATCGCGAAGAGGCCATCGAAGCTCTGGCCCGCGAGCGCCTCCAGCTTGCCGCCCTTGGCGTCCAGCGCGGCCTTGAGCTTCTGCGCCGCGTCCTGCACCGCGCGCCCAGCGAAGACGGTGGCGCGGGAGGCGGTGGTCATCCCGCAGTCCAGCGGGTCCTTGGTATCCACGGACGGCACGAAGGTGCGCGGATCCAGCCCGGTGACCTCGCAGGCCACCTGGATGCAGATGGTGTAGAGCCCCTGGCCCATCTCCGTGTAGCCCTGCCGCAGCAGCACCTGCTTGCCGTCCGCGGTGACGGTGAGCCGCGCGCGCCCGGTCTCCGGCACGCCGTTGCCGATGCCGCAGTTCTTGATCCCGCAGGCGATGCCCGCGAACTTGGCGCCCTTGTACTGGGCCTTCACCTTCTCCAGCGTGGCCTTGAGGCCGACCGAGGCGGTGAGCTTCTGGCCGGTGCCGAAGCGGTCGCCTTCCTCGAGCGCGTTGAGCCAGCGGATGTCCCAGCCGTCGATGCCGACCTTCTCGGCCAGCATGTCCAGGCAGGACTCCATGGCGAAGGCGGCCTGGTTCGCGCCGAAGCCGCGCATCGCGCCGCAGGGCGGGTTGTTGGTGTAGACGGCGCGCGCCTCCACGTCGACGTGATCCACCTTGTAGGCGCTGGTGGCGTGGCCCGCGGCGCGCTCGAGCACCTTGCTGCCCACGGACGCGTACGCGCCCTTGTCGCCGATCATCTTGGCGCGCACAAAGGTGATGACCCCCTTCTCGTCGCAGCCCACCGTGTACGTCATCTTGATGGGGTGCCGCTTGGGGTGGACGCGGATGGACTGCTCGCGCGTCAGCGTCAGCCGCACCGGGCTGCCGCTCACCTTGGAGAGCAGCAGCGTCTGCGCCTGGATGGAGAGATCCTCCTTGCCGCCGAAGGCGCCGCCGTTGGTGACGAGCACCACCTCCAGCTCCTCCTCGCGCAGCCCCATGGCGCTGGCCACCTGGCGGCGGTCGTCGAAGACGCCCTGGCCCTGGCTGTAGAGCGTGAAGCGCGCGCCGGCGCCGGTGCGCGGCACCGCGAGCGCGCTCTCCGGCTCCAGGAAGAGGTGCTCGATGAACTGCGTGTCGAACGTCTCGGTGACCACGTGCTTGCTGCGCTTCTGGGCCGCCGCCACGTCGCCGCGGGCGAACTTGGAGGTGGAGAGCAGGTTCCCCTTGCCGTGCAGCTTGGGGGCGCCCGGCTCGAGCGCGGCCTCGGCGCTGGTGATGGGGGTGCGGACCTCGTAGTCCACCTCCACCAGCTCCGCGGCCTCGCGCGCGGTGCGCTCGTCGTCCGCGGCCACCGCGGCGATCATGTCGCCCACGTAGCGGGTCTCCTCGCCTTCGGCGACGAAGATGGGCCAGTCCTTGTAGATGAGCCCCTGGTAGCGCTGGCCCGGCACGTCCCGGAAGGTCACCACCGCGCGCACGCCGGGCAGCGCCTTGGCCTTGGCCGTGTCGATCCGCTTCACCACCGCCCGCGGGTGGTCCGACAAGCGGACCGCGCCGTAGAGCATCCCCGGCACCTTCATGTCTTCAATGAAGCGCCGCTCGCCGAGCGCCAGCTGCTCGCCCTCGAACTTCGGCAGAGAGGTTCCGATCTTCCCGGACCAGTCGTAGTCCTGCGGCGGTTCACCGCGCAGCCGGGCCGCGGCGTGCTCGATCGCGTCGATGATCTTCACGTAGCCGGTGCAGCGGCACAGGTGCGGGGTGAGCTGCTTGGCGATCTCCTCGCGGGACGGATTGGGGTTCTTGCCGATCAGCCAGTGCGCCCGCATGACGATCCCCGGGATGCAGAAGCCGCACTGCAGCCCCGCGCTCCAGACGAACGCCTCCTTGAAGATCTGCCGCTCGCGCTCGGGCAGCCCCTCCAGCGTCCAGACCTCCTTCCCCTGCGCCTTGGCGGGGTCGATCACGCAGGAGACCACCGCCTTGCCGTCCAGCATCACCGTGCAGCAGCCGCACTGCCCCTGCGGCGCGCAGCCGTTCTTCGCCGAGACCAGGTCGAAGTCCTCGCGCAGCACGTCCATCAGGGACGCGCCCTTGGGACAGCTGTGCTGGCAGGGCTTGCCGTTGAGCGTGAAGGACAGGGGCGTGGCGGCGGCTTCGGGCTTGGGCTCGGTGCTCATTGGGACGCGTACAGTCCCTCACCCGGGGCGGGGACTCAAGCCGCCCCCAGGGGCGTTTTGAGTCCCGCCAACGCCGCGCGGATCCGCTCCGGGTAGCCGGCCGTCCGGAAGCGACCGCTCTTCAGCATCCACTCGAGGTGGGGCCGCAGCCGAGCGTCCTTGCTCACCTCGGCCGCGCGCATCAGGGCCCAGGCGTAGTCGTCCTCCGCTTCAGCGCGCTCGCGCCGCTCGAGGAGCGCCACCAGCAGCCGCTCCGTGGAGGCGTGCTCTGCCAACAGCTTGGCGGCGGCGCCCGCCACGGCGAAGGCGGGGTCATCGAGCAGGTCGATGAGCCCGGCGGCGCTCTGCTCGGTCACCGCGCCGAGCTGGTTCAGCGCCCAGCTCGGCAGGTGCTGGCCGCTCGCACCTGGGTGGCGGAGCACGCTCAAGAGCCCGGGCAGCGCCGCAACGACGCGGGCCTCGCCGAGCATCGCCTCGACCCTCAGCTGCGCGCCGTGGTCAGGGTGGCGCAGCGCGAGCACCAGCGCGGGCGTGCTGCCAGGGAGCTGCCGGAGCAGCCACAGCCGCGCGGACTCGCAGTCTGCGCCGTAGGCGAGGACCGAAGAGCCGTCCTTCTGCGCGACCCAGCGGTCGCCCAGCTGGATCACGGCTTCGACGAGCTCTCGCGGCGTTGGAGCGGTGCTCGCGAGCAGCTGCTGCCGCAGCGCCTCCGCGTCGAAGTCCGGCGCGAACTGCCTCCAGCGCTGGACGAGCTCATCGAGGAAGCGCTGCCAGGGCGCCGCAGAGGTCTCCACGAAGCCGTCCGCCAGCTGCTCCTGGATCAGCTTGGCCACCGCCGCCGCCGCCTCGTCGCCGTCGCCGTAGCGGCGGGACCGTTCCACCTTCTCCCCGTCTCCGCTCCAGAGCTCCAGCTCGAGCGCCACGCCGGTCTGTCGCACGTGCCACCGGCGGCCATCCGGATGCGAGAAGGTACGGAACGGGTTCGCCATTCGCACGTAGGCTGCCTCAAGGGCGCTGCGCTTTCACTCCCTGCTGACGAGGCCATCGCGCTGATCGCCCCGGAGTTGTGTCACTCCCCGCGGGGAAGGACGTTTGACCCAAAGGGACGCAACTGCAGCTGGGGCCTCCCGAGAACCCCTCCATGGGACCCTTGAGCGCACTGGGCGCCACCCGCCGCGCGGCCACCGGCGGGGAGGTGCAGGCCGTCACCGACGGGGTGAGCCGCCTGAGGCGGGACGGCTTCTCGCTCGATCTCCCGGAAGGCCCCGCGCCGCTCTTCCACTCGGGGAGCTCGGCGTCCTGGCCCGGGCTGGCGAAGTTCGGCGCGCTGGTTCCCGGCATGATGTTGAAGTGGAAGGGCGAGACGTTCCCGGCGGGTGAGGGCTTCTTCTCCAGCATCGACCGCCACAGCGACATCGGCTTTGGTCAGGGCGCGAAGGGGTACGGGACGGCCCGCGCCTACTTTGACCGGATCAACACGTCACCGCGCTACTCGATCCGCAACTACTCGGACGCCCAGCTCGAGCGGGAGCTCAGCCACTTCGAGGCCGCCGATCGGGGCGCCGAGCGTTCGCGCCTGGGGCTGCACCGGTCCCGGGCGCACCAACCGGAGCGCTTCGCCCAGCGCCTGCAGTTCCTGCGTGAGGAGCAGCAACGCCGGGGCACGGACGCGTCACCGCATTACCCGGTGATGTTCGTCTTCTACCCCGAGCGGATGGAGCCCAAGCCGTACGTAGGTGGACAGTACGCGGGGCGCCTGCCCGGCGAGCGGTGGATCCAACAAGAGCTGCCCCTGAAGCACATGGGCTACTTCGCCGTCCCCGCCGAGCACCTGGAGCACGCCCGGGCGCAGGTGGAGGCGATCGTCCCCGGGGCTTCCGAGCGCGTCCTGCCCATCGAGTCGTTCGATGCGTTCGCCGCAGGCCGCAGGGACGTTGCCCGTGCCAAAGCGTCCGTGACCCGGACCCTGCGCAGCATGGAGGCGGGAGACTGGCTCCGCGTCAACGGGCGGGTGCCTTCCTCCTGGACCAACGCGCTCCTGCGGCCGCCGGGCGGCGAGTAGCCCAAAGCCGCGCAGCGGACCTGCACACGACGCCCGGGTCGGGTGTCGTCTGCTCATGACCAAGTTCAGGGAGAAGGTGACGCAGAACCCGGATGGCAGCAGCACCGTGACCACGAGCTTCCAGCTGCCCTCGCAGCTGCGCCCGGTGAACGACGCGGCCGTGGAGGCGCTGGACGCCGCGCTCGGCGCGTTGGGCAAGAACGTGCTGCACGCCATGGATCCGCGCCGGCTGGTCTCCTTCCGGGACGGCGGCCCGCCGGTGTGGAGCGTGGGGATGGTCAGCGTCCCCGGCCCCACGCCGTACACGCTGCTGGTCACCTACGGGTTCAGCCACGCGCTCTCGCCGGAGGACTTCCGCCGCTCGGTGCGCCACGAGTACTCGCTGGCGGTGCCGGCGGACGTCCCCACCGCGCCGTGGGCGGACGCGCTCTTGCGGCACATGTGCCGCTACGTGCTGACCCAGGGCGCCGACATCAAGGTGGCGGACTGCGTGCCCTTCTTCGGCACGCCCATCACCTGCATCCCCTTCCAGCCCGAGCACCACGCGATGATGCCGCCCACGAAGCTGGTGGGGGTGATGGCGGACGTGGACCCGGTGCTGCCGCAGGTGAAGACGCCGCACGGGACGGTGGAGATCCGGCGGATCGTGGGCGTGGATCAGCGCGAGCTGGACCGCGCGGAGACCTGGAGCTTCCGCGGCTTCCTGGACGAGCTGCGCCGGGTGAATCCGCTCTTGCTTTCGCCGCCCGGCCGCCGCAGCGCCATGGACGATGACGCGTTCCGGTTCGCGGTGGACCGCCGCGCGGCCAGCGAGGGGAGCGACGTGGACGCCGCCGCGTTCGCGATTGGCTGGGCCCGCACCGCGAACGGCGTCCGGCTGACCTTGCCGCCCAGGGGGCCCGCTTCGCAGCGGCTGCTCAACGGGCTGCGCGGGCGGCTCGGCTTCGGCAGGCCGCTGGTGGCCTACTGCGCGAACGGGACCTTCATCCGCTTCGTGCTCGGCGCGCCCGGCGTGGGCGGCTCAAGGCGCGAGCTGGTGCTCTCCAGCGAGGAGGGTGCGGGGGCGCTGCCGGCGCTGCTCTCCGCGCTGGAGGCGGGCGCCCCGCACCTGGATCTGCCGGCCACCTAACCCTGGAGGGACCGCCCGTAGCGCAGGGACGTGGTCGGGTTCTCGCCCTGGAGCTTGCGCATCTGCGCGGTGAGGTAGCTCGAGAGGCTGGCGCCGACCTCTGAAGGGCGGCCGCTGCTGGACCAGAGGGCGTTGTCGCTCACGTCCTGGTTCATGGCGGTGAGGTCGATCTCCGCGCCCACGCCGAACGCGCGGAAGCCGATCTCCTCGTCGATCCCGTGCTTGTCGTAGGTGCGGAAGGAGCCGGCGACCTGGAGGTCGTCGTTCAGCTTGCCCGCGGCCTCGGCGAAGTGGAGCTGGGCGGCGTCGTTGAGGGCGCCGCTGGCGAGGATGTCCGCTGGCTTGCCGTCCACCTGGATCTCCCCGCGGATGCCCACGCCCTTGGCCGCGCCGAAGATGTAGCCGCCGGCGTCGAAGTCCCCGCGCGCGTAGAGGCGCGCGCTGGTGTTGGCGAAGTCCACCTTCTGCGAGATGGAGCGCGGGTTGGCGGCCATGGAGAGGAGATCTCCCATGCCCACGTCCCCCTTGAGCGGCACGCGCTCCTCCATCCGCACCAGCAGATCCGCGCTCACCTGACCGCCGGCGCCGGGGATCGCCCCGCGCGACTGGTTGGTGCCCGGGGGCGGCGCCATGCCCAGCCCCAGCCCCGCGCCGACCTTGCCCTTCACCTGTCCTTCGGTGCGGAAGACGAGGTTCTCCGGCTTGCCGTGATCGAACTCCACGCGCAGCGCGCCGCGGACCTCCGCCTCGGCGTTGGCGAACGCGCCCGCGAACGCCGGCGGGCCCTTGAAGCCGGCGAAGGCGGAGACCTTGCCGCCGCCCTCCACCCGCACCTCCATCGCCGAGAGGTGCTCGCTCATCCACGCCGGGCTCTGCGGGTGCATGTCCGCCAGGTGCTCGACCGCGAAGCTGCCCACCGCGCCGGCCGGGCCGCTCGCCTTCATCGCGGTGTCCATCACCGTGTCCACGGCCTTGTTCGCGTCCGCCGCGTTGTCGAACGTGAACTCCATCTTGCCGCCCACGCCCGCGGTGGCCTTGGCGCCGGCGTACACGCCGCCGGGGCCCACCTCGACGCCGGCCTGGGCCACCACGCCCACGCCCGCCTCGGCGTCCACCATCACCGTGTACTTGCCGTCCGCGCCGCGGGTGACCTCCACCTTCCCCTTGCCGTGCACCTCGCCCACGATGCTCGCGCTGCCGCCCACCGCGAGGGTGATCTTGTCCCCCTTGCCCAGCTTCTCCACGTCGTCGTGGTAGGCGACCACCCCGAAGGTGTCCTCCACGAAGTCCTTGGCCGCGCTGGCGCCCTTCTTCAGCAGCTCCACCGCATCGTCGAGGCCGACCGCGTCCGCGCCCTTCTTGATCAGGTCCACGGCGTCGTCGAGGCCGACCGCGTCCGCGGCCCCCTTCACGAAGCCCATGAAGCCGCCTTCGTCCTTCTTCCAGTTCGGATCCAGCGCGTTCTTGATCTCCTTCTGCGCCTGGGGGTTCCGGTTCTGGATCTTCAGCTGCTCGTGCAGGGCCGCCGCGAAGAGCGGGCTGTTGCCGTCCGCGAGCACCACGCGCCGCAGCGCGCCGCCGAACTGATCTTCGTTGTCCACGTCCAGGTGGTCATCCCGCATCTGGGTGGCGAAGGCGCTGCCCAGCGCCATCGCGCCCTCGGAGCCGGAGAGCTCCGCCGCGCGCGAGAGGTCCGCCAGGATGTTCTTGAGCGGGCCTTCCTTCGTGCGGTCGTCCTTCTTGTTGATCTCCGCGCTCATCGCCTCCACCTGCGGCGCCACCGCCTGGGCGAGCGCGACGCGGTAGGCGTTGCCGTTGTCCCCGTCCGCCGTCTCCATCAGCTCGCGCAGCGCCTCGGCGCCGTCCTCGGTGCTGCGGGCGGTGGCCTGCGCCACCTTCTCCGCGTCCAGCTTCGCCTGCGCGAGCGGGTCCGCGTCCCGGGTCGCGTCCGCCAGGTCCGCCTTCGCCAGCGCGTAGGCGTCCTTGGTGGTGCTGCCCTCGGTGGCGGTCTTGAAGGGGAGGGGGCGCGCCGGCAGACCCCGCTTGGCGCGGTCCGCGTTCACCTGCGTCACCAGCGCGTTGGCCTCCTTCTGCAGCGTCACCGTCTCCTTCGCCGCGGCGATCGCCTCACGCCGAAGCGCGTTCGCCTCCTTCGTGGCGAGCGCGGCGGTCTTGCCGGCCTGCTCGCTCTGCGCGGCGAGCATCTTCAAGTCCTTGCGCAGCTTCTCACCCAGCGCCGGGCTCTTGAGCCCCATCCGCTCGAACTGCTCGGACTTGGAGGAGACCGCCGCGGCCGCGGCGTCTGCCTTCTGCCGCAGCTGCGCGGCCTTCACCAGCGCTGCGCGGGCCTGCTTGCGCAGCTCCAGCGCGTGGGCGCGCGCCGCGCGCGCCTCCTCCGCCTTCTTGCGCGCCTCCTCCGCCCGCGCCTTGCGCTCCGCCGCTTCCCGCGCCAGCCGCGCCGCGCGGGCCCTCGCCAGGGCCGCGGCGTCGGAGGAGGTAGAACCACGCACTTCGCGAGGCGGGACCATGGGGGGCTCCAGGTAGGACAGGTACGCGGAAAAAGGCGACGGCGCCGCCATCTCATTCTCTGAGAAATCTCCGGAAAGTTGCGGCCGTGGCGGGTGAATTCAGGATGTTACCTGGCCGCACCAGGCTGGCCGGTGGGGTGGATCCAACGAATTCCAGACCCTCCGGCGGCCGGCGGCCCCGGATGTAAGCCCGCTTGCGGGGAGCAGCGGCTATAACGCCGCCCCATGTCGCTGGAACACGTGACGGGGCTGACGTGCGTGAAGTGCCAGGCGAAGTACGGCCTGGAGGTGGAGTACACCTGCCCGCGCTGCGGGACCGAAGGCATCCTGGACGTGGGCTACGACTACGCCCGCGTCAAGGCGACCCTCACGCGCGAGGCGCTGGCGAAGCGGCCGGCCTGGGCCTGGCGCTACCAGGAGCTCCTGCCCATCCGCGGGGACGCGCAGCTGCCGCACCTGAGCGTGGGGATGACGCCCGTCTATGACGTCCCGAGGCTGGCGGCGGCGGTCGGCGTGAAGGGGCTGTGGCTCAAGGACGACGGCCGCAACCCCACCGGCTCGTTCAAGGATCGCGCGAGCTCGGTGGGCGTGGTGAAGGCGATGGAGCGCGGCCAGAAGACGATCGCCTGCGCCTCCACGGGCAACGGCGCCTCTTCGCTGGCCGGCTTCGCCGCGGCGGCGGGGCTGCGGGCGTTCATCTTCGTGCCCGAGCGCGCGCCGGAGCCCAAGGTCACCCAGCTGCTGATCTTCGGCGCCAACGTGCTGCGCGTGCGCGGCACGTACGATCAGGCGTACGAGCTGTGCCAGCAGGCCTGCGCGCGCTACGGCTGGTACAACCGCAACTGCGCGGTGAACCCCTACCTCGTGGAGGGAAAGAAGACGGTGGGGCTGGAGATCGCCGAGCAGCTGCCCACCACGGTCCCGGACTGGCTCGTCGTCTCGGTGGGAGACGGCTGCACCCTCGCGGGGGCGTGGAAGGGCTGCAAGGAGATGAAGGAGATCGGCCTGTGGCCCGCCCTGCCGCGCCTGCTGGGCGTCCAGGCCGCGGGCGCGGCGCGGATCAGCGCGGCGTGGCGGGAGAACCGGGACGTGATCAACGGGGCGGCGGACACCTTCGCGGACTCGATCGCCGTGGGGCACCCGCGCAACTGGCGCAAGGCGCTCAACGCGATCCGCGAGTCCGGCGGGGCGATGCTGGACGTGGAGGACGAGGAGACGCGCGAGGCCATGCGCCAGGCCGGGCGGCTGGCGGCGGTCTTCGCCGAGCCCGCCGGCGCGGCCAGTGTGGCGGGGCTGCGACGCGCGGTGGAGACGGGTGTGGTTGGACGTCACGAGACGGCGCTGGTGGTGGTGACGGGTAATGGGCTCAAGGACATCCGGGCCGCCACCTCCGCGGTCCAACCCGGGCTCGAAGTGGAGCCGAGTGTGCAGGCGCTGGAGTCGTCGCTGAAGGGGCGAGGACTGCTCTAGAAAAACGGCGCGGGGCTGCCAGAATCCGGAGTCTCTTGGGGACCCTCCTCAAAGGTGGGACGGTGGTCGAGCTCGAGCCCGCGCTGGTCGAGGTCGTCGACCTGCGCGTGGACGGCAGCCAGATCGTCGCGCGCGGTCCCAACCTCGCTGCCCAGCCGGGGGACGAGGTGATCGAGCTCAAGGGCAAGGTGGTGATGCCCGGGTTCGTCTGCGCCCACCACCATCTCTACTCCGCGCTCTCGCGCGGGATGCCCGGCCCCGCCCGGCCGCCGGACGCCTTCACGGAGATCCTCGAGCAGATCTGGTGGCGGCTGGATCAGGCGCTGGATCTGGACGCCTGCCAGGTCTCCGCCACCGTCGGCGCGCTGGAGGCGCTCGGCGCGGGGACCACCACCGTGGTGGATCACCACGCCTCGCCGCGGGCGATCCAGGGCTCGCTCGTCCGCGTGGCCCGCGGCCTCAACGACGTGGGGCTGCGCGGGGTCCTCTGCTACGAGGTCACCGATCGCCACGGCGCGCTCGGCCGCGAAGAGGGGCTGGAGGAGACCGTCTCCTTCATCCGCAAGGCGAAGGGGCGCTTCCGCGGCCTGGTGGGCGCGCACGCGTCCTTCACGCTCTCCCCGGACGCCATTGAAGGGCTCAAGGCCGCGGTCGCCGCCACCGGCATGGGGCTGCACATCCACCTCGCCGAGGACCCGTCCGACGAGCGGATCTCCTTCCAGCGCTTTGGCGAGACCCCCGTCAACCGGCTGCTCGCGGCCGGGCTGCTCTCGCCCAAGGCGGTGCTCGCGCACGCCGTGCACCTCTCCTGGCCGGAGCTCTCGCAGGTCATCTCCACCGGCGCCTGGCTGGTGCACAACCCGCGCTCCAACATGAACAACCAGGTGGGCTACGCGCCCGCCGGGAAGTTCGGCGCCCGCGCCACGCTCGGCACGGACGGCATCGGCGCGGACATGTTCGCCGAGGCCCGGTTCGCCCACTTCCGCGCGCGGGACGCCGGCCAGCCGATTGACGTCCTCCACTACCTGGCCAACGGCCACCGGCTGGCGTCCCAGATCTTCGACGCGAAGATCGGCCCCATGCGCGAAGGCGCCGTGGCGGACCTGCTGGTGCTCGACTACCGCAGCCCCACGCCGCTCACCGCGGAGAACCTCGCCGGGCACTTCCTGTACGGGATGGACAGCCGCTACGTCGAGTCCGCGATGATCGACGGCGTCTGGCGCATGTGGGCCCGGCGCCCGCTCTCCGTCAACGCGGACGCCATCCACGAGGAGGCGCGCACCACCACCGCGGCGCTCTGGGCCAGGATGGCGCAGATCACCTCTGGCACCTCGAAGGGGCCCGCCCCCGCACCCGCGCCCGCGCCGGTCGTCCTCGTGGCCGCCGCGCCCGTCTCCCCGCCCGCCGCCGCTGCCTC
>JBGATB010000057.1:0-62300 GCA_044229415.1 Myxococcaceae bacterium | reverse complement strand
GAACTCTCCAGTTATCGGTCGGTCAGCGCGCGGTGATCCCTCCTACCGGTGATCGATCCGGGCTAATCCCCTTGAACTCTCTTCGGTTGTACTTGGCGTCCAAGTAGTCGAATGTAGAGCGCATCGCTAGATTGTGACTTCGAGCAATGAGCCCGGCGATATCGCTGACATGATGCTCAAAGGCTCCACTGAGGCTGAGATACTTAGGTCCTGGACCGGGAACACCTGAAAGTGCAATTTGGTGCGCAAGCTGAGCGTGGTGACGACGCAAGAACTCGCCAACCAGTAGGTGGTCGCGCTCACTTAGGTTTGATAGGTCTATCGACTTGATATCGATGGGTGTTGAGTCCCCAAAGATTGATTTCAGGCGTCTCCCATCAAAGCGGGATGCTTCAAGCAGGAAGTCGGACCAAAGTTCCGGCCACGGCCGATCTCCGAGTGCGGTGACGAGTAGCGGCTGGAATCCGCCAAGAGCTAGCGCTCGGAACCCGTCTGGTGTGGTGTGCATTGCGACGTCATGAAGCACGCATGCCAGCGTTAGTGCTGCGACGTCCTGCGGAGTAAGCAGCGTCCGGGACTGATCTGTCATTATCGACGCGGCCGAGCGAAGGACGTCGTTGATATGCGTTTCGCTGTGATCAGTAAATGCGGGGAAGAACGGCATGCCGCTGTTTCGAATCCAGGGCTCAACCGTTGCGATAGACAACAAGACCGCTCCATGAAGCACTGAGTCTCGCTTCAGGATGTCGGTAAAGGCTTGTGGTAGTGTGATAGTGGTCAAGTTTGGCCCGCTTTTCTGGAATGACGGGGCCTAGCGAGCGTAGCAGACGCCCGTAAGAACACTAGCGGTCAAGACATACGCCTGAGCTGTGACGCCAGTCCGAGGCATCGCGCCGTTCGATGCGTTCGGCAGCCCCGAACTGGAGTGCGGCATCGGGTGCTCCGTTCTTGACGCCCAAGATCGGAGTAGTCCGGCAGCGCGACTCGCTCAGGCACAGCCGCTACATTAGTGCGGCTCGGCCGGCTTCGGCTCCACCGGCTTCGGTGGCTCGGCCGGCTCGGTCCCTGTCCCGTCCGCGGGTGAGGGCGGCGCAGGTGCGGCGCCGTTCGCCGGCTCGGTGGCCGCCGGCGCCGAGAGCGTGTGGACCGCTTTGCGCAGGGCCTCCTCGAGCTCCTTCGCCGGCGGCTCGATCGCGGAGATCATCTGGTGCGCCGCGCGCGCGTGCCGGCTCTGGCTCTCCGCCGCCAGCTTGAGCTGCGCGAGCGACTCGAGCAGGAGCTTCCGGGCGTCCTCCAGGTGGGTGCGCGCCTGATAAAAGGACACCTCCGCCTGCATGCTCTTGAGCGCCGCGCGCTGATCCTCGGTCAGCGCGGAGAGCTTCTCCGCGCGGCGCAGGTAGTAGAGCCCCTTCTCCAGCGTGGGGACGTCATCCGACTTCACCCGCGGCTGTGCCACCTGCTGCAGGTAGGCGAACAGCGCGCGATCCAGCGCGTCCCGATCCCCGTAGCGCTCCTCCAGCAGGGTGGCGGGCGGCGGCCCCTCCAGCGGGATCGGCGCGTAGGTGTCGATGAGCGCTGGGTCCGAGGACCGGTACGGGTCCGCGCCGAAGGGGAGCATCCGCCCCTTGAGCACCATGATGTTGCCGTCCCGGACCTCGAGCGAGAACGTCTTGGAGTTGAGGTACGACACCAGGTACAGCACCGCGCCCGCCAGGGCGAGCACCAGCGCGGTCACCGACAGGCGCACCACGGTGCGCTTGGCGCGCTGGCCGAACGTCGCGGTCTGCTCGTACGACATGTTGCCTCCTGTTGCAGCGCGCCGGATTCGTTGGGGGCGAGCGGCCCTGGCCTATACTTCCACTCGCCTCACCCCGCCACGATGCAACCTGCCTTTCGCCAGCTGGGTCAGAGTGAGCTGCTGCCCCGGTACATCTTCGCGGAGAGCCTCTTCGTGCGCCGCCGGGTGCTCGAGGTGGGGGCGGTTGCGTCCACTTCCGGCCAGAGCGCGAACTTCCTGGCCACCCGCGGCGCGCGCTACGTCCTCGCCTGCGACGCGGATCTGACGGCGGTAGAGGACGCACAGAAGAAGTACGGCAACGACACGCTGCGATTTCGCGCCAACGTCTTCGACGATCTCGAGCCCGGCAGCTTCGACCTGGTGATCGTCGCGGATCTCGCGCGCTATGTCGTCGCCCCGGAGCTGTTCAAGGAGATCGTCCGGCTGGTGGCGCGCAACGGCTACCTGATGGGCGGCCTGCGCAACCCGGCGGGCCTGGCCCTCTCCCAGCTGAGCGATCCGGAGGGCGTGGACATCCCGCCCACCTACGGCCAGCTGCTGGATCTGCTCTCGCCCCACTTCTCTTCGGTGGAGGTGGCCACCCAGAGCCCGGTGCTCGGCTACCAGATCGCCTTCGAGCGCGGGGACGGCCTCCAAGTGGACGGCTCGCTCGCCGGCTCCAGCGAGGCCGCCTACTTCGTGGTGATGGCCGGCAACGAGCCGATCCGCGCGTTCGACCCCACTTGGGTCCAGCTCCCTCCCGAGCCGCTCGCGTTCTCCGGCGGCCGGCTGGAGGAGTACGCCAAGCGCAGCAAGAACTGGGAGGAGCGCAGCGGCCGCCTGAAGGAGGCGCTGGCCAAGGCCCGGGAAGAGCTCGAGGCCAAGGACGAGCAGCTGGCCGAGCTGACCGCGCAGCTGGAGCGGGCCAAGGAGGACGCCTCGCGGGTGGTGGCGCAGCTGGACTCCGCCCGCCAGAACCCCGTCGTCGAGCACGACCGGGACGAGCTGGCGGCGCGGGTGCGGCGCGCCGAGGCCGAGGCCCAGGTGGCCCGCGAGCGCGCCGAGGACGCCGAGAAGCGGCTGGCGGCGCAGCGCGCGGAGACCGAGAAGGCCGGGCGGGAGAAGAAGGAGAGCTACGCCCAGGCGCTCTCCATCAATGAGGCGCTGCGGCTGGAGCGCGCCAAGCGCGAGGAGGCCACCTCGCTGCTGGAGGACAACCGGCTGCGCCTGACCAAGGCCTATGCCGAGCTCCGCGAGGCCAACGACGAGGTGGCCGGCGCCCGCATCGAGCTGGAGCGGCTGAAGATCGCCGAGGAGCGCGCCACCGAGGCCGTCTCCAAGCGCGAGACCGACCTCAGCGAGCTCAAGGAGCGCGAGCTGCGGCTGGCGGATCAGCTCTCCACCGCGCTCGCGGCGGTGGACAACCTCTCCGCGGACCTGGCCCGGGAGAAGGAGCGGGCGCTCGCCGCGCAGGATCAGGTCACCCTCAAGGAGGCCGAGCTCGCCAAGGCCCTGCGCGAGTCCGAAGCGGACGCCCAGCGCCTGCTCGACGAGCGCCGCTCGCAGCACCAGGGACGGATGGACCACCAGCGCGCGCTGGAGGCCGTGCAGGCGGAGAAGCTCGTCCTGGAGACGGAGCTCGCCTCCTCCAAGGCGGCGGCCGCCCGGCTGGCGCGGGACTCGGAGATCCTCGCCAACTCGGAGCGCACCGCGCGCGCCCAGGCCCAGCAGCTGGAGCAGAAGCTGGGCGAGCTGACCCGCAAGACCGAAGGCGGCGCGGCGCGGGTGGGTGAGCTGGAGGCGGAGCTGGAGGTCGCCCGCGCCCGCTCGCAGCGGCTGGAGCGCGACATCGTCACCGCGGTGGGCGCCGAGCGCAGCGCGCGCGAGCAGGCGGAGGTGGCGCTCACCCAGCTCACCGCGCGCAGCCAGGAGGCGCTGGACGAGCGGGACACGCTGCGGGCCCGCGTGAACGAGTTGGAGGTCGCGGTCGCCGAGCTGACCCGCGAGCGAGACGGCGTCGCCGAGCGCGCGCAGACGCTCTCCCGCGAGCACGACGCGCTGCGCGCCGAGCAGCAGGCGGTGGCCCAGGAGCTGGCGCGCGTCCAGGCGGAGCTCTCCCACGGCGCCACCTCGCTCGCCGCCACCGAGCGCGCGCACGCCGAGCAGCAGGCGCGGGCCTCCGCGCTGGAGGCCTCGCTCCAGCAGGCGCAGGCCCAAGTGGCCGCGCTGCAGGCGCAGTCCTCCGAGGCCAGCGGCGCCCGGGACGCGGCGCGCGGCGAGGCGGAATCGCGCGAGCGCGAGCTCGCCGCGGCGCGCGAGGAGCTCGCGGCGCTCCAGGAGGTCCGCCTCCAGCTGGACGCGGCGCTCGCCGCGGAGCAGGGCAAGGCGGAGCAGGCGCTGGGGCGCGCGGAGCAGGCCGAGGCGCGGCTGGCCGAGCTCGAGGGCGCGGTCCAGGGGCTGCGGCAGGAGCAGGGCGGGCTCTCCGAGGCCCACGCGCAGGTGCAGGCCGAGCTGGCGCAGGCGCGCTCGGAGCTGGACGCCGAGCGGGCGGCCCGCGCCGCAGCCGAGGAGCGCTCGCGCGAGGAGCTCTCGCAGGCGCGCCAGGGGCTGGAGGAGCAGCTGGCCCAGAAGCAGGCCGCGCTGGACGGGGCCACTGCCGAGCACGCCGCCGCGCTCGAGCGGACGCGCCAGGAGCTCGGCGGAGCGCTGGAGTCCGCCAGGGGCGAGCACGCGGCGACGCTGGAGGCGCTCAAGGGCGAGCACGCGGCGACGCTGGAGGCGCTCAAGGGCGAGCACGCCACCGCGCTGGAGCAGGCGCGCGCGCAGAGCACCGGCACGCTGGCGGAGCGCGATCAGGCCTGGGCCACCGAGCGGGCCGCGCTGGAGAGCGCGCGCGACGAGGCGCAGGCCCGGGGAGAGAAGGAGCTGGCCGCGGCGCGCGAGGCCGCCACCGCGGAGCTGGCGGCGCTGCGCGACGCGCACGAGGCCGCGCTGGCGGCGGAGCGCACCGCGCGGGCCGCCGCGGAGCAGACGGTCTCCACCGAGCGCGGCGAGCTGGGCGCTCGCCTCACCGCCGCCGAGCAGGAGCTCGCCGCCACCCGCGCCCGCGCGGACGAGGCGGAGGCGAAGCTGCGCGAGCTGGCCCCCGCCGCGCAGGAGCTGCCGCAGCTGCGCGAGGACCTCACGCGCGCCACCGCCGAGGCGGCGTCCCTCAAGGCTTCACTGGAAGAGCGGACGGCGCAGCGCGAGCAGGCCCAGGGCGAGCTCGCCGGCGTGAACGAGCGGCTCGCCAAGGTGACCGCCGAGCTGGAGCTGCGCTCCGCCGAGGGCACGCAGGTGAAGGAGGAGCTCACCCAGCAGAAGGACGCCTTCGATCGGCTGGGCCGGGAGAAGGGCGAGCTGGAGAAGGTGCTCGCCGCCCTCACCGACGAACAGGACACGCTCGAGGCGCAGCTCAAGGCGCTCAAGGAGAAGGACGCGCAGTCGGTGGCGGCGCACGCGGAGAAGGACGGGAAGCTGGACGTCCTGCAGCGCCGGGTCGCCGCGCAGGAGACGGAGCTGAACGCGCTGCGCCGGATGATCAAGGGGCCCGCTTCGGGCAACGCCAAGGTCGAGCAGATCTACGAGCGCGCCAGCGCGGAGCTCTCCGCGGTGAAGGCGGAGCTCTTCACGAGCAGATCTACGAGCGCGCCAGCGCGGAGCTCTCCGCGGTGAAGGCGGAGCTCTTCAAGCGTCCCGGCGACCTGCCCGCCGCCGCCCGGCCCGTGCCTGGCACCACGCTCCCGCCGCTGCCGCCGGCGTCCATCCCCACGCCGCGCCCGCCGGGGTCGGTGAGCGCGGGCACGGCGGTGGATCCGGAGACCACGGTCACCGAGCCCGGGGAGGCCGCGGCGCGCCCCAGCTCGCCTGGGCTCCCTTCGATCGCGCCGCCCCGGCCTACGTCTCCGGGGACGCCGCTGCCGGGCGCCGCCGCCGCGCGGACCAGCTCACCGGGGATGCCGCTGCCCACGGCGCAGCGGACCACGTCTCCGGGGACGCCGCTGCCGGGCGCCGCCGCCGCGCCGCGCCCCAGCTCTCCCGGCATCCCGCTCCCCACCGGCGCGGCCGCCCTGCCCAAGGCCCCCGGCGCCGGCCTGCCTCGCCCCGCGCCGAAGTCGGATCCCGGTGCCAAGCCGCCCGCCGCCGCGAAGGCGAAGACGCCGCCGCCGGGGAAGGGGCCGCCGCCCGTCCGCACCCAGACGCCGTCCGAGACCACCGCCACCGTGGTGGCGCCCGAGCTGCCGCCCGAGCCGACCACCCGGCCGGATGCGATCGCCGCCGAGCAGGACTTCAACATCGACGAGTGAGGGCAGCGAGCTGATCCAGCCAGGCGCTGGCACCCGCCCCCCCGTTTATTCCGAGCGCCGCCCCCCCCCCGGTTCACCCCGAGCGAAGTCGAGGGGCGCTCGTATTCACCGCTCACAGGTGTCTCTCGACTTCGCTCGGGAAGAACGGTGCGGGGCGCTCGTGGTTGCCGGTCACAGGCGCCCCTCGACTTCGCTCGGGGTGAACGGGGCCTAGCCCGGCCTAGCCCTTCGGGGGGAACCTGGGCCCCATGCGCCTGGCTCGAGATGAACTCGGCGCACAGGGCGTTGGAGCGCTCCGGTGCCGTCCTGGCTTATTAAAGGACCCGTGAAGCGCGCGCTCCTCATCGTCGGGCTGATCTCGGCAGCGGCGCTGGTGTGGTGGCTTACCCGCCCGACCGCGGAACCGGAGACGGCGTCCGCGCCTGCCCCCACGCCGCGCCCGCGGCCCGCACCCGTGCAGGTGCGCTCCCCGGCACCGGTGGCTGCGCCTGGAGTGCTGGTGGGCAGGGTGGTAGGCGCCCACGGCGCCACGGTCACGGCCCGGGGCGAGTGGGGCACCGCCTCCGCGGAGGCATGGGCGGACGGTGGCTTCCGGCTCGAGGTGGCGCCCGAGCAGTACCTCGTCTCTGCCTCGGCGCAGGGGCGCGCGAGCGCGGTGCTCGGCCCGTTCGCGGTGGCGGCGGGGCAGACCCTGGACGTGGGAACGCTGGAGATGCTCGCGGCCGGCTCGGTGACGGGGCTGGTGCGGGACGCCACCACGCGGCGTCCGGTGGCGGGCGCGCGGGTGGTGAGCAGCGCCGGCACGGCGCAGACGGATGGGGCAGGGCGCTTCACGCTGAGCAACCTCCCCGCGGGCGAGACCTGGGTGGAGGCCAGCGCGAACGGCTACCTGAAGCGGATGGAGTGGCTGACGCTGGCGGGGGCGAAGGCGCACTCGGGGCTGGAGATCATCCTCCGCCCCGCGGCCACGCTCGCCGGCACGGTGACGCAGAGCGGGAGCCCCGCCGCCGGTGCGCGCGTCTGGGCCGAGGCCCTGGACAGCTCCGGCGGCTCGGCGGTGCTCGCGGCGGGGCAGAGCGATGGCGAAGGCAAGTTCCTCCTCCAGGTGGAGCCGGGTGCGCTCGCGCTGTACGCGGCGGGCGGAGCGGGCGGGCGCGTGGCGGGCCCCACGGTCAGCGTGGCCGAGGGCGGGCGGCGCGAGGGGCTCTCCATCGAGCTTTCGCAGGGCTCGAGCGTGCGCGGCGTGCTGGTGGTGGACGGCGCGCCGTTTCCCGGCGGGTTGATCAGCGTGCTGGACGTGCGCAGCCAGGCGCCGGCGGCGGTGGTCAACACGGACGGCACCGGCCACTTCGAGGTGCCGCTGCTCTCGGCGGGCCGGTACCTGGTGCAGGCGCAGGCCGGGGCCAAGGTGGGGCAGCGCGGCCCATTCGAGACCGGGGGCACGGACTGGACGGTGGAGCTGGAGGAGGGCGCGCAGCTGCGCGGGCGGGTGGTGCCCCCCGCGGCGGGCGTGGTGGTGCGCTGGCGCTCCCCGGACTGGGCTGGGGCCGCCCCCGCCCAGACCTTCACGGACGCGCAGGGGCGCTTCGCCTTCGAGGGCGTGCCGGCGGGCGCGCTGACGGTGGAGGCGGAGGGGCCGGCCGGCTTCGCCCGCGTGCGCGGCGCGGCGGACCGCGAGCTGGTGTTGGAGCTCCGGCCGGTGACGCTCAAGGGCGCGGTGTACGACGCCCAGGGCCACGCGGTGACGGACTTCACCGTGCGTGCCACGCCGGTGGGCGCGGGGCCGGCGCGCAGCGTGCCGGTGCTCAGCCCCACGGGGGACTTCGAGCTGCCGCTGTCGCCGGGGGACTACCTGGTGGGGGCGTACGCCACCGCGCGCGGAGAGGCGGCCGCCCAGCGGGTGAGCGTGGCCCCCGGCGGCGCCTTCGTGAAGCTCACCCTCTCCGCCACCGCGCCGGTGTCCGGGCGCGTGCTGGACGGGCCGAGCGGCCTGCCGCTGCAGGGGGTGGAGGTGGCGGTGCTGCGCGCGCGCCAGGGGATGCAGTCCACGGCGGATCGCTGGGCCACCGTCACCACCGATGCGGGCGGGGTCTTCGAAGTGGGCGCGGTGCCCGAGGCGAGCGTCCTGTTGCTGCGCAAGGAGGGCTTCCAGCCGAGGTGGCTGTGGCTCCCCCGCGCCGCGCGGGGTGCGGACGGGCGCCTGGCGGACGTGCCGCTGCAGCGCGGGGCGGCGAATCCCAACAGCCAGCCGCAGAGCTACGAGGGGATCGGCATGGCGCTGGATCCGCGGGCGCGGCCCATCCTCGTGGCCTCGGTGTTCTCCGGCAGCAGCGCCGAGTCCGCGGGGGTGATCTCGGGAGACGTGCTGCTCGCGGTGGACGGCCAGGACGTGAGCGGGCTCTCGCTGGATCAGGTGATCGCGCGGATCAAAGGCCCGGCTGGCACGGTGGTGACGCTCACCCTCAGTCGCAGCGGCGCGCCGCTGGTGGTGCCCGTGCGCCGCCGGTCGATCGAGTTCTAGGACTCCGTTACACTGACGCACCCTCCATGGCAGAGCGCTTCTTCAAGTACCACGGCATCGGCAATGACTTCGTGATCCTCGACCGCCGCGAGTCCGGCGAGGACATCGACGCGCGCGCCGCGGTCTTCCTCTGCGACCGCCGGCGCGGCGTGGGCGCGGACGGGGTGCTCTCCCTGCTGCCCTCCACCCGGGGCCTGGCGAGGATGGTGGTCCACAACGCCGATGGCAGCATCGCGGAGATGTGCGGCAACGGCGTGCGCTGCGCCGCCAAGTACCTGGTGGATCACTCGGAGAAGCACCCGGCCACCATCAACGTGGAGACCGGCGCCGGGCTGCTCACCTGCAAGCTCGAGTACGCGAACCATGCGGTCGCCACGGTGGAGGTGTCGATGGGGCGCGCGCGCCTCTTCGCGGACAACCTCCCCTCCGCCAAGCAGGGCCGCCCCTTCGTGGACCAGGCGTTGGCGTCCTTCCCCGGCGTGAAGGGGACGGCGATCAGCATGGGCAACCCGCACCTCGTCCTCTTCGACCGGCCGCTCGAGGAGGCGGGCACGCTCGGCCCGCAGCTGGAGCGGGCGGCGGAGTTCCCCGATCGCACCAACGTGGAGTTCGTGAAGTTGAACGGGCAGGAGCTGGAGGTGGTGGTCTGGGAGCGCGGCTGCGGCCTCACCCAGGCCTGCGGCACGGGCGCCTGCGCGGCGGTGGCGGCGGCGGTCCAGGAGCGGCGGATCCCCGCGGACCAGTGGACCCGCGTGAAGCTGCCCGGCGGCGAGCTGAGAATCCGCACCTCCGCGGATCTCTCCGAGGTGCTCCTCTCCGGCCCGGCGACCTTCGTCTTCGAAGCGGACGCGCCCGCGCTCCCCACCTAGGAAACGAAGCCCCGTGGAAGACCCCCTCCGCGATCTCGTCCAGCGCAGCCTCGAGCTGCTCGGCAACCCGGATCTCGAGCCGCTCCAGGAGCGGCTGCTCGGCGAGTTGATGGCGGTCTGCAACGCGCAGAGCGCGGCGCTCTGGCTCGCGGAGGACGGAAAGGGGCTGGCGCTCAAGGCGTACCGGGGGCTGCTCGATCGCGAGTTCCTCGCGGATCACCTCGCGCTCGAAGGCCCGCTGGAGGCGAAGGCCAGGGAGCGCGCGCCGTGGCTGGCGGGAGAGCAGGGGGCGCGAAGCCTGTTGGTCCCGCTCCACGCGTCTGGCGAGCTGGTGGCGCTCGCCCAGCTCTCGGATCCGCTCAGCGGCGACTTCACCGCCGAGGCCCTGGAGGCGGCGCGCACGCTGGCGGACTTCGGCGCGGCGGCGCTGCGGGTGGGGCGGCGGCTGGCGGCGCTGCAGCGGCTGGGGCTCAAGGATCGGGACACCGCTGCCTACAACCTCTCGTACTTCACGGACTACGCCTCCAAGGAGATCTACAAGGCGCGGCGCTACGGCCGGACGTTCTCCCTGATGACCTTCTCCATCGACAACCTGCCGCAGGTGCGGCTGCGGCTGTCCGCGGAGGAGGCGCGATTGGCCACGCGGGGGATCATCCGCGCGCTCTCGCGGATCGTCCGGGACTCGGACGTGATCGCCAAGGCGTCCGACCAGGAGTTCTACGTGCTGCTCCCGGAGACGGACTTCTTCGGGGCGATCATGTTCACCCGCCGCGCCGCGCAGGCGGTTCGCAACGAGGCGGACGTGCAAGAGGTGGAGGCCAAGCTCCCGCTCTCGCTGGTGGGCGGCGCCGCGACGTTTCCGCGAGACGGGGACGACTTCGACGAGCTGGTGCACCGCTGCCGCCGCCGGATGGACGAGCGGCGCAGCTCGCTGCAGCGGCGGCTGCTCCTGGACGACATCCCATTCTGGGACGAGGTGGAGCTGTTGCTCGGCAACACCACCTCCCCGCGGCTGCCGGCGGATGAGCGGGCGGAGCCTTCCCGGCGGGGGCAGGTGGTGGACACGCTCTTCGGCGAGCTGCAGGCGGAGGTGGCGCGGGAGCTCTTGCGCGAGCCGAGCTCGCGCGGCGTCCTCTACGTGGGGGCGCCGGAGATCCGCGCGGACCTGCCGCTGGCCGCGGCGCTGGAGGGCGCGCCGCCGGAGCTCTCCACCCGCGTCTACGTGCTGGGGCGGCGCGCGGACTTGACCTCCCACCCGGCGCTCACGCCGGTCTTCCTGGAGGGGGACGAGCAGATCTCCCGCCACGAGTTCCTCTTCTGGCTCTCCGAGGCGGCCAGCTACGCGCTGGTGCAGCGGCGCGGCCGCGGCGCGGCATGGGGCTTTCACAGCTCGGACGCCGCGGTGGTGGACGGGCTCATCGCCTCGCTCCAGAACCAGTACGACCTGCAGCCCTACTGACGCGCGCCCATGCCGCAGGCACGGAAAATCCTCCTCGCTGATCCGGACCTGGACGCCGTCCGCGGGCTCTCCCGCGCGCTGCGCGAGCGCAAGTACCAGGTGTCCTACGCGCCGGACGGCAGCCGCGCGCTGGAGGTGGCGGTGCTGCGCCACCCGGACCTCATCCTCTTCGACGAGGGCTGCAAGCTGCTCGAGGCGCGCAGCTTCATCAACATCCTGCGCACCAACCCCCGCACCGAGGACATCCCGGTGGTCCTCACGCTCACCCAGTACACGGACCGGGTGCAGGGCTTGAGGGACGGCTACCTGCGCAAGCCGTTCAACCTGGACGAGGTCCTCTCGCGGATCGACCACCTCTTCCGCCGCAGCGACGCCGCCCGGCAGCTGCGCGGGGAGACCAAGGAGATTGAAGGGGCGCTGGGGAACCTCTCGCTCCCGGACATCCTGCAGATCCTCTCCATGAACCGACGCACCGGCCGCCTGGCGGTGGAGCGCGGCCAGGAGCGCGGGGAGATCCACGTCGCGGACGGGCGGCCAGTGAACGCGAAGGTCGCCGCGATCGAAGGCGAGAAGGCGCTGTTCCGGCTCCTCACCTGGAAGGAGGGCGCGTTCGCCTTCATGCCGCTGGGGGTGGCCCCGCGCGAGCGGATCCAGCGCGCCATGGATGACGCGCTGCTCGAAGGGCTCCGTCAGGCGGATGAGCTGGCCCGGCTCGCTCCGCGCCTTCCCCCGAGCCACGCGCGGGTGGAGTTCTCGCCTGAGGCCGAGCTCTCCGCGGCGCCCCAGCACCCCGTCACCGCCCAGGTGGTGGCCGCGCTGCGCCAACCGCGCACGGTGCCGGAGCTTTTGGACCTGGCGCCGGCCGTGGACCTGGACGTGGTGGCCGCGCTGCTCACCCTGCTCGACAAGGGGGTGGCGCGCCTGGCCACCGGCAGCGACGAAGGCCTGGAGCTGCTCGGCGCGGCGGAGATCCACGCGCTGCGCACGCGGCTCTTCCGCGGCCGCGCCGCGCCCCGCTCGGCGGTGACCAAGGTGCTGGTGTGCGGCAAGCTCCCGGCGGCGGGGCGGCGGGTGAGCAGGGAGCTGCCGCAGGTGAGCCCCACCCCCTCGGAGGGCGCGGCGCTGCGCAGCGGGCTGGGCACGCTCGGGCGGCTCACCGTGAGCGAGGCGCTCGCCGTGGATTTCTGCCTGCTCCCCGCTTCGGACGCGGCCAGGCCCCTGTGGCGGCCGTTCTCCGCCGGCTCGCTGGGGGCGCTGCTCCTGGACGACAGCGAGGGGGCGTTCGCGCTGGCGCGCTACCTGGCGTGGGAGGTGCGCGTCCCGGTGGTGGTGAGCGGCGCCGAGGTGCCGGCGGCGCTCCGCGGTGCGCCGGCGGGGGTGTACGCGGTGCCCGGCTCGCTGATGGACGCGCTCCGCGGGCTGCTCATCGCCGCGCTCCGGCCGCTGTCAGACGAGGGCGGTGAGAGGGCTCGCACCGGCTCGGAGTAGCGCCCGCGGCCGCGTCTCCGTGAGCCGTGAGCCGTGAGCCGTGAGCCGTGAGCCGTGAGCCGTGAGCCGTGAGCCATGAGCCGTGAGCCGTGAGCCGTGAGCCGTGAGCCGTGAGCCGTGAGCCGTGAGCCGTGAGCCGTGAGCCGTGAGCCGTGAGCCGTGAGCCGTGAGCCGTGAGCCGTGAGCCGTACCCGTACCCGTACCCGTGCCCGCACCCGAACGCGCACCCGAACCCGAACTGCAGAGCCCTCTTCGTCGAGGGGGAGCTCATCATCGCACTGCCCCATATGGACTTTGGAGCCGGACCGCTCGCGGCCTCGGTCGGGTTCGGGTGCGCGTTCGGGTGCGGGCACGGGTACGGGTACGGGTACGGGTACACGGGTACACGGGTCACGCGACACGGGTCACGCGACACGGGTCAGGCGACACGGGTCAGGCGACACGGGTCAGGCGACACGGGTCACGCGACACGGGTCACGCGACACGGGGCGCGGCGAGGCTATGCGCGGTTGCGCCCTCTCCTGCGCCGCAGCAGCGCCCCGGCCGCGAGCACCCCCAGCGCCTGGAGCGCGCCCTCCGCGCCGGAGGCGCCGCACCCGCATCCCTTGTTCGGCGTGGGAGGGGCCACCCCGCCATCCGGCAGCAGCGTCCCCCCATCCGGCACCACCGGCGCCTTGCACACGCCGGCCGTGCACTGCCCAGCCGCGCACGAGGTGCCGTCCGCCTTCCCCTCATCCGCGGGGCACTGGGCCGCGGCGCCGGAGCAGGACTCTGCCTGATCGCATTCACCGGCCGCCGCGCGGCAGACCGTGCTCGCCGCCAAGAACCCATCCGCCGGGCAGGCGGTGGCGGTGCCGGTGCAGGTCTCCGGCGCATCGCACGCGCCGGCGGCGGCGCGGCAGACCGCGGTGGCGGGCTTGAGCACGTCCACCGGGCACGCCACGCTGCTGCCATCGCACGTCTCTTCCGCGTCGCAGTCTCCGGCGGCGGCGCGGCACACGGCGTTGGCCGGCTTCACGCCGTCCGCGGGGCAGGCGTTGCTCGTGCCGGTGCAGGTCTCCTCGGCGTCGCAGGCGCCGTTCGCCGCGCGGCACACCACCGTTGGGCCGGCGAACGCGTCCGCCGGGCACTCGGCGCTGGTGCCGCTGCAGGTCTCGGCCGCGTCGCACACGCCGGTGGCGGCGCGGCACACCGTCGTGCTGGGCTTGAGCTCGTCCGGGGGGCACGCGTTGCTGGTGCCGGTGCACCGCTCCTCGGCGTCGCAGGTGCCGGTGGCGGCGCGGCAGACGGTGGAGGCGGACGCCACCACGTCATTGGGGCAGGTGCCCTTGGCGCCGTCGCACTTCTCGGCGGCGTCGCACACGCCGGTGCTGGCGCGGCACACGGTGCCGGTGGCGCGCGGCAGGCACAGCCCGTTCTGCGAGCCGCCGGCGGCCACGGAGCAGGCCTCGCAGGCGCCGTTGCAGGCGGTGCTGCAGCACATGTTGTCCACGCAGAAGCCGCTCTGGCACTCGCCGCCGAGGGCGCAGGCGGCGCCGTTCGCCTTCTGGCAGTCCTTGTCCGGCACGGCGCAGCCGCTGGGCTGGCAGACGCCGTTCTCGGCGCAGTTGTTGATGTTGAGGGTGGAGCAGTCCGGATCCACCGGCGAGCAGGAGAGCACGCAGATCCCGTCCGCGGCGCAGTGCGCGTCCGCGCAGTCCGGATCCGTCAGCGTGCCCAGCGGGGTGGGGGTGGTGGAGAAGCAGCCCGCGCCGCAGACGCCGTCCGCGCGGCACGGGTCGCCCGGCTCGAACGCGTCAATCGTCTGCTGGATCCACGCCAGGGTGGTGGAGTCCGTGCGCGCCTGCACGCCGTCGTAGATGCAGGCGTCATCCCCGTAGGAGGTGGCGCCGGCGTGGCGCTCCACGCCCTGCCGCACCACGAAGGCCGGGCCGCCCGAGTCCCCAAAGCAGGTGTTCTTGTTCGGCCAGCGGTAATACCACTCGCTCGAGTCGATGGACGTCACCGCGCCCTTCGGCGCGCCGGTCGGCTCGGGGATGTTCATCGGCCCCACCCCGTAGATCGGGAAGGCCACCACCCGCCGCGTCCCGAAGCCGGAGCCGCTCCCGTTGGTGTCTCCGTAGCCGACGAAGGAGAACATCGGCCCCAGGAAGTCGGCGGTGTTGGTCATGGGCTCGCGGAGGATGGGCACCGGCTGCACCGGCGCGTCCGCGGCCAGCTTCACCAGCGACAGGTCGTTGGTCAGCGCCTGGTGGTACTGCGGGTGGCGCACCGTCTGGATCGCGTTGACGCTCGAGCGGGTGACCGGGCTGCCGCGGTCGAAGTAGATCCGGCTGATGCCACCGGCGCAGTGTCCGGCGGTGAGCACGGTGCGCTTGGAGATCAGCGTGCCGGTGCAGAAGCCGCCCGAGCTGTCTCCTACCATCACCACGTACCAGTGCGCCGGCTCGGTCACGCCGCCGACGATCTCCGCGCTCTGGCGGCCGAGCGGCTCCGACTGGGGCTCCAACACCGTCTGGGAACAGCCGAGCAGCAGGGTGAGCGTCAGCGCGACGACCGGGTGGGTTCGCATGAGGCCGGCGTGCTTAGCAGGTCCGGCGAGCGGCCTTCCAGACGCGGCGCGCCTCGTCCCCTCGCGCGGTCAGGACAGCTCTCTTGCTGGATGGGAAAGCGGCAGAGCCGGGCCCCTGGCTGCCTTACCGCCGGTCCCTTCCCACCGGAGCCGTCAGGTGGCTAGAAAGGTCGAATGGCCGAGCCCACCAGCACCCGCTGCTGCACCTTCGAGCTGGATCCGCGCGGTTTCGTCCGGGCCACGATGAAGCCCGGAGCGGAGATGGACCTGCCGGACGCGCAGGAGGCCCTGGTGGCGACCCAGCGGGTCTTCGGAGGGAAGCGGGGCCCCGTCCTGGTGGACAGCCGCGGGCTGAAGTACCAGACCAAGGCCGCCCGGGAGCACTTCGTGGGGGAGGAGGCGGAGCAGGTCAGCTCCGCGGTGGCGCTCCTGGTGGGATCACCGGTCAGCCGGATGATCGGCAACTTCTTCCTGGGCAAGCAGTCCCACCGCTCACCCACGCGGCTCTTCACCGCCGAGCCCGAGGCCATCGCCTGGCTCCTGCAGCAGCCCCGATGAGCGGTTCGTCAGATACCCGCATCGATGCGATTTTGGAGGTGCTGCTCGCGTTCGCGCGGCAGGACTTCAGCAAGAAGGCCCCGGTCAGCGAGCGGCTGGACGAGATCGACGCGCTCGCCACCGGGCTCAACATGCTCGCCGAGGAGCTGGACGGCCAGGTCGCCTCGCGGCGCGAGCTGGAGGCGGCCTACGGGGCGCTGAAGGAGGCGCAGGCGAAGCTGGTGCACAGCGAAAAGCTGGCCGCGATCGGCCAGATCGCCAGCAGCGTGGCCCATGAGATCAACAACCCGGCCAGCTGGGTGCTCGCCTCGCTGGACGTGATCCGGCTGCGCCTGGCGGAGCTGCGCGCCCCGCTGATCTCCCCCGCTCCGCTGGAGGCCTCGCGCGGGAGGCTGCTCTCCGCGCTGGGGGAGGCGGAGACGTTCCTCGCGGACGCGCAGGACGGGATGACGCGGATCCGCGGGGTAACCGGGGATCTGCGCACCTTCTCCCGAGCGGACGGGGACTCGGTGGAGCCGCTCCACCTGGATGAGGTGGTCCGCTCGGCCTGCAACCTCTCACGCGCCGCGCTCCGGCACCGCGCGAGCATCTCCCTGTCGCTGCAATCGGACGCGGTGGTGAGCGGGAACCGGGGGCGCTTGGGGCAGGTGGTCACGAACCTCCTGCTCAACGCCGTCCAGGCGCTGCCCGAGCAGGGGCCCGCGGAGATCCGCGTGGAGACCCGCGCCCAGGGGGACACGGCGCTGCTGGCGGTGGAGGACAGCGGCCCCGGCGTCCCCGAGGCGCTGCGGGGGAGGGTGTTCGAGCCGTTCTTCACCACCAAGCCCGCCGGGCTCGGCACCGGCCTGGGGCTCTCGCTGGTGGCGGAGATCGTCCAGCGGCACGGTGGCAAGGTGGAGGTCCGGGACGGCAGCCTCCGGGGCGCGCGCTTCGAGGTCCGGCTGCCGCGGGTGCTCCTGCAACCGGCGCCCGGGCGTGCCCCCGCCGTTGGGCTGGGCTCGGAGCGGCTGCGGCTGTTGATCGTGGACGACGAGCCCCGGCTCCTGCGCAGCTACGCGCTCCTGCTCGGGCCGGACCATGACGTGCTCCTCGCAGAAGGCGGCGCGCAGGCGCTGGCGGTGCTCGAGCACGATCACGCGTTCGACGCGGTCCTGCTCGACCTTCAGATGCCGGAGGTGGATGGGGTGGCCGTCTTCGAGCGCATCCGCGCCCGCTGGCCCGAGCTAGTGGCCCGGGTGATCTTCTGCTCGGGGGGCGCCGTGCATCCCCACGTGCGGGACTTCCTCGAGCGCAACCCGGTCCGGATGCTGGAGAAGCCGGTCCGCATGGAGGGGCTGCGCGCCGCGATTGATCAGGTCCGCGGCAGGGGCTCGAGCGGGGTCGGTCCGGACCTCGGATCAGCGGGGTAGGGCGCGGCACACCTGGGCGCTCTCCAGTCCCGTCCGGGGGTTGGGGCTGGCGCGGCCGCTGCAATCCAGAGCGGCATGATCCGCACCGCCCGCGCCTTCGTCCTGCTGTCCCTGCTCGCCGCCCCCGCCCTCGCCGCCACGGTGTACGTGGACGTGCCCTCCGGCGTGAACCTGGAGGCCGGCAAGGCCTGCCCGGTGGAGGGCGCGGACGTGGCCCTCCGGGACACGACGATCGAAGCGCCCCACGGGATCCGCCTGGAGAAGATGCGCGAGTTCTCCACCACCGTGCCAATCATCCTCAACGCGTCCTACGTGGTGCGCAGCAGCCGCGGCGCCGAGTACCGGATCTGGGTCCACCGCGTTCAGGGTGGGCAGCGCATGGTGGAGATCCGCCCGGGCGGCGAGCGCCCGCTGAACGTGGCCAAGCTGCAGGGCCGCTTCAAGCAGGTCTCCTTCCGGATCGACGGCGAGGTCGCGGACTCGCGCTACCCGGACCTCCGCCTGTACAGCGACGGCGGCTACCGCATGGGCAGCGCCAGCGGCCGTTACGAGGTCGTCTCCGGGATGCTGGCGATGGACGGCTACTACGGCGGGACCTGGGGCCGCGGCGACATGACCGACGAGGGCCAGACCGTCACCTTCCGCTACTCGCGCGGCGGCCTCTCCTTCGAGGTCGTCTACAACCGGGTGGGGGATCTCGAGGAAGTGGCGGCGCGCTAGGCCGCGTCCTGCTGCTCACCCTCCACCAGCCCGCCGCTCACCCCGGGCAGCTCGCGCAAGAGCTCGAACTCGGCGATCGGCAGGACGCACGTCCGCCGCCCCTTCACCCGCTCCATCCGCAGCTCGATCCGGTGGCTCCCCTGCGCGTCCTCCTGCCGGACGAAGCGCGCCTTCCGGCCTTCGGAGGCGCACGCCAGGATGTCCTTGTGCAGGCTCTTCAGGCGGCGGGTGGTGCGCAGGGCCGAGCGCCCCTCGGGCGTGTCGAAGGTGTGGAAGTGGCGGTTGCGCGAGAGCGGCGCTGAAGGCTGGAGGAGCCGCTGAACCAGCCGGCGGACGAAGGGGTCCATCCCCCACAACATACCATCGGCGGCAGGCCCGCGGCCCGCCTCAGTCGGGCAGCCCGGGGGCATGGCGCACCGCGTGTTGCAGCGCCCGGAGCTTGCGGCGCTGCCCCACCGCCACCACCCCCAGGTTCGCCCGGCGGAAGTAGCGGTTGGCCACCGCGCGGATCTGCTCGGGCGTCTGCTCGTCCACCTGGCGGACCTTCTCCTCGAAGGACTCGGGCGGCCGGAAGATCTCCGTCCCGCCAAACCAGCCCGCCAGCTCGGCGGGCGAGTCCTGGCTGAAGTCCAGGAACATCCGGTGGCGGCGCTTGGCCCGCGCGAGCTCCTCGGCCGGGATCTCCTTGGCGCACAGCGCGCCCACCGTCTTGCAGATCTCCTCCACCACCCGCGCCGCCCGCTCCGGGGCGCAGGCGGCCTCCAGCTCGAAGAGGCCGCCGTCGTGGAAGGCCTCGATCCCCGCGTGGACGGAGTAGGCCAGCCCGCGCCGCTCCACGATCTCGAACGGCAGCCGAGACGAGAGGCCGTCATCCAGCACCCGCCGCAACAGCTGCAGGGCCGGGAAGTCCGGGTGCTGCTCGGGCACTGCCCGGAAGTTGAGCCGGAACTCCGTCTGGGACTCGCCGTGCTCGGCGAACTTGAGCCACGGGCCTTTCGGGCTCTCCGGCGGCGGGGCCTCGGTGGAGGAGGGCCCTTTGGGCAGGTGGCGGAAGGCGCGCGCGGTGGCCTCCAGCACCCGCTGCCGCGAGACCGGGCCGGCCACGGTGACCACCAGGTTGCCGGTGACGTAGTGCTTGGCCAGGTGCGCCTTCACCTGCCGCAGCGTGAGCGCCTTCACCGTGTCCCGCGTGCCGGCGATCTTCAGGGAGAGCGGGTGCTCGCCGAAGAGCGCCCGCTTGGAGAGGTTGTCCAGGTCGATGTCCCGGCCCTTCTCGTCCACCTCGTCCAGCATCTCCTCGAGGATGATCTTCCGCTCCACGTCCATCTTGGTCAGCCGTGGCCGGGTGAGCATGTCCCCCAAAATCTCGATCCCCACGTCCACGTGGTCCGGGTGGATGGGCGTGAAGTAGTAGCTGTGATCCCGCGTGGTGACGCCGTTGAGGTTGCCGCCCACCTCCTCCACCACCGCGTTCATCCGCACCGTGTCCGGGAAGCGGTGGCTGCCGCGGAAGAAGAGGTGCTCGAGGAAGTGGCTCACCCCGTTGTTCCGCGCCGTCTCGTGGCGCGAGCCGGTCCGCACGTAGACGGCGATCATCGCCGTGTGCAGGTGCGGGGTCTGCACCGTCACCACCCGCAGGCCGCCCGGGAGCACGTCCCGGTCGTAGCGGAAGAGCCTGGCGCCGCCTTCGCGGGTGCGCGGCGGGGCGCCCTGTTGCCGGCGGCGGGACGTCTTCATGGCGGTGCCTGCTCTCCGTCCGCCGCGGTGGGCGCCGGCTTCTCCGGCTCCGGGGCCTCCGGCTCGGGGGGCTTCTCCGGCTCGGGCGGCGCCGGCTTCTCCGACTCGGGCGGCGCCGGCTTCTCCGCCACCGGCTGCTCGGGTTCGGGCGCCGGCTTCTCGGCCGCCGGGATCGGGGCCGGCTTCACGCCGTGTGGCTGCTCCACGTCATCCGCGATGGACGCGGTGCCCGGCTCGGCAGGCGCGACCGTGGGCCCAGCCACCGCGGGCCCGTGCGCGGAGGGCGACTGCAGCTTGCCCTTGAGCCCCAGCAGCGCCTGCTCCAGCTCTCCTCCCACGTTGAGCTGCAGCACCGGCTGCAGGTAGCGCCCCAAGTAGCTGCGCAGCTTCCCTTCGGCGCCGAAGCTCACCCGGGTGCGGCCGCCCAGCGGGAGCACCGAGATGAAGCCCTTGCTGTCCTTGCCCCACGCGCCGCCGGAGAGCGTGAAGGCGATGCCGCGCGCCGGATCCACCGAGGTGAGCGTGAGCGTCCCCTCGCGCACCCCGCCGCCCTGGAAGCTGAGCGCGGCGCCGGCGCCGGAGGGCGGGCCGGCGAAGGAGACCTGCACGCCTTCGCTGGCGTTCGCCCAGGGGGAGAACTCGGCCCAGTGGCGCAGATCCGCCACGTACGCCACCACCGCCTGGGGCGGCACGTCGAAGGCGAGCGCGCGCTCCACGTACCAGTCGTGCGGCAGGAAGAACCCCAGCCCGAGCAGGGCACAGAGGGGCAGGGTGAGCGCACCGAGGAGGAGCTTGAGCAGTCGCATCTGGGGCGCCCGAGGGTTAGCACAACCTTGGGCTGCTTTAGGCGTGCGGCAGCCTGACGGTGAACGTGGTGCCTGAACCGGGGGCGCTCTGGCAGTCGATGGAGCCGCCGTGCGCCTGGAGGATCTGCTGGGAGACGGCCAGCCCCAGGCCGGTGCCGCCCTCCTTGGTGGAGAAGAACGGCTCGAAGATCCGCCGCTGGATGTCCGGCGTCATCCCGCGGCCGGTGTCCTGGAACACCACCTCCACGCTGCCGTTCACCCGGCGCGACTCCACGGTGAGCTTCCCGCCGCGCTCGCGCATCGCGTCCCGGCTGTTGCGCAGCAGGTTCAAGAAGACCTGGCGCAGCTGGCCCTCGTCCGCCAGCGCCTTGGGGCCGCTGGGGTCCAGGCGGCGGACCACCTCCACCCGGGAGCGCTCCAACTCCTCGCGCGAGAAGTCGAGCACGCTCTCCAGCACCTCGTTGAGGTCCTCCGCCGCCAGCGACGGCTTGGGCATCCGCGCCATGCGCAGGTAGTGCTCGGTCACCTCGGTGAGCCGGTCCACCTCGCGCAGCACCGAGGCCAAAATCTCCTTGGCCTCCCGCTGCTCGCCCTCCTCGCCGAAGCGCGCCTTGTCGAACGCCTCCTCCAGCAGCTCCATGTTCAGGCCGATGGAGGAGAGCGGGTTGCGGACTTCATGGGCGATCTGCGCGGAGACGCGCCCCACCGCCGCCAGCTGCTCCGCGCGCAAAAGCGCCTCCTGCTTCTCCTTGAGCAGCGCCTCGCGCTCCCGGAGCGAGCGGGCCATGCCATCGAACGCGCGCGCCAGCTGGGCGATCTCGTCCTGCCCGCGGACGTTGAGCTGCGCGCCGTAGTCCCCGCGGCCGATCCGCGTCACCGCTTCGATCAGCTTGGCCACCGGCCGCAGCGAGCGCGCGGAGAGGGCGGTGGCGATCAACCCCACGGAGATCGCCACCATCGACAGGGCGATGATGGTCACGTGGGTGCGCCGGTTGCGGAAGGCCGCGTTCCCCACCCGGGTGGTGATCTCCACTTCAATCTGGGTCTTGAGGTGGACGATCTCCCGGTGCACCACTTCGTCCAGGTGGCGGCTCATCGCCACCAGCGCGCGGTCCTTGGCCGCGGGATCGAACGGGTTGGGATCTTTCGCCCGGACGAACTTCGCCGCCTCGGTGAAGAGGCGCCGGTACTCCCAGAAGGCGGCGTCCAGCGACTTGAAGCGCTGCTCGAGCTGCCCGCTGCGCTCGCCGTCCCCGGTGCGGGCGATCTCCCGGAGCGCCCGGGTCCGCTCGGGATCCGGCTTGATCCCCGGGTAGTTGTCCGGCCCGAAGTTGAGCTCCATGGCCGAGACCCAGGCCTCCCGGATGGCGGCGGAGTCGTCATCCCGAAGCCGATGGCTGGTGGCCTGGAGGTTCTTCTCCACGCTCTCCATCTGGGCCACGGCCTTGGCCAGCGCCAGATAGCCCTGGCTCACCACCTCCAGCTCCTCCTGGCTCTGGTGCAGCTCCAGCACGCTGAAGATGGAGACCGCACCGAAGGTGAAGAGCACCACCGCGTAGCCGAGGAAGATCCGGGTGGTGAGGGAGAGCTTCATGAGGTGACGATTCGGGCCTTCCGCGCCCTCCGGTGGCCAACGGAGGGGGTTACTTTGACTCCGCGGGTAGGTGACCGATAAGTTTCGCCCGCTTCGCCGCCAAACCGGCGTTGTGCGAGGCGATTCTAGTCGAAGGAGCACCTCATATGGTCCGGAAGGGCACCCACCTCTCCGTCTGGGCGGGGATGGCAGCGGCGCTCGCCGTGGCGAGCAGCACCGCAGTGGCGCAGGGCAAGGCGAGCCTGGTGGTCGCGCCGCTGTCGCAGGGCGACAACGTCCCGCCCGGCTCCGGCGCGCGCTTCGCCCAGCAGCTGGCGGAGGAGCTCCAGGGCCGGGACGAGCTGCGGCTCGTCACCCCGCCCAAGCCCGCCCCAGCGCCCGCGCCGGCCGCGGCCACCCCCAAGGGCGCCAACCCGGAGAAGGCCGCCGCCCAGCTGGCGGAGGGCGCCAAGCAGCTCGAGAGCCTGCACTTCGACCAGGCGGTCACCGCGCTCAAGTCCGGGATCGAGCTCACGTTGCTCGACCCCGCCCGCGCGGACCTGGCCAAGGTGCTGGACGCCTACGTCCAGCTGGCCGCCGCCAGCTTCCGGCTGGGGGATGACAAGGGCGTCCAGAGCGCCCTCTACGAAGTGGCCCGGCTCGAGCCCGGCTACAAGGTCCCCGAGCGCTACCCGCCGGTCTTCGTGCGCGAGTTCGAGAAGGCCAAGAAGAAGGTGGAGAAGGCGCCGCGCGCCAAGCTGGTGGTGGAGGGCCCCCCCGGCGCCACCGGCTTCATCGACGGGCGAGACCTGGGCATGGTGGCGGTGGACGAGGAGGTCCCCGCCGGCAAGCACTACGTGAAGGTGGAGGGCACCCGCGGCGAGCTCTTCGGGCAGGTGGTGGAGGTGAAGGGCGCCCCGGTCACCGTGAAGGCGGTCTTCCCCGGCGGCGGCGCGGTGGCCAGCGCGGCCCCCGAGGAGCCCAAGGTGTTCGGCACCGTGGACGCGGACGTGCTCGCCAAGGTGGCGGCCTACTCCAAGGCCACCAACGCGGAGCTCGTCCTCTTCGGGATGCTCTACCGCAGCAGCGAGCACCAGCTCACCGCCGCCACCGCCCTCTACTCCGCGGCGAAGGCCGGCGTGGTGGCGCTCACCCCCGTCACGGTGGACCGCGAGCTGCTCACCTCCAAGGTGGAGGCCTTCAAGGTGGCGGACGAGGTGCTGGCCAGGGTGACCTCCTTCGGGACGCCGGCGGCGCTGCCCCTCACGCTCGGCGGAAAGAGCGTCCGCGTGGCGGTGACGCCCACGGCACAGAAGCCGGTGAACGACGACGTCCAGGTCTCCGCGCCGCGCTTGGCGCTCAAGCCCGCTGCCCCAGCGCCCGAGCCCACCGAGGTCCGGCTGATCGGCCGCGCGCCGCCCCCCGCCCCCGAGCGCGAGCCGCGCGTGGCGAGCCAGGGGGTGCGCTGGTACTGGTGGGTGTTGGGCGGGGTGGCGGTGGCTGCCGCGGCCGGCGGCACCGTCTACGGCGTGACCCAGGCCACGCGCCCCGTCACCGGAACGGCGAGCGCTTCGTGGTGAGCCTCTCGATGCGACGAACCGCTGCGGCCTTCGCGCTGTGCGCCCTGCTTCTGCTCGGGTGCGATCCGAAGGTGATCAACTACAAGATCCAGATCACCTCCGTCTCCTGCACCCAGCCGCAGCCGCTGGACGGCGCGCAGATCCTCCAGTTCATCATCACCGGTGACGGTCTGGCGGCGCCGATCACCCAGGTGGCCCCCCTCTCCGACAAGGCGGCGCAGATCCCCGGCATCCCCTCCGGCAAGAACCGGGTGGTGGAGGTGCGGGCGTACTCGGGGGACGTGCCGGCCGCCGGGCGGGTGGTGGCGATCGGCCGCTCCGCCCCGTTCGACGTCCCGGACGCCCTGCCGCTGGATCGCGACGTGACCGTCCCGGTCTTCCTGCGGCGCGCCAATGCGTTCAGCAAGCCTTCGGACGCCACCTCTCCGGGGGACTGCCAGCGCATGCGCAGCGCCCGCGCGGGCCACACCGCCACGCTGCTGCCGGACGGCAAGGTGTTCATCGCCGGCGGCTTCCAGATCGCCCCGGTGAAGCAGGCGGACGGCGGCACCGCGTTCCAGCGCACCACGCTCAACAGCACCGAGATCTTCGACCCGGAGACCGGCGGCTTTCGCGAAGCCCAGCCAATGGGCGTCAAGAACACCGACAACAACTTCTCCCCGCTGCCGCGCGCCTTCCATTCGGCCACGCTGCTCTCCACCGGCCAGGTGCTGCTGGCGGGCGGCGAGGTCTCCTCGGGCAGCACCTCCTTCGCCACCCGCAGCGCGCTCGTCTTCGACTACCCGCCCAAGTCCAGCGGCCCGCCGTACGGCGGCTTCCAGCTCCAGGCGGGGCGGATGCGCCACGCGGCCGCGCACGACTCGGACGCGGGCGTCCTGTTGATCGGCGGGGTGGGGACGGACGGCGGCGTGGTGGAGACGCTGGAGTGGTACGAGTCCCAGCGCGGCATGGTCCGCGCCGTGCCCACCACGCTCAAGCGGGTGGGGATGGCGGTGGCGCCGGTGCAGGGCGGCAAGTTCATCGCCGTGGCGGGTGGCTCGGACGGCGAGAACGTGAAGGATGACGTCCTCTTCTTCTCCTTCGACCCAGCGCAGGGCACCTTCATCCAGGACGCCACCAAGGCCCGGCTCAACCAGTTCCGCCGCGCCGCGGGCGTGGTGGGGCTGGCGGACAGCAGCCGGGTGCTCCTCGTTGGCGGCTACTCCTCGGTGAACGACGCGGCCGGCATCCAGCCGGTGAACACCTCGGAGATCGTGAAGACGGGCGACTCCAAGGCGCAGCAGGGGCCCAACGTGGCCTCGGCGCGCGGGGACATCTGCGCCGCGCTGCTGCGGGATGGCCGGGTGCTGGCGATCGGCGGCCGCACCGGCGAGCTCGGGCTGCCTTCGCGCAGCGATGACACCGTGGAGCTGATCACCCCGCAGGCGGACGGCACCGCCACCGTGCTGGGGCTGGAGAAGCTCTCGCCGGGCCGCTACTGGCACACCTGCACCACGCTGCTGGATGGCTCGGTGCTGGTGCTGGGCGGGCTGGGCGAGGCGCCCTCGGGCACCCAGGAGGTGCTCCAGGACGCCTGGATCTTCACGCCGTCCCCCGTGGCGGACGGCGTGGCGAAGTAGCGCTGCGCGCCTCAGGACCCAGGCGGGTCCGGGAGCCACCTCCGCTCACCCCGAGCGAAGTCGAGGGGCGATCGAGAGCGGAAGTCCGAGTCGCCCCTCGACTTCGCTCGGGGAGACCGGGGCCCCTTACGACTGCGGCTGGCTCGGCTCCGCGGGGGCCGCCTCGGACGGCGGCGTCACCCCTCGGGCGGAGACGTCCTGGGCCTCGGTGGCGTCCCGGGCCTCGGCGCGGGCGGCGGCCTCGGCCTCCATGCGGGCGCGGGTGGCCTTCTGCTCGGCCTCGGCCGCGGCCTCCTCGCGCTGCTTCTCGTCGATCTTCTTGTCCGAGGCGGCGATCTCGTCCGCGGTGAGCTCGGTGCGGTCCGCGGCGGTGCCGGTCTTCTTCTCCAGGTCGGCGATCGCGCGGCGCAGGAGGTCTCTCTCCAGCAGGGTGCGGTTGAGCCGCTTCTCGAGCGCCTTGAACTTGTCCTTCACCAGGTCCAGCTCGCCCTTGGCCACGGTGTAGACGCGCTGGGTGGTGTCCACCCGCCCCTTGACCCGGCGCAGCTCGCGCTCCAGCTCCGCGGCCTTGGCGCGGTCCTTGGACGACTGCTGCTCCAGCCGGAGCATCTTCTCGCGGTCCGCGTCGTTGAGGTCCCGGTACTTCTTCGGCTCCGGGGCGGCGGGCGCGGCGGCGGCGGGAGCGGCCTGGGCGGCAGCGGGCGCCGGCGCAGGGGAGGGCGCCGGGGCGCCGCGGCGGCCGCGGGTCTCGGTCTCGGCGCGCAGCTTGGCCAGCTCGCTCTGGGTGTGGGAGAGCTCGGCGCGCACGGCCTCGAGCTGGATGGAGGCGCTGCGCTCCACCTCCTTGCGGGCCTGGACGAGATCATTGTCGCCCTTCTCGCCCTCGCGCTGCTCGTGCAGCTTCTTCTTGGCCTGCTTGAGCTGCTCCTTGAGCTCGGCCACCGCGCTGCGCTGCTCCTCCAGCTCCTTCTTCTTCTTCTCCAGCTCGGCCTCGGCCTTCTGGCGGGCCTTGGCGGAGTCGTCCGCCGCGGCGCGCACCACGGGGGCAGCCGCCGCGTTCTTGTTGCCGAACAAGAGCAGGTACATCGCGATGACGAGCAGCAGCGAGACGACGACGAGCGCGCCTACCAGCACGGGAGCCTCCAGGCCTTTCGAAAAGGGGCGGGAGAGTAGCGTCCAACCACTCCCCGTCAACCCCCACCGGGTCAGAAGATGCTTCCGGCCCTCCGCCGGGGATCCGTCAGGTCGTCATCCTCGTCCTCCTGCTCCTCGGCCGAGGGGACGGTGGAGTCGCTGAGCAGGTCGGTCTCGATGGGGAGCTCGGCGCCCAGCCGACTCTCGCGGTGGACCGGGAGCTTCAGCTTCTCCTCGAGCAGCGCGAGCCGGTCCGCCATGGCCTCCTGGTGGTGGGCCAGGCTGCGCATGATCTCCGCCACCGGGTCCGGCAAGTGGGCGTGATCCAGCTCGTCCACCACCGCCTTGTTCTTCTCCCGGACGATCCGGCCGGGCACGCCCACCACCGTGGCGCCGGGGGGCACGTCCTTGATCACCACGGAGGCGCTGCCGATCCGGGCGCCTTCCCCCACGCGGATCGCCCCCAGCACACAGGCGTTGGAGCCCACCACCACGTTGCGGTGCAGGTGGGGGTGGCGGACGCGGCGCTCCAGCGAGGTGCCGCCCAGCACCACGCCCTTGTAGATGATGCAGCCCTCTTCAATCACCGCGGTCTCGCCGATGACCACGCCCATCCCGTGGTCGATGAAGACGCCGTCGGCGATGGAGGCGCCCGGGTGGATCTCCACGCCGGTGAGCCAGCGGTTGTAGTGGGAGGACAGCCGCGCCGAGAGGCGCAGGCCGCGCTGCCAGAGCGCGTGCGAGACCCGGTGCAGCGCGAGCGCGTGGACGCCCGGGTAGGCGAGCAGCACCTCCCATTGGCTCTGGGCCGCCGGGTCGTGCCGCAGCGCCGCCTCGATGTTGCGCCGGAGCGCTCGGAACATGGCTCCACCTTATAACGGGTGGGGCCGCTCGCCGCTCCCTCGCCTACCGGCCGGCCGCCATGAGGCGCAGCCGGCGGATCCGCTCCTCCACCGGCGGGTGGGTGGAGAAGAGCTTCATCACCCCACCGCCGGAGAGCGGGTTGACGATGAACAGGTGGGAGGTGGCCGGCGCGCGGTCGTACGGCATCTGGTGCGCCCCATCCGCCAGCTTGCCCAGGGCGTCCGCCAGCGCGTGCGGATCTCCGGAGAGCTCCGCGCCCTCCTGATCCGCGCCGTACTCCCGCGAGCGGCTCACCGCCAGCTGCAGCAGCGTGGCGGCGATCGGCGCCACCAACAGGAGCCCCAGGCTCTCCAGGCCTCCGCCGCGCTCGTCGTCGTCGCTGCTCCGGGTGAAGGCGCCGCCGAAGTAGAAGAGCATCTGCGCGCCGTAGGAGATGAGGCCGGCCAGCGTGGCCGCGACGGTGCCGATCAGCGTGTCCCGGTTCACCACGTGCCCCAGCTCGTGGGCGATCACCGCGCTCACCTCGCGCGGCGTGCAGATCTCCAGGAGCCCGGCGGTCACCGCCACCGCCGCGTGCTCGGGGTTGCGCCCAGTCGCGAACGCGTTCGGGGAGGCGGTGGGGATGAAGTAGAGCTTGGGGACCGGGATCCGCGCCCGGGCCGAGAGCTGCCGGACCGCCTCGTGCAGCCAGGGGAGCTCGTGCGGCGGCAGCGGCTGCGCGCGGTGGATGGCCAGCGCGATCTTGTCGCTGAACCAGTACGAGCCGAAGTTCATCACCACCACGAAGACGAACGCGATCGCCAGCCCGCCCGAGCCACCCACCCGCTGGCCGATCGCCAGGGCGAGCGCGGTGAGGCCGGCGAGCAGCACCGTGGTCTTCAGCGTGTTGGAGAGCTTGCTCGGGCGGTGGTGCGCCGGCCGCAATCCGCCGCGGGACTCGGTGTACGTGGTGGCCATCTTTTCGTTCCTCTCTTTCGCTCCTCGAAAAATGCTCGGGCCAACCTAAGCAGCGGCCGGACGGGGTCAAACGCCACCTTCGCAGACCGAACGGCCCACCCCCGCGCGGCATTCCGCTTGCTCGCCGTGCAGGCCACCCGTGCTAATGGGCGGGCCATGGACATGCCCTATCGGCGGCTCGGCCGCAGCGGACTCAAGGTCAGCCTGCTCTCGTTCGGCTCGTGGGTGACGTTCAGCAACCAGCTGGACCCCGGCGCGGCGCGAGACTGCCTGGCCGCGGCCTTCGAGGCTGGGGTCAACTTCTTCGACAACGCCGAGGTCTACGCCAACGGCCAGGCGGAGCGGCTGATGGGCAAGGCGTTCGCCGAGCTGCGCTGGCGGCGGGACGCATACGTCGTCTCCTCGAAGTTCTTCTGGGGGCTTCGTCCCGGGCCGAACACCAAGAACACGCTCAACCGCAAGTACCTGCTCTCCGCGATCGACGGCTCGCTGGAGCGCTTCGGCCTGGAGTTCCTGGATCTCATCTACTGCCACAAGCCAGATCCGGAGACGCCGATCGAAGAGACTGTCTGGGCGATGCACGAGCTCATCGCCCGCGGCAAGGCGCTCTACTGGGGAACCTCGGAGTGGCCCGCGGATGACATCCGCGCCGCCTACGAGATCGCCGAGCGCCACCACCTGCACAAGCCGCTGATGGAGCAGCCGCAGTACCACCTGCTCGAGCGGCGCAAGGTGGAGGTGGAGTACGCGCGGCTCTACAAGGAGATGGGGCTGGGGCTGACGACCTGGAGCCCGCTCGCCTCTGGCCTGCTCACCGGCAAGTACCTCAACGGCATCCCCAGCGACAGCCGCGGCGCGCTGGAGGCGTACGCGTGGTTGCGCAAAGGGCTCACCGACGAGGCCAAGAACGCCAAGGTGAAGAAGCTCAAGGGCGTGGCGGACGAGCTCTCCTGCACGCTGGCGCAGCTGGCCATCGCCTGGTGCGCGCGCAACCCCCACGTCTCCACGGTGATCACCGGCGCCAGCCGGGTGGAGCAGGTGAAGGAGAACATGGGCGCGCTGGCGGTGATCCCCAAGCTGACCGAGCCGGTGCTCGCCCGGATAGACGCCGCGCTCGCCTGACGCCGCCCTTGCTCGACCGCGCCTTCTTCGCCCGCTACCGCGTCGCCCCGTCGCCGCCGTGGGAGCGGGCGGTGGCGGCGCTCTGGGGCGGGATGGAGCGCGCCACCGGCACGCGGGTGACGCTTCAGAACCTGGAGGCGCTGCCCACCTCCCCGGCGCTGATCGCCACCAACTCCACCCAGAAGTACGACTTCATGCCGCTGCGCGTGGCGCTGCGCCGCCGCGGCGTCCGCGCCGTCACCGTCACCAAGGGGAAGAACTACCACCAGCGGACCATGGCCTTCCTGCTCGGCCGGCTGGGCGTGGTGCCGCTGGCCTCGCGCGGCTACCTGCTGCTGGTGGACTTCCTGGGCACCTTCGGCCGCCGCTGCACCGAAGAGGAGTACCGCGCGCTGCGCTCGCACGTGGATGACGGTGCGCCGCTACCGGAGTTCCTGCGCGAGCGGCTCGAGCGCACGCCGAGGGCGCTGCTGGGCCACGCGTACGAACCGGACTCCAGCGCCGGCGGTTACCGTGCCTTCCTCCACCGCGTGTACCGCGAAGTCATGGGGCAGACGCTGCGCCTCTGCCGCGAGGCGGTGGCCCAGGGGCACCACGTGCAGATGTACCCGGAAGGGACCGTCTCCAGCCGGCTGGGGGAGGGGCGGATCGGCGCGGTGCAGCTGGCCTGGGCGCTGCGCCTGCCCATCGTCCCGGCGGGGATGAGCGGCTGCCGCGCCGCCTTCCAGGGCCAGGCGCCGCTGTTGCGCGGCGGGGAGATCCACGTCCGCTTCGGCGAGCCGTACTCCCTGCCCAGCGGGCTGCTGCCCGCGGACTTCTCCCCGTTCGATCCCGCGCACGAGGCCCGCTTCCGCGTCCCGCTCCAGCGCGCCACCGCGGAGCTGATGGACCGGTTGGACGCGCTGCTCGCGCCCGAGCAGCGGCGCCGCGACGGCTTCGTGGCGGACGGTACCTCCGGCACCCGCAGGTTCCTGTGAAGCGGCTCTACCCCCGCCACCGGATCGACCTCGAGCCGGCCCAGCTTCTCTCAGGGCTCGCCGGCTGCCTGACCGCGTGGGACGCCACCGCGCTCGCGGCGGCGGTGGAGGCGCGCTGGTCGTCGGAAGGTGACGCGCTCGCCACGCTCTCCGTGCGCAGCGCGTTCGACCTGCTGCTCTCCGCGCTCGCGCTGCCGCCCGGCAGCGAGCTGGTCCTCTCCCAGGTCACCATCCCGGACATGGCGATGGTGGCGCGCGCCCACGGGCTGACCGTGGTGCCGCTGCCCATCCGCCCGGACACGCTGGCTCCGCCCGCGGGCGCGCTGGAGCGGGTGCTCACCCCGCGCACCGGCGCGGTGGTGGTGGCCCACCTCTTCGGGGGCCGGATGGACCTGGCGCCGCTGCTGGAGGTCTGCGGCCGCCGCGGGCTGCCGCTGGTGGAGGACTGCGCCCAGGCCTACGCGGGCCCCATCGACAGCGGCCACCCCGGCGCGCTCGCCTCGCTCTTCAGCTTCGGGGCGATCAAGACGGCCACCGCGCTCGGCGGCGCGCTCACCCGGGTGAGAGAGCCGGCGCTGCTGGCGCGGATGCGGGCGCTCCAGGCCGCCTGGCCGCGCCAGCCTCGGACGGCCTACGCCGCGCGCCTGCCGCGCTTCCTGGCGCTGGGCGCGCTGCGCTCGCCCGGCGTGTTCGGCGCGCTGCTCCAGCTGTGCGAGGCGGCGGGCGTGGACTGGCAGGCGTTGCTGGCATCCACGGTGAAAGGCTTCCCCGGCGGCCCCGAGGCGGCGCTGGCCGCTCTGCGGCGGCAGCCGAGCGCGCCGCTCCTGGCGCTGCTCTCCGGCAGGCTCGCGCGCTTCGACGAGGCGAGGCTGCACCGCCGGGCGCTGCTCGGCGAGCGGATCCGGGCGGTGGCCGGCGCCCGCCTGTGCGGGACCGAGCAGGCCGCGCGCACCCACTGGCTCTGTCCGATCCTCTCGGAGGAGCCGGCCGCGTTCATCGCCGCCCTGCGCGAGGCCGGCTTCGACGCCGCCCAGGGCACCACCAGCCTGGTGGAGCTGGGCGTGCCGCCCGGAGCGGGCTTCCTGCGGAAGGTGGTCTACCTCCCGGCGTACCCGGAGCTGGAAGAGGCGGACGTGGAGCGGCTGCTCGCAGTGCTGCCGCGGTGGTGCGGGGCGGAGCCGATCGGCCACGCCACCCACGCTGCAGCTCCGCACCACTGACGTTGACGTTGACGTTGACGTTGACGTGGACGGCGACGTTGACGGCGACGGCGACGGCGACGGCGACGGCGACGGCGACGTGGCCGGACGTAGATGCGCCGTCCACGTCAACGTCGCCGTCCACGCTCACGTCAACGTTGCCGTCCACGTCAACGTCGCCGTTCACGTCGCCGTTACGTCGCCGAGGTCAAGGGAACGCGCTCACTGCGCCGCGAGCGCCTCGAGGCCGCCGGAGGGCTCCTCCTGCTCTTGCGTCGCCAGGCCGCGCCGCGCGCGGGAGAGCTGCTTCTTGCGCTTGAGCCGCTCGTCGGTGCGCCGGTAGAGGGTGCGCAGCCGCTCGTCGGGCAACAGCTCGCAGGCGGCGGCGCAGCCGGTGACGCCGCAGGCGCGCAGCGCCTGGCCCACGCGGTCGATCAGCGCCTCCGCGTCCTCTTCGCGCCCGGAGAGCACGAAGGCGAACTCGTCCCCGCCGATCCGGCCGCACACCTCGTCCCCGCGCACGGTGCCGCGCAACGCCTGGCCCACCCGCCGCAGCAGCCGGTCACCCTCCGGGTGGCCCAGCGTCTCGTTGACGCGCTTGAAGTCGTCCAGGTCCAGGAGCACCAGGCAGACCGCGCCGCGCGTGCGCCGCACCCGAGAGGCCTCGCGCACCAGGGCGCGGACCAGGCCGCGCCGGTTGGGCAGGCCGGTGAGGGGATCCACGTAGAGCCGCCGCGCGGCGCGCTGCTTGTCTCCGGCGCGCGAGAGCGCCAGCCCCACCCGCGCGCGCAGCTCCGGCGCTGGGGCCTGCGGCGCAATCCACTCGTCCAACCACGGCTCCAGCCCGTCCGGGTTGCCCACCACCAGCACCGCCGGCCGCCGCGTGGGGAGCGCGCAGAGCAGCGTCCGCTGCCAGGCCACGTCCGCGCGCGCCACGATCAGCGAAGGCCTCGCCTCCGTCAGCAGCTTCGCCGCGGACAAAGGTCCCGTGGCCCGATGCACGCGCGCCACGCACCCCTCCAGCGCCCCTTCAGGGAGCGCGTCTTCCAACACCAGCGCTGTCTTCCTGTCGTTCATGGCGTCATGGGCCCCATCCCCCACGGCCCACTGAACGAACGCGTCAGAGATAGAAGCGATCTGTGACGCCTGCGGTCAGCTGCAGGATGGTGCTCCACCCGACCAACTGGTCGATCCCGGGCACCATTCCCGCAGGGTCGATCCCGACCGCCGCCAGCGAGCCGGTGCAGGCGTAGGTCGTACACAGCCCGGACTCCTTGAGGAACCCGAGCAGCGCCCGAAGGGTGGGGGCGCCGCGCCGCTCGAGCCGGTCGCTCACGTCCTCGCGCGCGGGGGAGAACTCCGGCTCGTCCAGCCGCCCCTGGGCCAGCCGCTCCAGCGCCCACCAGAAGAAGAAGACCTCCGCCTTTCGCCCCGCCGCCACCGCCGCCGCGGCGATGGAGAGCCCCTGGTGGACGCGGTCGTAGTCCCCGGCGTGGAGGAAGACGGCGAGCTTGGAGGTGGGAGCTGTCACGACAGGGCTCTTACCGTTCGGTCAACCGCCGCGTCCATCCAGTCTCCGTCCGGGACCACTGGGCCTTGATTTCCTTGCGCGCTCGCGGGGGCCCTTGCTAGGAATCCCTCGGCCGTTCGCATACTTAGCCAAACATGGGCGAAGAGACCACAGCTCGGAGGAAGGACGCGCACCTGGACCTGTGCGCGACGGGCGAGGTGGAGCCTGTGGACAACCGCACCCTGCTCGAAGACGTCCGCCTGGTGCATTGCGCCATGCCGGAGCTGGCCGTCCAGGACGTGGACCTGGGCTGCGAGCTCTTCGGCAAGCGGCTCAAGGCGCCGGTGCTGATCACCGGCATGACCGGGGGCACCGAGCGGGCAGGGCAGGTGAACCGGGATCTGGCGCAGGTGGCGGAGAAGCACGGGGTCGCCTTCGGCGTGGGCAGCCAGCGGGCCATGGCCGAGAGCGCGGCGCGCGCGGCCAGCTACCAGGTCCGGGACGTGGCGCCCACCGCGGTGCTGATCGGCAACATCGGCCTCTTCCAGGCGCTGGCGCTGGGGGTGGATGGGGTGCGGCGGCTGGCGGACGCGATCGGCGCGGACGCGATGGCGCTCCACCTCAACGCTGGCCAGGAGCTGACGCAGCCGGAGGGGGACCGGGACTTCCGCCGCGGCTACGAGATCGCCGGCAAGCTGGCCCAGGCCTTCGCCGGGCGGCTCTTGGTGAAGGAGACCGGGTGCGGGATCTCCCCGCAGGTGGCCCGGCGGCTGGTGGAGCTGGGCGTCAACGCCATTGACGTCTCCGGGCTGGGCGGCACCTCGTGGGTGAAGGTGGAGGAGCTGCGCGCCAGCGGGGTGGCGGCGCAGGTGGGAGCCAGCTTCGCGTCCTGGGGAATCCCGACGGCGGCGGCGGTTGCGTCCGTGCGGCGGGAGGTGGGCCCCAAGGTGCGGCTGATCGCCTCCGGCGGGATCCGCACCGGTCTGGACGTTGCAAAAGCCCTCGCGCTGGGCGCTGACTTGGGCGGCATGGCGCTGCCGTTGTTCAGGGCGCAGCAAGAGGGCGGCGTGGCCGGCGCCGAGCAAGCGATGACCGCCATCGTCATGGGTCTGCGCCACGCGCTGGTGCTGACCGGCAGCCGCAGTGTGGCCGAGCTGCGCGAGCGTCCCCGGGTGATCTCCGGGGAGCTCAAGGACTGGCTGAGCGCGCTGCAGGGCTGAAGGAGAGGGCATGTCCAACGTCTTCACGTCTCGGTTGTCCGGCTTCCACAAGCTCCCCATGGAGGAGCGGCTGGCGCAGCTGGAGCGGCTGTACCGCCTCAGCCCCGAGGAGCTCGCCACCTTCTCGTCCGCGGCCGGGCTCGCGCCGGACACGGCGAATCAGATGATCGAGAACGCCATCGGCACGTTCAGCCTGCCGCTGGGGCTGGGGCTCAACCTCCAGGTCAACGGGAAGGACTACATCGTCCCGATGGCGGTGGAGGAGCCGTCCGTGGTGGCGGCGGTCTCCTTCGCCGCGAAGATCGTCCGCGAGGGCGGCGGCTTCCTCGCCGAGGCGGACGACTCCACGATGATCGGCCAGGTGCAGGTCACCGAGTACGGCGACCCGACCGAGGCCACCCGGAAGATCTTGGAGTCGAAAGACCAGATCCTCGCGCTCGCCAACTCCTTCCACCCGGCCATGGTCCGGCGGGGCGGCGGCGCGCGGGACGTGGAGGTGCGCGTGCTCCCCGCGCCGGAGGGGCCGCGCGGCGAGCCGCTGCTCGTCGTCCACGTGTTGATCGACACGCAGGAGGCGATGGGCGCCAACCTGATCAACACGGTGGCGGAGGGGATCGCCCCGCTGATCGAGCAGATCACCGGCGGGCGCGTCTACCTGCGGATCCTGTCGAACCTGGCGGACCGGCGCCTGGCGCGCGCGAGCTGCCGGATCCCCGTGCCGCTGCTCGCGGACTTCGATCTCGCCGGCGAGGACATCGCCGAAGGGATCGCCCAGGCCAGCCGCTTCGCGCAGGCGGACCCCTACCGCGCCGCCACCCACAACAAGGGCGTGATGAACGGCGTGGACGCGGTGGCGCTCGCCACCGGCCAGGACTGGCGCGCGATCGAAGCGGGCGCGCACGCCTTCGCCTGCCGGGACGGGCAGTACCGCCCGCTCTCCACCTGGCAGCTGGAGGAGGGGCACTTGGTGGGCCGGATCGAGCTGCCCTTGGCGCTGGGCACGGTGGGCGGGCCCATCCGCATCCACCCCGGCGTGCAGCTGGGGCTCAAGCTCCTGCGCGTGGGCAGCGCCCGCGAGCTGGCCATGGTGTTCGCCGCGGTGGGGCTGGCGCAGAACTTCGCCGCCCTGCGCGCGCTCGGCTCGGTGGGAATCCAGAAGGGCCACATGGCGCTGCACGCGCGCTGCGTGGCGGTGACCGCCGGCGCCCGCGGGGACTGGGTGGAGAAGATCGCCAACCTCCTGGTGAAGGCCGGCCACGTGAAGGTGGAGAAGGCCCGGGAGATCTTGGACTCACTGTCCGCCGAGGACGCCGCGGCCGCCACCGGGACCGGGTGACGGTGGGCGCCGCCGCCAGAGCGCTTCCCCGCGAGCAGGCCGCGCCGCTGCGCGCGTTCGGCCCGGGGAAGGTGATCCTCCTGGGCGAGCACGGCGTGGTCTACGGCCACCCGGCGCTGGTGGCGCCGCTCCCGTTCGGCGTCACCGCGCTCGCGAGCCCGGCGGCCCGCTGCGCGCTGGAGGCCCCGAAGGAGCTGCGGCCGGCGCAGCGCAAGGCGCTCGCCGCGGCCTTCGAGCGGCTCGCCGCGCTCACCGGCCGGCCGGCGGTGAAGGTGCGGCTCGCCAGCGAGCTGCCGGTGTCCATGGGGCTGGGCAGCTCGGCGGCGCTCTCGGTGGCGTGCGCGCGGGTGCTCTTCGAGGCCGCCGGCAAGCGCGCCAGCGACAACCAGGTGATCGCCGCGGCGCTGGAGATGGAGAAGGAGTTCCACGGCACGCCTTCCGGCGTGGATCACACCTGCAGCGCGGTGGGCACCCTCATCCAGTACCGCAAGAAGCCCGGCGCCACGCTGGGCAAGGTACGCAAGGTGAGCGCGCGCCGGCCGCTGGGCGTGCTGGTGGCCATCGCCGGCGCGCGGATCGGCACCAAGGCCACCGTGGGCGCCCTTCGCGAGCGGCGCGCCCGGTGGCCCGCCCGCTATGACCGGCTCTTCCGGGGGATCGCCGCGCTGGTGGAGGACGCCACGGCCGCGGTCGAAGCGGGCGACCTCGAGTCCCTGGGGGACGCCATGAACCTCAACCACGGCCTGCTCTGCGCGCTGGGCCTCTCCTCTCCCGGCCTGGACACGCTGGTCCACCGGCTGCGGGCCGAAGGCGCGCTGGGCGCCAAGCTCACCGGCGCTGGCGGGGACGGCGGCGCGGTGATCGCCCTCTTCCACGACCCCGCCGCCGCGGTCACCCACCTCTCGAAAGAGGGGGTCCGCTGCTTCGCCAGCCACCTCGCCGGTCCCACGGTTCTATGAAGGCCACCGCCACCGCCCACCCCAACATCGCGCTGGTGAAGTACTGGGGTAAGCGCGACGAGGCGCTGATCCTCCCCCACCAGTCCAGCCTCTCCGTCACGCTGGCGCCGCTCTCGGTCACCACCAGCGTGGAGTTCGGGGCCGAGCTGGACGAGGTGCAGATCAACGGCAAGCGCGCCGCCGGCAGCGAGCGGGACCGCGTGCTCGGGTTGGTGGACGCGGTCCGCCAGAGCAGCCCGATTCCCCTGGACCACGCCAAGGTCGTCTCCGAGGGGGACTTCCCGTCCTCGGCGGGGCTGGCGAGCAGCGCGGCGGCGTTCGCGGCGCTGGCGCTGGCGGCGCGGGCGGCCGCCGAGCAGCCGCCGGACGTCAAGGCGGCCTCGCTGCTCGCGCGGCGCGGCAGCGGCTCGGCCTGCCGGAGCGTGCAGGGCGGGGTCTGCATCTGGCGCAAGGGCGAGCGCGAGGACGGCGAGGACAGCTACGCGCACCAGCTGGTGAACGAGCGCCACTGGCCTTCCCTGCGGCTGGTGGTGGCGATTGTCAGCCGGGACGAGAAGGACGTGAAGAGCCGGGACGGGATGCGCTCCGCGGTGGAGACCTCGCCGTACTACCCGGCCTGGGCGCTGGACGCGGAGCGCGAGGTCTCGGTCGCCGCGCAGCACGTGCAGCGAAGAGATCTCGAGGCGCTGGGGGCGCTCGCGGAGCGCAACGCGTGGCGGATGCACGCCACCTCGCTCGCCGCGGATCCGCCGCTGTGCTACTTGAAGCCGGCCACCCTGGCGCTGATCCAGCTGCTGCCGGAGCAGCGGCGCAAGGGGATCCCCGTCTGGTTCACGCTGGACGCCGGCCCCAACCCCGTCCTGCTCACGGACGAGGCGCACACCCTGGCGGTGGAGGCGCTGGCCCGCGCCGCCGGCGCGGTGGACGTGATCACCTGCACCCCCGGCGGGGATGCCCGCCTCCACGACCGCCACTTGTTCTAGCCTGCGCAAAGCCCATGCAGCGCGCCCTCTCCGCCCCCTCCAAGCTCTTCCTCGCGGGCGAGTACGCCGTCCTCTGGGGCGGCACGGCGCGGATCGCCGCGGTGGGCCCGCGCGCCAGCGTCCTGGTGCAGCGCCGCGCGGACCGTGAGGTCCACCTGGTGCTGGAGGACGGGCGGCTGGTGGGCGTGGGCACGCCCTTCGGGGTGCGCTGGAAGGGCGAAGTCACGCGCCCGTACCTGTTCGCCGCGCGCGCGGTGGACGCCGTCTGGCGGGCGCACGCGCGCGAGTCGCTCGGCTTCTCGCTGGCCTTCTCCCCCAGCGAGAGCGGCCCCGGTGGCCGCAAGCTCGGGCTGGGCGGCAGCGCCCGCGCGGCGCTGCTCGCCACGGACGCGGCCCGCTTCATCCTCGAGGAGCGGCTGGACTCGCTGAAGCTGGCGCTGGTCTCCCACGCGCAGACGCAGAACCTGAAGGGCAGCGGTGGGGACGTGGCGGCCAGCTACGCGGGGGGGATCGTCCGCTACCGGCGCTACCCGGTGGAGCTGCTCGCGCCGGCCACCACCACCGGCGCGCTCTCCGCCGCGCTGGCGCAGGCCCCGCCGGTGGATCTCTGGAAGCTGCCGCCGGCCAAGGTGCTGCTCAGCTACGCGTTCGCGGGCGAAAGCGCGTCCACCGAGTCCCTCATCAAGGACGTGGAGTCCCGGCTCACGCCTCCGGCGCGGGAGGAGTTCGTGCGCCGCTCGGACGAGCTCTCCGCGCAGCTGGAGGAGGCGCTGCTGCACGGCGAGCTGCCCGCGCTCTCCGCCGCGGCGGACGGGCTGCACGCGCTGCTCTGCACGCTGGGGCCGCTGGAGACCGAGCCGATGCGCCGGCTGCTCGCGCTGGCGAAGAGCCAGGGCGCGGCGGGGAAGCTCTCAGGCGCCGGCGGCGGGGATGGCTGCATCCTCTTCTCCCGGGACGAGGACGAGCGGACCCGGCTGCTGGAGGCGCTCGCGGCGCGCGGCTTCTTCGCCTTCCCGCTGACGGTGGAGCCGGGGCTCAAGGGCGAGACCTCGCCGGACCCCCGGCTGGCCCGCTGGCTCTCCGCCTGACGCCTAGAAGAGGTGCCCGAAGGTGACGTAGAGCCCCGAGCGCGCCAGCTCCGGCGCGTAGGCCACGTCGAAGCGCAGCACCGCCGCCCGGCGCGCGAGCCGCAGGCCGCCGCCCAGCCCCGCGTGCCAGCTGCCCAGGCCGCCGTCCGAGACATGCGGGTGCCACACCCGCCCCAGGTCGAAGAAGGCCAGCGCGCCCACCTTCACCGGCGCGCCGAAGAGCGGGAAGTCGAACGGGTAGTAGCGCAGCTCGGTGTTGCTGATCGCCTTCACGTTCCCGGCGAAGCGCTGGCGGGGGACGCCGCGCACGCTGCTCATCCCGCCAATCGCCTCGGTCCCGTTGAGGCCGCCGGTGTTGGCCCACTCGAAGAAGGGCACGTCTCCGAAGAGGAAGTCCGCCGCCAGCCGCTGCGCCAGGATCAGCTTCGGCGTGCCGAGCCGGAAGAAGCGCCGCTCGCTCACCGTGACGCCTCCGAAGCGGTAGCGGCTGCCGGTGGGCTCGGCGGCGCCGCGCAGGGACAGCTCCTCGATCCCGCCCGTGCTGGGGTCCGCCTCGTCGTCCCGCGTGTCCAGCAGCAGCCCGGCCTGGAGCTGCCCAGTGGGGCCGCCCTCGGCGCCCGGCGGCGCCTCCTCGAGCAGCAGCGAGCCGGGGTAGGGGGTGACCTTCGTGTACTTGAAGGTGTAGCCGCCGTAGACGCTCAGGGGGAGCGCGGTGCCCAGGCTGCGGCGCAGCCGGACGAAGCCGCCGGGGGCGAGCCGGTCATAGGTGTAGCGGGGATCGGTGAGATCCCCGTCGAACTCGGGCGCGGTGATGTTGCCGGCGCCGTAGTAGGGGGCGTACCGCTCGTGGCGCCACTCCAGCCGGGCCTCGAAGCGGACCTTCCCGAAGAGGTCCGGCGCGTCGTACCGCAGCCAGTGGTTCTGCACGCCGGTGGTGGTGAAGAAGACCTGGGCCCCCAGCGCGTGCTGGTAGGGGACGTAGCCCCGCTTGTAGAGGTACGCGCCACCCACCGCGCCGAAGCCGAAGCCCTGATCCGAGTTGAAGCTGACCAGCGGCACGCCGAGCGCGTCGAACCCGTCCTCCTTCTTGGCCTTGGGCGCGAGCGCCTGCGGCGGCTGCGTGACGGCGGGCGCCTGCGTGGCGAGCAGGGCGATCAGGAGGGCAGGGAGCGCCATGCCGCCAAAGCTGCGCCTTCGGCTCGCCCGCGTCGGCGGCGCGCCGGCCGGCTGCCTGCCCTCCAGGCAGGTGGCGCAAAGCTCGCGCGGGGGCGGCATTTCCCGCGAGCGTGCCTAACTTCCCCACCGGGTGGGGGTGTCTTCGGGAGGGGAGGGGTTCGCGTGGGGATGGAGCCGAGTCGGGTCAGGCCGCAGGTTCACGAGTGGGCGCGCGGGGCGTTGTCGCGGATCGGTCAGCGGGTCCAGCAGGTGGAGACCCGGCGGCGCCGCAAGCTCCTGCTCATCCACCTGGATGGCGTGCCCCGGGCCGTGCTGGACGACGCCATCTCCACCGGCAAGATGCCGTTCCTGGCATCGCTGATCCGCTCGGGCGAGCACCACATCGACTCGGCGTTCTGGGGCTCTCCGGCGTCTACGCCTTGCTTCCAGGCCGGCGCGCTCTTCGGGCTGCGCCACGCCAACCTGCCCGCGTACCACTGGTACGACCGCGAGCTGGGCAAGGAGATCCACATGAACGTCCCCAAGGACGCGCGCGCGGTGGAGGAGCGGCTGCGCGTCCGCCCGGGCGCGAGCCTGCTCGAGGACGGCGGCACCTCCTACCTGAGCCTGTTCCAGGCGGACGCCACCAACCGGCTCTGCATGGTGGCGCTGTCTGACTACAAGGTGATGGCCCGCTCGCTGCTGAACGATCTGCGCGGCGTGCGCGGGCCGCGGCGCCGCTCGGCGTGGCGCTTCTTCGCGGACATCGTCAAGGACACCTGGCGCGCGGGCGTGGACGCCTTCCGCTGGGGCCGCCGGCTGCGCGACTTCCGCCACGAGCGGGAGTACGTGATGAACCGCTTCTTCATGATGTCCATGGGCTGGAACCTGGCCCACTCGCGCGCGCTGATCGACATGGTGCGCGGCGTGCCCGCCATCTATCTCGTCTTCGGCAACTTCGACGAGGTGGCCCACCGCCGGGGCCCGCGCTCGCCCCAGGCGCTCGCGGAGCTCTACCGCGCGGACGCCGAGCTGGAGGAGCTCTACGCCCTCTCCCGCACGCTCGAGCAGCCCTACGAGCTGGTCCTGGTCACCGACCATGGCCACGTGGACAGCGCCCCGTTCGAGAAGAACACCGGCCTGCGCCTGCGGCGCTACCTGCTGGAGGGGCCCTTTGTCCCACTCTCCGGAGATCTCACCCGCGCGCTGCTGGATGGCCGCGAGGAGCTCACCTCCCTCCCGCCGGCGCCGGCGGACGAGCCGGTGGTGGTGGAGTCCGGCAACTTCTCCCACGTCTACCTCTCCCGCGGGAGGGCGCCGCTCGAGGCCCGCGAGCTGCTCGCGCGCCACCGGGACGTGCTCGCCCGCGCCGCGGCCAGCCCGCAGATTGGGATCGTGGCGCTGCGGCGAGGCAGCGGCGCGGTGGCGCTGATCCAGGGCCGGGCGTACGGGCCAAACGAGCTGGAGAGCGCGCCGCTCTCCTCCGGCTTCAGCAAGCGCGCGGTGGCGGATCTGCTCCAGGAGCTGCCCCACATGGCCACCGCAGGGGACCTGGTCCTCTACGGCGAGGCGGTGGACAGCGCGGGCACGGTGGGCTTCGCCTGGGAGTTCGGCTCGCACGGCGGGCTGACGAAGATCGAGACCGACAGCGTGGTGATCTGGCCCAGCTCGCTGCCGGTGGACCTGCGAGGCCTCGGCCACTGCTCGCAGCTCTACGACAAGCTCTCCGAGGTCTTCCGGAACTAGAGACGGATGAAGCCCGCGTTGCCAGCCGCTGCCCATGCGCCCGAGGCGGGGCGGACGGCGCTGCGCGTGCTCGGCGGCGTGGTGGGGCTGGTCCTCTCGGTGGCGCTGGTGCTCTCCGCGTTCTACCGGGTGGACCTCACCGGGCCCGGCGCGGTGCTCACGCCGCGCTTCCCGCTGCTCCACTTCCTGGCGGAGATCCCCTCGCAGCTGCGTTGGCTCCTGCCCTTCGTGCTGCTGTGCGCGGCGATCCTCCCGCTGCGCGCGCTGCAGTGGCAGCGCACCCTGGCGCGCAAGGTGCCCTTCAAGGAGCGCTACCACGTGGTGGCGATCGGCGCGTTCGTCCACAACGCGCTGCCCGGCAAGATGGGGGACATCTTCCGCGCCTTCCTGCTCGCGCGCACCCAGTCCATCCCGTTCGTGGAGGTGCTCGGCTCGGTGGCGGTCTGCAAGCTGCTCGAGTTCGCCGCGCTGATGGGGCTGGTGGCCCTGGCGCTGCTCGGCCCGCTGGCGGCCTCGCTATCGCGCTTCTCCGGCGCTCTGCGGGGCGCGTCCGGGGTGTGCCTGCTCTTGCTGGTGCTGGTGACGCTGCTCGCGCGCTTCGCCCACCCGCTCGCGCTCCGGCTGGAGCGGCGGGGGCGGCTGCCGCGGGTGCGCACGTTCCTCTTGCACGTGGGAGATGGGCTGGGCGCGGCGAGATCCCTGCGCGGGATGCTGGCCGCGCTGCTCTTCTCGTTCGGCCCGGTGCTGGCGCCGGCGCTCGGCTACGGGCTGGCGCTGCACGGGCTGGGCGTGCAGGGCGGGCTCTTCGCTGGCACGGTGGTGCTGGGGGCGATCGCGCTCGGGCAGGCCACGCCGGGCATCCCCGTGGGGATGGGCGTCTACTACTTCGTCACCAGCTGGACCGCGCGCAGCCTGGGCGCTTCAGAGGACGCGGCGGCCGCCTTCAGCGTCCTCACGCACCTGGGCACCTTCCTCACCCAGACCGCGGTGGGCGCCGCCTCGGTGTGGCTGCGCAAGCTGCGCTGGAGAGATCTCAAGGTGCGGCGCTCGCTCGCCGCGGACGCCGCGCGCGCCATGACCACCCCCGGCGCGGTGACCACGCGCTGACGATTGTGGTGCTCACGCTCCACATGGGCGGAGCGCGGGTGTCGCAGTGCTGGCGCACCCAGGGCGAGCCGCCGGCGGCCACCTGAGATCCCAGGCAGTTGCGTCATGTGGGGGCAGGTGCGTGGGGCCCAAAACCCTGGAACGGCGGATGCAGTCCTCCCCGGCGCTTTGCATAAGGGGCTCCCATGACTCGCGCTTTCCTGCTGGTTGGCCTGGTGGTCGCGTCCACGACGCTCGCCGGTCCCCGCATCTCCGTGCTGCCGTTCAAGGGGCCCAAGGCCACCGCGCCGCGCGCGCAGATCTACTTCCCGCTCTGCGAGGACGCCGAGTGCGTGGCCCCGGACAAGGCGAGCCACAAGGGCAAGCCGGACCTCGCCAAGGCGCGCAAGAACCGGCTGGATGGCCTGCTGACCGGCACCGTCCTCAAGGTGAAGAAGAAGCCCACGCTCGAGCTGAAGCTGATCAGCGTGCGCGGCGAGTCGCTGCTCAAGAAGAGCTACCCGCTGCTGCCCAACGGCAAGCTGGCGCCCAAGACGGTCAGCCAGGTGAAGGCCGCGGTGCTCAGCGCGGCGAACGGCGGCGGCGGCGGGGAGGACGAGGAGCCCTCGGCGGCGGTGGCGGAGCGGTCCGCGCCGGAGGAGAAGGAGGCCGCGCCGGAGCCGGCGGAGCGCGCCGAGCGCGCCAAGCCGAGCGAGCCGGTGGCGGAGGCCCCCAGCGAGCCCTCCAGCTCGGAGTCCGCGGACGAGTTCGACAGCAGCAGCCGCCGCCGCAACCGCGACAGCGACTCCGAGGAGAGCTCCACCGAGGTCAGCAAGCGCGTGGAGCCCTCGGGCAGCAAGGACTTCAAGGACCCGGTCATCTCCGCCCAGGTGGGCTCGGACATGTTCGCGCCCAGCCTCCGGTTCGCCGGGGTGGCCACCACCAACCTGCGCAACTACAGCTCGCCGCTGGTGGTGGCGCCCCGCTTCCGCGCGGAGCTCTACCCGCTGGCGCTCTTCACCAAGAGCGCCGCCAACGGCTTTGGGCTGGAGGTGGACTACGCGTTCTCGGTGGCCAGCCGCACCCGCCGGCCGGGGGATGACGTGGTCTACGGCACCAGCAGCCGCAAGTTGGACTTCGGCGCGCGCTTCCGGATCTCCCCGATCAAGCGCTCGAAGTTCGCGATCACCCCCTACGCCGGCTACCGGATGATGGACTTCACGGTGGGCGCCGGGACGGACGGCTCCAAGCTCGAAGGGCTGCCCAACATCGGCTACCGCACGCTGCGGCTGGGCGCCGAGCTGAACGTCCCGCTGATGGAGGCGATCTCCGTCTCCGCCGGCGCCTCCTACCTCCACGTGCTCTCCACCGGCGAGATCGGCACCGAGTACTTCCCCGGCGCCAGCGCGCAGGGCTTCGAGGCGGGCGGCGGCGTGAGCTACGCGTTCGCCGGCGGCTTCGAGGCGCGGGCGCTGGTCAACTTCACGCGCCACGCGCTGAAGTTCAAGCCGGCGGAAGGCGCCGCGTACTTCGCGACGGGCGCCACGGATCAGCAGTTCGGCGGCTCGGTGGCGCTGCGCTACACCTACTGAGCCTTCGCCTGCCGGGTGCCAACGCACCCCCGCGACCGCGGTGCTAGGGGCGCCGCCGCGAGGTAGACGGTTGTGGGAGAGCTCGCGTTGGCCGCGCGTGCGCCCGCGGCTACGCTTCGGAGCACGGTGAACGGCACCTCGCCACCTTCCGTCACTCCTGGCGAGCACCAGTTGCGGACGATCCGCCGTGCGCTCTGGCTCGCGGCGCTAATCTCCGGTGGCTTCTCCATCGTCCACCTATTCCACCCCGTCGCCTGGACGTCCTTCTGGCTCCACCAGGCGGAGGCTGCGATCTTCATCGTCGCCGTGCTGGTCGTGGGACGGCTCAAGGACGCGCGGGCCCGCACCGCGGTGCCGGCGCTCGCGATCGCGGTGGCCACCCCGTTGGTGGGGGCGGCCACCGCGTTCAGCGGCCAAGATCCCGTCCCCTACCTCATCTTCCTGCCGCTGACGGTGGCGGTGATCCTCCCCGAAGAGCCCCTGGCGATAGGCGCCTCGAGCGTGGCCTCGCTGATCACCGTGGGGGTGGTGATCCTGCGGGTGCCGGTCTCCGTCCGCCCCTCCTACGCGCTGGGCGTGGGGACGGTGATCGGCGGCGTCTCCGTCTACGCCTCGGTGCAGCTGCGCCGGCTCCAGCGGCTCTTGCGGGAGCGGGCGGAGCAGGACATGACCCGCTCCACCCAGGCGCTCTCCGCCGCCGCGCCGCGGCTCTACGCCTGCCGCGGGACGCCGCAGGTGCTGGAGGTGGCCGCGCAGGCGCTCGCGCGGGAGGGGCTCAAGGCCAGCCTGCTCCGGGTGGAGGGCGAGTCCCTCCGGCTGACCGCGCTGGGCAGCCCCCAGGCGCCGGTCCGCACGCTCACCCCCGAGGCCGCGGGGGAGGCCTTGCGGGTGATGGCCACCGGGCGGGCCACCTACCTGGCGGAGGGGTGGCCCGGCGACGCGGCCCAAGGGGTGACCGGCGAGAGCTCGGTGATCGTCCCGGTGCTGGTGGAGGCCAAGCCCTACGGCTGCCTCTGCGTCCGCTCCACCCACCTGCCCCCCACCAGCGCCGCGCTGATCGAGCTGTTCGCCGCGCACGTGGGCGCCGCGCTGGAGAACGTGCTGCACCACGAGCGGGCCGAGCAGCGGCTGGAGGAGCTGACGCGGCTGCAGGCGGCGCTGGTGGCGCGCGAGCGGCTGGCGGCGCTCGGCGAGGCCGCGGCGGTGGTGGCCCACGAGGTCCGCAATCCGCTCGGGGCGATCGTCAACGCCACCGCGCTCTTGCGCAAGGGCGCCGGAGATCCGGAGAGCCACGCCAAGCTGGTCTCCATGGTGGAGGAGGAGGCGATGAGCCTGGACCGCCTGGTGAACGATCTGCTCGTGCTCGCCCGGCCGCTCACGCCGCAGAAGCGGGTGGTGGATCTGGTGGCGGTGGTGACGCGGACCTGCGCGCTGGTGACGGGCTCACCGGTGGTGGTGGACAACGAAGGAGATGAGCACCGGGCGGTGCTCGCGGATCCGGATCAGCTGCAGCTGGCGCTGCTCAACCTGCTGCGGAACGCGGCGCAGGCCTCGCCCGCCGGCGAGCCGATCCGCGTGCGCCTCCACTCGGACGGGGACCGCCACGTGGTGACGGTGGAGGACGGCGGGCCGGGGATCGCCGCGGAGCTGCGCGAGCGGATCTTCGAGCCGTTCTTCACCACCCGCACCAGCGGCACCGGCCTGGGCCTGGCGATCGTCAAGCGCGTGGTGGACGCGCACCAGGGCACCATCGCCGTGCTCGGGCGCGAGCGGAAGGGGACGCGGGTGGACGTGACCCTGCCCGCCGCCCACCAAGGCTGAAGTCGTCCCGCCTATCGCGTCCCTGCGTCCGCGGGCGCGGGTGCCAGCCGTGGCGGCCCGGACGGGAGCAGCCCCTTGGGGGACCAGGCGTCCACCACCGCCTTGGCCATCCGGGCGATCAGCAGCTCCGCCTCGTTCTCACAGCTCCAGCGCTGGTCGGCGTTGTCGTTGGTGAAGGCGGAGATGATGACCGGCCCCGCCTGCGTGTAGACGAGCGCCACGTCGTTGCGGGCCTTGTCCAGCCCGCCCGTCTTGTTGGCGATGGAGGAGAGCCGCTCGGTGGCGTCGAAGGTCTCGATCAGCCGGGGGACCATGTTCCGGAAGGCCTGGTTCACCATCACCTTCAGCATCCGGCGGCAGAGGTCCGGGTCCTTGAGCTCGCACTTCTCCACCTGCTCGATCAGCACGGCCGCCTCGCGCGCGGTGGTCTTCCCCAGGCCGAACTGCTTCTGGTCCGCCGGCATCGGCCAGGCGGCCGGCACGCCGATCTTCTTGTAGAGGTGCGTCTGGGTCAGCCCGAGCCGCTGGGCGTTCGCATTCACCGCGTCCACGCCGAGCACGTCGATCAAGAGGTTGGTGGCGGTGTTGTCGCTGATGATCATCATGAGGTTCAGCAGATCTTCGAGCGTGACCTGCAACCCCGTGTGCATGAAGCCGAGCACCCCCGAGCCGTCCGAGCGGTTCACGTCGTCCACGGCCACCACGTCCGTGAGCTTGCGCTTGCCGGCGTCCAGCTGCCGGAAGGCCTCCAGGAAGATCGCCAGCTTGATCACCGAGGCCGTCTTCACCGGCACGTCCGCGTTCACCGCCACGGTCCGGCCGGTCTTCAGCTCCTTCGCGTAGAAGGCGAGCGTCCCCTTGTGCTTCTTGGCCATCCCCTCCAGCTGCTTCTGGAGGTCCGCGGCGCGGGCGGGGAGGGCGCACAGCGCGGCCAGGAGGGAGATCACTGCCAGGGTTCGCATCGGGGCCTTTCGCGGTAAAAAAAAAGGGACCCAGCGGTGGCGCTGGATCCCTTAAGCACAGTGCCCAGGAGAGGACTCGAACCTCCACGGTATCGCTACCACCAGACCCTGAATCTGGCGTGTCTACCAATTCCACCACCTGGGCGGGCGGTGCCTACAAAAAAAGCCCGGCGTATATAGGTGCGCGTTTCGCGGAAGTAAAGCCTCAAACGGCTTTCTTGGGCGGCCACTTTCCTTCGGCCTCGAGCTGGTGCCGCAGGTCCGGGTTCTCGTCCATGAACGCGGAGAGGGACTCCTCGGTGATCTGCACGTCTACGTCCGCCTCTCCCACGGTGGCCTGGCAGCCCAGGCGCGAGTAGGGGCGGACGTCGAAGGCCTGATCCAGCCGGTCCATCTCCCGGTCCTCCTGCTCGGAGAGGGAGTCCAGCCCCTTCTTCACCCAGAGGTGGCAGGTGGAGCAGGCGCAGACGCCGCCGCAGGTGTGGCCCACGTGCGCGCCGCACTCGAGCGCCGCGTCCAGCAGGGAGGTCCCCGGCGCCACCTCCACCGTCACGTCGTCGAGCGGGCCTTTGAAGTGGACCTTAGGCACCCTCGTACTCCTCCATCCGGTGCCCGGCCACGGCGGTGTTGATGGCGCGGTTCATCACCCGCTCCACGAAGGGCTTGGAGGCCTCGTCCAGGGCGTGGATCGCGTCCTTCAGCGCGGCGTGGTCCTCCTGCTTCGCCAGGGCCTCCACCTTCGCCATCCCGGCCTCGAGCGCGGCCCGCTCGTCCGCGGGGATGAGGTCCGGGAACTCGGCCAGCTGCTTGCGCGCGTCCAGGAGGATCCGCTCCGCCTCCACCCGCTGCTCGGCGAGCAGCCGCGCCTGCATGTCCCCTTCGGCGTGCTCGATCGAGTCGAGCAGCATCTGCTCGATCTCCTCGTCCGTCAGGCCGTGGGAGGGCTTCACGGTGATCTGCTGGCTCACCCCGGTGGTCTGCTCCAGCGCGGAGACGGAGAGGATGCCGTCCGCGTCCACCTGGAACTTCACCTCCACCCGCCCCATGCCCGCCGGCATGGCGGGGATCCCGCTCAGCCGGAACCGCGCCAGGGAGCGGCAGTCAGCCACCAGCTCGCGCTCGCCCTGGAGCACGTGGATGTCCATCCCGTTCTGGCCGTCCTTGAACGTCGTGAAGATCTGCGCCGCCGCGGTGGGGATGGTGGAGTTGCGGGGGATCAGCTTCTCCACCACGCCGCCCATCGTCTCCAACCCGAGCGACAGGGGGATCACGTCCAACAGCAGGACCTCGTCCTTGCGCTCTTCGGAGGTGAGCAGGTCCGCCTGCACCGCCGCGCCCAGCGCCACCACCTGATCCGGGTCGATGTCCCCCAGAGGCTCTTTGCCGAAGAGCTCCGCCACGAAGCGGCGCACCGCCGGCACGCGGGTGGAGCCGCCCACCAGGATCACCCCGTCCAGCTCCGCGGGGCTCAGCCCCGCGTCCTTGAGCGCGCGGCGGCAGGCGATCCCCGTCTTCTGCAGCCACGGGGAGATCCAGCTCTCGAAGTCCGCCCGAGAGATCCGCTGCCGGTGCTCCGCGGCGCCCGCCCCCTGAGCCACCACCAGCTCCGTCTGGTCCGCGGTGGTGAGCGCCTCCTTCGCGGCGCGCGCGGCCCGCAGCACCGCTTCCGCCTGGGCCGGGGTGGGGGAGGAGATCCCCATCGCGGGGAGCACCCGCTCGGCGATCGCCCGGTCGAAGTCGTCCCCGCCCAGCGCCGAGTCGCCGCCGGTGGACTTCACCTCGAAGATCCCCTCCACCAGCTTGAGGATGGAGATGTCGAACGTGCCGCCGCCGAGATCATAGACGGCGAAGGTGCCCTGGCTCCCCTTGTCCAGGCCGTAGGCCAGCGCCGCGGCGGTGGGCTCGTTGAGCAGCCTCAAGACCTCCAGCCCGGCCAGCCGGCCGGCGTCCTTGGTGGCCTGGCGCTGGGCGTCGTCGAAGTAGGCGGGCACGGTGATCACCGCCTGCTCCACCTTGCCGGCGAAGTGCTCCTCGGCGCGGCGCTTGAGCGCCCGCAAGATCTCCCCGGAGACCTCGATCGGCGTCACCGGCTGGCCGCCCGCGACCTCGAAGCGGACCACCTTGCCACCTTCGACGAAGCGGTAGCTGCCCAGCTTCTTCGTCTCCACGTCCTGCGCGCCCTTGCCCATGAAGCGCTTCACGGAGGCGAGCGTGTCGGTGGGGAACTGGCCGGCCAGCGCCTTGGCGCGCGCTCCCACCACCACGCCGCCGTCCTTGCCGTAGTGGACGACCGAGGGCAGCAGCAGCGAGCCCTGCTCGTCCGCGGGGATGCACTCGGGCTTGCCGTTGATCACCGCGGCCACCAGCGAGTTGGTGGTGCCCAGGTCGATCCCCACCGCGCGCCCCTTGGGCCGCAGCGGGTCGTGGATCTGCAGGTAGCCGTTCTTGCTCACGCCAGCGCCTCCTCCTCGATCGCCTCGACCTCTTCGAGGAAGCGGGTGAAATAGCGCACCCTCCCCATCCCCTGGGCCGCCTTCTTCAGCGCCCCCTCGTCTTTCGGTCGGGCCTCCAGCGCGTCCAGCGCCTCCACCGCCTCCGCCAGGGCCTGGGCCCGCCGCTTTGCGACCTCCGCCCCCATCGCCTGGGCGGCCGCCACGTCCTTGCGGCGGCGCGCGCCGTCCAGCTGCTCGCGCAGCTCCATCACCTCTTCGAGGAACTCCATGGGCGGCGCCGTGAGCGCCCGCAGGGCCTCGCTGGTGGCGCCCTGCTCCTCGCGGTCCAGGTCCACGCCCTTGAGCTTCAAGAGGTAGTACGCGCGCCGCGTGGGGTCCTTGAGCGCCTTGTAGGCGTCATTGAGCGCGGTGGTCTGCTCCAGGGAGATCCGCCGCTCGCGCGCGTCCGCCTTGGCGAAGCGGTCCGGGTGCAGCTTGAGGGACAGCTCGCGGAAGCGGCGCTCCAGCGCCGAAGCATCCAGCGCGTGGCGCGGCGCGAGGCCGAAGAGATCGAAGTGGGTGGCGCCGGGTGGGCGGGCGGAGAGCTTCCCGCAGCGCGGGCAGAAGGGCTGCCCCTGCGTGTCTGCATCACAGCTGGCGCACTGCATGGGTCGTCCTTAAAGCGGCGAGCGCCCGTTCAGACGGTGAAGCTCTCGCCGCAGCCGCAGGCGGACTTCACGTTCGGGTTCTGGATCTTGAACCCGGAGGCGAGCAGCCCGGTCTCGAAGTGGAGCTCGCTGCCCATCACGTACAGGTAGCTCTTGGGGTCCACGAAGCAGCGCACCCCGTCCCGCTCGAAGATCTTGTCCTTCTCCCGGGGCTGCTCCGCCCACTCCATCTGGTAGGAGAGCCCGGAGCACCCGCCGCCCTTCACGGCGATCCGCAGCCCGGCCTGGGGCGTCTGCCGCTCGGTGAGCAGCGCGCGCAGGCGCGCCACCGCGGCGTCGGTGATCCCGAAGCCCTTGGTGGCGGGCTTGGCCGGCGCGGGAGCGGGAGGCGTGGCGGTGGGCTGGGTCATCGCGGTGTCCATCTGCATGGGTCCTACTTCTGCGCGCGGGCTTCGCGCTTCTTCTTGAAGTCGGCGATCGCCGCCTTGATCGCGTCCTCGGCGAGCACCGAGCAGTGGATCTTCACCGGCGGCAGCGCGAGCTCCCGCGCCACGTCCTTGTTGGAGATCTTCAGCGCCTCGTCCACCGTGCGCCCCTTCACCCACTCGGTGACGAGCGAGCTGGAGGCGATGGCCGAGCCGCAGCCGAACGTCTTGAACTTGGCATCCTGGATGGTGCCGTCATCCGCGATCTTCAGCTGCAGGCGCATCACGTCGCCGCAGGCGGGCGCGCCGACGAGGCCGGTCCCCACGTTCGGGTCTTCCTTGTCGAGCGTCCCCACGTTCCGGGGGTTCTCGTAGTGCTCGAGCACCTTCTCGCTGTACGCCATGGCTAGTGCGCCTCCCACTGGATGCTCTTGAGATCGATGCCTTCCTTGGCCATCTCGTAGAGCGGGCTCATGTCCCGAAGCTTCTTCACCTTGGAGATGACGAGCTCGGCCACGTAGTCGATCTCTTCTTCCGTGTTGAACCGGCCGATCCCGAAGCGGATCGAGCTGTGCGCCATGTCCTCTTCGACGCCGCAGGCACGTAGCACATAGGACGGCTCGAGAGAGGCGGAGGTGCAGGCGGACCCGGAGGAGACCGCCACGTCCTTGATCGCCATCATCATGGCTTCGCCCTCCACGAAGGCGAACGAGACGTTCAGGTTGCCCGGCAGCCGGTGCTCGAGCGAGCCGTTGAGGACCAGCATGTCCAGCCCGGCGAAGAGCTTCTTGCGCAGCCGCTCGCGCAGGCCGAGCAGCCGCTGCGACTCCTCCGCCATCTCCAGGCGGGCCAGCTCGGCGGCCTTGCCGAAGCCGACGATCGCCGGGACGTTCAGGGTGCCCGAGCGCATCCCGCGCTCGTGACCGCCGCCGTCAATCAGCGGGGCAATCCGCACCCGCGGCTTGCGGCGCACGTAGAGCGCGCCCACGCCCTTGGGGCCGTAGAGCTTGTGCGCGGTGATGGAGACCAGATCCGCCTGGGCCTCCTCCACGTTGAACGGGACCTTGCCGAGCCCCTGGACCGCGTCGCAGTGGAAGAGCACGCCCTTCTCGCGGCAGAGCTTGCCGATCTCCGCCACCGGCTGGACGGTGCCGATCTCGTTGTTGGCGAGCATGATGCTCACCAGCACGGTGCGGTCGGTGATCGCCGCGCGCAGCTTCTCCAGGCTCACCCGGCCGTCCTTCTCTACGTCCAGGTAGGTGACGCGTGCGCCCGCGGGGACCTTCTCCGTCCACTTCTTGAGGACGGGGTCCTGGTCCAGCTTGAACTGCTCGGCGAGCTCGCTGGCGTTCTCTTCAGTGACGTCCACGCCGGCCAGCTCGGAGAGGCGCAGCTGCCGCAGCTCCTCAATCCGCTCGGCGCGCTCGCGCTCCAGCCGCTTGCAGCTGTCCAGCACCGCCTTGTGCTCGGTCTTGAGCGTGATGATGTGGTCGCCCTTGGAGCGGTAGAAGTCGATGACGCCCTTGATCGCCAGGTTGTCCGACTCGGTGGCGCCGCTGGTGAAGATGATCTCCTTCTCCGAGGCGCCGATCAGCGCGGCCACCTGCTTGCGCGCCTTCTCCACCGCCGCCTCGGCCTTCCAGCCGAAGACGTGGTTCCGGGACGCGGCGTTGCCGAACTCGCCCTGGTAGTAGGGGAGCATGGCCTCCAGCACGCGCGGGTCGAGCGGCGTGGTGGCGTGGTTGTCCATGTAGATCGGCAGCTTGACCATTGCCTTTGGAGTCCTCGCACATCGGCCCACCAATGTGGACCGGATAGGTCTTTATTTATAGAAGCCCCTCACCCCAGGTCAAGGCGACCTGCTGAAGCGGGCCCTGGTTTCGCGAGTCGTTGAGCGGCCTTGCTGATGGCGCCCTGAAGTGGATCGCCCAGGCCGATCCACTCTGGTGCGGCGCGTCTTCAACCGCTCGGAAGCACTGCGCCCATCCCCTGGCGCCGGCGCTGCACTGACAGGAGGCCAGTCAGAGGAGCGAGCCGATGCACGCACAAGGGCAGCACGAGGCGAACGAGAAGCGGAAGAGCAACGGGGTGAAGAGCGCGGAGCTGCAGGAGCCGGCGCGGCACCGCTATCCGGAGGGCTGGCGGGCGGGCAAGCCGGAGGAGGACCCCGCGAAGATGAAGCGGTGGGGCGTGATCTCCGCCCGCCCCAGCGAGTTCCTGATCCGCATGCGCGGCGGGAAGGTGGTGACGAGCGGGCAGGGCGCGTCCTGCTTCAAGTGGCCGTGGGACTCGGTGGCGGTGGTGCCCACCACGGTGCAGCGGCTGCACTTCGTGGCGGACCAGGTGACGAGCGAGAAGGTCGGCGTGCAGATCACCGGCCTGGCCGTCTACCGGATCGCCGAACCGCTGATCGCCTTCCGGATGCTCAACTTCTCCTTCCCGGAGCGGGCGTCCGAGAAGCTCGAGCAGCTGCTGGTGGAGATGTTCGTGGGCGCGGCGCGGCGGCTGGTGGCCAACCTCACCGTCGAGCAGTGCCTGAGCCGGCGCAAGGAGGGCATCTCCGCGGAGCTGATGCGCGAGGTGGCGCCGGTGGTCTCCGGCCACGGGCGGCCGGAGGACCGCACCGTCCAGGGCTGGGGCGTGGTGATCGACACCATCGAGATCCAGGACGTGCGGGTCCTCTCCCAGGCGGTCTTCGCCAACATGCAGGCGCGCTTCCGCCAGGAGCAGGAGCGGGTGGCGAAGGAGGCGGAGCTCTCCAAGGAGCGGGCGATGAGCCAGCAGAAGGCGGAGGCGGAGCGGCAGATCCAGCTCACCCGCCTGGCGGCCGAGGCGGAGATCCGCCAGCGCAAGCTGGAGGAGGAGCAGAAGGCGAAGCTGGAGCTGCTCGCCACCGAGTCCCGGGTACGCGAGGCCAAGCTCTCGGCGCAGCGCGCGGCGCAGCAGGAGGAGGCGGAGGCGGAGCGCGAGGTGGCGCTGGCCAAGCTGGCCGCCCAGCTGGAGGTCTCCGCGCGCAAGCAGGCCGCGGCGGAGCAGGCGCAGCTGGAGGAGCTCTCCGCGCAGACGCGCATGGAGGAGGCGCGGCTGGCGCAGGAGCGCGCGGTGGTGCAGGGGCGGCTGGCGGCGGAGGCGGAGCGGGCCCGGCTGGAGGCGGAGGCCCAGGCGGTCAAGCACGAGGCGCAGCTGGCGGTGGCGCACCAGCAGGCGCAGCTGCGCCACGCCGAGGCCGCCGCGGCGCAGGCGCGCTGCGCGCTGCTCCAGGCCGAGCTGGACGCGGCGCAGCTGGACACCCAGCGCCGCGCGCTGGCGCAGGAGCTGGAGCTGGCCCTGCAGCGCTCGCTCAAGGAGCTGGCCAACGCGGTCTCGCCGGAGGTGATCCAGCTCACGCTGGCGCAGTCGCTGCCTCAGCTCGCGGCGGCCTTCCAGCAGAAGATGGGGGAGATCCACGTCACCGCGGTGGATGGCTCCAACCCGCTCGGCTTCGTGGCGGCGACGATGGAGGGCGTGCTGTCGCTGGCGCGCTCCGCCGGGCTGAAGCTGCCCGGAGACCTCACCCCATCCAGTGGCGATCCTTCACGTGGGACGTGACCACGAAGTGGCAGCAGTCCGCGCCCTCCAGGAGGCACTGGCTCTGCTTGATGATGGAGGGGACCTGTAGGACGCGCAGCGCCTCCTGGACGATGCCGACCTCCAGGTTGCAGGGGTGCGGGGTGGTGTTCTCCAGCACCGCCTTGCCCGGCTCGAAGGAGAGCATCTTCCACCCGCCAATGTCCTCGCCCCGGTTGGCGCGGTGGTAGATGCCGTCGAAGCCGCCCAGCAGCTGCTTGGCGGAGCTGTAGTTCTTCTTGATCGCGTCCGCGTGGGAGAGCTTCACCAGCGCGAAGCCGATGGGGACCAGCGCGCGGTCCCCCATCTTCTGGATGAGCAGATCCAGCGGCTCCAGGAGCATCTTGATCGGGTACCAGCTGTCCGGCTTCACCTGGCGCAGCTCCTGCGCCTTCTCCTTGCCGAGGATCTGCTCGGGGATGGGGAGCACGTCCATCAGGGACATGATGTCCGAGCCGATGGTCTCGTGGTTCACGCCGCGGTAACCCTTGGGGAAGCGGAGCATGGGGCCGTACGTTAGCGCGGCCGCCGCCGTGTAACGCGGATAGAGATATCGTCACCCCCGTCGTCAGCGACCCACCCGAGCCCCGACATGAACAAGAAGGTCCTCCTGCTCTCCCTCCTCTCCGGCGTCGGGCTGGCGGTGGTCCCGTGGCTCTTCCCGACCGGGGACAATGCGCTCAAGGCGGACGCGCTGCTGCAGGGTGGGCAGCTGTGGTTGGCGGGTGGGGTGATCTTCCTCGCCGGGCTGCTGACCTCGCTCACGCCGTGCGTGTACCCGCTCATCCCCATCACCGTGGGCGTATTCGGCGCGCGGCGGGCGGAGAGCCGGGTGAAGGCGGTGGTGCTCACCAGCGCCTACGTGGTGGGCATGGGGCTGCTCTTCGCGGTGCTCGGCGTGGCGGCGGCCTTCACCGGCAAGGCCTTTGGCACGGTGCTCGGGGACTGGCGCTTCGCCCTCTTCATCGCGGCGTTCCTGCTGGTGCTGGCCGCCTCCATGTTCGGCGCCTTCGAGTTGGCCGTGCCCAGCGGCTTGGCGCAGAAGCTCAACCAGGTGGGCGGCAACGGCCTGGTCGGCGCGTTCCTGATGGGGAGCGTCTCCGGGCTGCTGGCGGCGCCGTGCACCGGCCCGGCGCTCTCGGGGGTGCTGGCGTTCGTGGCGCAGACGCAGCGGCCGCTCCTGGGCGGCTCGCTGCTCTTCGTCTATGCGCTGGGGATCGGCGTGCCGTTCTTCTTGATTGGCGTGTTCACGCTCCGGCTCCCCAAGGGCGGCGAGTGGATGGAGTGGGTGAAGAGCGTCTTCGGCGTGGCGCTGGTCGCGCTCGCGCTCTTCTACGTCAAGGACGCCTTCCCCAAGTTCGGAGAGCTCGTCTCCCGGATTGGCGTGGAGCTCGGCGCGCTGCCGGGGGCGGCGATCGCCGGCGGGCTCGCGATCATCGGCGTGGCGATGGGCGCCATCCACCTCTCCTTCAAGGAGGGGGCGGACCAGGCCGCGCTCAAGGCGGTGGGCGTGGCGACGCTGGTCTTCGCCGCGCTGGTGCGGGTGGGGGCGCTCAACGGGCCGGCCACGGGAGAGGCCTGGGTGCGGTGGGGGCTGGTCAAGCCCGCCGCGCCGGTGGACTTCGCCTGGGACGTGCGGCTGGAGGGGACGCAGCAGCTGGCGCTGTTCGACACGGCGCTCGCGGCGGCGAAGCAGAGCGGCAAGCCGGTGATGATCGACTTCTTCGCCGAGTGGTGCGCCGCCTGCAAAGAGCTCGATCGCCACACCTATCCGGCGCGCGAGGTGATGAAGGAGGCGGGGCGCTTCACCAACATCAAGGTGGACGCCACGCACGAGGGCGAGCTGATCGAAGCGCTCTACGAGCGGTTCGGGATCCAGGGGTTGCCCACCGTGGCCTTCGTTTCGTCCGAAGGTGCGGTGCTGGAGGACCCGCGCGTCACCGGCTTCCTCGGACCGGAGAAGTTTGCGGCCGAGCTGAAAAAGGTGAAGTGAGCGGGAGCTGACTCTCCCGCGGGAAACGGCCGAGAATCGCGCTCACCCACAAAAAGCACCGAGGTGAAGCATGCGCGTCGTTGCCGCTGCGGTCGCGGTCGTCGTGGTCGTCGGCTGCGTTCCCACCGAGCAGTTCAAGGCCAAGTCGCTGGAGGCCGAGGAGCTCTCCCGGAAGTACAAGGAGAGCGAAGGCAAGACCGAAGGGCTCGTCCGCAAGGTGCAGGACCTGGAGGCGAAGGTCGCGGACCTGGAGCAGCAGAACGCCTCGCTCTCCCAGCGGCTGACCGCCAGCGAGGGGCTGCTGATGAACAAGGAGGCGGAGCGGCGCGCGCTCGAGGAGAAGAACGGCGAGCTCACCGCGCTCAACGACGAGCTCTCCCGCTCGAAGAAGAAGCTCGCCGAGGCCAAGGAGGAGCTGGAGAAGAAGTCGTCCGAGTACGAGAGCCTCGCCAGCAGCCTCAAGAAGGAGATCGACGAAGGGAAGATCGAGCTCTCGGAGCTGAAGGGGAAGATGACGGTGAAGATGAAGGACAAGATCCTCTTCGCCTCGGGCTCCACGAAGATCGGCAAGGAGGGCTCGAACGCGCTGGACAAGGTCGCCACCGCGCTCAAGAACCTGAAGGGGAAGACGGTGCGGATCGAAGGCCACACCGACGATGTCCCCACGGATCCCAAGGGACCCTTCGCTACCAACTGGGAGCTCTCCACGGCGCGCGCGCTGGCGGTGGTGAAGCACCTCCAGGACGCGGGCGTGGATCCGACGGTGCTCTCCGCGGCCGGGTACGGGCAGTACCACCCGATCGCCCGGAACGACTCCAACGAGCGCAAGAGCCTCAACCGGCGGATCGAGATCGTCCTCGCCCCGGCCACCGGCCGGTGACCGCAGGCGCGGACGGCTGTCCTCTGCGCCGGTCACACCTGCAAGTGACTACCCCTGGCGAGTCGCAAGGTTGCGGGGTGGCGGTGGGGCATTCCGCTTGCTGAAGAGGGCGGCGGGGGTTCGCCGCCCGCAGCGGTGGACCGAAAAGGACGAAGGCCCTGGCGCGCTCCCCCCGCACGCCGGGGCCTTCGCGTTTCTACTGCGCGGCCCGGGTCCCGCCGGCGTCCCACGTGGCGAGGATCCGCGGCGCCGGAGCAGAGCTGCCCCCGTCCGGGAGGTCCGCCGCGCCGAAGATCCCTCCCGCGGGCTGGGCGTGCGCCACCGGGAGATCCGCGGCGCCTGGCGCGGAGAGCACGCTGGCGGCGAAGAAGCCGCCGGTCAGGCACGCGGCCAGCGCCAGCAGCGCGTTGCGGGCGCGGCGGGAGGAGGCTCGGGCCGGCGCCGGGGCGGCGCGCTTGGTGGCGGCCAGCTCGCGCAGGGTGAGCTCCAGCCGGGCCTCCCGGGCGAGCAGCGCGGCGCAGGCGTCACAGCGGGAGACGTGCGCCTCGAAGTCCGGGAGCAGCCAGGGCGCCAGCTTCTGCTGGACGAAGCGCTCCACGTCCGCGCCGGCGACGTGCGGGGTGGGGTGAAGTGGCTCAGACATCGGACTCCTCCTCGAGCGCGGTGCGGAGCTTGGCGCGGACCTCACAGAGGATCTGCCGCACGCGCTGCAGCGACAGTCCCACCTGCTTGGCCAGCTCGATCTGCGGGCGCTCCGGGTGCTCGTACGCCAGCGTGAAGACGGTGCGGGCCCGCGGTGAGCACGTCTCCAGCGCCCGCGAGGCGCGCTGCAGGAGCTGGCGGCGCATCAGCCGGTCCTCCGCGGAGGCCGCGGGGTCGGCCACCGTGCCGAGCAGCTCGCCGTCATCCACCGCGCCGCTCCCCTGGCGCGCCCGCCGCAGGTCCTCCGCGGCGAGGAAGGCGGCCTGGGTCACCGCCAGGCCGGGAAGCTCGAGGGTGGCGAAGCGTCCCTCCAGGTAGCGCTGGAAGAGCCGGGCCCAGGTCTCCTGGCAGATCTCCTTCGCGCGATCCAGGCGGACGCCCCGGGCCAGCAGCGAGAGCAGGACCGCCTGCTCGTGGCGGGAGATCAGCGCCGCCCAGAGCGCCCGCGCTTCATCGGTGGGCTCCACGCTGGGGGGCTGTGCGCCTGTCGTCCCGTCTTGCGACTGGGGCCTTGCGTCCATGGCGCAAGAACGATCTTCGGGCTCCCACATATCGACCGGCGGCGTTTCTACCACGCCGCTGTCGCCGGCGTTGTCACCCCGCCCCCGGCCAGGCCCGCCAAGCGCGCGGAGTTCCAGGCGGGCCGCGCAGGGCACGGCGCCTGCTCAGGGCCTTTGCCAAACCCGAAGCGAAAGGACACCCCAGATGGGACAGCTCAACGCGGCGATCAAGGAGGTGGGGCTGGCGCTGCGCCGCCCCGAGGCGCTCACGGTGCGGTGGCGGGACCGCTCGACGGTGGAGAACCCGCCCACCGGGCTCGTCTTTCCCGTCTTCGTGATCAGCGCCACGCTCGGCCTCGCGGGCTACGGGCTGACCATGGGGCTGCACGAGGGTGGCGCCAGCATGCTCACCCACGCGGCCAAGGCGCCGTTCGCGGCGGGGCTGGCCTGGGTGGTGGCGCTGCCCGCGCTCTACATCGTCAACACCACGCTCGGCTCCAAGCTGGACTTCTCCACCACGGTGCTCGCGGCGCTCGCCACCGTCAGCTACGGCGCCCTGGCGATGCTCGCCAGCGTGCCGGTGAGCTGGTTCTTCAGCCTCGCCGGCGGCACCGCGCTCTGGGTGCGGCTGCCGGTCAACCTCGCCGTCTTCGCCGGCGTGGGGCTGTGCATGCTGGACGTGTTCATGCGCGTGATGAAGGCGCTCGAGCCCCAGCGCAGCCGCGCCTACGCGTTCTTCTGGCTCACGCTCGTGGCCGTGATCGGGCTCGAGCTGTTCACGCTGGTCCAGCTCTTCTGAAGGAGGCTCCCATGGTCACCCCATCGCTCCCCGCCCACGTCCCTTCGCTCCTCCCGAGCCTCCCCACCCCAACGCCCCAGCCCGAGGGGCCGCTGCCCACCGTCTTCGATCTGGTCCTGCGCGGTCAGCGCAGGCTCACGCAGAGCCTGACCGAGCCCGCGCGCCTCCCGGCGCTGATGCAGGGGTTGCTCGCGCTCTCGGTGGTGGGGCTCGCGGTGCACGGGCTGGTGCTCGGCCTGGGCGCCCAGTTCCTCGGCCGGGACGCGCAGTGGCTGGAGTTCTACGTGCGCGGCACGCCGCTGCTCTGGATGCCGCTCTCGTTCGTGCTCGCCTTCGTGGGCGCGCTGTGCGTCTGCCTGCCGTCCTTCTACTTCTACACGCAGCTCTCCGGGCTGGACGCGTCGTTCCGGGTGGTGGTGGTGCAGGCGCTGCGCGCCCAGGCCACCACCTCCGTGCTGCTGCTCGGCGCGCTGCCGTTCTACGCGGCGTGGCTTTTGGCCTGCGCGGCCGGCTGGGCCAACCCGGAGACCGCGCTCTTCTGCGGGATGTGCCTGCCCTTCGCGGTGGGGTTGGCGGGGCTGCGCGCGCTGTACACCAGCTTCGGAGATCTCGCGAAGCAGCTGCCGATCACCCACGAGCGGCGCGGCAACTTCCTGCGACGCATGGTCTGGGCGTGGGGCGCCCTCTACTCGGTGGTGGCGCCGCTCGCGCTCTACCGGCTGGCCGAGCAGCTCGGCCAGCGGCTCTAAAAGGGGGCCGTGCCATGGGGCTCTCTGGAACGGTGATCATCTACGCGCTGGTGGGGCTGGCGGTGGCCGGGGCGCTCGCGCTGCGGCCCAGCCAGGCGCACCCCGCCGCCCGCACGCTCAGCTTCGCCGCGGCCACCTGCTTCTGGCCGCTCTATGCGCCGATGCTCTTCTCGGGGCCGGACGCGCCGGTGCCTCCCGTGGGAGGAGGCGGAGGGCACGTCTCCGCGCGCATCCAGCGGGCCGAGCGGCAGCTCATGGCCGCGCTCGGCAAGGTGAAGGGGCTGGCCGAGGACGTGCTCGCCCCCGAGGTGGCCCGCGTGCAGGGGCTGAGCCTGGCGCTCTCCGCCATGGAGCGGCGGATCCAGCAGATGGATCAGCTGCTGGCCACCCCGGACTTCGACGTGCGCGCGGTGCAGGCCCTGCTCGGGGATCTCCGCCAGCGCGGTGCCACGGAGACGGATCCACGCCACCAGAGCCTGACCACCCGCCTGCGCAACATCGAGCGGCTGACCACCATGCGCCGCCGCACCGCGGAGGACCTGGAGCGGATCGTCCTGAAGATCGAAGAGATGACCTCCCAGCTCCAGCTCCTGGAGTTCGCCGGGCGCTCGGACGCGGAGGTGGTGCAGGCGATCAAGGAGATCGCCGAGAGCGTGGGAGACGTGACCGAGGAGCTGCTCTCTTCGGCGTGAGGCCGTTCGGTGGCACCATCGAGGCAAACCCGTGCTCCACCCACTCTTCGCCTACAGCCTGGTGCCGGTCCTCTCCGTCGCCTACCTGCTGTTCTTCACGGCGGCCCTGCGCGCGAAGAACTCGGTGGGGCTCGCCGCGTACTGCCTGGCGGTGGGGATCTGGTGCTCGTGCCTGCTCGCCGCCCAGTTCCCCTCCACCCAGGTGTTCGGGGAGCGGATGGCGGCCGTGGGTGCCTTCACCGCCGCCGGCTTCCTGCACGCCGCGTTCGACCTCACCCGCCAGCGCTCCTACGCGCTGGTGATCTTCGCCTACGCGGTGGCGCTGGTGGTGACGCTGACCGGGGTGCTGGCCCCTGGGGTGATCTACGGGCCGGTGGAGCTGCGCGCCGGCCCGCTCTTCTGGCCCACCATGGCGCTCGCGGTGGTCTCGGGGACGGTCCCGCTCGGCACGCTCGCCCGCGCGTACCCGAGCGCCAACGCCCAGGACCGCGCCGCCCTGCGCACGCTCTTCATCGCCGGGCTCTGCTCCTACGTGGGCGGGTTCTCCAACGCGCTCTTCCTCGCCGGCGGGGTGGCGCTGCCGTTCGGGATCTTCCTGGTGCTCGCCGGGCTCCTGGTGCTCGCCAACCTGATCCGCGAGCAGCAGCCGGTGGCCGAGCGGCGGCTGCTCGATCGCAGCCTGACCTACTCCGCCCTCACGGCCATCCTCTCCGCCGGCTTCCTCTTCGGGGTGATGACGCTGATGGGCGGGGGCACGCCGATGCTCGCCGAGTACCGGCTCGGTGCGCTCTTCCTGCTCTGCATGGCCGCGCTCGCCTTCGAGCCGCTGCGGCAGCAGCTGCTCGAGTGGATCGGCCGGCGCTTCCTGATTGGCCATGCCCCCGGGGAGGTGGCCCGCGCCCTCCAGGTCCAGGAGGCCCGGGCGGATCAGTCCCAGCGGCTGGCCGAGCTCGGGCAGTTCACCTCCGCGGTGGCGCATGAGATCCGCAACCCGCTCGGCGTGCTCGCCGCCCACGTGAAGCTGCTCGAGCGCAAGGGCGTGGAGCCGCAGACGCTGGCGGAGATGCACGGGCAGATCGAGCGCGCCCGGCGCTTCGTGGATGAGCTGCTCCGCTACGGCCGCCCCCGGCCACTCGAGCTGAGGAAAGTGGAGCTGGCGCCGACCGTAGACCTGGCGTTCTCCACCGCGCGGCAGGCGCTCTGTGACCTGCCCGTGGCGCCCGAGCTCTCCCGCTCACTGGACGGGCTGCCGCTGGTCGAGGCGGACCAGGCCCAGCTCACCCAGCTGTTCGTGATCCTCTTCGAGAACGCCTTCCTCGCCGTGCAGGGGACGCCCAGCCCCAAGCTGGTGGTGAGCGGCGCGCTCGCCGGGGACGCCGTCACGCTGGTGGTCGAGGACAACGGCCCGGGCATTCCGGTGGAGCTGCGCGACAAGCTCTTCTCGCCGTTCGTCACCGGCCGCAAGCGCGAGGACGCGCATGGAGGCACCGGGCTGGGGCTCGCGATCGCCCGGGGGATCGCCGAGCGGCACGGCGGAGCGATCCGCGCCGGGCAGTCACCGCTCGGCGGCGCGCGGTTCGAGCTCACGCTGCCTCGGGCCCAGGACGGATTGAAGGTGTAGCGCCCCACCGTTCACCCCGAGAGGCTGTGAACCTTTTGGGCGCTTAGCTCGCCCGTTCACCCCGAGAGGCTGTGAACCTTTCGGGCGCGTAGCTCGCCCGTTCACCCCGAGAGGCTGTGAACCTTTCGGGCGCGTAGCTCCCCCGTTCACCCCGAGCGTAGCGCCGTAGGCGCGTAGTCGAGGGGCGGCACCCAGGCTCGAAATCACCTCCGGACGGACCGGGCTTGGGTGCCGCCTCTCGACTACGGCCTGACGGCCTACGCTCGAGGTGAACGGGGGGATCCCCGATTGATCTGCCCGCTGCTAGCGGCGCTTCGGGTTGCCGGCGCCCACGAGGCTCGAGAGCACGGCCTGGAACTCGTCCACCGTGACGTCCACGTGCTCCACCACGCGCCCGTAGAGCATCGCCGTGGGGACGTTCAGCCCTTCGCGCTCGCGCTGCAGCTCACCCAGCTGCCAGAGGATCACCCGCTGCAGCCGCGTCAGGC
>JBGATB010000009.1:0-259964 GCA_044229415.1 Myxococcaceae bacterium | reverse complement strand
CCACGAGCGAGAGTCCCTACGATCGGCGGGCCCTCGACTTCGCTCGGGCTGAGCGGGGCGCGGCAAGTTTCAGGTCAGCGCCGTAGGCGCGTAGTCGAGAGGCGGCACCCACGCTCGGAATCACCTCAGCGTGGACCGACCGTGGGTGCCGCCTCTCGACTACGGCCTGACGGCCTACGCTCGAGGTGAACGGAGAGGTGTGACACCCGCCCCGCGAGTTGATGCGCCGTGCATCACCACCGTCGTGGGCCCAGACAGCGTGGGTTGCTGAATTCCCCAGCGCCCGCGCCAGCTTGTCGTCGGTCCCGGACTTGCTCAGGGGAAGCCCTACGTCATCTCCCCGAGGTCCGCTTGAACCGAATGCTCCCACCCGCGGTGACCCTGGCCGCGCTCGCCCTCCTGTCCTGCACGGGGAGCGCGACCTTCACCGGCACCGGGGACCCGGGCGCGCCCGGCGATCCCGGCACTCCCGGCGTCCCTGCTGAGCCGGATCCGGCGAAGGTGGTGCCGGTGGCGCGCTTCAGCTGCAGCAGCGCGTACAGCACGCTCGAGGCCCCGCTGCGCCGCCTCTCGCGCGTGCAGTACCAGAACACCGTGCGCGCGTTGGTCCAGCGCTTCGCCCCGAGCTCCGGCGCCGCCATCCTCACCAGCGTCCAGCCCATCCTGGGCAACGTCTTCCAGGACGCCCACGTGGGCGGACCCAACCCCAAGCGCGGCGGCTTCACCCGCCTGGATCAATCCCTTCAGCAGGGCCACATCGACGTCAGCTACCAGCTGGCCACGGCGATCGGCGCGGCGTTCACCCAGTCCACCGCGCGGGTGACCGAGGTGTTCGGCGCCTGCGCGACGGACGGCTCCACCACCAACGACAAGGCCTGCCTGGACACGTTCGTCCGCGAGTTCGGCGCGCGCGCCAAGCGCCACCCGCTGGGCACGGATGACGTGGCCTTCTACGAGCGGCCGATCGGCACCGGCTCTCCCGTGGACCGCGCCGCCCTGGCGGACGTGGTGGCGCTCATCCTCCAGTCCCCCGGCGTCTTCTTCTTCGAGGAGCACGGCCAGGACGGCCCGTTCCCCGGGCGCGTCCCGCTCGACGCGTACGAGCTGGCCTCGCGCCTCTCCTACAACTTCTGGAACGCCCCGCCGGACGAGGAGCTCTGGCAGGCCGCCGCCTCCGGCGCCCTGCTCACGGAGGCCGGCTACACCGCCCAGCTCCAGCGCGTGGTCTCGGACGCGAAGGCGGCGGCGGCGCTGAGCGAGTTCATGGCCCAGTGGCTGCGCCTGGACACGCTGCCGTCGATGAGCTCCTTGAACGCAGACGCCCAGTTCAAGGCCTTCCTCGGCTCCACCCCGGCGCCCACCGCCAGCACCACGGCGGACATGGTGAACGACGTGCTCTCCTCCGCGCTGGCGGTGACGCGCGAGGGCGGCGGCGTCTCCGAGCTGCTCACCGGGCAGGCCTCCTACGCCAAGGAACCTCTTCTGGCGGGGATCTACGGAACCTCCCAGTGGGACGGGACGAGCGCGCCCTCTCCGGTCACCGCGCCGGCCCGCGCGGGCCTGCTTACCCGCGCGGCCATGCTGGCCACCGGCGTGCACGTCACCCGCCCCATCATGAAGGGCGTCTTCATCCGCACCGCGCTCTTGTGCGATCCGGTGCCGCCGCCGCCCCCGGGCGCGTGCATGACGCCGCCGCCCCCGCTGCCGGCCGTGTCCACCACGCGCGAGAAGGCCGAGGCGCTCACCGAGAAGGCCGGCACCAGCTGCTCCGGCTGCCACATGCAGCTCATCAACCCGCTCGGCCACATGACCGAGAACTTCGACGCGCTCGGCCGCGAGCGCTCCGAGGAGCCGGTGTTCGACTCGGCGGGGACGCTGCTCGGCGCCAAGGCGATCCACACCGACACCACGCTGCTGCTGGACGGCAGCACCTTTGCGATCAAGGGCGCGGCGGACGCCACGCGGCTGATCGACGCCAGCCGCAAGGTGCACAGCTGCTTCTCGGAGCAGTACCTGAGCTTCGTCCTCGCCCGCACGCTGGACGCGCAGCAGGACGGGTGCGGCCTGTCGACCCTGGAGAGCGCGGCCATGGCCAACGCGCCGCTCTCGGACCTGCAGCGGCGCGCCGCCTCCCTGGCCGAGTTCAAGACCCGGAGCTTTCAATGAACATCGCCCGTCGCACCTTCCTCCGCGGGCTGGGCGGCGCCACCCTGGCGCTGCCGCTGCTCCCGTCGCTCTTCCGGTCGGACAAGGCGTTCGCGCAGACGGTGGCCAACAACAAGTGCTTCGTGGCGCTGCTCACCGTCCACGGCGGTGTGTGGCCGCAGAACATGTACCCGGCGGACGCCAGCCTGACCGTCTCGGAGAACTACGCCACCGCTGGCTTCGCGGTGCGCAGCGGCGCGCTGGTCCCCACCGTGGCGGACGGCTTCACGACCTTGAGCCCGGTGCTGCGCGCCCCGAGCACCGCGCTCACTCCGGCGCTGGCGGCGAAGATGAACGTGCTGCGCGGGCTGGACATCCCGTACGACTTCTCCCACCACGACGGGCGCGGCTCGCTGGGCAACATCGTCTCCAACGACGGCACCACCACCCAGCTGCCCCCCAACGCCCAGCGCCGCTCCATCGACCAGGTGATGGCCTGGTCCCCCAACTTCTACGCCAGCACGCAGGGCATCCGCGCGCGCTCGGTCCACCTCCATACCGTCAGCTACCCGTCCTACGGGTACAAGAACCCGGCGGTGGGCGCGAGCAGTGGGATCCAGGGCACCGGCCGCTCGGCGAACGACTCGCGGCAGCTCTTCGACGACCTCTTCCCCACGCCGCCCTCCACCACGCCCACCTCCACGAGGCCGCTGCTCGTGGACCTGGTGGTGGACGACTACAAGCGGCTGCGCAACGGGAGCAAGCGGCTCTCCGCCGGCGACAAGCAGCGGCTGGACGACTACATGCAGCGGATCTTCGAGCTGCAGCGGCGGGTCAACACCACCACCGCGCCCTCGTGCACCGCCATCACCCGCCCCGCGCAGAGCAACTCCTCGCTGCCCGGCGCCCCGGATCAGAACGGGAGCGACCCGCGCTCGCCCTACAACGGCTCCGCCGAGAGCCCGGCGATCCAGACGCAGTACTACCAGATGTACAACGACGTCCTCGCCGCCGCGCTGCACTGCGGGGCCACGCGGGTGGCGGTGGTCCTCGCCGACGCGCTGGTGAGCGACTTCTCCACCGTCTCCTCCGGGCTGTGGCACGACAACGTGGCGCACCGCTGCGAGCAGGCCGCCGAGCAGAAGCTGATGTCCGACGCGCAGCAGGCCTTCTTCTCCGGCGTGATGGTGGACCTCGCGCGCAAGCTGGACGCCGCCTCCGAGGGAGACGGCACCTCCACGCTGGACCGCTCGCTCGTCTTCTGGACGCAGGAGTACGGGAACCTGGTCCACGTGCCGTACTCCATCCCCGTGGTCACGTTCGGCTCGGCAAAGGGCGCGCTGAAGACGGGCCAGTACTGCGACTACCGGAACCTGGGGAAGCTGCGCAACGGCGGCGCCCAGGCGCCGGGCCTGACGTGGCACCAGCTGCTCGCCACCTGCCTGCAGGCGATGGGCGTCCAGCGCAGCGAGTACCAGGAGCCAGATCACAACGGCTACGGCGTGCGCGTGGCCGACCCCGCCACCGACTGGCCGCAGGCGACCTGGAACGCCGCCGGGGAGCTGCTCCCCTTTCTCTCTCCGTGAGCCTGAGGTCCGCATGAAACGAACGTTCATCAGCGCCCTCATGCTCCTCGCCCTCTCCGGGCTGCTCGCCTGCGTGGGCGAGGCGCCGTTCGATGGGCTCGGCAAGCCGGGTGAGACGCCGGGCGGCGGAGGCGGGGGAGGGGAGACGCCGGCTGGCCCGCTGCTCCCCGTGGCCAGCTCGCGCGTGCCGCGCCTCACCCACGCCCAGTGGGAGGCCACGGCCAAGGACCTGCTCGGCCTCACCGCGCTGCCCGGCCTCTCCGGCGCCTTCACCCCGGACCCGCTCGGCACCAGTTCCTTCAACAACGACGAGGCCGTGCTGGTGGTCACCTCGGGGCTGTGGGCGGACTACCAGCGCGCCGCCGAGCAGCTCGCCGCGAAGGCCACCGCCACCGCCGAGGACCTCGCCCGCTTCGTCCCCTCAGGGCTCCCGGCAGACGCGGCCGGCAAGGCCAAGGCGTTCGTCACGCAGTTCGGCCGGCGCGCCTTCCGCCGCCCGCTGACCAGCGCCGAGGTGGACACCTACGCCGCGCTCTTCGCGCAGGGCCCCACGCTGACCGACGCCACCGACCCTTTCATCGCCGGCGTGCGGATCACCGTGGCGGCGATGCTCCAGTCGCCGCACTTCCTCTACCGGGTGGAGACGAGCAGCGGCCCGGCGGGCCAGGAGTTTCCCCTCAGCAGCCACGAGGTGGCCACGCGCCTCTCCTACGCGCTCTTGGGCACCATGCCCACGCCGGAGCTCTCCGTGCTGGCGGACACCGGCGCGCTGGACACCGCCGAAGGCGTGACCGGCGCGGCCACCGCGCTGCTGAAGGACCCGCGCGCCAAGGCGGTGATGACCGACTTCCACCGCCAGCTCTTCCGCGTGCGGCAGTACGAGAACATCCAGAAGGACGCCACGCTCTTCCCGGAGTTCACCGCGCAGACGCCGGCGGCGCTCCAGCGGGAGCACGAGCTGTTCGTCCAGGCCGTGGTGTTCGACCAGGGCGCCGGCCTCTCCGAGCTGCTGACCGCGCCCTACGCCTTCGTCAACCGGCTCACCGCGCCGCTCTACGGGCTGCCCGCCCAGGACTACACGGACACCTTCCAGCGCGTGGAGCTGGCCGGCGGGAAGCGTAAAGGGCTGCTCAGCCAGGCGGGGTTCCTCTCGTACTTCGGCACCGCGCGCGTGCAGAACACCATCCTGCGCGGGGCGTTCGTGAACCACGAGGTGCTCTGCGCGAGCCTGCCGCCGCCGCCCGCCGCGGTGCCGCCGCTGCCCGCGCTCGAGCCGGGGATGACCAACCGCGAGCGGGTGGAGCGCCACACCGGCAAGGGCACCTGCGGCGGCGGCTGCCACGGGGCGCTGATCAACCCCATCGGCTACGGGCTGGAGGGCTTCGACGCCGTGGGCCGCGTGCAGACCACGGACAACGGCAAGCCGGTGGACGCCTCGGGCACCTACGCGTTCGATGGGACGCCAGCCTCGTACGCGGACGGCGCCGCGATGATCGATCTCATCGCCGGCAGCGCCCAGGCGCACGGCTGCTACGCGCAGCACCTGCTCGAGTTCGCGCTGGGAAGGTCGCACCGCCTCGAAGACGAGGCGCTGATCACCGCGCAGGGGGGAGCGTCCCGTGGCGGTGCGTCCGTCCAGTCGCTGCTGGTGCGGCTGGTGGCGTCCAAGCCGTTCCGCTACCGCGCCCCGGAGGTGACACCATGAACCGCCGTCGCTTCTTGAAGGGCCTGGGAGGGGTCGTCGTTGGGCTGCCGTGGCTGGAGACGTTCGCCGGCCGGGGCAAGGCGTTCGGCGCCGGGACGGTGCCGCCGTTCTTGATCATCCTGAGGCAGGCCAACGGCGTGCAGCAGGCGGTGGGCAACGAGCCGGAGAACTTCTGGCCGCTGTCCCTGGGCCCCATCACCGCCGCCACCCTGGGCAACCGCGCGGTGAGCGAGCTGGCGGCATACGCCTCCAAGCTGCTGATCGTCCGCGGCGTCCGGTACTCGAGCACCGTCAACAGCGGCTGCGAGCACTCCACCGGCGGCAACATCTGCCTCACCGCCACGGATCCAACCTCCGGCGGCAACCGCTCGCTGGCCACCGGCGAGTCGATCGACAACCGGATCGCCCGCGAGCTCACGCCCGGGGTGGAGCCGCTCACGCTCTACGCTGGCCCGAAGGAGGGCTACATCGACGAGGTGCTCTCCTACCGCGGGCCGCGCATGCTCCGCGCCGCCGAGGGCAACCCGTACAACGCCTACCAGCGGCTGTTCGGCATGACGCCGGTGCCGAGCGATCCCGCCGCCCAAAAACAGGCGCTCGCGCGCAAGAGCGTGAACGACCTGGTCCGCACGGAGATGAAGGCCCTGCTCGCGCGCACGGACCTGAGCACCTCGGACCGCCAGCGGCTGGACCTGCACTTCTCCAGCATCCGGGACGTCGAGGTGGCGATGAGCTGCACGCTGCCCGGCGCGCAGGTCACCGCGATGCAGAACCTGTCCACCCGGGTCCGCAACAACAACGTCCGGGACGCGGTCGCCAAGATGCAGCTGGACATCATCGCGCTGGCCATGTCCTGCGGCGTCACCCGCGTGGCCACGCTGCAGATTGGGGACGGCAACGACGGCTCCACCCTCACGCTGGAGGGGGCCACGCTGCCGCGCTACCACCAGATCTCCCACCGGATCTTCGGCGATGGCAGCGACGGCGCGCCCATCCCGGACGCGCTCGCGCTCCACCACAAGATCGACCGCTGGCACGGCCAGCTCTTCAAGTACCTGCTCGACAAGCTCTCCGCGGTCACGCTGGGCAGCGGCACGCTGCTCGACGCGGGGCTGTCCGTGTGGCTCAACGATCTCGCCACCGGCCAGCACACCAAGACCAACCTGCCGTACGTGATGGCGGGCTCCGCGAACGGCTACTTGCGCCAGGGGCTCTACGTGGACGCGGGGAACGTCACCCACAACAAGCTGCTCAACGTCTTCGGCGCCGCCCTGGGCGTGAAGAACGCCGCCGGCGGCCCGCTGGACGACTTCGGCCAGGTGGGGCTCGCCAAGGGGCTCATCACCTCGCTGCTCGTCTAGCCGAAGCGCTCACCTCGGATTGCGGACGTAGTGCTCTCGCGTGATGCTCTTGACGTTCCCCAACCCGTCGAAGGTCACGGTCGCGCTTGAGACGGGGAAGGTGGTCGCCAACGCGTATGGGCCTCCTGTGCTTCCGGACGCGGTGATCTTGAGGTGCGCAACGGGATTGCCGTCCGCACCAATCTCCACGGCTTGCTGAAATGTCCGGTCGCCAGTCTCCCCCGGCGCTCTCTCCAGCGCCTCCGGACCGAAGACCTCGGCGTAGAACCTCCTCGTTGCCGGCTGGGTGCCCAGGTGCCGGTCATAGACGGCCAACACGGAGCGCTGCTGGCTTTCGGGCAGGCTGAGGAACTTCGCGATGGTTTTGCCTTCCGTTGGGAAGCGGTTGAGGACGTCATAGATGAAGCTCCTCAGCGCCTCCCCACTCAGGTTGTCGGTGAAGGCGGAGTAGGCGACCTCCGCTGCCACCGGGGAGAGCTCGGGGTCCCCTTCGAAGCGCGGGTTGCCGATGAGTCTCTTGAACTCAGCCGTTGCTTCGCGCGCCAACCGCTGAGTCACTGCCGGAATGTCCAATGCCATGGCCTTGCTTTCCTTGTTGTTCAGAAGACGAACTGGTCTTGGGTTGAGAGCGGGCTCGTCTTCGGTCCTTCGACGAGTTGAATGAGCTGCTTGGCGGCGAGGGGCGCGTTCAGCTTGCGTTCAAGGAAGACCGAGATTCTCAGGAGCTCGAAGGGCGCGCTGACCGGGTGGCCCTTGCGCATCAGCTCCAACAGCGCCCTGCGGATGCGCTCGAGCGCCGTCGCCGAGTAGGCGCGCGGCTGCGCCGACAGCGCGTCCTTTGCCAGGCACAGCGCCGGCAAGATGTCCTGTGGCGCCACAGATTTGGATTGCTTCACGTCTGACCCTCATCCTGTGACGGGTCGCGGACGCGGTCGTTGCAATCCCTGCTTCTAGTCCCAGCGCACGTGGAAGGTCGTGCTCTCCGTCACGCGGCGGTCCGCGTCGATCCGGGCCTCGGTGTCCTTGAGCCGGTCGAACGCGCGGGAGAGCAGGCCGGAGTGGAACTGGGCGGGCAGCGGCTCACGGCGGAAGACCAGGATCGCGCTCTGCTGGGTGGTCTCCTCCACCTTGCGGCCGCCGGCCGGGAGCAGCGTGTCCACCAGCGCCAGCAGCGGCCCCAGCATCCACTGCGCGTCCAGCGCCTGGCTGGTCTGCGCCAGCGCCTTGCCCGCCGGCTGCTGGAGCAGCGCCTCCAGGCAGTCCGCGCCGAGCTCGCTGAAGGCGCGGCTGGCGGACGCGGTGCTGCTGGCGACCACCTCCGCCGCCTTCCAGAGCAGCCGCAGGAAGTCCGCGGTGGGGTAGGCCTTGGCGTCCTCGTAGCCCTTGGCCCCGCCCGCATCCCGCACCGGCCCCTGCGCGGCCGGGCCGGCGATCCGCTCCACCGTCCCCAGCACCGAGTTGAAGAAGAGGCCCCGCGCCGTCTGCGCCGGCGTCAGCTGGGCGATCCGCGCCATCAACTCACCGTGGTCCGGCACCAGCTTGGAGCTGCGCTCGCCCGGCGTGCCCTTGGAGACGCGGGAGATGGAGGCGGACTTGGAGAGCGACTCCAGCGCGGTGCGGCTGGGCGAGGACTTGGACGGGTCGCTCACCCGCGGCCCCTTGGAGTGGCTCATCGGCCGGCTGGGCGTGCGCGGATCTCCGGCCAGGGAGCGCTCCAGCTTCTCCTCGGCCAGCTCCTGCTCGTAGAGCTCCTGCATGAACGCGGAGAGGTGCGCCACCGTGGCGGGGATCCGCTGCTTCACCAGCAGCTCCTCCAGCGCCAGCTGCAGCTCGCCCGCGGTCTGGAAGCGCTCGCTGCGCTTCTTCGCCAGCGCCTTGAGGACGATCGGGTCCACCGTCTTGGGGATCCCCTTCACCACGGTGGACGGCGGCGGCACCTTGGTGCCCACCACCGCCTTGAGGGTGGCGGTCTCGGACTCGCGCTTGAAGAGCCGGCTGCTGGTGAGCAGCTCGTAGAAGACGATCCCCAGGCCGAACACGTCCGAGCGCGAGTCCAGGTCCTCGCCGCGCGCCTGCTCCGGGGACATGTACGCGTACTTCCCCTTGATCGCGCCGGTCATGGTGGTGCTCACCTTGCCCGCCGCCTTGGCCACGCCAAAGTCGATCAGCTTCACGCCGCCGTTGAAGCCCACCAGCACGTTCTGGGGAGAGACGTCCCGGTGGATCAGCCCCAGCTGCTCGCCGGTGGGGCTCTTGGCCCGGTGGGCGAAGTCCAGGCCGGCCGCGGCGTCCGCGATCACCCGGAGCTTGAGCCCCAGCGGCATCCCGCCCTTCTGCGCGTTGGCCTTGTTGTTCACCGCGCGCAGGGACTCGCCGTGCACGTACTCCATGGCGATGTAGTAGACGCCCTCGACGTCCCCCAGGTCGTAGATCTGCGCGATGTTGGGGTGGTTGAGCAGCGCGGCGATCCGCGCCTCGTCGAAGAACATGTCGATGAAGTCGTCCTCCTCCGAGAGGTGGGGGAGGATCCGCTTCACCACCACGAGCTTCTCGAAGCCCACCGGACCCTTCTGGCGGGCCAAGTACACCTGGCCCATCCCGCCGGTCGCGAGCTTCTTGATCAGCTGGTAACGCCCAAACGTCTCCAACATCCGGAGTGGGGCAACCTACCTCCCATAGCCGCGCTTTCAAAGGAGAGTTCCGCCCGCTCCCCTGACGGGTTCACTCAGCTGGCGCAGACGCTCCGGTAGCGGACCTGGATGGAGGCGCCCGGCGCCGGCACCGAGGCCGCATCGAAGACGATGCTGTTGCTCGCCGCGTCGTAGTGCCAGGTCCCTTCGGCCGCGGGCTTTCCGTTGACCTTCACCGTCAGTCCTGCGTCCGCCGCAGGCGTCTCCGTGAGGTGGAAGTCCCGCTGCAGCCCCACCGCCAGGCTCGTCACCCGGTCGAGCAGGGGGCCGTAGTCCGCCCGGCACACCGGGTAGACCGAGCCGCCGGTCCGGGTGGCGACCTGGGCGAAGCGCGGCCCCGCCGGGCCGGCCGTGGCGCAGCCCCCGCTGGCGTCCGGGACGATCGCGTGGAGCGAGGTCCGGTGGGACATGCCCGGCCCCTTCAGGGACTGGAGCAGCTGCACGTAGCTCTCCGGGTCGAACCCGGAGTGGTCGTCCTCGTCGGAGACCACCACCACCGCGAGCCGGGCGGTGGTGCGCAAGAGCCCCAGGTTCCCGTCGTTGGGCTGGGAGGTCCGCGGGTCGTCCGCGCCGTCAATCAGCGGGGACGAGAGCGCCGCGCGCATCGTCTCCAACCCCTGCACCAGGTTGTGGCATGCCCCCACCGCCAGGTTCTGCCCCACGGTGGCCGCCGCGGTGGGGCTGGCGCCGGAGACCACCCGGGACCGCGAGCCGTCCACCGGGAAGAGCCGCCCCGCCTCGCCGCCATTGGCGCCGCCGCCGCACTGCGCGCTGCGCGGGACCAGGCCGGTGGTGGTGACGCCAATCCTCAGGTCCACCCCGCGCGCCGCCGCCGTGCTCAGCCAGTTCGGCAGCGCGGCGCGCAGCCGCTGCTGGAAGGGCTCCATGGTGGTGGTGTTGGAGACCACGAAGAGCACGTCCAGCTGGCTGTCGGTGCCCTGGACGAAGCGCTCCGATTGCAGGCCGTCATGGTTGGTCTCCGCGAGCAGCGGGACGAGCAGCGGCGCCGGCTCCGGCGTGGCGTGGATCCACAGCGGCGTGTAGTGCTGGCCCAGCACCGTGCGCGAGTAGGAGAGCTGAACCTCGAAGCCCTGGCCCGGCTGCAGCGTCACCGGCAGCGCGGGAGGCACCATCGTGAACTGCGTGCTGGTGCCCGGCCCCAGGTCCACCGCGCTCACCTCCACCGGCGTGGCGCAGGCGTTGGACACGTAGGTGGTGCGCGGCCTCGGCGTGCAGTCGTACCGGATGGGGCCGAAGTCCACGAAGTTCGGCGCGGCGACGAGGCAGCTCGCCAGGCCGCGGCCCAGAATCGGCAGCTTGAAGACCGGGTTGGCCGGGTCGTTCACGCCGATGGAGAGCTCGCCCTGGAACGTCCCCTCCGCGTTCGGCTTGAAGGCGATCATCGCGGAGAAGGCGTCCCCGTTGTACGGCAGGGTGCCGCCCGTAATCTCTCCGCCCGGCATCCAGAAGACGCCGCCGCCGTCGTTGGAGAGGTGCAGGTTCTTCACCGCGCACTCGGCGGTGGAGAGGTTCTCGAAGCGGAAGCCCAGCACCGCCCCCTTGCCCGGCGGCAGCGCCCCGAAGTCCAGCTGGCCCACCGGCAGCACGCGGTACTTGCACGGGCCGGCGAGGCGGGCGCGGCCGGTCACCACCACCGCGCGCTCGGGGTTGAAGAGGTCGTCCGTGCGCACGTAGAGCGTGCCCCGGAACTGCCCCGCGCCCTGCGGCTCGAAGTACACCTTGAGGTCCAGGAAGTCCGTCCCCGGCTGGATGGGCACGTCCGCGGTGGTCAGCGTGGGCCAGGCGGTGCCGGGGTTCCACGGGTAGGTCTGCGTCCCCCGGAAGGCGGGCGAGACGTTGAAGGCCGTGGTGTCGTCCGCGCCGCGCACCCCGCGGAAGGCGAGCGCGCCGGTGGTGCCGGCGTTGGTGAGCCGGATGACGGCCTCGGCCTTGCCGCCCACCGGCAGCTCGCCGAAGTCCACCGAGACGGGGGTGAGCGCCAGCTGCGGCCGGCCGCCGCGCGCGTCCAGCCCCACCGTGGCCACGCGCGCCTTGTCGGACTGGTAGGCCACGGCGAGCTCCGCCACCAGCGGCCCGCCGGTCCGCGCGGCGAACTCCAGCTCCATGCTCACCGCCTGGCCCGGCGCCAGCGTCTGGCCCTGCAGGTCGGTCACCAGCGTGAACGCCTCATCGCTGGCGGAGAGCTTGGAGAGCGTCACCGGGCGCCACGTCACGTTCCGCACCGAGGCGACCGTGCGCGTCTGCTCGTGCACTGGGATGTTCTCGAACGGGATGGGCGAGGGAAGGAACTCGAACGCGTGCGGCACCGCGTTGCCGTTGAGCGCCGCCGCGGCCGGCGTGCAGGTGGCGCAGGCGCGCGCCTCCAGCCGCGCCTCGCTCTTGCCCGCCGCCTTGGGCAGGTACCGGGTGCGCACCACCTGCGTGCCGAAGGGCGGCAGCGTCAGCACCTCCGGCTCGAACTGGCCGGCGGCGGCGCCGCCCACGCTCAGCGAGACCGGCAGGTCCGTGGGGTTCACCACGGTCACTTCGAGGAAGCGCTCGGAGCTCACCTCGAGCGTCTCGTAGTCCAGCGTGTCCGGAATGACCTGGACCTGCGCCGGCGTCCCCACGCCGTCCATGGGCAGGGTGGCCTCGCGGTTGTTGTCCGCGTCCGTGTGCAGGGCCAGCTGATCCGCCAGCGGCCCCTCCGCGAGCGGGTGGAACCGCACCGTCACCCACTGCTCGCCGCCGGCCTTCAGCTTCTCCGGGCTGAACTCCACCTCGAAGGATGGGTTGTCCTGCAGCTTGAGGACCTCCGTGGCGGTGAAGGGCACCGCGCCCACGTTGCGGATCTTCACGCGCGCCTCGCGGCGCTCGCCCACCGGCACCTCGCCGAAGCTCAGCGAGTCCCCCTCGAAGAGCGCCGTGGCCTGTACCCGGCTTACCTCTGCTTGCTGGTGGCACGCCGTGGCCAACAGCAGCGCCGGCAAGAAGCCCACCCAACCCCGCCCCCATCCCGTCATTTGCCGACTCCGTGACACGTGTCCGTGCGTCACCTGCTCCGCCCGCGAGACGGGAATCAAAAGGCGTTCCAACCCAAGCCCCCTGCGGCGTCGCGGGGTTTGGCTGTGCACTGGAGTGGGCGGGCAGCGGAGGGGAATGGGTGGCGAAAATCTTTCCCACTCCTGCTCGGATCAGCCGCCCGGGCTGTGGAGGGCGATGAACCTGGCCACGTGCTCGGCCGCGGCGGCGGGCGAGTCCAGGTGGACATGGTGGCCGCCCGGCAGGGCGATCGGCGTGGGCGAGCGCAGCCGGGCGAGCCGGGCGCGCATCTGGGCGTCATCCAGGGTGAAGCCGCTGGTGCCGTGGAGGACCTGGACCGGGCAGTCCACCGCCCCGAGCAGGCTCAAGACCTGCTCCTCGTCCAGCTTGAGACCGAAGAGCTTGCGGTGGGCGGGATCGAACCGGAACTCCACGCCGCCCTCGACCGGGCGGGTGCCGAACCGGGCGAGGTGGAGCGCGGACGCCGCGCTCAGGCCCGAGTTGTTCTCCCGCAGCCGGGCCGCCGCGTCCTCCACGCTCGCGTAGAGGCGCCGGCGGGAGGGGCGCTGCAACTGCAAGAGGAAGATCCGCAGCCGCTCCACCGCCTGCTCCGGCGCGCCGCCAGTGGGGCCCAGGCTCTCGATCGTCGTCAGCGAGCGGATCCGCCCGGGCCTCGCCGCCGCGTACATCAGCGCCACCGAGCCCCCGAGCGAGTGGCCCACCAGGTGGACCTCCTCCACCGCGAGCCCGGCCAGCGCCAGCTCCACGTCCGCCAAATAGTCCGGGAACTGGTAGCTCGCGCCGGGGGGCGCGTGGCCGCTCTCGCCGTGGCCGCGGAAGTCCAGCGCCAGCGTGTGCAGCGACGGGGGCAGCGCGTCTATCAACCAGTCGAAGCTGTGGCAGTGGTCCAGCCACCCGTGGAGGAAGAGCACGGTGGGCGCGCCCTGTGGCGAGGTCTCTCGCACATGGAGGGACAGCCCCTGGGCATCGACGAGGCGGGAGGTGGCGGACACTTGAGGGGAGAGCTTGTACCACCTCGCGTTGCCGCGGCGGCCCGGGGGCTGCCAGCATCGGCCCCATGGCCCAATCCCGCGCGCTGCTCGCCCTTTGCCTGTGCTGCGCCTGCGCGGCCTTCGCAGACGTGCTCGGCCCGGACGTGGCCGGCACCTTCGTCCTGCGCGACGAGGCGACCTTCGGCGCCGCGCCGCTCTCGGACTTCCGCTTCCTCCCGGACGGACGGCTGCTCGCGGTGGAGCGCACCGGGGCGGTGCGGCTGCGGCGCGCGAACGGGACGTGGGCGACGCCCGGCACCTTCGCGGTGGATACGTCTCTGGGCGGGTTGCTCGCGGTGGAGGTGGATCCGGCGTTCGCCACCAACGGGCGGCTCTTCTTCTTCCTCTCCGCGCTCGGGCAGCCGGTGCAGACGCGCAACCGCGTGGTGGCGGCGCAGTTGGTTGGCGAGGTGCTGGACACGGCCGGCGCCACGGTGGTGGTGGGGGACCTGCCGGCGTCGCTGGACCACTCGGGCGGCGGGCTGGCGATCTCCCCGGACGGGCGGCTCTTCGTCTCCGTGGGCGAGGGCAGCTGCGGCGCGCCGTCCAACCAGGCCCCCACCTGCCTCACCAGCCCCAGCGGCAAGCTGCTCCGCGTGGCCTTGAGCGGCGGCGCCCCCGCGGACAACCCGCTGGTGGGCGTGTCCGGCGTGTTTCCGTGCGGCGCGGACTGCGGCGCCGCCGCGGGCACGGACGCCGGGACCTCGCCGCGCGCGGACCTCTGGGCGTGGGGGCTGCGCGAGGCGCGTGGCCTCTGGGTGGATCCCCGCACCGGCGCCGTCTGGCTGGCGGACCGCGGCGCGCTCACCTCCGAGGAGCTGGACGTCGTCCGCGCAGGCGCGCACCTCGGCGCGCCGTTCCGCGAGGGCGCGCGCGGCGCGGACGCGGGGCTGTGCGCCAGCGCCACCCCTTCATCCGGTCCCTGCCAGGAGCCGGCGTACGCCTGCGTGCACTCCAACGTCACGCCCTCGGCCGGCGAGGGGAGCGGGTGCGACGCGCTGGTGGGCGGGGCGATCGCCGATCTCTGCTCCTGGCCGGCGCCGCTGCGCGGGCGCTACCTCTTCGCGGACGGGCCTTCGGGCAACCTGTTCGCGCTGGCGCCCAACGCGGACCGCAGCGGCGTCAGCGGCGCGCGCCTGGCGGTGGCCACCTTCGCCGGTGGCAGGCCGGTCTCGCTCCAGCTGGGACCGGGCGGGCTCTACGTGGGGCTGGACGTGCCCGGGCGGATCGTGAAGCTCTCGCCGCTCTCGCCGCTGGCGTGCGCGGAGGACGCGGGCGTTCCCGATGCGGGCGCGGGCGCCTCGGATGGCGGGGGCGGCGGGGGAGGAGGCGGCGGTACCGGCCCCAAGCCGGCCTGCTGCGGCGGCAGCTCTCCCACGGATGGCGCCTGGAACGCGTGCGGCTGCACCACCGAGCCCGGCAGCTCCGGCACGGCCGCCTGGTGGCCCCTCGCGGTGGTGGCGCTCGCCTTCCTCGCGGCGCGGCTCAACTCGCTGAAAGCACGGGGGAAATAAGGAGTAGGAAGCAGGGGTTAGCTGCCCGACCCCGCGACTGGATGGCGCGAGAAGAGGTTTGATATGGCCGTTGAGTCACTGATGAGCGCGACCCAAGAACGACCCGGCCGCTGGCTCGCGCTCTTCAAGCGCCTCTACCACTCGTGGGCGACGCGCAGCCTCGCCGTCGGCGCGGTGGCCACGGCGATTGACGTGGTGGTCCTGCTCACGTCTCTGCAGCTCTTCCGGCTCTTCGGCGGCGCCTGCGACGGCGCGGCGCGCGGGCTGGTGGAGGGCTGCGCCTGGCACACCACGGTGGGCGCGATGATCGGCGTCACCGTGGGCTCCACCTTCACCTTCTTCGCCAACCGCCACTTCGCCTTCCGCGATCACTGCGAGAAGGCCGCGCCGCAGGCGGTGAAGTTCATCGTCTCCACCGCGGTGGCGATGATGATCCACGGGCCGCTGGTGGGCGTGCTCACCAACCGCTTCGGCGTGAACGTGGTGCTCTCCAAGTTCGCCGCGGACATCCTCGTCTTCTCGGTGGGGCAGCTGTTCGTGCTGCGCTACCTGGTCTTCCCCAAGCGGAAGGACCCGCCGGCCGAGGGCGGCACGCCGGCGGACGAGCCGTCGTACAGCGGCGGCGGCGTCCGCTAGGCCCGGTCACCCCGAGCGGAGTCGAGGGGCGCCCGTGTTCTCCCGAGCGCAGAGGCGGTGGTCCCCCCGGTCACCCCGAGCGAAGTCGAGGGGCGCCCGTGTTCTCCCGAGCGCAGAGGCGGTGGTCCCCCCGGTCACCCCGAGCGAAGTCGAGGGGCAGCTCGGACGTCGACTCTCGATCGCCCCTCGACTTCGCTCGGGGTGAGCGGAGGAGCGTCCCTCTACTTTCATGGCGGGGCTACGGCCGCGGCCGCGCCGCCGTGTCCTTCCCCGCGAGCACCGCCGCGAGCTGGCGCGCCTGGCCCTCGCTCGCGCAGCGGTACTCCTGCGTCTTCCCGTTCTCCTTCTCCACGCGGATCACCCACACGCCCTCTTCTTGACTCACCACCGGCTTCGCCATGCTCGTGCACCTCGCTGCACGCGGGGTGAAGCAGCGCGCATGCCTTCGCTGCAGGCGGCGGGATCCGCGGGGTTGGGGGCTCTACGCGGCTGCCGAGCAACGTCACTGACCGCAAAATGCTGCGCAGCTGTAGGTGGGCAGCCGGCTCACACGGTGGGCTCGGGCCACTCCCAGGCGGAGCGGTAGCCGCCCACCTGCTGCACGCGCTCGATCAGCGCCGCGTAGAACGGGTGGCCGCTGAGCGTGGCCGAGTCCCCGACGATGAAGAGGTGGCGCCGGGCGCGGGTGATCGCCACGTTGATCCGCCGCAGGTCGTTGAGGAAGCCGAGCTCGCCCGTCCCGTTGCTGCGGGTGAGCGAGAGCAGCACCGCCTCCTTCTCCCGCCCCTGGAACGCGTCCACGGTGTCCACCTCCACGTCCTCGCGCCCGAGCCGCTCGCGCAGCAGCGTCACCTGCGCCGAGTACGGGGCGATGACGGCCAGCTCCTCCGCTGGGAGGCCCGCCGCGAGCAGCTCCGCCACGCGCGCGCAGACGAGCGCGGCTTCGCCCAAGTTGCGCTGGCTGGCGCCGTTGGGCTCCACCTCGTCCTCGTAGCCCTTGCCGGCGGTGTCGAGGAACAGCAGCGGCGGCGCGTCCACCGTGGCGCCCGGCGTGAGGCGCTCCGCCAACAGGTGGTGCGCCACCGAGGCGTGCGCGGTGAGCTGGCCGCCGTACATCCGCGCCGAGGGGAAGGCCATGATCTCCTCGTGCATGCGGTACTGCTCGGTGAGCATCCGCTTCACGCCATCCCCGTGCGTTCTCAGCACCCGCTCGAAGAGGCTGGTGGAGAGGCCGCCCTTCGCCGCGTCTTCCGAGAGGACCGTGGGCGGCAGCTGCTTGTGGTCCCCGGCGAGGATGACCTTCGGCGCGCGCAGGAACGCCCAGAGCGTGATCGGCTCCACCGCCTGCGTGGCCTCGTCCACCAGCGCGAGATCGAACGCCTCCTCCCCCACCAGCGGGTTGGCGAGGTGCGCGAGCGTGGCGCAGATCACCTTCGCCCGCACCAGCACGGAGCGCAGCGCCTTGCGCTCCAGGGCGCGGGCGTCATCCATCAGCTTGTAGGCCTCCTGACTGGACTCGCGCGCGTTGGTGAAGCGGGCGCGGCTGCGCCCCTGCGTGCGCTGGCGGCGCGCGTAGCCGAGCAGGTCGAACGCCTCATCGAACATCTCGCGCGCGAGCACGCGGTCCGGGTGCTCCTCCACCACCAGGTCCAGCGCGTGCGAGACGAGCGCGGGGGACACGCGCGCCGGGTGGCCCAGCCGCAGGACGGGGAGCCCGGCGCGGACGCAGAGGTCCAGGAGGTGATCCACCGCCGCGTTGCTGGCCGCGGTGCAGAGGACCCGCCGCCCCTGGGCCACCGCCTGCGCCGCCAGCTCCGCCAGCACGTGGCTCTTGCCGGTGCCGGGTGGGCCGTGGACGAGGAAGAGGTCCTCCGCCGCCAGCCCCTGCGCCACCGCCTCGCGCTGGGCGGAATTGAGCGGCCGGGTGGGCTCGAAGGCGGGGAGCTTGCCGAAGCGCGCCGGCTCGTTGCCGAGCAAGAGCTCGCGGCGGCGGCGGATGGCGCCCTTGTCCCAGGCCTGCACCCCGAGGACGGCGTTGCGCGAGCGCTCGTAGGTGACGTCGTTGGGCAAGAGCGCCAGCTTCACCCGCCCGAGCGAGACGTGCTCCGGCGGCCGCCGCTCGAAGGCGAGGACGAGGCTGCGGCGCGTGGCGCGGGAGACGACGGCGGAGGCAGTGGGCGTGGGCTCGCCGCGGCGGGGGAGCACCTCCACCAGGTCTCCCGCGCGGAACGGGTTGTCCACCCGCGGCAGCTCCTTGCTGCGCTCGAACGAGATGAGGAAGCGGCCGCCCAGTCCCACCGAGTGCTCCACCGACTCGGCGTCCAGCCACATCAGCCCGCGGGCGACCTTCTCCTCGTCCGAGAGGCGCTTGGCGTCCTCCGCGAAACGGGCGCGCTCGGCCCCGCGCTCTGTGGCCAACAGCTTCAGCAGCAGGTCGAAGTGGGAGGCGTCCATCGGGCGGACGGCATCATAGACGCGTGCTACGACGCGTGGCCGTGAGCTCTCCTTCCGCCAGCGGTCCCAAGAATCGCCTCGCCCACGAGTCCTCGCCGTACCTGCGCCAGCACCAGGACAACCCGGTGGACTGGTACCCGTGGGGCGAGGAGGCGCTCGCGCTCTCGCGCCAGCAGAACAAGCCCATCCTCCTCTCGGTGGGGTACTCGGCCTGCCACTGGTGCCACGTGATGGCGCACGAGTCGTTCGAGAGCCCGGAGATCGCCGGGCTGATGAACGAGTACTTCGTGAACATCAAGGTGGACCGCGAGGAGCGGCCGGACCTGGATCAGCTCTACCAGGGCGTGGTGCAGCTGATGGGGCGCGGCGGCGGTTGGCCGCTCACCGTCTTCCTCACCCCGGACCTGCGGCCGTTCTTCGGCGGCACCTACTTCCCGCCGCACGACAAGTTCGGCATGCCCGGCTTCCCCAAGCTGCTCGCCGCGCTGCACGACGCGTGGGTGAACAAGCCCGAGCAGGTGGAGTCGCAGGCCAAGGAGTTCCGGGAGGGGCTCGCGTACCTGTCCACCCACGGCCTCGGCGCGGCGCCGGACGACGTCACGGTGAAGGACGTGGTCGCCGCGGGGCAGAAGCTGCTCTCCAACGTGGACGAGCGGCACGGCGGCTTCGGCAACGCGCCCAAGTTCCCCAACCCGATGAACGTGGCGCTGATGCTGCGCGCGTGGCGGCGCGGCGGTGGCGGGGCGCTGCTCTCCGCGGTGCAGCTGACGCTGGAGAAGATGGCGCGCGGAGGCATCTACGACCAGCTCGGCGGCGGGTTCCACCGCTACTCGGTGGACGAGAGCTGGAACGTCCCCCACTTCGAGAAGATGCTCTACGACAACGCCCAGCTGCTGCACCTCTACAGCGAGGCCCAGCAGATCCGCCCCAACGCGCTCTGGCGCAAGGTGGTGGAGGAGACGGTGGAGTACCTGCGCCGCGAGATGACCTCCCCCGAGGGCGCCTTCTACGCCACGCAGGACGCGGACAGCGAAGGCGAGGAGGGGAAGTTCTTCGTCTGGAACCCCAAGCAGCTGGACGCGCTGCTGCCGCCGGAGGTGGCCTCGCTTGCCAAGGCGCACTTCAACATCACGGACTACGGCAACTTCGAGCACGCGCAGACGGTGCTGGAGGTGCGGCAGCCGGCGGAGGAGCTGGCCAAGCTGCGGCAGCTGCCGCTGGAGGCGGTGGAGGCGCAGCTGGCGCAGGCCCGCGCCGCGCTCTTCGCCGAGCGGGGGAAGCGGATCGCCCCCGGGCGGGACGACAAGGTCCTCACCGGCTGGAACGGGCTGATGATCCGCGGGCTCGCCTTCGCCTCGCGCGTCTTCCACCGGCCGGAGTGGGCGGAGCTGGCTCGCCGCGCCGCGGACTTCCTGTTGACGCGCCAGTGGGACGGACAGCGCCTCCTGCGCTCGTTCCAGGACGGGAAGGGGAAGATCGAAGGCTTCCTCGAGGACTACGGAGACCTCGCCGCCGGGCTGGTGGCGCTCTACCAGGCGACCTTCGAGCCGAAGTACCTGGAGGCGGGGCTGGCGGTGGCGGAGCGGGCGGTGGCGCTCTTCTGGGATGCGCAGAGGCAGGCGTACCTCGCGGCGCCGCGCGGCCAGAAGGACCTGCTGGTTCCCACCTACTCGCTCTTCGACAACGCGTTCCCGTCCGGGGCCTCCACGCTGACCGAGGCCCAGGTGGCGCTGGCGGCCCTGACCGGTCGGCAGCCGCTTTTGGCGCAAGCGAGCGCGTACGTGCGCAAGCTGCGGGACGAGTTGGCGCGCAACCCGTTCGGCTACGGCCACCTCTGGCTGGCGGCGGACGCGCTGCTGGACGGCGCGGCGGACGTGGCGCTGGTGGGGGAGAGGGCGCAGTGGAGCGGGCTGCTCTCGGTGGTGAACGGGACCTTCGCGCCGACCCTGGCGGTGCTCGCGCACGCGCCCGGCGCGCCGGTATCCCCCGCGCTGGCGGAGGCGCTTGAAGGGAAGGGGCCGGTGAACGGCCGCGCCGCCGCCTACGTCTGCCGCAACTTCGCCTGCGGCGCCCCGCTGACCGACCCCGCCGAGCTCAAGCGGGCGCTCGAGTAGGCGAAATGGGGACAGGCTACTTTTCGGCGTCGAAATGGGGACAGGCTACTTTTCCGCCCGGAAAAGTAGCCTGTCCCCATTTCCGCCCGGAAAAGTAGCCTGTCCCCATTTCCGCCCGGAAAAGTAGCCTGTCCCCATTTCCGCCCGGAAAAGTAGCCTGTCCCCATTTTCCTCCTGGAGGGGTGATGTCCGAGGCGCTGCGCTGGGACCTGGCCGACTTCTACCGTTCCCCTGACGATCCGAAGCTCACCGCGGATCTCCAGCAGTGCGCGAAGGAGGCGCAGGCGCTCTCCGCGGCCTACCGCGGCAAGGTGGCCTCGCTGGACGCGAAGGCGCTGGCCAAGGCGCTCGGCGAGTTCGAGGCCTTCATGCAGCGGCTCTACCAGCCGTCCATCTACGCCTCGCTGCTCTTCTCCGGGCAGACGCAGGACCCTGCCGCGCAGGCGCTGCTGGACCGCACCCGGGAGGAGTCCACCAACGCCTCCAACGAGGTGAAGTTCTTCGACCTTGAGCTCAAGGCGCTCCCGGACGCCCTCTTCGAGAAGCTCGTCAACGCGCCGGAGCTGGCCAGCTACCGGCACCACCTGCTCGGGGTGCGCCGCTTCGCGCCCTACACGCTCAGCGAGGACGAGGAGAAGCTGGCGGACTTGAAGAGCCTCACCGGCCGCTCGGCCTTCGTGCAGCTCTACACCGAGGTGAGCTCCCGCCTGCGCGTGCCGGTGGAGGTGGACGGCGCGAAGAAGGAGCTCACCGTGGCCGAGGCCCGCGCGCTGCGCAGCAGCCCGGACCGCGCGCTGCGCCGCCGCGCCACGGACGGGCTGATGACCGTTTTCGAGGCCAACAGCCACGTCCTCAACTTCTGCTTCAACACGCTCTTCCAGGACCACGCGCTGGACGTGAAGCTGCGCGGCTACCCGTCCGTCACCGAGCCCACCTACCTGGAAGACGAGCTCTCCACCGAGGTGGTGGAGAACCTCATGTCCACCACGGAGCGCCACTACGGGCTCTGCCAGCGGTACATGAAGCTCAAGGCCCGGGCCATGGGGCTGACCGACTTCTCTTCACATGACGTGCTCGCCCCCATCGGCCAGGTGGAGAAGAAGATCCCCTTCCCGGAGGGGCGGCAGCTGGTGCTGGACTCCTTCCGGGCCTTCGAGCCGAAGTTCGCCGGAATCGCCCAGGAGTTCTTCGACAAGCGCTGGATCGACGTGCTGCCCCGCCAGGGCAAGCGGGATGGCGCCTTCTGCTCCGGCGGGCTGCCCAACGCGCACCCCTACGTGCTGCTCAACTACAACGAACGGCTGGAGGACGTCTCCACGCTCGCCCACGAGCTGGGGCACGGCATCCACTTCTACCTGTCGCGCCGCAACTCGCTGCTCAACTTCTGGGCCACCACGCCGATGGCGGAGACCGCGTCCGTGTTCGGCGAGCTGCTCCTGATGAAGCGGCTGCTCGAGTCGGAGAAGGACAAGGAGGTCCGCAAGGGGCTGCTCGCGCTGCGGATTGAGGACATCCTCGCCACCGTCTTCAGCCAGGTCTCCTACACGCGCTGGGAGCAGAAGGCGCACGCGCGCCGCGCCGAGGGCGTCACCCCGGCGGAGGACTTCGCCAAGCTCTGGATGGACGAGCGCGTGCGCCTCTACGGCGACTCGGTGCGCTTCCTGCCCCAGGACCGCTGGGGGTGGATCGGCATCGGCCACTTCGTCAGCTACCGCTTCTACTGCTACAGCTACGCGTTCGGGCAGCTGCTCGTGCTGGCGCTGTTCCGCAAGTACGAGGAGGAGGGCTCGCCCTTCATCCCGCGCTACGTGGAGCTGCTCAGCTCGGGCTGCGCGGACACGCCCCAGGCGCTGCTGGCGCGCGTGGGGATCGACCTCACCGACTCGCAGTTCTGGGCCCGCGGCTTCCAGACGCTGGCGGGGCTGATGGACGAGTTCGAGGCGCTGCTCTAGCGCCCCGGCTTGGGGTGGACGTCCGCGGAGAAGACGTCCAGCGCGTCCCGGCCCTCGCGCAGGTCCGCCCAGAGCGCCTGCGCGCGCCCGCCGCGGGCGGCGAGCCCGAAGTAGTCCCCCAGCGGCGTCCCCAGCTCTGGCAGCACCGTGGGCGCGTCGTTCGCCTTCTGCGGAGCGCTGAAGGTGCGCCCGCCGTCCGTGGAGCGCTGCGTGTACACGTCCGCGAGCGCCTTGCCGTCCGGCCTGGGGGTGCGCTCGCTCCAGAGGACCGTCACCTCGCCGGTCTCGTCGTCCACCGCCACGCGGGGGAGATCCGGCAGGGCCCCGTCCGGCCTGCGCAGGGCGGTGGCGTCAGACCAGCTCTGGCCGCCGTCGGTGGAGCGCCGGAGCCAGACGCACTTGGGCGGAGCGCCGTTGGGGCCCGGAGGCGCGGCGAGGTCGAAGTCCGTGAAGGCGCAGTACACGGTGCCGCGGTGCGGCCCGTTGGAGCGGTCCACGTCCAGCGCCGGGAAGCTGAGCATGGGCGTGCCCAGCGGCTGCACCGGGACGTCGCGGAGGTCGAAGCTCTTCCCGCCGTCCTTGGAGCGCGCGAGGAAGAGTCCCGCCTGGGTGGGCGCGTGCGTGGTGGGATCCACCTGGATGTTGCGCCAGGCGACGAAGAGCTCTCCCTCCGGTCCAACCGCGGGCTCGGCGCCGAGGTTCACCCCGGGCAGCTGGCTGACCGGCACCGAGCGGAACCCGTCCGGCCCCTGCGCGATGGAGAGCTGGAGGTCGTCCTGCTCGAACGGCTTCACCACTTCGCTCCAGGCCGTGTAGAGCCGGCCGGCGTAGGGGCTCTTGCTGGAGAGATCCACGGTGGTGAGCGGCCGGTCCACCGCTTTGGAGCCGGTCATCGGGAGCGGCTCGGACCACGCATCCGCGCCCGCCGCCTTGCGAGAGAGCACCACCGTGGCCACCGGCGGAAAGTCCCGCTGCGAGGACTCGAAGGCCAGATGGCTGAAGTACGCGTTGCCCTCCCGGTCGAACGCCACCGAGGGGTCCGAGCTCCAGCGGTCGAACGGCGCGGCGGGTGCGGGGAGCAACTCGTCCTTCCAGCTCTGGCCCCCGTCGCGGGACTCGTAGACGCGCATCTGGGTGGACGCGCGGTCGTTGGAGCCGGCCACGAGGTGGCGGGGGTCCTTGGGGTCCATCGCCACCTGCACGTCCAGTTGCTCTCCCGGCCTCTCGGAGACCGGGACGTTGCGGGCAGGGGAGGGGAGGCAGGTCGGCGGCAGCTTGGTCATTTTCAAAGGCTCCAGTTGAGGTGACACCTCCTGGGAGATCACCCCCCGCGTTGTGTGACAAATTCAGCCGATGCCTCCGTCTGCCGCGCCCCTCTCCCCCGAGCTCCAGCGACTCGAGCACGAGGTCCGGGCGCGGGTGGCGGGCGGGGACGTGGCGGGCGCGGTGGCCCGGGCGCTGGAGGTGCTCGGCCCGGAGCTGCTCGGCTTCCAGACGGTGCTGCTCGGGGACGCCTCCGCCGCGGACGAGGCCTACTCCCAGCTCTGCGAAGACCTCCTCCGCGGGCTGGCCTCGTTCGGCTGGCGCTGCCGGCTGCGGACGTGGCTCTACACGCTGGCCCGCAACGCGGCGTTGCGCCGCCAGAGAGATCCCTTCGGGCGCTGGGCGGAGGCGCTCTCTGCCCACCCTTCGCTCGAGCGCCCGCCCCGGGCCAGCCACACCACCGGCGCCCGCGCGCGCGAAGCGGGGGTGACGCGGCTGCGCGCGCGGCTGAGCGCGGACGAGCAGGCGCTGCTCACGCTGCGGGTGGACCGCGGGCTGGAGTGGCAGGAGGTCGCGGAGGTGCTCATGCCGGCGCTCGAGCGCGCCTCGCCCCGCGCCCGCGCCCGCGCCACCGCCGCCCTGCGCAAGCGCTTCGAGCGGCTGCGCGGTCAGCTGCGGCGCTGGGCGCTGGAAGAAGGGCTCGTTGAAGGAGGGTGACGCCAGCGACGACGCGCTGCTGCGCGAGGTGGCGGCCGCGCCGCCGCGGGCGCCCTCTCCGCCGGATCCCTGGATCGGCCGGCGCCTCGCGCACTTTCAAATCCGCCGGCGGCTGGGCGCCGGCGGGATGGGCGCCGTCTACCTCGCAGACGACGAGCGGTTGCTCCGGCCGGTGGCGCTCAAGCTCCTCACCGGGCCAGCGCCGCACGCAGCCCTCGAAGAGGCACGGAAGGCGGCCGCGGTGCGCCACCCCGGCGTCGCGGCCGTCTACGAGGTCTCCGAGGAGCAAGGCGTGGGCTTCATCGCCTTCGAGTGGGTGGAGGGGCTCTCCCTGCGCCAGGCGTTGCCGCGGCGCGGCTTCGGCGGCGGGCGCGTGCTCGAGCTGGCGACGGAGCTGGCGGCAGGGCTGGCCGCGGCGCACGCGGCCGGCGTCGTCCACCGGGACTTCAAGCCCGAGAACGTGGTGCTCGGCCGGGAAGGGAGGGCCAAGCTGGTGGACTTCGGGCTGGCCTCGCAGGCGGAGCGTTCGGCCTTGGACTCGCCCGGCCTGGGGACGCACGGCTACCTCGCGCCGGAGCGGCTCTCCGGCGGGCCCGCGCGCCCCACCGAGGACGTCTTCTCCTTTGGCGTGGTCCTGGCGGAGCTGCTCGGCGACCGGGGCGGCACGCCGCTCCGGGCTGGGCTGCTCTCATTGGCGCGCGCCTGCCGCGCGGCGGAGCCCTCCGCGCGGCCCGCCGACGGCGCCGAGCTCTCCTCGCGGCTGGCGCGGCTGCGCGCGGCCAGGGCGCGCCGCCGGGTGGCAGTGGGCGCCGTGGTGATCCTCGCGGCGCTCGTGCTGGCGGGCCGCTCCCGCCCACCGCCGCCCGTGCCGCGCTTCGAGGAGGAGCGGCTCACCGCGCTGCCACAGGAGGCGCGCCTGGTGGACGGCGCGCTGGACGTCAGCGGTACCGAGCTGGCCTACATCGACGGGCAGGGCGTCCACCGGCGCCCGCTCGCGGGCGGCGCGGATGCGCTGGTGCCGCTCGAACAGGGATGGATCCCTTCACTGCTGGGCTGGCTCCCGGACGGGGCGCTGGCGGTGGCCGCCGCGCGGAGCGGAAAGGAGAGCCGGGTCTACCGCCTGGAGCGCTCAGGCGCGGCGAGCGTCCTCTTCGACAGCGACGACGCGCTCCTCGTGCTGCAGCCTTCGCCCACCACCGGCGCGGTCGCCACTGGCGGCCTGCGGGAGGTGGCGCTGCACGGCGCAGGGACGCGCCGCACGCTGCTGGCGATGGCGCCGGGCGAGCTGGCGCTGGCCGTGGCGTGGAGCCCGGACGGGCGGCGGCTGGCGGTCCTGCGCGGCCGCACGCTGGCGGGCAGAAATTTGGCGCAGCTGCTCGTGCTTGGGCTCGAGGGGGGCGAGCCCGTGCAGGTGCTGGAGGAGCCGAACCTCGTCCTCGACTCGGGTGGGACGGCGCTCGCGTGGAGCGGCAGCGGCGCGCTGCTCTACGGGCGCAAGGACGCGCTGGAGCCGCAGGCGCGGGTGACGTTGTGGGAGCAGCCGCTGGCGGCGTCCGGGGCGGCCGAGGGCGCGCCGCGCCGGCTCTATCAGTGGGCAGGGAGCAGCCCGTTCCGCCTGACCCGATCCTCCGCCACCGGGGCGATCGCCTACCTGCGGACGGACGCGCAGTCGGACGTCGAAGTGGGGGAGCTCGCTGACGGTGGGGCGAGCCTCTCCGGCCGCCGCCGCGTCACGCTGAGCGACTTCGATGAGAGCGCGCCCTGCTGGCTTCCCGGGGGTGGGCTCGTCTACCGCTCGCAGGTGAAGGGCGTGTCGCAGCTCTGGCTCCAGGACGCACCGGAGCAGGCGCCGCGCGCGGTCCCGGGGGGCCCCACGAGCCTCGCCACACCGCTGTCCAACGCGCGCGGCTTCCTCGCGTGGGCGGACGGGGTGTTGCTGCGGCTGGACGGTCGGCTGCGCCCCCTCTCCGCGCTCGAAGGGCAGCCGGTGGTCGGGCGAGGAGGGGGACCGCCGCCACTGCTGCGCTGCGCGAGCCGCGCGGAGCAGTGCTGGCTGGAGGCGTCAGAGGCCCCCCGCGGCGAGCTGTGGTTGCGGCGGCTGGAAGCGAGCGGCCGCACCGGCCCGGTGCTCAAGGTGGGGCCGGCGGATCCGCTGCGGCTCGGCTGGGCGCTGGGCCCGGACGGACAGTCGGTCGTCTATGCGGACCCGCACAGCCAGCTGGTGGAGCGCGTCATCGCCAGCGGCGAGCTGTTGCGCAGCTACGCCGCGCCTGACTGCCGCATGCAGAGCGCGGCGGTCTCGGCGGACGGCACGCGCGTCTACGCCACCGGCATGTGCGCGGGGGAGGGGAGCGCGTACCGCCTGATCTCCTTTCCGCGCGAAGGGGGCGGCCCACCGAGCTTGCTGGTGGGCGAGTCGATGCGCTGGCTGGCAGAGCCGACGCCGGACCCCTCCGGCACCCAGCTGGCCTGGGTGACGCGCAGCTACGACACCGACCTCTGGGTGCTGGTCCCCCGTTAGGTGGGCCCGAGGCGCCCCCCGTTCACCCCGAGCGAAGTCGAGGGGCGGTCGACTACGCTCCCCAACCAGAAGGGGAGGAACGCCATGAAGGTGACCCGCGCCGACTTCGACGCCGCCGCCGCTCAGGAGTCGATCGACCCCGCCGTGCGAGACCGGCTCTGGTCCTCGCTCGAAGCGCGGGCGGGCGCCCGGCCCGGCTTCAACTTCGCCACGGTCGCCTCGTACTTCGGCGCGATGATCGTGATCTCCGCCATGGGCTGGTTCATGACGCTCGGGTGGGAGGAGTTCGGCGGGTGGGGGATCTTCGCCATCGCCTCGCTCTACGCCTTCGGCTTCGTGATGGCGGGGCGCTGGCTGTGGCGGCGGGAGGGGATGCGCGTCCCGGGCGGCCTGCTCTTCACCATGGCGGTCTGCATGACGCCGCTCATCGTCTACGGGCTGGAGAAGGGGACGGGGCTGTGGGTGGAGGGCGAGCCGGGCAGCTTCCGCGACTACCACGTCTGGGTGAAGGGCTGCTGGCTGGCGATGGAGCTGTCCACCATCGCGGCGGCGCTGCTGACGCTGAAGTGGATCCGCTTCCCGTTCCTGGTGGCGCCGATCGCCTTCACGCTCTGGTACATGTCCATGGACGTCACGCCGCTGCTCTTCGGCAAGGACGAGTTCAACTGGGAGCAGCGGCAGCTCGTCTCGGCGGTCTTCGGGTTCGTGGTGCTGTTGGTCGCCTACGCGGTGGACCGATTGATGAAGGACGACTTCGCCTTCTGGCTCTACCTGTTCGGGCTGATGGCGTTCTGGGGCGGGCTCTCCTTCATGGAGAGCGACAGCGAGATCCGCAAGGCGCTGTACTGCCTGCTCAACCTGATGCTCATGGCGCTGAGCGTGATCTTGCGGCGCCGCGCCTTCGCGGTCTTCGGCGCGCTGGGGATCACCGGGTACTTGGGCTACCTCTCCTCGAGGATCTTCAAGGACTCGATCCTCTTCCCGTTCGTGCTCACCGCCATCGGCCTGGGCTTCATCGGCATGGCGGTGCTCTACCAGCGCCGGCGCGCCGAGGTGGAGGCGGCCCTCCTGCGCGCGCTGCCGGCCGGAGTGCGAGCGCTCCAGCCGCCCGCGCGGGACTGAGCCTCAGCGTGACGTAAGGCTGAGCCCGCGGTCGAAGGTGACGTACACGTGCGTTGGACGGGAGCGCTGGCCGGGGAGGGAGACGAGGGTGGCTGGCGCCGGCTCCTTCTGCGGAGCGCATTCGCTTCTTCGCTGAAGGCGGACGTACACGCTGACGACGTCCACGGCCCCGTCCACCACCACTGCGACGGAGCGCCGGCCGCGTTGAAGCTGCTCGGGAAGGTCTAGCTGGCGAGCGCTTTGTTGAGCGCGTTTCGGATCCACCTCGTCCCGGTCCTGGCGAGCAGCGATGGGGCGGTGGGCGCGAGCAGTTCCTGGAAGCGGGCGAGGTGCGACCGGGCCTGCGCGAGCTCGCCGCGGGTGAAGCTGAGCAGTGCGTCTACCAACGCGTCGTACTCAGGGCTCACGCCCCGTTTCCAGTCGGAGCCGCAGCGCTCGGCCTCGGCCCTGTCACCCTCCAGCAGCGCCGCCAGCGCGGTGGCGTGGAGCAGCACATCCGCCGACCACGCCTGTCCCGGCCCCAGCGCGCGCCACAGCGCATCCGCCGCGGTGCGGGCGCGCGCCCGCTCGCCGAGCTCGAGTAGCAGAATCAGCTGCTGCAGCGCGAAGTAGGGGCGCTCGGGATTCCTCGCCGCCAGCTCCCCCAGCTCGGAGGCGGGGATGCCCGTGGTGGCGAAGGTGAGGCCGAGCTGCTCCTGGAACACGGCGAACCGGATCAGCAGCGGCTCCAGGTGCGCCCCTTCGCGAGAGAGCGCTGCGTGGATCAGCTTTCCGTCCGAGACGTTCCCCGAGGCCAGGCGGAACGGGACCAGGTTGAGCAGGCCGAAGAGCAGCCCCATCCCGCAGAGGCTCCAGAGTGCCGCGGTGGCGAGCGGCTGGCTCTGGGCATCGAGCCGCAGCGACAGCGCGCCGAGCCCCGCCGCGAAGAGCAGGTTCGCCAGCGGTCCCCCCGCGGTCACCAGCGCCAGCCGGCCCAGGAAGCGCGGTCCGCGCAGGGCGAAGCGCACCGCGTCCTGGGGCCCGGTCGCCACCGCCGAGCGGTTGAGGCCAAGCCGCAGCCCCTCCGGCCCGGGCTCCAGCTGCACCAGGGATGCCCGGAAGCCGAGCACCCGGTTGCCGAGGGCGAGCGCGCACAGCGCGTGGCCACCTTCATGGACGAGCACGTTCAGCTCGAGCGTGGCCGGGTGCAGGGCGAAGGCGAGCAGGGCCACGTCCAGCGCGGAGAAGCCTTCGCCCGGCGCCGCGAGCAGCGCCGCGGTGGCCAGGACGGGTGGGACGGTGGCCAGCCGCGCCACCGCAGTGCGCCAGCGATGCGCGGGGGAGAGGGTGGTCCAGCGGAGCAGGAGCGGGAGCCCCGAGGCCGCCATGCACACGCTCAGCGCGGCCAGCGCGGCGAACCCGCTCCGCCCAAAGTAGGGATCCTCCGCCTCGCCGATGACGCGGCGGAAGAGCAGCGCCACGCCGCCGCACACGGCCGCGACGAGGAGGCTCATGGTCCCAAGCTGACGCTCGCTGATCTTCTTCACCGCGCGCCGCCCGAGAGGTTCTGGCGCCGCACCATCAACGGACCGCGATCACCTTGATCTGCCCGATCAGCGGGGTGATCTCCGCGTTCCCCTCTTCGCCCACGGCGAAGTGGGTGGCATCGGCCACGGCCTGGCCGAACGTCGGATCCACCTGGGTCCACTCGCCGACCCAGATCTCCACCCACTCGTGCCAGTAGAGCGCGGGGACCTGATCGTCGTTGAGCATGTAGACCACGCCGTCCACGCGCTTGGCGGGGATGCCGGCGGCGCGCAGCAGCGAGGTGGTCAGCAGCGAGTGCTCGGTGCAGTCGCCCTTCTTCTGGCGCAGCACGTCCGTGGCGCGGTCGGCGCTCGCGCCGTAGTCCTTCTTGAGGTTGCGGAAGACCCACTCGTTGAGCTTCTGCGCCGCCCGGTAGGCGTCCTTCTCCCCGCCGATGATCGTCTCAGCGAGCTTCTGGATCTCCGCGTTGTCCGACTCCACGATGATCGAGCTCTTCAGGTACTCCGCCACCTCCTTCGGCGCGGTGAGCGGCAGGGTGGGGCGCTTGGCCAGCTTGGGCAGCGCGGAGCTCAGCGTCACCTCCACCGAGCCGTCCGCGCGCTGCGTGAAGTGCTGACGGTAGGTGTTCACCTGGAACTTCTCCGGCAGGTTCTGCAGCGTCAGCGTGGTGCTGCCTGGCACCTGGCGCGCGGTGGGCGGGAGCTGGGCGGGCAGGACGATCCGCGTGAGGCCGAAGACCTCCACCTGATCCAGCCGCTTCGCCACGCTCTCCGGCTCGGCCAGCGCCTGCATCGTCTGGCCGAAGCTCATCTCCACCATCTCCCCGGCGGCAGTGATGAACACGTCCACCGGCACCTTCTCCTTGTCGGAGACCGTCACCGCCCTGCTGACGCTGACCTTCACGCCGCCCAGCAGCTTCGACTCGGGCGGCTCCACCGTGGTGGTGAGCCGGTAGGTCTCGAGATCCTGCCCGTCCGTGACGAAGCCCTCCACCGGCTTGCCGCGGAGGATGGCCACGCGGGGTTGATCCGCGTCTTCAATCAGCTCGCGTGCCGGCGCCAGGTTGAGGATCTGGTTCGGCTGCCCCGGCCGCTTGCGGACCACCGCGAGCCCCTTGGGCCCCGCGCTGCCCTCGAGCAGCTGATCTCCGCCGTCGCCCTTCTCCTCCACCTTGAAGGAGAGCAGCTTCCCGCCCGGACGCGACTCGTAGACGCGCTCTTCGCGGTGCCTGCGCTCGGAGGTCCGGCCGCCCACGCTGGCCTTGAAGTACATCTCGCTGACGGCGCGCGCCTTGTCAGGCGAGCCCTCCACCAGCGCGAGGTCCGAGAAGTAGAACCCCACCTTCTTGCCCATCAGGTACAGGCCGAAGTGCTCGCCTCCCTTGGGGCGCGGCGCCTTGAGCGCCTCGGAGAGACCGCCGGGTGGTGGGGCGGCGGGCGGCGCCTTGGCCGGACAGGCAGCGAGCGCGAACGTCAGCGCCAGCGCCGCGCCGAGCCGGCTCATAGGCGCTTGGAGAGGATGATCAGGTCCTCCCCGGCCTTGTAGAAGTCCCGGAAGCGCGCCTCCTCGTGGTACTGCATCGCCTTGTAGAAGCCGCGGGTGGGGCCGTAGGCCTCCATCGCCGAGGTCTCCACGCGGATCAGCCGGGCGTGGGTGCGCCGGAGCTCGCCCTCCATCGCCGAGACCAGCGCCGCGCCGATCCCCTGACCGCGCACGTCCGGGTCGGAGGCGATCCAGTACAGGTCGTAGGTGCCATCCGTCATCGGCGTGGGACCGAAGCAGATGTAGCCCACCAGCCGCTCGTCCTTGAGGACGACGAGCACGCGGTAGGACGGGTCATTCGGCCGAAGCGCGGTGTCGATGACCTCGAGGGCGCATTCCACCTCTTGCGGCGAGAACGTTTCGATTCTGCGCAACAAGGCGGACAGGGGCTCCCGGTCGTGCGGCTCGATCGGACGGATTTCCATGGCTTCTCTCGAGGGCGATCTCGACCAGCCGCGTGGCCAGCGCCGGGTAGTCGATGCCCGCGGCTGCCGCGGCCTTGGCGAAGCCGGCGCCAGGATGGAGATCGCAGTTCGGGTTGATGTCGATGACGAAGGGCTCGCCCTCGGGCGTCACCCGCAGGTCGACGCGGCCGTAGTCCCGGCAGCCCAGGGCGGCGAAGGCGCGCAGCGCCACCTCCTCCACCTTCGCGTGCAGCTGCTCGCTCAGCGCGCAGGGGCCGGAGGGGCTGTCGATGCACTCGGGCGAGTTGGGCATCCACTTGGCTTCGTAGGAGACGATCTTCGGCTTGTCCGCGAAGGCGCGGCCGAAGTGGATCTCCGAGAGCGGCAGCGAGCGGCGGGGCGCGTTGCCCAGCACCGGCACGTAGATCTCCCGGCCGGCGATGAAGCGCTCCACCAGCGCGGGCTGCTGGAAGGTGCGCAGGACGCGGAGCACCGCCTTGCCCAGGGACGGCCGGTCATGCACCACCGAGTCGAAGCTCACGCCCACCGAGGCGTCCTCGCGCGCGGGCTTCACGATCAGCGGGAAGGGCAGGTCGACGGTGACCAGGTCCTCCGGGTGCTCCACCACGCGGAAGTCCGGGGTGGGGACTCCGCGCGCGCGCAAGAGCTCCTTCGCCTTGTCCTTGTGCAGCGCCAGCCCCAGCGCGAGCGCGCTCGAGCCGGTGTACGGCACGCCGAGCATGTCCAGCAGGCAGGGGACCACCATCTCGCCCCGGCTGTCGGCGGCCAGGGACTCGCAGAGGTTGACCACCAGGTCCGGGCCGGTGCGCCGCAGCGACTCCACGAAGTTGAGCGAGTCACCCTCGACGGCGAGCGGCTCGGCGGTCACCTTGCCCGAGGTCAGCGCCTCAGCGAGCGCAGCTGCTACCCGAACCACGTCTTCCCGCGCTTCGCGACCTGGGTCGTCCTCCAGGAGCTCGTGATCGCGGTTGTGAAGAATCGAGATGTGCATTCAGCGTGAGTTTCCCTAACAGGTTCCTACGGGGTATCCCAGAAATCAATTCCCCGGCCCCGGCAGCTTTCGCCTGCGCGATAGTTACGCCCGAACATAACGCTCGAATGCGCATCCGCGATCCCATCCACGGCACCATCACCGTCAGCGACGAAGAGAAGGTGGTGATCGACAGCCGCTTCTACCAGCGGCTGCGCAACGTCCGTCAGCTGGGCTTCGGAGATCTCGCCTTTCCGGGCGCCACGCACACCCGCCACGCCCACTCGCTGGGCGCCATGCACGTGGCCTCTCGCCTGTTTGACGCCGTGGCCGCGCGCAGCGAGCTGCCGGCGCCGGTGATCGCGCGCTTCCGTGCCGCGGTGCGCCTGGCGGTGCTGTGTCATGACATCGGCCACATGCCGCTCTCGCACGCGTCGGAGCGGATTGCCCCGGCGCGCGCCCTCTTGCGGCTGCCCGCCTGGCTCCCGCCGGAGGACCCGCGCCCGGACGCGCAGGCCACCCACGAGGACTTCACCGCGAAGATCCTGCTCGACAGCTCGCTCGCGCCGCTCGTCCGCGAGCAGTTCGCGCCGCACGCCCTGACCCCCGAGGCGCTGGTGGCGCTGGTCACCGGCGCGCGCCCGGCCGGCGGCGTGGACTTCTCGCACGAGGGGGTGGACTGGTTCCCGCTCCTGCGCGCCCTGGTCTCCGGCGAGCTGGACGCGGACCGCATGGACTACCTCATGCGCGACTCGTTCTACACGGGCGTGAACTACGGCCGGTACGACTTCGACTGGATCGTCCAGAACCTCAACCCGTCGGTGAAGGACGGGAAGGCATACCTGGCGTTGTCCCGAGCGGCGGCGTTCGCCTTCGAGGACTTCCTGCTCAGCCGCTACCACATGTTCGTCTCGGTCTACTACCACCACACCGCGGTGAACTTCGACCACATGCTCCGGCGCTACTACGAGACCGCGCCGGGCGAGTTCGAGATCCCCGCGGACCCGGAGGCCTTCCTCGACTGCGACGACGTGGCGCTCGCCTACGCGCTGCGCCGCTCGAAGAACCCGTGGGCGGAGCGGATCGTCGCCCGGCGCGGCTTCAAGCTGCTCGCCCAGTTCACGGAACGCGACGAGGGCTACGAGCTCTCGGCGATCGCCAGCGCCCTCAACGAGGCGCAGGTGGAACACTTCACGGTGGAGTCGCGGGGGGTGCTCTCCAAGTACTTCGAGGAGGGGGAGGGGCCGAGCCTCTACATCGTGGACGTCTCCAGCGGCCGGCTCACCGAGGTGGCCCGCTACACGCCGCTCTACGAGCGCTACAGCAGCGCGGTGCGGCTCTCGCGCGTCTACGTTCGGCCGGAGCAGCTGGAGGCGGCGAGGCCGGTGCTGGCGAAGCTGACCGGGAGCACGGGAGAGGCGGAATGAGCGAGGCGTTGCCGGGCATCCCCCGGCCCGAGGGCGTGGCGAAGACGAAGGACGCGTCCGCGGTGGTGATGTTCCGGCGCGTCCCGCCCAAGGACGGCGACGCGGGCGTGGAGCTGTTCTGGCTGCGGCGCGGCGCGCAGCTCTCCTTCGCCGGCGGCTTCTACGCGTTCCCCGGCGGGAAGGTGGATCCGCAGGACGCGCAGCTGCCCGTGGAAGGAGCGCAGGGGCTGGACGCGGCGCTGCGGGTGGCGGCCGCCCGCGAGCTGCTCGAGGAGACGGGCGTCCTCATCGCGCAAGGCGCGGAGAAGCTGAGCCAGGTGCAGGTCTCCGCCGCGCGGGAGGCGCTGCTCGAGCGCAAGCGCGGCTTCGCGGAGCTGCTCAAGGACCACGGGCTCACGCTGCGGGCCTCGGACTTCCTGGACGCGGGGCGGTGGATCACCCCCACCTTCATGCCGTCCCGCTTCGACGCCCGGTTCTTCCTGGTGGAGGCGCCGGCCCACGCCAACGCGCTCTTCTGGCCGGGCGAGCTCGCCGAGGCGGCCTGGGTCCGCCCCGCCGAGGCGCTGGTGCGGTGGGAGCTGGGGACGGCGCTGCTCCACCCGCCCAACCTGCACGCGCTGCAGACCTTCACCACCTTCAGCACCCCCGAGGACGCGGCCGCGCGCCTGCGCCAGCAGCCGCACTGCCCCGGCGGGATCGCCGTGCGGATCGAGTTCCAGCGCGGGATTCGCCTCTTCCCGCTGGAGACGCCCACGCTCCCGCCCGCCACGCACACCAACTGCTACGTGCTCGGCAACGGAGAGCTGTTGATCGTGGATCCCGGCGCCGCAGAGGTGCGCCAGTACGCGAAGCTGATCGCGCTGGTGAGCGGCCTGGCGTCCGAGGGCAAGCGGCCGAAGGCGGTCTTCCTCACCCACCACCACCTGGATCACATTGGCGGCGCGCGCGCCGTGGCCGAGCGGCTGAAGATCCCCATCTGGTGCCACGAGAAGACCGCGGACCGTCTGGACGGTCCGGTGGGGCGCGTGCTGGCCGAGGGCGAGACGATCGTCCTCCAGGGCACGCCCGCGATGAAGCTCAATGTCCTCTACACACCGGGCCACGCGCGCGGGCACCTGTGCCTGGTGGACGACGTCTCCAAGGCGGCGGTCGTAGGAGACATGGTGGCCGGCGTAGGCACCATCGTGATCGACCCGCCCGAGGGCGACATGACGGACTACCTGGCCTCGCTGCGCCGGCTCAAGGAGCTGCCCGTCTCCACGATCTACCCGGCCCACGGGCCGGCCATCCCGGACGGGGTGAACAAGCTCTCCGAGTACCTCTCCCACCGGGAGCACCGCGAGCGGCTGGTGCTGCAGGCCATCCCCGCGGCGGGCGTCACGCTCCAGGAGGTGGTGGCCACCGCCTACGCGGACACGCCGGAGTTCCTCCACCCGATCGCCGAGCGCAGCGCCCAGGCCAGCTTGATCAAGCTGGTGCGGGAGAACCGCGTGGTTCGAAAGGACGACCGGTACTTCCCGGCGCAGGCCGGAGGGTGAGCGCGACAGGCCAAAGGCCGGACGTCCCCACCGCGCTGGCGATCGCCGTCTGCGCCTACGTCTTGGCGAAGGTCATCCACGAAGGCCTGGGCCACGGCCTCACCTGCGTTGCGCTCGGCGGAAAGCTGATCGCCGTCTCCAGCGCCTGGTGCGACTGCGAGCGGGACGCGCTGGGGGTGGGGCCAAACCGGGCGATCAAGGCGATGGGGACGCTCGCCAACCTCGCGCTGGGCGGCGCGGCGTTCGCGGCGCTGCGCGCGGTTCGCGGCTGGGGCCACTACGCGCTCTGGCTCGTCGCGGCGGTGAACCTCTTCATGGGCGCGGGCTACCTCATGACGGATCCGCTCTTCCACTTCGGAGACTGGGGCGCCTTCCTCGAAGGTCTGCCGCGGCCGCTGGGCTTCGTCCTCTCGGCCCTGGGCGCCGGGTTGACCGTGGGCTTCTTCTTCGCGCTCCGCCCGCGGCTGGCGGTCCACCTGGGCGCGCCCGGGCCCGAGGCGGTGGCCCGTGCGCGGCGCCTGACGCTGCTGCCCTGGCTGGTGGTGGGCGGCGGCTTCATGACGCTCGCGGCGCTGCGCAACGTCCACGGCCCGCGCTTCGCCTTCACCTCCGGGCTCGCCACGGTGGGCGGGACGTTCATGCTGGTCTGGTTGCCGCTCTCCTTTCGGGCGGGGAAGAGCGCGCTGGGCAGCGGCGCCCCTGCGGAACTGCCGCGCTCGAACGCGTGGCTGGCCGTCGGCCTCGCCGTCGCCGCGGCGACGCTGCTCTGGTTTGGACCGGGGATCACGTTCTCGGCCTAAGCCCCCGGAGCCAACCGTTCACCCCGAGCGAAGTCGAGGGGCGCTCGTGTTCCCGCCCTCCGTTCACCTCGAGCCCCTCGGCTGACGCTCGGGGCAGGCAAGTCGAGAGGCGGCACCGAGCTCCAGCCCTACTCGTCGTAGTCGCGCGACTGCCGCGCCTCTTCGCCGAAGCGCCGGGTGATCCCCAGCGTGATCACCCGCTGATCGAACCCGCCGTCGAGGATCGGCAGCGTCGTCCCCGGCACCGCGAGATCTCCGCGGTCGATGAACACCAGCTCCGCGTAGATGTCCCACTCCTTCACGAAGGTGAGCGAGCTGCCCGCCCGGAAGTTGAGCCGGGTCTTCGGGAAGAGCTCGTCGGAGGGCGTGAGGCCGATCGGCACCCGGACCTGAGCGCCCACCCAGACGGCCATGATCCGCGGTGCACGGAAGACCACGTCTCCTCCGCCGAGCACCTCCGCGAACCAGAACGGCGCGCCGGGCCGATGGAGCCCCGTCGCGCCGCCGCCGAGCTCGGCCTGGAAGAAGAGGCTCTGGTCGATGCTGTAGCGCGTCTCCACCTTCAGCTCCGTGGACGACCAGAGCCCGGGCTGGCTCATCAGCGGGCCCACCTGTCCCAGCAGCTGGAGGGCGAACCTCTCGGCGAAGCCCACACGGGCGCCGAGCGCCGATCCCTGCCAGATCCGCTCGCCGGCGTCGCTGGGCTGCTTGGGCAGGAGCACCGCCGAGGCGAAGAGCTCGCCCTTGCCGCCCAGGCTCAACCGGCCGTTCAGGTCGAGGAAGGCGAGATCGGTGAACTGGATTGGCCTGTCCGAGAGGCCGCCGTCCGCCATCGCAAAGCGCAGCCCCGCGCCAAGCGTGCGCTTGCCGTCGGCGAGGATCAGCCAGTCGTGCGAGAGCGACCGCACGTCGGCACCGCTGCTGATGCTGAGCGTCTCGGTCGTGCCGGACACGGGCCGGGCGCGGGCGGCGCTCGGGGCCAGCGTGCACAGGAGGGCGAGGGTCAGGGCGGTGCGGGTCATGTCGGAGCTCCGGCGGGGGGGCCGTGGTTGGACGTCCCAGCCCCAACTCCGGGGAAGAAGATCTTCCGCGCGCCCCTCGACTTCGCTGGGGGTGAACGGAGGGCCGGACCGCGGTCTCGAACAGCCAGCGCTTCAGCGCTTTGCGGAAGTGCCCGCGTCCGCCGGCCCAGCGCCGCGGCGCAGCTCCATCAGCACCAGCTTGGCCACGGACTTGAGCGAGTCGAACACGCCCACGCCGGTGGTGGAGACGCTTTCGAACTGGGGCTGCGAGCTCAGCCCGAGCTCGGCGCGCAGCGTCTCGACGGGGCGGGCATTGGCCGCGTCTCTGCCGTCGAACTGCACGACGAGCGGCATCGCCTTCCAGTCGTACCCGAGCGACGCGAGATCCGCCTTGAGCTCGTCGAAGGCGCGGATGTTCTCCTTCGCCAGCTTGGGATCGCTCTGGGCGACGAAGACGAGGCCGTCCACGCCCTTGAGGATCAACCGGCGGGACTCCGCGTAGCCCGGCTCAGAGACGGACGTGTAGAGGTGGAAGCGCACCTTGAAGCCGCGGATCTCTCCCAGCGAGAGCGGCAGGAAGTCGAAGAACTGGGTCTTTCCCCCCTCAGTGGCGAGCTGGACCATCTTCCCCTTCGCCTCGGGGTTCGTCTTTCCGTAGATGTACGTGAGGTTGGTGTGCGGCCCCTGCCCGGGGCCGACGTAGACGACCTTCACGTTGATCTCCCGCGATGCGTAGTTGATGAAGCTCGCGGAGGCGGGGAGGCAGACGCACAGCACGAGCAGGGCGAGGCGGTGGATCATCCGGGCGCTATAGCTCAAGCCGGGCTGTCACTTCCCTGCGAGCAGCGCGGAGAGCGCCTCGAGCTTGTCGGTGCCGATGAAGTCCACGCCGAAGCGGACCTGCTGCTCCCACACCGCCGGCTTGTCCGGAGCGCCGTAGAGCCGCAGCTTCCGCCCCGAGGCGTGCGCGTTAGCGGCGAGGCAGCCCAGCCGTCGCTCCGCCTCGGCGGAGGGCGCACCGTCTCCGTTCCACGGCACGTAGGTCCCCCAGCTGAGCGCGTAGTAGCGCCAGCGCAGGTCGGCGGGCGGATCCTCCGGGTGGAAGTCATTGCTGTCCCGGAAGGCGAAGCGCGGCGCGGGCGAGTCCGCGTAGCGCCCCTTCGCGCCCGCGTCGCCAGTGAGGGCGATGGTGACTGGGCCCTCGGTGATGCCCGCCTCGTCCGCGCGGCTGAGCATCGGGTACTTCGCGAGCAGCGTGCGCAGCGCCTCGGTGATCCGGCTGTCCGAGTCCTTGAAGTCGATCCACAGGGTGAAGCGCTCGCCGTCTCCGAGCACGGAGCCTCGGGCGGTCACCTTCTCCTGCAGCGGCGCCAGGTAGAGCCCCTCGAGCGTCCCCTTCGCCCCGTCCAGCGCGCCGTGGCGCACGTCGAAGCGGCCATCCGCGTAGTAGACGTCCGCCTCCACGCTGTGGAAGCCGGCGGCGAGCGCGTCCTCGAGCGGGCGCGGGTGCTCGTAGTCGTTGTGCGCGTGGGCGTAGGCGAGCAGCCCCGCGTCCGGCGTGGGCGTCAGTGGCTGCGCACCGGTGGTCTGCCCCGCCTTGCACGTCTCCACCGACTGGCAGCTGCAGCCGCCAGCGACCGCCACCGCCAGCAGCGCGAGCGCCAGGCGCCTCACGGCTTCCCCAGCAGCTCGAGCGCGGCCACCGTGAGCGCAGCGGCGCCAGTCTTGAGCGTCCCCTGCTTGGACGGGGCGAACTGCGGCGAGTGCGTGCCCACGAGCGGAGGGCCGCCGGCCTTCTCCGCGGCGTACGCCTTGGGGTCGGCGGCGCCCACCCAGATGATCACCGCGGGCACGCCGGCCTTGCCGTACTCGGCGAAGTCCTCGCCGCCGAGCAGCGGCGGGAAGGGGAGGACGTTCTGCTCCCCGAGCGCCTTGCCCAGCGCCGCGCGGGTGCGCTCGGCGAGCGCCGGGTCGTTCGCGTGCGCGGGCGGCCCCTTGTCCACCACCACCTTCGGCTTGGGCGCGCCCATCGACGCTGCCTGCGCGGTGGCGATCCGCTCGATGCTCGCCAGCAGCTTCGCGCGCACCGGCTCGGTGAAGGAGCGGACGGTGAGCTGCAGCTTCGCCTCGGGCGGGATGATGTTGTGCTTGGTCCCGGCGTGGAACGCGCCCACGGTGACGACCGCCGGCTCGAGCGGATCGCTCTCGCGGGAGACCACCGTCTGCAGCGCCAGGACCGTCTGCGCGCCGAGCACGATGGGGTCGATCGTCTTGTGCGGCGCCGCGCCGTGGCCGCCCTTGCCGAAGAGCGTCAGGTCCACCGAGTCCACGTTCGCGCAGACCGGACCGCTGGGCACTGCCACGCTGCCGGCCGGAAGGAAGCCCTGGTCGTGGATCATCACCGCGTGGTCGGGCTTGGGGAACCGGGTGAAGAGGCCGTCCGCGAGCATTGCGCGTGCGCCCTTGCCCACCTCTTCCGCGGGTTGACCGATCAGCACCAGCGTGCCGCGCCACTGCGCCTTCGCCTTCATCAGGAGCGCCGCCGCGCCCACCAGCGAGGTCAGGTGCACGTCGTGTCCGCACGCGTGCATCACCGGCACCTGCGCGCCGCTCGCGTCCGTGGCCACCACCTTGCTCGCGTAGGGCAGGCCGGTCTCCTCCTTCACCGGCAGCCCGTCCAGGTCCGCGCGCAGCATCACCGTGGGGCCCGCGCCGTTCTTGAGCACCGCCACCACGCCGTTGCCGCCCACGCCGGTGGTCACGCTGTAGCCGAGCTTGCCCAGCCGCTCCGCCAGCGTGCGCGCCGTCTTCGTCTCCTGCAGCGAGAGCTCCGGCGCCTGGTGCAGCGCCATGTAGAGCGCGTCCAGCTCCGGGTAGAGCGCGTCCAGCGGCGCGAGCGCGGGTGGCGGGGTGGCGGCGAACAGCGCCAGGGTCAGGGCGAGAGACATCCGCCCCACGTAGTCCAGCGGGCCAGTCATTCCAAGGGGCGGCCGCGGCCCGCAGCTTCGCTACGGCGTCTCCTGCGCCAGCGCCTTCGCCTCCCGGGCCAGCCGGGCTCGCCCGAGCTTCTCCAGCCCCGGCGCGGCCTGCTTCGCCAGCTCGCGCGCCCGCGCAGGATCCCGCTTCAGCTGGGACAGGGCGCTCGCCACCCCCAACTCGGCCCGGTGGCGGTCCAGCCCCTGGCCGTTCTGGCCCTTCACCATCTCCAGCGCCCGCTCGAACAGCGGCAGCGCCTCCGTGGCCCGCCGCTCGGTGAGCAGCGCGCGCCCCAGCCCGTTGAGCGTGCTCACGGTCTGCCCGGCGTTCTTCGCGTCCTTGCCATCGAGGAGGTCGAGCGAGAGGCGGTAGAGGCGGATCGCCTGCTGGGTGCGCCCCAGCTCGAGCTCCGTGTCCGCCAGCTGCGCGTAGCCGATCCCTGTGCGCGGGTGCTGCGGCCCCAGGTGCTCGATGAAGCCCTCCAGGGCGCGCGCGGCCAGCGCGTTGGCCTTCTTCGCGTCTCCCAAGAGGAGCCACGGCACGGACAGCGTGCTCCGCTGCCCCAGGGTGTTTGGATCGGCCGCCCCCAGGGTGGCCTCCAGCGCAGCGAGGTTGCGCTCCCCCATGTCTATCGCCTCCCGGGCCCGCCCTGCGTCACCCAGCGCGATGCTCCAGTTGAGGCGGACCACGAGCGTCACCGGGTGGCTCGCACCGTAGAGGCGGGTGTCGATCTCCGAGGCTTTGGCGTAGGCCTCGAGGGCGGCGGCGGGCTCGCCCATCTCCGCCAGGAGCAGGCCCCGCGCGTTCAAGATGCTCGCCCGCCGGGCTTCACCCTCTCCGGCGAGATCTCCCACCTGCCACGCCCGGTCCAACAGCTGGCCCGCCTGCGCCAGCTCGCCCTTGCGCCAGTGCATGCCGGCCAGCTGCACCAGCAGCTCCGAGCGCTGCCGGCTGGCCCGCTCCAGCCGGCCGCTCAGCGCAAGCCCAACCTCGCCCCACTCCTCTGCCTTGGGGAAGCTCCCTTGCTCCCACAGCTCCCGCACCAGCCGGCTGCAGGCCTGAAGCGCGAGGCCGTCATCCCGGGCGGAGAGCGCCTCCGCGAAGGCGCGCCGGAGGGTCGCCGCGGCGTCGGAGCGGGCGTTCGCAGTGGAGTTCCGGGCCTGCGCCATCCCAGCGTAGTAGAGCGCCTCGGCACGCAGCGGTGGGTAGCCGGTGGCGAGCGCCCGCTCCAGGAGCGGCCCGGCCCGCTGATTCGCGTCTCGGTATTTTCCGGCGTCCAGCAGGGTCTTGAGCTGCGCCAGGGGCGAGCGCAGCTCCTCCAGCTGGGCGCGGACCTTCGGGTCTGCCGGCGGGGGCAGGGGCGCCTTGAGCGCGGCGATGTCCGCGCAGCCGTCCAGCGGGGTGAGGGCGTGGGCGGCGACCACCGCCTGCCGCACCAGCTCGGCGTCCGCCCGGCTGAGCAGGTCAGTCAGCGCGCTCCACTCCTCCAGCCGGTGGTCGAGGCAGATCATCCGCAGGGAGAGGACCTCCGCAGGCTGCTCGCCCCGCAGCTGCGTGGCCTCGCAGGCCTCGGTCCGCGCCTCTGCCCAGCGGGCGGCGTAGCGATCCAGCAGCGCCTCGGCGCGCGCGTAGCTGTCCTGCGCGTAGCGCAGGCCGGTGGCGGCGAAGGCGTCCTTCATGGCTTTGCGCTTGGCCTCGTCGAAGAGGCGCGCGGGCGCCGCCTCGAAGCCGCGGCAGAGCTGCCGGCTGCGCGCGAGCCGCCACTGGAACCCGCCGATGAGCGCCGCCACCGCGAGCACCGCCGCCGCGCCGAGCATCCGGCGGCGGCGGCGGGCCAGAGGATCCACGGCCAGGGCCTCAATCAGCGCGGCCAGGTTCGGGAACCGCTCGGCCGGGGAGACCGCCAGCGCGCGCAGGGCGATCCGGCGCAGGGCAGGGGACACCTCTGCGCCCTGCGGCGAAGGGAGGATCCACCGGGTGGCCGGGTCCCGCTTGAGGGGGTGCCCCGGGAAGGGGCGGACGCCGTAGAGGGCCTCGTAGAGGGTGACGCCGAAGGAGAACTGGTCGGTCAGCTGGTTCGCCTTTGCGCCCTCCAGCTGCTCCGGAGCGAGATACGGCGGGGTGCCCTTGATCCGCCCTGCGTTCTCGGCGGCGTCGCCCTCGCTGATCGGATGGGCGATGCCGAAGTCCATGACCCGGACCCGTCCGTCCTTCCCCACCATGACGTTGTCCGGCTTGAAGTCCCGGTGCACCAGCCCGGCCTGGTGCGCCGCCGCCAGCCCCCGCGCCGCCTCCAGCATCGCCACGCGGATCTCCCCCTGCGTCCGCGGCTTCTCCGCCAACCACTGCCGTAAGGTCTGGCCGTCCACGTACTCCATGGCCACGAACACGCGGGTGTCCACCATCCCCACGTCGAAGACCGAGACCACGTTGGGGTGCGCCAGCTTGGCCATCGCCTGGGCCTCGCTCACCAGGAGCGAACGGGCCTGCGTGGGGTGGAGGGCGTCCGAGGCGGAGACCTGGAGGAGCTTGATCGCCACCTTGCGGCCCAGGTCCGGGTCGTGCGCGGCGTAGACCACGCCCATCCCCCCGCTGCCCAACTCCCCGAGCACCACGTACCGGCCGATCCGCGTGCCGGTGGGCAGGGCCTCCGGCGCGGCCGGCGGCCCGCCCACGGTGCCGGTCGCCTCGTCGGATCCGGCCCGCGACGCCAGCTTCTGGAGGTCCTGCCCGCAGCGGGCGCACGCGAGCACGTGCGCGCGGACGGCTTCGTCCACCAGTTCCTGGCGTTCGAAGGACTGCAGGAGCTCCGGAGGGGGGCAGGACATGGCGTCGCGCCTTGAAGCCTCCTAGACGTTGAGCGACTTCGCCACCTGCGCGTCCCGGCTGACCCGCCAGATCTTCGAGTCCAGGTAGTAGTGTTGCATGGCCCAGCCGAGGATGAACCACATCGTCACCAGCGTCCCCAGGCCCAGCGCGGAGGGCTCCTGCACCTGGGCGATGGCGCCCAGCGCCGGGAAGAGCGCGCGGTCCAGCGCCTCGCTCCCGGCCCGGCGGGCCCAGTCCACCCACGGCCCCCGGTAGAACGCGAAGGTGAAGACGAGCCCCACCGCGGCGTAGATCCACACGCTCCCGAAGAGCCGGCGCGCCACCGCGTACTTGCCGCTCGCGTCGTTCGCGTACTTGTTGCGGCCGTAGCTCCAGACGATCCGGTGGTACTGCAGGTTGTGGCCCACGGTGACGATCGGCGTGATGAAGAGCGCCAGCACCGGGTGCGAGAACACCGCCAGATGCAACGGGACGATCGCCGCGAGCAGGAGGAGCTTGGGGCCGTTGCGGGGGACGCCGGCGCGCCAGCGCGCCAGCTGGAACGCGGCGTAGCCCAGCAGGGTGGCGGGGTAGAGGACCTGGCAGATGGGGCGCAGCACGTCGGAGATCGCCCAGCCGTGGAAGAGCGGGAGCTGGATGCCGGTGGCGGGCAGGCCGGTCTGCCCGTACCAGGGTGCGCACAGGAACAGGACGAGCGGCAGGTACAGCGAGAGGTTGAAGAACCAGAAGTCCGCGCGGTTCTCCATCGGCGCCGAGTCGTCGTTCTTCCGCTTGTAGAGGGCGACGAAGCCCCAGTGCTGGCGGACCACGTGGTAGTAGGCCCAGAGCTGGAAGCCGATGAAGAGCAAGAGCCGCCCCAGGGTGAGCGCGCCGCTGCCCGGGGAGATCCACCCGAGCAGCGCCGCCACGTACGGCAGCAGCACCACCGCCGGCCCGAGCAGGAAGAACAGCCAGCCCTTCCAGAGCACGCCGCGGCGGAGCTTCCACTCGTCCGGGTCGAAGTAGGTCCGGCCCAGCGTGGCCCACAGGTGCGGCGCGTCCAGCAACACCGCCCATGAGGTGACGACCAGGAGCTTCAAGGTCAGCGCCACGGTGTGGCCGCCCACCGTGAAGCTCGCGAACGCGTCCTCCATGGGGCGGGCGAGTCCTCTGCCGAGCAGAAGCACCAGCCCCAGGTACAGCCAGCCCACGAGCGCGGAGCCCACGTACCAGGCCGCGTCCGCGCGGCGGTCCAAGATCCACGTCCAGCGGATCCGCGAGGGGGCCAAGGCCGCGGCGGCGGTGGTGGGCAAGGGTGCTCTCCCTTCAGTCGGGGGCGCTGCGAGGGCAAGACATACCAGAGACAAGACTGCGCTACCGTTGGCGCGCCATGAGCTACACGCTGACCACCGACATCGCCGAGACCATCCTCGACGGCTTCGACAAGCACTATCGGCTCTTCCGCGGCGCCAGCCGGGCCGCCCGCGAGCGCTTCGAGCGGTCCGAGTGGAAGGAGGGCAGGGAGGCGAGCAAGGCGCGCATCCAGATGTACGACCAGCGGGTGCAGGAGGCGGTGCTCGCGGTGCGCGAGCGCTTCCCCGCCGCGCGGGACGACGAATCGATCTGGCCGCACATCAAGGCCGCGTACATCGGCCTGCTCTACGAGCACCACCAGCCCGAGTGCGCGGAGACCTTCTACAACACGGTGGCCTGCCGGGTGCTGGACCGCCGCTACTACAACAACCAGTTCATCTTCTGGCGCCCCGCGGTCAGCACCGAGCACCTGGACGATCAAACGCCCACCTACCAGTGCTTCTACCCGGGCACCGGCGAGCTGCGGACCACCTTCAAGGAGATCCTCCAGAGCCTCGGGCTGAAGAAGGAGTTCGCGAACCTCGAGCGGGATCTCGACTGGATCGCCTTCGCCACCGCCGGGAAGTTCCCCGAAGGCGGCGAGCGCCGCCCCAACTTCCAGCTCCAGGTCCTGAGCTCGCTCTTCTTCCGCAACAAGGCGGCCTACCTGATCGGCCGCGCGCAGAACGGCAACGACATCTTCCCGTTCGTGCTGCCGCTGCTCCAGGACGAGGCCCACCGCCTCTACGTGGACACGGTGCTCTTCGAGACCCGGCACATCGGCCGGCTGCTGAGCCTGGCGCGCGCGTACTTCATGGTCGACATGGAGGTGCCCTCCGCCTACGTGGACTTCCTCCAGTCCCTGCTCCCCACGCGCCCCAAGGCAGAGCTCTACACGCTGGTGGGGTTGCAGAAGCAGGGCAAGACGCTCCACTACCGGGACCTGCACCGGCACCTGCTCCACTCCACGGATCAGTTCGTGGTGGCGCCCGGCACGCGCGGGATGGTGATGGTGGTCTTCACGCTCCCGTCCTTCCCCTACGTCTTCAAGGTGATCCGGGACTGGTTCTCCCCACCCAAGGACACCGACGAGCAGACGGTGCGGGACCGCTACCTGCTCGTGAAGTACCACGACCGCGTGGGACGGATGGCGGACACGCTCGAGTTCTCCGACGTGGCCTTCCCCAAGGATCGCTTCCATCCCTCGCTGCTCGAGGAGTTCGCGCGGATCGCCCCCTCGCGCCTCGAGTTCGACGGGGACCGCGTGGTGATCAAGCACCTCTACGTGGAGCGCCGCCTGGTGCCGCTGGACGTCTACCTGGCGGACGCGGACGAGACGAAGCTGCGCGAAGGAATCGAGGAGTACGGCAACGCGGTGAAGGACCTGGCCTCGGCCAACATCTTCCCGGGAGACCTGCTGCTCAAGAACTTCGGGATGACCCGCTACGGCCGCGTGGTCTTCTACGACTACGACGAGGTGGCCTACCTCACCGACTGCAACTTCCGCCGGATGCCCACCTCCTCACGCAACGAGGAGGAGCTCTCCAGCGAGCCCTGGTTCGCGGTGGGCCCGCATGACGTCTTCCCCGAGCAGTTCCCCACCTTCCTCTTCCCGCAAGGGCGGCCGCGCGAGCTCTTCATGGAGCTGCACGGGGAGCTCGCGGATCCGGCCTTCTGGATCTCCAAGCAGGAGCGGATCCGCCAGGACATCCAGGATGACGTCTTCCCCTACCCGGAGTCCCTGCGCTTCTCTCACCGCTTCGGGAAGTGACCGCTCACCTGTCCGAGCGCGCCTGACGTGTCCGGCTTGCGGCGAAAGTACCAGAGCAACAGCGGCGCCACCCCCAGGACGAGCTGCGGGGGGAGCGTCACCCAGTCCGCGTAGAGCCCCAGCGCGTCCACGTGGAAGGCGCCGAACGGCCGCAGCGGGAGGAAGCCCACCTCCTGCAGCGCGCGCAGCCCCTTGCCCAGCAGCACCACCGCGGTGGCCACCAGCATCACCGTGGACGCGTTGAAGAGCGTCTTCATGGGCAGGCGGTAGCCGTAGCGGCTGACGAAGAGCACGAAGCCCACCAGCGCCAGGAGCCCCGCGCCAGCGCCCCACACCACGCCGCTGCTGGAGTCCAGCGCCAGCCCCTGCAGGAAGATGGCGGTCTCCACGCTCTCGCGCAGCATCGCGGAGAAGGAGATGACGAAGAGCCCCACCAGGCTGCCGCGTCCGAGCGCGCCCTGCATCCGCTCGCGCAGCTCGCCCATGAACTTGCGCATGTTGCTGCGCGCGTTCAGCCAGAGCGCCGCGTAGAGCAGCATGCCCACCGCCACCAGCGCGGTGATCCCCTCCATCCACTCGCGGTTGGCGCCGGCGAGCAGCCGCTGGCCGAAGACGAACGCCACCGCGCCCACCCCCAGCGCCGAGCCCCAGCCGGCGTGCACCAGCTTGGTGTGCTCGCGCGCGCCCATCTTCTTGAGCACCGCGAGCAGGGCGCCGATCACCACCGTCGCCTCGAAGCCCTCGCGCAGCAGGATGAAGACCGCCACCCAGAAGACGGACCAGAAGTCCGGCAGGCCGCTGCCGCCGGCGGTGCGCCGCGCCTTGTCCAACAGGGAGATCAGCTCGCGGCCTTCGGCCTGGAGGCTCTCGCTCTGGTGCTCCGCGGCCAGCCGGGTGGAGAGGAAGGCCCGCTCCAGCTCGGAGACCAGCTCGGGCGAGCGCGCCCGCAGCGCGGGCTCCACCGGCTCCAGCCCCATGAGGTACGCGTCCACCAGCGCCTGGCGCGCCATGAGCGCGTTGCCCTGCTGCGCCACCTTGAGCGCGTCCGAGACGCCGTTGCGGGCGATCAGCAGGGAGCGCTCGTGATCCGGCTCCGCCAGGCGCCGGCGCAGGCACGCCACCTCCTCCGCGCCGAACTGGGCCGCCAGCTCGGCGTCGGTGACCGTGGCCAGGTGCTCCAGCGAGGCCTTGGGCGGGGTGTGCTCGCAGCCGGGCTGGCGCAGCGTGAAGAGGTAGAAGGAGAGGTCCCAGCGCTCGTCGTCGCTCAGCGTGGGGTAGCCCGGCATCGCCGTGCCGGTGACGCCGAAGCCGATCGCGTTGAAGGCCTTGTACGGGGTGAGCCGCTCCCGCCGATCACCTTCGAGGAAGCTGGCGGGCGGAGGCGTGAGGGTGGCCGCGAGCGGGACCGCCGCGGCACCGTACACGCCGTGGCAGGCCGCGCACCCCGCTTGGTAGAGCTGCTCGCCCTTGGCGAGATCCGGCACGTGGCGCGGGCTGCGCGTCAGCCCGCCCGCGCGCACCAGCTCCTCCGCGAGCGCGCGGCACTCCTGGCTGACGCCGGCTGGATCCTCCGCCTTGAGCACGCGCGCGTGCACCGAGCGCAGGCGCGGCAGAAAGGACGCGCCGGCGGGGCCCAGCCCCTGCGCCGCCTCCAGCGCCTCGCCCATGAAGGAGGCCTGCTCCTGGAGCTCGAACTGCGAGCCAGACGCCACGGCCGCCGGGTAGTCCGCTTCCAGGTACTGCAGCAGGCTCACCAGCCGCTGCCAGGAGCGGCTGGCCTCCTCGCTGGCGTCGTCCTGGGCGGCGCTGGCCGGGAGGCAGAGGGAGAGGACGAGGACCAGGATCGCGGCGGGTTGCTTCACGGGATGGTTCGTAGCAGAGGGCAGCGGGGAATCTCAATTCTGATAATCATTCTCAATTAGAGAGGGGTGGGAGAAGGAGTGGCGCTGTGGGCTCAAAACCAATCGATTCGCGCACTTTGGGGCGCTCGATGTCGGAGTGGGGTGGCATTCTCCGCGCGCCGTCCGCACCGGAGCTCCCCATCCTCGCCACCGCCCCGTTCCGCTCGCCGCCTCCCAAGGTGACCCTCGTCAACGGCTTCACCGAGCCGTACGACAATGCCGTGGCCACCGCGCGCACTTGCTACAACAGCCGGGTGATCACGCCCGCGGACGTCCGCAAGGACGAGCCCGCGCGGCAGCTGCGGGACCGGATCGCCCAGGAGACGTACGCGGCTGGGCACCACACCACGCTGCAGCACGCGACCTTCCAGTTCACGGTGGAGCAGGTCAGCCGGCAGGCGATCTGGTCCTTCCTCCACAGCCACCCCTTCTACAACTCCGAGCAGGTGAGCCAGCGCTACGTGGAGGTGAAGGCGAACAACGTGGTGGTGCCCGCGCTGCCCGAGCGCGAGGAGGCGCTCTACCGCGGGGCGATGGAAGACATGATGGGCTGCTACCGCGCGCTCATCGAGCTGCTCACGCCCAAGGTGTCCGAGGAGTTCTACCGGCTCTTCCCCGCGCGCAAGCGCACGCCGGAGAAGTGGGCGCTGGGGATCAAGAAGAAGGCGCAGGAGATCGCCCGCTACGTGCTGCCGATCGGCACCTTCGCGCACCTCTACCACACCATCTCGGGCGTCACGCTCCACCGCTACCACCGGCTCTGCCAGCAGTGGGACGTCCCCACCGAGACGCTGCTGATGGTGAAGGCCATGGTGGCCGAGGTGAACAAGCTCGATCCCCAGTTCTTCGCGCGGATCGAAGACCCGCTGCCGCTCGAGCAGACGCTGGAGTACCGCGCGCTGCGCGAGCTGGGGCGCCTGAAGGCGAACGGCGGCAGCGCCCGCGCGTACCTCAAGGAGTTCGACGAGCGGCTCGGCAGCTACCGGGCGCGGCTGGTGGATCACTCGGTCAACGCGCAGAGCTCGGTGGCGCAGGGCGTGCGGGACGTGCTCGGGGTGACCCGCGCGGAGCTCTCGGACGCGCAGGCCATAGACCGGGTGCTCTCGCCCAAGCAGAACCCGTATCTGGGCGAGGCGCTGGTCCTCACCACCGTCTCCAAGCTCACCCGCGCGCTGGGCCACGCCCACTACACCTTCGCCAAGAAGCTTTCGCACACCGCGGACAGCCAGGATCAGCGCCACCGGATGACGCCCGCCTCCCGGCCGGTGCTCCACGCCCAGTTCATGCCGGGCGAGGTGGACGTGATCACCCCCGATTTGATCGAAGCGGTGCCGGCGGCGAAGGCGCGCTACCAGGAGACGCTCACCCGGACGTGGCGCACCATCGAAGCGCTGCTCTCCGCGGGCGTGGCCGAGGAGTCCGCGCTCTACCTGCTGCCCAACGCCTTCCCCATCCGCTTCCAGGAGTCCGGGGACCTGCTGCACCTCCACCACAAGTGGGTCCACCGCCTCTGCTACACGGCGCAGGAGGAGATCTGGCGGGCCTCGCTGGAGGAGGTGAGCCAGGTGCGGAAGATCCACCCCCTGCTCGCGCAGCACATCCAGCCGCCCTGCACGCTCCGAAAAGAAGCCGGAATCACCCCGTTCTGTCCCGAGGGACCGCGTTACTGCGGGGTGCCGGTCTGGAAGCTCGACCTGCCCGAGTTTCAGCGCCTCCTCTGAGCGCGAGGTGATAGAAGCCGGGCCCTTCTACGCATCCTTGAGGGAGGGAAGCTCGCAATGAACCCAACTGTGAACGGCTGGCTCGACGCGCTCTTTCGCTGGACCCACGTGGTGGCCGGCATCATGTGGATTGGACACCTCTGGTTCTTCAACTTCGTGAACGCTCAGCTGGCGAAGACCTACGACGCGGACTCGAAGAAGAAGGTCGTCCCCGAGCTGATGCCGCGCGCGCTCTACTGGTTCCGCTGGGGCGCCATGTACACCTGGGTCACCGGCGTGCTCCTGATGGGCATCGTCTATTACATGGGGCGCCTGCTGGTCCCGGATGACCAGGGGAAGAACCTGGTCGCCAGCGGGATCGGCTTCGCGGTCGTCCTCTTCGGCTTCTTCCTCTACGACATCCTCTGGAAGACGCTCGGGAAGAACGAGACCGTGGCCGCGGCCGTCTCCTTCGTCCTCGCCGTGGCGGTGATGTTCGGCTTCCGGATGCTGATGGAGCCGCGCGCGGCGTTCATCCACCTGGGCGCGCTGTTCGGCACCATGATGATGATGAACGTCTGGATGCGGATCTGGCCGGCGCAGCGGAAGATCATCGCCGGGATCAAGGGCACGGCCGCCGCGCCGGACGCCTCGGTCCCCGCGCTGGCGGGCCTGCGCTCCAAGCACAACACCTATATGTCCGTGCCGCTGATCTTCTTCATGGTCAGCAACCACTACCAGGCGCTGCTCGCCAACGACCTCAACGGGTTCGACCTGGCCTGGGTCTTCGCCGCGGTGATCATCGCGGTGGGCTGGGGCGTGGTGAAGTTCCTCTACACGAAGTCCGCCTCCCCGGCGCCCTCGCAGTTCTAAGGGCGCCGTCCCGCGGAAGCCCCCCGCTCACCCCGAGCGAAGTCGAGGGGCAGGCTTGGAGGTCGGCCCTCGAGCGCCCCTCGACTTCGCTCGGGGTGAGCGGAGGGGGGCCGAGCCGGGGGACTTTCACGGCGGTCGAGGGTAGGGTGGCGCCGCCCTTATGGACCTCGGTCGCCGCGCCAGCTTCCTGCTCCCGCTCTCCCTCATCGGCTGCACCCGCGCCAACGATCCGGACGCGGTGGGCGCCGCCTTCGTGGACCGCTACTTCGTGGAGAGAGACCACGCCAAGGCGCTGGAGCTCTCCGCCGACCTCGCCGCGCGCCGGGTGAAGGACGAGCAGAAGCTGCTCCAGGAGTCCGGGGTGGGGGCCGCCGGCCCGCAGCCGCGCGTCTTCTACAAGCTCCTGCGCCGCTCGGCCCGCGCCGAGGACACCGAGCTGGTCTACGCGCTCACCATCGACGCGGACGGGATGAAGCTGCGCAAGGAGCTGCGGCTGGTGGTCAAGCCGGTGGGGCAGGACCTCAAGGTCGTCAACTTCTCCGAGAACGACGTCGCCCCGTGACCATCTACACGAAGACGGGGGATGAAGGTCAGACGGGGCTCTTCGGGGGCGGGCGCGTCTCCAAGGACGATCCCCGCGTGGACGCGTACGGCGAGGTGGACGAGCTCAACGCGGCGCTCGGCGTGGCCCGCGCCACGGGCCTGCCCCCGGACGTGGAGGCGCACGCGCGGGTGCTTCAAGACCAGCTCTTCACGGTGGGCGCGGTGCTCGCCACCCCGGCTGGCACCAAGGCGGACGCGCACATCCCGCACGTGCAGCCGGGCTGGGCGCTGGCCATGGAGGCCGCGATTGACGGGTACGACCGCGAGCTGCCGCCGCTGCGGCAGTTCATCCTCCCCGGCGGCAGCGCCGCGGCGAGCGCGCTGCACCTGGCGCGCACTGTCTGCCGCCGCGCCGAGCGGCGGGTGGTGGCGCTGCGGCGGGCCGAGCAGGTGGCGCCCGAGGTGGTGGTCTACCTGAACCGGCTCTCGGACTTCCTCTTCACGCTGGCGCGCGCGGCGAACCTGCGCGCCGGCATCCCCGACGTCCCCTGGACGCCGCCGAAGCCGTGAGCGCGGCGGCGGTGCTCTCCGCGCGCTGGCTGCGCGAGGCGGCCTTGGCGGCGGGTTTCCACCTGTGCGGCTTCGCGCGCGCGGAGCCCATTCCGCCGCAGGCGCTCGGAGAGTGGCTGGCGGCGGGGATGGCCGCGGACATGGACTGGATGGGCGCGCGCGCCGCGGAGCGGCTGGACGTGCGCGCCCTGCTCCCCGGCGCGCGCACGGTCGTATCGCTCGCCTGCAGCTACGAAGGGGACGCCTCGGCGGAGCCTTCCCCCATCGCCCGCTACGCGCGCGGGCGGGACTACCACGCCACCTTGAGGGACCGGCTGCGCGCGCTGCGCCGGGCGCTGGCGGCGCGCCACCCGGAGGTGGAGATCTACGGCTCGGTGGACAGCAACCCGCTGATGGAGAAGGTGTGGGCCGCGCGCGCGGGGTTGGGCTACGTGGGGCGCAACGGCTGTTTGATCACCCCCGAGCACGGCTCCTGGGTGGTCTTGTGCGCGCTGGCGCTGACCGCGGAGGTGGACGCGTACGCGGACGGGCCCGCCGAGGACCGCTGCGGCAGCTGCAGCCTGTGCGTGAGCGGCTGCCCCACCGGGGCGCTGGATGGCGCGGGGCGGGTGGACGCGCGGCGCTGCCTCTCGTACCAGACCATCGAGAACGCGCAGCCGGTGCCCGAGCCGCTGCGCGCCGCCTTCGCCGAGCTCGCCTTCGGGTGTGACGTCTGCCAGGACGTCTGCCCGCTCAACCGCCGGACGCTGCCCGTGAACGACGCCCGCTTCGCCCCGCGCGCGGTGGCTTCGCTCGGGGTGCGGGAGCTGGCGGCGCTCACCGCCGAACAGTACGCGGCGCTGGTGCCCGGCACCGCCCTGGCGCGCGCGGGCTTCGACCTGCTGCGCCGCAACGCCGCCTACGCGCTGGGTGCGGGGAGAGACGCTTCGGCCGAGCCGCTCCTGCGAAGGCTCTGCAGCGATCCGAGCGACCTGGTACGAAGCGCCGCGCAATGGGCCCTCCAGCAGCTTCACCCGTGACCGAGCCGCTCGGGGCCCCGCCCGCGCCACCTCCCCGCGCGGCGCCGGACCCATCTTCGCCAGGGGCCTCCACCTACGTCGCGCTGTGCGTGCACACGCTGATCAGCGCCACCACCTACCTCGCGGCCAAGCGCGCCACCGCGGAGATCCCTCCGGTCACGCTCACGCTGGTGCGCCTGCTGCTGAGCGGCGCGCTGCTGAGCGTGATCGTCCTGGTGACGCCGGGGCGGAAGCTGCCCCCGAAGGGCGCGCGCCTGCCCATGCTGGGGCTGGGCTTCCTCGCCGGGCCGGTGAACCAGGGGCTGTTCCTGACCGGGCTGGCCGCCTCCAAGCCGGCGCACGCCGCGCTCCTCTACGCGCTCACGCCGGTGGGCATCTACCTCTACATGCTGGGGCTGCGGCAGGAGCGCTTCTCGCCGCGGCGGATGGCGGGGATCGGCGTGGCGTTCGCCGGCGTGCTGGTGCTGCTCTTCGGCCGCGGGCTGGACGCCGCCACCGGGCCCATGCTCGGGGACTTCCTCATCCTCCTCGCCGTGGTGGCGTGGGTCGTCTACAGCGCGGAAGGCCGCCGGCTGGTCTCCACCCACGGCCCGGTGCGGGTGACCGCGTGGACGATGACGGCGGGCGCGCTCTGGGGCTTGCCCGCGCTGCCGTTCGTGGGGGACCGCCACGCGCTCGCCGCCGCGTCCACCACCGCGCTGCTGTGCCTGGGCTTCATCGTCGTCTTCACGTCCGTCATCGCCTACTTGCTCTGGTACTACGCGCTCTCCCGGATGGCCGCCTCCAAGGCCGCGGTGTTCTCCAACCTCCAGCCGGTGGCCACCGCGCTGTTGGCATGGGCGGTCCTCGGGGACGCGATGAACTGGGAGATCGGCGTGGGCGGGGCGCTGGTGCTGCTGGGCGTGCGGATCACCCAGCGCGCCTGAAGAGCAGTCTTGGTGAGGCCGTCCGCTCAGCCCGAGCGAAGTCGAGGGCCCCACGAGCGAGAGTCCCTACGATCGGCGGGCCCTCGACTTCGCTCGGGCTGAGCGGGGCGCGGCAAGTTTCAGGTCAGCGCCGTGGGCGCGTAGTCGAGGGGCGGCACCCAAGCTCGGTTCGCCCAGAGGGTGAACGGGGCACCCCTGATTGATCCGCCCAACCGGCGGCCCTACGGCTTGGCCGAGTTCGGGAACACCGACCGGAACGAGTGGCCCTTGGCCTTCTTCCTCGCGGGCTTCTTCGCTTGAGACGACTCGATCAAGTCGTCCATGGGCGCGAGCCCTTCGTCCTCGGTGATCTCCGTCTGCACGCCGCGCGAGCTGGCCTCGGGCTCGGGCCGGGGCGTGCCGGCGGCCACCGCGCGCTCGGGCTCGGGCTGGATGAGCGACTCCGGGGGCGGGTCCTCCGGCTTGCCCACGGGCTTGCCCGCGCCGCGCTCCGCCGCCAGCTCGCGGTCCGCCTGCGCCTCCTCGGCGCGTAGCGCCTCCGCACGCGCGCGCGCGGTCTCCCGGGCCTCGGCCTTCTCGCGGGCGGCGCGCTCCTTGGCCTCGGCCTTCTCTCGGATGGCAGCCGCCTTAGCCTCGGCCTTCTCGCGGATGGCCCGCTCCCGGGCTTCGATCTGCTCGCGGGCGGCCTGCTCGCGCTCCGCCTTCTCGCGCTCCACCTTCTCCCGTGCCAGGCGCTGCTCCTCGGCGCGCTGCTCGGCCAGCGCCTTCTCCGCCTCCAGCTCCTCGCGGCGGATGGCCTCGGCGCGGTCGCGGGCGGCCTGCTCCAGCCGCTCTTTCTCCTGCTGCTCGCGCAGCGCCCGCGCCTTGGCCTCCTCCTCCTCCTGCTTGCGCACCTCCTCGGCGTGCTTGAGCTCCGCCGCCTTGCGCTGCGCCGCCCGCAGGTGCGTGGCGCGGCAGGCCTCGCGTCCGTCGTCGCACTTGTCCACGCAGGTCCCCAGCTCGTAGCGGGCCGCGGTGTCGGTGCCCCACTCGAGCGTGCAGCCTTCCCGGCAGGTGGCGAACTCGTCCTGGCAGTCCGGCAGCCGCTCTTGAGCCGGCTGGGCGCGCGCCGCGGACGAGAGCAGAACCAGCACGAGCAGGGGCAGCGGACGCATCAGGCCCGCAAGGCTACCAGCGAAGCCGGGCGCCAAGCACCCTGGCCCCCTTTTGCCCGGACAACACTCCCGGCGGACAGGCCGCTCCCCCTCGGGCGCGGGAGTGGCTAGCTTTCCTCGCCTCGCAGCACGGAGGGTGAAGGAATGGTCATCCCGGGGGTCCGCGGCATCACGCTCAAGGAGTTCGCGCGCCGGCTCTACCAGGAGTTCGAGGAGGACGCGGTCACCGACAGCGCCGCGCAGCTCTCCTTCTATTTCATGTTCGCGATCTTCCCGTTCCTCTTCTTCCTGGTGACGGTGAGCGCGTACCTGCCGGTCCGGGATGTTGCCCAGCAGGTGCTCGACCGGGCGAGCTACCTGATGCCGCAAGACGCCTACGCCGTGCTGCAGGGGCACCTGGACACGCTGCTCTACCAGACGCGCCCCAAGCTCCTGACCGTGGGCGTGTTGATCACCCTCTGGAGCGCTTCGCGCGGGGTGGACGCGCTGCGCAAGGCGCTCAACCTCGCCTACGACGTGAAGGAGTCCCGCCCGTTCCTGCGCACGCAGTCCGCGGCGCTGGGGATGACCATCGCCGGTGCGGCGCTGGTGACGCTCACGGTCGGCGGCTTCGTGCTCGGCAGCGAGCTGGGCTTCCGCCTCTTCGAGCACCTGGAGCTGGGCACCGAGTTCCTGACCTTCTGGTCCTACCTGCGCTGGCCGATCACCGCGCTGTCGATCATGACCCTGCTGGCGCTCAGCTACTACTTCCTGCCGGACGTGGAGCAGCAGTTCCGCTTCATCACCCCGGGCTCGGTGCTCGGGGCGTTCATGTGGCTCGGCGCGGCCTGGCTCTTCTCGCGGTACGTCTCGCTGTTCGGCCACTACAACGTCACCTACGGCTCGCTGGGCGGCGTGATGGTGCTGCTGCTCTGGCTCTACCTGAGCGGGCTGGTGATCATCGTGGGCGGGGAGGTCAACGCCATCCTCGAGCACGCGTCCGTGGGCGGGAAGGCCAAGGGCGCCCGCGCCGTGGGCGAGGCGCCGCCGCCGCTCGAGGAGCGCCCCAGCGCCGCGCCGCCCGGGAACGCGAAGAGCGCCGCGTCCGCCGAGCGCACCCGCTTCCGCTGGTGGCGGCGTAAGAGAGTGCTGCCGCCGGCGTAACTGCGTGTCCGCAAGTTGGTCGTGCCCCTCGCCCGTTCACCCCGAGCGAAGTCGAGGGGCGCCCGAGCTCGCCCTCTAGAGCCGCCTCTCGATCGCTCCGGATGAACGGGAGGAGCGCTCGTGAGTGGAGATCCCGAGCGCCCCTCGACTTCGCTCGGGGTGAACGGGGCTCGAGCTCACGCCTGGAAGGTGAGGCTACGGCGCCACGGAGCGTGCCGGCGCGGTCTCGGCGGGCCGGTCCAGGCGGGTCACCGGCCGGCGGATGACGGTCCGCTCCAGCGCCCCGAGCAGCTCCTGGATGGACTCCGCCACGCCGCCGGCGCCGGCCTCGCGCAGCGCGGCCGAGGAGCGGGCCGGGTCATCGCTGCCGAGCGAGGGGCGCAGCACGGTGACCGAGGCGTGCGGCAGCGCGGCGCGCAGCCGGCGGCAGAGGTAGCGGGCCTTGGCGCCGCCCTCGGGGGGGAGGGTGGCGATGAACACGGCCTGCGGCCTGCGGCGCACCACCTCTCGCACCTGGGCCTCGAGATCTGTCTGGGGCGGCAGCACCTCCAGCTGCGCCTCCGCGCCCGCCAGACACGGCGCGAGCAGCTCGAGCAGGAGCCCGTCCGCGGAAGCGAAGGCGGGCAGTCCGAGCACCTGGGTCGGGTTGGAAGGAGAGGGAGGAACGGCGCGGCGGTTGACCCGCTCCAGCCTGCGCAAGATCCCCAGCGTGTCTGCCTGCACCTTGGAGAAGTCCTCGTCGGTGATCTCCTCGAGATCCCGGTCCCGCGCGGCGTGGCAGAGCGCGGGGACGAGGACCTCGTCCACGGCAGCCAAAAAGCCCTTCTCCTTCATCCAGCGCAGCGCGAGCGTCTCCGCCTCGCCGCGATCGTGCGCGAGCAGGCGCTGGTAGAGCCGGATGTCCATCTCCAGCGCCGGGGCGTCCCCGAGCGCCACGCTCAGGAAGTGGAGCTGCGGCACGTGCCGCCCGAGCACTGCAGCACAGACGGTGAGCGGCGTGGCGAGCAGCAGGCCAATGGGGCCCCACAGCCACGCCCAGAAGATGCTGGAGACCAGCAGCGCCAGCGAGGAGACGCCGGTGCGGTGCCCCACCAGCACGGGCTCGGCGAAGTAGCCGGTGAGCAGATCCACCCCGGCGAAGAGCGCCAGCGTGAGCAGGGTGGGGGTCCAGCCTGGGAACATGGCGAAGGCCAGCAGCGTGGGCATCACCATGGCCAGCAGCGAGCCCACGTACGGGACGAAGCGCAGCAGCCCGGCGAGGAAGCCCCAGAGCAGCGCGTACGGCACGCCGATCCAGGCGAGCCCGCCGGCGACGACGATCCCGAAGCCGAGGTTGATCAGCGAGAGCGCCAGCAGGAAGCGGCTGATCCGCTGCACGGCCTCGTCCATGGTCCGGGTCGCGAGCGTGACCTTCCCGCGCCCCACCAGCCGGATCAGCCGGTCCCGCAGATCCTCCCGGCGGGAGAGCAGGAAGACCACCAGCACCAGGACGATCGCCACGAACGACAGCGGCTGGAGCAGGGCGCTGGTGAGCGCCTCCAGCCGCTCCCGGGCGGTGATCCGCTCGCCCACGATCCGCACCGGCGCCGCGGCCTTCACCTCTACGTTCTTCTCGTCCAGCTCGTCCCCCAGCCGGTTGACGGTGGACTCGAGCAGCGCGAGCGGCCCGCCGCGCCCCTGGCGCAGCTGCCCCACCTTCTGGCGCATGGAGGACGAGTACTTCACCACCTGCGAGGAGAGATCATCCACCTGGGACGCGAGCACCGCGCCCATGCCGCCGAGAACGCCGAGCATCAGCGCCACGGTGAGGGTGACCGAGAGCCCGCGCGGCACCCCCAGCCGCTCCAGCATCTTCAGCGGCGGGGTGAGGACGAAGGCCAAATAGAAGGCGAGCGCGAGCGGGATCAGCACCGCCTTGGCGAGCGCCAGCGCGGCCACCACCGCGAAGATGGCCGCCAGTCGCACCATCGGCGGGGTGGGGCGCACGCTGACCGGAGGCGTGGAGTCGCTCACAGCAGGCCACACACTTCCCGGATGCGCGCCAACAGCGGCGCCACCTGCACCGGCTTCTCGAACGCGCCTTCGACCTGGAGCTCGCCGCGCTGGGACTCGCTCATCCCGCACAGCACCAGCACCGGGATGTCCCGCCAGCGCAGGCGCCGCTTGATCGCGTCGTGGAGCTGCCAGCCGCTCATGTTGGGCATCATGAGGTCCGTGAGGATCACGTCCGGCTCGAAGCCGGCCTCGAGCCGCTGGAGCGCGGCGCCGCCCTCGTCTGCCTCGGCCACCTCGAAGCCGTGGTGCTCCAGCAGCGTGACCAGCCCCTCGCGGGCGGACGCCTCGTCCTCCACCACCAGCACTCGACACCCCACGCTGCTGCTCACGCCATCTCCCTCACGCGGCCTGCTTACCCCACGCGCGGCGGCCGCCGCGCCCGCGGTGTCGAAGCGTCAGACAGCCAACGTCTTGGGTTACGGCTGGCCGGTGGGCGCGCCGCCGGCGGAGGCCATCAGCCGCTGCTTGATCGGCGCCAACCGCTCCGCGCCCACGTCCGTGCCGCTCAGCCGGTTGGCGGCGATGTACTGCTGGATCGCGGCGATCCGGTCCGAGGTCGCGGGGTGCGTCTGCAGGAAGGTGAGGATCTTCGGCGTCTTGCCCTGCTGCGCCTGGAGCTTCTCGAAGAAGTGGATGATCCCGTTCGGGTCGTAGCCGGCGTTGGCGGAGTAGCGGGCCCCGTACTCGTCCGCCTCCTTCTCATCCGAGCGGCTGAACGCCAGCAGCGCGCCGGTGCCGGCCAGCTGGGTGGCGATGGCGGCGAGCCGGTTGGGGTTCTCCCCCAGCGCCAGCCCCGCCACCGTCTCCAGGCCGAACGCCTGGACCATCTGCCGCGCGGAGTGGCGCGCCACCACGTGGCCCGCCTCGTGGGCGAGCACGCCCGCCAGCTCCGCCTCGGTGTCCGCGGTGAGCAGCAGGCCGGAGAAGACGTAGAGGTGGCCGCCCGGCGTGGCGAAGGCGTTGACCTGCTTGGGGTCGTCGATCACGTGGACGTGCCAGTTGACGTTGGGCCGGTCCTTCTTCGCGAAGGAGAGGATCTTCGAGGTGACCGAGTCCACGTAGGAGGTCACGGCGGGGTCGTTGATGTAGCGGATGCCTTTCTGCTCCAGCTCGCGGTGGACCTGCTCGCCGAGCTGGTTCTCCTGCTCGTCGGAGATGAGCGCGGTGGCGAGCGCCTTCTCCGTCTTCACGCGCTGGGTGGTGGTGCAGGCGCCGGCCGCGGCGAGCGCGGTGGCGAGGAAGAGCAGCCGAAGGGTCTTTCGCATGGAGATCTCCTGGGTGGAGTAGGGGTAAGCACGCGGTCACCCAGCGGCAAGCGAGCGAGCTGCCCGCCGCGCGCCGTCCCAACGCTCGCCGCCCGTTGCGCCCGCGGCCGCGGGGAAGGACGTTTGACCGGTACGGAAAACGTCCTTTGGAGGCGCACCATGGCAAGGCCCATCTGGACCGGCGCGATCAGCTTCGGCTTGGTGAACGTCCCGGTGAAGCTCTTCAGCGCGGTCTCACAGAAGGAGGTCCGCTTCCACATGCTGCATGACAAGGACGGCGCGCGGATCAAGCAGAAGCGCGTCTGCTCCGCGGACGGCGAGGAGGTCCCCTACGAGCACGTGGTGAAGGGCTTCGAGGTCGGTCCGGAGCGGTACGTCACCGTCACCCCTGAAGAGCTCCAGAAGTTCGATCCCAAGGCCACCAGCACCATCGAGATCGAGGACTTCGTGAAGCTCGAGGAGATCGACCCGATCTTCTTCGAGTCCAGCTACCACCTGGTCCCTGGCAAGGGCGCGGGCAAGCCGTACGCGCTGCTCTTCGAGGCGATGAGGAAGACCGGCAAGGTGGGGATCGCCCGCATGGTGATGCGGACCAAGCAGTACCTGTGCTGCGTGCGCCCGGTGGAGGAGGGGCTGATGGTCTCCACCATGCTCTACGCCGACGAGGTGGTCCCGCAGTCGGATCTCGAAGGGCTGCCCAGTGAGTCCACCGCCCCGAAGGACAAGGAGCTGGAGATGGCGGAGCAGCTGATCGACTCGCTCACCACGAAGTTCAAGCCAGAGAAGTACAAGGACGAGTACCGCGAGAAGGTCCTGGCGCTGCTCGACAAGAAGGCCGAAGGCGAGGAGATCGTCACCTCGCCCGAGGAGACGACCCCGGCCAAGGTGGTCAACCTCATGGACGCCCTCAAGAAGAGCCTGGCGGCCGCGGGGAAGGGCGAGGAGAGCGGCGAGGTCCGGCACCGCGCGCACGCCGCGCGCCACGGCCGCACCCACACCAAGAAGAAGTCCCACTCCAGCCGGTGACCCGTGGACACCGAGGCGGCGGAGGTAGAGGTCGGCGGGAAGAAGCTGCGGCTGTCCAACCTGGGCAAGGTGCTCTACCCGGAGGCGGGCTTCACCAAGGCCCACGTCATCGACTACTACATCCGGATCTCCGAGGTCCTGCTGCCCCACCTCCGGGGCCGGCCGCTGACGCTCAAGCGCTACCCCAACGGCGTCGAAGGGCCCTTCTTCTACGAGAAGGCCTGCCCAGCGCACCGCCCTGAATGGGTGCGCACCGCGCCGGTCTGGAGCGAGCGTTCGGAGCGGCAGATCGACTTCTGCCTCGCCAATGATCTCCCCACGCTGGTCTGGGCGGCGAACCTCGCGGATCTGGAGCTGCACACCTCGCTCTCGCGCGCCAAGCGCTTGGAGCAGCCGACGATGGTGGTCTTCGACCTGGATCCCGGCGCCCCGGCCGCGCTGCTGGACTGCGCGGAAGTGGCGATGCAGCTGCGCCAGGTCCTGCGCGCGCTCTCGCTGGAATCGGTGGTGAAGACCTCCGGCTCCAAGGGGCTGCAGCTCTACGTCCCGCTCAACAGCCCGGTCACGTACGACCAGACCAAGGCCTTCGCGCGGCACCTGGCGGAGCACCTGACGCGGGAGCACCCCGAGAAGATCGTCTCCAACATGAAGAAGTCTCTGCGGGTGGGGAAGGTGCTGGTGGACTGGAGCCAGAACGACATCCACAAGACCACCGTCAACGTCTACTCGCTGCGCGCGAAGGCCCGGCCCACCGTCTCCACACCCGTGACATGGAAAGAGGTGGAGCAGGCGCTCGCCGCGCGCGCCCCCGAGCGGCTGGTGTTCGAGGCCGAACAGGTGCTCCAGCGGGTGGAGGCGCAGGGGGACCTCTTCCGCCCCGCGCTGGAGCTCACGCAGCGACTGCCGGGGTGATAAAGGCAGCGGCGGAGCGGAACCGATGCCCGAGCTTCCCGAGGTCGAGTTCGCGAGGCGGACCCTGGTGCGCTGGCTGAGCGGCCGAGAGGTCGTCCACGCGCACGCCTCGCGCGGCCGCACCTTCCGCGGCGCCTCGCCCGAGGCGTTCGAGCGGATCCGCGGCCGGCTCCTCTTCGCCGAGCGCAAAGGGAAGTACCTGATGCTCGGGTTCGAGGACGGGCTGGGCGCGCTCGCGCACCTGGGGATGACCGGGAAGTTCGTGAAGCGGCCCTCCGGCGAGCCGGAGCCCTACAGCCGCGCGCGGCTCGAGCTGGACAGCGGCGAGGCCATCCACTTCCGGGATCCGCGGATGTTCGGCCGCATTGAGCCGGCCCCGTCCAACCGGGTGCGCGAGCTGCCGGTGATCCAGGCCCTGGGCAGAGATCCCCTCAACGAAGGGCTCACCGGCGCGCAGCTGGCGGAGGCGGTGGGTCGCTCCGGTCAGCCCCTCAAGGTGGCGCTGATGGATCAGGCGCGGATCGCCGGGCTGGGGAACATCCACGCGGCGGAGGCGCTCTACCGCGCCCGGATCAACCCCGCGCGGGCGCCCAAGACGCTCACCCGGGCGGAGTGGAGCACGCTGGCGCGCAGCATCCACGCCACCTTCTCCTTCGCGCTGGAGGCGGAGGGCGGCGCGGAGGAGATCGAGTACGTGGAGGAGCCCGGTGCGGAGAACCCGTTCCTCATCTACGGGCGCGCCGGCGAGCGCTGCGGCCGCCGCGGTTGTGGCGCCACGGTGAGGTCCTTCGTCCAGGGCGGACGGACCACCCACTACTGTCCCCGGTGTCAGCCCGCGCGGCGCCGTGCTTAGGTGCGCCGCATGACCGTCAAAGCGAAGGGTTTGGACCACGTCGCCATCGCCGTGAAGGACCTGGACAAGGCGATCCCCATCTACCGGGACGCGCTGGGGCTGGAGCTGGTCGAGATCGAAGTTGTCGAAGATCAGGCAGTCCGCACCGCGATCTTCGGCCACGGCCTGGGCCGGGTGGAGCTGATCTGCCCCACCCGCGAGGACACCGGCGTGGCCCGCTTCCTGGAGAAGCGGGGCGAAGGGCTCCACCACATCTGTATCGAGGTCGAGGACATCGAGGCGGCGCTGGCGGAGCTCAAGGCCCGAGGCGCGCCGCTGATCGACGCGGTCCCGAAGATTGGCGCCGGGGGGGCCCGGATCGCCTTCATCCACCCCAAGGGGACCGGCGGCGTGCTCACCGAGCTGCGCGAGGCGCCAAAGCACGCGAAGTGAGGCTCGGCGGATCCGTTTCAACTGCGCGGCGCCTCGGGTGTTCTGGCCGTTGACAGTCGAGGTGCGCGTGCTTAAGTGCGCGCCCTTCCAAGCGGCACGTACTCCGGAGACCGATCGTTATGGCCAAGTCCTTGTGGGCGGCAGTGCTCGTTGCTTCCGCCACGGCCTTCGCGCAGAACCCACCCAAGGCCCAGCCGGCTCCGGCGGCTGCCGCGCCCGCCGCTGCCACGCCCGCTGCGCCCGCCGCCGCCACGCCCGCACCCGCTGAGACCGAGGAGGTCCGCCGCGAGGTGGACGCCAAGGTGGAGAGCGCCAAGAAGGAGATGCGCGAGGAGATCCGCGCGCAGCTGGCCACGCAGTCCGTCGCGCAGGGCTGGCAGGAGGAGTGGGTCGAGGAGAAGCGCAAGCTCGAACTGCTCACCTTGGACGGCTACTTCCGCGCGCGGCCGGACCTCTTCCACAAGCTGGATCTCGGGCGGTGGAACAACCCGGATCCGAGCGGCAACTTCCTGTTCCCGGTCTCCACCACCAAGCCGGACGAGCGGACCATGGCGGGCGTGAACATGCGGCTGCGCCTGGAGCCCACCCTCAACATCTCGGAGGAGGTGCGGATCCGGATGCAGATCGACGCGCTGGACAACGTGGTCTGGGGCTCGAACCCGGACTACGCCTTCACGCGCAACCGCGAGCAGTTCTCGCTCTTCTCCGAGTCCCAGGTCCCGCCGCGCAGCGGCGTCAACGCGATCACGGACTCGATCGCCGTCAAGCGCGTCTACGGCGAGGTCAGCACCCCGGTGGGCATCCTGCGCTTCGGTCGGATGGGCTCGCACTGGGGCCTGGGCGTGGTGAACAACGACGGCAACTGCACCGACTGCGATCACGGCGACACCGTGGACCGCGTGATGTTCGTCACCGAGCCGTTCAACGGCTTCTACGTGACGCCGATGCTGGACTTCAACGTGGAGGGGCCCACCAGCGCCAGCGTCAACCAGCAGGGCCAGCCGTTCGACCTCTCCAACAGCGATGACGCCCACAGCTTCATCCTCGCGGTGGCGCGGCGGGACACCGACCAGCAGGCGAAGGCGAAGCTCGAGAACAACCAGTCCGTCTTCAACTACGGCCTGCGCTTCACCTACCGCGTCCAGCGCAACGACGCGGTCACCTACTACGGCGCGCCGTTCAAGGGCGAAGGCGGGGACCGCACGGACATCAACGGCGGCTACGTGCCGCGCGGCGGCGCCCTCTACATCCCGGACGTGTGGCTGAAGTTCGAGCGCAAGGACTTCAAGGTCGAGCTCGAGGCGGTGGCGGTGTTCGGGCAGATCGGCAACCGGGCGATCGTGGCCGGCAACTCGGAGAACATCACCGAGAGCCAGTCGCTGGGGATCTTCCAGTTCGGCGGCGTGATCCAGGGCGAGTACCGGCTGATGAACAACGCGCTGAAGATCAACCTGGAGTTCGGGCTCGCCTCCGGTGACCGCGCGCCCGGCTTCGGCAACCGGCCCGCGGCCAACGTGAACCGCAACGCGGACGGCGAGGCCCCGGCGGGCCAGATCGAAGGCGCGCAGTACGCGTGCTCTCCCACCACCGGCGCCTGCTCGGACGCGGCGATCAACAACTTCCGGTTCAACCGGGACTACCGCGTGGACATGATCCTCTTCCGGGAGATCCTCGGCGGGATCACGGACGCCATGTACCTCAAGCCCACCGTCAGCTACGAGGTCGCGGACGGCTTCAAGCTCTACGGCTCGGTGATCGGCTCGCGCTCGATGTACGCCGCCTCCACCCCGTCCACCACGGACAGCTTGCTCGGCCTGGAGCTCAACGTGGGCGCCAAGTACGAGACCGAGGACGGCTTCATGGCCTCCTTCACCTGGGCGGTGCTCTTCCCGCTCGCCGGCTTGAGGGATGGCTCGCCCACCAACCCCGCCCCGCCGTCGCTGGAGACCGCGCAGGCGCTGCGCGGCATGGTGGGCATCAAGTTCTAAGTGAAGCGCCTGGCGCTGGCCGCGCTCGTCCTGCTCGCGGGCTGTGGGGTGAAGGGGCCGCCCCGCCCGCCGCGGACGAGCGCGCCGCTGCCGGCCCCCTCTCCTCCACCGCCGGCGTTCAACCCGGATGCGGGCTGCGCCGCCTGCAAGGTCTCTTGAGTGAACGTCTTCTCCTACGTGAAGGGTGAGCTGCACGCGGAAGGCGTGCCGCTGGCGCGGATTGCCGAGGCGCACGGGACACCCGCCTACGTCTACTCGGCGAGCGCGCTGCGCAAGAGCTACCGGGCGCTGGACGAGGCGTTCGGCAAGACGCCGCACCTCATCTGTTACTCAGTGAAGGCCAACTCGAACCTGGCGCTGCTGAAGCTCTTCAGCGAGCTGGGCTCCGGCTTCGACATCGTCTCCGGCGGCGAGCTGCGGCGGGTGGTGAAGGCGAGCGGGAACGGCGCGGACAAGGTGGTCTTCGCCGGGCTGGGCAAGACGAAGGACGAGATGGCGCTGGCGCTGCAGGCCGGCATCAAGCTCTTCAACGTGGAGAGCGCCGAAGAGCTGGAGGCGCTGGACGCGGTGGGGCGAGAGTTGGGCAAGCCGGCGCCCTTCGCCCTGCGGGTCAACCCGGACGTGAACGCGCGGACGCACCGCTACATCGCCACCGGCCTGAAGACCTCCAAGTTCGGCGTGCCCTTCGAAGAGGCGGCCGCGCTCTACGCGAAGAGCCGCTCCATGCCGGGCCTGCGCGCGCTCGGGGTGGACTGCCACATCGGCTCGCAGCTCACGCAGATTGGGCCCATGAAGGAGGCGGTCCAGAAGGTGGCGGACCTCTATTCCGGCCTGAAGGCGCAGGGCTTCCCGCTGGAGTACCTCGACATCGGCGGTGGGTTGGGGATCACCTACCGCGACGAGGCGCCCCCCACGCCGAAGCAGTACGCGGACGTGGTGCGCAAGGCGACCGCGCGCACCGGGGCCACCCTGCTGATCGAGCCGGGCCGCTCGCTGGTGGGGAACGCGGGGCTGCTCCTCACGCGCGTGCTCTACCGGAAGAAGACCGCGGCGAAGACCTTCGTGGTGGTGGACGCGGGAATGAACGACCTCATCCGCCCGGCGCTGTACGAGGCCCACCACGAGGTGCTGCCCATCCAGCGCGGCGGCGGGAAGGCGCAGACGCTGGACCTGGTGGGCCCCGTCTGCGAGTCGAGCGACGTGCTCGCGCACGGGCGCAAGCTGCCGCTGCCCAAGGCGGGCGGGCTCTACGCGCTGATGAGCGCCGGCGCCTACGGGATGACCATGGCCTCCAACTACAACTCGCGTGGCAAGCCGTGCGAGGTGCTGGTGGACGGCGAAGGTGTGCGGCTGATCCGCGCGCGCGAGACGATCGAAGACCTCTGGCGCGGCGAGGTCCTGTAGCTGTGGCGGGCCGTGCCCTGTGGTGTTCCACCCACCGTTCTCCCCGAGCGTAGGCCGTCAGGCCGTAGTCGAGGGGCGGCACCCACGCCCCAATTCATCGCCGCGTCACCCAGTCCGGCCCTCGTGCCAGACGATTGAGCCGCTCCCAGTCGCTCTCAATCAGCGCCTGTTTCTTCGCGCGGCTCCAGTTCTTCACCTGGCGCTCTCGCGCCAGCGCCTCTTCTCGAGTCGGAAACTCCTGGCAGTACACGAGCGTCACTGGGCGGCGCAGCGCCGTGTGGCCGCCGAGCTCTCCGGACTGATGCTGGGCAAGTCGCCTCTCGAGATCATCTGTATGTCCCACGTAGAGCGACTGATCTGAGCAGCGCAGGATGTAGAGCCAGAAGCTGAGCATGGGCTGGAGCGTAGAGGGGAGTGGTGACACTGGGGCTTGGGTGCCGCCCCTCGACTACGCGCCTACGGCGCTACGCTCGGGGAGATCGGTGGGGAGGACTGCCCGCATCGGGGTACCTGCGCTGAGTTGTGCTCCCCGGCGATCCCCGATATTCCGCCGCCTCATATGAAGACGTTCGAAGGATCGATGGTCGCGCTCGCCACGCCGTTCGCGGGCGGCCGGGTGGATGAGGAGGCCTACCGGGGCCTCATCCGCTACCAGCTGGAGAACGGCACCGCGGGCCTCGTCCCGATCGGCACCACGGGCGAAGCGGTGACGATGAGCGTGGAGGAGCGGGTCCGCGCGGTGGAGCTGACGGTGCAGGAGTCGAAGGGGCGGGCGACGGTCATCGCCGGCGCCGGCTCCAACAGCACGCAAGAGACGATCGAGATGGTGAAGCGGGTGCGGGACGCCGGCGCGGACGCGTCGCTGATCGTCACGCCCTACTACAACAAGCCCACCCAGGCGGGGCTGGTGGAGCACTACCGGCAGATCGCCCGCGCGCACCCGGGCTTCCCGATCGTCGCGTACAACGTCCCCGGGCGCACCGGCGTGGACATGCTGGCGGACACCGTCCAGCGGCTGTGCGAGCTGAAAGAAGTCGTCGCGATCAAGGAGGCCACCGCCAGCATGATCCGCGCGGTGGATCTGGTGGAGCTGTGCGGCTCCCGGCTGGTCCTCCTCTCCGGCGACGACTTCACCGTGCTGCCCTTCATCGCCTGCGGCGGCAAGGGGGTCATCTCCGTCTCCGCCAACGTGGCACCCAAGCACATGGCGGACCTGGTGAAGCACGCGCGCGCCGGGGAGCACGCCAAGGCGCTCGAGCTGCAAGTGAAGCTGAACAAGCTGCACCAGCTGCTCTTCGTGGAGAGCAACCCCATCCCGGTGAAGTGGGGCCTGCACCTGATGGGGAAGATGGGCCCGGAGATCCGCGCGCCGCTGACGCCGATGACGGCCGCCAACGCCGCCAAGCTGAAGGACGAGCTGGCGCGGCTGGGCCTCTTGTGAGCGCGCCCACCGGCGTCGTCGTCACCGGGGTGACCGGGCGGATGGGCAGCACGCTGGTGCGCATGGTGGGAGACACCCCGGGGCTGCGGATCGTGGGCGGCACCGAGCGGCAGGGCTCTCCCGCGCGTGGCCAGGACGTGGGCGCGGCGGCCAAGCTGGGCGTCACGCTCGGCGTGGCGGTGGAGGACGCGCTCGCCGCGGCGCTGGTGCCAGAGGCGAAGGTCGTCATCGACTTCACCGCCCCCGAGGCGAGCGCCGCGCACGCGCAGATCTGCGCTCAGCGCGGCGTGGCGATGGTGATCGGCTCCACCGGCTTCACCGACGCGTTGAAGGCCAAGGTGAAAGAGGCGGCGGCGAAGGTGCCGATCGTCCTCGCGCCCAACACCTCCATCGGCGTGAACCTGGTCATCCAGATGGCGGGGCGGCTCGCCAAGGTGCTGGGCGAGGGCTACGACGTGGAGGTACTCGAGGCGCACCACCGGATGAAGAAGGACGCGCCCTCCGGGACCGCGCTGCGGCTGGCGGAGGAGCTGGCCTCCGCGCTCGGGCGGACCCGCGAGGACTTCAAGACCGCGCGCGAGGGCCAGGTGGGCGCGCGGCCGGCGAGCGAGATCGGCGTGCAGACGCTGCGCGGCGGGGACGTGGTGGGCGAGCACACCGTCTACTTCTTCGGGGACGGCGAGCGGATCGAGCTCACGCACCGGGCCACCAGCAGAGACCAGTTCGCGCGCGGCGCGCTCCGCGCGGCGCGCTGGGTGGTGGCGCAGAAGCCGGGGCTCTACGACATGATGGACGTGCTCGGGCTCAAGGGCGGCGCATGAGGCTCTGCCGCTTCCTCCACCGCGGCGCCGAGGCCTACGGTGAGCTGGAGGGCGACCGCGTCTTCCCCCTGCGCGCGGCCCCGTGGCTGGGGGTCGCGCGCGCGGGTGGGTCTGTGCCGCTCGCGGAGGTGCAGCTGCTCACGCCCACGGACGCGTCCAAAGTCGTCTGCGTGGGCCAGAACTACCGCAAGCACGCGCAGGAGATGGGCAAGCCGGTGCCGCCGGAGCCGCTCATCTTCCTCAAGCCCTCCACGGCGCTGAACGCGCACGGCCGGCCCATCCTCCTCCCGCCGGAGAGCCAGGAGGTCCACCACGAGGCGGAGCTCGCGCTGGTGATTGGCCGGCGGTTGCACCGGGCGGACGAGCGGGCGGCGGCGGAGGCGATCTTCGCGCTCACCTGCTTCAACGACGTCACCGCGCGGGACATCCAGCGGCGCGAGGTCCAGCACACCCGGGGCAAGGGCTACGACACCTTCGCCTGCGCGGGGCCCTGGATGGTAACGGGCCTCTCTCCGGCCGACCTGCGGATTACTTGCACGGTCAACGGGTTGGTGCGCCAGGATGGCCGGACCTCGGACATGATCTTCCCGCCCGCTCGCCTGGTGGCCTTCATCTCCAGCATCATGACCCTCCTGCCGGGAGACCTGGTAAGCACGGGCACGCCCTCGGGAGTTGGTCGGCTCCAGGCCGGAGACGAGGTCCAGGTCGAGGTCGAGGGAATCGGAGCGCTCGTGAACCCGGTTCAGCTTCCGTGAATGAAACCGTCTACATAGGGCTCGGCTCCAACCTCGGTGACCGGGAGGCGGCGCTCCTTTCGGCGCTGGACGCGCTCCGCCGGATCGACGCGGTGACCGTGCTGCGCTGCTCCTCCCTCTACGAGAGCGCGCCGGTGGGCCCGCCGCAGCCGCGCTACCTGAACGCGGTGGTGGAGCTGGACTGCCAGCTCCAGCCGCGCCAATTGCTCGCCATCCTCAAGCAGATAGAGCGGGACCTCGGCCGCACGCCGACGAACCGCTGGGGCCCCCGGGCGATCGACCTCGACATCCTGCTCTGGGTGGGCCGGGTGGTCGCAGAGCACGACCTTCAAGTCCCCCACCTGGAGCTGCACAACCGCCGCTTCGCGCTGGAGCCGCTCTGCGAGCTCGCGCCGGAGGCGGAGCACGGCGTGCTCGGGCGGCCGGTCTTCTCGCTGCTCCTCCAGCTGCGCCACCAGGACGTCACCCGGCTGAGCTCTGCGAACTGGCCGGAGATCCCCACCGCCGAGGGCGAACCATGAACCCGCTCGTCGCCGCCGTCACCGCCGCGCTGCTCGCCCAGGCCCCGCTCCCGGAGGGCGCCGAGGACAAGCCCCTGCCGCCGGGGCACCCCACCACGCAGGCGCCGCCGCTGGCGCCGGGTGCCCAGCTGCCGCCCAACCATCCGCCGATGAAGGCGGGACCGCTGGAGCCGGGGGCGCAGATGCCGCCGAACCACCCGGCCACCAACGCGCCCCCGCTCACGCAGCAGCAGGGTGGGGCGCCGAGTGGCTCCGAGGGCGACGACCTGCTCAAGAAGCTGGACGCCGCGGGGGACCTCACCGGCAAGCCGAAGACGTTCGAGGTGGCCGCTGCGCTGGGCAAGCTCTACTACGGCCGCGGCCGCTACGACGAGGCGGGCAAGTCCCTGAGCGAGGCCGAGCAGAAGGGGGACGAGGCGCGCACCCTGTTCCTGAGCCAGCGCAAGAAGGCCGGGAAGGCGCTGCCCTCGCCGGAGCAGGCCGGCTGCCCCAGCGCCGCCAGCGGCGCCACGTTCGAGACGCTGCTCGCCGCCGCGAAGGAGAAGGCCAAGGCCGGGCAGGCGCCCGCGTCCGCGACCTGCGCGCGCGTGGCGCTCGAGCCGGTGCTGGAGGTGAAGGAGTTCAGCGCCCGGAACTTCATGCTGCGCGGCGACAGCGCCGGGGCGCTCAAGGAGTACGAGGGGATTTTGGAGGTGGACGAGTCGCACGCCGCCGCGCTCTTCGGTCGCGGCTCGGTGCTGTTGGAGACGCGTGGGGATGATCCCAAGGCGCTCGGCGAGGTGAAGCAGACCTGGGGCCGTTATCTGGCGGCGCATCCCCAGGGGGCGCGCGCGGACCGGCTGAAGGTGCTCCTGGCGCGCGTGGACACGCTGGTGGCCGCGGGCGGCGCGTCCAAGCTGGCGCAGAAGAAGACCGCGGAGGCGGAGGAGGCGGCGGCGAAGCTGCCCAAGCCGCCGATGATGGCCGCTCGGGCGCGGCAGCAGGGTGGGAGCGCCGAGCCGCAGATCACCAAGGAGATGGTGGACGCGGTGCAGAACACCGAGCGCACGCCCGAGCTCGAGCAGGGGATGGCGAAGCTGGTGGAGGAGGGCGAAGAGCACCTCGCGCACCAGCGGTTCCAGGACGCGCTGGACGTCTACAAGCGCGTGGTGCCGTTCCAGCCCGAGAACGGCCGCGCCAAGGCCGGCATGGCCTGGTCGCTGGTGGGGCTCAACAAGCAGCCCATGGCGGACCGCGTCTGGTCCGTGGCTGTGGACGCGGATGCCTCGGCCGTGGACAAGCTGGGCGACACGCTCAAGGCCAAGGGCGACGCGAACGGCGCGAAGGCGCTGTGGACGAAGCTGGCCGCGAGCGCGCCGGCCTATGCGCCGAAGCTGTCGGACAAGCTGAAGTAGATCGGATCAATCAGGGCAAGCAGGTGAGGCCCTCCGCTCAGCCCGAGCGAAGTCGAGGGCCCACGAGCGAGAGTCCCTACGAGCGGGGGGCCCTCGACTTCGCTCGGGCTGAGCGGGAGCGCCGCCTGGGGCCTAGACCCAGCGCGCCGCCAGCAGGTCCTGCACGTCCAGCAGGCCCACCGGCTTGCCATCCGCGTCCACCACCGGCAGCTGATCCACCTTCGACTCGCGCATGAGCGAGGCAGCGGTGAGGACGAGCTCATCCGGGGAGACGAAGCGGGGCTGGCGCCCCATCACGCGGCTCACGGGCAGCTCGAAGTCGGTCTTCCCCTGCTCCACCAGCCGGCGGAGATCTCCGTCGGTGAAGATGCCAACGAGCCGTCCCTTGCCGTCCACGATGTTGGCGGCGCCGGGGCGGCCGGGGGTATTGGTCATCACCACCACGACTTCCGACAGTCGCGCGTCCTGGCTCACCAGCGGATTGGCAGGGCCGGCGCGCATCACCTCGTGCACGCGCATCACCGAGCGCCCCAGCTTCCCGCCGGGATGGAGCAGCGCGTACTCGGCGCTGCTGAACTGCCGGTTGCGCAAGAGCGTCATCGCCAGCGCGTCTCCCACCGCGTGCAGCGCGGCGGAGGAGGCGGTGGGGACCAGGCCCATGGGGCAGGCCTCGTCGATCCGGCCGATCTCCAGCACGAAGTCCGCGGCCTGCGCGAGTGGCGACTTCACGTCCCCGGTGATCGCGATCAGCTTGGCGCCGAGCCGGCGCAGCGCGGGGAGCAGCCGCAAGAGCTCCTCGGTGGTGCCGCTGTTGGAGAGCGCGAGCACCACGTCCTTGCGGGTGACGCGGCCGAGATCTCCGTGCAGGGCCTCGGCGGGGTGCAGGTAGAGGGAGGGGATGCCGGTGCTCGCCAGCGTCGCGGAGAGCTTCTGGGCGATGAAGCCGGGCTTGCCCATGCCGGTGACGACGACCTGCCCTTCGCAGGCGAGCAGCAGGTCGAGCGCTCCGACGAAGGAGGCGCCGAGCTTCTGGCGCACGTTGAGGATGGCGCGGGCCTCGACCTCGAGGACCTCGCGGGCGTACTCGAGTTGTCGCGCGGGGTTGCGCCGCGGAGCCTTCGAGGGTGCTCGGGACCGCCTGGGCGAGAGCTCTCTGCGCGCACGTGCCATCGACGGAGGCGCGCTTTAGCACCTTGACGGGGTAGAGGCCATTCGGTACGGCCAGGCAACCTTTAGGAGGTCCGCCTTGAAGTTCTTCATCGACAGCGCCGACGTGAAGGAGATCCGCGCCGCCCACGACATGGGCTGTGTGGATGGGGTCACCACCAACCCGTCGCTGCTGGCCAAGGTGGGCCGCGGCCTGGAGGAGACGATCAAGGAGATCTGCTCCATCGTCGACGGGCCGATCAGCGCCGAGGCGGTCAGCCTCACCGCCGACGAGCTGGTCAAGGAAGGCCGGACGCTGGCGAAGATCCACGACAACGTGGTGGTGAAGATCCCCATGGGCGTGGAGGGGGTGAAGGCGGTCAAGGCGCTCACCGCCGAGGGCATCCGCACCAACGTCACGCTGATCTTCTCTCCCTCCCAGGCGCTGCTGTGCGCGAAGGCGGGGGCCACCTACGTCTCCCCGTTCGTCGGCCGCCTGGACGACATCTCCGAGGACGGGATGGCGATGGTCGGGCAGATCATCGAGATCTACCGGGCCTATGACTTCGAGACCGAGGTGCTGGTCGCCTCCGTGCGCAACCCCGTGCACGTGGTGACCGCGGCGCGGATGGGCGCAGACGTGGCGACCGTGCCGTTCTCCGTCATCAAGCAGCTCGCGGAGCACCCGCTCACGGACATCGGGATCAAGAAGTTCCTCGCGGACTGGGAGAAGGTCCCCAAGAAGTAGCGAAGTGACGCGCCTGACGGGTCGTCCAACCGCGCAAGGGGTGTTTACGCCGGCGCCGGGCCGCTCCTCTGAAGCGGCCTGAGCGCTGCTCGGGTGGATTACAGGTGCACGCCTTGCACCCGCGTGCGTGCCGTTCCTCCCCCGAGGTCCGCCCCGATGCGTCCCAGGTACGTGTCACTTTTGCTCGCGCTCTCCTGCAGCGCGCCCACGCCGCCGCCGGCGGTGGAAGCGCCGGTCGCGGAGGCCGTGGCCTCAGCGGTCCAGTGCGTCGTGGGCGGGGCGATCGGCGCCAAGTACGCCGCGCTCGGAGGGACGCAGTCCTTCCTCGGGCGCTGTCTCACGAACGAGCTGACCACCCCGGACGGGGTGGGGCGGTTCAACCACTTCGAGCACGGCTCCATCTACTGGACGCCCGCCACGGGCGCGCACGAAGTCCACGGGATCATCCGCGCCAAGTGGGAGTCCATGGGCTGGGAGCGCAGCGTGCTTCGCTACCCGATCACCGACGAAGGTGAAGAGGCGGGCTGGCGCGTCTCGCGGTTCGAAGGCGGCGCCATCTACTGGAGCCTGGCGAGCGGCGCCTTCGAGGTGCACGGCACCATCTGGCAGCGCTACCTCGCAGAAGGCGGCGCGGCGGGAGCGCTCGGCCCACCCGCCAGCGACGAGCTGCCCACCACCGGCGCTGACCGCAAGAGCGAGTTCGCCAACGGGACGATCTTCTGGGACGCGGCGACGAACGCGACCCGCGTCGAGCTCAAGGGCGCTCCGCGCTCCCCGCAGCTCCGGAAGGTCTACACCGAGCACCTGGGCCGTCTGACGGACACGGCGACCAACCCGATCCGGAACGTCGGGCTCGCGGGGACGGATCTCGGCGTCAGCTTCGAGCGGGACGGCCAGCTCGTCTTCCTCTTCGGCGACTCGTGGCTCACCGGGACCGACCGGACGCGCTGGGACGACGACTCGGTCGCCTTCGCCTCGCCGAGGCTGCCCGAGGATGGCTCGCTGCCGAAGCTCACCTGGTGGAGTGACGGGGCAGGGAAGTTCAGGACGCTCAAGGCGCCGGGTGTTGCTCTCAAGGGGATGAATGTCCCGGTCGAGGGCGTGGCGGTGGACGCCCGCACCTACGTGTTCTTCTCCACGGGCTGGTCGTCCAGCACCCAGCGCCACACGCACTCGGTGCTGGCGCACACCACCGGCACGGACTTCGCGGCGCTGGTGACGGACCACGTCGTGCCGAGCGACAAGTTCATCAACGTGAGCTCGGTCCGCGTGGGCAATGAGCTCTTCCTCTACGGCAGCGGTGCGTACCGCGCGAGCGCGGTGTACCTCGCGCGGGTGGGGGTCACGTCGCTCGCAGATCGCAACAGCTGGCGGTACCTGAGCGGCTTCTCCAACGGGCAGCCGGTCTTCAGCGCGGGCGAGGGCTCGGCCATCCCCGTGGTGAACGTCACCTGCGTGGGCGAGCTCTCCGTCCGCAAGCACCCCGTGCTCGACCTGCTGTTGATGGCGTACAACTGCGGCTCGCCGCGGGGGATCAACCTGCACCAGGCCGCGCGGCCCGAAGGGCCGTGGAGCGCGGCGACGGTGATCTTCGACCCCGGCGCGGACGCGGATCACGGCTACGAGCACTTCATCCACGCGAGCCGGGCAGCCATCGGCCGAGATGATGGCCTCTCCGAGCCGGACCGGGACACCGAGTGGGGCGGGGAGTACGGCCCGTACCTGGTGCCGCAGTGGTTCTCGTCGAGCGGCGGCGTCCACTCCATCGTCTACCTGCTCTCGAGCTGGAACCCGTACCAGGTCCACCTGGTGCGCACCGTCTTCGCGGAGCCGGGCGTCAACGTGCCGCTCCCGTCGAAGGGAGCCGGTCTGCCCAAGGCGGCGTTGGTGAATGGCACGTTCGCGGCGGGAGACCTCTCCGGCTGGCAGCAGCAAGGGACACCCTTCGGGCTCTTCACGGGCACAGACGGGCTTCGACGGCTCACCACCTTCGTCCCGCCCGCGGGCGACGAGGCGCGTGGCAGCCTCTGGCAGGACTTCCACGTGGACGCGAGCACCAGCGAGCTCCGCTTCGCGGTGCACGGCGGGCTGGCGAACGTCCGGCTCTGGGAGGGGCCAAACCTCATCCGCGAGGTTCGCGGTCAGCGCTCGAACGCGGACTTCCCGGTGCTGTGGCGCCTCTCGGAGGCGCGCGGGAAGACGCTCCGCCTGGCGATCTCGGATGAGGTCGGCGGACCCTGGGGCTTCGTCGGCTCCACCGGGTTCGAGCTGAGGTAGCTCAGGGCCTTGCTCGGCCGGCGCGGGGCAGCTCGGGCGGGGCCAGCAGTCGGTGGCTCTCGGCGAGGAGCTTCGCCAGCTCCTTCCAGTCCAGCTTCCCGTCGAGCCGCATCCCGACCACCCGGGTGCCCCAGGTCGTCCCCCACACCGCGTCGAAGAAGGGCGCGCCCCTCGCGCAGAGCGCGGCGTGCCGCTCGCGCGTGGCCCGGAAGGTGAGGACGGCGAGCGGACCGTCACTGCCTGCGGCGCGTGCGTACGCCTTCGGCTTGCCGTCGTAGATGGAGAGCACGTGGGCGAAGTTCTTCTTCCGCACCACCCAGCGCGTGCCCACCCAGGCCGCCTCCTCGGAGGCGCCCGGCAGCGAGAGGCAGACCTTGCGCAGCCGCGCGAGGAGCTGCGGAGGAACGTCCGCGCCGTGGTAGCTCAATCGGACCGCAGGATAGCCGCTGCCCTCGGCTCTCCTAGCCCGCGCCGAGTAAGTTGGATCCGAACGCGACTGGCGGATCCCCGTGATGCACCTCCAGAAGCAGCGAGCATCCGAGAACTGGGCTTCAGGTGCGTGGTGCTTCAGGGCGCGAGGCGGAGATGGCCCCGCCGCGCGAGGAGCTTCGGAGGAACGGCCGCGACATCGTGGTTGCTTCGCCGGTGTGGAGAGTGAGGTCTCAGACCTCGACGCGTCATTCCAACTGAACGGGGAGCGTGACGGACGAGGGGGTCGAGAAGTTGTGCGACGTTGAGAGCGTGATGGTCGCGCCCGTGGGAGATGGGAAGCCACCATCCGGGAGGGCAGGCTGTGGTGTCCCGCCGGTGATGACCACCGTGCCGCTGTTACCGCGGCCCCAGTTGGAGAAGACGTAGTCGCGTGTGCAGCGGGTCTTCACTGGAGAGCTCGTGGAGCCGGGAGGCGCGGGCTTTCCGGGATCGCAATCACCATTTACGGTGAAGACGCCGCCATCAGGGCCCGACTCGGTGACCTCAATTTTCCGGTAGCTGATCGAATAGCTGAAGTCATCCGCCCCGACGCTGGGAGAGGTGACCGCCACTGCGCCGCGTATCGACGGACTCATCGTCGCCGTGAAGCCCGCGCCGTCATTCGACATTCGGTTCATGAAGGCATCCGCCCATGTGAATCCCACGTTGAAGGTAGAGCTGGCGGGGACCAGGTAGGGCGGCGGAGCCGGGGTGGCGACGAAGGTCGCTGGATCCAGCGCGCCAGTCCAGACGATGTGGATGGACGTCCAGATCTGCGTGTTGCTGTCCCAGCAACCGTTGGGCCCATTCCACTTCATGTCCTTCTTTGGCGGGGCGGTGGGGTTCGCGCAGTCGATGCGCTCGGTGTCTATGAAGAACTCCGCGCCGTCGCAGATTCCATTGTCGTTCCAGTCGACGAACGGCTCGGGCAGGTCCACAAACCACTCGCCCGGGTCCCACTTCCCGTTGAGCGTTCCGCCGCCCGAGCCGTCATAGAACTCCTCCTCGCCCGACACGACGGCGATGATCGTGCTGACGTTGTCGCGCGGGTTCTTCGCGCCGTTTGACGGTTCGCCGGGGAGCGGGGTGGTCTGCTGATACGGCTTGGGGTTCGTGGTCTCGTAGGTGGTCGTCGCCTTGCCACCCCCAGAACCTGTTGAAGCAGAGGTGCGCGTGGGCGATTCGATGGTTCCTGCCTCGGTGAACCACTGAACGTCTGTAGGCACCCCGACCGGGTTGGTGAAGCGATCGGACAGAGAGACTTGGCAGGTGGTTTTCAGGCCGAGCTGCGGCTCCTCGTGAAGAGCACCGAGATTCTTCCTAGCGCAGGTGACGGTAAGCCCCTGGTCGGAGGGCTTACCACCGGACACCGGCGTTCCAGGGTGCGTCGCGGAGATCTCGGGGTTTCCACCTTCGGTGGCGGTGACGACCGCACGAACCGTCGCGATTCCCACGCCGTCACCAGACTGAAGGGTGGTCGAAACGACTCCCATCGAGTTGGTGACTCCGGAAGGCGTGACGCTCGCCCCCGCCACGCCGGAGACGGCGAACTTCACCGCGACCCCCGGCACGGTCTGCTGCGCCGAGTTCTTCACTTCGAAATAGATCGGGGTGGTGGTCTCCCGGCCGGACGACTGAATGCCGAGCACGGGGCGAGTGGTCGGGTCGGTCTTGTAGACCATGCTCGCCACTCCGACGATCTGCGGTTGGGCGTAGGCCACGCCGTCCACCGCCTCGACCTTCACGGTCACCGTCCCTGCCGCCGCGCCCGCGACGTGGAGGGTGACCAGGGCAGAGCCCATCGCGTCTGTCGTGACGGTCTTTGTCGGCGTACCCGCCGCAGAAGCGAACGAACCGAGATCCGTTGTGAACTTCACCGCCGTGCCCGTCGGCACGGGAAGGTTGGTCACCGCGGAGGTCACCGTCGCGGTCACATCAAGGTTGTCGCCCGTTCCGGCGACGAGCCCGGTCTTCTCCAGCGCAACGGCAATCTTCACCGAGGCGTCCATGGAGCCGGGGATTCCGCCATCGCCGCTTCCCGCGTCCATCATCGGCGGCGTGCCGGAGTCCACCACGCTCGTCCCGGAGATGGTGATGGACACGGAGCTGGAGACGCCGCTCCAGGCGCCCTCAATCCGCACCGAGCCCACGCAATTGGGATCCGCGCTGCGCAGGCAGGAGTAGGTGACCTTCCCCTTGCCGCCGGAGAGCTCCACGTCCGCGCTCTTCCCGCCGCCGGCCAGCGTGCCCGCGGTGACGGTGACGGTGACGGTCCCCGTGCCGGCGGCGCCCTTGCCGTCCTTGGCGTCGAGCAAGATCTCCGCGTCTCCGCCGCCAACCGGCAGCGTGCGCGGGGTGGAGGTCATGCCGAGGACAGGCACGCCAGCAGGGTCACCGCCGCAGGCGGCGAGCGTGAGGATGCACGCAGCGGGCAGGACGCGCCGCCACAGCACGGTGCTCAACATGGGGATTCCCCCTCCAATGTGGAAAAACGGGATTGGAAGCGGGCGGAAGTATTTCGGCAGAACAGAGATCGGTCAAACCTACGCGGCCGCCCCATGTGGGCGTGATCGTGCTATCGACCGCACCGTTCGCAGCGCCAATCGCTGCAGGAGATCACCATGGACTTCGCTCTCAACGACGCGCAGCGCGCGCTCCAGGAAACCGCTCGGAAGTTCTCCCGCGAGGTGGTGCGTCCGAAGGCGGCCGAGTACGACGAGAAGTCGCACTTCCCCAAGGACCTCATCTCGCAGGGCTTCGAGCTGGGGCTGCTGAACATGACCATCCCTCCCGAGCTGGGAGGTGTGGGGCTCTCCCACCAGGACCAGGCGATCGTCGCCGAGGAGCTGGCGTGGGGCTGCGCGGGCGTGGCCACCTCCATGATCGCCAACGACCTGGCGCTGCTCCCCATCCTCATCGGCGGCACCGAGGAGCAGAAGAAGCGCTTCGTCGCCCCCTTCGCGGAGAAGCTGAAGTTCACCTCGTTCGCGCTCACCGAGCCCGGCGCCGGCTCCGACGTGGCGGGCATGTCCTGCGTCGCCCGGCGTGACGGCGATCACTACGTGGTGAACGGCAGCAAGTGCTTCATCACCAACGGCGAGTACGCGGACCAATACTCGCTCTTCTGCACGCTCGACCGTTCGAAGAAGAACAAGGGGATCATCTGCCTGGTCGTGGAGGGGCGCCCGAAGGGGCTCACCGTCGGCAAGCACGAGAACAAGATGGGCCAGCGGGCCTCGAACACGGTGACGCTGACCTTCGAGGACGTGCGCGTGCCGGTGGCCAACCGGATCGGCGAGGAGGGTGAGGGCTGGCGGATCGCGATGGAGACGCTCGACAACTCGCGCCCGCTCACCGCGATGTTCGCGATCGGCATCGCCCGCGCGGCGATGGAGCACGCGATCGACTACTCCTCGCAGCGGCAGCAGTTCGGCAAGGCGATCCGCGAGTTCCAGGCCATCCAGTTCATGCTCGCGGACATGGCCAAGGACATCCAGGCGGCGCGGTTGTTGACCTACCAGTCCGCCTGGCTGTTGGACTCCGGGCAGAAGAACACGCTCGTCTCCAGCTTCGCCAAGTGCTTCGCCGCCGACATGGCCATGCGCGTGACCACGGACGCGGTGCAGGTCTACGGCGGCTACGGGTACATCAAGGAGTACCCGGTGGAGAAGCTGATGCGGGACGCGAAGCTGATCCAGATCTACGAGGGCACCTCGCAGGTCCAGCGGATCGTCATCGCCCGCGAGCTCTTCCGCGGCTGATTAACTCCCTGAATGACGGAGGCGCGTTTCGCCTTGCGCGCCCGCGGATTGATGCGTAAATCAGCCCGCCCCACTTGCGGCGCGTTGCGTCATGGCTGCGCGCCCTCTCCACAGACGGCGATTAGGAGCAGCGCGTGAAGATCCTGGTGACAGCGAAGCGGGTCGAGGATCCGGAGTCGAAGATCAAGGTGAAGCCCGACGGCACGGGGATCGTGCAGGAGGGGCTCAAGTACAAGATCAACCCGTTCGACGAGATCGCCGTCGAAGAGGGGCTGCGTCTGGTGGCGAAGCACCAGGGCGAAGTGGTGGTCGTCTCCATCGGCGGCAAGGAGGTGCATGAGCAGCTGCGCCACGCGCTGGCGATGGGCGCCGCCCGCGCCGTCTGGGTGAACCACACCGGGCCGCTGGATCAGCTCGGCGTGGCGGGCCTGCTCCAGAAGGTGGTGGAGAAGGAGAAGCCGGATCTCGTCATTCTCGGCAAGCAGTCCATCGACGACGACCAGAACCAGGTGGGCCAGTACCTGGCGGAGTGGCTCGGCTACGGCCAGGCCACGTTCGCCTCGAAGGTCGAGTCCTTCGAGTCCGAGCAGGAGAAGAACAAGGTCCCGGCGCTCACCGTGGGCCCGGACGGCAAGAGCGTCCGGGTCATCCGCGAGGTGGACGGCGGCCTGGCCACGCTGGAGTGCCAGCTGCCGGCGGTGGTCACCACCGACCTGCGCCTGAACCTCCCGCGCTACGCCTCGCTGCCGGGGATCATGAAGGCCAAGAGCAAGCCGATCGAGGAGCTGACGCCCGCCGCGCTCGGCGTGGACGTGGCGCCCAAGCTCCAGGTGGTGAAGCTGTCCGCGCCGCCCGCGCGCAAGGCCGGCATCAAGGTCCCGGACGTGGCCACGCTCGTGGACAAGCTCAAGAACGAGGCGAAGGTCCTCTAACCGTCACCGCTCTCCAAAAGGAACCAAGACCATGCCAACCGTTCTGATCGTGGCCGAGCTGCAGCCTGACGGGAACCTCCGCAAGGCGACCCTCAACGCGCTGACCGCCGGCGCCCAGCTGGCGCAGAAGGCCGGCGCCGAGCTGCACACCGTGGTGCTCGGCAAGGACACCGCCCGCGCCGCCGAAGAGCTCAAGGGTTACGGCGTGAAGGTGGTGCACGCCGCCTCCGCGCCGGTGTTCGAGCACTACCTCGCCGAGGCCTACGCGCCCGCCATCGCCGAGCTCGTCCAGTCGGTGAAGGCGGACTACGTGGGCGGGGCCTCCACCGCGATGGGCAAGGACCTGCTGCCGCGCGTGGCCGCCAAGCTGCGCGCCGCCATGGCGTCCGATGTGATGGGCTTCGAGGGCTCGGGCGGGGACGTGAGCTTCACCCGGCCGATGTGGGCCGGGAACGTGATCGCCCAGGTGAAGCTCGCCACGCCGGTGAAGGTCTTCACCGCGCGCGCCACCGAGTTCTCTCCCGCGGCGAAGTCCGGCGCGGGCGAGGTGAAGGCGTTCTCGCCGAAGGTGGACGCGGGCTCGCTCAAGACGAAGTTCGTCGACTTCAAGGAAGTGAAGAGCGCTCGGCCGGAGCTGACCGAGGCGCGCGTGGTGGTCTCCGGCGGCCGCGGCACCAAGGGCGACTTCAAGGAGATCGAGGCGCTGGCGGACGAGCTCGGCGCTGCAGTGGGCGCGTCCCGCGCGGTCTGCGACGCCGGCTGGGTGCCGAACGATCTCCAGGTCGGCCAGACCGGCAAGGTGGTGGCGCCGCAGCTGTACATCGCGGCGGGCATCTCCGGGGCGATCCAGCACTTGGCGGGCATGAAGGGCAGCAAGACGATCGTCGCGGTCAACAAGGATCCGGAGGCCCCCATCTTCCAGGTGGCGGACTACGGCCTGGTCGCGGATCTCTTCAAGGTGCTGCCCGAGCTGCGCACGGCGATCCACGCCGCGAAGTGACGTTGTCGTCCCCGGGCTCCAGCAGCGAGGCGTTCCTGCTGGAGCTCGGCGTTCACCGGTTTCCGGTGCCCATCCCGTTCGTGGATGCGGGCGGTCCGGTGAACGTCTACGCCGTCCTCAACGAGGATGGCTCGTACACCCTCTTCGACACCGGGTTGGGCACGCCGGAGGCCGAGCGCGCGCTGCGCGAGGCCGCCGCTGCAGAAGGCGTGGACCTCTCCCGCGTCTCGCGGATCCTCGTCAGCCACGGCCACATCGACCACTACGGCCTGGCGCAGAAGCTGGCGCAGGAGAGCGGCGCCACGGTCCACGTCCACCCGGCGGACTGGACCAAGGTGGTGGGGCCGGACGAGTCGATGGATCTCGCGCGAACCGAGCTCTACCGCGTGTACTTCCGGCGGCTGGGCGTGGACGCCGAGCTCTCCGCGAAGATGTTCCAGGTGCGCGCCGCCACGCAGCGGCTGGCCGGGCGGGTGGAGCCGGCGCGGGCTCGGCCGCTGCACGGCGGGGAACGGCTGCGCTTCGCCCATCTCGAGGCGGAGGTGCTGCACCTTCCCGGGCACACGCCGGGCCTCGTCTGTCTCTGGGATGCGACGCACCGGCTGCTCTTCGCCGATGACCACGTGCTGGCGAAGGTCTCGCCGAACCCGCAGCTCGAGCTGGGCAAGCGAGGCGAGGAGGACAAGTTCCCCGCGCTGGTGAGCTACCTCGAGTCCGCGCGCAGGGTGCTGGAGCTGGATGTGGACTGGGTGCTGCCCGGCCACGGGCCGGCGTTCCAGGGCCACCGCGCGCTGCTGACCGACCTCTTCTCCTTCTACGAGCGGCGCCAGGAGCGCCTGCTCAAGCGGCTGGAGAAGGGCGAGGCGACAGCGGTGGAGCTGCTCAACGCCGTCTTCCTCAACGTGGAGCCGGTACGGCTGTTCCTGATGCTCTCCGAGGTGGTGGGAAACCTCGAGGTGCTGGAACGGGCGGGGCAGGTGAGGCGCCGGAGGCTGGGAGAGGTGTATCTTTTCTCCCGCGCGGAGTAAGCCAGCGCGGCGATCAGGCCAGACGAAGGGACGTGCTTTGGCTCACCGGGGGAGCTCCAGCGCTCAAGCACCCTTGGCGCGGGTTCCGCGCGTGCATCCCGACACCGGGACGGCGCGCGTGGGAGATCGCTTGATCGCTTCTGGCCCGGACGACTACCTACATCGATTCGAGGACGCGTCCGGGGCCGTCTCCGAGGTGGCGGAGCGGATCGTCGAGCTGGTGGATGGGAAGCGAACGGTCTCGGAGATCGTGGATGTGCTGTGCGAAGAGTTCGAGGTAGGGCGAAGCGAGTGCGAGACCGACACCGCGGCCTTCCTCGAGGTGCTGGTCGACCGGAAGGTCCTGACCTGGGCATGAATGCCCCGGCCGAAGAGTGACACCAACCCCCGCCCACCTCCGTCGGGAGCGGGGCACGAAGGACGAGACATGAGACAGCCGAGGGTGCTGCTGCTGGGTTCCGTGGTGATCGCCATGGCGGTGGGCTGCCAGTGCGGGAACCCGGTCCCGGAGTCACAGCTGGTGGTGGCGTTCAACGCCCCGGTGGATGGCCAGCAGCTGACCAAGGGCGATGACACCAACCCCGCGCTGGCCGGTCTCCAGGTCAACGTCGAGGTGGAGGCGCGCGACACGGCCGGCCGGAACATCGTGCTGGAGAGCGCCGAGCTGCTCTTCAAGCCCGAGGGCTCCACCGAGTGGAGCGCCTCCGGGATCGCCGCCGAGCTCGAGGGCGCGCGCGCCAGCTTCAAGGACTTCACGCCGCCGGCCATGAACGTCACCCTGCGGGTGAACGCGAAGGAGGCGAACAGCTCGCGCAGCGCGTTCGCGCAGATCACCGTGGGTGTGCCGAGCGGGTCCTCCTGCTCGCTCGTCGTCAACAGCCCCAGCGGCGTCAATGCGGTCATCAACCAGGCGAAGGACACCAACGCCGCCATGCCCGGGGCGCAGTTCAAGGTCGATGGCGTCAGCAGCGATTGCCTCGACAAGACGGTGACGATCTCCCACGGCTCGCCTACGCCGACCACCGTGCTCGGCACGACCAAGACCGGGATGGATGGGCGCTTCTCGTTCGACGCCAGCCTGATGGAGGGCATGGACAAGCTGAAGGTCGAGATCGACGACGGGCTGGGGGAGAAGACCTCGGTCACGATCAACCTGAACGTGGACATCACCGGGCCGGCGGTCTCGATCGTCTCGCCCACGGAGGCCGGGGGCCCTTACACAGGCCCCACTCTGAACGTGAGCGTCACCGTGACCGACGCGGCCCCCGGCTCGAAGGTGAGCGTCTACAGTCAGACAGCGACGGGAACGCCGCTCGGGCAGCTCGACATCGTCGGCTCTTCCGCGATGGGGGTCGTCAACTTCGCGGCGGGTACGCAGACCGTTGTCGCAACCGCGAGGGACGCGAACGGCAACCTCTCGGAGGCCTCCGAGCAAAACGTTGTTATCACTTCGGCCACGCTGGCCATCACGGTCCCTGTGGGCCCTAGCTTCACTTACCGGCAGTCGAACGACACGCTGCCGGGAACGCCGGGGTTCCAGTCGTCGCTTCAGTACGCGCCCGCCGCAAAGGTCGGAGAATCGGTTGCGATTTGCGTCACGGCGACTCCACGGCCAGGCGCCGCGGCAGATTGTCCGGGCGAGCCCGCTGGGAGTTCCTTCTGGTTGCTCGCGCAGAACGTGCCGGCAAGCAACAGCAGCTTCACGTTTCCGGAGGGGAGCTACAAGATCAAGGCCGTCCTCATCACCGGCGCAAGCCACTACTCCTCGCCGACGATTGATCTCGTGGTCGACACGATTCGGCCCAGGATCGCTGCCTTCGCGTTCCAGGGTGACGCCAACCAGGATGGCTGGTTGAACCTGGCAGAGTCTCCCGTCGGTTCCCAGAAGGTGGCCCTGATTACGACGGATCTCACGGAGGATGGGCGGCCGGTCGCGGTCTACGACAGCGCCAATCCCGCGACACGAATCAAGTACGGCGAGGGTGTTGTGACCAACAACGCGGCGAGCGTCACTCTCAGCGCTCTGCCGGCGACTCCATCAGCCACGTTTACCCTTGTTGCGGAAGTGCTCGACCGCGCTGGCAACGCCAATCAGCTCGTGGCGGGTGGATCGGATCCCGTCAATTCAGAAGCCTTCAAAGTCTTGAGGGTGGATCAGCTTGCGCCGACGATCTCGATCTCTTCTCCGACCAAGGCTCAGCTCGGAATCGCAGATGATGCCGTGCCCGGTACCGCTGCCGTCTTCGACGTCCATGCGGAAGGGGTAACCCAGAGCGACGTTGCCACGGTGAAGTTCGAGCTCACTGGGCCGGGCGGCACGCAGACGGTGACGTCGTCCGCCGTCGGAGGTGTCGCGGCGGCTGACTTCCAACTGCCGTTCTCGGGGACAAGCAACTACTCGCTCAAGCTCACTCCAACGGATCAGGCCGGCAACGTCGCGGTCAGCCCCCCGACTGCGACGTTCATCGTCGACGTCGTTCCCCCCACGATTGCGCTCACTTCGCCGACTGCGGGGGGATCGCCGTATGGCTACTCCGTGCCGGTGAGTGTCTCGGTGACGGGGGCCGAAGGTTCAATCGTGACGATCAGCACCTCGGCGCTCGCTGGACAGCTCGGCACGATTGGTCCTGTTTCAGGGGGCGTCGCCGCTAAGACCCTGACCTTTCCCAACGGCGTAGGACAGACCGTGACCGCTAGTGTCACCGACGCGGCCGGCAACAGCGCGTCTACGTCGCAGTCGAACGTGATCGTCGCTGGTACGGGATGCAGCGTGCTCATCTCCGCGCCGAACTCCCTTTACTTGAACGCGTCACAGGACACCGACGCGAGCACCGCTGGGTTGCAATATTCGGTCAAAGGCAACAGTGCGAACTGCCCAAGCGCTCAAGTGCGGATCCTCAGGGATGGAACGCTCGTTGGAACCACGACGACCGCAGCGAATGGGGACTTCGTGTTCCCGCTTACTCTGGCGGAGGGCACGGTAACGCTGCGAGCGGAGATGACGATTGGCGCAGTGACCTTCGATGAGAAGACGACCACCGTCGACATCACTGCGCCCGTAATCAGCGGCGTCTCCCCCGCGGCGAGTTCCTTCTTCATCGTCGCCTCTACCAATGGAAATCTCGCGAACACGGCATACGTCGTTGACGGGGATCTCGCTTCCGCGGACGGGCAGCTCGCAGTTTCGTACACGGTGACGGGTGCACAGGGCGGGACCGGGCGCGTTCTCTACCGTGGGTCGACCGTGGACGGTCCGGTGAGCATCTCCTCCGCGTCGCAGGCAGTGGGGGCCGGCGTATCGCTGGGCCACAACACTAACGGTGCCTTCGAGATCCGGGCGACCGACGTGGCCGGAAATGAGGGCGTGTACGCCGCGACCGCTACGGTCGATGTGATCGCACCGGCGATCCCCTCCCTCACTGCGAACGTGACCAGCAGGACGAAGGTCGGCCTCTCCTGGACGGCGTCGTACGACGATGGAGCGACGGCCGCCTCAGGCAATCCCGCAGGCTACGACCTTCGCTGGACGACGGACGTGATGTCTTCGGCGGGAATCCCTTCCGAGCAGACCTTCTTTAATACGTCGATTGTGAAGGAGGAGACGGGCGCGCTGCTTCCCGCCTCGACCCTGTCGTACTCGCTCAGCGTTCCATGGTTGAGCACCTACGGAGTTCTTGTCCGGGCGCGAGACGAGGTTGGGAACTACTCACCGTTCGTTGCCAGCACGCCGCTGAGCAACAGCGGCAACTTGCTTCAAATCTCGAACCCGGGCGCAGACGCCACGTTCGGTGGAAATGTGGTGGCCGGCGATTTGAACGGTGATGGTGCCTCCGACATCGTCGCCAGTGCGCTCGGCACTGGCGCGCCGGGGTCTGTCTACGTGATCTACGGGGCTCCCAACCTGGCATCGATGACGACGCAGACGATTACTCCAGCCGGTGGCCTTGCCGAGCAGTTCGGAACCGATCTCTCCATCGGGCAGGTCGGAGATGTTTCAGGTGAAGGCCGACCGGACCTGCTCGTGGGTGCGCCCGGCTTCAATGCGAACCAAGGACGCGCTTACCTCTTCTTCGGCCGGAGCAGTGCACAACTCGACACGACTACCGCGGGTTCGTTCCTCATCTTCGTCGGTAACGACGCGTCTGCTCCTACCGGAGTGAGCCAACTCGGTCGCTCTGCGCAGATCATCGGGGATACGAACGGAGACGGGCTCGGCGAGATTCTCCTCTCGGCTCATACCGAGAACGCCCTTCGCGGCCGCGTCTACCTCTTCTACGGCCGTAGCAAGGCACAGTGGGACACGAAGGTGGTCGGCGGGGTTATTCCGCTTTCAGCGGCCGACAGGATCTTCGAGGGACCGTCGCCAGTCTCGGCGGTAAGCCAGGGCAATCAGTTCGGCCAGCGTCGCGGGTTCGCATACCTCGGAGACATCACGGGGGATGGGCGTGGCGACTTCACGATTCCGGACTCGCAGGACTCAATCAACCGCGTGTGGGTCTTCTCCGGAGCGGCGGTCTCTAGTGCCTCGGCGCCCATTACGACGGGGACCGATGCGTCCAACCCGAATCAAGCACTGCAGACCCTCAGCGTCGGAAACGCCGCCGCCGGGACGACGACGCTTGGGTTCGGAACCCGTGCGATCGGCAATGCCAACCTGATTGGTGGCACCGGCAAGGATTTGATCGTGGCCAGCCATCGTGCCGGCCAGGTTCATATCTTCGCGGACGGGACGAGCAGCGGATTCACGGCGGCGCCCTTCTCGATCGTAGGAACTCAGAACTTTGGAGCGGGCATCGCTCAAGGCGACTTGGATGGCGATGGCCGACCAGAGCTGATCTGCGGCGAGTCCGTGACCGGCAACTCGTCGCTGCGCGTCTTCCTCAACAAGGGGAGCGCAGGTAGCGAATTTGACCAGGTAGTGGGCACCGGGTTCGCGCAATCCCGAGCGACTTCCACAGGATCGTTGGGCGGCAGCGTGGCCGTCGGTGACTTCAATGCGGATGGCAAGTTGGACATCGCGGCAGGGGACGCGAACGGAGCAGGGAAGGTGATCCTGTGGTATTGAAGCAAGGCATGACGAAGAAGAAGCGCCAGTACCGGGCTCCTTCGGTTCAGTCTGAACCGATCGCGGTAGCGAAGCTGTTCTGCACGTCCCCTCCCTTCATGCATCAGTGTCTCAACGGGACGTGCGTTGAGAAGCCCGACGACTGCTGAGCCTTCGTGCCGCTTCTCCGCGCCGGAGCCTTCAACCTCGAGGTGGACCCGGAGCTGCTCCGCCTCGCCACTCCGCGCTCGCAGCTGCAGCACTTCCTGACGTCCGACGGCGCGCCGCACCTCACGGTCCGGCGCGTTTCGTCTTTCAGCCCCGGCTTCACCGAGCAGCCGCTCGAGGGCGTGATGGCGCCCTGGGGCTTCTTCGCGGCGAAGGGTGACGAGCTCGAAGGCCGGATCCCCGACGACGCCTACGCCGCAGAAGCAGTCCTCCGCGCCGCGTACCAGATCGCGGTGGCGCGGCAGGGCGGGCTGCTGATCCACGCCAGCGGCGTGGCGTTCGGCGAATCCGCCCTCGTGGCCACCGGCGTGAGCGGCGCGGGCAAGTCCACGCTCGCCCGGCTCTGTGTGGAGGGTGGGGCGAGGCTGCTCTCGGACGAGATCATGGCGCTCTACCCGGATGGGCACTGCCACGGGACGCCGTTCCGTTCGGACCTGGACCTCGCGGGGACCCCGGCGCCGGCCCAACTGCGCTCGGTGCTGCTGCTGCACAAGGCGCAGGAGGAGCAGCTGGTCCCCTGGCCGACGAAGGACGCCTTGCCGGTGGTGCTCAGCCAGACGTACCGCGGGGTGACGGCGGAGCTCTCCGGCGCGCAGGCGCTGGTGCGGGTGGGCGCGGTGCTGGACCGGGTGGGGGTGCGGCGCCTCTCCTTTCGGAAGCACCCCGACGTGGGGCCCTTCCTGCGAAGATGGCTGCGTGAAAACGGGGGCGCGTGAGACCGCGGCCATCCTGAGGGCGAGGCCGCTCGGAGCCGGGCTGTGGGTGCGGGGGCTGGGCGCGAGCATGGCGCCGCTCCTGCGCAGCGGCGATGCGCTCTACGTCCTGCGCTGCGAGGCCTCGGACGTCCGCCGCGGCGAGCTGGTCCTGATGGTGACGCCGGACGATCAACTGGTGGCGCACCTCGTCCAGCAGACCAACCCGCTGCAGACCGCGGGCTTCCTCGGGAGGGTGGACACCGGGGAGCTCACGGTGCTCGGACGGGTGACCAAGCTGCGCCGGGGTGGGGTGGTGCTCCCGCTCCCGAAGCTCTTCGCGCGCGGCGCTCTCTGGTGGATGCACCGGCTCACCGTCACGTTGGCGAGCCAGCAGGCGGCACGGGCCCAGGTACGCAAGGGGCTGGCCTGGGCGCGCTCCGCGTGGAGCGCCCCGCTGCGCCGCGCGTGGTTCGGGCCGGTCACCGTGCGCGCACTCACCGCCGAGGACGCGGAGCAGGCGTTGCTCTTCTGCGGAGACTGGCTCTCTCTGGACGTGGGCTTCTTGCAGCGCCAGCTGCTGGGGCGCTGGAGCAAAGGGGTAGGGGCGGGCGTGGGGGCGTTCTCGCGCAGCGGCCGGATGATCGCCTTCGGTTTCCTGGACGAGTACCGGGAGGAGGGCGCGCCGCTGGAGGGCTGGTGGATCCGCTACCTCTTCGTCTCGCCCTGGGTCCGCGGGCTCGGGCTGGCCGCAGAAGTGGTCCGTTGTCTCTGCGCCCAGGCGGCGAAGCAGAAGCTGAAGCTCGTCCACGCGGACGTCCGCCGGGAGAATTTCGCATCCGTGGCGCTCTTCCACCGGCTCGGCTTCATCGAGCGTCCCGAGCAGGGGCAGCGGCTCGCCAACATGCGCGGGGAGAAGGAGGGAGCCCGCTGGGTCTGGTTCGAGGCCAGCCCCGAGCGCGTGCTGCAGGGGGGCGGCACCTGATTTCGAGCTCGGTGCCGCCTCTCGACTACGCGCCTGCGGCGCTGACCTGAAACTTGCCGCGCCCCGCTCAGCCCGAGCGAAGTCGAGGGCCACCGATCGTAGGGACTCTCGCTCGTGGGGCCCTCGACTTCGCTCGGGCTGAGCGGACGGCTCACGTTTCTTGCCTTGATTGATCGCCCAATGGGCGGCGGTGACCGGGGGAGGGTTCTGGCACCAGAAAAAACTGTGAATCCGCGCGGATGGGGCTCGAAATTCGGTAGGTGACAGCTGCCGGCCCCCGCGGTGTTTAGTCCGGCACCATGCGCTCTCTCCTCCTCTCCGCCCTCCTGTTCGCCCTCACTGGATGCCAGGCCGTCGTCGGCAACGGCCAGCTCACCTCCAGCACCCGCGAGGTGACGCCGTTCCGGACGCTCAGCGTGAGCAACTCGCTCAACGCCACGCTCACCCGCGGGGCCCGCGCGGTGGAGGTCCGCGCGGATGAGAACCTCCAGCCCTACATCGAGGCCTTCGTGGAGGGAGAGACGCTCGTCCTCCGCGCGAGGCCCGGAGTGAGCCTGAGCAGCCGCAACCCGATGCAGGTGACGATCGCCAACGAGCTGCTCGAGGCGGTGAACGCCTCAGGCGCCTCGAACGTCACGGCCGACCTCACTCCGGTGGAGACGCTGCGGGTGGGCGCCAGCGGCAGCAGCCATGTGATCCTCGCGGGCGTCTCTTCCACCCGGGTGGAGGTCGACGCCTCCGGTGCCAGCGATGTGACACTGACGGGCTCGGCATCGGACGGCCGGCTCTCGGGCTCCGGCTCGAGCAACCTGCTACTCGGCGGGCTCACGCTGAGCACCGCGGAGATCCACATGTCTGGCTCCTCCAACCTGCGCGCGCGGATCTCCTCCTCGGTGACCGGGGATGCCTCGGGTTCGTCCGATGTCTTGATCACCGGCACGCCCACCACCAGCGTGGCGCTCTCGGGCGGCTCGAACCTCGTGACCGGCGCGCAGTGAGCCTCTCCGTCGAAGCGCTCTACGCGAAGTACGGCCCGATGGTGCTCAGGCGCTGTCGGCGGCTACTTCGCGACGAGGCCCAGGCGGTGGATGCCACCCAGGATGTCTTCGTGAAGCTGCTTCGAGAGAAGGACCGGCTGAGCAACGAGGCCCCCTCCGCGCTCCTCTTCCGCCTGGCCACCAACGTCTGCCTCAACCGGCTGCGCACCTCGCGCCGCCGCCCCGAGGACCGGGACGATGAGCTGGTCCTCGCCATCGCCCACGAGCTGGACGTGGAGTCCGCCGCCCACGCCCGCTCGCTGCTGGCCCGGCTCTTCAAGGATGAGCCGGAGTCCACCGCCACCATCGCGTTGCTCCACTACCTGGACGGGATGACCTGGGAGCAGGTTGCGCGCGAGGTGGGCCTGTCCGTCTCCGGCGTTCGTAAACGCGCTCGCGTGCTCGGCGAGCGGCTGCAGGCGCTGCAAGGGAGCCCGGTATGATCCCCGACTGGATGTTGGAGCGCTTTCGCCTGGACGAGCTGGTGCCCGCGGAGCGCGCGCAGGTGGAACAGGCGCTCGCGGCGGATCCAGCGCTGCGCTCGCGGCTGGAGCAACTGGACGCGGACTCGCGGGAGATCCTCGCCACCTATCCCGCGGCCCGCTTCGCCGCTGGCGTCCAGCGCCGGCAGGAGCAGCCCTCGCCCAAGGCCCCGAGCTGGCGCTGGAGCTTCGCCGCGGTGCCCGCCTTCGCCCTGGCCCTGCTCGTGGCGGTGGTCTTCGTCCGGCCGCCCGGCTCCACGGACGAGATCCTCCTCAAGGGCGACCCATCCCTCGCCCTGTTCCGGCTCACCGCCTCAGGCCCGGAGCGCCTGGCGGACCAGGCGCAGGTGCACGCGCACGAGCTCGTCCAGGTGGTCTTCAACGCCGCCGGCGCCGAGCACGCGGTGGTCTTGAGCGTGGACGGGGCCGGCCACGCCACGCTGCACGCGCCCACGGATGGGCAGACGCGCGTGGAGGCGGGTCAGCGGACGCTGCCGGAGTCCTTCGAGCTGGATGACGCCCCTGGCTTCGAGCGCTTCTTCCTGGTGGTGGACGCGCGGCCGCTCTCCACCGCCGCGCTCCTGCGCGCCGCCGCGGCGCTCGCCCAGGGCCCCGAGGCCCGCACCGGGCCGCTGGAAGTACCCCGCTCGGCGAAGGTCCGCTCCGTCCTGCTCCAGAAGGTGCCGCGATGATCGCGCTCGGTCTCGCGGTGGCGCTCGCCACCGCCCAGTTGCCTCCTGCCACCATCCGCCGCTTCGCGCTGGTGGCCGGCGCCAACGACGGCGGCTCGGACCGGGTGATGCTCCGCTACGCCAACAGCGACGCGCGCGCGGTCTCCGCCGTGCTCGCCGAGCTCGGCGGCGTGAGCGCGCAGGACACGGTGGTGGTGGAGGACCCGTCTGCCCCCGAGCTGCTCAAGGCGTTCGATGCGCTCAGCGCCCGGGTGCAGAGCCTCCCGCACGGCCCCGGCGCGCGGACCGAGGTGCTCTTCTACTACTCGGGCCACAGCGACGAGACCGGCCTGCTCCTCAAGGGCGAGAAGATCTCCTACGCCGCGCTGCGCGCCCGCCTGGACGCCCTGCGCGCCGAGGTGCGGATCGCCGTGCTCGACTCGTGCGCCTCCGGGGCGCTCAGCCGCTCCAAGGGCGGCGTGGCGCGCCCCTCGTTCCTGGTGGATGCCTCCTCCAGCCTCAGCGGCCATGCCTTCCTCACCTCGGCCTCGGAGGACGAGAGCGCCCAGGAGTCCGAGCAGCTCAAGGCCAGCATCTTCACCCACTTCCTCGTCTCCGGGCTCCGCGGCGCCGCCGACTCCAGCCGCGATGGGCGCGTGACGCTCAGCGAGGCGTACCAGTACGCGTTCGCGGAGACGCTCGCGCGCACCACCTCCACCCGCACCGGCCCGCAGCGCCCCGGCTACGACATCGCGCTGGTGGGCACCGGAGATCTCGTCCTCACCGACGTGCGCGCCTCGAGCGCCCGGCTGGTGCTGGATGCCTCCGTGGGCGGCCGCGTCTACGTGCTCAACGGCAACGGCGGGCTGGTGGTGGAGGTGGCGAAGTCCAAGGGCAAGCCCACCGAGCTCGGCCTGGAGCCGGGGCCCTACCGCGTGGTGATCGACGGCGGCGACCGGGCGGTGGGCGAGGCGCGCGTCGTCCTCGCGAAGGGGGAGAGCCGCAGCGTGGGCGCCAACGGGCTCGCCACCACCACGCTGGAGACCACCGTGCTGCGCGGCGGCGCGCCCAAGGCGCACCTGCCGCTGGACCTCGCGTTCGTCTACCCGCTCAGCCTGGTGGGCGTGATGGACCCTCCGCCGCGCGTGAACGTGGCGATTGGGGTGATCACCTCTCGCGTGGGCGCGATCGACGGCGCGCTCGTCTCCAGCGTGGGCGCCTGGGTGGACGAGGCGGTCACCGGCGCGGCGGTCTCGGGCGTCTTCCTCAAGACGGGCGGGTTGCGCGGCGTGGCCGTCTCCGGCGTGGCGCTGCTCAACACGGGCGACAGCACCGGCGTGCAGGCCTCGCTGGTGAACCTCTCCAAGGGCAAGCTGGTGGGGCTGCAGGCCGCGCTGCTCAACCTGTCAGTCGGCGAGACGCACGGGCTGCAGCTGGGGCTGGTCGAGGTCTCCACCGGACCGCTCTGGGGCGCGCAGCTGGGGCTGGTGAACTTCGCGCCCCAGGCGCACGCGGCGCAGGTGGGGTTGATCAACATCGGCGGGGAGCTGGACGGCGCGCAGGTGGGGTTGATCAACATCGCCTCCCGGGTGAGCGCCACCCAGGTGGGGTTGATCAACGTGGCGCGCACCAGCAACGCGCCCATCGGCTTGATCAACATCCTCAGCGAGGGCACCTACAAGCTCGCGGTCTGGTCGAACGAGACCTCCGTGGCGAACCTCGCCGTGAAGGCGGGCGGCGAGCACGTCTACAGCGCGCTCACCGCGGGGCTCAACCCGCGCGCGGACGGTGGGCGGCCGGCCTTCAGCTACGGGCTCGGCGTGGGGGTGCGCGCCTCCTTCGGGCGCGGCTACGGCGAGCTGGAGGCGTCCGTGGAGAGCGTCACCTTCTCCAGCCGCGGCTATGCGCCGCTCGCGCTCTCCACCGGCCTGCGGCTCAACGTGGGGTATCAGCTCTTCGAGCGGATGGCCGTCTTCGCCGGGCCGCAGGTGCACACGCTGGTCTCCTTCAGCCCGGAGAATGAGCTCGGCCAGCTCTCGCCCTGGGGCTTCAACCTCGGCCCCACCGTGCGGCTGGTGCCGGGCGTGGTGGCCGGCGTGCAGCTGCTCTGAGTCAGCGGTGACAGCCCGCTCGGCGCGCGGTGTTCAGCAGGGACACCGTTTCGCACTCGAGGGGAGTCCATGCTGATCCAAGACAAGATGCTTCCTCTTCTGGGCGCGCTCTGCGCCCTCTTCGCCACCGGCTGCGGAGGCGCGAAGCGCCCGGAGGGACCCACGTACTGGGCGGACGTGGCGCCCATCGTCAACGCCAAGTGCGCGCAGTGCCACCAGGCGGAGGGCGGCGCTCCGTTCGCGCTGGACAGCTACGCGGCGGTGAGAGACCGCGCCGCGGAGATCGCCGCCGCGACCACCGCGGGGTTGATGCCGCCCTACCTGCTCAGCCACGACGGCAGCTGCGGCCAGCTCGCCGCCGAGGAGACGCTCAGCTCCGCGGAGCTCGCCACGCTCGCCGCCTGGGCCACCTCGGCGCGGGAGGAGGGGACGCCGCTGTTGCTGGAGAAGCGGCGGGTCCTCTCGCTCGAGAACGCAGTCTCGGTGAAGACACCGGAGATCTCTCCGATCGCGCAGGGCGGCCAGCTGGCCGAGTCGGACGAGTACCGCTGCTTCCCGGCGGACCGCACCACTTCCCGGGACGCCTTCATCACCGCGTACGAGGTCGTGCCGGGGAACCCGGCGCTGGTCCACCACGTGATTGGCTTCCTCGTGGATCCCCGGAAGACGACCTCCAGCGGCCGGACCAACGCGGAGGTGATGCAGGCCCTGGACGCTTCCGACCCGGACCGCGCCGGGTGGCCGTGCTTCGGCCTGGCGGGCGAAGGCGTGGAGGTGGATGCGGTCCCCGTCTCGTGGGCTCCGGGGCAGGGACCGGTGCAGTTCCCGGATCAGCTGGGCGTGCCCCAGCGAGCGACGGATCAGCTGATCATCCAGATCCACTACAACCTGGACGCCCCGAGCGCGAAGGGCCAGCGCGACTCGACGACGCTCAAGCTCCGGTACGCGGACAGCGTTGCCCGGCCGGCGTACTTCCTCTTCTACGATCCGCTGCTCAATTCGCTCTTCTCGCCGCAGCCCACGGTGCTCCCGCCCGGCGCGCCCTCCACCCAGGTCACGTTCGGCGCCACGGGGCGTGAGCTCGGGCTGCCGGATGTGCCGCTCGAGCTGGTGGGGGTGTTGCCGCACATGCACGGGCGCGGCAGGAAGAGCCGCCTGGAGGTCTCCACCGGCGGCGCCAGCAGCTGCGTGGCCAAGGTGGAGCGGTGGGACACCCATTGGCAGAGGCAGTACTTCTATCAGGGCCCCAAGACCCGGCTCACCGGGGACAGCCAGCTCTCCGCGACTTGCGACTACGACACCACCGCGGACACCCACCCGGTGCTGCCGGGGTGGGGGACGCGCAACGAGATGTGCCTGCACATCCTGATGCTCGCGCCCCCCGAGGGGAACTGAGCGCTTTGCCACGCCCGATTCTCGTTTAGCCTCACGGGTGCGTGAGCGCGTCCACCTCCAGCCCCTCCGCAGGGTTCCTCGCGTCGCTCCCGGAGGGGCATAGGCTCTGGCTGCGCGGGCTGGGGCGGAGCATGGCGCCGCTGTTGCGCAGCGGTGACGCGCTCGAGCTGGAGCGCTGTGCAGCCCACGCGCTGCGCCGGGGAGACGTGGCGGTGCTCGCGCTCCCAGGGGACAGGCTCGTCGCCCACCTGGTGGTGGGCGTGGCGCCGCTGGCCACCGCCACTTTCCTCGGCGCGGCGGACGTGGACGCGGGTGACGCGCTCGCCCGGGTGGTGGCCTTCCGCCGCGGCGGCCGCCGCGTCCCGCTCACCCCCACGCTGCTCTGGTGGCTGCACCGGGTGGCGTCCGGACTGCACCGCACCGGCGCGCTGGGCGCGGCGCGCGGGCTCGCCGGGGCGCTCTCCAGGCTGGGCCCGTCTCGCCGGCTTCGCCTGCGCTGGCTGGGCCCCTTCCGGTTCTCTTCGCTCGAAGGAGATGCCGCCCACGAGGCCGCTGCCTTCGCCGCCTCCTTCGGCTTCCGTCGGGAGCTCGCCGCGCCCGGCACCGTCTGGCTCGGGGCGTGGGACCGCGCGGGGCGCCTTCGCGGGGTGGCCTGGCTCCAGGGGCGCTCGCTGCTGGGCGTGACGGTGGAGCCGGCCGCGCGCCGGCTGGGCGTGGCCAGGGGACTGCTCGCCCTGGCGAGGGCGACGACTCCCGGGCTCATGGTGGAGGAGCCGGGCGCGTTCCCACCGGGCCTGCGGCCCTGACCTCAAACTTGCCGCGTCCCGCTCAGCCACTATGCAGGTCAGATAAGGCCGATCCCCGTTCGGCTCGAGCGTAGTCCGAAGGACGTAGTCGGTGTGCCCAGCATGGGCACGGTCAGGAGGTGCAAGTCCTCTGGGAAGCAGGTCGTAGCGACCCAAGCAACTCGCAAGGTTTGTCGGCCGCGAGGCCGGGACTGAAAGAAGCGATAGCGAAGCCACGGCTCGACGTACAGGAACCGGATTCGAGGCGGACATGCGAGGGGTGAGCGGACCGACGACCGCGAAACTCCCACGACCTAGGCGCGTGGACGTATATCCGGCGAGCGCGGGGCGAAGACCGGAGCCCTTACCTGGGGAGATCTCGCCTCGCGCCTGAAAGGGCGACGGCCGATGAGGCCGGAGCGAGAAGTCAGCAGAGGCCGTAGTAGCCACGAGCGCGCCGACAGGGATGGCCACCCGCCTACTGGAAGTCGGAAGGGCAGCGAAGGGTGAAGGGCCGAACGGTGAGGAGAGCGAACTCACGCCTAGCTCGACACTGTCGTGAACTCACAAGCTCCTGACGAGGAGGCCCGCTTGAAGGGAAGGGGTGAAGCTCCAACCCGACAACACGGGTGACGAGACAGAGTGGGCGCGAAGCGAACGAGACGTTCAGGAAAGGCCGCGCAACTGGCGGCAGAGAGGCGGGAAACCGCGATACGCCGCTCGAACCTCAACTCACCGAACCGCCGGATACGGACCCGTACGTCCGGTGGTGTGGGAGGGGCCGCGGCGTGAGCCGCCCCCCTATCCCGATAGAGCTCGCCCGGACCTGCGAACGGCTTCAACGCCGTTGGCGTCAGCTCGAAGTGGACCGTTCGGGCGAGCTCTCGACTACGTGCCTACGGCACTATGCTCGAGCCGAACGGTGGGTAGACACCCTTATTTATCACTACTGCGTCAGATTCTGGCGGGTCGAGGTCTGCGCTGGTGTTGGGTTCCCACGTCGCGGTTTATCCGGTGGCAACTCGGGCAACGGGGAAGCCAGGTGGAGATGACTCGAGCGATCGCGAGCCGAGCTGTGATCACGCTGTCGGCGAAGTGACGCTCAGGCCGCCACGGGGTCCTGTCGGGCCGCACGCGTCCCTCTGGCCGAGGGGGGAAAACGCCGCACCCGTTCAGCGACGATGAACGCGTAGCAGCACAGGACGACGGAGATGTGGTGGTGCCAGCCCGAGAAGCGGCGTCCTTCGAAATGGTCTAGGCCGAGTTCTCCCTTGAGATCCTCGTACACGCGCTCCGTTCGCCACCTCTGCATCACGAGACGCACCAGCTGCTTCTTCGTGCGTACCGAGACCGAGGCGAGGAAATGGTTTGCTGGTTCCGCCTCGCCATCTCGCCATTCGACAAGCAGCCAGAGGTGTTCTCGACGGCTCGCTAGGCCCTTCGCAGTGGAGGTGCCTGAGCTGTAGTAGTCGTAGGCGGGTACCACCTTTCGCATGACGAATCGCGCAGTGAGGTCCTCCTTGGTTCCCTTGCGCCAAGTGCAGCGGCGGAACTCCCCGCGCTCGTAAAGCTTGCCGGCGAGATCGCGCACGCCCACCGGTTCGCCGCGAGGGTTGCCGTGCTTGTCACGAGCCAAACGGTGGTCTTGGGGATCAACTCCGACCGCGTAATGAAGGCCTGCGGCTCGAACGCCGTCCCGAAACTCCCGAACAGTGCCGTAGGCGGAGTCCGCCAGAACGACGCCGGGCGAAACTCCGTCTGCCAGCGCGCGGCGAATCATGTCGAGCGCCAGTTGAGGCTTGGTCCGAAACTCCACCTCCGCTGGGATGCGTGCTTCCTTCCGCCGGCCGGCGTCGTTGGCCCAGGTCTCGGGCAGGTACAACTCGAAGTCGATCGGCGCGTGCTCGGTTGCCGTGGCGATGCTGAGGCTTACGCCCACTTGGCAGTTGGCAACTTTACCCGCCGAGCCGGTGTACTGGCGCTGCACGCCCACCGAGTGCGAACCCTGTTTCAGGAATCCCGTGTCGTCGATGATCCAGGCCTCGACTGGTTCGCGCTCCGCCATGGCGTTCAGCACGTAGGCAGCAGCCTCGCGGCGGACCTCTCGGTCGCTCCACTGCGCGTCCAATGCGAAGTGCAGCAGCCTCTGATGAAAGGCGTCTGCTCGCGTTGGGTCTGGGCAGGCTCGAGCGGCGATCGGCTCGATGCTCTTGCGCTCACCGTCCCCTAGGAGGCCAGTGGCGTACGTCGCGAACGACGCGCGCCTCTTCGAGTTGCCGAGGACGGCGCCGATGCGATCGAAGAACTCCTTGAGCCGGCTGACTGCGGCGGGATTCATGAAATCTGCCATACGCGACGCAAAGATCACGGCACGACCAGGCGCGCAAGCCCCTCTCGTAAGCGATCGAAATGATCCACCTTTTCCGAGCGCATGCGGCACTCTAGAACTGACGCAGTAGTGTTATCTGACCGGCATTGTTCACTACGCTCGAGGTGAACGGTGGGAGGGAGTTCATCCCTGATACTCCTCAGACGGCCGCGATCCGCTGGTGCGGGTTCCCGGCGAGCACCTCCGGGAGCTGGTCCAGGTCAATCGGCTTGGTGAGGTGCATGTCGAACCCCGCGGCCAGCGCCTTCGCCCTCGCATCGCCCCCGCCGTAGCCGGTCAGCGCCACCAGGTAGAGCGCCTGCCCGCCGGGCTGGGCGCGGACGTGGCGCGCCACCTCGTAGCCGTTCATCCCCGGCAGGCCCACGTCGATCAACGAGACGTCCGGCCGCAGGGCGATCACCTGCTGGGCGCCGTCCGTCCCGTTCGCGGCCACGGAGACCTGGTGCCCCATCGATTCGATCAGCTCCTTCATCGACTCCCGGATGTCCTCGGAGTCCTCCACCAACAGGACGTGGAGGCGCCCCGCCACGCGAGGCAGGGCCACCACCCGCGGCTCCAGCGCCAGCACGCGCTGCTGGGGCAGCGGCAGGCGCACGGTGAACTCGCTACCCTGGCCGACGCCAGCGCTGTAGACGGAGACCTGGCCGCCGTGCAGCTCCGAGAGCTGCCTTACCAGGGTGAGCCCCAGCCCCAGCCCGCCCATGGCCCGATCCAGCCCCTGCTCCACCTGCACGAAGAGGTCGAAGATCTTGTCCACCATGTGCGGCGGGACACCCCGCCCGGTGTCGCTCACGCGCAGCACCGCGGCGCGGCTACCCTCCGTCTCCTCGGAGCTCAGCCGCACGGTGATCCGGCCTCCGGGCTCCGTGTACTTCGCCGCGTTGGAGAGCAGGTTGCTGACGATCTGCTCCAGCCGGGTGGCGTCCGCCTCCAGCCCATAGTCGCCCGGCTCCACCACCACGGCGAGCTGGTGCTGCCGGGCCCTGAGCGCGGGCTCCGCCGCGCTGACCGCGCCTCGGATCACCGTCTCCAGGCTCACCGGCCGCTTGCGCAGCTCCACCATGCCGCGGGTGATCCGCGAGACGTCCAGCAGATCATCCACCAGCCGCGACAGGTTCTGCACCTGCCGCTTGGCCATCTCCCGGTTGCGCGCGTTGCTCTGCGCCTCGTGGGGCGTCATGAGCTGCAGCGCGGTGCTGATCGCGGCCATGGGGTTGCGCAGCTCGTGCGCGAGCATGGCGAGGAACTCGTTCTTGCGCTGATCCGCGAGCTGGAGCGCGGCCTCCTTTCTGGCGAGCTCCTCCAGGGTCTGGCGCGCGGCGTACTGGCGTTGCCGCGCCCGCAGCGCCGCCTTGAGCGCCGTCACCAGCGTGGCGATCCGCACCGGGCGCTCCACGATGGTGACGTTCCCCAAGAGCGTGAGCAGCCGCTCGAGCCTCGCCGTGGAGGAGCGCGCGTCCAGCTGCGAGGCGAGCAGGAGGAACGGCAGGTCGGACCAGGGCGGCTGCTGCGCCAGGCGCTCCGAGAGCTGCTCCACGGCTCGGGGTGAAAGTGCCTCCTCAGCCAGAAGCACGGCGCCCGTGCGCTCGCTCAGCTCACTGGCGAGCGCGGTCGCATCCCTCACCGTGAAGCACTCGAGCCCCTCCCGGCGCAGCACGCCTTGCGCCAGCTCGGCGTCCCGGCCGGTGGGCGCCAGCAACAGGATCCGGGGATCGTCGGAGGGGGGTAAGGGCATCTACTTCTCTTCGAGCAAGGCAGCGTCCACGCCTGAGTACTCCGGCGTGCCGGTGAGGATTCCCCTGAAACGGGAGAGCGGTGGTCCTACGCGGATTCCGTCCGCCCCCACCGCGAACTCGCGGATGGTGTCCTCGTGGCTGCCGATCCGCTTCTTGAGGACGGACAGCGCCTTGCGCACCTTCCCGCCCGCCTCGAAGAAGCGGAACAGCAGCACCGTGTCCGCCAGGTAGGTCACGTCCACCGGCGCCTGCATCGTGCCCACCAGTCCGTGCTGCGCCACCACGAGCAAGGTGGTCACTCCGCGGTGGGAAAGGTAGGTGAGCAGCTCATGCATGTGGATGAGCAGGAAGCGCTCGTCCGGCATGGCCATCAGGTAGCCGTTGAGGCTGTCGATGACGACGATCCTCGAGCCGGTCTGCTCCACCACGCGCCTCACCACGTCGGCGAACTCGCCTGGAGAGAGCTCGGCGGGATCCACCTGGCGGAGGATGACCTTCCCCTGCTTCATCGCCGCCTCGAGGTCGACGCCGGTGCCCGCCGCGCGCGCCACCAGGGTCGAGTGGTTTTCGTCGAAGGAGAAGATCACCGGCTTCTCGCCGCGCTCGATGCCCGCGCGGACGTACTGCAGGGACACGCTGGACTTTCCCGTGCCCGCCGGCCCGAGCAGGAGCGTGCTGGTGCCGCGCACCAGGCCGCCGCCGAGCAGCGCGTCCAGCTCTGGCCGGTCGCTCGTCACGGTGCCCGGGGTGAAGCCCCGCTGCTGCTCTGAGGCCACCAGCCGCGGGAACACCCGCAGCCCGGCCTGCTCGATTGTCATGTCGTGGGAACCGGAGATGAACCCCACGCTGCGCAGCTTCACCACCTCCACGCGCCGGCGCGCGGCGCCGTAGTCGGGGATCTGCTTGGTGAGCAGGATCACCCCGTGGGCGATGCTCTCCAACTGGGTGTCCCCCGCGGTGCCCGTCCCGTCGTCCAGGAAGAGCACCGTGCTGCTGCGGCCCGCGAAGTGCTGTTTGAAGCCCAGGATCTGCCGCCGGTAGCGCAGCGAGTCGCCCGCCAACAGGCGCAGCTCGGAGAGTGAGTCGAAGACGATCCGGGTGGGCTTCACCTCGTCCACCAGCGCCATCACCCGGCGGATGGTCTCGTTGAGCTCCACCTCAGCGGGGTGGAAGAGCGTGTTCTGCCGCTCCGCCTCGAGCATCTCCTGCGGAGTGGAGAGCTGGTGCAGCGCGATGCCGTCGAGCGACCAGCCGTGCGAGGCGGCCACCTCGCGCAGCTCCTCCTGGGTCTCCGAGAGGGTGACGTAGAGCGTGGACTCGCCGCGTGCGCGCCCTTCGAGGAGGAACTGAAGCCCCAACGTGGTCTTGCCGACACCGGGATTGCCCTGGAGAAGGTAGAGCCGCCTGCGCGGAAGCCCGCCACGGAGGATCTCGTCCAGACCGGATACACCGGTCGCCGCCAGGTCTCTGTCAGGGGAGGAAGTCATCTGGCGCGACTTCACCCACGCTCGGCCCCTGGAGAAAAGGGCGCGCGCCCCGGTATGGGGATGGGCTGTTGACTTGTGGTCGGATCGGCTATTCCCCTCACCTCGATGAGCGCGCCTGCACCTTCCGAGCATTCGCTGCGCGCCGATGGGGTGCTCGCCGGCATCACCGTGTTCTGGGGCGTGATGTTCGTGGTCGTCCAGGACGCGCTGCAGCGCGCGGACCCGCTGAGCTTCCTCGCCCTTCGCTTCGGGGTGGGCGCGGTGGCGGCCTCGCTGATCGCCGGCCGGAAGCTCTGGCATGGCCCCACCCTGCGCGCGGGGGCGCTGCTGGGGCTCTTCCTCTTCGCCGGCTTCGCGCTGCAGACCTTCGGGTTGGTGGACACCACCCCCTCGCGCTCGGCCTTCATCACCGGGCTGTCGGTGGTGCTCGTCCCGCTGGTCTCCATCGTCCTCCTCCGGCGGACGCCGAAGGCGCCCGCCTGGGTGGGAGTGGCGCTCGCGGTGGCCGGCATGTACGTCCTCACCGGCGGCTTCTCCGACCCCGGCGGCGCGCACGTGCTCCGCGGAGATCTGCTCACGCTCGGCTGCGCGCTCCTCTTCTCCATCCACATCACGCTCACCGAGCGCTTCGCCCAGCGGCTGAACGCCACCGCCGTGGTCGCGGTGCAGCTCTGGGTCACCGCCGCGCTCTCCGCGCTCTGCCTCCCCTTCACCGCGCCGCGCGTGGAGTGGACGGGAGAGCTCATGGTCGCGCTGCTGGTCTGTGGCGTCTTCGCCAGCGCGGGGGCGATCTCCGTCCAGACCTGGGCCCAGGCACGCACCACCGCCATTCGCGCGGCGCTGATCTTCTCGCTCGAGCCGGTCTTCGCCACGCTCTACTCGGTGGTGATGGGGCGGGAGCTGCTCACCTCGCGGATCATCGCCGGCGGCGCGCTGATGCTCGGGGGCGTGGCGGTGTCCGAGGTCTCCACCGTCCTGCTCGAACGGTGGAAGCGGAGCCGGCTCGGCCTGACCTCGACGTAGCCTGCCCGGTCGTTCAGTGGTAGACCCGCGGGCCGCATGTGCGCGGTGGAGTTACGGAAGGCGGGGCTGCACCTCACCGGGACGGCGCTGTGGCTGGACGCGCACCGCAAGTCCGAGCTGTCGTTCGTCTCCCACGCGCACTCGGATCACATCGCCAAGCACGACCGGGTGATCGCGACGTCTGCGACCCTGCGCCTGATGGCGCACCGGCTGGGGAAGCTCCACGCGCCGCTGCCCGCCCCGTACAACCGCCCCTTCGAGCTGGGGCCGCTGGTGCTGGAGCTGTTGCCGGCGGGCCACATCCTCGGCTCCGCGCAGCTGCGCGTCACCCGCGAGGACGGCGTGCGCGTGGTCTACAGCGGGGACGTGAACTTCGTCCCGTCCCTCACCGCCGAGCCCGCGCAGGTGGCCGAGTGTGACGTCCTGGTGCTGGAGTCGACCTTCGGGCACCCCCGGTACGTCTTTCCGCCCAAGGCGAAGGTGCTCGAAGAAGTGGAGGCGTGGGCCCGCGCCAAGCTCGCGCAGGGGGTGACGCCGGTGCTGCTCGGCTATCCGCTCGGCAAGAGTCAGGAGGCCATCCGCTACCTCACCGAGCGCGGGCTGCCCATCTGCGCGCACCGGCAGATCTACGAGATCGTGGAGATCTACCAGGAGCTCGGCATTCCCCTTTCGAACGTGCGCCGCTACGCCGGCCGCATCCACGACGGCGAGGTGGGCTTCTTCCCGCCCCACGTCTCGCGCGGCTCGGGCATCTCCAAGCTCGCGCGCAAGGAGACGGCGGTGCTCACCGGCTGGGCCGTGGAGGGGCCGCTGGCCGCCCGCCGCTACGGGGCGGACTGCGCGTTCCCGCTCTCGGACCATGCCGACTTCCCGGCGCTGATCGACTACGCCAAGCGCACCGGCGCGGCCGAGGTGGTCACCCACCATGGCTTCGCCGAGGTGCTGGCGAAGGCGCTGCGCGCGGAAGGGATTGAAGCCCGCGCGGTGGGCAAGCCGCACCAGCTCAGCTTGAAGCTGTGAGCTACCCGCCGTCGCGCGGGCCGGCGGTGGGGCCCACGGTGACGGCGATGAACGGGAGCAGCGGCTGGTACAGGCACGGCTGCCACCCGTGCGCGAAGCCGCCTGTGTTTCCGCCGTCCGGGGCGAGCAGGTACTCGGTGGACGGGCAGCGGCGCGCCTCGAGCTCGGCCGCCGCCGGCACCCAGAGGTGCACGTTGCCCGGGCGCGCCGCCTGGACCGCGTCGTACAGCCGCGCGGACTGGCGGTAGGGGATGAGCCAGTCGTACTCGTAGCCCGCGTCCGTGCGGGGCGCCTGGACCAACACCAGCTGCGTGCTCGCCGGCAGGTTGCACGCGTGCTGGAGAGGAGAGGCATCGTCGCAGCGGTTGGAGACGCCGCAGGCGCTGCAGCGGCCCGGGTCCACGCTGGACGCGGTGCAGGCGCCGTTCGTGTAGTGGTCCGCCACGGCCTGCGCGAGCCCTGGCTCATGCGCGAGCGCCGGCAGGTCCGCCACGGGGGAGAAGGCGTAGCTGGCCTGGACGTTCGGCCGCGGCGGCGGGCGCGCGCCGTCCGTGCACCTTGGCTCCAGATCCGCGCGGTCCTGAGTCAGCGCCACCATCGCGGCGAGGTGGGCGCCCGCGGACTCGCCCATCACCACCAGCCGCTCCGGGTTCACGTTCAGCTCGGGGCGGTTCTGCAGGCGCGCCACGATCCACTGGAGCGCGCACTTCACGTCCGTCAGGTTCGCCGGGTAGCCGCCGCCCTCTTGGCGCAGCCGGTACTCCACGTTCCACACCGCGGCCCCGCTCACCGCGGAGATCTCCTTGAGGAAGCTCTCGATCGGCGCCACCTGCCGGCGCCGCCCGCAGTCCTCCCACCCGCCGCCGTGGATGAGCACCACCAGCCCGGGCGTGCCGGTGACGAAGCGGGGGAGCCAGAGGTCGCCCTGCAGGTACTGGCCGTCCCGCACCGCGTAGGTCCAATTCCGCCGGACGTCCCAGGTACGCGGCCCGTCCGTCACGTCCTCTTGCCGCTGCGCCGGCTCCGTTCGCGGCAGGCCGAGGACGCCGCACCCGCCGTCCACCGCCGGCGCCGGCGCGTTCCCGTAGGCCACCGCGGCGCAGCCTGCGTCCGCTCCCTGTCCGGCATCAACGGGGAGCGGGGAGACGCCCGCATCCACCCCCGCGTCGAGGGGCGCGGGCTGTGGGGTGGGCTGACAGGCGATGAACAGCAGGAGGGCGAGCGAGTGGCGCACGTCTGCAGTTGACACCGCGCGCGCTTCAAAGGGAAAGGCTCGGGGAGAAGGGCCTTGGGGACCGGGAAACCGAACAGGGTCGCCCTCGCCCTGCACGCATGGGTCCCGCGGCGGCGCGCCCCGGGCCTCGGTGGGCGGCTGCAGGCCAGTCGGGGGCAGGGGGAGCTCGGAACTGGGTAGGACGGGGGTGGGCGGATCCACCCTTTCCTACCCACTACTCTCGTGGCGTGCTCCCGCGGCTCTTCGCGCTCTCTCCAGCCGCCACCGAGGTTCGAGCGCCCCGCCGCCGGAACCATGCGTGCAGGGCGAGGGCGACCCTGTTCGGTTTGCCGGTCCCCAAGGGCATGCCCGGGCCGAGCACCCCTCGCCCTTCAGCAGGGCAGAGCGGCCAGTCTCGACTGTTTTACGGAGCAGCCGGTCGCCTCACCCGCGGCTGCGGCAATCCGGATGGTTGCAGCCGCACTTGCCGTCCGCGGCGTGCGCGTTCTGACGGCACTCGTCGCTGCAGTACTGCTTCCCTTCGGCCACCTTGCACTGGCAGCCGTCCATCTGACAGGTCTTCATGCTCGCCTCCTCCGTGCGTTCAATCTGCGCACGAAGGAGGCCTCGCGTACCGGCCGCCCGGGGGCCAGGCGGCGGCACGAGCTCACGGCGACTGGGTGATCAGCTTCTCTTTCCCGCAGACGTTGCAGCGCAGATGGATGAAGAGGTCGTCCTCACTCTCCTCGGGGACGGTGCCTTCCGGGACGCCGAGCTCGGCCTTGGCCAGCGCGGCCACCTTGGTGGGGATGTCCGTGTCCTTGAGCGCCTCGACGAAGGCCATCTCCTTGTCGTGGCACTCCCGGGTCTCGGGTCCCTGCAGCCAGGCGGGCTCCACCGTCTCCGGCAGACGCGAGAGGTTCTCCAGGTGGTTGGCCGCCTCGGCGAGGTACGCCAGCCGGCGCAGCCGCGCCTCGTCCGGGAGGCCGGCGAAGGCGCGGAAGCCCTCCTCCAGGGCGCCGCGCTCGTTGTTGGTGGCCAGCGTGGCCAGCTCCAGCGCCGGCTCGCTCGCGTCCAGCGCCTCCTGCCAGTTGTTGTCCGGGTGGAAGCCGGCCTCGAGCAGGGAGGAGAAGAGCTGCGCGGCCGCCAGGCGCCGGCGGACCTCGCCGAGGTGCTCGGCGGCGTCCCGCGGCAGCTGCAGGTAGAGCAGCGCGCCGGTGGTCCGGGGATCCACCGACATGGTGAGGTCCTCGATGTCGATCTCCTGGCGGAGCGTGTCCTTGAGGACCTTGGAGGCCGAGAACCGGAAGTCCGGCTCCACGTCCACCTCGCGCAGGTACATGGCGGCGATGGGCGCGTCCTTGGCGCCCAGGCGCAGCGCCGCCTGCGCGCGCTTGACGGCTTCGGGATCCGCGGAGGGCTTGCGGTTCTCGAGCCGGGACTTGGCCGCCTCCCGGTAGTGCGACTCCAGCGACGAGCCGGGCGTCAGGCGCGGCGGCAGCGGCGGGTGGAGCTGCGGCGCGTCCAGCACCCACGCGGGCGGCTGGCCCAGCTTCTTCAAGCCGCGGAAGAGCAGGGTGCCCGGCGGGTCCTGCGGCCGGAAGGGCGGGAGCTCGGACTCCGGCTCGCTGCCTTCGAAGCCCGCCAGCGCCGCGGCGGCGTTGGTGCGCTGCTCGCGCGTGAAGGAGGTGGCGCCCACCGCGGGCGGAGGCGGGGGCGGGGGCGGCTCCTCGCCGTTGAGCCCCACCACGCGGTCCATGTCCACGTCCTCGAACTCGATCTCCTCCAGCCCTTGAGCCCCGGAGAAGTCACACCGCAGCAGCTTGAGCTTCTCGAAGGTGGCCCCTTCGAGGTTGGCGCCGCGGAAGTCGCAGTCCTGGAGCCGGCCGCCGTGGAAGTACGCGTTGGAGAGGTCCGTCTCCTTGAAGTTGATCTTCGAGAGGTCGCAGCGGTCCCACTCGCTGCCGATCAGCTGGAGCCCCGAGAGGTCCGCGTTGGCGGAGAAGAGGTTCTCCATGGTTGCGCCGGTGTGGTCGATGGGCACCTTGCCGGCCTTGCGGAGCCGGTTCCACTCGGCGGAGCCGTTCTTGAGCAGAGACTCGATGGTGAGAGGTTTCGCCATAGATCCCAATTTATCGGTGTGGTTAGGTCGGTTCGCCAAGACAAATGATCGAGTTCCGGATCGATGAGGACCACGCGGGCGTCCGACTGGACAAGTTTCTTCGCAAGAAGCTGCCTACGGTCCCGGTATCGCACCTCTTCAAGATGATCCGCACCAAGAAGGTGCGGGTGAACGGCAAGAGGGCGCAGCCCGAGCAGCCGCTCCAGAGCGGCGACCTGCTCGCCATCCGGGGCGACGAGAAGCAGCTTTTGGGGCAGGGACCGGGGAAGGAGCGGGCGCCCGCGCCCCCGCCGCCGCTGGATCCCGCCAAGCTCGTCATCCTGATGGAGGACGACTGGATGATGGCCGTGGACAAGCCCTCCGGGATGGCGGTCCACACCGGCAGCGGGATCACCGGCGGCACCCTGGTGGACTACGTGCGGGCGTACTTGGGCCCCAAGGCCACGCGGAACGACTTCACCGCCAGCCCCGCCCACCGGCTGGACCGGGAGACGTCAGGGGTGATCCTCGTGGCCAAGCGCCGCCCGGCGATGGTGCACTTCACGGACGTCTTCACCCACGGCAAGTCCAAGAAGCGCTACCTGACGCTGGTGAAGGGCCGCATGCCGCGGGCAACCGGCCACATCGACCTGCCGCTGGCCGAACACCAGCAATCCGGGGAATCCAAGGCGCGGCGGGGCGTGAACATGCAGGACGCCCTCACCCGCTACTCGGTCCTCGAGCAGGGAGGCGACTGTGCCTACCTCGCCTGCGGAATCGAGACTGGTCGGACGCACCAGATTCGGAGACACTTGCTCGCCATCGGCCACCCCGTGGCAGGGGATCGGAAGTACGGAGATTTTCCGTTCAACCGTGAGGCCAAGGCCCGCTGGGGCCTGAAGCGGCTGTTCTTGCATGCCGAGTCGATTGAGTTCCCCCATCCTCAGCACGGCGGACGCGTCCGGGTGGAAGCGCCGCTCCCTGAGGAGCTGAAGGACGTGCTGAAGCGAGCCGCCCTGAGTGAAGGCAAAGGCGCGACATGAGAGCACCCGTCGACCTGAAGCCCGCGGATAGACCCAAGCACAAGCTGGTGCTGGTGAACGTGCCGCCGCCTCCCACGGGCTGGCGGCGCTGGGCGCAGCTGGCAGGCCTGGTGGGGCTGATCGGCCTGACCGGCGTCACCATGGTGATGCTGGGCCTCTACTACAAGTATTCGGAGGGGCTGCCGGACATCCCGAAGGTGGAGCAGTACTGGCCGCCCATCCTCTCGGAGATCCACACCCAGGACGGCGTGCTCGCCGGCGAGTTCTACAACGAGCGGCGCAAGGTGGTCCCGTACGACCACATCCCCAAGCGGCTGGTGCAGGCGTTCATCGCGTCCGAGGACTCCAGCTTCTTCGATCACATGGGCGTGGACGTGCTCGGCACCGCGCGCGCCGCGTTCAAGACGATCCTCAAGAAGGCGTCCGGCTCTGGCTCCGTGCAGGGCGGCTCCACGCTGACGCAGCAGACGGCGAAGGCGCTGCTCGTCTCCGCCGAGCTGAAGAGCCGGATCGACAACACGGAGATCGTGGAGGAGGCGGAGCGGCGGGTGCCGCCGGCCCAGCCGCCCTCCGCCGCCGAGATCGCCGCCGAGGTGAAGGAGATCACCAAGAACCGCACCAAGATGACGCCGGAGGAGAAGGCGTCCGTGGAGGCGAGCGCCAAGGAGCGGCTCACCAAGCGCGCGGAGCTGGCGCGCTCGGAGGCGGTGAAGGCGGAGATCACCAAGGTGCGCGAGGCCAAGGTGAAGAGCGCCTTCGCCAAGGGCACCGAGAAGAAGCTCTCCCGCAAGGTGCGCGAGGCGATCCTCGCCTGGCGGCTCGAAGGCGGGCTGACCAAGGAGGAGATCCTCTACATCTACCTGAACAACGTCTACCTCGGTCAGCACAGCTACGGCGTGCAGGCTGCGGCGGAGAACTACTTCCGCAAGGACGTGCGCGACCTCACGCTCGCGGAGATGTCGCTGATCGCCGGCCTCCCGCAGGCCCCCTCCCGCTACTCCCCGTTCGGCCACCCGGACGCGGCGGCGGAGCGCCGCTCCTACGTGCTGGGGCGGATGCTGAAGGAGAACATGATCTCCAAGGAGGAGTGGGAGGCGGCGCGCAAGACGCAGATCCGCCCGGTGCTCGGCGCCGCCGCTCCGGCAGACGCGAAGGAGGGGGACGTCCTCGTCTACAAGCTGGAGGACGTCTTCCACGAGTTCGCCCCCTACTTCACCGAAGAGGTCCGCCGGTACGTGAAGGACCGCTACGGCAGCGCCACGCTGCTCAACGACGGTCTGCGCGTCTACACGACCATGGACTCGGAGAAGCAGCGCGCCGCGCAGAAGTCCGTGCTCGACAACCTGCTCGCGGTCGACAAGCGGCAGGGCTTCCGCGGTCCGGTGATGCAGCTGAAGACCGCCGCCGAGCGCAAGGCCTTCCTGGAGAAGATGAAGAAGGCGATGTTCGACGAGAAGATCCAGGAGAACCGCTTCTACGCCGCGCTCGTCACCGGGATTGATCCCGAAGGCATGTACGTGGACGTCCAGGTGGGGCCGCACAAGGGCGTCATCCCCCTGCTCGGCATGCGCTGGGCGCGCAAGCTCAACCCGGAGGGCTACTACCCGGCGGTGCTGCTGGACTCGGTGCGCAGGGTCCTCTTCGAAGGGGACGTGGTGGTGGTGCGCGCCGTGGCCCGCAAGAACCTCAACGAGGATAAGGAGCAGTACACCGTCAAGGCGGACAAGGCGGTACCCGAGGGCGTGCAGCTCTTCCGCCTGGAGCAGGAGCCGGAGCTCCAGGGCGCGCTGGTCTCCATCGACCCCCACCGCCAGTACCTGGTGGCCATGGTGGGCGGCTACGACTTCGACGCGAACGAGTTCAACCGCGCCTTCCAGGCATGCCGCCAGCCCGGGTCTTCCTACAAGCCGCTCGTCTACTCCGCCGCGCTCGAGCAGCTGGGCTGGACGCAGGCGAAGATGCTCGTGGACAGCCCGGTGGTGATGGACACCGAGTCCACCGAGGTCCGCTGGAAGCCGCAGAACTTCGCCGGGACCTTCCAGGGAGACGTGGTGCTGCGCCACGCCCTGGTCAACTCCATGAACATCCCCGCCGTGAAGACCTTCGGCTCGGTGGGGGTGAAGAAGATGGCCGCCTGGGCCAAGCAGCTGGGGCTCTCCACGCCGATGAACGAGGACTTCTCCGCCGCGCTGGGCTCCTCGTGCGTCTACCCGTACGAGCTGGCCCAGGTGTACGCCACGTTCGATCGGCTCGGGAACAAGCGCCCCACCTACTTCGTGCGGAAGGTGGAGGACCGCTTCGGCCGGACGCTCGAAGACCACACCTCGTTCGACGACTCTTGGGCCTCCCTCAACGACCGCATCGCCGGCGGCTACGCGCGCCTCTTCGAGCCCGGGGAGCAGGTCTACTCGCCGGAGAACGGCTTCGTCCTGGTGGACCTGCTCCGCGGCGTGGTGAAGGAGGGCACTGGCGCCCCGGCGCAGAAGCTGGGCAAGCCGGCCGCCGGCAAGACCGGCACCACCAACGACTCGTTCGACACCTGGTTTGCCGGCTTCACCCGGGACCTCGTGGCGGTCTCCTGGATGGGCTACGACAAGAACGTCCACCCGCTCGGCGGCTACGAGACGGGCGGCCGCGCCTCGCTGCCCATGTGGCTCGCGTACATGCGCGAGGCGCTCGCCGGGAAGCCCCAGGGCGAGTTCACCCCGCCCGCAGGGCTGGAGGTGGTGCAGCTGCCGATCGATCTCAAGACCGGGAAGATCGCCTCCAGCGGCAGCAAGAGCGTGATGCCCATGTGGTTCAAGAAGGGCACCGAGCCCGAAGACAAGGCCCCCGAGAAGGGCCACATCGATCCCCACGACGTCGACATCATGAACGTCCAATAGCCATGGCCCGCCCCAAGCCGAAGACCCAGAAGGCGAAGTCCAAGGCGAAGGCGAAGCGCGCGCCGGCCAAGAAGCGCGCGCCGGGAACGCCGGACGAACCCGCCACCATGCGCGTGAAGCGCGCGGACGTGGTGGGAGAGATTGAGGAGCGGCTCGTCCTCGACAGCATCAAGGAGAGCTGAAGTCGATCTCCGCAGCAGCCCCGAGCTCGAGCGCACAGAAGCCCGTAGGGACCGGCTGGGCTCGGGGTCGCGCTTCGCCCTGCACGCATGGGCCCCGCGGTGGCGCGTCCAAGCCGCGGCGGGTAGCAGTGCCCGCTCTTCCGGAGTGGGCGCCCGGCCCTCAGGCTCGGCGAAGTGGGGAAGTTCTTCATGCTACCATCATGAAGAACTTCCCCACTTCGCTCGACCGCGGCCACGGCGCAGTGGCTCCGCCGCGACTCAGCGATTCGAGCGCCCGCTCCGGCGCAGGGGGACCTGTGCAGCCCAACGCGGGTGGAGCGCGCCGCCGAGGGACCCATCCGTCCCCGGCGCAGCGCGACCCTGAACCCAACTCGTCCCTTCGGGCTGCTGAGGGCCCCCTGTCGCTGAGCGCGCTCGTATTTCCTCTGCGTTGCTGGCGAAGAGCCTCTAGCGCAGGCGCCGCGAGGCGGCCTCGTAGATCGGCCCGGGCAACAGGCGCGAGGTGTGCGCGGTGGCCGCGAGCTGCCACGGGAAGGAGAGGTTGCGGCTGCCCTTGAGCAGCGCCTTGCCGATCTTCTCCGCCGCGGCCTCCGGCTCCATCAGGAAGGGCATCTTGTGGCTGTTCTTCGCGGTCAGCTCGCTGCGCACGAAGCCCGGAAAGACGCAGGTGACGCCCACGCCGGTGCCGGCGAGATCATTGCGCAGCCCCTCCAGGAAGGTGGCGAGGTACGCCTTGGAGGCGCAGTACCCGGCGGAGCGCGGCATCCCCCGGAAGGCCGCGAGCGAGGAGATGCCCGCCAGCTGTCCCTTCCCGCGCCGGACCATCCCCGGCAGCGCGGCGGTGAGGGTGGCCGCGGCGCCGGTGACGTTGACGCGAATCTGCTGCTCCAGCGTGGGCCAGTGCAGCCGCTTGGCGTAGGTCTCCCCGCCGACGCCGGCGTTGGCCACCACCACGTCCAGGCCGCCGCTCTCCTCGTCCAGCCGCTGCACGGTGGAGAGCACCGCGTCCGCGTCCGCCACGTCCAGCACCACCGGCTCCACGGTGGCGCCGGCCGCCGCGGCCTCCTGCGCGAGCGCGTTGAGCGCGTCCTTGCGCCGCGCGGCGGCGAAGACGCGGGCGCCGCGCTTGGCGAACCAGAGGGCCAGCGCGCGGCCGATCCCGCTCGAGCCGCCGGTGATCAGGACGGTGCGGGCTTGCGTCACTTGATGACGCCGCAGCTGACGTAGGTGGTGGTGTTGGCCGAGTTGTGCGCGTTGATCGCGTAGGTGCCGGCCCTGAGCGCGGAGAGGCGCAGGTCGGTGAGCTCGGTGGTGCTCTTGCCGTCCACCAGCACGGAGAGCGGCTTGAAGATCGCCCCCAGCCCCGGGCAGTCCCCGTCGTGGATGTGGACCGGCTGGCTCCCGGTGTCGGAGCCCTTGTCCAAGGTGATCTCCACCTTCAGCGTCTTGCCGTCATCGGTCAGCACGGCCTTGCCGTTCTCTCCCGAGTTGTTCAGCGCGGTCATGTTCACGGTCAGCGTCTCCGGCCCGCAGCCCACCCCCACCAGCAACGACAGCGCGGCCCACAGCGCGTGCTTGCTCATCGGCGTCCACCCTCCGTTTCACGTCGAAAGAGGGAAAGGAGCTTCTCACCGAAAGGCGCGCGTCACCACCGGGCTGTAGCGGAACGCGCTCCCCGGCTGGGTGAGGCGCGCGCGCAGCCTGCGCGCCGCGAGCTGGATCTTCGGCAGGCTGGCGTCTCCGAGCGCTTCGTCCAGGCCTTCGAAGATCTCCGCGAACTCCTCCACCAGCCCCCGGTAGAAGGCGGGGTCCCGCTCGCTGCCCAGCAGCTCCACGGACTGGCTCTCCACCCGGCCGAAGCCGGCCTCGGTGAAGAGCGCGCGCACCCGCTTGCCCACGTAGGGGTCCCCGCCCGCGCGCTGCTGGGCCTGGTTGAGGGCGTCCATCACCGAGGAGATGGCCTCGTCCGGCGGCGTGAGCGCGAAGGTGGAGTTGTCCACCTCGGTGAACTGGCAGTAGCCGTCCGGCGCGAGCACGCGGCGCACCTCGCGCAAGATCTCCGCCGGCGCCGGCACGTGCTCGAGCAGCCAAGTACAGAAGACGCGGTCGAACGTGCCGTCCGGGAAGGGGAGCGCGCCCGCGTTCGCGCGCACGGTGCGGACCTCCGGGTGGTTCGCCTTCGCGGCGCGCAGCTGGTTCGGGTTCAGGTCCACGCCGAAGAGCTGGATGCCGGGATAGCGCGCCAGCAGCACGCCGGCGGTGGCGCCCACGCCGGTGGCCAGATCCAGCACTCGGGCGCCAGGCGGGGCGGTGAAGCCGTGCATGCTGAAGGCCGAGCAGAAGACGGCCTGCTTCTCCAGCCGGGCCACCTCGCGCGGATCCGTCCCGCCGTGGACGTAGCCGCCGCTCACGCCAGCACCGGCCAGTACGGCGCGAGCGCGGCGCGGGAGGCGGCGATGGCGTCCTGGGTGGCCGGGCCGGCGCCGCCGGGGAACTCGTCGCTGCGGCCGGTGAGCACCTCCACGCAGGCGTGCACGGACTGCGAGAGCCCCTCCAGCGAGTAGCCCCCTTCGAGCAGGAGCACCAGCTTGCCGCCGCAGGCGCTGGCCGCGAGCGCGCGCAAGGCCGCGCACATGGCCGCGAAGCCGCGCTCGGTGACGCGCATCCCGCCCAGCGGATCCGCGGCGTGCGGATCGAACCCGGCGGAGACCAGGATCAACTCCGGCCGGTAGGCCTGGAGCACCGGCAGGAACAGCTCGTGGAAGACCGCGCCGTAGTCGCCGTCCCCCTGGCCGCCGGGGAGCGCGCAGTTCACCGTGTAGCCTGCTCCCTCGCCGGTGCCGATCTCCGTGGGCGCGCCGGTGCCCGGGTAGAACGGGAACTGGTGGGAGGAGAGGTAGAGGACGTCCCTGCGCCCGTAGAAGCTGTGCTGGGTGCCGTTGCCGTGGTGGACGTCCCAGTCCAGCACCGCCACGCGCGAGGCGCCCTCCTTGAGCGCCACCTCCGCGGCGATGGCGGCGTTGTTGAGCAGGCAGAAGCCCATGGCGTGCGTGGCCTCGGCATGGTGGCCGGGCGGACGGACCAGGGCGAAGGCGTTGGCGGCCTCGCCCCGCAGCACGGCGCGCGTGGCCTGCACGGCGGCCCCGGCGGCGAGGACGGCCGCGTCCACGCTGGCGGGGGAGGTGGCGGTGTCCTCGTCCAGCTGGGCGGCGCGCCCGCGGACGCCCTCCAGCTCGGCGAGGAAGGAGGCGGTGTGGGCAAGGGCCAGCTCTTCGCGGGTGGCAGGGGCGGGCGTGCGCAGCTGGGCGCCGGCGAGCGGCGCGCGGGCGAGCACGTCCAGGATGGCGGTGAGGCGCTCGGGCCGCTCCGGATGGCCGGGGCCGGTCAGGTGCTGGAGGAAGAGCGGGTCCTGGAAGAGCAAAGTGGTCAAGGCTTGGGCCTGAGCGTAACCTTGCTCGCCTTGGCGCGCAGGATCCAAAGGGTAGGCCTGAAGTGGGCCATCTTCGGCTCGTTCTCGCTCGTCCTCGCCTTCATCCTGGTGGCGCTGTTCTTCCTCGTCCCCGCGCAGGTGGAGGGGCACCTGATCTCGGACCTGGGGCGCCAGGGCGAGCGGCTGGCCTCCGAGCTGAAGCGGCGGATGGTCCTGGAGGCGCCGGCGAAGGCGAACGCGCAGGTGATCACGGAGGTCCTGGCGGAGCAGAAGGCGAACGCGGCGTTCGTGGCGCTGATCGACAAGGACCGGCAGTTCCTCGCCACCAGCCCCGAGGAGCCGCGCGCGGCGCAGGAGTACGTGCGCGAGTTCTTCGACGCCGGCCAGCCGCTGCGCCACCGGCTCAGCTCGGGCGAGCCCATGGCGATGGCGCTGCTCGACTCCGGCTACGTGCTGGTGGTGATGAAGCGGGAAGAGGTGAACGCGGTGCTGCTGGGCATCCGGCGCACGCTGCTCATCGCCCTGCTCGCCGGCTGCGGGCTGTACATGGCGCTGGTGTGGATCGTCTCGCGCTTCTTCATCCTGCGGCCGCTCAACTCGATGTTGGAGGTGGCCAACAAGCTCTCCGAGGCGGACCTCACCTTCCGCGTGGAGGCGGCCCCGTCCGATGAATTGGGCACGCTCTCTGAAGCGCTCAACCGGATCGGCAAGTCGCTCCGGGAGACGCTCTCGCGGGTGCGCGGCGTGTCCGAAGGGGTGGCGGGGGTGATCGAGCAGCTCTCCCGGACGGGGAACACCGTCACCACCGGCGCGTCCACCGTGCTCTCCCGCGTGGAGGAGACCTCCTCCTCCATGGTGGAGATGATGGCCTCGCTGCGCGGCATCGCCGAGAACGTGGAGGTGCTCTACCAGAGCGCCGAGGAGAGCAGCTCCTCCATCATGGAGATGGCCGCCACCAACGACGAGGTGGCCGAGAACGTCCAGGCGATGGCGGCCTCGGTGGAGGAGACCACCAGCGCGATCGAGCAGATGACCTTCTCCATCAAGGAGGTGGCCAAGAACATCGAGGACCTCTACGCCTCCTCGGAGGAGACCTCCTCGTCGATGAACGAGATGGACGTCTCCATCGGCCAGGTGGAGATGAACGCCAACGAGACGGCCAAGCTCTCCGAGCTGGTCTCCAGCGACGCGGAGACCGGCGTGGTGGCGCTGCAGAAGACGCTGGCCGGCATCGACAAGATCAAGGACACCTCCCGCACCGCGTCCTCGGTGATCGAGAGCCTGGGGAAGCGGATCCAGGAGATCGGCAACATCCTCAACGTGATTGACGACGTGGCCGAGCAGACCAACCTGCTCGCGCTCAACGCGGCGATCATCGCCGCGCAGGCAGGGGAGCACGGGAAGGGCTTCGCCGTGGTCGCCGAGGAGATCAAGGAGCTGGCCGAGCGCACCGGCGCGTCCACCAAGGAGATCGCCGACCTCATCCGCAGCGTGCAGGACGAGTCCCGCAACGCGGTGACGGTGATGAACCAGGGCGTGCGCAACGTGGAGGAGGGCGTGCAGCTGGGGCGCGAGGCGGAGACGGCGCTCAAGAAGATCTTCGAGTCCGCCAACAAGAGCACCATGATGGTCAAGGCGATTGCCCGGGCCACCGTGGAGCAGGCGCGCGGGAGCAAGCAGGTCACCAGCGCCATCCAGCGCATCGCGGAGACGGTGCAGCAGATCTCCAAGGCCTCCAACGAGCAGGCCAAGGGCTCAGAGCAGATCATGAAGAGCGCGGATCGGATGAAGACGATCACCGCGCACGTGCAGCGCAGCTCTCACGAGCAGTCGCACGGCAGCAAGCAGATCACCAAGTCCATCGAGAACATCAACGAGATGGTCACCCACCTGAACCGCGCCCAGAAGGAGCAGACCAAGGGCAGCGAGCAGGTGCTCAAGGCGGTGGAGCAGATCAAGACCGTCTCCGAGCACCAGACGCGCTCGGTGCGGCAGCTCGAGGAGGCGATCGACGCGCTCCAGGAGCAGGCGGAAGTGCTCCGCGCCGAGGTGCGCCGCTTCAAGGTGTAGACCCCCTTTCACCTCGAGCGGTGAGGCCCGGAGTCCCCCCGCTCACCCCGAGCGTAGCGCCGTAGGCGCGTAGTCGAGGGGCGCCGCAGAGCTCGACGCCACCTCCCGGTGATCACGAGCTCTGCGCCGCCCCTCGACTGCGGACCTTCGGTCCTACGCTCGGGGTGAACGGGGGGAGCTACGGCCTCGATTGGCTCACAGCCTCTCGGGGTGAACGGGGGAGGACCGGTGCACCCGGCTCGGGCGCCTGTTAGAAGTCCGCCGCCCATGCAGAGCGATTCACCCGGTTCCGCGCTACCCCCTGGCCGCTCCGAGCGAGCCATCGTCTTCCTGATCGGCGCGGTCCAGTTCATCAACATCCTGGACTTCGTGATGGTGATGCCGCTGGGGCCGGACTTCGCCCGTGCACTGGGCATCGCCACCAGCAAGCTCGGGTACATCGGCGGGGCGTACACCGCGGCGGCCGCCATCTCCGGGTTGCTCGGGTCATTCTTCCTCGATCGGTTCGACCGGCGGAGCGCGCTGGCGGTGTCGATGCTGGGGCTGGTGGTGGGCACCGCCCTGGGCGGGCTGGCGTGGAACCTGCCCACGCTGATGGCCGCGCGGGTGGTGGCCGGCGCGTTCGGCGGGCCGGCCACCTCGCTCTCGCTCTCCATCATCGCGGATGTCATCCCCCCGGCTCGCCGCGGCAAGGCGATGGGGGCGGTGATGGCGGCCTTCTCCGTGGCCTCGGTGCTCGGCGTGCCGGCGGGGCTGGAGCTGGCGCGGCTGGGGACGTGGCGGACGCCCTTCTTCAGCGTGGCCGGGCTGGGGCTGGTGGTGGCGGGGCTGGCGGTCTTCTTCCTCCCGCCGCTGCGGCTGCACCTCCAGCGCGCGTCCGGCGCGCCCACCCGCGCCGGCACACGCGAGCTGCTCTCGCGCCCGCTGGTGCAGCTCTCCTACCTCACCACGGCGGTGGTGATGATGGCGGGCTTCATCGTCATCCCCAACATCTCCTCGCACCTGCAGCAGAACCTGGGCTACCCGCGCGAGCACCTGGGGCTGCTCTACTTCTGCGGTGGCATCGCCAGCTTCTTCACCACGCGGCTGGCGGGGATGCTGGTGGACCGGTACGGCAGCACCCGGGTCGCCGCCGGGGCCACGGTCTCGCTCGTGGCGCTCACCTACGTGTGGCTGATCCACTACGTGCCGGCGGTGCCGATCCTCGCGCTCTTCGTCGGCTTCATGATCTCCATGGCCTTCCGGAACGTGGCGTACAACACGCTGGCGTCCAAGGTGCCGCTGCCCTTCGAGCGGGCGCGCTTCATGTCCTTCCAGTCCGCGGTGCAGCACATGGCCTCGGCGCTCGGCGCGTTCGCTTCCTCCCGGCTGCTGGTGGAGGGGGAGGGCGGGCGGCTGCTGGGGATGGAGAAGGTGGGAGGGATCTCGCTCGCCCTGACCGCGATCATCCCCGTGCTGGTGGGGCTGGTGGAGCGCAAGGTGCGCTCGCGCGTGGCCCCGGCGCCGCCGGCGGATCCGCAGACCGGCCTGAGGCCGATGGGGCCTTCGGTGCCGCGCCCGGTGGACGAGCGCTAAGGCGCGCGTTGCGCGGGCCTGGGCGCTTGCAGCAAAGTCCGCCCGCCATGAGATTCTCCCTGCCCGCTGCTCTCGCGCTGTGCGCGCTCGTCGCCGTCCCCGCCTTTGCCCAGGAGGAGGTGCCGGAGCTCTCCGGTCCCAAGTCCGGCACCGCGCCGCAGGAGCCAGCGAAGACGGGCCCGCGCAAGGCGCTCACCAAGGAGGACCGGGACGCGGCGCTGAAGGCGGAGGAGGAGCGCAAGAAGGCCGAGGCGGAGGCCAAGGCCAAGGCGGAGGCGGACGAGCGCGCGCGCCTGGCGGCGGAGGCGGAGGCCAAGCGCAAGGCGGAGGCCGAGGCGAAGGCCAAGGCGGAGGCGGAGGCCAAGGCGAAGGCCGAGGCGGACGCGAAGGTGAAGGCAGCGGCGGAGGCAGAGGCCAAGAAGGTGAAGGACGCCGAGGACGCCAAGGCGCGCGCGAAGGCCGCCGCGGAGGAGAAGAAGCGGCTGGCCGAGGAGGAGAAGGTGCGCGCGGCCGAGGAGAAGCGGCTGGCGGCGGAGAAGAAGAAGCTGGACGCCGAGGAGAAGAAGCGGCTGGCCGAGGAGGAGAAGAAGAAGAGGGCGGAGGAGAAGGCGGCCGCGGCGGAGAAGAAGCGGGACGAGGAGCTGGCCCGCAAGAAGGCGGAGGCGGACGCGCGCGAGGCGGAGCTGGCCAAGCAGCGCGAGGCGCTGGACGCCAAGAAGAAGGCCACCGAGGAGGCGCGCGCCAAGCTGGAGGAGGAGAAGAAGGCGGCGGCGGACAAGCGCCAGGCGGAGGCGGACGCGAAGAAGAAGGCCACCGACGACGCCCGCGCCGCGGCGGACGCGAAGAAGAAGCAGGAGGCGGAGGAGAAGCAGCGCGCCGCGGACGAGAAGAAGGCGCTCGCGCAGCAGCAGAAGCTCGCCGCCGAGGAGAAGAAGCGGCAGGAGGCGGAGGCGAAGAAGGCGGAGGCGGAGCAGAAGAAGGAGGCCGCCCGGCTGGCCGCGGAGCAGAAGCAGCGGGACGCGGAGGCGAAGAAGGCCGGCAAGACGGTGACGGCGAGCGCGCCCGCCGCGGGGGCCGCTGCAGGGGCGGGGGTGCGGCTGAAGGCCAGCTCCCTGGCGGAGGCGAAGGCGGACCCGCGGTTCGTCCCTGGCGGGCTGGTGGAGGAGGCCCGGCTGAAGGTCATGACGGTGGCGGGCGGCTACCCGTACTACGGGATCCCCGGCAACGGCTGCGGGAACGGGCCCAGCTACGCGACCTCGGAGCTGCTCGCCCCGTTTGACGCTCTGCCCGCCGGCAGCATCGTGGTGCTCCGGCTGGAGGACGCCGCGCTCGGGCCCACGGCGCCGGGCGCCACCCTGGCCTTCTCCGGGCTGCGCCGGGCAGGCAAGGGGCAGGATGGGACATGGGTCTACTGCGGGCGCGGGACGGCCACGCAGATCAAGCGCTGAAGTGAAGCGCCCGCCCGGCGAGCGGGTACGGCGTTGAGCACGTCTGTTGCGCCTTTCCTCTCCGGGCGCGATAACTGGGGCTTCGGGAACGACCCCCCATGTTCAACATCGGCGCCGGCGAGATGATCCTGATTCTGGTGGTGGCCCTGCTGTTCCTGGGCCCCCAGAAGCTGCCTGAGCTGGCCCGCGGCCTGGGCAAGTTCATGCGGGAGTTCCGGCGCCAGACGGATGACGTCCGGAACATGGTGGAGCGCGAGTTCTACAAGATGGACCAGGAGATCAACGCGCTCCCGGAGAACACCGCCACCCACGGGGCGAACGGGCTCAACGGGGCCAACGGCGCGGAGCTCCCGCCGGATCCGCCGCAGCCGCCCAGCCTCCCCGAGGATGGGGAGCACCCCGAGGACCACTACCCGGACTTCTCGCACGACCCGCACCATGCGCAGGCCGAGGACCCCGCCCACGCCGCTGTGCCTCCGCCGGAGCAGGGGGCGGCGCCGGCCGCGTCACCGGAGGTCGTCCCGCCCCCCGAGCAGCCGCAGGCGGACGTCGCGCAGGCCACCCCGGAAAGCAAGGCAGACAAGGTCTAGCGCTTGAGCGTCCAGTCTCCGCCTGAAACCGAATTGAGGATGAGCCTGTTCGAGCACCTCAATGAGCTGCGCTCGCGGCTCACCAAGTGCACGCTCGCCGTCCTGATCTTTGGCAGCGTCTCGCTGGTCTACGCGAAGCCGATCTTCGGCCTGCTGATGCGGCCGGTGCTCAACGCGCTCCCGGCGGACACCCCCGCGCTCATCTACACGTCGGCGATCGAAGAGATCAACGTGCTGCTGAAGGTGGGCATGTACTCGGGGATCTTCCTCACCACCCCGGTCATCCTCTGGCAGATCTGGCAGTTCGTGGCGCCCGGGCTCTACCCGAGCGAGCGCCGCTACGCGCTGCCGTTCGTCTTCTTCGGCTCGGTGGCGTTCATCACCGGGGCCGCGTTCTGCTACTTCCTGGTGCTGCCGAAGATGTTCGAGTTCCTGCTCAACGAGGGGGACTCGGCGGCGCTGGTGCGGCGCAACGACACCGCCTCCCTGCGCGAGCAGGAGGCGCTGCGCTTCTTGCGCATCGGCGAAGTGGCGAAGGCGGGGGAGGTGGCCAAGGCGGCCGCGCAGGAGCTGGCCGCGGACGGGGACGGCCAGGCCAAGGCGGAGCAGGGGCTCGCCGAAGGCAAGGTGGAGCTGGAGGCGCGGCTGGCTGGCCTGGGGCGGATGGTGGACGCGCTCACCACCGGCTACGGGCAGGGCGAGCGGGCGGTCCTCAAGCAGGTGATGGAGGTCCGGCTGGAGGCGCTCGCCGCATACGGCGCGGGGGACCTGAACCTGTCGCGGCAGAAGCTGGACGACGCCGCGGCGCAGCTGGCCTCGGTGGCGCCGGCCGAGGCGAGCCACTTCTCGGTGCTCTGGCAGCTGGAGAAGGACATGGCGGCCGGGCGCGCCCGGTACCAGGCGCAGAACTGGACCAAGCCCATGCTCACCATGCGCGAGCAGCTCTCGCTGGTGCTGCTGCTCGAGCTCGCCTTCGGGGTGATCTTCGAGCTGCCGCTGGTGATGGCGCTCTTGGGCCTGGTGGGGCTGATCAAGGCGGGCTGGCTGCTCAAGTACCAGCGCCACGCCTTCGTGGGCTGCATGGTGCTGGCGGCGGTGATCACGCCCACCGGAGACGCGATCAACCTGGCCCTCATGGCCGGCCCCATGTTCCTCTGCTACGAGATCGGCGCCATCGCGGTCTGGTTCATCGAGCGGCGGCGCAAGAAGAACGCGGACAGCACGGCGATCGTCCCCCACTAGCCTTCGAAGGCCCATGCCGCGACCTGCGCCCTACGCGGTCCGCCTGCGGTTCATGCGAGCGCTGCTGGCGCGCTTCCGCTTCACGCTGGTGACCAGCGCGTTGCTGCTGGGGGGCGTGCCGTGGCTCTTCCGGGCGCTCTACGTGCGTGCGGGCGGGGAGCCCATCCGGTTCGGCCAGGCGCTGCACCACGTGTACTTCCTGATGTTCGGCCAGCCGTCCCTGCCGTACGTGGACAGCCTGCCGGTGGAGCTGCTCAACCTGCTCATCCCGCCGGTGGGGCTGGCGGTGGTGGTGGATGGGCTGGTGCGCTTCGCGTACCTGTTCTTCGCCAAGCACCGCAACGACAAGGAGTGGATCCAGGTCATGAGCGAGGTCATGCAGGGGCACGTGATCGTCTGCGGGGCGGGGAGGGTGGGCTACCGGGTGACGCGGCAGCTGCGCGCCCTGGGGCACGAGGTGCTCGTGATCGAGAAGCGGGAGGAGGCCGCCTTCGTCGGGCTCTTGCGGGACATGAAGGTGCCGGTGCTGATCGCCGACATCCGCGGCCACCGGAGCCTGGAGAAGACCAACGTGAAGGCGGCCAGCGCCATCGTCTGCGCCACGGACGATGACCTGGCCAACATGAACATCTGCCTGGACGCGCGGCGGCTCAACCCGAAGATCCGCGTGGTGCTCCGCCTGTTCGACGACGACCTGGTGGCCAAGGTGAAGGAGACGTTCAAGGCAGAGGCGCTCTCCACCTCCGCGCTCGCCGCCCCGGCCATGGCGTTGGCGGCGCTGGACCCGCGCGTCATCAACTCGTTCCAGGTGGCCGGCGAGCTGATGGTCGTCTCGCTCTTCCACGCGGGGGCGCCACTGGCCGAGCTCAAGGTGTCGGACGTGCGGGACCGCTTCAACGGGCTCACCCTGGCGATCAAGAGCGCGGGTGGGGGAGAGACGCTGCGGCCGGCGGGGCAGACGAAGATCGGCCCGGGGGACGTGCTCACCCTGCAGAGCGCCTACCCGGACTATCTGGCGCTGCGGAAGTTCACGGGCGAAGAGGAGCCGCCGTTCGCCTAGCGCCCCCGCTCACCCCGAGCGAAGTCGAGGGGCGCCCGAGTCGCCACCCGTCGATTGCCGATGCTGGGCGCCCCTCGACTTCGCTCGGGGTGAGCGGTCTTTGCGCGGGGCGGCTCACCCGTTCGTCAGCAGCAGCTGGCCGCGCCGGTACGCGTCCCAGACCGTGAGGATGATCGCCTTGGAGATGGCGATCAGCGGGATGCTGGCGAGCATCCCCAGCACGTCCCCCAGCGCCCCGCCAATGGAGACGCCGAGGATGATGGTGAGCGGGTGGAGGTTGAGGTTCTTGCCGATCACCAGCGGGTTGATGAACATCGCGTCCACCACGTAGACCGAGCCGAAGCACGCGAGCAGCACGGCCGGCGGCGGCGAGGTGGGGTCCATCAGCGAATAGAGCAGCGCCGCGCTGGTCCCCAGCACCGGGCCGAGCAGGGGGATCACGTTGAGGACGCCGTAGAGCGCGGCGAAGAGCAGCGGGTTGGGCATCCCCGCCACCCAGAGCGCGGCGGCGAGCAAGAGCGTCACCAGCGCGCACTCGCTGGCGGCGCCGCGCAGGTAGCCGGCGATCTGCCGGTCCACGCGATGGAGCAAGAGCAGCGCGGTCTCGAAGTGGCGGTTGGGGAGCAGCGAGAGCACCGCGCGGTGCATGCGGGCGCCGTCGATCAACAGGAACAAGGTGATGATCGGCGCGAGCACGAAGGTGCCGGCATTGGAGGCCAGGCTGATCGCCACGCGCGGCATGGTCTCCGTCAGCCCCTTGCGCTGCTCGTCCAGAAAGGTGTGGACCTTGAGCATCATCGCGGTCCAGTCCAGCTTCGGGTACGCGCGGCGCCCCGCGGCCTCCCAGTCCTCCAGCCGCTTCGCCAGCTGCACCTCGAAGGCGGAGGGCGTGCCCACCGGGTCCGGCTGCATGGCCAGCCAGTCCCGCAGCGAAGGCCAGATCGCGGCGCCGAGCGCCACCAGGATGGCCGCCAGCGTCCCGAAGCAGAGCAGCACCGCGCCCCAGCGGGGCAGGCCGCGGTTCTCCAGCGCGTTCACCACCGGCGCCAGGCAATAGAAGCCCAGGATCGCCAGCGCCAGCGGCGTGACCAGGAAGCGCAGGAGCCAGCCCACGCCGAGCACCGCGGCGACCACCAGGGCGAAGACCAGACCGCCCACCACCTTCTGGGCGAGCGTGAGCGGGGTGGGGCGGGGGACCAGCGCCGGCGCGGAGCTCATCTGCGCGTGGCCTTCACCGTCTCGTTCATCACCCGCAGCCGGGTGGCCATCATCCGCGCCAGGCGCCAGAGGATCCGCGAGCCGAGCTTGGCGTCCCGCTCGATCAGGCCTTCCAGGTCCGGCTCGAAGAAGCCCAGCAGCTCCGTCTTGGCGGTGGCCACGCAGGTGGCGCTGCGGGGGACGTCCTCGAGCAGCGCCATCTCCCCGAAGAACTGCTGATCTCCGAGCGAGGCGATGACCCGCTCGCCACCGTCCGGTGCGCGGATGACGATGTTCACCGCGCCGCGCTTGATCACGTACATGCCGGCGCCCGGGTCACCCTCGCGGAAGACGACCTCGCCGGCCTGGTAGGTGCGCTCGTGGAGCAGCCGCAGCAGCTTCTTGAGCTCGGAGTCCTTCAGATCCGCGAACAGCGGCACCGCGCGCAGGGCGTCCAGCGCCTGGGGCTGCCGATCCTTCTCCGTCACGGGCGGCGTCCAGAGCGCCGCTTCGGCGTCACTCATGGCCGCTGAACTTAGGCCAAACGTCTGGACCGCGCGACCCTCACGTCCTTCAGCGCGGCGCCCAGCCGCTTCGCGCCCTCCGCCAGCGCTTCTGTCCTTGCGTAGGAGAAGCAGAGCCGAAGTGCGGAAGGTGCGGTGGCGCGGTCCGGCCGGAAGAGCGAGCCGGGGTCGAAGATCACACCGCGGCGCAGGGCGGCCTTGAGCAGCGCGAGCTCGTCGAGCGACTCGTCCAGCTCGAGCCAGAGCGCGAAGCCGCCCTGCGGCGGCTCGCAGCGGGCCTCGGGGAGGTGGCGGCGCACGGACTTCAAGAGTCGCTCCGCCCGCGCGGCGTAGTGGCGGCGCAGGCGGACGAGCCGGGCGTCGAAGTCGTGCGCGGCGAGGTAATGCTCGGCCACCGCCTGGGTGAGGCCGGCGGACTGGAGATCGCTGTCCTGCTTGAGCCGCAGCGCGCGCGCGCGCTGATCCGCGGGCGGGACGAGCCAGCCCAGCCGCAGCCCGGGGCACAAGGTCTTCGAGAGCGTGCCCACGTGCCACACCCGCTCCGGCGCGTCCGCGAGCAGGGGCCGCCCTGCCGGGCCATCGAAGCGGAGGTCGGCGTAGGCGTCGTCCTCGATCAGCGCGGCGCCCGAGCGCAGCAGCGCCTCGCGCGTCTGCGGCGGCAGGCCGCGCCCCACCGGGTTGCCCACCGCGGGGAGCACGTAGAAGGCCCCGGGAGGCTGTGAGTCTTTCTCGGAAGCCCCCCTCCCGCTCACCCCGAGCGAAGTCGAGGGGCGCGTGTGTCCTGGCCTCCCGCTCGCCCCGCGCTCCGGGGAAGCTCCTGGACGCCCCTGGACCGGGAGCAGCCCACGCGGGAGCGCGGCCACCGCGACCCGCCGGCGCGCACGGAACAGGTCGAGCGCCGCCGGGTAGGTCTGAGCGTCCACGCCGATCGCGCTGCCGCGCCGGGTGCACAGCTGGAGGGCGAGGTCGATCGCCTGCTGCGCCCCGTGGGTGATCAGCACGTCCTGCGCGCTGACGGTGGCGCCGCGCGCGCGCAGCCTCGCGGCCACCCGCTCGCGCAGCTCCTGGGAGCCCTCCGGCCAGCTGTACTGCAGCGCGGCCGAGCCGGGGCGCAGGACCTCCACGAAGGCGGCGGCGAGCGCGCGCCGCGGGAACTGCTGCTCGCTGGGCAGCCCCCCGCCCAGGGGGATCACCCCGTCACGCGCAGCGGCCTCGCGCTGGATGGCGTCGATGCGCGGATCCACGGCCCGTGGAAGATGGGGATGGCGCGGCGCGGCGGCAACTTCGTTGGCCACGGCCGGGCGGCGCGTAGTAAGCGGCGAGGATGACGAAGATCGCGGTGATCCCCGGCGACGGCGCCGGGATCGAGGTGGCGAAGGAAGGCGCGCGCGTGCTCGAGGCGCTCGCTCGCGCGGGTGGGCCCAAGCTGACCCTGGAGTGGTTCGACTTCGGCGCGGAGCGGTACCTCAAGACGGGCGTGGGGCTGCCGCCGGGGCAGCTGGAGATCTTCCGGGACGAGTTCGACGCCATCCTCTTCGGCGCGGTGGGAGATCCGCGGATCAAGGACGGCGCGCACGCGCGGGAGATCCTGCTGGGGATGCGCTTCGGGCTGGACCTCTACGTCAACTTCCGCCCCTGCCGGCTGCTGAGCGACCGGCTCTCCCCGCTCAAGGGCAAGGGCAAGAAGGAGATCGACTTCGTGGTGTTCCGGGAGAACACCGAGGGCCAGTACAACGGCCTGGGCGGCATCTTCAAGAAGGGCACCCCGGACGAGCTGGCCATCTCCGAAGAGGTGAACACCCGCAAGGGCGTGGAGCGGATCATCCGCGCCGCCTTCACCTGGGCCAAGGCGAATGGGAAGACGCAGGTGGTGATGGCGGACAAGGCCAACGCGATCCCGGCGCACGAGCTGTGGCAGCGGACCTTCCGCGAGGTGGCCGCGGGGTTCCCCGGGATTGACGCGCGCCACGCCTACGTGGACGCGCTGGCCATGCAGATGATCCTCCGGCCGGAGAGCCTGCAGGTCATCGTCACCACCAACCTCTTCGGGGACATCCTGACGGACATCGGCGCGGGGTTGACCGGCGGCCTGGGGATGTCACCGTCCGCCAGCCTCAACCCGGACTCCACGCCGCTGTTCGAGCCGGTGCACGGCTCGGCGCCGGACATCGCGGGCAAGGGGATCGTCAACCCGTGCGCGATGATCCTCACCTGCGGCCTGATGCTCGAGCAGCTGGGCCACGGGGCGCTCGCCCGGAAGCTGGAGGGCGCGGTGGCCGCGGTACTCGAGGAGGGGCGGGGCACCAAGGACGTGGGCGGCACGCTGACCACGTCCGAGATGACCTCTGCGGTGATCGACAAGCTCGGCTGATCCGCCGCGCGCCGCCGGCTTGCGTCTTCCCGGGCGTTGGCATACCCGTGCGCCATGTCCAGCCGGGCCTTTCGCAGCTTCGCGGTCGGGGTGCTCGCCTACACGCTCGCCGTCATCGCCTGGGGCGCCTTCGTGCGCGCCACCGGCAGCGGCGCCGGCTGCGGGAGCCACTGGCCGCTGTGCGACGGGCAGGTGATTCCGCGCGAGCCTTCCGTAGCGCGGATGATCGAGTTCTCGCACCGGGTGACCAGCGGGCTGTCCCTGTTGCTGGTGGTGGCGCTCGCGGTGTGGGCCTTCCGCGCGCACCCCAAGGGCCACGCGGTGCGCGGCGCCTCCGCCTGGTCGGTGCTCTTCATCCTGCTGGAGGCGGCGATCGGCGCGGGGCTGGTGCTGCTGGAGCTCACCGCGCTGGACGCGTCCGTGCGGCGCGGCATCGCCATGTCGCTGCACCTGGTGAACACCTTCTTCCTGCTCTCCATGCTCGCCGCGGTGGCGTTCTACGCCTTCACCGGCGACGGCCAGGTGCGGCGCGAGGGGCCGGTGGCCGCCTGGGTGCGCGGTGCGCAGGGGGCGCTGCTGGTCGTCGGCTGCAGCGGGGCGGTGGCGGCCCTGGGGGACACCCTCACCCAGCACGGCGTGCGCACCGCGCTGGTGGAGGCGCTCTTGCGGCTGCGGATCTCCCATCCGCTCATCGCCGTGGCCGCGGCCGGCCTCTGCGCGTTCGCCGCGTCCGCGGCCTGGCGCGAGCGCCCCGAGGCGCGCCCCTACGTCCGGGCCCTGGTGGCGCTGCTCATCCTCCAGGTCATGGTGGGCGTGCTCAACGTGGCGCTCCAGGCGCCAGTCTGGATGCAGCTCATCCACCTGCTGCTCGCGGACGGCGTCTGGCTGGCGCTCTCGCTCACCGGCCGCGCCGCGCTCCGGGGGGCGCCCGCCCCTCGGCCGGTGCGCGCCGCGGTGGGAAAAGGGGACAGGCTACTTTTCCAGCCGGAAAAGTAGCCTGTCCCCTTTTCGGCAAGGCCGCGATTTCGCAGGAGCTCCGTCGCGTCGTAGGAAATGGGGACAGGCTACTTTTTGCGCGCAAAAAGTAGCCTGTCCCCATTGTCAAGGCGCGCGGTAGAAGCCGGCCTCTATGCGCCGCTTCCTGATCGCCGTTGGGCTGCTGCTCCTGCTGCTGGCCGGCTACCTCTCCTTTGCGCCCACGCACCTGGCGCCGGTGGCGTGGACGCCGCCCGCGCCCATGCCGCTTCAAGGGCCGTACGCGCTCAACGACCGGCTCGCCTCCGCGGAGCGGCTGCTCGCGGGCTACCCGGGGGTCGAGGCGGTGGCGGTGGATCCGCAGGGCCGGCTGGTGAGTGGCCTGCTCGATGGCCGCGTCATCCGCTACACCCCGGACGGGAAGGACGTGGTGACGCTGGCCAACACCGGCGGCCGCCCGCTCGGGTTGCGCTACCACCCGGACGGACGGCTCTACATCTGTGACGCGCAGAAGGGGCTGCTCGCGCTGGACGCCAGCGGCAAGCTGGAGACGCTCGCCTCGCGCGAGGGGCGCGTGCCGGTGTACCTCGCGGACGATCTCGCCATCTCCCCGGACGGCACGGTCTACTTCAGCGACGCCTCCGCCCGCTTCACCCTCCCGGACTACGGGGACGACATCTTCGAGCACTCCGGCAGCGGCCGGCTGCTGCGCTACTCGCCCGCCACGAAGGAGGTCTCCGTGGTGTTGGAGGGGCTCACCTTCGCCAACGGCGTCACCTTCGGGCCGGATCCAAGCTGGCTCTTGGTCGCGGAGACGGGCTCGTACGCGCTCTGGAAGGTCCACGTCAGCGGCGAGCGCGCCGGCCAGAAGGAGCTCTTCGCGTGGCTGCCGGGCTTCCCGGACAACGTGACCTGGTCCCCGGAGCGGCGCGCGTTCTGGGTGGCCATGGGCTCCCCGCGCAACCCGCTGGTGGACGGGCTGGCCGGCTCGCCGGGGATCCGGAAGATGATCTCCCGGCTGCCCAAGGCGGTGCAGCCCGCCATCGAGCGCCACGCCATGGCCCTGGCGCTGGACGAGCAGGGCAGGCCCCTGGAGAACCTGCAGCACCGCTCCCCGGACTCGTACTCACCCGTGGCGAGCGTGCTGGAGCACGAGGGCTACCTCTACGTGGGCAGCTTCCTCCATGACGGCCTGGCGCGGCTGAAGCTGCCCGCGCCGCAGCCGGCCGCCACCCGCTGAAGCGCTCAGGCGCTACTTCTTCGCCGGCTTGGAGACGGGCACTTCGGCCTGGCTGGCCACGTAGGTGCCGATCAGGTCGTTGAGGTTGAGCGTCTGCAGGGTGGCGCCGGCCCGGCCGGACGGCATGAAGAGCAGCTGCTTGCCCTGGAGCGCCTCGGCGATCCGCAGCTTCACCATGGTGCGCCCGCCGGCGCCGCCCAGCGCCGCGTTCTCGGCTTCGATGCCCTTCGCCCGGGAGCGGGCCTCCGCGAGGATCGCCGAGGCCTCGTTCTTGGACTGGATGAGCGTGGCGTCACCGCGCAGCTTGGCCTGCTGGAGCTCGCCGGTGGCGGCGGCGATCTGCTGGGCCACGGTGCCCTTGGCGCCCTCCAAATTGCGCTTGGCCTCCTCGGCGGCTGCGGAGGCCTCGGACTTGAGCTTCTCCGCGGTCTGCTCGGCCAGCTTCTTGTCGCGGATGACCTCTTCGTACTCCTTGTGGAAGCGGTGCTCCTGGAGGAGCACCTGCTCGATGACGATGCCTTCGGGGCGCAGCGCGGCGTCCAGCAGCTTGCGTCCCTCCTCCGCCGCGGCGAACCGCTTGTCCGCCACGTAGAAGTCCTCCGAATGGAGGCGGTTGAGCGCGTCACGCACCAGCGCGCGCGCCGCCGGCCGCACCAGCCGGTCCTGCACGTCCGCCGTGGACTCGCCGACCTTGGAGAGCAGGTAGGGCGCCTTGTCGGGGTCGATCCGCCAGGCCACGGTCACGTCCACCGAGATGTCGTTGCCGTCCACCGTCTTGAACTCGAGATCGTCCCCGTTCTCCTCTCCCGGCCCGCCGCTCATCCGGAGGTTCTGCAGCTTGGTCTCGAAGGTGTGCCAGTCGTTGATGAAGGGCGCGAAGAAGTAGGTGCCGCCGGGCGCGTAGGTCTGCTCCTGCACCCCCTTCTGCCCGGTGATCGCGATCTTCCGGGTGAGCACGCCCACCTCGTTGGCGCTGGTGGAGTAGCAGGAGCACCCGCTCACCACCGGCGCGAGGAGCGCCAACGCCATGGCCATCGCCCGCGCGCGCATCTATTGCCCCCTCACGTCGAAGCGCCGCAGCGCGCTGTTCAGGTCCAGCGGGTTCATCCCGCTCTCGCCGTCCGTGGGGATGAAGATCACGCTCGTCCCCTTGAGCGCGTCCGCCATCCGCAGCCCCACCATGTTCTCGCTGCCCGCCCCGCGCAGCGCCTTGTTCTCCAGCTCGGTGCCTTCGGCCCGGGCCAGCTTCACCGCCAGCTCGCCCTCCGCGGCCTTGGTGCGCTTGTAGAGCTCGGCCTCGGAGCGGATCTTCTGGACCTCGGTCTCGCCGCGGGCCAGCTCGATCTGCACGTTCGCCGCGCCCTCCGCGATGATCCGGTTCTTGGTGGCCTCCACGGACGCGGCGGCCGCCTCCGCCTGGTTCTTGAAGACGGTCTGGTCCTGGATCTTCCGCTGCTCGATCGCCTGCTGGTAGCGCCCGTCGTACCGGTACTGGCGCACCAGCACGTGGGTCACCTTGATCCCCTTGGCGCCCAGTTCTTCGGAGAGGCGCCGCTGCGCCTCGAGCGTGGCCTTCTCCCGCTTGTCCCCGCGGTAGAACTCCTCGGCGTCCAGCTCCCCCAGCGTCCGCCGCAGCACCTGCTCGGAGCGGGGCACCACCGCGGAGTCCTCGTAGAGCCGGCCGGGGCCGATCTGCGTCATGACCTTGTAGGGGTCCTCCACCCGGTAGAGCACCGTGATGTCCACGCTCACCGTGTAGCCTTCGGAGGTCTGGATCTTGATGGCCGGGACCACCCGCTGGCCCTCGTGCTCGGTGAGCTCGCGCGGGTTCTCGTTGAACTGGAGCGACTGGAGATCCGCCGGGAAGGTGTGCATCCGTTCGGTGCCGGGCGTGAGGCGGTGCAGCCCTGGTCCGTAGACGGTGGACTGGATGCCCTGCCCGGAGCCCACCAGCACCTGCTTGATCCCCAGCTGGTTGGGGCGCACGTAGACGGTGCAGCCCAGGAAGCCCCAGAGGAGGATCGCCCCCAGCGCGACCACCGGCCACAGGAAGCGCAGGCGTCCCTTGGGTGCGAAGCGCCCCGCCTTCGCGGCGATGGGTTCGGTCATGGCCTCTCCTTCTTGGGTGGACTGGGAACGCCGCCCTCCGCGAGCTCGGAGAGCGGCCGGTAGGTGTCCACGTGGGCCTGCTCGGCGCGGACCGCGTCGAGCAGGGCGTCCAGCGCCTTGGCGTAGCGGCGGCGGGCCGTGGAGATTTGGACGTCCGGGATGAGCGGACCGAAGAGCAAGAGCGCGAGCGGCAGCAGCTCCAGCCACTTGGGGAGGAACGCCGCGCGCCACACCACCAACGCGAGCACCAGCCCCAGCGCGCCGTAGGCCACGCGGGAGAGCGCGTCCCCGCCCCGCCACAGCCCGTAGCCGCGCCGCTCGAGCGCGTGGTGCTCCCGGGCCACCAGCAGGTACCGGGGCAGGACCACCCCGCGGATGATCGACTCCATCCGGGTCCAGTACGCGGGATCCGCGGCCACCTCGGCGAACTGCTTGCCGATCTCCGCCAGGGCTTCTTCTGCGGCCTGCGCCAGCTGGGCCTCCACGGTGGGGGACCAGGCGTCGAACCCCGGGCGCCGCCGCTCCAGCGCGGCGAGCACCGCGGCGGTCACCTCCGGCGGGCGATAGCGATCCGGGTACACGCTTGGGAACAGTTCATACCCCGGGAAAGACGGGTCCGCCTGTTCCATGACGCGCTGTTCAAACCGGGGCGTGGGGCGCATTTCGGCATTCGACGGGGCTCGCGCTTATGCAATAGGGTGCGCGCGCCATGGCGACGACCACCCAGCCCATGACCTTGACCCAGAAGATCCTCGCGCACCACGCGCGCGGGCTCTCTCGCCCCTGGGTCCAGGCCGGAGACATCCTTCAGATTCGCGTCGACTGGACCATCGCCAGCGAGCTGGCCTGGAACGGCATGGACCGGACCTATCAAGCGCTCGGCCGGCCGAAGATCCACGACCGGGACCGCTTCTTCCTGGCGGTGGACCACACCGTGGACCCGGTCACGCTCGCCAACGACAAGCGGGCGCAGAAGCTGACCCAGCTCTCCCGGGACTTCGCCGCCGAGAGCGGCCTGCGCCACTTCTACGACGCCAACCAGACCATCCTGCACACCAAGTTCTACCGGGACCTCGTGCAGCCGGGGCAGGTGGTGCTCGGCGCGGACTCCCACACCTCCTCCCACGGCGGGCTCGGGGCCTTCTCCATCGGCCTGGGCGGCGCGGACATCACCGCGGCCATGGTGCTCGGCCAGTCCTGGATAGAGGTCCCCGAGGCGATCGCCGTGGAGTACGACGGTCAGCTCTCCTTCGGCATCGGCGGCAAGGACGTCATCCTCAAGACGCTCGGCGCGCTGGGGCGCAACACCGTGGCGATGGAGCGCAGCGTGGAGTACCGGGGCGCGGCCACGCGCGGCTGGTCCACGGACATGCGCTTCACCATCGCCAACATGACCGCCGAGTTCGGCGGGCTGAACGGCATCTTCGAGGCGGATGAAGTCGTGGCGGCCTGGCTCGCCGACCGCAAGAGCGAGAAGGACGGCGCGCTCTACTTCCGCGCGGACGAGAACGCCCCCTACGTCCAGCGCTTCAAGATTGACCTCGCCAAGCTCGGGCCGCTGGTGGCCAAGCCCTTCTCGCCGGACAACGTGCAGACGGTGGAGGAGGCGGCGGGGCTCATCCTCCACGGCTGCTTCATCGGCGCGTGCACCACCACCGAGGAGGAGCTGGTCCTGGGGGCGCTGGTGCTGGAGCAGATGCTCAAGGCCGGCGAGACGCTGCCGGCCTCCGCGAAGAAGCTGGTGGTGCCCGGGGACCTGAACATCCAGGCGCGCATGCGGCAGGGCGGTCTGTGGCAGATCTACGAGCGGGCGGGCTTCCGGGTGGGGCCGCCGGGCTGCTCCATGTGCCTGGGGGTGGCGTCCGAGAAGGCGCTGCCGGGCGAGGTCTGGCTCTCCTCGCAGAACCGCAACTACGAGAACCGGATGGGGCAGGGCTCGCTGGCGTATTTGGCCTCGGCGGCCACGGTGGCGGCCTCCTCGGTGAAGATGCAGCTGACGGACGCGCGCCCCTACCTGGCGAAGATCGACCAGGGGCGCTACGCCAAGCTGCTGTTCCGGGAGGTGAAGCCGCCGCCGGAGATCCGCACCCGGGAGCCGCAGGTGGAGCTGGCGCAGCCCAAGGGGCAGGCGGCGGGCGGCGGCGCGGCCACCGCGCGGGTGCTCGCCGGGCGCGCGCAGCGCTTCGCGGACCACGTGGACACGGACGCGATCATCCCCGGCGAGTTCTGCCACCTGACAGACCTCACGGACCTGGGGAACGCGGCCTTCCGCCACGTGCGCCCGGAGTTCGCGGCGCGGGCGAAGGCGGGCCAGACGCTGGTGGTGGCGGGGGAGGGCTGGGGCTCGGGCAGCTCGCGGGAGCAGGCGGTGTGGGCGCTGATCGGCGCGGGCATCCAGGCGGTGATCGCCAAGAGCTACGCCTTCATCCACAAGCGCAACCTGGTGAACGAAGCGCTGCCCTATCTGGTCGTCACCGACCCGCGCTTCTACGAGCTGGCCCAGGAGGACGCGCAGCTCTCGGTGGACCTGGGGACGGGTGAGGTGACGCACGTGGCCTCCGGCCAGCGCTTCAAGGCCGAGCGCCCCAGCCCCATCGTCCGGGCGCTGCAGCAGGAGGGTGGGCTGGTGCCCGCCATCAAGCGGCACGGGCCCCAGGTGTTCGAGGCGCTGGGCAACGCGTAGGCTTCCCCCGTGGCGATCGGCATCAACCCGGGAGTCGTGCTGATCGTCCTGCTCAGCGGGGCGATCTTCTACTTCTTCCTCTGGCGCGCGGTGCTCTGCGTGGCCCCGCAGAGCATGCGGATAGAGGCGGACGCGCCGGGGGAGAAGATGAGCCTGGACGCGCACCTGCACCCGCTGGACAAGGCGCTGCGCGCGCTCGGCTTCACGCCGCTGGGCAGCCGGCTGGAGCGCCCCTGGCTCACCGCCCAGACGGTGAACTACGACTACGCGGCCGCCGCCTCCAGGTCCTTCGCGACCCTCTATCTGGGCCGTGACGGCTCGGCGCGGCTGTACTACTTGACCCCCCTGCAGGGGGGCGGCTTCGTGATCACGGCGGACCACCGCCGGCCGGCGCGGGAGGTGCCGGGGCGTTACCTGTCGGGAGGTCTGGAGGACGTGCCGCCGGATCGGCTGCTCAAGGCGCACCTGCGCCGGGTGGAGACCACCGGCAAGCCGGTGGACGGCCCGTTCGATCAAGACGCCCGGGTCGAGGCCGCGCGCGCCTGGTTCTCGGGGCTGGGGCGCACCGAGGTTCGCTTGCAGAACCTCGTCGGGTTGTTGTGGAGCGTGGCGAGCCTTGGCATGTTGGGCGCCGCCTTCTTCGGAAGGGAGTAGGAGAACGCAATGAAGAGCGTGTCGAAGAGCGAGGAGATCTGGTTCCTCTCGGGCAAGCGGACGCCGTTCGGGACCTTCGGCGGCGCGCTGAAGGACCTCTCCGCCACGGACCTGGCGGTGGAGTCCGCCAAGGCGGCGCTGGCGCAGGCGAAGATCTCCCCGGAGGACGTGCAGCACGTGGTCTACGGGAACGTGATCCAGACCTCGTCTGACGCCATCTATCTGCCCCGCCACGTGGGGCTGCGGACGGGGGTGCCGGTGCCGGTGCCCGCGCTCGGGGTGAACCGGCTGTGCGGCTCGGGCTTCCAGGCGTTCGTGAACGCGGCGGAGCTGATGCTGACCGAGCAGGCGCAGGTGGTGCTCGCGGGCGGCACCGAGTCCATGAGCCAGGCGCCGCACGTCATCCGCGGCGCGCGCTGGGGGATCCCCCTGGGCAAGGGCGCCCTGGAGGACTCGCTCTGGAGCGCGCTGACGGACAGTTACACGGGCGCGCCCATGGCGATCACCGCGGAGAACCTGGCGGTGCAGTACGAGCTCTCCCAGGACACCGTGGACGAGTACTCGGTGCTCTCGCAGAAGCGCTTCGCCGCGGCCCAGGAGGCGGGGCGGTTCGCGCAGGAGATCTCGCCGGTGGAGCTCAAGACGAAGAAGGGGAGCACCCTCTTCGAGAAGGACGAGCACAACCGGCCGGAGACCACGCTGGAGGGCCTGAAGAAGCTCCCCAAGGTCTTCAAGAAGGATGGCGTGGTCCACGCCGGCGCCGCGTCCGGCATCTGCGACGGCGCCGCGAGCGCGGTGATGGCCACCCGCAGCTGGGCGGAGAAGAAGGGCGTGAAGCCGATCGGCCGGCTCTGGAACTGGGCGAGCGCCGGGTGCGATCCGAAGATCATGGGCATTGGCCCGGCGCCGGCGGTGCGCAAGCTGCTGGAGCGCGCCGAGCTGAAGCTGTCCGAGGTGGATCTGATCGAAGTCAACGAGGCCTTCGCCCCGCAATATCTGGCGGTGGAGAAGGAGCTTTCGCTGCCGCGGGAGAAGACGAACGTGGATGGCGGGGCGATCGCCGTGGGGCACCCGCTGGGGGCGTCCGGGGCCCGGATCACCCTGCACCTGCTTTACGAGCTTAGGCGGCGGGGCGCTCGGTATGGTATCGGCTCCGCTTGTATCGGCGGCGGTCAGGGAATCGCGGTGCTGGTGGAAGCGCTGTAACCGCGTCGCACGGTCTGCAAGGAACGAGAGGGCTATGTCGAACGAGATGGACAACAAGACCGCGCGCGAGCGCGCCAAGGCGATCGCTGAGCAGCGGAGGGCGGAGCGGCGCACGCGCAAGCGCAAGTGCGTGCTCTGCGCCACCGAGGAGTCCGACAAGACTCCGCTCGGCCCGCATCCGGACGGCATTGGCCCGTCCTGCCGGGACGAGATCGCCTGCCAGGCCAGACGCGCGGGGCGGTAGATGAGCAAGGCGCGCCGCACCTCGTTGGAGCGGGACATCATCTTCGACTGGAACGACGTCCAGCCGCAGCTGAAGCCCACCTCGCCGTTCGAGCTCCTGGACGAGACGCTGCGCGACGGGGTGCAGTCCCCCTCGGTCACCGACCCCTCGCTCGAGGACAAGCTCGAGCTGGTGGAGCTGATGGAGGACGTGGGCGTGCGGGCGGTGAACATCGGCCTGCCCGGCGCTGGCAAGCGCGCGTTCGATGACGTGGTGGCGCTGGCCAAGCACATCCAGAAGAAGAAGCTGAAGCTGGCGCCCAACTGCGCCGCGCGGACGGTCACGGCGGACATCAAGCCGGTGGCGGACGCGGTCCAGCGCACCGGGCAGAAGATCTCCGTCTACACGTTCATCGGCTCCTCCCCCATCCGGCAGTGGGCGGAGGACTGGGACATCGACTTCATCCAGAAGACCTCCGCCGCGGCGATCGACTTCGCGGTGAAGGAGGGGCTGGAGGTCGCCTACGTCACCGAGGACACCACCCGCAGCGCGCCGCACAACCTGGATCGGCTCTTCCGTTCGGCGATCGAGCACGGGGCCACCCGGCTGGTGCTCTGCGACACCGTGGGCCACGCCACGCCCGCCGGGACGCGGGCGCTGGTGGAGTGGACGCGCGGCTTCATCGCCGGCATGGGCGTGGACGTGAAGATCGAATGGCACGGTCACAACGACCGCGGCCTGGCGGTCTCCAACGCGCTCGCGGCGATCCTCGCCGGGGTGAATCGCGTCCACGGCTGTGGCCTGGGCATCGGCGAGCGGGTGGGGAACACCTCGCTGGATCTGCTGCTGCTCAACCTCAAGCTGATGGGCTGGTTCGAGGGGGACCTCACGTCCCTGGTCCCGTACGTCCGCAAGGTCTCCGAGGCCTGCAAGTTCCCCATTGCCCGCAACCACCCGCTCTCCGGCTCGGACGCCTTCCGCACCGCCACCGGGGTGCACGCCGCCGCCATCATCAAGGCCAAGAAGCACGGGAACGAGCGGCTCGCGGACCGCGTCTACTCGGGCGTGCCCGCCGGCGAGTTCGGCCGCGAACAGGAGATCGAGATCGGCCACATGAGCGGGATGAGCAACGTCCGCTTCTGGCTGGAGCTGCGCGGCATCCCCGAGTCAGACGAGCTGTGCCGCGCCATCCTCACCCGCGCCAAGTCCTGCGCCTGGACCCTCAGCGAGGAGGAGGTCCTGGCGGTGGTGGAGCAGCACGGCGTGCGGCCCCGCGGGAAGCGGCTGCGTGTTGAAGCCGCGCGCCAGTTCCGCTAAACGTCCGAACCCTAAGCGAAGTACTGGGGGTAGGTATGGGCACGCCGTTGAGCTTCACGGGCATCAAGGTCTTCTCCACCACGCTGGCGCGCGACCGCGAGGCGATGGGCGAGACGATCACCAAGTGGCTGAAGGAGAACTCCAACGCCGAGATCGTGGACAAGGTGGTCACCCAGTCCTCGGACAAGGAGTTCCACTGCCTGACCATCACGCTCTTCTACAAGCAGAAGTAGCGCCCCTTAAAGGCGCACCGCAGTGAGAGAGAGGCGCCGGCTCCCATGTAGGGGCGGCGCCTTTGTCGCTTCCATGGAAGAAATCGGCGCAGGGATGGTTGCGAAGCGCTGCGGCCTCGACCACCTTTGCACGTACGCTCTTCAAGGACGGGCTCGAACGATGCGACCTATGGGCAGGATGGTGCGGCCGCCTTGGATGTCGGCCTCCACGGCGGCGGCGAAGCTGGCGATCGGCATCCTCGTGATGTCCGTGCTGTTCGCGCTGACCAAGGACAGCATCGGGATCCACCTCCTGCTGACGCCGCCGCTGGTGATCGGCAACTTCGAGCTCTGGCAGCCGCTGACGTACACGCTGATCTCCACCAGTCCCATGGGGGTGATCTTCGGCGCGTTGATCGCCTGGCAGATGGGCGGGGCGCTGGAGATGACCTGGGGGGCCAAGCGCACGCTGCTCTTCGCGCTCGGGGTGACGGTGATCTCCGGGGTGCTCACCACGCTCCTGGCGTTGCTCTTCCAGCCGCTCAACACGTTCTTCGCGGGCGCGTACGCGCTGACGGGCAGCCTCTGGGTGGCCTACGGCCTCTCCTTCGGCTCGCGGCAGACCAACTTCTGGGGCGTGCCGGTGACCGGCAACGTCTTCGCGTTGATCGGCGTGGGCTTCACGTTCCTGCAGGGCGCCTTCGGCAGCTTCTGGCAGATCGTCCCCGAGGCGCTCGCCCTGGGCATGACGTTCCTCTACGTCCGCGGCTACTCGCCGGCGAACCTCTGGGCGCGCTTCACCTCCTGGCGGCTGCGCGGGCAGCTCAAGTCGCGCTCCAAGCACCTCAAGGTGATTGGCCGGGACCGCAACATGGGGAGCGGCTCGGACAACTTCCTGCACTAGGCGCTCGCGCGCCTCATGGACAGGAAGGTGTTGAGGGTCGCCCGGTCCTTCGCGGCGATCTCCTCCGCCGAGAAGCAGACGCCCACGCCCTTGGTGCTGCCGCGCCCGTCACGATCCACGCGGGCGATCCGGCCCACCAGCGTGCAGAAGCGCGGACCGTCCGTGTAGGGCAGGGCGATCGCCACGCGGACGGAGGCGCCCTCGCGGGTGGGCTCGCGGGTGCGCAGGTACAGGCCGCCCTCGGAGAGGTCCGCGATCGGGTCCTTGATGTACCGGGTGCCGAGCTGGCAGTGAGCGGTGAGATCGACGGGGAGACGGCGGAATCCGCGCTTCTCAGCGCTCGGACGCGAGATCATCGGCGCCACCATTATGGGGCACACGTAGGCGTACGTGTGAGAATTTCCCACATGACGCGGCGTGTCGGTCTGCTGGTCGACTGAGGGGCGGGCGGTCAGCCCTCGGCCACGCTCTGCACGGACGTCCTGAAGATGAAGATCCGCGAGGTGTTGGTCCGCGTGTCCGAAGGCACGAGGAAGAAGCCCGGCGCCTGCGCCTTGAAGTCCTTCGAGAAGCCGGCGATCTGCCGCCCGTCGCTGAAGGTGACCTTGATCCGCTGCCCTTCGTTGGAGGGCGGGCGCGCGCCGGGGGCGGCCATGAAGAAGATCGCCTTCACCCGGCCCACGGGGATGGACTCGGCGCCCTTGCCGGCCTCGAGCTTGATCGCCGCGGTGCCCAGCTCCGCGTCCCTCAGGGTGCCGCGCTTGACCTGACCTTCCACGGTGTGGACCACCACGCGGTGCTCGCCCTGGATGAAGGCGGCCTTGGGCCCCGCGGGGAGCGGGGTGGCGATGCGGGCGGCGCCGGGGACCACGGGGGCCAGCGCGCGCGGCCGAGCCTGGACCGGCGCGGGCGGCTGCGGCGCCGGGGGCGCGGGCGGCGCGGTCTGCTCGTCGATCTCCAGCTCGTCATCCGGCTCGATCGCCGCGACGGGGAGCTCCTCAATCTCCAGCTCGTCCGGCGGCACGAGGTTGGGGCTGGTGTTGAGGTCCACGTCCTCCCACTCGCCGGAGCCGCTGGGCGAGCGCGCGGCCGGGGGCACCGGGATGTGCGGATGCACGGGCGGCGGCGGGGGCACGCGCGCGGCCGGCGCCGCGGCCGGCGCCGTGCCAGGCAGGTCCGCCATCATCTGCAGGTGCAGGCGCGAGTTGAACTCGACCGTCTTGCCTTCGGGCGGCAGCTCCGGCGGCGGGGCCGGGGCGGCCGGCGCGGGCGCGGGCGGCCCCACGGAGGCCACCACCTCCGCGAAGAGCGCCGGGTTGTAGGGGCGCGTCTGGTTCTCCCAATCCGAGTCCAGTTCGATCTCTTCGCTGGGGGCGGCCGGCGCCTGCGGCGGGGGCTGCTTGGGAGACCAGGCCCCGCCCACGCCGGCCGCCTTCAGCTCGGCCGAGTCGATGAAGTCCGCGTTGGAGGCGAGCGGGACCGGCTGCGCCTCGTCCGTCACCTCGCCGCCGCCGGGGTTGCCGGCGATCTCCGAGAGCGGCGCGCTCTGGATGGCCTCGCCCTCGGCGGCCAGGTCCACCTCGAGGCTGCGCTCGCTGCCGGGCGTGGCCTGCCCGGCCACGAAGTCAGAGGTCGCGGCGAGCGGGACCGCCTCCTCGGGGTTGCCGTCCAGCTCGAGGCCGCCCACGTCGATCACCGGCTGCTCGGGGGTCTCCTCGGAGGCGAGCAGATCGATGACGGGCGCCTCCTCCTCCGCCGGAGCGGCGGGTGGAGGCGGCTCTTCCAGGGGCGGGAGCCCGCCCGGGCCGAGCTCGAGCTTGATGGTCTGCGCGCCGGCGGGCCCCGCGCTGGGCGGTGGCGCGGGCACGGGGTACAGGGGCGCGGTGTCGCCGGCCTCGAACCCGCTCGCGGCCGCGGGGACGTCCACGTCCGGATAGACCGGCGGCGCCAGCCCCTCCGGGTATGCGCGCGTGGCGGGCTCGGGCGGGAGCGGCTCACCCAGGTAGCCCGCCGAGGAGTCGAGGACCGCGCCGGGCGCCCCGAACGCCGAGGTGTCCGGCGTCACCGGCAGCGGATCCGGCTCCCCGAGCTCCTGGGCCGGCGCGCCGAACTCGGACGAGGCCGCGAGCGGCGAAGGCTCTGCGCCCCCGGTCACGCCGAGCGGAGTCGAGGGGGCCGCGAGCTCGGGCGCAGCGTCCAGCACGGGCGCGGCTTCAAGCGGGGCAGCCTCAAGCACAGGCGAAGGGTCGGCGCCGCCGGTCACCCCGAGCGAAGTCGAGGGGGCCGCGAGCTCGGGCGCAGCGTCCAGCACGGGCGAAGGGTCGGCGCCCCCGGTCACCCCGAGCGAAGTGGAGGGGGCCGCGAGCTCGGGCGCAGCGTCCAGCACGGGCGAAGGGTCGGCGCTCCCGGTCACCCCGAGCGAAGTCGAGGGGGGCTCGAGTTCGGGTGCAACCTCCAGGACGGGCGCGGCCTCGACCTCGGGCGCAGCCTCCATGGGCGCGGCCTCGAGCGGCATCGCGGCATCGGGCGGGGCCGCGGCTTCGAGCGCGGGCGCGGCGTCGATCGGCGGCAGCGCGCCCTCGGGCGCGGCGAGGGGCTCCGGCGCCACCTTGGCTTCGAGCGGCATCGCGGCCGGGGCGGGGAGGGCGGGCTCCGGCGGAGGAGGCTCGCCCAGCGCGCTCGGCGCGGGGGGAGCGGCCTCGCTGCCGGGGCCGACCTGCGCGTCCGGCGGCACCTCGATCAGCGCGCTGGAGGACACCTCCTCGACCGCGGAGTCGCTGGGGACATCGGCGGCGAGGCCGGGCACCTCGACGGCAGCGTCGAGGTCCGAGTCAGCCATCTGCGCGCGCAGCTCGGAGAGCTGGTCTCTCGAGAGCTTGACGGTCTTCTCGGGGATGGGCGCCATGGGGCGCAGCGGTTGCGGGGCCGGCACCTCCACCGTCTTCTCGGGGATGGGCGTGTGGGGGCGCGCGGCGGCCTCCACCGGGACGACGTCGTCGCCGTCCACCTCCATCACCTCGCTGTCGTCGACCTCGAGCGCCTCGTCGGGTGGCGGCGCCTCCGGCTCGCGGAACTGCGCGCCCAGGTTGAACGAGCCGTCCGGCTCATTCGGGGAAGGGAAGGCGGGCTGTTCGGGCTCGGGGGCGGGGGCATACGCCTCCTGGGCGTAACCCTGCTGGGCGTAACCCTGCTGCGGGTAGCCGTCCTGGCCGTAGCCGTTCTGGGCGTAGCCCTGTTGCGGGTAGCCGTTCTGCGCGTAGGCGTTGGGATCGTAGCCCTGCTGCGGGTAGCCGTTCTGCGCGTAGGCGTTGGGATCGTAGCCCTGCTGCTGGGCCGCGTAGGCGTTGGGATCGTAGCCCTGCTGCTGGGCCGCGTAGGCGTTGGGATCGTAGCCCTGCTGCGCGTAGCCGCCGTTGGGGTCGTAGCCCTGCTGCTGGGCCGCGTAGGCGTTGGGATCGTAGCCCTGCTGCGCGTAGCCGCCGTTGGGGTCGTAGCCCTGCTGCGCGTAGCCGCCGTTGGGGTCGTAGCCTTCGGGCTGCGGGAGCGTGGCGCCGATCTCCGCGCCCATGGCGGTGGGGTCGAACGAGGCGTTGGGATCCTGCGGGTACCCCTGCTGTGGGTCGTAGCCTTCGGGGTAGGGGTACCAGTTCCCGTCTTCGGCGTAGTAGCCGTTGGGGCCGGGGTTGGAGGCCTCAACCACGCCCAGCGTCTGCTTCAACTCCGACCAGCGCTGCTCCTCCGCCGGGGAGAGCGCGCTCAGCTTCCGCTTCTCGTCGAGGAAGCGGAACTCCCTCATGGCGACGCGCGTGTCGGACATCATTCACCGGGGCCGAGCGGCGCTTCATGTGAGCCCGCGCGCAGCGCTGCGGCACTGCTGGGACTTTAGGTCGGTTCCGGTTGACGGTCATCTCCGAGAAAGCTCGCTCTGGATTTCCCGGTCCAGCGCGTCCAGCTTGATCGAATACCTCTCGGCGTAGACGGCGGCGAAGTCGCGACCTTTCCCCACCTCCCGGAACAGCGTGAGGAGGTTGTCTGCCCCGCCCTCCCGGAGCAGTGCTTTCACTGCCAGCGCGGACACGCCGTACCGGACCGAGCCATCCGCCCCCCCGCCGAGCATCCCGTTCTCCATCTGCTTGAGGGATGGCAGGGAGTTGCGGGCCGCTGCCCCCTTCATGCGCGAGGACAGCCACAGAGGTGGGCGATCACCTCCCTGGTACCGCCACTCGATCAGCTCGGCCAGCCCCTCGTTCATCCAGGTGGGCAGCCGCTCCGGCCGCCCGCCGGAGAACTCGTCCACCACGGCGTGGATGTACTCGTGCACCAGCGTGGCCTGGGTGCGCTCGGAGATCTCCGCGGCGTCGCTGATCCGCATGGCCCCCTGCGAGTAGAGCCCGGCGAAGGTCTGCGCCGCGTTGGCGCCGTGGTGCAGGGCGAACTCCTCGCGCGTGTAGAGCACCACGTCCACCGGCGCCTCGCGGCTCTTGCCCAGCTCCTTGCGGGCGAACAGGTACGCCGAGTCCAGCGCCGCCGCCACGCGCCCCTCGTAGTCGGAGCGCTGGGCGAAGTCCCGGTCCCCGCCGAAGTACTTGAAGACGAAGTGACCGCTGGAGCGCACCCGCACCCCGCCCGGCCCCACGCCACTCTGCACGCCACCGCCGCCGCCACCGCCCTGCGCCTCCGGCACCAGCCGCTCCTGCGCCAGCGGCCGCGCGGTCTCCCGCCCCGCGCGCGTCTCGATCCGGCGGGCCTCGCGCCGGGCCGCGTCCCGCTCCACGCGCTGCGCCTTGGCGCGCTCGATCAGCGCCTGCGCGTCCGCCAGCTCCGGCGCGCCCTTCTTGATCCGGGAGAGCGCCGCGAGCGCTCCCTCCACGTCCTCGTCTTCGAGCAGGAAGCGGCCCAGCTCGTAGGCGAGCGCCGAGTCCTGCGGGAACTTCTTTCCGCCCGCCTTGAGCAGCTCCTCGGCGGCGCCCTTCTGATCCGTCACCATCGCCATCCGCGCCGCGCAGCGGTACCCGAGCGCGGAGGGGTTGAAGGCCACCGACTTCTCCGCGAGCGAGGCCGCCAGCACCGCATCGGACGGCTCCAGCGCCAGCGCCCCCTTGAGCAGCGCCTCGGCGATCGCCTGCTTGTCCTTGGGGGCGTAGCCGTCCGGCTTCACCGCGGCGAAGGCGAGGTACAGCTCGTCGTAGCTCTGGGAGGCCGCGAGCGCGGAGGCGCGCTGCGCGTCCGGCGGGGCGGCGCACAGCAGCGTGAGGAGCGCGAGGTTCAGCATGCGGCGCAGTATGGCCAATCCGGCCGTTGGCCGCGAACACCGCGCGTTGCGCGTGCGCCCTCGCGGTCACACCTTCTGTGCAGCACCTCGAAGGGGCTTCGAGGGTCAGAGCAGCGAGGGTCGGGGATGGGGTCGGGGATCGCCGTGGCGGCGCTCCTCCTGGCGCTGGGGCAGCTGCCTTCGGTGCAGGAGCGGGCGGACGTGGCCGCACTGTCGAAGGTGGAGATCACCCCGCAGCTGGAGTGGCGCAGCCTGGCGCGCGTGCAGGGCGGGCCGCTCACCGTGCAGGCGCAGCGGGCGCCGGGGGTGGAGCCGCAGCGTCGCGCGGGCAACAGCTTCGCGCTCGGCTACCTGTTCGGCGGCCAGGCGGCGCGGTTCGGCCTGCGCGCCGGCTACCGCTTCGGCCTGCCCATGGACGTCCCGGAGCCCACGCTGGAGGACACGCTGGTGCTCACCTCCGGCGGCACGCTGCGCGTCAGCGCCGGGACGGTGACCTGGCTCCAGCTGGATCTGGAGGCCTTCCGCGAGCTCGCGGGGGCGCGGGTGCTGCGGCTGGACGCCGTGCCCGGCGTGCGGGTGGCCCTGTCACAGGCGCTGCCGATCGAGGGCGGCGCGGGGCTGGTGGTCTCCACCAAGACCAACGACGGCGTCTTCCAGAACCGCGTGGCTGGGCTGCTGCAGCTGGGCGGGCGCTTCTAGGCGCGCCGGCTCAGAAGGACCACTTGCTGAGGATCCGCTGGAAGTCGACCAGCTCCTCCTTCTTGCGCCCCTCGTTCATCAGGCTCACCAGCTTCTCGTCCATCAGCAGGAGCCGGCGGCTCATCACCTGCGCCAGGTTGTGCACCATCTTCAGGGCCGCCACGCTGTCCGCCTTCACCAGCTTGGCGAAGCGCGCGGAGGTGAGCTTGAGCAGCTTCACGTCCGTGGCCGCCTGGGCGGAGGCGGAGCGGGCCGCGTTCCCGGAGAGCAGGGACATCTCGCCCACCACGCTGCCGTCCGCCAGCTTGGCGAGCGACTGCTGGGCGCCGTCCTTGAGCTGCTTGAGCACCTCCACCGAGCCCTCGAGCACGATGAAGAGCGCGTCGCCCGCGTCTCCCTCGCGGAAGAGCCAGGCGCCGCGCGCGGCGCTCTCCTCCTCGGCGGAGTCGAAGATCTGCTTCACCTCCGCCTCCGTCAGGCCGCGGCAGATGGGGAGCTGGGTGAGCTTCTGGGTGAACGCCGAGCCGGCCATGACGACCTCCTGCGAAGCAGAGGACTGCCGTTAGATGCCGCGCAACACCGTCGCCTTGCCCACGCGGCCGATCGCCAGCACGTAGGCGGCGGTCCGCAGCGGGATCTTCCGGGTCCGGGAGATCTGCGCGATCCGCTCGTAGGCGTCCTTCATGATCTTCTCGAGCTCCGCGTTGACGCGCTCTTCGTCCCACGTCAGGTGCTGCATGTTCTGCACCCATTCGAAGTAGCTGACCGTCACGCCCCCCGCGTTGGCGAGGATGTCCGGCACCACCAGCACGCCGCGCTTCTCGAAGATCTCATCTGCTTCCGGGTCCGTGGGATCGTTGGCGCCCTCCACCACCACCCGCGCGCGGATCTCCGGCGCGTTGCGCTTGTTGAGCACGCCGCCCATGGCCGCGGGGATGAGGACCTCGCAGTCCGCCCCGAGCACCTCGTCGTTGCTGCAGGGCGTCCCGCCCGGGAACCCCTTCACCGTGCCGGAGCGCTTCACGTGCTCGAACAGCGAGGGCACGTCCAGGCCGCTGCCGTTGCGGACGCCGCCGTGGACGTCCGAGACCGCCACCACGCGGCCGCCGTCCTCGTGCAGCAGCCGGGCGGTGTGGCTGCCCACGTTGCCAAAGCCCTGCACCGCGAAGCGGGTCCCCTTCACCGGCAGCCCGATGTCCCGGAGGATCTCCCGGCAGGTGTAGACGATGCCGCGCCCGGTGGCGGCCTCGCGCCCCTTGCTGCCGTAGAGGTCCAGCGGCTTGCCGGTGACCACCGCTGGAGAATGGCCGTGGTACTTGGAGTACTGGTCCATGATCCACGCCATCACCTGGGGGTTGGTGTTGACGTCCGGCGCGGGGATGTCCCGGGTGGGGCCGATGACATCCTGGATCTGATCCACGAACTTGCGGGTGAGCCGCTCCAGCTCCTTGAGGCTCATGGTGGCCGGATCGCAGGTGATGCCGCCCTTGGCGCCGCCGTAGGGGAGGTTCACCACCGCGGTCTTCCACGTCATCAGCGAGGCGAGCGACACCACCTCGTTCTGGTCCACGTCCGGGTGGTAGCGCAGCCCGCCCTTCATGGGGCCGCGGCTGTTGTCGTGCTGCACCCGATACCCGATGAAGGTGCGGATCTCCCCCGAGTCCAGCTCGATGGAGACCTGGGCCTTCACCTCGCGCAGCGGCGTGGCGAGCAGGGTCTCGATCCGCTCCCCCACGTCCATCAGCCGCGCCGCCTTACGGAAGTAGTACGTCGCGCCGTCCGCCGAGCTCAAGCACCCTCCCTTGGAGTTCCTGCAGGGCCCAGGACCTTAACAAAAAGGCTTCGAGTAGCATGCGGCAGATGACGGACCGCGCGGCAGCCCTCGGCGGCGGGTGGCGGTGGAGCTGGCTCGCCCTCGCGCTGGGGGTGGGCCTGGCCGCGTCCTGTTCGGAGGTGGGCACCACCCGCCGCGTCTGCCGGGACACCTGCGTGGGCTGCTGCGCGGAGGAGGTCTGCATACCTTTCAACCGCCAGGGCTTCGCCCAGTGCGGCGCCAATGGCGGGGTCTGCCGCGCCTGCCTCCCCGGCGAGGCCTGCAGCACCGTGGGTACCTGCCTGCCGGACCCCACCGCCGCGGACGCCGGCCCGGACTGCGGCCTGCGCGGCCAGGCCTGCTGCTTGATCGGCGCCGGCTGCTTCGGCGGGCTCGCCTGCACCGCCGGCGTCTGCGACGTCAGCACCGTCCCCCCGGACGCCGGGCGCCCGGACGCCTCCGGTCCCGGCGCCGGCATCGGCTCCCCCTGCACGGCCAACGGCGAGTGCCAGTTCGACTTCTGCGCCAGGACGCGCTTCCCCGGCGGCTACTGCTCGCGCACCTGCGTCTCCAACGCGGACTGCCCGCTCGGCTCCACCTGCAGCCTGGACCCGGGGGATGCCACCGGCCTGTCCCGCATCTGCCTGGCCGCCTGCGCGTCCCCTGGCACGGCGCCGGCCGGGTGCCGGGCCGGCTACGTCTGCGAGAAGAAGGGGACCTCCCTGGATGGGACCCCGGTCTGCACCCCCGGGTGCGCGGGCCCAGGGGACTGCCGCGGCGGCGCCAGCTGCGACGGGCGCGGCTTCTGCTGCGGGCCGGAGGGCTTTGCCTGCTGCGAGGGCACCACCTGCGCGGCGGGCAACAGCTGCGCGAGCGGCTATTGCAAGGCCAACCCGCCGCCGCCTCCGCCGGACGGAGGCGCGCTGCGGTCCAACGGCAGCGCGTGCACTGCCGGCGCCGAGTGCGTCAATGGCCTGTGCTCCAAGCAGGCGGCGTCCGGGAGCAGCGCCTGCCCGGGCACGCCCTGCTGGCCGGGCGGCTACTGCACGCAGCAGTGCAACGGGGGCGGGTGCGATCCGGGCTCCTCCTGCTCGCCCTACTTCCCGCCCACCGGGCTGGTGTCGCTGTGCCTCAAGAACTGCACGTTCGACGGGGGCCAGGGGGACTGCCGGGCCAGCTACATCTGCGACCGCTTCTGGATCCCCGGCTCCGACCAACCCACCTGCGTCTACGGCTGCGCCACGGATCAGGACTGCCCGCAGAGCCGCTGCAACACGGCCAACCACTTCTGCTGCGGGAAGAAGACCTACTCCTGCTGCCCTGGCGGCACCTGCCCGTTTGGCGGCGTGTGCGGCGCGAACGGCTACTGCGAGTAGCCACAGTCCAAGGTCGCGGCGCAATGTGAGGCGTTGGTCGCGCAGGTGTGCTTCCCACCAAGCCGCCCGTGCTTCCCCGCCGCAACTTGGGCAAGCTTCGCGGCGAGCTTTCGTGCGGAGGGCAGAACCGGAAGATGGACCCCAGGGCCGAGCGGGCACGAGAGATGTTGCAGACCCTGGCGGGACGCATCCGCACGCTGCGCGAGCAGCAGGGACTGACCCAGGAGGACTTCGCCGCACGCTGCGGCATCTCCGTGAGCTTCACCTCGCTGCTCGAGCGGGGCGAGCGCAGCCCCAGCTACGAGACCCTGGTGGTCATCGCGGACGCGCTGGAGGTCTCGCTCGCGGATCTCTTCAAGGACGCGCCGGCGGACGCGTATGACGACCCGTACTTCATGCGGCTGCTCGAGCTGGCGCGCCGGCTGCGGCTCTCGCGCTCTCAGGTGGACCGGCTGCTGGCGGTGGGGCAGGCGATGTTCGAGGCCGGCGGGGAGGAGCTCAACGGCCGCTCGCTGGCGCGCCGCCGCGGCGGCGCCGTGCAGTGCACCGAGCCTGGCTGCGGCCGCCCGGTGCTGGCGAAGGGGCTGTGCGCCTCGCACTACCACCGCGCCCGCCGCGCCCGCCTGTAGACGCGCCAGGTCGAGATCAGTCCCGCGCCCGCGAGCAGGCCGAGCAGCGCTCTGGGGCGCAGGTCCTCCTCCCCGGCGCAGCTTTGGCGCAGCCCTCCTCGCGGCGTCCCATCGCAGGCGGCGGGCAGCGGGCCCGGCGGGTAGAGCGCGCAGATCGCCGCCTCATCGTCTGGCGTCAGCGCCCGCTTGGACGCGCTGCGCTCGTCCAGCTCTCCGCTCATCACCGCGGAGGGCTCCGCGGAGTGGGCGAGCCCGAGGAAGTGCCCCGCTTCGTGCAGGGCGGTGGAGGTCAGGTCGCCTCCCGCCATGGGCCCCGCTTCGAGGTTGGCGGGGTTCAGCCGCATGTCCGCGTCGAGGATGGCTCCGCTGGCCCGCTCGTAGGTGAGCTGCGTCCAGCCGAACTCGCCCGGCTCGGATCCGGGCCAGGGCTCCGGAAAGGCCACCACGTTGGCGTTCCCGCCCCGCCGGTTGTACTCGTGCTCGCCGCACGCGACCGGGCCCAGGTGCTCCACGCGAAGGCCAGGGCGTTGGCCGCCGCAGTCGGCCGCCATCCAGGCCGCGAACGCGCTCCGCAGCGCCGCGAGCCGCGCCTGCTGCGCCGCCTGGGGCGCGCCGTCCTCGTGCAGCGAGAACGAGACGCAGGGTGAGGGCCACCGCACCGCCACGCCGCAGTCGGTCTCCTGCGCGGGCACGCAGCGCAGCCCGGGCGCGCCCGCGCAGCTGGCGCGGTGGCAGTACGCCAGCGCCGTGGCCCCCCAGCCAGTCAGCGCCAGCGCAACGGTCAATGTCCCAACCGCCGCGCGCAGGGCTCCTGGGCGCGGTGGCCGGGCGAACGGGGTGGAGGCGCTCAGCGCATGCACATGCCGCAGCACTTCACCTGTCCGGGCTTGGTCCACTTCGTATAGGCGGTTCCACAGCAGCCGGCGTAGGCCCAGCCGCCGCTGGAGCAGAAGGCCGCGTCGCCCATCTCGCCGGTGGTGCACTCGGGCTCGGCCGCGGCCGCGGTGGCCGCCTTGTCGGTCGCGGAGTTCGCGTGGGCGCTCCGGGATGCGAACGCGCCACCCGCGGCCAACGTCAGCGCGAGCAGGCCCGCGCCAATCAGGCCGCGGCGGGTACGGACGATGTTCTTCTGAGTCATGGTGTTCTCCTTCAGGGACAGGGTGTTTGTGATCCAGCCACTCTCCTGAAGGGGGCCTGCGCGGTTCGTTGCAGCGCGCTGGGTGCTTTTCGGCGGGAAATCGAGGAGCCTTGGCGCGTGGCCGAAGTCGAAGTCATCCTCGAGGCGGGTGAGGCTGCCTTCCCGGAGCTCGCAGCGGAGCGAGCGGCGATCCGCGCGCGGCTGCAGGCCGTGGTCGCCGGCCCGGTGCCGTACCCCGCGGACCTCTTCCTCGCGTCCGCCTGCCTCCTCGGCCTCCCCACGGCGATCGCGCGGTTCGAGAAGGAGATCATCCCCCAGGTGAGCCGCTCCACCGAGCGGGCCCTGCCCGCAGGCGTCCGGGGCGACGAGGTGATCCAGGAGCTGCGGCGCAGGCTCTTCACCGGGGAGAGCAAGCTCGCCAGCTACGGCGGCCGTGGGCCGCTCGCGGGCTGGACCCGCGCGGTGGCGATGCGGCTGGCGCTGGACGCGCGCGGGAGCGCCGAGGTCCGCGATGAGCCGCTGCCCCAGGACGTGCCGGAGGTGGGCCGGGACCTCGAGCTGCGCTTCCTCTACAACCAGCACCGCGAGCTCTTGAAGGAGTCGCTCGCCGCCGCGTTCGGCGAGCTGACCGCGCGCGAGCGCACGCTGCTGCGGCTCCACCTGGTGGAGGAGATCGCGCTAGACCGGATCGGCGTGGCCTACGGCGCGCACAAGTCCACCATCTCCCGGTGGGTCTCCAGGGCCCGTCAGCGCGTGCTGAACCGCCTGCGCGCGCACCTGGCCGAGCGCCTGCGGTTGGAGCCGGGCGAGCTCTCCAGTCTCCTGCGCGCGGTGGGCAGCCAGATGAGCGTCAGCCTCAAGGCGCTCAACTCCTCGGAGTGAGCCCTCAGCGCCGGCGCCCCAGGAAGGCGTGGCTCCAGCGCAGCGCGGGCGCCAGCTCGGCGGTGATGGGGGGCTGGGCCTCGGCCTCCGCGACCGCCTGGCGGATCAAGCCGGTGCCGCGGGCGCAGTCGACCTTCGCCTCGCAGAGGGCCCGGCCGTAGTTGATCTTCGACAGCGAGCGCACCCGCGGGGTGTTGAACTCGTGTGACGTCATCCATTGCCACGCGCGCTCGAGGTTCGGGAGCGCCTTCGCCGGTTCGCCGAGCTCCAGCATCGCCGACCCCAGCGCCAGCTGCGAGCGCGCGAGGTCGGCGGGTCGCCCGAACCGCTCGGCCAACCCCACCGCCTCCTGCGCCAGGGTTCGGGCGAGGTCGACCCGGCCCAGCGTCAGCTGCACCAGCGCCAGCTTGGCGCGGACGTTGATCGAGTCCGGGTGCTCGGCGCGTCCCTGCCGCGCCATCGAGGCCAGCGCCTCTTCGTAGAGCGTGGCGGCGCGCGGCAGATCGTCCAGCGCGTTCACGGCATACCCGAGGTTGGCCACGATCCGCGCCGTCTTCGGGCTGTCCCGTCCAAGCCGCTCCTTGCTCAGCGCCGCCGCGCGCTCCAACAGCGCGACCGCGTCCGGCACCTCGGCGCGCCCCAGCTGCACGCTCGCCAGGTTGTTGAGGACGTCGATCATCAGCGCGTTGCCCTCCCCGAGTGAGCCCTCCAGCAGCTCCTTCGCGCGGAGCAGGGGGACGCGCGCCTCGTCGAGGCGGCGCTGCGCGCCGAGCGAAGCGGAGATCCGCAGGTACAGCCGCGCCACCTCCGGGTGGGTCTCGCCGTACTGCCGGCGGCGGATCTCCAGGAGCTCGCGGTCCATCGCGGCGGACTGCTCGTAGCGGGCCGCCAGGAAGAGCACGTGCGACTTCACGCCGCGCAGCCGCAGGGTGAGCTCGTCCTCCGCGCCAGCCAGCCGGTCCGCCACCGCCAGGGCGCGCGTGAGCTCATCCAGCGCCTCCTCGAACCGGGTGCGTTCGGCGGAGAGGGAGGCGCGGGAGGCGGCCAGCTCGAGCTGCAGCTTGGGGTCCGCCACGTGGCTGGGCGCCGCCGCCCGCGAACGAGAGCAGCAACTCTTCGTCGGGGCATCCGGTCAAACGGGCGCAGCGCTCCTGCGAGAAGGCGAAGGGAGCATGCGGAGCGCGGCAGATTCAAGTCAAGCCACGGGCGCGAACAGCCCCCGTGAACGTGAACGTGAAAGTTAAGGGGATTCGCCTTTCCGGTCACCGCGAGCGTAGTGAGACCGCCGCCCATTGGGCGGATCAATCAAGGCAAGAAACGTGAGCCGTCCGCTCAGCCCGAGCGAAGTCGAGGGCCCCACGAGCGAGAGTCCCTACGATCGGTGGGCCCTCGACTTCGCTCGGGCTGAGCGGGGCGCGGCAAGTTTCAGGTCAGTGAGACCGCCGCCCATTGGGCGGATCAATCAAGGCAAGAAACGTGAGCCGTCAGCTCAGCCCGAGCGAAGTCGAGGGCCCCACGAGCGAGAGTCCCTACGATCGGTGGGCGCTCGACTTCGCTCGGGCTGAGCGGGGCGCGGCAAGTTTCAGGTCAGCGCCGCAGGCGGCTCGAGGTGAACGGGGAGGAACCTGACTTGTGAGGAATCCTCTAACGAGCACGTTCACGTTCACGGGACGGCGGTTGGCCTCGGCGTCCCCCGCTTCTGTATGGTGCCGCGAAGGTGGCCTGCCCGGACGAGAACGAGCTGGTGGCGCTGAGCGCGGGGACGCTCCCCGTGGCGCGGCGCCTTGCTCTGCTGGAGCACCTGGGGGGCTGTGACGGGTGCCGGGAGATCGCCGCGCAGCTGGTGCGCGAGCGCTCCGGCTCGGGCGGGGGAACCCCGGCGCCCGCGCTCGTCGCGCTGCCGCTGGCGGAGGGCGCGCGGGTGGGGCGGTACGTGGTGCAGGCGCCGCTCGGCGCCGGCGCGTTCGGCGTGGTCTACGAGGCGCGCGACCCGGAGTTGAACCGCGCGGTGGCGCTCAAGCTGCTGCACCCCGAGCGGACCGGCGCGGCCAGCCAGGCGCGGCTGCTGCGCGAGGCGCGCCTGATGGCGCAGCTGGCCCACCCCAACGTGGTGACGGTCTTCGACGTGGGCCTGCACGAAGGCGCCCTCTTCGTGGCGCTGGAGCGCGTGGAGGGCGGCACCCTGCGCGCGTGGCTGGCCGAGCACCGCCCCTCCTGGCGGCGCTGCGTGGATCTCTTCCTGGACGTGGGCAAGGGGCTGGAGGCGGCGCACGCGCTGGGCGTGGTGCACCGGGACTTCAAGCCGGAGAACGTGCTGGTGGGCCCGGACGGCCGGCCCCGGGTGACCGACTTCGGCCTGGCGCGGGAGGAGGGCGAGCCGCGCGAGCCCGAACCGGCGGGGCCCACGGCCTCGCCCCAGCTCTCCGCTTCGGGCCAGCTCGCGGGGACGCCGGCGTACATGGCGCCGGAGCAGCTCGCCGGCGAGCGCGCCACCCCCGCCGCGGATCAGTTCGCCTTCTGCGTGGCGCTCTACGAAGCGCTCTACGGGCAGGCCCCGTTCGAAGGAAAGGAGCTGGCCACGCTGGCGCAGAACGTCCGCGCCGGCCGCCTGCGCCCGCCGCCCGCTGGCCGCGCGCCCGCGGGCCTGGGGCGGCTGCTCCAGCGGGGGTTGGCCACCGAGCCCGCCGCCCGCTTCCCTTCGCTCTCCGCGCTCCTGGCGCAGCTGGCGCGCTACTCCAGCCGCCGCCGCACGACCCGCACCGCGTTGGCGGCCGCCGCGGGCTGCGCGCTCGCCCTGGTGGGGACCGCCGCGGCCGGGCGCGTGGCGGCGCAGCGCGAGTGCGCGGCGGCCGCGCGGCGGGTGGACGCCTTCTGGAGCCCCGCGGCCAAGGAGGGGATGAAGGCAGCCTTTCTCTCCACCTCCGCGCGCGGCGCCGCGGAGGCGTACGGCGTGGTGGCGCAGGCGCTGGACGGCTACGTGGCGGACTGGAGCGCGCGCCGCGAGCGGACCTGCCTGCAGGCGCACGGGGCCCGCGGGGACGACGCGCTGCTCGCGCAGGGACTGGTCCGCGGCTGCCTGGACGGGCGCTACGAGGAGCTCGCGGCGCTGGTCGCGCTGCTCTCCTCGGCGGACGCGCCGCTGGTGCAGCGCGCTCCCACGGCGGTGGCCGGGCTGGCGCCGCTGGAGGCCTGCGATCACCGCTCGCCCCGCAGCGCGCCACTTCCGCCGCCCACGGCTCCGGCGGCGCGCGAGCAGGTGGAGCGCGCGAAGGCCCTGCTCGCGCAGTCGCAGGCGCTGCACCTGGCGGCCCGCTACGACGCGGCGCTGGCCAAGGGCGAAGAGGCGCGCGGGCTGGCCAAGGCCGCAGGCTACGCCCCGCTGGAGGCGGAGGCGCTGCTCATCCGCGGCAACGCGCTCTACGCCAAGGGCGAGTTCGTCAAGGCGGCGGCGGGGATGATGGAGGCGGTGCGCGCGGCCGAGGCGGGCCGGCACGACGAGCTGGCGGCGCGCGCCTGGATCGGCGCGGTGACCGACTTCGACGCCGCGGGCAACACCGAGCGCTCGGACGAGGCCGCGCTCTTCGCGCAGGCCGCGCTGGAGCGGTTGGGCGGGGACGCCTTCCTCTCCGGCTCTCTCTGGGCGGCCATGGGCAACGCGGCCTACTCGCACGGCCGCAACGAGGAGGGCCAGCGCCACTACGAGGCCGCGCTCGCGCAGCGCAGCCAGGTGCTCCCGGCGGACCACGTGGATCTCGCCAAGCTGCGCTCGAACCTGGCGCTGATCCGCCGCGCCCGCGGGCAGTACGACGAGGCCACCGCGGAGTTCCTCGCCGCGGCGAAGGTGCTGGAGCGCTCGCTCGGGGAGAGCCACCCGCTGGTGATGCGCTGCCTCACCAACGCCGGCCAGTCGCTCAACGAGGCCGGAAAGTACGCGGAGGCCCGGCCGCTGCTCGAGCGCGCGCTGGCGCTGCGGATCTCCCTGCTCGGCCCGGATCACCCGGAGCTGATCGCCAGCCACGCGTACCTGGGGATCGCGCTCAAGGGAGAGGGGAGGCTGCAGGAGGCGATCTCCCAGCAGCGGCGCGGGGTGGAGATCGCGCAGACGAAGCTGCCGCCGGATCACCCGGACTTGGGCAGCGCGCTCGCCGCGCTCGGCGCCTCGCTGATGCTGGCGGGGCAGCTGGACGAGGCGCTCTCCGCGCACCAGCGCGCGCTCGTCCTCCAGACGAAGGACGCGCCCGGCAGCCAGTACGAGGCGAGCGCGCACGCGGCGGTGGCGGACGTGCTGCTGCTCCAGCACCAGCTGGCGCGCGCCGAGCCCGAGTACCGGACGGCGATCGCCCAGTACGAGAAGGCGGTGGGCGCGCAGAGCGGCCGGCTCGCGTCGCCGCTGCACGGCCTGGGGGAGCTGCTGCTGGAGGCGAAGCGGCCGCGCGAAGCCGTGCCGGTGCTGGAGCGGGCCTGCGCGCTCGCCGCTGGCGAGGGCCCCCTGGAGCACGGGCAGAACTGCTTCGCGCTGGCGCGGGCGCTCTGGGAGTCCGGCGGGGACCGCGCCCGGGCGCTCAAGCTGGCGCAGAACGCCCGTGCCGAGCTGAAGGATCAGCCCGGCGCCCAGAAGCAGGAGCTCGCGAAGCTGGAGCGCTGGCTCGCCGCGCGGTGACTGCCGGAGAACCGTGCGCTGGCGGACGGGGACGCTGGCCCGCCGCGATGAGGGCCCCAGCGGCGCTTGGGGCGCCCTAAGCTCCCGCCGGTGGCGACGGAGATCCTCATCATCTTCCTGCTGGTGCTCGCCAACGGCCTGCTCGCCGGGGCGGAGATCGCCGTCGTCTCGCTGCGCAAGACGCGGCTCCAGGAGCTGGTGCAGCAGGGCAGCGGGGCGGCGCGGGCGGTCCAGTTCCTGCGCGCGCAGCCGGAGCGCTTCCTGGCCACGGTGCAGATCGGGATCACCGTGGTGAGCGCCACCGCCGGCGCTTTCGGCGGCTCCACCTTCTCCCGGGATCTCGAGCCGCTCTTCGCGCGGATCGGCCCGCTGGCGCCGTACGCCTCGCAGGTGGCGCTGGCGGTGGTGGTGGCGCTGATCTCGTACCTCTCCCTGGTGCTGGGGGAGCTGGTCCCCAAGTCGTTGGCGCTGCGCTCGGCGGAGCGGTACGCGCTGCTGATCGCCCGGCCGCTGGTGGGGCTCTCCACGGTGGCCCGGCCGCTGGTCTGGTTCCTCACCGCCAGCTCCAACGGGGTGCTGCGGCTCTTCGGAGACCGGACCAACTTCATCGAAGGGCGCCTCTCCACCGAGGAGCTGCAGCAGATGGTGGCGGAGGCCGCCAAGGCCGGGACCGTGCACCCGCAGGCAGGGGAGATCGCCTCGCGCGCGCTGGACTTCTCTGAGCTCACCGCCGCGGACGTGATGGTGCCCCGGAACCGGGTGATCTCGATCTCCAAGGCGGCGAGCCAGGACGAGCTGCGGCGGATCCTCCTCGAGGAGGGGCACACCCGGATGCCGGTCTTCGAGCGGACGCCGGACCACGTGGTCGGCTACATCAGCGTGAAGGACGTGCTCGCGCTGGCGTGGGAGCAGCGGCTGATCGTCCTGCCGGATCTCATCCGCCCCCCGTTCTTCGTGCCGGAGATGAAGCCGGCGGTGGATCTGCTCCAGGAGATGCGCAAGCGCCGGCTGCCCTTCGCGATCGTGGTGGACGAGCAGGGAGGGCTGGCCGGGATCATCACGATCGAAGATCTGATCGAAGAGCTGGTGGGAGAGATCTTCAGCGAGCACGTGCGGCTCGGGCCGGAGCTGATCACCCGGGAGCCCGGCGGCACGGCGCTGGTGCAGGGCGGCGTGGCGGTGCGGGACGTGAACCGGGAGCTTCAGCTGGAGCTGCCGGAGGAGGGGGACTGGACCACGCTCGCCGGCCTGTGCCTGGCGCTCGCCTCGCGCATTCCAGTCGCCGGGGACCGGCTGCGCACGGAGGACGGGACCACGCTGGAGATCGTGGACGCCTCCGTGCGACGCGTGAGATCCGTCCGCATCCATCCGCGGCCTTTGTAAAGGACAGGCCGACCGGCGCCCCCGAGATCCCGCGCCCTTGGGCGTAGCGGGTCTTGACCTTTCGAGGCCTGGGCGGCGTGTGACCGTCCGCTCTCCCCCTCCGTACCCTTTTCGGGAACCCCAGCCCGGAGAGAACCCCCCATGCCTGTCGAACGAGCCCGCGAGAAGCGCTTCTACCCCTCTGTTGCGTCCTGGAAGACGGCTCCGCCGAAACCTGCCGCCACGTCGCCGTCCGAGGGCAACAGCGCGCTGCGCGCGCACCAGGGCGCGAGCGGGATGGACGGCGCGAAGGACAAGCCCGCGAGCGGGGCAGACCCGGCCGTGCTGCTCGAGTTGGCGCGCGCCAAGACGAACGCGTCTGGCGACCCGCGCGTGATGGACGCGGTGGATCCCTTCCGCGCGAGCCTCGGCAAGGAGGAGCAGAAGCTCTACGACCAGACGCTGGAGCGGCTGCGCCACGACGATCGAATCTCCTTCGACTTCCGGGACGGCGCGACCCCAGACCTGGCCACCCGCGAGCTGGCACTGCGCGGGATCGCCGCCGCGTCATTCGGGCGGCCGGCGGAGCTCGAGGCGGGCCTCCGCACCGCCACCAACTCCACCTTCGTCCCGGACGAGCACGGCGGACACGTGGAGCGCACCCCCGGCCAAGGCCACTTCACCATCGCGGTCTACCCCTCGGAGTTCCCCACCGCGGAGAACACCCCCAGCCAGGACGGCGGGATCGAGCTCAACGGCGGGCTGAAGACGGAGCAGGGGACGCTGGTGATCAGCCAGGACTTTCTCTTCGAGCAGGCGCCGCGCAACGACAACCTGCTCGTCCACGAGTTCTCGCACGTGCTGCAGGGGCTCTCGCAGGACCCTCGAGGCCAGAGCCAGGGCCGGGACTTCCCGCCCACCTTTGGCGAGGAGCGCACAGCGGCCTTCGAGGACGCGTTCCAGAGCGACGAGGTGCAGGAGCTCCTCGAGTCGAAGGGGCTCAACCACGAGCTCGGCGGCGAGTCCTTCCCCACCATCCAGAACCTCTTCCGCCAGCAGCCCGAGGCGCTGCGGGACGCCTCGCCCGAGCTGTACCAGACGATGGTGGACTGGGCCGGGTTCGACCCCGCCACCGGCCGGCTGACGGAGCAGGGACAGCGCCGCTACGAGCCCTCGCACGCCCCGTCCAGGGCGCGCTAGAACGCGGCGCATGACGCCCGCGCTTCGCCGCTTCCGCACCGTCGCCCTCCTCGAGGGCGCCTCGTTCCTGCTGCTGCTCTTCGCGGCGATGCCGCTCAAGTACTTCGCCGGCCTGCCGATGGCCGTGAAGGTCGTGGGCTGGGCCCACGGCGTGCTCTTCATCGCGTACGTCGTCTCGCTCGCGCGCGTGGCCCGGGCCGAGCGCTGGCCCGGCGAGCGGGGCGTGTTCGCGCTGGTGATGGGGCTGGTCCCCTTCGGCGCCTTCGTGCTGGACGCGCAGCTGCGCAAGGGGGCGCCCCAGCCGAAGGCGTAGGGCGCGCCCTTACGTCCCCTCCAAGATGGAGACGAGCTCCCGGATGACCCGCACCGCGCTCGTCTCCCGCGCCCGCACGTCCGCCCGGCCCACGATGAAGTCCGGGTAGCCGCGGATGAAGGTCTGGAGCGGGCGGTACGCGGGGGAGATCTCCCCCTCGTCGTTCACCTGCGGCGACTCCGGGGCGGAGGACATGGAGGCCAGCCACTGCGCCCCGTCCATGTAGTTCACCACTGCGTTGGTGTACGCGGGGTCGCCGAGGATCGCCGGATCGTAGCCGTCCTCCACCTGGTGCTCTCGCGTCTGCAGCTCGATGGAGCGCAGGTGCTCCTCCAGCGGCAGGCGCGCGTCGATCAGCAGCGGGAAGATGCTCAGCAGCGCGCCGCTGGTGGCCCGGAGCCGGACCGAAGGCCGGCCGTGGCTGGTCCAGCCCACGCTCAGCAGCGGCAGCCCCGCCGCGCGGGAGATGGCGAGCCCCATGGCCCCGCTCATCAGCGCCGGGAGCCCCACGCCAAACCGCTCCGCCAGGGCGAGCATCCGGGCCCGGGGGAAGCGCGTGGCCGCGCCGTAGGTCCGGTCCGGGCTCGGCTGGACGGTGGCGCCCTGCACGTTGCGCTGGATGAGCGGGCTGGGACGGGCCGCCAGCCGCGCGCGCACCACCCGCTCGAAGTCCACCGGGGCGGGCTCCGGAAAGCGGCCCTGCTCGGCGTAGTGGGCCAGGTCCCGCACGAAGACGCCCAGCCCGAAGTCGTCCATCACCGCGTGGTGGGCCGCCGTGAGGAAGATCAGCTCCCCCCCTTCCTGGCGGGCGCGGCAGGCCAGCCCGGGCTCCTGCCGGGAGACGGCGGCGCGCACCCCGGCGGGCCACGCCGGGTCGGGGGGTGCCACCTCCAGCTCCGCCAAGGCGTCCGCCACCCACTGCCGGTCTCCCGCAGGCGAGAAGCGCAGGCGCGAGGCCGGATGGCGCCGCTGCGCCTCGCTGAAGGCCCGGCGCAGGGCCGCCAGCTCCGCGCCTTGCAGCCGGTGCTCCCTCACCAGCACGTTCTCCGCCTCGGGGATGGGGGGGAAGAGGAAGACGCCCTGGGCGAAGAGCAAAGGAAAGCTGGCGCCGGCACTCCCACCGCCCGCCGGCGCGCGTGGCCCGGCCTCGCCTTCCGAGACCCGCTCCTTCAGCAGCGCCAGCAGCTGGATCAGCGTGGGGTGGCGGAAGACGTCCCGCGGGGAGACCTCCACCTGGAAGCGCCGGCTGAGCAGGTCCGCGAAGAGGGCCACCGTCAGGGAGTTGGCGCCGAGGTCGAAGAGATCATCCTCCGGCCGCACCGGCTCCTCCGGTGAGAGCGAGAAGCCCTCCCGCACCAGGGAGATCAACCCCTCCATGGACAGCGCCGCCTCGTCCCTGTGCCCGGCGCGCGGGGGCGGGGGCGCCGCGGCCTTCGCGCGCGGCAGCCCCGCCCAGCGAGGGGCGAGCTGCAGCAGGGTGGCGCCGAGCTGCCTCAGGGCCCGCGCCAGGGCCTGCTCCAGGCGCGGGAGCGCGGGGGCCAGCCCCTCATCGACCGTGAGGAAGGCGCGGGACGCGGTGGTCTCCACCGCGAGCAAGAGCGGCACCTTGGCGTCGTCCGGCGGGACGAAGCGGCTCTGTGCGCCGAAGGCGCCGGACTGCTGGCGAGGGCGCGCGTTGAAGGCGCACAGCGCCTCGAAGAGGGGCCCGCGCTCGGCCTGCGCCGCGAGCAGCCTGCGGGACGCCGCGGAGAGGTCCACGCCGTCGCCTTCGAGGGCGTCATAGAGCCGCTCTCCCGCCTGCTCGACCAGCGCAGGAAAGGGGACGCCGCAGCTCAGCTCGAGCGGGTACGTGGAGGCGAAGAGCCCTACCTCGTCCACCTCTTCGGGCGCGCGGTGCTCGAACGGCACGCCCACGCGGACCCGCTCCTGCCCGCTCCACTCCGAGAGCGCGAGGCCAAAGACCGCCAGCCAGCCCGCATTGGGCGTGAAGCCCAGCCGCGCCGCCGCCTTGCGCAGCTGCTCCCAGGCCGCGGCCTCCAGCACCAGCTCCACGGTGCGCGCCGCGCTGGTGAGCGCCACGTCCCGCACCAGCGGGCCCGCCTGGAGCGCGGGCGGCGCGAGCGGTCTGGCCGCGCGCTCCCGCGGGAGCGGCCTCGGCGCCACGGCAGTGCCGGGCTGCGCCAGCGCGCGCACCAGCTCTGCGGCGAAGAGATCCGCGGTGCGGCTGTCCACCACCAGGTGGTGGTAGGCCGCCAGGAGCTGCCACTGCGCGGCCTGTGCCTGGTGCACCAGGAAGGCCACGTTGCGGCCCTCGCGGGGGACCACCAGCGAGCGCAACGCCCGCGCGCGCTGGGCCACTGCCGTCTCATCCAGCGGGCCTTGTCCCGGCTCGAGCAGGACCACGGGCGCCGCGGGTGGGCCGGGGTGGATCTGCCCTGCCTCCAGCCGCCGCCCCCACAGCTCGAAGGCCCCGCTCACCACCCGCACCGCCTCCACCAGCTGCTCCGAGGAGAGCTGCCCGTCCAGCTCCAGCGCGTCGACTTCCACGTAGGCGGTGGTCGCGCCGTCGCGGGAGAGCAGCGCCTCGTGCGCCGCCAGCTCGCGCATCACCCGGCTGTACGGCGCCGCGCCCGGAACCGTCAGCCCCTCCGCCAGCGCGCGGCGGTCCACCTTGCCGGATGGCGTCATCGGCAGGCGCTCCAGCGCGACGAAGCGCGCCGGCACCAGGTGCTCGGGCAGCTGCTCGCGCAGCGCGCGCCGCAGGCTCGCCGCGTCGCGCGGGGCGCCTCCGAAGCAGAGGAAGGCGACCAGGCTCAGCTCGCCCAGCGCGCCGGGGGCGGCCACGGCCGCGGCCTGGCGCACGCCCTCCAGCGCCAGCAGCGCGGACTCCACCTCCTCCAGCTCCACCCGGTAGCCGCGGATCTTCACTTGGGAGTCCGCGCGGCCATGGAAGGTGAGCGCTCCCGCGGCGTCCAGCGAGCAGAGATCTCCGCTCCGGTAGGCGCGCGCGCCCGGGATGGCGGCGCCAGGGTCCGGGACGAAGCGCTCGGCGGTGCGGCGCGGAGCTCCCACGTAGCCGTCCGCCACGGACGCCCCGCCGATCAACAGCTCGCCGCGCTCGCCGGGCGCCACCGGCCGCAGCTGCTCGTCCACCACCGTGGCCGTGGCGCCGGGGACCGCCCGGCCAATGGGCGGCAGGCCGGGCCAGCGCGCGGCGTCCGCGCCCAGCCGGTGCTCGGTCACCACGTGGGTCTCGGTGGGGCCGTAGTGGTTCACCAGCTCCGCGCCGCTGGAGGCCAGCAGCGCGCGGATCGCGTCCGTCACCTTGAGCTGCTCGCCGGCCACGTACACGCGCTCCAGCGCCAGCCGCAGGTGCTTGCCCACAGCGGCGGAGGCGAGCAGCTGCAGCAGTGCGTAGGCGGGGAAGGCGAGCTGCACCTGGCGGGCCTCGAGCAGGGCGAGCACCTCCGCCGGATCCGCGCGCGCCGCATCCGGGCAGATCACCAGCGTTCCGCCGGTGGCGAAGGTGGCGAAGATCTCCTCGGCGGAGACATCGAAGCTCAAGGGAGAGAGCTGCAGCGTCCTCCTGCCCTGGGGCAGGGTGGCGCGCAGGTGGCCCACCAGGGACTCCAGGGCCTTCACCGGGAAGCTGACGCCCTTGGGCCGCCCCGTGGAGCCGGAGGTGAACAGCACGTAGAGCTCAGCGCTCCGGGCGTCCGGTCCGGTCTTGGGCGGCGCGGCGGGCGGCGCCAGCGCGCGCAGCGTCACCGCGGCGGGGCTCGCGGCGAGCGGGCGGGTGGCGGTGCTCTCGTCGATCACGAGGATCGCCGGCCGGGCGGTCTGGAAGAAGAGCTCCAGCCGGGCGTCCGGGTAGCTTGGATCCAGCGGGACGTAGCTCAGGCCCGCGCGGACGGCGGCGAGGATCAACGCCACCGTGGCCAGGCTCCGCTCGGCGAGGATCCCCACGCGGTGCGCCCCTTCCCCCACGCGGGCGCGCAGCGCCGCGGCGAGCCCGTCCACCCGCTGCTCCAGCTCGCGGTAGGTCAGCTGCGCCTGGCCGTCGACCAGGGCGACCGCATCGGGGGCGGCCTGGGCCGCGAGCGTCAGCCAGCGCGTCAAGAGCGGCTCGGGCGCGTCCTCCAGCACGGGCGGCCCGGGGTCGTCCCAGCACTGCTCGATCGCGTCCAGGCAGTGCTCGCGGCTGCCTTCAATCCCCACGGAGCGCCAGCCAGCCGGGATTGACGCGTCAATCGGCCAGATGGAAAAGTGGCCGGCGCTGTTACGGACGACCCGGTGCACGTTCAACGCTCCCCATGATCAAGCGATACGGTGTGGTCCCCGACTTCTTCGCGGGCGCGGCCGAGCTTCGGGAGCGGCTCGACGCCCACTTCTCCACGCCGTTCGAGCAGGACGAGCTCAGCCACGGCGTCTGGAACATCTGGTACGTCCCCGAGCTCTACAACAACTTCCGGGCGGACCCGCGGCGGCTGTTCGGCCCGCTTCTGGACGGCTTCATGGCGCAGCTGCGGCGCTGGTCGCGAGAGCACCTGGGCTTGAGCTCGGTCAGCGCGCCGTCCATCCACCTCTACCTGAACGGCTGCTTCCAGGGCCTTCACAGCGACGCCCACAACGGCGTCTGGGGCTGGGTGTACTCGCTCACCCGGTGGGACCAGCGGACCTTCAAGGGCGGCGAGACGCTCCTGCTCCGGGACGGGGCGCTCAACTACAAGCGCCACCAGGTGGACGGGGACGCGCTGTACGATCTGATCCCCCCGCGCTTCAACCAGCTCACCCTCTTCGATGATCGGATCGTCCACGCCGTGCAGCGGCTGGAGGGGACGCTGGATCCCCGCGAGGCGCGCGTGGTCCTCAACGGCCACCTCTTCGGCGGGCCGCCGCTGGTGGACGGGCCGCTGGAGCCCTCCGCCGTGCGGCGCGTGGTCTCCGAAGGCCTGGAGGAGCTCGCCGGGCGGCTGCGCGCGTTGCGGGACGTGCACGGGATGATCTCCGTCCGCACCCCGGTGTCCCCGGACGGGCGCGCGGGCACGCCCTCCGTGCTCTTCAACAACATCGTCACCAGCCAGGAGAAGCAGGCCGCAGTGGAGGTCGCCACCGCGGAGACGCTGGACTGCCTGGGGGCGCTGCGCTACCCGGCCGCCGCCGCGCCGTCCGTGGTCACCCTCCCGGTGCTCGTCCCGGTCCGCCGCCCCCACCTGATCCGGCTCGAGCGCCAGCACGCGCTCGGCGGCGAGCAGGCGCTGGCGCGGGTGGCGCAGGCGCTGGACCACCTGCGCTTCAACGGCGGCCTGGATGGCGCGTGGAGTGGCCAGCACTTCGAGCTGGTCGCCCCAGGCCCTGGCGCGGTGGAGGTGACCGGCACGCACGTCCGCTGCGAGCTGGAGCTCTGCATGATCACGCCCAACCAGGCAGAGGCGTTCGAGCGGGAGCTGGTCCGCTGGCTCGAGCGCGCGCTCACCGCGCCGAAGGGGTAGAGGCGGCGCGCTCACCGCAGTTCCAGGAGCTTCCGGGCGCCCGCCAGCACCCCCGCGCAGTCCAGCCCGTAGCGCCGTTGCAGCTGCGCCCACGGGCCTGACTCGCAGAAGCGATCCTCCGTCCCCACCCGGACCACCCGCGTGGGGTGGTGCTCGGCGAGCGCCTCGCTGACCGCGCCGCCCAGCCCGCCGATCACGCTGTGGTCCTCGCAGGTGACCACGCCCCGGGTGCGCCGCGCGGACGCCACCAGGCGCTCCACGTCCAGGGGCTTGAGCGTGGGGAAGTGCAGGACCTCCGCGCGGATGGACTGCGCCGCCAACACCTCCGCCGCCTCCAGGGCGGCCCCGAGCATCGTCCCCGTGGTGGCCAGCGTGAGATCTCCTCCCTCCCGGAGCAGGTGCGCCTGGCCGATCTGGAAGCGGTAGCCAGGCTCGAAGAGGGTGGGGAAGGAAGGGCGGGGGAGGCGGATGAAGACCGGGCCGGGCGCCTGCACCGCCGCGGAGATCACCGCGCGCGCCTCCACCGCGTCCGCGGGCACCAGCACGGTCAGCTCCGGCAGCGCCCGCATCGCGGCCAAGTCCTCGAGCGCCTGGTGGGAAACGCCGTTCTCGCCCACCCCCAGCCCCGCGTGGGTGGCGCAGATCTTCACCGGCAGCCCGGCGGCGCAGACGGAGAGACGCACCTGCTCGAGCGCGCGCATCACGAAGATGGAGAACGTGGTGCAGAAGGGGATGAGCCCCACGCTGGCCAGCCCGGCCCCCACGCCCATCAGGTTCTGCTCGGCCACGCCCACGTTGAAGAAGCGCTCGGGCAGCGCGCTCTTGAACTCCCGCAGGTTGAGCGCGGGGGAGACGTCCGCGGTGAGCGCCACGATCCGCGGGTCCTGCCGCGCGGCCTCCAGCAGCGCCTCGCCGGCGGCGCCCCGCAGGGACTCCTCACGCCAGGGGGAAGGGCGCAGCGCGGTCCTCATGGCGCGGTCAGCTCCTGCAGGGCGCGCTCGTAGCGCTCGCGGTCCAGGTTCTCCCCGTAGAGCTCGGTCTTGCGCTCGAGGAAGGAGACCCCCTTGCCGCTGACGGTGTCGCAGATCAGCACGCCCGGCCGCTCGCGGTCGGCGGCCAGCGCCGCCAGCCCTTCACACAGGGCGTCAAAGTCGTGGCCCGGGCAGGTGCGGACGTTCCAGCCGAAGGCGGCCCACTTCTCCTCCAGCACCGCGCTGCCCATCACCGCGGCCGTCTGGCCATCCGTCTGCACGCCGTTGCGGTCGATCAAGCAGGTGAGGTTGCAGAGGCGGTAGTGGGCCGCGGCCATGGCCGCCTCCCAGACCTGGCCGGAGGCCTGCTCGCCGTCGCTCATCAGCGCGTAGACCCGGAAGGGGGCGCCCAACACGCGCGCCCCCAAGGCCATCCCCACCGCGGTGGAGACGCCCTGGCCCAACGAGCCGGTGCTCATGTCCACGCCGGGGCACTTCTTCATGTCCGGGTGGCCCTGCAGCCGCGAGTCCACCCGGCGCAGGGTGGCGAGCTCGGAGACCGGGAAGAAGCCCCGCAGCGCCAGGGCGGCGTAGAGCGCCGGCGCGTTGTGACCCTTGGAGAGGACGAAGCGATCCCGGAGCGGCCAGCGGGGCTGGGAGGGGTCCACCCGCAGCTGGTGGAAGTAGAGCGCGCAGATCAGATCGCAGATCCCGAGCGAGCCGCTGGGGTGGCCGCTCTGGGCCTCGAAGACCATCTTGAGGATCTCCACGCGCATCTGGCGGGAGCGCGCGAGCAGCTGCCCGCGCAGGTCGGCCGTGAGGCTCACGCGGCCCCCGCCCGCCGCGCGGCGGCGACCAGCGCCGCGAAGCGCTCCAGGGTCCGGGCGCGGAAGAGCTCGCGCACGGAGAGGCGGGCGCCAAGCTCCTGCTCCACCCGGGCCAAGATCCGCAGCGCCGCCAATGACTCGCCGCCGAGCGAGAGCACGTCATCATCCAGCCCCACCCGCGGCAGCTGCAGCTCGAAGGCCCAGATCTCCGCCACCACCTGCTCCACGCCGGGCCGCGGCGCGCGGTGGTCGCGCTCGGGCGCGTCCACCCCCTGCAGGGCGCCCCGGTCCACCTTGCCCGCCGGGGTGCGGGGCAGCGCCGGCAGGGTGGCGAACGAGGAGGGGACGTGCGACGCCGGCAGCGCCTGCTCGAGCTGCTCGCGGGCACGCGCCGCCAGCGCCTGCGCGTCTGCCGCACCGGGGGCGGGCTCGAGGAAGGCGAGCAGCCGCTGGTTGCCCGCGTGGTCCGCCCGCGCCACGACCGCCGCAGCGCGCACCCCGGGGACCGCCTCCAGCTGCGCTTCGACTTCACCCAGCTCCACGCGCACGCCGCGGATCTTCACCTGGTGATCCACCCGCCCGAGCAGCTCGAGCGCGCCATCCGGCCGCCACCGGGCCTTGTCGCCGCTGCGGTACATGCGCGCGCCCGGCTCGCCGGTGGGGTCCGGCAGGAACCGCTCGGCGGTCAGCTCCGGCGCGCCGAAATACCCGCGCGCCAGCTGCGCGCCGGAGATCCACAGCTCGCCCGGCTCGCCTGGCGCCACCGGCGTCAGATCCGCCCCAAGCACGTGGACGCGGGTCCCGGCCGCGGCGGTCCCCACGGAGATCGCCTCGCCGGGGTGGACGGGCGCGGCGGTGCAGCCCACGGTGGCCTCGGTGGGGCCGTAGACGTTGTAGAGCGGCGCTTGCAGCTGCGCGTGGCAGCGCTCCGCCAGCTCAGGCGGCAGCGGCTCGCCCCCCACGGTCACGCAGCGCAGGGTGGGGTGGGGGCGCGCGGAAGGGGCCTCCAGGAACGCCCGCAGCAGGGAGGGGACGAACTCCAGGTGGGTGAGCTCTTCGGCGTCAGTCAGCTCGTGCAGGTACGCCGGCTCTCGGTGGCCGTCCGGCCGGGCGAGGACGAGCAGGCCGCCCTGCGTCAGCGGGAGGAAGAGCTCCTGCACCGAGGCGTCGAAGCTCAGCGGCGTCTTCTGGAGGACGCGGGAGTTGGCATCGAACCCGAAGGCGCGCGCCGCCCACTCCACCATCGCCGCGAGCGCGCCGTGCGGGACCATCACCCCCTTGGGGCGCCCGGTGGAGCCGGAGGTGAACAGCACGTAGGCCAGCTGCTCCGCGTGGACGGTCACGCCGGGCGCCCGCTCGGACGCCCCGCGCACCGCTTCGCCGTCCACCTCCAGCAGCGGGAGCCCCAGCGCCGGCGTGGCCGTTTCGCCGAGGCAGAGCGCGAGCGCCGGCCGCGCCTGCTGCGCCAGCGCGAGCAGCCGCCCGGAGGGGTGGGTGGGATCCAGCGGCAGGTAGGCCGCGCCGGCCTTGAGCACACCCCAGAGGGCGACGACCAGCTCAAGAGAGGGCTGCAGGCAGAGCGCTACCCGATCCTCCGGGCCAATGCCGCGCGCGAGCAGCGCGTTCGCCACCTGGTTCGAGCGGCGCTCCAGCGCGTCATACGTGAGCGTGGCGTCGCCGAACCTGCAGGCGGGTGCCTGCGGCCGCTGGCGGTGCTGCTGCGCGAAGCAGTCGAGGACGGTAGGTGCGAGGAGGCGGTTCAAGTTTCAAGGGGCTTCGGCGGCCAAGCCCCGCAGAGCGCAACCACGCTACCTGGACCGCCCCCGCGCGACCAAACCGCCCAGACGCCCTGACACCTGATGGATTCGCCCCCCGGCCAGAGCCCAGTGCCCGGAGAGCCCGGAGCGCTCCGCCGGCCTACGTGCTCAAGGCTTCTTGGCCCGCTCGATCTTCAGGGCCTTCTCGCCGTGCGTCTTGCCGGAGAGCGCCTCGAACGCGGCCACGTCCTCCTCGGCCACGTCCAAGTACGTGTACGTCTGCCGGACGTCCGCCTTGGCCACCTTGCCGCTCGGCGCGCCGAGCGACTCCAGGGCCGACTGCAGCCCCGGGGCGTCCAGCTTCTCCGCCTTGCCCACGTTGAGCCAGAGCCGTGCCTGGCCGCTGGCGGGCGGCTCGCTCGCGCCGCCGCTCCGGGGCCGCCGCTCGCGCCGCCGCCGCTCGCGCCCCTCGCCGCTCGCGCTCGCGCCCTCGCTGGTGCCCGCCACCTCGGTGACCGGCGTCCCGCTGGGCTCCGTGGTCGCCTCGGAGGAGGAGGAGGAAGGGGCGGGGGCCGCGCCCTCGGCGCGCTCCGGCCTGGGCCGGCGCTCGCGGTCCCGGTCCCGGTCCCTGTCCCGGCCCCGCTCGCGATCCCTGCCGCCGCGCCCGCCGCGATCCCTGTCCCTGTCCCTGTCCCGCGGCCGGTCTCGCTCGGCGCGCGCCTCGGTCAGCTGCTGGAGCGACTGCGACTGGAGCTTCTCCACGCGGTGGTGGCTGAAGAAGTACTTGAGCAAGAAGGCGATCAGGTCGTCCGCGTCCGGGCGCGTCTTCAGCTGCCCCGCGAGCGTGAGGTAGCCCTCGTACACGCTGCCCGCCGCGCCCGCCTTGATGTCCTTGACGTGGCGCTCGGTCCACATGGCCATCGCCGCTTCGGGCGTGGGCATCTGCCGGCGCTCGAAGGCGATGTTGTACTTCTTCTCCAGCGCGGTCAGCGTGGCCAGCTCGCGCCCGGAGGTGAGGTTGATCGCCACGCCCTTGTTGCCGATCCGGCCGGTCCGGCCCACGCGGTGCAGGTAGACCGCCGGATCCTCGGGCAGCGAGTAGTTGATCACGAACCCGAGCCCGGAGATGTCGATGCCGCGGGCCGCGATGTCCGTGGCGACCATGAAGGCCACCTCGCCGCGCTTCACCTTGGCCATCACCCGCTCGCGCTCCTTCTGCGGCAGGTCGCCGTTCAAGACCTCGGCGTCGAAGCCCTGGCGGTTGAGGACGGCCGTCACCAGCGCGGTGTCATCCTTGGTGTTGCAGAAGATGATCGCGTTGTCCGGCTCCTCCATCTCCAGCACGTAGAGGAGGTTCCGCGGCTTGGGGTAGGCCTCGGAGAGCTCGTACCGGATGTGGTGGATGTGATCGACCGTGAAGACGTCTCCGGAGAGCAGCAGCGTCTCCGGGTTGGTCGTGTACTTGGCGATCAGGTTCTGGATGTCCGTGGGGACGGTGGCGGAGAAGAGCAGCACCTGCCGGTCCTTGGGCAGGTAGTCGAGGATCCGCGTCACCTCCTCGTAGAAGCCCTGGTTGAGCATCTCGTCCGCCTCGTCCAGCACCACGTGGCGGCAGGTCTCCAGCTTCAAGTTCTTCCGGCGGATGTGGTCGAAGACGCGGCCGGGGGTGCCGACGACGATCTGCGAGCCCTCCTCCAAGGCGTCCTCCTGCTGCTTCATGGACGCCCCGCCGTAGATGGCGGCGATCTTCAGCCCCTTGTACTTGCCGAGGTCCCCCAGCTCCGCGGCCACCTGGAGCGCCAGCTCGCGGGTGGGGCAGAGGATCAGCGCGCGGACCACCTTGTCCGCCGCGTCGATCTTCTCCAGCAGCGGCAGGCCGAAGGCGGCGGTCTTTCCGGTGCCGGTCTTCGACCGGACGATCAGATCCCGCCCGGCCATCGCCGGGGCGAAGGCCTTGGCCTGGACCGGCGTGGGGTGGACGTACTTGCGATCAGCGAGCGCGCGGCGGACGGGCTCGGAGAGGTTGAGGTCGTCAAAGCCGATGTCTGCGACGTATTCCTGCGGACGCTCGGGGGAGGCTTCGGTCGGCGCCGCCAGCTCTTCGGCGCCCGTCTCTTGCGGGTCGTTCATTCTTGGGTACGCGGCATAGCCTCCGGGAGATCTCATGGCAACAAGGGAACAATCACAGCTATAGACAGCCAACGCGCATGGCTGGTCCCCGCAAACCCAGAACCCCTGGCCCCAAGGCGAAGGCGCCTGCTCCCCGACCGTCCGAGGCGACGGAGGAGGTGGACGCCGAACTGGTGGAGGAGCCCGCGGAGCTCGCCGAGCCCGCGGCGGAGGAGCTGGAGGACGTGGAGGTGGACGCGGCCCCCGCGCCTCGCGCCCCCCGCACCGCGGCGCTCGCCCGCCCCGCGGCGGGGGAGGTGGTCCGCCGGGATCCGCTCCAGGCCTACATGGCGGAGGTCACCCGCCACCCGCTGCTCACCCGGGAGGAGGAGCACGAGCTCGCCGCGCACTACGTGAAGACCGGGGACGTGAAGGCGGCCTACCGGCTCGTCGCCTCCAACCTCCGGCTGGTGGTGAAGCTGGCCCACGAGTACCACCGCAACCCGCTCTCCCTGCTGGACCTCATCCAGGAGGGGAACATTGGCCTGATGCAGGCAGTGAGGAAGTACGACCCGTTCCGCGGCGTGAAGCTCTCCAGCTACGCCGCGTGGTGGATCCGCGCGTACATCCTTCGCTACATCATGGACAACTGGAAGATGGTGAAGATCGGCACCACCGAGGCCCAGCGGAAGCTCTTCTTCAAGCTGCGCCAGGAGCAGGAGCGCCTCTCCAACCAGGGCTTCGAGGTCACCCCCAAGCTGCTCGCGGAGCGGCTCAACGTCACCGAGCAGGACGTGGTGGAGATGGACCAGCGGCTGGGCCAGGACGAGGTCTCCCTGGACGCGCCGCTGGGAGACGAGGGCAAGGCCACGCGCGCGGACCGGCTGCTCCCGTCCAACGCCAGCCCGGCGGACGAGCGGCTGGCCAATGAAGAGCTCAAGCAGATCTTCCGGGAGAAGATCACCGAGTTCGCCAAGACGCTGAAGGACAAGGAGCGCTACATCTTCGAGAAGCGGCTGATGGCGGACGAGCCGCTCACGCTCCAGGACATTGGCACGCACTACGGCGTCAGCCGCGAGCGCGCCCGGCAGATCGAGGCCTCGCTGATCGCCCGGATGAAGGAGTACCTGCGCTCGGAGATCCCGGACTTCGACCTGGTGGCCGTCCCCAAGGACTGAACGCGGCGGCTACAGCGCTTCGACCCGCAGGTTGTCGAAGTAGAGCTGCGCCTCCCAGCTGGAGAAGCCGAGCCGGTTGTGGTGCTCGCCCTCCAGCGGGAACGGGTCGTCGAACTCCATGAAGGGCTGGCCGTCAATCAGCCAGCGCAAGAGCGAGCCGCGCCGCTCGATCCGCCAGTGGTACTTCCGGCCGATCTGCACGGGGTAGGGGTTGGCCTCCACCCGCATCCCGGTGTCCGGCTTGAAGGCGCCGGTGTCCCGCAAGAGCTGGGTGCTCATCCCCGCCTGCATCCCCATCTGCTGCGCGTACTTCTGGGCGCGCGCCTGGAGCTGGGCGTAGGGCTCGCCGTGCTCGTTGAGCCGGGCGATGACCGAGATGGTGTTGTTCCAGCCGCCGTGGATGAGCACGTACCCGGACGCGTGGTCCGAGCCGTCCCCGAAGATCTCCACCTTGATGTCCCCCTCGGGGGACTCGGAGCGCACGTCGAACTCCACCGCCACGTCCCGCGGCAGCTTGGCCTTGAGCCAGAGCGGGTTGTTCTTCACGCCGGGAGAGACCAGCTCGCCGTTGACGGTCCGCCAGTGGCCGCCGGTGGTGAAGTAGTTGGCCTTCACCGTGTTGGAGTTGGAGTAGTCGTCCTGGAAGGGGAGCGCGAGCGGCGCGTCCGGCACGCCCCGGAAGAAGTGGTAGTGCAGCAAGGGGACGTTGATCAGCAGCACCACCGCGCCGATCACCAGCCAACCCTTGGACGTCAGCTCGGAAGGGCGGACCCAGGGTCCCCCGCCTCCGTCCTGGGCCTGCGCCTGGGCCGGCTTCTCCGCGGCGGGGGCCGGCTCGGTCTTCTCTTTGCGCTTGGGCTGGGCCATGGCGTCGTTTTCGGTCCCTTAAAGAAGGGCGGCCGGCGGAATATCCGAGCCCGCCCGGTCACGCAACAGCGAGCAACGGCGGGCGAGAGGCCGCATATCGGCCGAAGGAGCGTGGGCTCACGGCTCGCGGTCCCGGTCCGCGGAGTAGTTCGCCCAGCGCTTCTCCAGAGCGGCCTTCTCGTCCTGGCGCCGCCGCGCTTGAGCCTTCTCCCGGGCGCGGCGCTCCGCCTCCTCGGGCGAGGGGCGGATCGCCAGCTGGTAGATGGAGCCCGCGGTGGCGAACAGCCCAGCGCCGATCAACACCCCCAGCGGCTGCGCCGCCACCGTGGCGGAGAGGGTGCCCACCGGGTGCAGCACCCCGAGCAGCCCGAGCACCAGACACCAGGCGCCCGCCACCGAGCTCACCACGCTGCCGATGTAGCGGGTGAACACCGCCGCCAGCGCCCCGGTGAGCACGAAGGTCGGCACGAAGGCGAGCGCGAAGTCCGCCGTCCCCGCCAGCTCTCCCGCGAACAGCCCCAGGGGAAGCCCCACCGCGAAGAAGACGAGCGCGGGCGGGAAAGCGAAACCCAGGGCCCCCAGCACCAGGGCGGAGCCGGCGGTGACCGGGGCCTGCGGCCAGGTGAGCCCCAACCGGGAGAAGACGGTGGCCCCCCAGAGCGTCCCCACCACCACGCCCAGAGGCCCCGCCACCAGCCGGAAGAAGCGCCCTCCGCCCATCACCAGCAACAGGCCGCCCAGCACCGCCAGCAGGGCCCCCGCCCAGATCGGCAGCAGGCGGTAGGCAAGCACCCAGCCGGCTGGGTCGAACGTCCGGTATGAGGAGAGCGCCTGGGAGAAGTCCAACCCGCGGCACTCTAGCGGAACGCCCCTCTAGGTGCGCAGCACCGCGAGCAGAATCAACAGCGCCATCACCCCGGCGGCGATCGCCGCGAACCCGAAGATCTCCTTGGGCAGGGTGAGCAGGTCCAGCAGCGCCTGCGCCTCCTGGGCGTCCCCGGGGGCCTCGGGCGCGGCGAGCAGCTTCTTGGCCTCCCTGCGCGCGGTGACCACGTCTCCTTCGTCCCGCAGCTTCTGGGCCGCCTTCATCCGCGCCGAGGTCGCGTTCTTCTGTGGCTGTCCGCCCTTCGCCATGGGAGCCTCGTGTCCTCAATGCCCGGGGGAATGTCCAGGCGCGACGACGGTATATACCGGCTGCCCATGCCAGGCTTGCGCTTACGTCGCCGGACGCTGCTGCGGGCGCTGACCGCCCTCCCGGCCGCCGCCTGGGCGGGCAGGGCGGGCGCCTTTGGGGACTCGGCGCGCTTCATCCCCGCGGTGGCGCAGCACGGTGGCCACTGGGACGCGCGCCTCTCCGGCCTGCGGCGGCTGGCGTGGGAGCTCCAGCGGCGGACCTCCGTGGAGGTGGTGCCGGACGCGCGGCCGCTGCCGCTCACCTCGCCCAAGCTGTTCGAGTACCCGTTCCTCTATCTGGGCGCGGACGGGGAGTTGCCGCCGCTGCGCCCTGAAGAGGTGGAGAACCTGCGCCGCTACCTCACCTTCGGCGGCTTTCTGCTGGCGGACGCCAACGACGGCTCGGACGGCCGCGGCTTCGACGCCAGCTTCCGCCGGGAGATGGCCCGGGTGCTGCCACAGTCCCCGCTCACGGAGGTCCCCAGCGAGCACGTGGTCTTCAAGTCCTTCTTCCTGCTCAGCTCGTCTCCCGGCCGCCTGCACGCCAAGCCCACGCTCTGGGCGAGCAACCTGGGCAAGCGCGCCGCGGTGATGTACTCGCAGAACGATCTCGCCGGCGCCTGGAGCCGCGACGAGGGCGGGGACTGGGAGTTCGACGTCACGCCCGGCGGCGAGGCCCAGCGGGAGCTGGCCTTCCGGATGGGCATCAACCTGTGCATGTACGCGCTCTGCCTGGACTACAAGGACGACGCCGTGCACCTGCCGATCATCCTGCAGAAGCGGCGGTGAGCCCCTGAGCGGCCCCGCCTACAACGCCTGGAGGCTGGTGAGCCTCTCGCCCCTGCCCAATTGGGGGCTGGCGCTGCTCGTGGTGGCGGTGCTCGGCGGCATCGGCCTGGCCGCGTGGAGCGTCCGGCGCGAGCCCATCCTCGCGCGCAAGATCACCCTGTGGACGCTGCGGGTGCTCGCCGGGCTGGCCGCGCTCTTCTTCCTGCTCGAGCCGGGGATCCGGGACCTTCAGGTCGCTCGCGTGAAGAACCGCCTGGCCATCCTGGTGGATCGCTCGGCGTCCATGGGCTTCCCGTCAGAGGTGGGCGGCAAGGCCCGCGCGCAGGAGGTGGCCCAGCTGCTCGCCGCGAGCAAGGACGAGCTGGCCCGCCTCTCCGAGACCTTCAACGTGGAGCTCTACGGCTTCGACCCCGAGCTCACCCCGCTGTCGGTGGACGCGCTCGCCGCGCAGCCGCCGCGCGCCGGCCGCACGGATCTGCTCTCCGCGCTGCGCACGCTGCACGCAAGCGAGCAGGGCGGCGCGTCCAAGAAGCTCTCCGGCATCCTCCTGTTCTCGGACGGAGCGGACAACGTGGAGCTGGCCCAGGGCGTGGCCGGCCGGGCCAAGAGCACGCTCAAGGACCTGGGGGCGCCGGTCTCCACGTTCCTGGTGGGCAAGGGCGGCCTGAGAGACCTCGCGATCGAACAGGTGAAGGTCGACGACTTCGCCTTCGTGCGCAACTCCATCACCGTGGAGGTGGAGGTCCGCGGCCGCGGCTTCAAGGGGCAGGAGGTGCCCATCGTCCTCACCCGCGAAGGCCAGACGGTGGCGAGCAAGCCGCTGGTGCTGCGCACGCAGGATGATCTCCAGACGCTCGCCTTCACCTTCACGCCGGATCAGACCGGGCGCTTCGTCTACACGGTGAGCGCGCCCACCTTCCCGGACGAGGCCGTCTCCGAGAACAACGCCCGCTCCTTCGTGCTCAAGGTGATCCGCGACCGGATCCGCGTGCTGCTGGTGGTGGGGCGGCCTTCGTGGGACGAGCGCTTCCTGCGCGGCCTGCTGCGCCAGGACGCCAACGTGGACCTGATCAGCTTCTACATCCTGCGCACGCTCTCGGACGAGCAGAACGTCCGCGTGCCGGACCGGGAGCTCTCGCTCATCCCGTTCCCCACGGACGAGATCTTCAACGCCAAGCTGGACACGTTCGACGTCGTGATCTTCCAGAACTTTGGCTACACGGATCCCGGCCTCTCCATCTCCATGTACGAGCGCAAGCTCGAGCGCTACGTCTACAAGGGCGGCGGCTTCGTGATGATCGGCGGGGACCGCGCCTTCGGCGAGGGGCGCGCCACCTTCAGCACGCTCGGCCAGGCGCTGCCGCTGGAGGCCTCCGGCCAGCCCGCCGTGCCGGACGGGTTCCGCGCCCGCCTCACCCCGGAGGGCATGCGCCACCCGGTCACCGCGGTGGGCGCCGGCGCCGCCGCCAGCGAGGCGGCCTGGGCCTCCCTCCCGCAGATCCCCGGCGCCAACTCCACGCGGGCCAAGCCGGGCGCCACCGTGCTGCTGGACCACCCGCTGGCCACCGCGGACGGGAAGAACCTCCCGATCGTCGCGCTCTGGGACTACGGCCGCGGCCGCTCCATGGCGGTGGCCACGGACTCCTCCTGGTACTGGGCGTTCACCTCCCACGCCGGCGGCTCGCCCGCCCGCACCTACGACCGCTTCTGGGGGAACGCGCTGCGCTGGCTGGTCCGGGACCCGGATCTCACCACGCTCAACGTCACCGCGGACCCGCCGTCCGTGGAGCCTGGGCGGCCGGTGGGGGTGATCGTCTCCGCCCGGCTCTCGGACTACCAGCCCGCCGCGGGCGCGGACGTGAAGGTGGACCTCGTCTCCGTGAAGACCGGCAAGGTGGTGGGCTCGCTGCGCGGCACCGCCGGCGCGGACGGCGTGGCCCGGCTGGAGTTCCCCCCGCCCGAGCCCGGCGCCTACAAGCTGCTCGGCAGCGCCAAGCGCGGCGAGCAGGAGCTGGGGGAGGGCGAGGACGCGGTGGCCGTCCGCGCGGTGGGGCGCGAGCTCTCGGACGCCGCCGTCCGTCCGGAGCTCATGGAGCAGGTGGCCGAGCTCACCGGGGGCAAGGCCTACCAGCTGCCGCTCTCCTCGCTGCCCTCCGTCCCCCTGCTGGATCCGCCGGTGGTGGAGGTGGGGCGCAGCAAGGACCGCCCGCTCTGGGACCGCTGGTACTACCTGCTGGCGCTGGTGGGGCTGCTCGGCGCCGAGTGGCTGCTGCGCCGGCGCTTCGGCTACATCTAGAGCGAATCGACCGGGACCGGCAGCTCGCGGGAGGCTCCGAACGCCGGCGCCCAGACCTCCTGCACCTCGCGCGAGTTGATGAACGCGCAGATGCTCCGGAAGGCCTCCAGCGCGCCGCCCTTGCGCTGGGCCAGCGCGCGCCCCCGAACGGAGAGGTTCTCCACCGCCGGGCCCAGCGCCCCGCCCGCGCGCGCCGCGCCCGGGCCCGCGCGCCACACCGCGTCCGGCACGTGCAGCGGCGCGAAGCGCGCGTGGCGGTGGTCGTGCACGCAGCCCTCTTGCGTCAGCAGCGCCGCGGCCAGCGGCAGCTCGCGCACGTTGAAGATCAACTTCGCCGCGCCCAGGTGCGGGTCCCACTCCCCCTGCAGCCGGTGATCTCCCCGGGGGATCCACCGCCGGTCCAGGTAGCAGTATGCCCGCGCGCTCGCCGGCAGCGCCCCGCGGTGGCGCGCCCCCGCGTAGCGCCAGAACGGGCGCAGCCGCGCAGGCTCCACCGCGAGCCCGGCCACCGCGCCTTTGAGCGCCTCCAGCTTTCCGAAGGTGCGCGGCGGCAGCCCGTGCGCGGCGGCGAAGCGGGGGAGGGCGCCCGGCTTGACCGCGAGGAAGGCCCGCAGCCGGGCCAGGAGCCGCTGGGGGTCCTCGTCCACCAACAGCTCGTCGAACCGCGTCTTCAGGCCGGCGAAGCTGACCGGGACGAGCTGCGTGAGCGGCTCGCCCTCCGCTCGCCAACGCGCGTCCAGAGCCTGGGCCCTTGCATCGGCTGGCCGGTAGATCCACTCCGGCGCCTCCGGCATGAAGGCGATGGCAGGCTCGAATGCGAGCGCCTCCGAGCTCTCGCCTCGGCGCTGGTAGCGCGCGCCCCTCGACTTCGCTCGGGGTGAACGGGGGGGCTTCGTCCGGGGGGCCTGCGCCCAGCGGGCTCGGCTCTCGAAGATCGTCACGCAGGTCTTCACCTTCGTGTCCTCGAAGACACCCGCGCCCAGCTCCAGCACCTCGCGCAGGGCCAGCCCCTGCAGCAGGTGGCTGCGCAGCGGGGCGTAGAGGAACGCGTCCAGGAGGCTGGCGCTCGTCACCAGGGCGAGCGCCCCCGGCCTGCCCGCGAGCCGCCGCGCGCACAAGAGCAGGAAGAAGGCGTAGTCGTCCCGGAGGCTGGTCCCCTTCGGCAGCGCGTCCGCGGGGAGCAGCGCCCGCAGCCGCGCGTAGGCCGTGGGCTCCTTCAGCAGCGAGGAGGTGCCGTTGTAGGGCGGGTTGCCCAGCCACAGCTCGAAGCCGCCCGGCGGCAGCGCCGCCTCCAGCCGGGCGAAGCCGCCGCGCAGGGCGTCCCCCTGGAGGATCTCCGCCCCCGGCAGCCGCTCCCGACAGTGGCGGGCCACGGCCGGGTCCAGCTCCAGCCCGAAGAGGCGGGCGCCGGGCAGGGCCCGCGCGGCCTCGGTGAGGAAGGCCCCCGCGCCGCAGGCCGGATCCACCACGCACACCGGCTCCCCGGCGCCGGGGAGCAGCGGGCGGACCCGCTGTAGCACCGCCTGGACCAGCGGCCCCGGTGTGAAGTACCGCCCCAGGGAGCGCCGGGTGTCCGGGGCGAAGCGGCGGGCCCGCGCCTGCTCGTCCTCCGGCGGCCTGCCGCGCTGCGGCTTGTCCGGGCGGTTCCGGGACGGCACGCCGGGGGTCGCTGGCTCGCTTGGGCTGCCAATCCGTGGCAGTTTGAGAGGGCGCGGGCTGGTCAACCGGTGTACCCGCGTAGGAACATGCCCGCATTCATGCCGCCCCGGAAGCCCCCATCGCGCATCGGCGTCCCGTCCCTGGCGGACGATGACGACGAGCTCACGCAAATGGAGGACTTCTCGCAGGATCCGCTGCTGGACGAGTCCCTGGACGATCAGGCCTTCGAAGACGAGCTGCTCAACGAAGACCTGATGTTGGAGGAGGTGCCGGGCGAGGAGACCGTCACCTCGCTCCCGCGCCGCAACCGGGACACGTTCGAGGACTCCGCGGTCACCATGGACCCGCGGCGCACCATCCAGGCCCTCTCCACCAGCCCCGAGGTCACCGCGGCCCAGGGTGGCTGGCGGGAGCGCAACTTCAACCCCCGCGGCACCATGCCCCCAGCGCAGGTGCTCGCCGGGATGGAGCGGGCCCTGAAGATCGCCTCCATGCAACGCGGCGCGATCGACAAGACGCGCACCGCGCTCAAGGCCGAGTGGCTGCCGCTCTTGCGCCAGGCGGTGGAGCAGGCGGGCGGGGACGGGCTGGACGCGCACCTGGCCAAGCTGGTGATGCCGCCCGGCCGGCCGCCCCGGGACACGCTCTTGCAGGAACTCTGCGCGGCGATGGACAAGCTCAACCGCGCCAAGGACCTGCCCACGCTGATCACCGAGGGGCGCCGCGCCGGCGCCGCGGTGAAGAAGGCGCTCGGCAACGCCAAGGCGCGCAAGCTCTCCCTCAAGTTCGTGGAGGAGGAGCTGGAGGGGCGGCTGGAGGTGGACGCGCTCCTGGCGATCTTCTTCTCCGGCGAGGCGGAGCTGAACTCGCGGCTGCTCCAGGTCACCCGCACGCTGGAGTCCATCCGGGATCAGCTGCGCGCCATGCCGGGCACCTCTCCGGACGGGCTGTTCCGCAACTTCAGCAAGCTGAAGATCGAGCGGCGGTTGATGGAGGCGGAGCAGCGCCGCCGCTTCCCGCCCCGGGACTGAAGGGCCTGCCCCCTCACATGACGGGGTGCTCGGGCGGCTGCGGCGGCACGGACTGCTCCTTCGCGTCGCTCTCGCCGGTGCTCCCGATCAAGGGCAGGGCGAACCGCTGGCGCCGGATGATCAAGAGCTCGCGCAGGACGATCTGCGCCGCAGCCACGGCGGGGATGGCCACCAGCGCCCCCGGCACGCCGCCCAGCTCGGCGAAGAAGATCAGCGCGAGGATGATCACCAGCGGGTTCATGTTCACCGTGCGCCGGTAGACCATGGGCCCCAGCACGTGGTTCTCGAACTGCTGGTAGACGATGAAGTAGACGCCCACCGCCACCGCCTTCCACAGGCCCCCCGCGGCCAGCGCGATGAGCGTGATCAGCACGCCCGCCACCGTGTTCCCGGCCAGGGGGATGAGGCTGGAGAGCCCAGCCAGCACCCCCAGCGGCAGGAAGAAGGGGATCCGGATGATCGCCAGGAAGACGCTGGTGCAGATCGCGTTCACCAGGCAGATGAAGGAGAGCCCGGAGAGGTACCCGCCGATGGAGTTGTAGATCTTCGTCAGCACCCTCAGGTAGCGCTCGCGCCGCGTGGGCAGCGCCTCTGACAGCAACCCCCGCACCATCCGGCCGCCGAACAGCAGCATGAAGACGATGAGGAAGAGCACGGTGACGAAGCCGGCGAGCCCGGCGAGCACGCCGCCCAGCGCCTTGAGCGCTGGATCCACCGCCACCTCCGCCTTGGCCAGCGCGTCCTCGCGCACCCCCCGGAGCTTGTCGTCCAGGTCGAAGCGCGCGTTCAGCCGCTCGTAGATCCGGCTGTGGCGGGCCTTGTCCAGCAGCGCCGGCGCCTGGTCCACCAGCGCCCGCCCCTGGTTCACCGCGGGAGGGATGAAGAGCAGGAGGATCCCAGCCAGCGCCGCCACCAGGCCGAACATCACCACCCCCACCGCCAGCCCCCGCTTCAGCCGCCGCCGGACCAGGGCCTCCACCGCGTGGTTGAGCGCCACCGCGAGCAGCGCCGCCGCCAACGTCAGGGAGAGCGCCACCCGCGTGTGCCACAGGAGGTACAGCGCGCCCAACACGCCCAGTATGGTGAGGGTCACCACGAGGACGGTCTTCACCGTCACCTGGGACCTCGGCACCAGAATCGTCTTTCCCGCCACCTTTGGACGCCCCTTCTCCTGTGCAGGTGCTTCGGCCGGAAGGTGGGGCGCCCTACATAAGGTGGCAACGGTCCGCCCCTGGCGGACTGCTCACTGGCGTACGCAGGTGACAAAGGCGCGTCGCGCTCGGGTGACAACTCCGGTGCTCACCACCCCTTGGCGCAAGGGGACTCCAGATCGCAGGGTGTCTCCTTTCTTCACGCCCAAGACTTGCTGGCCGGCCGCGGGGTTGCGGGGATCCCTGAGAACTCGCGTGGTCACCTTTGCGGCTGGCGCGTCGGTTGCTCAAGGGCTCCGCACCCCGGGCGATAGGCAGCCCGGCTCGAGAGGCGGATCACATGACACTGAGCCGAAAGACAGACCTCCTCGTGGCCACCCTGGCGCTGGTGCTGAGCGCCGCCACCGCGCAGGCGCAGACCGCGGGTGCCAACGAGCGCTGTGCCACCCGCCTCTCGGTCGCCTTCGTGGGCAAGGCGCCCACCGCGGCGATGACGAGCGCGGCGGACCCCAAGGCGTCCGTGGATCAGATGCTGACCAGCGCGGACTTCATCGAGCGGTTCTCCCGCTTCATCAACGCCAACTTCAACGCGGACCCGGGTGACGTGCCGGAGCAGGACTCGGCCTACTACCTCACCAAGTACGTCCTCCAGAACAACAAGCCCTGGAGCGAGATGTTCTTGGGCCAGTACAAGGTGGAGCGCGCCGCCGGCGCGGCCGCCAACGCGGAGCCGCAGGTCACGGTGGACGCGAACGGCCTGGGCTACTTCCGCAGCCGCCCGTGGCTGGTGCGCTACGCCGGCAATGAAGAGCAGGGCATCAAGCTCTCCACCGCGTACCGGATCATGAACAACACCATCGGCCTGAAGCTGGTCGCCGCGACCCAGGTTCCGGGCCTGGACCTCACCGCCACCGGCCGCCAGGCGGCGCAGTGCCGCGGCTGCCACTACGACCCGTGGTTCGCGCTCGACAAGGTCGCCTCGGTCCTCACCAAGCGCGTGGGCATCGACGCCGCCACCATGACCTTCTCGCCCCCCACCGCCGGCCCGCAGCAGCTTCTGGGCGGCATCACCATCTCGGACGACAAGTCGCTCGTCACCGCGCTGGTGAACTCGGAGGCCTTCAAGTTCCGCGCGTGCCGGATCGCCTTCGAGTTCCTCTACGGGCGCGCCGAGTACACCTGCGAAGGCCCGGTGTTCGACCGCTGCATGGACGCCTTCGGCTCCACTGGGCTCATCCAGTCGGCGCTGTCGGCGGTCGCCAAGGACCAGAGCTTCTGCCAGTAAGGCAACGAGGAGACAACGCCATGACAAAGACTCTTTGGATTGCAGTGGTGAGCTCCTCGGCGCTGATGCTCTTCGGGTGCGACGTCGGCACCTCGGGCGCGGCGATCAACGGCAAGACGCCCGGCGGCGGCTCGGTCTCGGTGGGCTCGGAAGATCCGGGCACCCCCGGCAACCCCGGCGTGATTGACCCTGGCACCTCCAACGACCCCACGGGCCCGGAGACGCCCGGCAACCCGCCGGTCACCGCCCGGTGCGACATGGGCAAGAAGTACTCGGGCTTCGCGATGACTGACCTGGTCGGTGACCGCATCGACGCGGACATGGGCGTGGACCGCTCCCGCGTGAAGCCGTTCTCCTCGCTGGCGGGTGAGTACACCCGCGTGCTGGGGGCCCAGCCGGGGCTGATCGCCGGCCTGGGGACGACCTTCGGCGAGTCCGCGGCGCGCTGGAACGTGGAGCCGCAGTCGAGCGCGGTCTCGCTCTACACGGCTTACCGCGTGGCCTTCCAGGGCTGCCTCACCCTCACCGCCACGGCGAACGCCTACTCGGCCGCGCCCACGGACGCCACCGCGCGGACCGAGTGCGGCAACTTCGCCCAGAAGTTCTGGAGCCGCCCCGCGGACAACGCGGAGCTCGACGCGTGCGTGAAGGCCACCGTGGCTGACACCACCCCCGAGACCAACCTGCGCCGCCGCTGGGCGTACGGGTGTGCCTCGGTCCTCACCTCCGCTGGCTTCCTCTCCTACTAACCGCTCGAGCGAGGACACCTCCATGAAGAACAACCGCTTTAGCCGCCGCAGTCTCCTCCAGGGCGCCGCCGTCACCGCCGGAGCGCTCGCCGCCAACGGCCTGCCGGGCACCAACCTCGTCAGCCGGGCCTACGGCCAGGCCGCCGAGAAGTCCGCCCTGCTCTTCATCTATCTGCAGGGTGGCTACAACGCCGTCTTCCCGAGCGCGGACTCCTTCCGCACCACCGGGACGTTCGGCATCACCGGCGACAACATGCTCAAGCCGCTCGGCGGCGTGAACAACCTGGTGGTCGATGCCCCCACGTTCGGCACGCTGCCGGACTTCGCCCTCACGCACATGGCGTCCATCGGCGTGAAGCACGGCATCTCGGACCACGGCAACGCGCAGAACCGCAACGTCACCGACGGCACCCGCGCCTACTACTTGCGGCTGGCGGCGGCCATGGGCGGTGACGCGGCGATCAAGGCGGCCGTCGTCGGCGGTCAGATGCCGGCCGGCCCCCGCCCCGCGGAGAACGGCGTGTCGCTCCAGGCCATCACCGACATGCGGACCACCATCGCCGCGCTCGGCGGAGCTCAGGATCCGACCATCCCGGACCGCGGCATCGCCGGGAAGGGGCTCACCGCCGCGCAGGCGCAGTCGCTGACCCGCCTCAACGGCAGCCCGGTGTCGCTGAAGTCCATGAAGGAGGGCTACCAGGCCTCCATCGAGACCCTGGCCAAGCCGGTCCAGGCGTTCGACTTCAACGCCATGGCGCTGGCCTACAACCCGGCGGCGGGCGCCAACCCGGCCACTGCGGTCAACAGCTTCGGCCAGCAGATGATCGCCGCGGAGCTGATGATCCGCGCCGGCAGCAACGTGGTGATGGCCTACAACGGCGGCTGGGACACCCACGGCGACCGCACGGCGGCCAACGTGCGCAACAAGATGAACGCCGCGGGCATGGCCGGGATCCTGGGCCCCCTCAAGACGTTCATCACCCGCACCTCCACGCTTCCGGAGTTCGCGGACAAGAACGTCGTGGTGGCGATCATGGGCGACTTCTCCAGAAGCCTGCCGGGTTCGGACCACCAGAACAGCCTCACCGCCACCGTCATCGGCAAGTACGTGAAGGTGGGCACCAGCGGGAAGCTGCGCGTCACCGGCACCAACACCAACGACGCCCGCATGACGCTGGATCCGGCCCCTGGCCAGGCGGAGTTCTGGTCCTACCTCGCCGCTGTCCTCAAGGTCCCGGGTACGCCCTTCGTCGCCAACCCCCACACCGCGCTCGTCGCCTAGAGTCACGGACAAGCGCGAACCCCCATGGGGCGGTCCGGAGCAATCCGGATCGCCCCTGTTGTTTTTGGGCGCCGGTAACGGCTTCCTTGCGACAGTCGCCTGCCTCACCGTGAGGGGGATCCGCATGGAGCCGAAGACCTGGATGTCGCTCTTGGGCGCGGCGGTGGCCGCCGCGGTGTTCGGGGCGCTCTCGCTGCTGCTTCCGGAGGGCGTGCTGCTGGCCGCCGGCGCGGGCGCGGTCCTCGTGCTCTACGTCATCGCCTCCCTCACGGTGGGCGGCGCCGCCGGCGAGGCCATGCGCGGCGCGATGGTAGGCCTCAACGCCGCGCTCAATGGGCGGCTGCTCTGGGCGCTCTTCGGCGGCGGCGGGCTGGGGCTCGCGGTGGGGCTAACGCTCGCGGGGATCAACTTCCTCGCCGCGCTGCCGCCGCTCTCGCGCAAGGACGGGTTCCAGGGGCTGCTCGGCTACCTCAACTGGCTCCTGCCCATGTCCTGGCCGATCGTCGCGCTCGGCATCCTCTTCACCGGCGTGAGCGCGCTCGGGGCGCTCGCGCTCGGGCTGCCGCTCAAGAGCGGCTTCTTCAAGATCTCCCGCGCCCAGGTGGACTGGAAGACGGGCACGCTCTTCCTGCGCGGCGGGCTGGTGGCCAACCTCAACTACCTGCACACCGCCTTCAACATGGGGAACTTCTCCTTCGTGGATCGCCAGAGCGATCAGATGCACATCGACCACGAGGCCGGTCACTCGCTCAACCTCGCCGCGTTCGGCGCGGTGTTCCACTTGATCGGCGCGGTGGACGAGAACCTCCTGCGCCACGGGTGGAAGGCGTTCTCCGAGCGGCTCGCCGAGAGCAACGTCCCCGGCACCGAGGTGCCGGAGATCCTCAAGATGTGGGTCTAGGTGGCCGTGGTGTAAACCGTGTCAACCGCCCCCAGGTCCCAGTTGAGCTCGAAGTTCAACGGGTTGCTGGCAACGGCCTATGCATCGCGAGCGCCCGGCTGAAACTTTCGCGTTTCAGTTCCGGCACATCCAGCGTCACTCGGGGGTGACGGCCAGGGCGGGTACGACCCTTGTAATGAGCCGCCCCCCATGCGAACCCCCCTCCTTGTCGCCCTGTTGTGGCTCACCGCCTGTGGTTCCACAGATGCCCTCCTCGAGCGGCACGAGGACGAGCCGCTCGATGATCCGACGAAGGTCGTCGAGCAGGGGATTGTGAGCTGCAACGAGCGCTCGGACACCGGCTATCGCAACGGCAATCCGTTCCCCATCACGGTCGTCCAGGTGGATGGATACGCCGCCGAGCTGAGGTCCGCGAACGCCTACGTCGTGATGCAGCAGGCGGCTGCTGCGAACGGCGTCAATCTGCGCGTGGTCAGCGGCTTCCGCACCATGGCTGAGCAGCAGTACGTCTACCACTGCTACACGACCTGCAGCTGCAACAGCTGCAGCCTCGCCGCGTACCCCGGCTACAGCCTTCACCAGAGCGGCGAGGCGTTCGACCTCAACACCAGCGAGGGCGGCGTCTACAACTGGCTGGCGAACAACGCCGCGTACTTCGGCTTCCGTCGCACCGTCCCCAGCGAGCCCTGGCATTGGGAGTGGAACGGCGGCGGCCCCGGCGGCGGCCCGTGCGGTCGCCCCGTGCCGCCCCCGCTGCCGGATGACGTCTTCACCCTCGCCACGCTCGAGTCGCTCGGCTCCACCGACCTCAACGGTGACGGCAAGGCGGACCTCTGCGCACGGAACTCCGACGGGATCACCTGCTACCTGGCGAACGGGACCGGCTTCCCCACGGTGGTCCCCGGGCCGGCGCTCTCGAATGCCAACGGCTGGAACGACCCGGACAACTACCACACGCTGCGCATGGCCGATTACAACGGCGATGGCAGAGCCGACCTCTGCGCCCGCGCGAACGACGGCATGATCTGCTGGCCTTCCACCGGCACCGGCTTCGGCCCGGCGATCCAGACGGGCGCGCTCTCCAACTACAACGGCTGGGCGGTCCCTCAGTACTACTCCACCATCCGCATGGCGGACATCAACGGGGACGGCAAGGCCGACCTCTGCGCGCGCGGCGGGGCGGCGTTCTACTGCTGGCTCTCACTCGGCGACACCTTCTCCACGACCTTGATCACCGGCCCGGCGCTCTCGGACGCGAACGGGTGGGGCGACCCCACCAACTACGCCACGCTCCGCATGGGCGACGTGAACGGCGACGGCAAGGCGGACGTCTGCGCGCGCGCCAATGACGAGTTCCTGTGCTGGCTCTCGGACGGCGCCGGCTTCCCCACGCAGGTCAACGGCCCGGCGCTCTCCGACGCGAACGGTTGGGCCAACCAGGTCTACTGGAGCACGCTGCGGCTCACCGACATTGACGGTGACAAGAGGGCGGACCTCTGCGTCCGCAGCAACTCGTCCATTCTCTGCTACCGCTCGCTGGGCACTTCGTTCAGCGCCGCGATCGCCGGGCCGGCGCTCTCGGACCCCAACGGCTGGAGCGAGCACAACAACTACTCGACCATCCGCTTCGCCGACATCGACGGGGACGGCGACCGCGACCTCTGCGCCCGCGCCAACGACGGCGTGCTCTGCTGGCCGTGGACCGGCAACGGCTTCGGCGCGGAGATCGCCACCGGGCTGCTGATCGACGCGTACGGCTGGAACCTCTCCCACTACTACTCGACCATCCGCTTCGCAGACGTCACCGGGGACGGCAAGGCCGACCTCTGCGCGCTCGCCGCGGACGGCATCGCCTGCTGGCCCTCCACGGGCACCGGCTTCGCAGCGCGGATCAACGGGCCCGCCTGGACCACCGCGAACGGGTGGTCGCTGCCGCAGTACTACGCGACCTTGCGGATCGGCCCGTAGAGCAGCTTGGGGGGCGACACGCACGGGGCGGGCCCCGTCCCGTGCGTCCGTTGCCCCCTGGTTCGACAAGCCGCCGTCAGCGCGGCGGCGGCTTCTTCTGCGGCGCCGGCTCGAACCCGTCCGCCACCTCGCGGACGGGCGCACGCTTCTGCTTGGCCACCTTCGCCTTGAACGCGGCGATCCGCGCCGCCTTCCGGCGCGCTTGCAACTTGGCGGGCAGCTCCTTCTTGGCCATGCGACCGGACCCTACCAAACCGCGCGGACGACGCTGGATCTGCCAAGTTCGTTGACCAATGGCCGTCCGCACGTTCGCCGGCACGCGGATCGCGGGCGAAACGGCCGCGCGTCACGGGGGCAGAAACGCTGCGCCCACGTGGCCTTCCAGCGCGTCCGCATCGCGCCGCGGCGGCCCGCGACAATAAGGCCAAGACGTCAACCCACCTTTCAAATCCTTCCCAGGAGATTCCATGTCTCGCATTTCCGGCAGCACCGCCGCCCCCCTTCAGGCCCCCGCCCAGGAGCCCCGCCTCCCCGCCGACGTCGCGAGCCTGGCCAAGCAGTACGACCTCGGCACGCTGGACGACACGCTCGACTACGGCACCAACAAGCTCTACTTCTTCAGCGGCGGGACGGTGGACCAGACGCCGGGCGCACCGCTCCGGGCCACCAAGACGCACACCTACTCGGTCCAGCCGGGGGACACGCTCACCGCGATCGCCAAGAAGTTCGGCACCAGCGTGGACTTCGTCGCCGCGGCCAACGAGCTGGCAGACCCGAACAAGATCTTCCCCGGGCAGGAGCTCTACGTCGGCCTGATGCAGCTGGTGATCAACCCCGGTGACACGCTCTCGATGATCGCGGACACCTACGGCACGTCCGTGGCGGACCTCACCAAGCTGAACCACCTGAAGGATCCGAACAAGATCCAGGCGGGCGCCCTGCTCACCGTGCCGGACTACGGCGCGATGGGCGACTAGAGGCTGGTCCCCAGCCCCAGGTAGAGCGCTCTTCCCGGGCGGCCGGGGAGGGTGTTCACCAGCTTCTTGTTGAACTCCGGGTACTGGATGTCCGCGTCGAGCAGGTTGGAGCCCTCCAGGCGGACGAAGAGCTTGCGCGCCAGCGCGGGCCTCCACCACCCGAGCACGTCCGCGGTCACCGCCGCGGAGAGGGCGTGGTACGCGTCCGCCGGCGGGTTGACCTTCTTGCGCGCGGGCGCGGTCACCGCGATGTCGCCCGCCGCCCCCACGTACTCGTAGAACAGGCCCGCGGTGAGCCCACGCCAGGCGTAGGTGACGCCGAGCTTCCCCAGCGTATTGGGCACGCTGGTGGCGTTGGTCTCGGTGAGGGTCCGGCCGTTCTCCTGGTACGTGAGCGAGCCGGTGATGAAGAGGTCCTCCAGCGGGCTCGCCTTGAGCTCCAGCTCCGCGCCGCGCAACATCAGCCGCCCCTGGTTGGCGTAGGTGCGCTCATTGCCGCCGCTGGGCCCGGGGACGCGCACCAGCAGGTTCTCCGCCAGGCTCTCGAAGTAGCCCAGGGACGCCTGCAGCTCCTTGCTCTGGTAGTAGAGCTGCAGGTCCAGGGTGCCGATCGTCTCGGAGTTGAGGTTGGGGTTGCCGATCAGCGAGCCCGGCACCACCAGGTTGAGCTCGCCCTCCACCGGCGCGCGGTAGGCGCGCCCGTAGAGCAGCTTGCCGCCCCAGTGCTCGGTGGGCTTGAAGATCGCCCCGGCGCGGGGGACCAGCGCCACCGGCCGGCCCGCCGGCGCGTTCAGCTGCGCTCCGCCGATCAGCTTGAGCGCCGGCAGCGGCGTGAAGTCCACCTGCGCGTAGCCGGTGAAGAGCAGGCGCGAGTACTCCTCCGCCGAGAACGCGTCATCCGTCTTGGCGCGGCCGCGCACGTTGTTGGCCGTCCCGCCCACCAGCACGGCCAGGTTCTCCAGCGCCTGGTAGCGCCCGGTGACCTCGAAGAGCAGGTCGTTGGAGGAGGCGGTGAAGTTGCCGTTGGGGACCGGGAACTCCAGCGAGAGCAGGTTGAGCGTGGCGTTGGCGGAGAGGGTGAGCCGCTTCGTCAGCTCGCGCGAGTAGCCCAGGTCGAAGTAGCCACGGTTGCTGGCGTACGGCTGCTCGGGCCAGACGGTGACGGTCTTGCCCATCATGCTCTGCCGCAGCACCCCGAACGCGGCGGCGAGCGTCAGCCCCTTGTAGTCCGCGTTCAGCTGCGCGCCGAAGCTGCGGCTCTTCGCCGTCATCGAGCCGGCCACGCCCGTGCTGTCCACCGCCTCGTAGGGCCAGCCGTCGTCGTGCGAGTAGCTCAAGCCCGCCTGCACGTGGGCGTCCCCCAGCGCGTAGCGCCCCGAGCCGCCCGCCTGGAAGGTGTTGAAGGTGCCGTAGCGGAAGATCGCGTCCGCGCCCGGCGCGTCGCCGCTGCGGGTGAGGATGTTCACCACGCCGGAGAAGGCGTTGCTGCCGTAGAGCACCGAGCCCGGACCGCGGATGACCTCGATCCGCTCCACCGCCTCCACCGGGAACGAGCGCAGGAAGGCGTTGTCCACCCCGCCGAAGACGCTCTCCCGCACCGGGCGGCCGTTGACGAGGATCAGCACGTGCGAGTTGAAGTGGGTCAGCACGTCCCCGCGGATGCCGATCACGTTGTCCCGGTAGAGGTGCGAGCCGATCATGTAGAGCGAAGGCATCCGCTCCAGCACCTCCAGCAGCGTCCGCGCGCCGAACGCGTCGATCTCCCGGCGCGAGAGCGTGCTGATCGCCCCCGGCGCGTCCGAGACCTCCTCGAGCGTCTTGGACGTGGTGATCACCCGGACCGCCAGCAGCTCCTCCAGCGAGAGCGCCTTGAGCTGGTCGTACGACAGGTCGCTTTCCGAAGACTGTGCGTGTGACGAGGAGGCCGCGCCCACCGCTACGGCCAAGGTCAACAGCCACCCGGAGGAGATTTTCATTTTCACCCGTGAGCAGATCAGGGCGGCCGGCCGACCGGCAAGGAGGGGCGGCGGTGGTGGATCTGGGCGCCTGTAAGCCGTCAGAGCCGTGTGCTAAGCGCCTCTCCCATGTCCTTTACCCATCTTCATCTCCACACCCTGTACTCGCTCCTCGACGGGGCGATCCGGATGAAGGACCTGATCAAGACGGTGAAGGAGAAGGGGATGGGCGCCGTGGCGGTCACCGACCACGGCAACATGTTCGGCGCCATCGACTTCTACAAGAAGGCCAAGGAGGCGGGGATCAAGCCCATTCTCGGGCTCGAGGCCTACGTCGCCGGCCCCAAAGGGCGCGAGGACAAGACCGAGAAGATCGCCAACCACCTCATCCTGCTCGCCAAGAACGAGGAGGGGTACGCCAACCTCCGCTACCTCTCCTCCACCGCGTACATGCACGGGTTCTACTACCACCCGCGCATTGACAAGGCGGTGCTCAAGGAGCGCTCCAAGGGGCTCATCGCGCTCACCGCGTGTCTGGGCGGCGAGGTCACCAGCGCCTGCTTCCGCGGGGACATGGACCACGCCCGCCGCGCCGCCTCCGAGTACAAGGCGATCTTCGAGCCCGGCCACTTCTTCCTCGAGGTCCAGTCCAACGGGATGCCCGAGCAGGACAAGGCCAACGCCAACCTGTTCCAGCTCTCCAAGGACCTGGACCTGCCGCTCGCCGCCACCGCGGACGCCCACTACATCAAGCAGGAGGACGCCAAGGCGCACGAGCTGCTCATGTGCATCGCCTCCGGCAAGACGCTCGCGGACAGCAAGCGGATGCGCCACACCACGGACAAGCTCTACGTCACCAGCCCGGAGGAGATGCGCGCCTTCTTCCGGGACACGCCCGAGGCCGTGGACAACACCATGCGCATCGCCGAGATGTGCACGCTGGAGCTCAAGCTCGGCAAGCCCATGCTTCCGACCTTCAAGGTCCCGGACGGCCACACCCCGGACTCGTTCATGGCGGAGCTGGCCACCAAGGGCCTGCACGAGCGCTTCTCCGAGCTGCCCTACCAGGTGGACCGGGACATGTACCTGGCCCGGCTGGGGATGGAGATCTCCGTCATCCAGAAGATGGGGTTCTCGGGCTACTTCCTGATCGTCCAGGACTTCATCAACTGGGCGAAGCAGCACGGGATCCCCGTGGGCCCCGGCCGCGGCTCCGGCGCCGGCTCCATCGTGGCCTACTCGCTGCGGATCACCGACCTGGATCCCATCCCGTACAACCTGCTCTTCGAGCGGTTCCTCAACCCCGAGCGCGTGTCGATGCCGGACTTCGACATCGACTTCTGCCAGGACCGCCGGGACGAGGTCATCCAGTACGTCTCCAAGAAGTACGGGGAGCTCAACGTCGGGCAGATCATCACCTTCGGCTCGCTCAAGGCCAAGAGCGTGCTCCGGGACGTCTGCCGCGTCTTCGGGCTTCCGTTCTCGGAAGGCGATCGCTTCGCCAAGCTGATCCCAGAGGTCCTCAACATCTCGCTCAAGGAGTCGATCGAGATGGAGCCGCGCCTCAAGGAGCTGCTGGAGAAGCCCCAGGTGCTGATCAACGTGGAGGGACGGGACGTCACCAGCAAGGACGTGCTGGAGATCGCGCTCGCCCTGGAAGGGCTGCACCGTCAGGCCGGCATGCACGCCGCCGGCGTGGTGATCGCCGACAAGCCGCTCTGGGAGTTCGTGCCCGTCTACCAGCCGCCCGGCGAGAAGACGCTGATCACCCAGTTCGCCAAGGACGAGGTGGAGGCCGCCGGCCTGGTGAAGTTCGACTTCCTCGGCCTCAAGACGCTCACCGTCATCCAGCACGCCCTCAACCTGATCAACCGCCACCGCCCGGCGGACCAGCAGATCCAGCGGCACGAGATCCCGCTCGATGACAAGCCCACCTTCGAGCTGATCTCCAAGGGCGACACCGCCGGCGTCTTCCAGATGGAGTCCTCGGGCTTCACCGAAATGGTGATCAAGCTCAAGCCCTCCTGCTTCGAGGACGTGATCGCCGCCGGCGCGCTCTACCGCCCGGGCCCGCTGGACTCCGGCATGGTGGACGTCTTCATCAACCGCAAGCACGGGCGGGAGAAGGTGGCCTACCCGCACCCGGCGCTCGAGCCGGTGCTCAAGGACACCTACGGCGTCATCGTCTACCAGGAACAGGTGATGCAGATCTCCCAGGTCCTGGGAGGCTACTCACTCGGCCGCGCGGACCTGCTCCGCCGCGCGATGGGCAAGAAGAAGGCCGAAGTGATGCAGAAGGAGCGCGCCGGCTTCCTGGAGGGCTGCGAGAAGAACAAGGTCGATCTCAAGGTCGCCGGCGAGATCTTCGACCTGATGGAGAAGTTCGCCGAGTACGGCTTCAACAAGTCGCACTCCGCCGCGTACGGGTTGATCACGCTGCACACCGCGTGGCTCAAGGCGCACTACCCCGTGGAGTTCATGGCGGCGCTGCTCACCTCGGAGAAGGACAACACCGACAAGGTGGTGGCCCACATCGCCGAGGCCCGCGCCTCGGGCCACGAGGTGCTCCCCCCGGACGTGAACCTCTCGGACCTCGCCTTCGGCGCGGTGGAGGGGAAGATCCGCTTCGGGCTGGGCGCCATCAAGGGCGTGGGCGAGTCCGCCATCGAGGCGATCCTTGAGACCCGCACCGCCGCCGGCCCCTTCAAGAGCCTGTTCGACTTCTGCGAGCGCGTGGACTCCCGGCGCGTCAACCGCAAGGTGGTGGAGGCGCTGGTGAAGGCCGGCGCCTTCGACTTCGAGAAGCGCCCCCGCCGGGTGCTGTTCGAGACGATCGAGCGAGCGCTGGAGCGCGGGTCGTCTTCCCAGCGCGATCGCGCGGTGGGCCAGTCCTCGCTCTTCGGGCTGCTCGCCGAAGCCACCCCCTCCGGCGCCAAGAACAGCGGCCTGACGGACCAGTACGCCGCCGGCGAGGAGTGGGTGGAGAAGGAGCGGCTCTCCTTCGAGAAGGAGGCGATCGGCTTCTACGTCTCCGGCCACCCGCTCCACCAGTACGAGAAGGAGCTGCGCCGCTACGCCCGCCCCACCCAGGCCGTCCAGCGCGCCCGGCGGGACGAGAAGGTCACCATCGCCGGGATCGTCTCCGCGCTGCGCGAGCGCCCCACCAAGACCGGCAAGCGGATGGCGTGGGTCACCATCGAAGATCTCTCCGGCTCCATCGAGATCGTCTGCTTCCCGGGGAAGGAGGCCGGCCGGCCGATGATGGGGAAGGACGGCCGCTGGAGCAAAGGCGGCGCCCGCCCCGGCTTCGAGAACTGGGAGCATTTGCTCAAGAGCGATGACCCGCTGCTCGTCACCGGCACCGTGCAGATCAACAACCGGGACGAGGAGAGCCCCCAGGCGGAGCTGATCGTCGAGGAGATCCAGTCGCTCAAGGAGGTCCGCGAGAAGCGGGTCAAGCGGCTGGAGCTGCGGCTGCGCGCGGACTTGGTCACCGAGGAGCGGCTCGCCAAGCTGGGCGAGCTCTCCAAGCAGTACGCCGGCGCCACGCCGGTGGCGGTCAGCATCGTGCTGCCGGGAGAGGCCGAGGCCCTGATCGGTAGCACCGCGCTCAAGGTGGCGGTGACGGACGAGCTGATCGCCGCGGTGGACAAGCTCTTTGGCCAGAAGGTCGTGGAGCTGGCGTAGGCAGCTGCTGCTCGGCCTGCCCGTCCCGTTCGGTTCGAGCGTAGGCCGTCAGGCCGTAGTCGAGAACGCGCCCGGGACTGCGGTCCTACGTCCACGTCAAGCCGGCGGGCTGAGCGGATCGTGCTCGGAGATCAACCGGTGGAAGCGCGCCTCATCAATCCGCGCCACCACCCGCGCAGACTCGTGCTGATCCCGCACCGTCTTGGCCAGGCTCAGCGCCGAGCCCACGGAGAAGAGCAGGCCCATCCCCAGGAAGGCCTTGATCCACGGGTCGGTGGGCAGGCACCAGATGCCGAACGCCGTCACGCCGATGGAGAGCGCGAAGGAGATCCACGTCTGCGCAACCCAGGCCGCGCTGTGGGTCTGGGGAAGGTGGGGGGTGGGGTTGGCCATGTGCTGCCTCCGTGTTGGATGGAGGAACTCTACGCGCAGGCAACGCGAACGATTTGGAACCAATTAAAGACCGGTCGATAAGTGTAGGTTAGCGACTCGCTCAGAAGCGCCCGGAGACCGGGACCAGCAGGCCCTGTCCGCCTGGCAGCGGCACCACGCCCACCGTCGCCTTCGGGGCCGCGCCCGTCGTGGCCAGGAAGATCGCGCTCACCGTCACGCCCACCGCCCCCGCGCCCACCGCGGCCCAGGAGGCCGGGTACATCCACCGGAGCGCCGCCAGCTGCGCCTCCGTCACCGTGGGGCGCAGCGCGTCCGGCTGCCCGGGTTGCTGCCGCTTGAGGCGCTCCACGGTGGTGAAGCTGTGCGCCAGCCCCCCGCGCCCGCGGCCATCACCGCGCCGCCCAGGACGATCCCCACCACGGGGCCAGCGCGGCTCGGGGCTCCCGCAGGCTCCGCGGCCAGCGCCGGCACGGGCGTGGCCGGCGCCTGTGGGACGAGCAGGGGAGGGGGCATGACCGCCGGCTCCGGCTCCGCAGGAGGCGGGGAAGGCTGTGCCGGCGCCTCCGCCACCCTCGGCGCGTCCGCTGCCAGCTCGCCCTCGGCCACCAGCGGCGGCACGGTGAAGCTGTGCGCCTGGGTGGCCTCCAGCGGGAGCTGCCCCATCCAGGCGAGATGGCCCGGGGCCCGCGCCGTCAGGGTCACCACGCCCGGCTCCGCGGGGACCGTGCGCGGCAGGGCGCCCAGCCGCAACGCCACGTCGTTCACCGAGACCGCCGGCTCGCGCACCGGCGTGAGGGTGGAGAGGGTGAGCCAGGCCAGCTTCGGCTTGAGCGCCTCCATCCGGCCGTTGGCCGCCTCCTGGCGGGGCTTGTCCTTGGATCGCTGCGCCCAGGCGAAGGCGTCCGCGTAGGCGAGGAACGCCCGCGCCCGGCGTCCTACCCGCTCGTAGCACTCGGCCAGGTTGAGCTGGGTGCCCAGCGCGGGATCCAGCGCCTGGCTCTTCTCCAGCAGCGGGCAGGCGTCCGCGGCGCGGCCGCTCTGCAGCAGCGCCCGCGCCGCGGAGAACAGCGCGTCCGCCTGCTGCGCGCTGCTCTTGGGGGCCGCGGCGAGCGCGGCGGTGAGGATGACGGCCAGAGGCATGGCTAGTTCCCGTACACCCAGGTGTCCGCCAGCACCGAGTTGCCGACCTGACCGCCGAAGAGCACCAGCTGGCGCCGGGCGCTGTCGTAGGCGAGCGCGGCCCCGCCCCGCACCCCGGGGTTGGTGGCGCTCACCCGCTGGGTCCAGCCGGCGCCGTTCCAGCGCCAGGTCTCGTTCCGGGCGAAGCCCTTGTACCCGCCGAAGATCACGAAGCCCTCCTCTTCGGTGGCACACGCGGTCTCGGCCAGCGCCATGGGCGCGGTGGTGGGGGCGCGGTCCACCCAGGTGGTGCCGTTCCACTCCCAGGTGTCTCCCAGCACCACGGCGGAGACCCCGTAGCCGCCGAAGAGCACCATCCGCTGCGAGTTGGGCTCGTACCCCACCGCCGCCGAGGCGCGCGCCGGCGGCCGGGTCCCCGGCGCCCAATTCGTCCAGGTGGCGCCGTCCCACTCCCAGGTGTCATTGAGGTAGCCGCCGTTGTACCCACCGAAGAGGAGGATCCGCTGCCGCTGGCCGTCGTACGCCATGGCGCCGGGGATCCGCGCGGAGGGGAACGCCGCCGGCGCGCGCTGCGTCCAGTTGGAGCCGTCCCACTCCCAGGTGTCCGCGAAGAAGTGGGTGTTGCTGGTGGCGCCGCCGAAGAGGAGGACCCGCTTGCGGACGGCGTCGTACGCCATGCGCGCCTCGGACCGGGCGGCCGGGGAGTCCACTGGGAAGCGCTGGCTCCAGGTGACGCCATCCCACTCCCAGGTCGAGCCGAGCGGCGCCGTCCCCCACCCCCCGAAGAGGACCACCCGCTGGCGCTGGGCGTCGTAGGCCACCGCCGAGGAGAAGCGCGCGGACGGCGACTGGCTCGGCGTGCGCCGGGACCAGTCCGGCAGCGGGCGGCAGAGCCCCTGCTCGCACAGGGGCGTGGCCGCGCCGCACGCCCCGCAGGCGATCGCCCCCGCCCCGCAGGCGGTGGGGCTCTGCGAGGTGAGCGGCACGCAGGTGGTCCCCTGGCAGCAGCCGTTGCAGTTGGCCGCCGTGCACGAAGGCGCGGCGCACGCGCCGCCGCTGCACGCCTGCCCCCCCGGACAGAGCCGGCTCATCCCCTTGTAGCTGCAGCCTCCGGTGGCCTCGTCGCAGGTCCCCTGCGGCTCGAACGTCTGCTGCTCCGTTGCGCTCACGCAGCTGGCGGCCGGCGGCGCGGTGCAGGTGACGCCCGCGCACTTGCTGGACTGGCACCGCCCCCCGCTGCAGCCGCCAGCGCCGCAGGGGGTGTCCAGCGCGCTGTAGCTGCAGGCGCCGCTCGCGGGCTCGCAGGTGCCGGTGGCCGCCCAGGTCCGCAGGGTGGCGCCGTCCAGGCAGCTGGTGAGCGGCGGGCGGGTGCAGGTGACGCCGGCGCAGCGATCCGCGGCGCAGCGGCCCGCGGAGCAGGTGCAGGAGAGCTCGGCGCTGGCGTAGACGCAGCCACCCGCCTCGCAGGTGCCGGCCGGCGAGTAGGTGCGCAGGAGGTTCGGCCCATCGCAGGAGGGGGGCGGCGGAGCGTTGCAGCTCACCCCGCGGCACGCCTCCCCCACGCACAGCCCGCCGTCGCACCCCTGGGGACAGGGCGTCTGCTCCGCCTGGAAGTCGCAGCCGCCATCCTCCAGGCACCGCGCCGCCACCGCCGCCACCCGGGTGACCCCGCTGCAAGCGGCGGGCGGGAGCGCGCAGCTGCACGCCGGTGCCGCCGCGGGCGCGCAGCCGGGGCAGGCGAACGTCTTCCCTTGCGAGCTCAGATCCAGGCAGCCCTGCCCGAGCAGCGCGAGCAGAGCCAGGGCGGCCAGTGCGCCGCGGCTCACCGCCGGCTCCCGTAGGGGTCAGCCTGCTTCGCCCGCTCCGCGGGGCGCGCCGGGGGCGGGGCGGGCCGGTGATCCGGCGCGGGACCCCACCTCGCCGGCGGGCGGCGGTCCACCGGGGCGGCGGGCGCGGGCTCGGGCGGGGCGGCGGGGCTGGCGCTCTGGAGCTCGGTCCAGTAGGCGGCGGCCGCCGCCAGCCCCATCACCAGCGCCGCGAGCGGCAGCAGCCGGGCGCGTCCGGAGCGCCGGAGGGCGCGGCGCAGCTGGGCGTCCACCTCCGCGTCGCTGGGGCCGGCGTCCAGGGCGTCCAGCGCCCGGAGCGCCTCCTCACACCGCTGGCGCGCTTGCGCGACGGTGCCGTCAGCGGCGCTGCGCAGGAGCTGAGCGATCCGGGGCGGGAGGGGACGCATGGTCTCCCCCACAGACGGGGCGGCTCGAAAACCGTCGCACCGCACCCGCGATCAGGCCTGGGAAACGGCCCTTGCTCACCCGTCGATGGTGACCGGCTCCACGTTCCAGATGTCCCGCGCGTACTCGCGGATGGTCCGGTCGGAGGAGAAGCGGCCCACGCGCGCCACGTTGAGGATGCAGCGCTTGGCCCAGCTGTCGGCGTCCCGGTAGGCGGCGGCCACCTCCTCCTGCGCGCGCACGTAGGACGCGAAGTCCGCCAGCACCAGGTAGGGGTCCTCGTTGAGCAGCGACTCCACGAACGGCCGGAAGAGGTTGGGATCCTCCGGGGAGAAGAAGCCCGAGGCGATCAGATCCAGCGCGCCCTTGAGGTCCGGATCCCGCTCGTAGACCTCGCGCGGGCGGTAGCCTTGGCGCAGCCGCTCCTTCACCTCGTCCGCGGTCAGCCCGAAGAGGAAGAAGTTCTCCGGCCCCACCGCGTCCCGGATCTCGATGTTCGCCCCGTCCAGCGTCCCCAGCGTCAGCGCCCCGTTGAGCGCGAACTTCATGTTGCCGGTGCCGGAGGCCTCCTTGCCGGCGGTGGAGATCTGCTCGGACACGTCCGAGGCCGGGAAGATCCGCTCCGCCAGCGACACGCGGTAGTTCGGCAGGAACACCACCTGGATGCCGGTCCGGTGCGCCTCCGCGTTCACCACCTCGCCGATCCCGTTGATCAACCGGATGGTGAGCTTGGCCTTGGTGTAGCCCGGCGCCGCCTTCGCCCCGAAGATGAAGGCCCGCGGGTGGCTGACCTTGGCCGGCTCCCGCCGCGCCTTCATCCAGAGCGTGACGATGTGCAGCGCGTTGAGCAGCTGCCGCTTGTACTCGTGCAGCCGCTTGATCTGCACGTCGAAGATGGCGTCCGGGTTCAGCCCCACCCAGATGAGATCCCGGATGTGCGCGGTCAGCGCCTCCTTGTTGGCGCGCTTCACCTGCCGGAAGGCCGCCACGAAGGAGGGGTCCTCCGCCAGCGGCTCGAGCTCCTTCAACCGGTCCAGATCGCTGATCCACCCATCGCCGATCCGCGAGGAGATGAGCGAAGCCAGCCGCGGGTTGCACAGCTGCAGCCAGCGGCGCGGGGTGACGCCGTTGGTCTTGTTGTTGAAGCGGTCCGGGAACATCTCGGAGAAGTCCGGCATCACGTCCTTGCGCAACAGGTCGCTGTGCAGCTCCGCCACCCCGTTCACCGAGTGCGAGCCCACCACCGCCAGGTGCGCCATCCGGACGTACTTCTCGTTCCCCTCTTCGATCAGCGACATCCGCTCCTGCTTGCCGCTGTCGAACGGGTACTGGATCTGCACCTGGCGCAGGAAGCGCTGGTTGATCTCGTAGATGATCTGCAGGTGGCGCGGCAGCAGCCGCTCGAAGATGGAGACCGGCCACTTCTCCAGCGCCTCGGCCAGCAGGGTGTGGTTGGTGTAGCCGAAGACGGCCGTGGTCATGTTCCACGCCTCGTCCCAGACGATCCGCTTCTCGTCCACCAGCACCCGCATCAGCTCGGCGATCGCTATGGCCGGGTGGGTGTCGTTGAGCTGGATCGCCACCTTGGACGGGAAGGCCCGGAAGTCGGCGTGCGACTTCAGGTAGCGCCGGACGATGTCCGCGATCGAGCAGGCGACGAAGAAGTACTCCTGCTTGAGCCGCAGCTCCTTGCCCGCCTGGTTGTGGTCGTTGGGGTAGAGGACCTTGGAGATGACCTCCGAGTCGTTCTTCTCCACCACCGAGCGCTCGTAGTCGCCGTCGTTGAAGAGGCGAAAGTCGAACTCCGCCGAGGCGCGCGCCTGCCACAGCCGCAGCGTGTTCACCGTCTGCGTCTTGTACCCGGCGATCGGCGTGTCGTACGGCACGCCCAGCACCGTCTTGCCCCCCACCCAGCGGCTGACGCTCCGCCCGTCCGTGGCGTGGTGCGTCTCCACGTGGCCGAAGAAGCGGACCGGGACGATCCGCTCGGGCCGGACGATCTCCCAGGGAGAGCCGAACTTCAGCCACTCGTCCGCGCGCTCCACCTGGTAGCCGTTGACCACGTCCTGCGTGAAGATCCCGAACTCGTAGCGGATGCCGTAGCCGATGCCCGGCACCCCCAACGTGGCCATGGAGTCCAGGAAGCAGGCCGCCAGGCGCCCCAAGCCGCCGTTGCCCAGCCCCGCGTCCGGCTCCATCTCCGCCAGCGCGTCGAAGTCCACGCCCATGTCCTTGAGCATCGACCGGGCGGTGTCGAGCAGCCCGATGTTCATCAGGTTGTTCTCGAGCGCGCGCCCCAGCAGGTACTCGGCGGACAGGTAGTAGGCGCGCTTGACGTCCTTCTCGTAGTAGGCGCGCTGCGTGTTCACCCAGCGCTCCGCCAGCCGGTCCCGCACCGCCAGCGCCAGGGCGCAGAAGCGGTCATGGGAGGTGGCGTGGTCGACGATCACCCCGCGGGAGTAGCGCAGGTGGTCGACGAAGCTGCGGCGCAGGGAGGAGGCTTCGGCGGCGCCCGGGCTGGGGACGACGGACAGCTCCCCGGCTTGGCTGGAGGCGGGCAGGGCTTCTTTGGCGAGAACGTGGGCCATTCGGGGGTTCTTAGTTCGAGTCCGGGCGCTGAAAACACCCAATTCGGGGCAGCGCACTGTAGCCCAGCGGCGGCCTCGGCGCCGTCTCCCCCCCGGATCAGCTCCGCGGCTGTGACAGCCACCGCGAACTGCCCCGCCGTCCAGCCGCACGGGGAGCGGGCTGTCGTCGGCCAAAGCCCCTACTCCAGCGGCACCGCCGAGGGCCCCGAGGCCGCCAGCTGCGAGGCGTCCAGCTGCGCCGCGAGCGGGAAGATGAAGCGGTGGAACGCCGGCAGCTCGTCCTTGGGCAGCGGGTCCGCGCGGGGGAAGTTCTGGTTGAGCGGGTTCACGTAACGCCCGCCGCGCTTGAGCGCGAAGTGCAGGTGCGGCCCGGTGGTGCGGCCGGTGTTCCCCGAGAACGCGATCACCTGCTTCTGCGCCACCCGCGCGCCGCCCCGCACCCCCGGCGCGAAGCGGGAGAGGTGCAGGTAACAGGTCTCCATCCCGTTGAAGTGCCGCACGCAGACGTGGTTCCCCGCCGCCCCGTCGTACTGGGCCTTGAGCACCGTCCCGTCCGCCACCGCCCAGACTGGCGTCCCCACCGGCGTCCCGTAGTCCACGCCGTTGTGGTCCTTCACGTACTGCAGCACCGGGTGGAAGCGGCTGCCGAAGCCGGACGTGATGTGCGCGAACTTCAGCGGGGACTTGAGGAACGTCTTGCGCGCCGAGGCCCCGTCCTCCTGGAAGAAGGTCGCGTTGCCGCTCTTCGGCTGGTAGCGGAAGACGCGCTTCTTGCCCACGGTGGAGCCGTCGTAGGTGGCGGCCAGCACGTCCCCGTAGCGCAAGATCCGCCCACGGGAGACGTACTTCTCCACCACCGCCCGCGCCCGGTCCCCCTTCTGCACGTCCCGGTAGAAGTCCACGTCCCAGGCGAACACGTCCGAGAGCACCATGGCGATGAGCGGGTCCTCGCCCGCCGCCAGCGCCGCCTCGTAGAGGGAGCTCTCCACCTTGAGCTCCACCACCGCCACCTTCTTCTCCACCTCCACCGCGCGCTTCACCGCGAGGAAGCGCTCGCCGCTTCGCCGCACGTGGAACTCGTCCAGCGGCCCCTGGCGGTAGTCGAAGAGCTCCAGGGCGCCGTCCGGGCCGAAGACGAAGCGGAGCTGATCTCCCGCGCGGGAGCGCCGGCAGTCGAACACGCTCGAGAGCGCCGCCACCAGCGCGTCCACCTGCTGCGGCGCCAGCCCCACGGCGAGCAGCGCCTTGCCCACCGCCTGCTCGGGCTCGATCCGCCGGTTCAGCACCCGGCGCCGCACCGGCGTCACCGCCTGCGCCCTGGGCGGCGGCTCCGCGGCGGTGGGCGCCGCGACCCCCGGCTCCGGCGCGGCGGGCGGGCTGCCGCCAGGTGTGGCCGGCCCGGCGGTGCCCGGCGCGGCAGCGTCGGAGGCGAGCAGGAGCAGCGCGGCGGCCGTGAGCGCGGCAACGGTCATGGGGGGAAGGTTTCCTCCAGGCGGGCAGGCTGGCGCAAGCGGGACCGTCCGCGAAGGCGCTCGCCTGGCTGCCTCCGAGCCCGCTTCAGCTGCGCTCGCGCTTGGCCTTCAGGCGCTGGTACTCGTCCCACTGCTGCTTGGCCTTGGAGACGAGTTTGCGGATCTCCTGCGCCTCCGGGCTGATGTCCGGGGCCTCCTCGTCCTCTGGCGCCGGCCCGGCGCCGCCCTCGCCGCCTTCGCTCGCCGCGTCCTGCGCGGGGGAGAGGCTCTGGCGCGGGGGCAGGGGAGGGGGCCCCAGGCCGGGGTAGGTCGTGAAGCCGCGGCTGATGCGGACCTCGGCGTGGCTGCCGTGGCTGTTTCGCTCGGCCGTGTTCCAGCGCAGCCGCACGTGGAGATCCCCGGCGTGGCGCACCATGAGCGGGCCGAGCACGCGGTGGAAGAAGAGCCCGCGCTCGTCGTTGGAGACGGCGATCTCGGAGAGCACCGCGTCCACCCCCGCCAGCCGGAAGCGCAGGTAGCTGGCGCCGCCCTCCATCGAGACCGTCACCCGCTGGCCCTCCGCCTCCACCTTGAGCGAAAGCTCGGGCCCGAGGCGGCCGGGCAGATCCGTCAGCTCCGCGCGCGGCAGCTTGAGACGGAAGGTGATGACCTCTGCGATTTCGATCCGGGGCGGCATAGCGGGGTGGTCAGCTCGGAACGCTTGAGCTGGCTTCGCGTATGTTGCCGAAGTCTCCCAAGAAACCCAAGTCGGGTGTGGGAGCACCCCCTGCGAACCGGACACTTTCCCCGGGGGACGGGCCCCTGACCGGCCTTAGAGCTCGACCTTCTTCTCCGAGTGGGTCTGCCCGTCGAACCGCAGGAGCATGCCCTTCCCCTCCACCCGGGTGACCAGGTTGGTGGGGCGCCGCCACAGGGACTGGAGGTTGCGCAGCGTCTCCCGCGCGTAGTCCCCCTTGAGGTCCTGGCCGTCATGTTTGTGCGCCAGGAGCAGCTCGCCCCGGTTCTCGTGGTTGCCGTCCACCACCTCGATGATCGGCTGGCCGAAGTTGGTGAGCTGCTGGAGCAGCTTGCTCTTCACCTTGCGGAACTCGCGGTCCATGATCTCCCACGAGTTCTTCTTGTCGTTGAAGCCGTAGACGAAGAGCTTCTGCTCGATCGCGAACTCGGCCGTCAGGAACGTGTCGATGAAGGTGATGTCGTTGTAGTGCTTGCGCACCTCGAACACCTTCTCACGCCCCAGCCCGAGCTTCTTGTCCCAGGCCCGGCGCGCGCGCAGGTCGTCGCACTCGTCCCACTCCTTGCCAAAGCGCCCCTTGTTCCACCGGTCCTCGATGTCCCGGTAGAGCTCGATCCCCAGCTTGTACGGGTTGAGCGCCCCCGGGCGCGTGCCCATGGTCCCGGAGTGGTGGTCCGCGTAGTCGATGATCTCGTGGTCCTTCAGCGCCCGCGTCGTCATGATCGTGGAGTGCCAGTAGCTGGCCCAGCCCTCGTTCATGATCTTCGTCTGGCCCTGCGGCGCGAAGTAGTAGGCCTCGTCCCGCAAGATCGCCAGGACGTCGAACTCCCAGGCCTCCAGCGGCGCGTGGTCCAGAAGGAAGAGCAGGACGTCCCGCTGCGGCCGCTCGGGGAACTTCTTCGCCCGGGCCTTCTCGTCCTCCACCTTCTTGCGCTGCGAGTCGAGGAACTCCTGCGGGTTGACGAAGCCCCGCATGTACTCGCGGTCCACCTTGAAGCCTTCGACCTTCTCGTTGGACTTCGCCTCCTCCTCCGAGCGCTTGGGGTCCGGGTTGCGCTTGATGTACGGGGCGTGCTGGTCGATCAGGTTCTCCAGTGAGAGCGCCCGGTCGATGAAGTCTTCGATCTTCTCCACGCCGATCTTGTCGACCCAGCGGCGCACGCGCGTGGCGTGGTTCGCCATCTCGTCGATCATCCGGCGGTTGGTGTGGGAGAACGAGAAGTTGTTCTTGAAGAAGTCGCAGTGACCGAAGACGTGGGCCATCACCAGCTTCTGGTCCACCTCCGGGTTGCTCTCGAGCAGGTACGCGTAGCAAGGGTCGTTGTTGATCACGAGCTCGTAGATCTTCGAGAGCCCGTACTCGTACCCCTTCGCCAGCTGCTCGTACTCCATCCCCCAACGCCAGTGGGGGTAGCGGTTGGGGAAGCCGCCGTACGCGGCCACCATGTTCATCTCGTCGTAGCTGACGACCTCGAAGATCGTCTTGAAGAAGTCGAGGCCGAACTCGCGCGCGTAGCCTTCGATCTCTTCCTTCAGATCCGCCAGCCGTGGGGTGAGGCTCTTCGGCATTACTTGCCCCTTCCCAGGAAGTCCTTGATCGACTGGTAGATGGCGTCCTTGTCCGCGATCTCCGAGAGCGCCACGTTCTCCGTGTCACCCACCGTCTCGCGCAGGTCCTTGATGAACTGGCCGCTGCCGTACGGGCTCTCCACCTGCCCGTAGGCGAACTGGTTCACATGCGGGAGCACGTCCGTCTTGAGCATCTCCACGCAGTGGCGCGTGTCGTCCGCGCTCCAGTTGTCTCCGTCCGAGAAGTGGAACGGGTAGATGTTCCAGCTGCTGGAGGGGTAGTCGGCCTTGATGATGTCCCGGCACAGCTTGTACGCGGAGCTGATCATCGTCCCGCCGGACTCGCGGGTGTGGAAGAAGGTCTCCCGGTCCACCTCGCGCGCCACCGCGTCGTGGATGATGTAGCGGGACTCGAGCCCCTTGTACTGGTGGCGCAGCCACGTATCGAGCCAGAAGCTCTCGATCCGGACGATCTCCTTCTGCTCGTCACCCATCGAGCCGGACACGTCCATCATGTAGATGATGACCGCGTTGACCTCCGGCAGGTTCTGCAGCTTGTAGGACCGGTAGCGGCGGTCCTCGCGCATCGGGACCACGATCGGCACCGCGGGATCGTAGAGGCCCGAGGCGATCTGCCGCCGCAGCGCCTGCTTGTAGGTCCGCTTGAAGTGCCGCAGCGACTCGGGGCCGGTGGTGTTGATCCCCGTGTAGCGGATCTTCTGGTTGACGATGTTCTCTTTGCCCTTCCGCTCGATGTTGGGCAGCTGCAGCTCCTCGCCCAAAATCTGCGCGAGCTCATCGAGCGAGACGTCCACCTCCAGCGCGTGGTCGCCTTCGCCCTGGCCCGCCTGGCCATGCCCATCTCCCGGCTGCACCGCGCCGGGAGAGAGCTGCTGGCCTATCTCGCCTTCGCCCTGCCCCACGCCCCCCTGCTCCTTGTGGCCGTACTTGAAGTGGGGAATGTCGATGAAGGGGATGGGGATGGAGATGACGTCCTTCCCCTTCTTCCCCAGCATCTCGCCCTTCTGCACGTACTTGCGCAGGTTGGCCTTGATCTTCCCCCGGACGATCTCTTTGAAGCGCGCATGGTCTTGATGGATCTTCAAAGACATCGTTTCACCCTCTAGAGGTCACTCCTTGGCGTCGCCTCGCGCGAAGATGCTCGCGACGAAGTTGAGCACGTCGGTGGAGCAGATCTCGCAGTAGCCGTAGTTCTTCATCATCCGGTCCTTCACGAGATCGATCTTCTCCTGCGTCTCCTTGTCGACCACCGACGAGACCAGGTTCTTCAGCTTGATCGAGTCCTTCTGATCCTCGAAGAGCTTGAGCTCCAGCGCCTTGTGCAGCCGCTCGTTCGTCCGGTAGTTGAACGTCTTCCCGTCAACGGCCAGCGCGCCGATGTAGTTCATGATCTCCCGGCGGAAGTCGTCCTTGCGGCTCTCCGGGATGTCGATCTTCTCTTCGATGGAGCGCATCAGACGCTCGTCCGGCTCCTCGTAGAGGCCGGTGTACTTGTTCTTCACCTTCTCCTTCTGCGTGTACGCCTTGATGTTGTCGATGTAGTTGCCGCAGAGCTTGGAGATGGCGTCTTCGTCCGCGCTGATCGCGCGCTGGACCTCGTTCTTCACCGTGTCTTCGTACTCCTGCTTCACGGTGGTGAGCAGCTCGCGCATCCGCTTGCGCGCCTCTTCACTGGAGATCAGCGAGTGGCCCTTGAGGCCCGCCTCGAGCTCGTTGAGCACCATGAACGGGTTGATGCAGCCTTCGCCCTTGTCGGAGACGAGCGCGTTGGAGATCTTGTCCTGGATGTAGCGGGGGGAGATCCCGTCCAGGCCTTCGCGCGAGGACTCCTTGCGCAGCTCCTTGATGTTGTCCTCGGTGAAGTTGGGCAGCGTCTTGCCGTTGTAGAGCTTGAGCTTCTGCAACAGCGTGAGGTTGTGCTTCTTCGGCTCCTCGAGCCGCGTCAGCACCGCCCACATCGCGGCCATCTCCAGCGTGTGCGGGGCAATGTGCTTGCCCTTGATCCGCCGGGAGTTGAAGTCCTTCTCGTAGATCTTCACCTCCTCGGTGAGCTTGGTGATGTACGGGATGTCGATCTTCACCGTACGGTCACGCAACGCCTCCATGAACTCGTTGTTCTCGAGCTTCTTGTATTCGGGCTCGTTGGTGTGGCCGAGGATGACCTCGTCGATGTCCGTCTGCGGGAACTTCTTCGGCTTGATCTTGTGCTCCTGCGAGGCGCCGAGCAGGTCGTAGAGGAACGCCACGTCCAGCTTGAGCACCTCCACGAACTCGATCAGGCCGCGGTTGGCGATGTTGAACTCGCCGTCGAAGTTGAACGCGCGCGGGTCCGAGTCCGAGCCGTACTCGGCGATCTTCCGGTAGTTGATGTCGCCGGTGAGCTCGGTGGAGTCCTGGTTCTTCTCGTCCTTCGGCTGGAAGGTGCCCACGCCGATGCGGTCCTTCTCCGAGAAGATCAGCCGGTGCACCTTCACCTGCTCGCAGACCTTGCCGAAGTCTCCGCCGTGCTGGGTCATCAGATCGCGGAAGACGAACCGGCACGCCGGGCAGAGCTCGCTGCCGGTGGGGATGGTGTACCCGGAGTCCGGAGGGCACAGCTCGCCGAAGATCTGCGGCCGCCACTCCTTCGGAATGAGGTTGAGCGGCTCCTCATTCATCGGGCACTTCATCTTCTCCTTCACCGTGGAGCCGTCCAGCTGCTTCTTGTCCACGGTCCAGCTGAAGGTGTACGCGGCGCCTTCGGGGGTCTTCGAGTACTCCTCAATCCCCTTCTTGAGCAGCCGGGCGATGGTGGACTTCGACGAGCCCACCGGGCCGTGGAGGAGGATGACGCGCTTCTCCGTCCCGTACCCCTGCGCCGCGGACTTGAAGACGTTCACCAGCTTCATCAGCGGCACGTCCAGCCCGTAGATGGCGTCCTTGCCGCCGAACTTCTCGTCCGAGAAGAAGTGGTAGCGGATGAGCTTCTTCTTGTTGTCGATGTACTCGGTGCGGCCGTGCGAGAGGATCATGTCGTAGATCCGCTGGAACGCCGTCCGCGTCACCGCCGGGTTCTTCCGAACGATCTCGAGGTAGTCCTCGAACGAGCCCTCCCAGTTCAGCTGGGCGTAGGTCTTGGAGTCCTGCAGCGCGGCGATCTTCGAGACCCAGCCGCCGTTCTTCGACAGTCCTTCCTTCATCGCATTCCTTTCCGGAGCAGAGCAGAAGACTCACAACCGACGGCGCCGCTCACCATTCCGTAACGCGCAGATCCACGACCGGCCCCAAGCGACGAACTGCTGTCCTTTAGGACCCCGCCGCGGAGTGGGACCGCGCGCTCGAGTGCACGTGGCGGCAGGGCCCTGATGGGAGCGCGACCGTCCACGGGGTGAAAAGGCTTCTCCATTATAGGGAGGTCAGCTGACTTCGCCCAGTTGACTGCGGGCACACCTCGAAGGACAGCGCGAAAGAAAATTCAAGCGTGTGGCAGCGTGCCTGTTCGCTCGACATGTCGGCGAGCCAACGCGAGCGCCAACACCGCCAAAGGCCACAAGGCCACCGCGAACGCGAGCAGCGTCAGCAACGCCGGCGCCACCTCCACCACGCTCGCGCGTTGCAGCCCGGATGCACGCAGAGCGTTGACCGCGTAGGTCGCAGGCAGCAGGTGGGATATCCACTGCAAGGCCGGTGGCATGACTTCGATTGGATAGAAGACGCCGGAAAAGAGGTAGCTGGCCGTGTCGAGCAGGTAATTGAGCGGATCTCCACGCTTGAAGGCGAGGACGAAGGCGGAGGAGAGCAGCCCCAGCGCCGCGAATGACGCGAGCGAACAAGCCAGGGCAGCCGCGAACCCCGCCAAGTTGAGGCGCAGCTGCGCGCCGAACAGCCAGGCGCCGGCGAGGACGAAGGCGAGCGCCCGGACGAACGACAGCGCCACCGGGTAGGCCGCCAGGAGCGCGACGACGCGCCAGGTCGAAAGCGGGCTGGCCAGCAGCAGCTCCAACGAGCCCTCGAGCTGGCTCTCCCGGAGCCTGCGCCCAAAGCTCGACTGCAGCCCGCGCGTGCAGGTGGCCACCGCCAGCCCGATGAGCGCGAACGAGAAGTAGTCCGCGCCGTAGCGGCTTCGCAGCAGGGGCAGGTCCCCCACCGTCAGCGCGAGGAAGTGGAAGACGGTGAGCGTCACCACCCCGCCCGCGGCCATGAAGGCGAACGAGCTCTTGTACGCCTCGGCGATGCGCAGGTCCCTCAGGAGGAACGCGCCGAGCACCCTCATCCGGCCGCCTCCGCGCTGCTGAAGACCTCGGCCGCCCGCGCCCGCACCTCTTCCATCGTCCCGAAGGCAGCCACCCGTCCCTGGTGGAGGAGCACCACGCGGCTGGCCAGGGCCTCCACCTCCGCCAGGTCGTGGCTGGCGAAGAGCGCGCAGGCGCCGGTGCTGCGCAGCTGCTCGGAGATCTGCCGCCGCAGGCGCTGCGCCGCGCCGGGATCCAACGCGCGCGTGAGCTCGTCCAGCAGCAGGACCCGCGGCCGGTGGAGCAGCACCCGCAGGAGGATCAGCCGGGCCCGCTCTCCCGTGGAGAGCGTCCGAGCCTCGCGGTGCAGCAGCGCGGCCGCCTCCAGCTTCCCCGCGAGCAGACGAATCCGCTCCGCCGCCTCGGCGCGGTGCAGGCCGTAGAGGGCGGCGTAGAACTCCAGGTTCTGGAAGCCTGTGAGGCGGCCGGACATGCCGCGGTCCTCTGCGAAAGCCGCGCCAACCTGGGCGCGAGAGGCGGGGCGGTCCCGGACCACGTCCAGCCCCTGGACCCGCGCCCGCCCACCGTCCGGCAACAGGAGCCCGGCGAGGATCCTCAGCAGCGTGGTCTTCCCGGCGCCGTTCGGCCCAATCAGCGCCACCAGCTCGCCCTCTCGGATGTCGAAGGAGACCTCGCGCAGCGCCGGACGGCTGCCCGGCCCCGCGCGCGAGAGCAGCCGGCGCCAGGTGAGCGGGGGAGGGTAGGCCTTGCTGAGCTGCTCCACCTCGACGCCCGGCATGGCGCCATCTCACACGAGAAGCGGCGCGCGGCGAAGAATTCTCCGGACGGCCCGTCCGCGGTCCCGGACGGTGCCGGAGCGCTCGTCCCTGTGGCCGGGGTGGGCACGCTCGCTGCACGGGGCGCCCGTGTCCCATTACCCATCAGGAGCCACCATGAACCCCGTCGCCGCCCCGTCCGATCTCTCGCTCGCCGCCAGCGGGCCCGCCTGCGTCCCCGAGGAGGCTCCGCCCAGCTGCTCGCCGGCGCCGGGACCGGCACGCAAGGAGGGTCCGGTGGACTCGGTGCGTCCCTACTGCGAGGAGAATCACTTCGAGATCCCCACGCCGCGCGCCGACCCGGAGCCCGCCGGGTCCCTGCCGGAGCAGGCGTACCAGGCCGCCGCCACCGCGCTTCACACCTTCACTGCCGCGGCCAACCACTTCGGCGGCCTCGTCCCGGACGCGGCGCTCCGCTTCCAGCTCGGCGCCCTGGACCGCAACCCGCCGGTCACCAGCGCCCAGCTCGAGCGCGCGGCCTACGACAGCGTCATCCCCGGGGTGCCGCCCCAGCAGGTCTACGAGTTCTTCCTCTCCCACCCGACCGAGCTGCTCGGCGCGCTGGAGATCCAGGCGGTGCCGGCCACCCCCTCGCTGTCGAACGGCACTCGCCTCTACTTCCAGGAGCCGGGCCTGGCGCCGCCGGTAATGGCGCCCGTGGAGGTGGAGCTCATCCCTGACGAGCGGCGCATCCGCCTCCACACGCTGGATGGCCATCCGCTGCGCGGGGTGAACGAGTTCACGTTCGAGAGCGACGGCGAGGGCGGCACCCGCGTGCGCCAGCGCTCGGAGTTCCAGGAGAGCTCCCTGCCTGTCTCCCTGGGCGGCGAGGTCATGGCGGAGCACCTCGGCAACGACCCCGTTGAACGCCAACACCAGATCTGGCGCGGCGTGCACGCCTTCCTCGCCGACCACGCGGGTGATCTCCCGTGAGCGCCGCCACGCTGCTCTACGACGGCCACTGCCGGCTCTGCTCGCGGGCCGCTCGCCAGTTCCGGCGGCTGGACCGCACCGGCTCGGTGACCCTGCTCTCCTTCCGCGAGCAGGGCGCGCTCGCCGCGTTCCCCATGGTCAGCGCGGCGCGGTGCGAGCGGGCGCTCCAGTTCGTCCGCCGGGACGGACAGGTCTTCGAGGGGGCGGAGGCGATCGTCCAGGTGCTCCAGGGCCGCTGGTTCGGGGTGCTCGCGCGGGTCTACTACCTGCCCGGCCTGCGGCAGGCGGTGGATTGGCTCTATCGGCTGGTGGCTCGCCACCGCTTCCGGATCGCCGGGCGCAGCTGCCCCGATGGCAGCTGCGCGCTCCACCTGGAGTAGCGCGCTGGTGGACAGCCAGGGCCGGGCAGCTTGGAAACGGGCCACGGGTGCGTATTGTGCGCCGCCCGTGAGCCTGGAGCCCGCCACCGCTGCCGCCGTCGCCGTGCCGGCCCCGCTCGCCGCTCCCGCGGCGCGCGCAAGGCTCTCCACCGGAGCGCTGCTCATCTTGCTCACCGGGGCCGCGCTGCTGCCCCGGGCGTTGCTCTTCCCCCTCAACGAGAACTTCTACGGGGACGCGGTGATGCGCACCGAGCTGGCGGAGCGCTGGCTCGCGCACCCGCGCTGGATCGCCTCCTTCACGGACGGGGCATTCCAGTTCGGCCCGGCGCACCTCTACGCCTTGGCGGCCGCGCTGAAGGTCATCCCTGCTCGGGAGCATGCCGGACGCGCCGTGAGCCTGCTGTTCGGGACGCTGACCGTGCTGCCGCTGTTCTTCTTGTCCCGGCGCCTTTTCGGCCGGGCCGCTGCGATCGCCGCCTGCGGTGGCTTCGCGCTCTGGGGCATGCACCTTCAGATGTCCACCACGGCGGCCAGCGAGGCCTTCTCGCTGTTCTGGGTGCTCGCGGCGCTCGCCGCCTTCGTGCGCGGCGCACAGCAGCTGCGCGCGGGGCCGCTCGCGGTGGCCGCGGCGTGCCTGAACGTGGCCTGCGCCACCCGGTACGACGCGTGGATGCTCGTGCCGCTCCTGAGCGCCACGCTGGCGCTGGGCGCGGGGCCGCGGCGGGAGCGGCTGGAGCACGCGCTCCTCTTTGGCCTGCTCTGCGCTCCGTTTCCGCTGGTCTGGATGTTCGGCAACTGGCGGATGACCGGGGATCCGCTCTTCCCCATCCATTACATCGACGCGTTCCACCGCGCCTGGTGGCCCCAGGGCGCGGCGCTGTTCGGCGAGACCGCCTACCGGCTGCAGAACGCCGTCTTCTGGCCCTGGGTGGCGTTGCTCACGCTCAGCCCGTTGGTTGCGGCGCTCGGGATGTTCGGGCTCGGGCGCGCCTGGAGGGCCCATCCCCAGAGCCGGTGGCTGATCTCTCTGGTGCTCCTGCCCACGGCCTTCTTCACGCTCCGGTCTGCCGTGCTGGCCACGTTCGTTCCGCTGGGGCGGTTCGCGGCGCTGCAGCTGCTCCTGCTCTTGCCGTTCGTCTGGGTGGGGGTGGAGGGGCTGCGCGCGCGGCTCTCCCAGCGCGTGGTGCGCGCGGTGGTGTGGGCCGCCGCCCTGGTCGCGGTGGCGCTGCCAGTGGGGTTGGGCGCCTTCACCTTCCGGCGAGAGGGCAAGTACGAGGACTGGCTGCGGCCGGTCAGCCCCACGTCCACCAACCCGCCGGCGCTGATGGACGCCGCCCGCTGGGTGAAGGCCGAGGTCGCCGCTTCCGGTGGAGCGCTGATCCTCGATTCGGACGCGCAGTACCGCGATCTTCAGCTCGCCTTCTTCGGCGGTCTCCCCGAGTCCAGGATGGCGCGCCACCGCTGGGATGACTTCCCGGCGCTGCTGAAGTCGGCCCGCCCGCGCTACCTCGCCCTGTTCGAGGAGGGCTCGCTCGTGGAAGAGGGCAAGGTGACGCTCACGGGTGCACGGGCCGAGCTGGACGGAGAGGTTTTCGTCGAGCTGCCTGGGCCGCCCGGGCCCGTGCGCCTGTTCGCCAAGCCTTGAGCGCTAGCCGCGGCGGCGCTTTCCCTTGTGCGCGGCCGCCGGGCGAGACTTCCGGAAGAACTCCTTCTGCCACTTCGTCACCGCGGCGTTGTGGCACTTGAAGTTCGGGCAGAAGACGTGGGTCCCGTCGTTGCGGGAGACGAAGAAGAGGTCGCTGCAGTCCAGCGGCTGGAGCGCGGCGCTGATCGCCTCCGCGCCGGCATTGGCGATGGGCCCCGGCGGGAGCCCCTTGCGCACGTAGGTGTTGTACGGGTGGTCCGTGCGCAGATCCGCCCGGGTGATGTTCTTGTTGTAGACGCCGCGCAGCTCCTTCATCGCGTAGATGACCGTGGGATCGGTGCCCAGCGGCATCTTCAGCTTCAGCCGGTTGTGGAAGACGCAGGAGATGCGCGGCCGCTCCTCCGGCGCCGCGGTCTCCTTTTCCACGATGGAGGCCAGCGTCATCGTCTGGTGGAGGTTGAGCGTGATGCCGCTCTTCCGCACCGCGTCCGCCTTCCGGTACTCCTCCAGCGTCCGCGCCACCATCTTGGCGAGCACGCTCTCCTCGGTGGCCCCGCGGGTGAAGGTATAGGTGTCCGGGTAGAGGTAGCCCTCGAGGCGGCTGGCCGGCACCTGGGCCTTCTGGAGGAAGGCGGCGTCCCTCGAGAGCACCTCCAGCTTCGCGGCGTCCAGCTTGAGCTCGCTGGCCGCGAGGATGGGGAGGATCTCCTCGAGCCGCAGCCCCTCCGGCACGGTGAAGCGGTACTTCTTCACGTCTCCCGAGACGAGCTTCTCCAGCACCTGCTTGGGGGTGAGCGCGCCGGTGAACTCGTACTCGCCGGCCTTGAGGCGCGGGCCGGCGTTCTCCCGCCGGACGAACCGGTAGAAGAGCTCGCCGTCCTGGACCACGTCCGCCTTCGCCAGGAGCGCGCCCAGCGCCTTGGGCCCGGTCCCCGGCGGCACCTCCACCACCTTGGCTTCCGAGGCGCCAAACGGCGCGGCCGCGAAGGCGACCAGCTGCCGCTCCCGCCACCAGAGGAACGCGCCGGCGCCGGCGCCTCCGAGGATGAGCAGCACCAGGACGGCGATCAGCGCCTTCTTCACGCTAGTCCTCCAGCCCGCGCTGGGTCTGTTGCGCGTCCAGCCAGCCCTGGAGGATCAACGCCGCCGCGAGCTGGTCCACCACCTGTTTGCGCTTGGCGCGCGAGACGTCCGCCTCGAGCAGCACCCGCTGTGCCGCCACGGTGGTGAGGCGCTCGTCCCAATAGTCCACGGGGAGCTCCTGCTGCCGCTGCAGCGCCGCGCCGAAGGCGCGCGAGGCGGCGGCGCGCTCGCCTTCGCTCCCGTCCATGTTCAGCGGCAGCCCCACGATGTAGCGGGTCACCGAGTGCTCCTCGGTGAGCTCGGCCAGGGCCTTCAGATCCGCGCGGAGGTTGGTGCGGCGGACCGTGGTCACCGGCTGGGCGGTGAGCCCCAACTCGTCGCTCACGGCCACCCCCACGGTCTTGGTGCCCACGTCCAGACCCATCGTGCGCATGAGGTCCAAAACTCTAGCGGCAATCCCCGGGCGTGGACCGTCCGTCTGAGTTTCAAGACCGTGGCGCGGGGCTGTGTGCGGACAAGTGACCGGAACTTCAGGCACCCACACCCGGCACCGCCGCTGCAATCCCTGCCCGCCGTCTGGCGCCTTTCGCGGCGCGCCGGACAACGGAACTCCAGCGCCGCGCAAGGAGCTTCACGTGGGAATTTTCGGGATGGGCGATCCACTCGGCATGGTGATCGACGCTGGCGGGAACCTGCTCGGCCTTCCGCCGATCGTCACGGGCGCGGCCAAGGTCGTGGCCGGCATCTACACCGGTGACGTGGTCTGCGCGGTGGATGGCGGCCTCACTGTGGTGGGCGAGCTGTCCAAGCAGGCCCACAAGACGGAGTACTGCCCACCGAAGAACGGCGAGCCGCCCAAGGGGTACTGCAGCCCCTCGCCCGCGAAGCAGGAGCCCGCACCACAGCGCAGCGCGCCTGCCACGTGCGCCAGCAGCGCCTCCGCTTCCCGCAGCGACGATCCGCGCGTGGAGCTGGACCGCTGCCTGGGGGTGATCGAGGCCAACTTCGCCACCTTCGACAAGGCCGACTTCATGAGCGGGGGCTTCAAGGACGGAAGGTTCGGGATGAAGGCGCTCGAGTCCTTGGCCAACAACCCAACCGTCAGCATCGAGGTGCGGGACGCCGCGAACTGGTTGCTCACCCACCCAGAGCAGTTCAACCGGGTGGACTTCTCCCGCAGCCAGCGCACGGATGGGGCGATCAGCGGCGACGAGATCCGCTTCATCCGCGAGCAGCTCAAGAAGGAGCTCCAGGGGACCGGCTCGAGCCCGCCGCCGGCGACCACCGGTTGCCCCGGCCGCGAGACGCAGCCGGTGAAGACGAAGCCGGTGGAGACGAAGCCGGTGGAGACGAAGCCGGTGGAGACGAAGCCGGCGCCTTCGCTCCCGGACGGCGTGCGCTCCGATGCGAACAGCCCGCTCCCGTACGACATCCTCGAGTACCGGCAGGTGCTGCGGGAGCTGCAGGCGAGCTGGAACACCTTCGACGCGGCGGTGGGGACGCTCGACTTCTACCTGACGCGGGAGAACCTGGAGGCCATCCAGAAGAACCCCAACGCGGACCCCACGCTCAAGCACGTCTCGTCGTTCCTGCTCGCGCATCCGGAGTACTTCAACCGCCTGGAGATGGCCTCGCACATCGGTGGCAAGGACGGGATCGTCGGCCTGGGGGACGTGCTCCACGAGCTCAAGAACGTGGATGAGGACCTCAAGACCTACGGCGCTCCCACCAAGAAGGGCGCTCGGGAGCAGGGGACCGGTGGCACCTCCCCAGGGACGGCCGCGGCCGGCGGCAGCGCGCAGCCCAGGGGCGACTCCGCTGGGCGAACCGAGGCCGGCAGCATCAGCGACATCCTCAACGACCCCAACCTGAGCCTGGAGCAGAAGGTCCAGCTGGTGCTGATGAAGATCGCCGAGGCCGAGGACGACGAGATGCTGGACGCGGTGGCGGGCCTCGGCTCGGCCACGGAGGAGCTGGCGGGCATGCGCGCCTCCACTGCGCAGGACGACGCGGACGGGCAGAAGAAGCTCGCGCGCAAGCAGCAGGACGTGGAGCTGCTCCAGCAGCGGATCCAGAAGGCCACCGAGAAGCGGAAGCAGATGTACGACCTGATGTCGAACATGTCCTCGAAGTTCAACGAGATGGCGATGAAGGCCATCCAGAACCTGGCCAGGGCGTGACCATGAGCAAGGTGATCAAGCACCGGGAGGCGAACGTGGTGGAGCTGAGCACGAGAGAGGAGCGGCGCAACCTGAAGGCCTACGCGAACGGGGAGATCACCTGGGCGCAGCTGGAGGGGATGACCTTCGAGCAGGCCAAGGGGATCGCCCAGGTGGGTTGCGAGCTCGCGGAGGCGGGCCGGCTGGAGGAGGCGCGGGTGGTCTTCGAAGGGCTGATCGAAGGCAACCCGTTCGACTTCGCCGCGCGGGCCGCGCTCGGGACCGTCTACCAGAAGCTCGGGCGGGTCGATGAAGCACGGGAGGCGTACGAGCTGACCCTGGAGGGGGATCCGGAGAACGTGGTGGCGCTGGTGAACCGCGGGGAGCTGCGGATCCTCTGTGGAGACCAGGAGGGCTTCGCCGATCTCCTGCGCGCCCTGGACGCGGACCCGGAAGGGGCCACCGCCTCCGGCCGCCGGGCACAAGGGCTGGTGAAGGCGATCACGCTCGCGGCCGTGGAGAAGTCACAGCAGGGCAACGCCTAAGCGGACGCAAGAGGAGCATGCCGGGACGTCGGGGAGCGGCTCGGCGCGGGTTGCCGGTGGGTGGGCAGGGGAAGGGGAACGGGGAAGGGGGCCCACCCGCCGGCGACCTATTTTTCCAGCGCGCGCGCCTGGTCCAGGCGCTGGCTCAGCGGCGGGTGGGTGAGGCCCCGCCAGACGAGCCAGGCGGGCGGGTCTGGATCCATCTTGTTGATGAGCGCGGCCTTTCCCAGCATCCGGATGAAGGCCGGGGCGTCCCCTGTCAGGGCGATCCCCGCCCGGTCCGCCGCCAGCTCGCGCTGGCGCGAATAGAAGGCGGAGAGGGGCCCGCCCAGCAGCTGCAAGCAGAAGACGGTGAAGGTGACGAGCGGAAGGGTCCGGATGTCTGCGTACTCCACCGCCCCCAACCAGCCGCGCCGGTGCGCGACCAGGAAGAGCCTGTGCAGGAGCCAGAGGCAGAGCACCAGCAGCGCCGCCGAGGCCAGCCGGCCCCGCCACCGGGGCTCATGGACGTGGGCGGCCTCGTGCGCCACGGCGGCCAGCACCTCGTCCGGGGCCAGGCGCTCCACCAACGAGTCGTTGAGCACGATGGTGCGGGTGGGGCCAATCCCGGCGAAGTACGCCTGCACCCGGACGCTGGCGGTGGAGGTCTTCTCCACCAGGATCTCCCGGTACTCCACGTCCGCTTCGCGCAGGAGGGACTCCAGCGAGCTTCGCAGCGGCCCTGGAGGCAGCGGCGCCTGCGTGAAGTAGAGCCGGTCCCGGTAGGGGTCCAGCAGCGGGGCCGCCAGGAGCAGCCCGGCGCAGCAGCCACCGAGGATCCACCACCAGCGCCGCGTCCGCCGGGCGAGCCCGTAGAGCCCGAACCCGAGCGCGGCCAGCCCGAGCGCCGCCACGGCGTTCGCCTTGCCTTGATCCCAGAGCCAGCCGGCCAGGCTCAAGCGGCTCATCCCGTAGCGGTGCTCGTTCAGGAAGGAGAGGTAGAAGTCCGCCGGGAGCGAGGCGAGCTCGAAGAAGAGCAGCAGGCCCACGCAGTAGAGCAGGGCGGTCCCCCAGCCCGCGCCGCCCCAGAGGGCGCCCAGCGCGCGGCGCAGCGGCCCCAGTCCCGGGAACGCGGCCGTCCTCGCGCCCAATCGGCTCGCGAGCCGCTCCGCCAGGCGGTGGAGCCAGCGCCCGCCCCGCCAGAGCACGAAGGCGTAGAGCGAAAGCTGGAAGGCGTCGTTGACGGCGGACCAGGCGTAGCCGGGCGCGTGGTACGCGCGGATCTCGGCCAGCTGCTGCGCGGTGAAGAGGGGCTCGGCCACCACGGCGGAAGGAGCCTAGCGCGGCAAAGCGCCCGAGGCTCAGCTCGGCGGGGAGGAGAGGCGGTGCTCGCGCTCGCTGCCGGGCTTGCCGCCCTTGGACGGAAGCGCGTGCGGGCGGTCCTCCTCCTCCCGCTGCGCGTCCGCCACCAGAAGGTCTTTCATCTTCTGGAGGCTCTGCTTGGTCTTCTCCACGAACGGACTGGACGCGCCGATGCGCTCGGCGGCCTCGAGCGTGCGCTCGTAGATGTTGATCGCCTTGGTGATGAGGACGCGGATCTTCTTGCGCAGCTCCTGCCGGTAGACGTCCGTCTCCTCCGGGTTGAGCTCCTTGGGCGCGGGCGAGGCCACCATGTGATCGTAGAGGTTCTCGTACAGCGCGCCGATCTGCGAGCCCGCGGCGGTGGCCCAGTACCCGTTGCCGATCCGGATGGAGCGCAGGTAGTGCCCCTGCGCCGAGAGCAGCAGCTCGGCCTTGTACTCGAGGTCCTTGGCCAGCTGGTCCACGCCCTTCTCTGGATCCAGCGCCACCGATTCGTAGTGGAGCCGGTAGATCTCCCCCAGGAAGAACTGCGCCTGCGCGGGGAAGTAGTCGTCCACCTGCTCCTTGTCCGTCAGCTCCTGGTACTGGGTGACCGCGCGGCGCAGGGTGGCCTCGGCGATCTCGCTCTGGTCCGCCTCGAGCTGGCAAATGCCCTTCTGGACCAGGGCCTCCAGCCGCTTGTTGAGGGAGAGATCCTTCCGCTCGGCGATCACGTCCAGCAGGGCCACCGCGTCCTGGAAGCGCTCCAGGTGGTAGAGCGTCTCCGCCACGCGGAAGGCGGCGTCGAGCGAGTCGTCGGTGCCCTTGCGCGCGTCCGCCAGCTCGGAGAAGCGCATGTAGGCCTCCTCCCATTCCTTGTTCTTCTCGTGGGAGAGGCCGGCGTTGTAGAGCGCCGCGCGCCGGTGCTTGCTCTGCGGGTGGAAGTCCGCGAGCCGGCCGAAGTAGCGGGCCGCCTGCTTGAAGTCCCCCGCCGCGAAGGCGGAGGAGCCGCCGGCGAAGAGCTCCTCGTCGTTGAGCTTCTCCAGCTCGAGGTCACCCGTGATGGTGACCTCTTCGAAGCGGAGCTCGTGGCTGGTCTCCGGCCGGGTGCCGCGCAGGAAGCAGCCGCTGCACAAGAGCAGCGCGAGCAGGGCAGGGGTGAGGCTCGATGGGGTGACCTTCGCGGCTTTCATCAACCGAATCCTCGCTGCGCGTGGCGATGTCCCTTTGGGGAGCCTTGGGGCGGTGGGCGCTGGAGAGAGACACCCAGGCCGCACGCCGGGTTCCGAAAGCCCAGTCTGCCAAAGGGTGCGAGCGCTCGTCACCTGCTGGCGGGAGGACGGGGACTTACGGCTCCGCGGTGGCGCTCGCCTCTCCCACGAGGTAGCGGCCGGTGCGCCAGAGGCTCTGCAGGTCGTGCACGTCCAGCTCGAACCGCGGGACGAGCACCAGCGGCGTTGGCTCGCAGGCGGCGCGCAGGGCCTCGATCCCCTTGGCGTCCTGGGTGGCCAGCCGCTCCACTTCGTCCAGGGTGGCGGTCAGCTTCTCGCGCAGCGGTCCCGGGAGCTTGGCCGTCTGGGCGCGCTGGCGCTGGGTGGGGGCGACATGGACCCGGTTGACGACGATCGCCGCCACCCGCATCTCGCTCTGACGCAGCAGCGTGTGGAAGTGGACGACCTCGTCCAGCCGCTCGGCGCCGGGGACGGTGACCAGCACGAACTCGGTCTGCTCGGAGCCGAGCAGCTGCTTCACCTGGTGCGCGCGCTCGCGGAAGCTCTGGTTCATGCCGCTGATGGCGAGCATGAAGTTGGAGAGCTCCTGCAAGGTCTCCGTCCCGGTGAGCTTGGAGATGGTCTTGGCCACGTAGCTGCTGCCCAGGTTGAACAGCTGCAGCCCCACCTTGCCGGCCGCCAGCGCGGGGGTGAGCAGCCACTTGGCGGCCTCGTTGTCCAGGAAGTCCAGGATCCGGTTGGGCGCGTCCAGGAAGTCCAGGGCGTGGGCGGTGGGCGGCGTGTCGAGCACGATCACCCCGTAGTCCCGGTTGCTGCGCAGCTGCCAGAGCTTCTCCATCGCGATGTACTCCTGCGAGCCCGCGAGCGCGGTGGAGAGCGACTGGTAGAAGCGGTTGCCCAAGATCCGGGCCTGCTTGTCCGGGGGCGCGTGCTGGAGGATCAGCTCGTCCCAGGCCTGCTTCATGTCCAGCATCATCGCCGAGAGCGGGGCCTGGGGCGGCAGGCCGGCCTCGGCGAGCTTGTCGCTGGAGATGCGGGACTCGGTGTTCCCCAGCTCGGAGAGGCCCAGCGAGTTGGCGAGCCGGCGGGCGGGGTCGATGGTGCAGACGAGCGCGCTGCGCCCCTCCACCGCGGCGCGCAGGGCGAGCGTGGCGGAGATGGTGGTCTTGCCCACGCCGCCCGCGCCCACGCAGAGCAGCACGCGCCGCTGGGACAGGGCCCGCCGGAGCGCCTCCTCGCCGGTCATGTCGGCTCCCGGACGCGGGGCGCCAGGCGCTCAGCGAGCGCCTCGATGCAGGCCCGATCGAACGCGCGCGCGTAGAGGCGGGGCAGCGGCCAGACCGGGCGGCCGGTCCCCGCGGCGAGCCGGTCGCGGGACTCCCGGGACATCCGGGCGCGCGCGTGGTGGCCGCGCGCGAGCGGGAGCAGGGCAGGGCTTCCCGCCTCCAGCTCGGCCAGGTCCCCCTCGCTGAAGCGGTCCTCCACGTAGCCGTTGAGCACCACCGCGCCCGCGCCAATGTCGATCTTCCCGGTGAGCGTCTGGTGGAGATCCAGGGTCTCGTTGACGGGCATCTCTTCGGGCAGCGAGACCAGCACGGTGGCGGTGGTGGCCCGGTCGGTGAGCAGATCCCGCATCTTGGCGGCCTCCTTGGCCATCTGGCCGGGGGGCACGGTCTCGATCAGGACCTTGGGGACGCTGAGGAAGGTGATGGCGTGCCCGGTGGCGGGGGCGTCCAGGATGATCCGCTCGAAGCGCCAGCTGCCGTCCGGCTGCTTCTCCTGGAGGTGGTAGAGGACCTTGCCCAGCATCACCAGCTCCTGGAGCGAAGGGATGAAGCGCAGGAAGTACCGGACGAACCGGTTCTCGAAGACGGCGCGGTAGATGGTCTGGAACTTCAAGATCATCAGGGCGTACTCGCGCATGGCCTCGGCCGGGCGGACGTCCACGGCCCAGAGGTTCTGCTCGAGCAGGGAGATCTCCGGCCCCACCGGCGCGTGGCCGAGGAAGAGGGCGACCCGCTCCTGCGTGTTCACCTCGCAGACCAGCGTCCGCTTGCCCTCGCGGGCAGAGAGCAGGGCGAGCGCGGCGGCGACGCTGCTCTTCCCGACGCCTCCCTTCCCCGAGACGATGAGCAATCTCTTGTCGAACAGCGCGGCCATTGAGGTGGCGCACCGTAGGGACGGCTCGCGCGGGCTGTCAACGCGTCAGGCCCAAGCGGCCTTGACTCCTGTGCGGGTGCTGTTCACCATGCGCGCGCCTCACGCCCAAAGGTCCTCTCATGCTCAAGAACAACCCCGTGATGAAGAAGCTGGTCGAGACCGGCGAAGAGCGGGTCGGAAAGATCGCCCAGCAGCTGCTCTCCAACGAGCGCTTCGTCGGGGCCATCCAGCTCATCGTCTCGCGGACGCTGGCGGCCAAGGGCACGGTGGACAAGAGCATCCGCAGCGCCTTGTCGGCGATGAACCTCCCCTCCACCGCGGACCTGGATCTGCTCCGCAGCAAGGTGGATGACCTGGAGCGGATGCTCTCCTCGGTCGAGGGCAAGGTCGACACGCTGATGGAAAGCAAGAACTAGGGACGACCCATGCGCTCGATCGCCTTCATCAACGAGAAGGGCGGGACGGGCAAGACGACGCTGGCCGTCAACGTCGCGGCCTACCTCGCGCTGAAGAAGAAGCTGCGGGTGCTGCTCGTCGACCTCGACACCCAGGGGCACGCCGGCAAGGCGCTGGGGATGGACGTGCGCAGCCTCAAGCCCAACGTCTTCCACTGGCTCTCGGAGCGGGACGTGCGGCTGGAGCAGGTGGCCCGCCAAAGCCCGGTGGAGAACCTCTCCGTGGTCCCCTGCTACAAGGACATGGCGGACTTCCCGGTGGCGGTCTCTGCGGATCCGCGGCGGGCGCACCGGTTGGCGGAGCGGCTCAGCGCCGCGCAGAGCGCCGGCTATGACGTGGTGATCTTCGACTCGCCGCCCTCCATGGGGCTGACCACCTACAACATCCTGGTGGCCGCCACCGAAGTGGTGATCCCCGTGGCGCTGACCTATCTCGCGCTGGATGGCTGCGCGGAGGTGGTGGAGACGGTCCGGCGGATCGGCGAGGAGTACCACCGGCCCAACCTGAGGGTCTCGCTGGTGGTCCCCACGCTCTACCGGAAGACGGCGCTGGCGGATGAGATCCGCGGCAAGCTGCGCGCCTACTTCCCGGATGTCCTTTCCAAGACCGCGCTCGGCTTCAACGTGAAGATCGACGAAGCGCAGAGCCACGGGAAGACCGTTTGGGAGTACGCGCCGTGGAGCCGCGGGGCCACCATGCTCCAGCAGATCTCCGAAGAGGTGCTCGCGGCGGGCGCGGAGGAGCCGGTGAAGAAGCCGGCGGCGCGCCCGGCCCGCGCGGCCGCGGCCTCTGCGGCCAGCGGCGCCTGACCCGCGAAGCCTCCCCCGTTCACCCCGAGCGGAGTGGAGGGGCGCACGAGGCTCGCGGTCGAGCCTTTCGCAGCGGCCTTCGCCTCGGTCACCCGCGCGGAGTCGAGCGCTACTTCTTGCGCTCCAGCTCGTCGATCTTCTTCTCCAGCGCCTCGAGCCGGGAGAGGAGCGTCTGCATGTCCCGCCCGAGCGCGGGCAGGTTCCCGGTCACGTTCTCGAGCACCAGCTTCACGCGCTCGTCGATCCGGCGCTGCCAATCCTCGAGCACGCGCTGGGAGGCCTTGAGGAAGTCCGGGGAGGCGGCGCCCGCGGCCGCAGGGCCCGCAGCGGCGGCGGGGGCGTCCGGCGGCGCGCCGTCACGGCCGAGCAGCTTGTCCAGGCGCTGCTCCGCCTCCTCGCGGATGGAGGCCACCCGGGGGGAGACCTCCTTGGAGATGAAGTCGGAGATGGAGTCCCCGGGGTGGCGGATGATCTCCCGCAGCACCTTGAGGGGCATCCGGTTCTTCTTCTTCTCCTCTTCAAAGATGATCTGCGCCAGCGTCACCGATGTCAGGTCGTCCTTGGACCGGTTGTCGACGATCTTCACTTCGACGCCCTGCTTCACCATCTCGGCGATCTCGTCGAGCGTGACGTAGCGGCTCTCGACGGTGTCGTAGAGCTTCCGGTTCGTATAGCGCTTGATGACCTTGGGGTCTTTGCCGGCGCTGGCCTGTGCTGCGGGGTCGAGCTCGCTCATGGATGGCTCCGACAACATTGTACCCGAGGCATGACGCTACGCGCCAAGTGTCTGATATCAGAGGGGGTGTGGGCGAGCAAGCGCCTGTTGGCGTATCTCGCTAAAGGCGCGAGGGGGTCCCTATACTCGGGGGCACTCCGGCCATGATCGTCAAGTGCGACAAGTGCCAGACGCGCTTCAAGATCCCTGACGAGAAGGTCACGGAGAAGGGCGTCAAGGTCCGCTGCACCAAGTGCCAGAACACCTTCCGCGTGAAGAAGGCGGCCGCGGACGGCGCGCCCGCGCTCACGCCGGCGGGGCCGCCGCCCTCCAAGCCGCCCTCGGTCCCCGCGGTGGCGCCGGAGGCGGCGGATCCCTTCGCGCAGTTCGGCGGGAGCCTGGATGCGCCCGGCAAGCCGGCGCCCGCCAAGGCTACCGCCGCCGCCCAGCGGCACGTCCCCAGCGAGGTCTTCGAGCTGCTCACGCGGGTGGCGCCCATTCCCAGCGGAAACGGCGGGCTGGAGGTCTCCCGCGCGGCGGCCCCGGAGTTCGCCTTCGAGCCGCCGCCGCCGTTGGAGACGCCAGCGCCGCCGCTGGAGGCGCCGCCGCCGCGCGGCTCGCGCAGCAGCGCGCGTCCGTCTCCGCCGGGCCTGGCGCTCGCCGAGCCCGCGGTGGCCGCCACCTCTGGCGCCGCAACGCTCCCCGCTCCGGCGCCGCTGTTGATGGATGTCCCGCTGATCGGCGACTCGCCCAGGCCCGGCCGCGCCTCCACCAAGTGGACCGGCGGCGCCGGCTCCGAGTTCGCGGTCCCCGAGCCCGAGTCCATCCCGCTCCCCACCGAGCCGGACCGGGCGATGTTCGACATGCCGGCGCCCCCGCCGCCCGCGGCGGCGCCGCGCCCGAGCGGGGAGACCTCGGCGATCGGCCGCATCCGGCTCGTGCAGCAGCCGGCGGCCTCGAGCGCAGACCCCCGCCCGGTGGTGACCGCGGACGCGGAGGACTCCGAGCCCATGGCTCCGCCCTCGCGGGCGCGCAAGGTGAGCGGGCTGATCTTGAACCTCGGCTTCGCGCTGGCGCTGATCCTCGCGCTGCTCGCCATCGCCGGGGTGTACCTCAACGAGGGGAAGCTGGACTTCTCGTCCTTCTCGGCCGAGCGGCTCAAGGGACTGTTCGCGGCGCCGCAGGACGTGGCCACGCTGGACATCTCCAACGGGCTCTACGACACCAAGAGCGGCCGCTCGGTCTTCTACGTGCGCGGCGAGGTGGAGAACCGCGGGGAGAAGGCCCGGCGGGTGAAGGTCCGCGCGGAGATCCTGGACGGAGAGCTCCTGGTGCGCGCCGCGGAGGGCTGGGCGGGGGCAACCCCCAACCCGGAGGATCTCTTCGCGGTGGGCACCAAGGAGGATCTGGACGCGATGAACGCCCGGCTCGAGCAGAAGGCGGGGGCGGTGGCCCCGGGCGCGCGGGCTCCGTTCGTCATCGCCTTCCACGAGTACCCGCCGGCGCTGTCCGGGCTGCGGCTCAAGGTGACCGTGGTGGGTGGCCCCGCGGGCTCCACCGCGGCGCGGTAGGTCCTCCCATGCCGTCCCGCGCGGATGCCCAGGAGCTGGCGAGGCGGATCCACTCGCTTTCGGGCGGTGCAGAGCTGCTGCGCAAGGCGGCGGCGCGTGAGCTGGCCCGGCTGGACCCCATCGACGCCACCGAGGTCATCCACCACTTGATCGCCCTGGCGCGGGTGGGCTGGGAGCCGGCCTCGTGCGTGCTCTCCCACTTCGGGGCCGCGCTCAGCCTGGAGGCGGCGCAGATCCCCCACGCCGCCTCGCTGCGGCGGCTGGCGGCGATCCAGGACCTGGAGGAGGTGGCGGCGCTCTTCCCGCAGTCGGCGGCGCTGCAGCAGCTGCACCCGGACGCGGCGGCACGAGCGGACGCGCGGACCTTCACCGAGTCCCTGGGGTACCTGAAGCAGAAGGCGCGGGCCACCACCAACCCGGACGAGCTCTCGCGGCTGGCCACGGCCTCGGATCCCTCCGTGGTCCGCAACGTCCTGCTCAACCCGCGCCTGACCGAGGAGCTGGTGGTGCGGATCGCCGCGCGGCGGCCGGCGCGGCCGGAGCCGCTGGTGGAGATCTGGCGCTCCACGCGGTGGTCCACGCGCCACGCGGTGCGCAGGGCGCTGGTCTTCAACCCCTACTGCCCCCCGGAGGTGGCCGCGAAGATCGTCCCGCTGCTCAACGCCAACGATCTGCGCGAGCTGGCGGGGGACGGCAGCGCCCACCCGGAGCTGCGCGAGCAGGCGCGGACGCTGCTGGCCAGCGTCACGGAATAAGCGCTAGGGCTTCTTCTTCTCGTCGATCAGCGTGGCGTCTTCCACGTCCGTGGCCGACGGCTTGGGCAGCCGGGTGGTCCCGCCGCGCTTGGCGTCCACGAAGTCCTGACCCTTGGACGCCTTCTTGAACGAGTAGACGAACTTGCCAATGGCGTTGCCGAGCGCGCCCATCCGCGAGGCGGAGAAGATCACCACCAGCACGAAGCCGAGAACGATCAGCTCTCCGGTGCCGCAAGACATGGGGGGACCATGCTTCAAGCCCCCGGCGGGCGCAAGGCGCGCTTGACTCCTCGCCGCGGGTGCGGGACGTCAGCCCTTGAGCCATGTTGATCCTCGCCCACCGCGGCGCGAGCGCGGACGCGCCGGAGAACACGCTTCCCGCCTTCCTCGAGGCCGCCCGCCAGGGCGCGGACGGGATCGAGCTGGACGCGATGACCTGCGGCTCCGGCGAGGTGGTGGTCTGCCACGACGAGAACCTGCTCCGGTTGGCCGGGCTGAACTGGGAGGTGGCCCGCACGCCGCTCTGGAAGCTGCGGCAGGCGGACGTGGGGCGCCATCTGGGGCGCGCGTCCGCGGGGATCCCCCTGCTCGAAGAGGTGCTGGAGGCCCTGCCCGCGCACTTCCTGCTCAACCTCGAGCTCAAGTGCGAGACCGTGGATGACCGCGGCTTGTCCTCCGGCGTGGTGGAGGTGGTGCGCCGGCTCGGCGTGGCCGAGCGCACGGTCATCTCCAGCTTCAACCCGCTGTGCCTGATGCGGGTGGCGGCGCAGGAGCCGTCATTGCGGCGCGGCCTGTTGATCGACCCGGACCGGAGCTTCCTGCTCCAGAACGCGGTCTGGGCGCCGCTGGTCAGCAACCACTCCATCCACCCGCTCCACGAGCAGGTGACGGCGGCGCGGGTGGAGGGGTGGCGCGCGCGCGGTTGGCAGGTGGCGGCGTGGACGGTGGACGCGCCGGAGGAGGCGGCACGGCTGCGCGCGCTCGGCGTGCGCTACTGCATCACCAACCGGCCGGGCGCGCTGCGCGCCGAGCTGGAGGCTAGAAGTCCAGCCCCACGCTGAAGTTGAGCGCGGTCACGTCCGGGAGCGTCCGGTCAGAAGGTCCGGTGGTGGGGTCCGAGAACTTGCCCATGCTCGCGTAGGAGAACTCGACGAGCAGCTGCACCACGCCACCGATGAAGCGCACGCCGCCGTAGAAGCGGTTGTGCGAGTTGGCGAAGAAGCCCACCGGATCGTAGACCTCGGTGTTGACCAGCTGCGCGGTGGCGCTGGCGGTGGCCTCCTGCTGGGTCCGCTCGGGCCGGAAGTCCACGGGGCTGGAGCTGGCGCCCACCCAGATCAGGTTCCAGCCCACGTACGGCGTGAGGGTGATCATCCCGCCGATCGCGAACTGCTTGCCCACGCCGATGTCCACGCCCCCGCTGGTGACGTCCAGCTCGCGGGAGTTGAGCAGCCGGGTCACCGAGGCGCGCACGCCCACGTCCGGCAGGTAGGTGAAGCCCTCGTTGAGCGCCCACTTGAGCTCGCCGGTGAGGGTGGCCATCCGGCTCTTCTCCACCCAGCCGATCCGGCTGCCCAGCTCGAGCGAGAAGGGGAGCCCTTTGCGCACGTGGACGGAGGGGATGAGCATGGCGCCGGCCAGCCCGGTCCCGTTGCGCAGCAGTCCTTCATTGGGGAAGAGGAAGCAGCTACTCGAGGGGGTCTGGCAGCCGCCGCCGCTGCTGTCCCGGGCGCTGAGGAAGACCACCGCGGCCTCCGCCGTCACGGAGAACCCCGCGTGCCCGAGCGTCTCCGGCGGCATCAGGTTCACCGAGCTGAGTGCCACGCCCAGCTCGCGCGCGAAGACGCGGAAGTTGGCGTTGGCCCCGGGGGTGGTGGGGTTGCCCAGCTGGTAGAGGCGCAGATCGTTGGGATCCGCGAGCGCCCCCGCCGTCAGCGACAGGAGCGCGGCCAAGAGTCCCTTGGAGAGGGTTCCCATGGCCGGGCAGGGTACCGTGAGCCTACCGGTACCTCAATAATCCTGGTCGCCGCCGATTACTGCGGGTTGGCGGGGGCGGACTTCTGGGCCACCGCGGCGGGGCGGCGGCGGACCACCAGCGTCTTGCGGCTGGCGAAGTCCTGGCTCTCGCGGGCCACCACGAGCACGGTGTTGTTGCCCTCCTTGAGCGCGAAGTCGGTGCTGAACTTGATCCGCCCGCCTTCCGCGTCGTCCTTGCCGGCGCTCTTGAAGAAGACCTTCTGGTCGTTCACCAGGACGTACATGTCCAGGAGCGCGCGCGGGTTGCTCACCGTGCCGGAGAGGGAGAAGCGCTCGCCGTCCACCACGATCCCGCCCTGGGCGGGATCCGAGCTGAGGCTGATCTGCGGGGGCTCGCGGAAGGCCACCACCTCCAGGTCCTTGGGGGTGGAGAGCTTGCCGCCGCGGGCCTCGCGGGCGTCCGCCGCGCGGACGAAGGCAAAGCGCCCCTTCTCCAGCTCGATCTTGTAGTGGTCACCCACCTTGGCCAGCTCGGCGAAGGTGCCGCCCTTGGGCAGCCGGGCGATCTCCTTCCCATTGGCCGAGGGCGAGTTGTAGAGCGCGGCCTTCTCGCTCACCTTGAGCAGCCCCTTCTTGGCGTCCACGGCGGGGGGCTCGTCCGAGATGGGGATCTGCAGCTTCTCGGTGGAGAACTCCTCGAGCGGCTCATCCACGATCGCCAGCTTCAGGGGGAAGGCGTCCCCGCGGTAGGGCTTCTTCACCTCCAACTGGAAGCGCGCGGTCTTGGACTCTCCGGGGGAGAGCTCGCCCAGCTTGAAGCGCCCCTTCTCGATGAAGATGTTCTGGTCCGCCGCATTCTTGATCTGCGCGAACGAGTCCAGCGCCTTGCCGGTGCCGGTGTTCTTCACGTCGATCACCAGCTCCACGTCCTCGCCGCGCTGGACCAGCCCGTCGCCGTTGCACTGGGCGCAGGTGTCGATCACCTGCCAGCTGAAGGCGAAGGTGGGGCGGGGCAGCTCCACGAAGTTGAGCTCGGTGGTGAGCGTCTCCGGGAGGGCGCCGTTGTCGTCGAAGAACTTCACGGTGACCTCGTCCCGGCGGGAGGTCATGTCCTTGGGCAGCTTCACCGGGACCTTCCAGGAGCGCTTCTCCCCGGGCTTGAGCGCGCCGAAGACGAACTCGCGGCGGTCCAGGATCAGATTGTCGGACTCGGTCCAGGCGTGGACGCGCTTGAGCACCTCCTGGCCGCGGTTCTCCACGGTCAGCTCCAGCTCCACCGGCTCGCCGGCCTCAATCTTTCGGTCAATCCCCGGCTTGAGCGAGGCGGCCAGCTGCACGCCCTTGGGCGTCTCGCCGGGGGACCAGTCCACCCCCAGCGCGCCGATGGCGTTGTCGATCCGGACCTCCTCCTCCTTGCGCTTCTCCGCGACGAAGGCCTTGCCGGCCTTGAGCATGGCGGTGCGCTCCACCTGAGGCGCCTTGAGCACGTAGTCCCGGGCGAAGGTGACCTCGAAGTCTTCCTTGATCTCGTCCTGGGACTCGGCGTCCAGCTGGTCGTCCAGATCCTCGTCCGTGCCCGCGGCGTCGCTGTCGGTCAGCGGATCCTTCCCCGCCGGCTTGGCCCCGCCCTTGTCGTTCTTGGAGAGCTTGGGCGCCTTGCCCTCTTCCTGGAGCTGCTGCCGCGCGGAGGCGTCCTTCTGCTTCGGATCCTCCTTGAGGTACTTGAGGCTCTCCACCGGCTTCTCGCGCCCCAGCACCTCTTCGCGCTTCTTGGCGGCGGTGGCCGAGCTCGGGTTGCCGAAGTGGTGGTCCAGGTCCGCCTCGCCGATGGACTTGCGCGGGGCGAAGACGTCCAGCCGGTCCTTGGTGACGCGGGTGGGGACGAGCTGGATGTCCGGGACGATCCCCACCTCCTGGATGGAGACGTCTCCGGGGGTGAGGTACTTGGCGATGGTCAGCTTGAGCGCGCTCTCGTCCGGGTGATCGTAGAGGACCTGGACGCTGCCCTTGCCGAACGTCTGCCGGCCGATGATCACCGCGCGGTTCAGGTTCTTGAGCGCGCCGGCCACGATCTCCGAGGCGGACGCCGACCCGGCGTTGACGAGCACCGCCAGCGGGTAGCGGTCATCGAAGTCCTGCGCGTGGGCCTTCTTCTCCTCGCGCAGCTTGTCCGAGAGCCCCACGGTGGCGACGATGGTCCCCTGCGAGACGAAGAGATCCGAGACCTGGATCGCCTGCTCGAGCAGGCCGCCGGGGTTGCCGCGCAGGTCGAGCACCACGCCCTTGAGGCCGCCGGTGGGCTCGGCCTCCTTCTGCAGCTGCATCAGCGAGCTCTCGAGGTCCCGGGTGGTGTTGCCCTGGAAGTTCTTGAGCCGCACGTAGGCCACGTTCTGCGCGAGCAGCTTGGCCTGCACGGACTCGATGGAGATGGTGGCGCGGGTGAGCGTCATCACCTGCGGCTTCTCCCAGCCCTTGCGGTCCACGAGAATCGTGACCTTGGAGTCCACGGGGCCGCGCAGCTTGGAGACGGCCTCGTTGAGGTCCATGTTGACGGTGGACTCCTCGCCAATGCGCCGGATCTGATCGTCCTTCTTGATCCCGGCGCGGTAGGCGGGCGTCTTGGGGAGCACCTTCACCACGGTGAGGTTCCCCTCCTTCATCTGGATGACGAAGCCCAGGCCGCCGAACTCGCCCTTGGTGGTGAGCTTCATCTCCCGGTACATCTCCGGGCGCAGCAGCACCGAGTGCGGATCCAGGGTGGAGAGCATGCCGTTGATGGCCGCGTACTCCACGTCCCGGGTGTCCTCCATCGGGCGCATGTTCCGCGCGATGTAGTCGAAGACGTCCTTCATCGCGTAGTTCATCTTCCAGAGGGAGTCGACGCGGGAGATGTCGAACTCCTTGGTCTTGCCGTTGACGTTGAGCTTGAGCGAGCCGGTCTCGGCGCTGCCCTCCACCATCACGTCCGGGACGGCCTTCTCCACGTACTCCAGCGCGGAGATCATCATCTCCTTGGGCTTCACGCGCTTGGGGTCGACGTAGTTCTCCTTGATGTTGAGCGTGACCTTGTTGAAGAGCCACGGCGAGGAGAGCGAGTGCGGCGGCTTTTCGAAGGTGCGCGGCACCTCCTGCTCCGCCCAGAGGCGGCCCCCGGGGCCGGCGAAGGCCTCGTTCATTCTCGTCACGGGGAGCGGGGCGCGGTCTCGTCCGACGAAAGCCCAGGCGCCCAGCAGGATCAGGATGGCGGTGACGCGGCGAAGGATTCGCGGCATGTCTTTGTCTACCTTGGTACTGGGCGGAGCGCTGCAAAGGTCGCTTGGAAGCCCGCCAGGCCGCCCTTGGACCGTGCGGCAATGCTAATCACGGTGGATAAACGCTTCAAGCGATTGGCCTTTCCGGCATTGAACGCCCCGGACACAGGTGGGGGTTCCATCCGGTGTGTCGGAGCACAACCCGCTGGGGCTCCGCGCATTTCCCCGGCCCGGCACAGCCTGGCCGCTTTGCGTCAGGGCGCGCTCGTCGGGTTGGCCGGGCTTTCGCGAGGAAGATCCCCGGCCTGCACCAGCCCCCGGTAGAGGAGGGTGCCGCCCACGTTGGCCATGGGGATGAAGAAGCAGTTGAGCACCGGCACCCAAAGGATCACGTAGACGGCCGCGCCAAACCCCAGGGCCAGGGGGAGCCGGCGCCACACCACGGTGCGCACCTGGGAGAACGGAAGGAAGTGGCGCGCCATCGGCGCCGCCAGGTACTCGGCCCCCATCCAGAGCGCGGTCCACAGCCCGGCCAGCACCGTCCAGGCCACGCTCCCCACGCCGGGGATGAAGTGGAGCAGGAAGAGCAGCGCGTGTCCGGCCATCAACACCGCCACGCGGGCGAGCGTGTGGCCGAGCGAGAGCAGCGCCCCACGGAGGAAGCTGCCGAGCGCGAAGGGCGGGGCGGCGAAGTCTCCGCAGGTCTCCTCGGCGGCCTCGGAGACCGGGTCCTGCAGCGGGGTGAGCGCGAGCAGGGGCAGGGTGTTGGCGCCCACCGCGAGCAGGACGAGGAAGGCGAGCACCACCAGCAGGTACCAGACGGCAGCGCCGTACCAGGCCTGGGGCCTGGCCCACACCCACCCCACCAGGTCGTCCGTGTAGGTGGCGGCGAGCGCCACCACCGCCACCAGCGTGACCAGCGTCACCCCGGCGCAGAGCGCGGAGAGCCAGAAGAGCTTCCCTCCGCGGGTGATCAGCGTGAGCGCCTTGAAGGGGAGCCGCAGCCCGCGGAAGAAGTCGCCCGGGGAGGAGCGCGCCGGGAGCGCGGGGATGAAGCCTGCGCCGGGTGCTGGGGTGGCCATGTGAAGGAAGCCTGGAGGGGACGCTCGCAAATCGAGCCAGGGCGGTCAACGGCCGTTATAAGGGCTCCCTCGCATGTCGCTCGACCTCCAGCAGTCCCAAGCGCCGATCAGCGCGGTCCTCGAGTTGGTGAAGTTCTTCGAGTCCGCGCAGCGCCCCGCGGCAGGGCACCAGGTGGGGCTCGAGCACGAGAAGCTCGTCTACACGGCGTCCGGCGCGCCGGTGCCGTACGAGGGGGAGCGGGGGATCGGCGCGCTGCTCTCGGCGCTCGCGCCCAAGGGCTACGAGCCGTTCCGCGAGGCGCCGCAGCTGCCGATCATCGCGCTGGTCCGCGGCCGGGCCACGGTCTCGCTCGAGCCGGGCGGCCAGCTGGAGCTCTCCGGCACGCCGTTTGGCACCGCGCGCGAGGCCCATGCGGAGAACCTGGCCCACCTGCGCGAGGTGAAGGGCGCCGCCTCCGGTTTGGGGCTTCACGTGGTGACGCTGGGCTACCGCCCGTTCGTGAAGCGGGACCAGATGCCGTGGATGCCGAAGACGCGCTACCGGGTGATGCGGGAGTCCCTGCCCGAGCGCGGCGCGCTGGCGCTCAACATGATGCTGATGACCGCCACCGGCCAGGTCTCCCTGGACTGGGCGGACGAGGCGGACTGCGTCCAGAAGGTGACCCTCACCGCGCGGCTGGCGCCTTTGATGGTGGCCCTCTACGCCAACAGCCCGCTCTCGGAGGGCGCGCCCACCGGGTACTTGAGCTACCGCAGCCGCGTCTGGGACGAGGTGGATCCCACCCGCTGCGGCTACCTGCCTTCCTTCTTTGACGGCTCGTTCTCCTACCGCGCGTACGTGGAGTGGGCGCTGGACGCGCCGCTGCTCTTTCTGCGCCGCGAAGGGCAGTACCTGCGGCCGAAGCTCACCTTCCGCCAGCTCCTTGCGCAGGGGTATGGCGGCAAGCCGGCTCTCTATTCGGACTGGGTGGATCACCTCTCCACGCTCTTCCCCGAGGTCCGGCTCAAGAAGGTGATGGAGGTGCGGGGCGCGGACTGTGCGGACGCGGGCATGACCGGTGCGCTCCCGGCGCTGTGGCGCGGGCTGCTGTACGACGCTGGCGCCCGGGACGAGGCCGCGCGGCTGCTCCCGGCGCTGACGCTGGCCGAGCACCGCGCCTTCCATGACACCGCCCGGCGAGAAGGGCTGGAGGGCACGCTGCGCGGTGCGCCCCTGGCCAAGCTCGCCGCGGAGCTGGTGGAGATCTCCCGGCGCGGGCTCAAGCGGCTGGATCCAGAAGACGCGCCGCTGCTGGATCCGCTCGCGGAGCAGGCCGCCTCCGGGCGATCTCCCGCGCGGAAGGTGCTCGCCGTGCACGAGCAGCTGAAGGACCCGGCGAAGGTGCTGGCCGCGTTCGCGATCTGACGGCCTGACGCCCTGACCTGAAACTTGCCGCGCCCCGCTCAGCCCGAGCGAAGTCGAGGGCCCGCCGATCGTAGGGCCTCTCGCTCGTAGGGCCCTCGACTTCGCTCGGGCTGAGCGGACGGCCTCACGCTTCTTGCCTTGATTGATCCGCCCAAGGGGCGGCGGCCTCACTGCGCTCGAGGTGAACGGTGGACCAGCCCCACAAGCTTCACCGCCTTCAGCGCGGCTCGCGGCGGCCGAAGAGCTTCTTGATCCCCTGGAAGATCCCGGACGACTGCGGATCCGGCTCGCCGGGGAGCGGCGCCTGCTCGAGCAGCGCGCTGCGCACTTCATCCCCGGCGTCCACGGTGGCCATCACCGCGTCCGCGCGGCGGCCGTCCGAGCTGGTGGCGGAGAGCTCCAGCGTCCCGTCCGGGCTGACCGCGAAGCGCAGGGTCACCTCGCCGCTCTTCTCCTGGGCGGTGGTGAGCGAGCCCAGGTATTCGTTCTCCTCGGCGAGCTCTGCGGTGCCCTGGAACACCGCGATGGCGATCGCGTTACCGCCGCGGGCGGGCAGGGCGATCGTCTTCTCCGCGGGCAGGCGGGTGTTGCGCTCCAGCACCCGGCGCATCCCGCCGCCGCGCACGCCAATGCCGATCGGCGCGGAGAGCACCTCCGAGAGCGAGACCCCGGCCTTCCCCTGCTTCTTCTGTTCGATCGCGTGGCCCAGGATCGCCGCGCCCAGCGCCACCGCGGCGTGGGGATCCACGTCGCTGCGGATGGGCTTGGCCAGCGCCTCCTGCACCCGGCGCCGGACGATGGGGGCGCGGCTCTGGCCGCCCACCAAGATCACCTCGTCCAGCGACTGCGGGGTGAGCCCGCCCGCCTCGAGCACCGCCTGGGTGACTTCAATGGTGCGGTCCACCAGATCCGCGGTGAGCTCCTCCAGGGCGGGGCGGGTCAGCTCGTCCTTGAGGTCCACCGGGCTGCCGTCGTCGCGGGTGGCGGCGAAGGGGATGAGGATGGAGGTCTGCTCCTCCTCCGAGAGGGCGATCTTCGCGGCCTCGGCGGCGTCTCTTATCCGCTGCGCGGCGATCAGCGACTCGTCCAGCCGGCTGTGCTCCTTCTCTTCGAAGTGGCGGGAGAGCTCGGCTGCCACGCGGGCGTCGAAGTCCAGCCCGCCCAGGAAGTTGTCGCCGCCGGTGGAGATGACCTCCAGGTCGTCTCCGGTGATCTGCACCACCGATGCGTCGAACGTGCCGCCGCCCAGGTCGTAGACCAGCACCCGCTTGCGGGCCAGCCCGCGCCCGTAGCCGAAGGCGAGCGCCACCGCGGAGGGCTCGTTGAGGATCCGCAGCACCTCCAGCCCGGCCAGCCGCCCGGCCTGGAGCATGGCGGAGCGCTGGTGGTCGTTGAAGTAGGCGGGCACGCAGAGCACCGCGCGGTGGACCGGGCGGCCCAGGAACTCCTGCCCGGCCGCCTTGAGCTGGGCGAGCAGCATGGAGAAGAGCTCGGGGAGCGTGTAGACCTTGCCGCGCAGCACCACCCCGGCGTCCCCCTCCATGTCCGGGACGATCGCGTAGGGGAAGCGCTTCTGCAGCTCGCGCAGCTTCCGCGAGCGGGCGCGCCGGCCGATCAGCCGCTTGGCGCCATACAGCGTGTTCTTGGGATCCGTGAGCAGCTGCGCCTTGGCGCGCGCGCCGAAGAGGAAGCGCTCCTTGTCGTCCAGGGCGATCACCGAGGCCAGCGCCGAGGCGCGGCCACCGGACTCCAGCGGCAGCAGCTGCGGCCGCCCATCATGGAAGACGGCCACGCGGCAGTTGGTGGTGCCCAGGTCGATCCCCAGGATCGGCTCGTGGCCGCTCTCGGCCACCTTGGACCCGGCGGCGGGGACGGGCAGGTCCAGCACCCCGGTCCTTCGCCGGCGGGGAGGCGCCTCCTGCGCGCCGGGAGCCTCGGGCGGGAGCGGGTGCTCCGCGCTGATGGGGACCGGGTTCTCGGCGGTGACGGGCTCACCCTCCGCGGTGTGCAGCTGGGTGGGCTCGGGCGGGGCGGAGCTGAGCATCCCGGCCCGGTGCGCCACCACCCGGTCCACCAGCGCCTTGCTGCGCGCGTCCAGCCGCTGGAACCGGACGGTCATCCCGGAGCGGCCGCCGCCCTCGTCCACCTGCGTCTTGAGGACCACGCCCTCGCCGCGCATCAGCCGCTCGCCCGAGGCGAGGATCAGCTCGAAGGAGAGCCCGGTGCCCTCCGGCTTGAGCGCCTTGGTGGCAATGAAGATGCCGCCGCGCGCCACGTTCGAGCCGTACTTCTCGATGAACTCGTCCTCCGAGCCGTACGGGAGCCGGATCCGGAGCGGGATGAGCTTGGGCTCGGGGGACGACAAGGTCGAAGGCTTCCTTCTGCGGTGCGCCTAATCCAGGGTGAGGTGCACGTCCGCCTCACCGCCCACCGCCGGAGGAAACACGAGCGTGAGCCCCTTGTCGACCGCCGAGAGCGGCGCCTCGAAGTACAGGTGCAGCTCCACGGGCTGGTTGGGGGGCAGCGCCGCGCGCAGCTCGCGGGTGCCCGCCAGCTTCTGGGCGTCCCGCGCCAGGGGGTAGCTGTTGCCCGCCTTGTCCGCCAGCGCGGTGAAGGCGAAGTCGGCGGTGGCGGGGGCGGTGCCCACGTTCTGGGCGGCCAGCTGCACGTGGACGAACACGTCCTCCGACGTGAGCGCCACCTTCCCCGCGCCCACCGTGTGCTCCACCGTGAGCCCCCCCAGCTTCACCGCCACCGTCCCCACGTGGACGGTGGGGTTGGGCGAGGGGAGCTTGCGCGGCCCCAGGAGCTCCTCCTGCGGCCGCTCGCCGGCCACCAGCGCCTTGAGCCGCGGGTTGGGGGACTCGTCCGCGGCGCCGCGCGGCCCCATCCGGTCCACCTCCGCCTTGAGCTTGGCGAGCGTGCGCGCCTCTTCGCCCGAGGGCGGGCGCTCCTCCTTGCACGCGGCGAGCACCGCCACGGCGGCGATCGCCAAGGCGAGGGGCGCCCTCGTGCTCACCCCTTCACCAGCTGGAGCAGCTTGTCGAAGGCGGCGGGGATCTTCGTGGGGTCGGTGCCGCCCGCCTGCGCCAGGTCCGGCTTGCCGCCGCCGGAGCCGCCCACCTCCTTGGCCATCTCGCGGACGAGATCTCCGGCCTTGAGGCCCTTGGCCACCACGTCCTTGGTGGCCGCCACCAGAATCAGCGCCTTGCCGTCTTCCGTCTGGCCGCCCAGCGCCACCACGCCGGACTGGAGCTGGTCACGCAGCTTGTCCGCCAGGCCGCGGAAGAGCTTCGCCTCGGCCGGGTCCACCCGGGAGGTGAGGACCTTCACGCCGTTCACCTCGCGGATCTCCTGCGAGCCGGAGGCGTTGCCCTGGGACGCGCGCACCGCCGCGTCCTCGGCCTTCTTCTCCACCTCCTTGAGCCGCTTCAAGGTGGCCTCCACCCGCTTGGCCAGCTCCTTGGGCGGGGCCTTGAGCAGCTCGGCCGCGCGGCGCAGCTCCTTCTCCTGCTCGCGCACGTGGGCCAGCGCGCCCAGGCCCGTGAGCGCCACGATCCGGCGGACCCCGGAGGCGATGGAGGACTCGGAGGTGATCTTGAACAGGCCGATGTCTCCGGTCCGCTTCACGTGGGTGCCGCCGCACAGCTCGGTGGACTCCGGGTGCACGCTCACCACGCGCACCTGCTCCCCGTACTTCTCGCCGAAGAGCGCCACCGCGCCGGAGGCCTTGGCCTCGTCCAGCTTCATCAGCTTGGTCTGGGCGGCGGCGTTGTCGCGGATCCACCCGTTGACCAGATCCTCCACCTGCTCCAGCTGCTCGCCGGAGGGCGCGGAGAAGTGCGAGTAGTCAAAGCGCAGGTAGTCCGGCGCGACGATGGAGCCGGCCTGCTTGACGTGGTCTCCCAGCACCAGCTTGAGCGCCTTGTGCATCAGGTGGGTGGCGGAGTGGTTGGCGCGGATGGACGAGCGCCGCTGCCCGTCCACGGAGAGCTGGAAGGACTCCCCCACCTTGACGGTGCCCTGCTTCACCTTTGCCTTGTGGAGGACGAGCGCGCCGGCCGGCTTCTGCGCGTCCAGAATCTCCACCTCCGTCTTGCCGCCGCTGCCCACCGCGCGGCCGGTGTCGCCCAGCTGGCCGCCGGACTCGCCGTAGAAGGGCGTGCGGTCGAACACCAGCTCCACCTCGTCCCCGGCGGAGGCCTGGGGGACCTCCGCGCCCTTCTTGAGGATGGCGCGCAGGCTCCCTTCGCCTTCGTGGCCGTCCCCGTCGTAGCCGAGGAACGCGGTGGCGGGCAGCTTCTGCTCCAGCGCCTTGTAGACGTCCGAGACGGCGGTGTCCGAGCCGAGCTTCCCTCCGGAGGTGTGCACCGTGGCCGCGTGCGCCTTGTAGCCGTCCATGTCCGCGGTGAAGCCGTGCTCCTTGGCGATGATCTCCGTCAGGTCCGGTGGCAGGCCGAAGGTGTCGTGCAGCTTGAAGACGATGGGGCCGGGGAGCACCGCCGCGCCGCTCTGGCGCAGCTTGGCGAACTGCTCGTCCAGCAGGCGCAGGCCGTTGCCGAGCGTGTTGCGGAAGCTCTCCTCCTCGTGCTGGGTGGCCTTGAGGATGAGGGAGCGGTTGTCGGTGAGCTCGCGGTACACATCGCTCATCAGCTCGGTGACGCGCTCCACCGAGCGGTGGAGGAAGGGCTCGGTGAGCCCCAGCCGCTCGCCGTGGCGGATGGCCCGGCGCATGATCCGCCGCAGCACGTACCCGCGCCCCTCGTTGGAGGGCAGGACGCCGTCGGCGATCAAAAAGGCCGCGGCGCGCGAGTGGTCCGCGATCACGCGCATGGACGCATCGTCCGATTCGCTCTTGCCGTAGGGCTTCTTCGCCAGCTCGCTGACGCGGGAGAGGATGGCCCGGAAGAGATCCGTGTCGTAGTTGGAGCGCTTGCCCTGGACCACCGAGGCCACCCGCTCCAGGCCCGCGCCGGTGTCGATGGACGGCTTGGGCAGCGGGATGAGCGGGGAGTCCTTCTCCTTGCGCTCGAACTGCATGAACACGAGGTTCCAGATCTCCAGCCAGCGGTCGCAGTCGCAGGCCACGCCCTGGCACTTGCGGCCGGCGGCCTCCTCGGCGCAGGGGAGGTCATCCCCCTGGTGGAAGTGGATCTCCGAGCAGGGGCCGCAGGGGCCGGTGTCCCCCATGGCCCAGAAGTTGTCCTTGTAGCCGAGCTTCAAGATCCGGTCGGTCCTCACGCCCTGCTTGGCCCAGAGCTGGTGGGCCTCTTCGTCCCAGGGGACGCCCTTCTCCCCGTTGAAGACGGTGACGGCCAGGCGGCCGGCGTCGATGGAGAGGGTCTTGGTGACGAACTCCCAGGCGAAGGCGATGGCGTCCGCCTTGAAGTAGTCGCCGAAGGAGAAGTTCCCCAGCATCTCGAAGAAGGTGTGGTGGCGGGCGGTGAAGCCCACGTTGTCCAGGTCGTTGTGCTTGCCGCCGGCGCGCACGCACTTCTGGGAGGTGGTGGCGCGGGCGTAGTCCCGCTTCTCGCGGCCGGTGAAGACGTCCTTGAACTGGACCATGCCCGCGTTGGTGAACAGCAGGGTGGGGTCGTTCTGGGGGACGAGCGAAGAGGAGGGGACGCGGCGGTGCCCGCGCTTCTCGAAGAAGGCGAGGAACGCTTCGCGGAGCTGGGAGGCGGTGAGCGCTTCGGCTTGGGACATGGGGTGTTGGGTTATGCCACAGCCGGCCCCGTGGCAACTTCGGACGTCAGAGGTCCCAGCACGGACGCGTCTTGGTGCTAAGAACCGACGCCTCATGCCCGCTTCACGCCTGCACATCTACAACACGCTCACCCGCTCGAAGGAGCCCTTCGTCCCCCGGGTGGCTGGCGAGGCCCAGGTCTACGTCTGCGGCCCCACCGTCTACAGCTTCGTGCACATCGGCAACGCGCGCACGTTCACCAGCTTCGACGTGGTGGTCCGCTACCTGCGACATCTGGGGCTCAAGGTCTCCTACGTCCGCAACTACACGGACGTGGACGACAAGATCATCAAGGCCGCCAACGAGGCGAAGGTGAGCGCCTCCGAGCTCTCCGAGCGCTTCATCGCCGAGTTCGAGAAGGACGCGGCGGCCCTGCGGCTGGTGCAGCCGGACGTCTCGCCGCGGGTCACCCAGACCATGCCGGGGATCATCTCGGTGATCGAGCGGATCATCGCCAACGGCCACGGCTACGTGAGCGAGGGGGACGTCTACTTCTCGGTCTCCTCCTGGAAGGCCTACGCCAAGCTCTCTCGCCGGGATCTGGAGGATCTGCGCTCCGGCGAGCGGAACACCACCGGCGAGGCCAAGCGGGATCCGCTGGACTTCGCGCTCTGGAAGGGCGCCAAGCCGGGCGAGCCCTCCTGGCCGAGCCCCTGGGGGAACGGGCGGCCGGGGTGGCACATCGAGTGCTCGGCCATGGTGGAGCAGCACCTGGGCAAGACGATCGACCTGCACGGCGGCGGGCTGGATCTGATCTTCCCCCACCACGAGAACGAGCTGGCGCAGAGCGAGGCGGCCAACGCCTGTCCGTTCTGCAACACCTGGATGCACGGCGGCTTCCTCGACATCGAGGGGGCGAAGATGTCCAAGAGCCTGGGCAACGTGGTGCGCCTGCGGGACGCGCTGGAGAAGGTGGACGCGGAGGGGCTGCGCAGCTTCTTCCTCTCCACCCATTACCGGGCGCCCATCCAGTTCAGCGAGAAGTCCATCTACGACGCCGAGGCCCGGCTCGAGTACTTCTACGAGACGCTCCAGAAGGCGCAGGCCAAGGTGGCGGCGGCCCCCGCGAGCGAGGGCCCGCTGCACGTGGACCCCGCGAAGTTCCTCGCGCAGTTCGAGGAACGGATGGACGACGACTTCAACTTCGCCGGCGGGCTGGGCGTGGTGTCCGAGCTGTTCAGCGCGATCAACGAGCTGTGCGACAAGGCGCCCAACAAGGACGCCAAGCTGCAGGCGCGGACGCTGGCGGCCCTGTTGGACGTCGCGCGGAAGATCGGCGCGGTGCTGGGGATCTTCGAAGATCCGCCGGCGGAGTGGCTGGCCCGGCGCCGGGACCGGCAGGTGATCCGCAAGGGGATCGACCGGGCGGCGGTGGAGCAGCTGCTCGAGCAGCGCAAGGCCGCGCGCGCCAACAAGCAGTGGGCGGAGTCGGACCAGGTGCGGGACGCGCTGGTGAAGCTGGGGATCGAGGTCCGGGACACCCCAGCGGGCCAGACGTGGAAGGTGGCTGCCACCCACCCGGATGTATGACGTGAGGGTGGCTTTCCCTCCCTTCGTCACCCCGCGAAAGCCGCGTACACTCCTGGGTGCTCGCAATGCGGTTTTCGCTCGCGCTGCTCCTGGCCACTTCCGTCGCCGTCTCGACCGCCCGGGGTGACGGCCGGCTGACCTATCTCGTGCGTCAGCTGGAGAAGGCGAGCGACCCGCGTCTGCGCGCCCAGTCCGCGCTGCTCATGGCGGCCACCCAGGACCCGGCGGCGGTGCAGCCGCTCTGCAAGGCGCTGGAGGACCCGTCCGACATCGTGCGCAGCTCCTCGGCCCGGGCGCTGGAGCAGCTGGGGGAGAGCTCCGCGCAGGGCTGCCTCAAGGCGCACGAGCATGACGCCTCGCCGGACGTGCAGACCGCGGTGAAGCGGGCGATCGCCGCGCTCACCGTGAAGAAGCCGGAGCTCTACATCTCGCTTCTGCCGGTGCAGGTGAAGAGCGCCAAGGTCGGCGCGGACATGGTGAAGCTGGCGGAGGATCGCCTTCGCGCGAAGCTCTCCAGCATCGGCAGCCTGTTCGCACCGGCGGACGAGCCCAAGAACGCGGCCCGCTCGGTGATCAAGGGCAAGGGCCTCAAGGGCTACGCGCTGAAGGTGGAGCTGGAAGACACGCCGACCGGGGGGCTGCGGATGAGGGTCCTGTGCTGGACGTACCCGGATCAGGCGCTGCAGGGACAGGTCGAGGTGAAGGCCTCGGGGGGCGGGACCGCGGATCTCATCCGCGCCCTGGCGCCCAAGGCAATCCAGGACGCGGCCGAAACATTCGATTGGAGCTCGTAGATGCCCAACGTCGCCCCCACTCCGGCGCAGCCCCAGGCCGTCAGCCGCAACGACAAGCGCAAGCGCAGCGTCCGCAACTACCTGCTCGACGCGCGCTTCCAGCTCAAGTTCACGCTCTACATCGTCGGCGTCACGGTGATCGTCGCCGGCTTGCTCGGGATCTTCCTCTGGCGCACCACGCAGACGCTCTTCGCCGAAACCGAGGTGGCGGTGGAGGCGCGCGGCCGGGCGGCGGAGACGAGCAAGGACCTCGGCCACGCCACGCTGAACAACCAGCTGATGGAGCGCTTCAACGACCCCAAGTTCGCGGAGGAGCTGGCGGCCAAGTCCAAGGCGATTGACGACCAGTACGAGCGCGAGCGGCTCTCCATCGTCGCGCAGCGGGCGGACCTGGTCCGCCGGCAGCAGGTGACGTTCGTGGCGCTCCTGGGCGGGATGCTCGGCTTCGTGGTGTTCATTGGGCTGGCCACCATCGTCACCACCCACAAGATCGTGGGGCCGCTCTACCGGATGAAGCGGATGGCGCAGGACGTGGCCGCCGGGAAGTGGCACCTGCCCACCATTGGGCTGCGCCCCGGGGACGAGCTGCGCGACATGTTCGACGAGTTCACCCGGATGATTCAGTCGTTGCGCGACGGCCAGACGGAAGAGATCCAGCACCTGGCCGCCGCCATCGAGCGCGCCGAGCGGGGCGGGGCGCCCAAAGAGGTCGTCGCCGAGCTGCGCGCGCTGGAAGTGGCGATGCGCCACCGTCTGAGCTGAGCACCGTGAAAAGTTTCTCGCTGTGACGATTGTCCCGGTCGGGAGTTGCTCGAATTTCAGCCGGTTGACGATTCTTGCCGCAAGCAGGCGGGCAGGCGTGGGAAAAATTTCCCGATTCGCTCCGGGTTAAGTGGCTGATCTTGCTTTCTTTTAAATCGGGAGCCACTGGCATGGCCGCTGCTGACGGACCTCGCGTCGTTTCATCGCCGCGAGGAGAACCATGCGAGCTTCGATTTGGATGTCTGCTTTCGCCGCCCTCCTGCTCTGGGGCTGCGGAGAGAGCACCGTCGACGTCACCGAGCAGCCCGCGCCAGCCCAGGCGGAGCCGGAGGAGGACACATCTGCGGCGCTGGGACAGATGCTGGAGGTGAACGGGTTCCCCTCGTCCTCTCCCGTGTACCGGGGAGGCCACCTCTTCATCGAAGAGACCTTCAAGGGCAACGGGCGCACCTGTGCCACCTGTCACCGCCTGACCACCGGGACGATCTCCCCGGAGCAGGTGAAGCGCCGCTACCAGGAGGACAAGAAGGATCCGCTCTTCCGGCCCCTGGACAGCGACAACGGCAACGGCGGGAGCTACTCGAAGCTCCTCAACTTCGCCACGTTCAACGTCAACATCCCACTGCCGGCCAACATCGCCATCAAGGGCTCCAACGCGCGCTCGGTGAAGCTGCGCCGCGGCGTTCCCACCGTGCTGGACATGCCGGCGCTGGATCCCTTCATCATGCTGGACGGCCGGCAGCCGGATCTGGCGTCCCAGGCGCTCGGGGCGATCAAGGACCACATGCAGCCCGGCCGGCAGCCCACCGCCGGCGAGCTCTCGGACATCGTCGCGTTCGAGAAGGAGCTCTTCACCTCGCTGGCCATGCGCCGCTTCGCCAAGGGCACCGGGCCGGAGCCGGGCCTGCCGCAGGGCACCACCGCCTCGGAGAAGCGCGGGCGCGAGTTCTTCAACGGCCCCACCACCCTGTGCGGCTCCTGCCACCTCGGCGCCATGCTCGCCGGCAACCTCGCCTCGGGCTTCCCGCCCGAGCGCTTCAGCACGGTGGGGGTCTCCGAGTTCAACCGCCTCAACAACCCGGTGCTCACCTACGTGGTCACCAATGAAGACGGAACCAAGACCGAGGTCGAGTCTCCGGACCCGGGCGGGATGCTCACCTTCGGCGTGGCCGAGGCGGCCAACGTCTTCAAGATGACCAGCCTGCGCAACCTCAAGTACACGGCGCCCTACTTCCACGACAACTCGGCGCCCACGCTCGAGGCGCTGGTCAACCACTACGACGACTTCATGAACGCGTTCGGAGTTGGCGACTTGACCCCTCAGGACAAGGCCGACCTCGTCGCCTTCATGAAGCTGCTCTAGACCGGAGCAGCTGCGGTTTTCACAAAAGGAAGCGCCGGTGCCACGGGGGCATCGGCGCTTCTGCCTTTTGGGGAGAGTGGTGCTCTAGCGCGGCAGCCGCACCCGCGTGGAGCGCAGCCCATCCGAGAGCGACAGCTCGAAGGTGCCGCCTTCCGGCAGGCGCGAGGTGGCCACCCAGGCTTCGCCGCCCGTCAGGTCCAGCGCCAGGGTGGTGCGGGTGGTCCCGAGGTGGCCCACCGCCGCGAACGGGTAGGCGGCGGCGGACCAGCGCACGCGCAGCCGGCCGGGCTCCTCGGTGAGGGTGACCGGGCCCGCGGCCACGGGCGCGCGGGCCTCGGTGGCCTTGAGGAGGGTGCGGCCGTCCCGGGCCAGCTCCAGGCGGCTGATCGCGCCCACGTCTTCCAGGGTGATCACGAAGGCCCGGCGCGTCCCTTCAGAAGGCTCGAGCAGCTCGCCCTGCGCGGTGCGCGCGCCCTTCGCGCCGGTGACGGTGAGGGTGAGCGGCCCCTCCTGCGGCGCCCGGGCGCCGGTGAAGCGGTAGAGGGGCAGCAGGGTGACCGCGTCCCCGTCCCCGTCCAAAAACCCGCGCACCACCAGCAGCTCCCGCTCCTCCTCGCCCACCAGCGGCTGGGGCGGGCGCGTCTCCAGGAACTCCTGCACCTTCTGGTAGTTGTAGTCGGACACCCAGTCCGGAGAGCAGTAGCCCATCACGTCCTTGTAGGTGTCCGGCGCGTAGACCTTGTTGAGCTTGAGATCGTAGCCCCAGGTGCCGATCACCCCGCCCGCGTAGGGGTAGGCCGGATCCGGGCCGCCCGCGCCGCCGCAGGGCGCGTGGCGCCGGCCGAAGTTGTGGCCGATCTCGTGGATGACGGTGGAGAGGGAGTCATCCCGGCCGATCGCCGAAGGGCTGCCGATGTTGCCCAGCCCGGCGATGCCGGCGGAGTCCACCACCCGCAGGTAGCCGTAGTAGTAGCGCTTGCTCGCGTCCATCTGGCGCAGCGAGGCCAGGTTGGTGAGCACGGTGTCCCACGTGGCCGAGCTCTGCGCGGAGATCTTCCCGTTGTAGGTCATGGGCGCGCGCGGCTGCTGCTCCAGCGCCTTCAACGGCCAGAAGCGGACCATGGACTCGGCCATGTCCGGCGCGTCCGCGGTGACCGGGTTGCCCGCCGCGTCCAGGCTCGCCACCGGCACGGCCGTCACGTAGAGCGTGGGCCCCTCGCCCACGTTGGCAAAGAGCGAGTAGCTGTTGTTGCCCTCGTTGGTCTCCGCGGCGAGATCCTCCGGGTCCACGGCGAAGCGGATCTCGAGCCCGGGTGCAACTTGATCTCCGGGGACGATCCCCCGGAACGTCTGCAGCAGGTCCCCCTGCGCCTCCGCCAGCGGCAGGGTGGCGGGCCCCTGAAGCGGGAGCGTCCCCACCTGGGCGCCGGCGCGCCAGAGCGTGGCGCGCACCTGGATGTTCTGGGTGTTGGGGCGGTCTCCCAGCACGTAGGCGCGGGCGAGCGCGGGCTTGCCGGCCACCAGCTTCACGTTGTTGTTGAAGACGCTCTGGCCCCACTCGGCGCGGGAGATCCGCAGGTCTCCCACCAGGCTCTTGTACTCGACCGACGGCGCCTTCGCGGTGGCGGTGCCCCCGCGCCCATCCGTCACCGTGAGCTCGGCGATGAAGGCGCCGCCCTCGCGGAAGAGGTGCTTCTGCAGCGTGGCGCTGGTGCAGTTGGGCAGCGTGTACTCGGGCGCGCCCGCGCCATCCACGTCCAGCGTGCAGGTGAGCGGGTCGTTGTCCGCGTCGCTCAGGGTGAAGCTGAAGGTCCCCTCCACCGGGGCCACGCCCTTGTCCGGCGTCACCTTGAACTCGGAGATGACGGGGGCGCGGTTGGCCTGGTCCGCCTGCACCGTGAGGCTGGCGGCGCCGGTGCCGCCGCCGGGGTCGAACGCGTGGATGGCCAGGGTGACGCTGCCGGGGGTGGAGAAGGTCTGCTCGAACTTGCCCGAGGCGCAGTCGGAGAGCTGGCGGTCCACCTTGCCGTCGCCGTCCGCGTCCAGCCAGCAGCTCACCAGGTCCCCGTCCGGGTCCGCGGCGGAGAAGGTGCACTGGGCGGTGAACGGGGCGGTGCCCTTCGCCGGCGTACAGCTGAGCGAGGAGACCGTGGGGGATTGGTTCTGCTTGGCCGGCGGGCCACAGCTGACCGCGCAGGCGACCGCGAGCACCGCCAGAGCTCTCTGCAGGGACATCGCGCACCCCCGCGTTCCACGAAAAGCCCGGCCGGCTTCTTGAAGAAACGCGGTGCGTCCCTTAGCCCAAGGTCGCCCGCGGTTCCAGGCGCCGGGCGGGGGGTGTACCGGGCAGAGGCTGCCTGGCTGCCCCGGCGTGCAGGGCCATGGCGCGCAGCTGGTGGAACAGCCGCCGCCGCGCCAGCGCCCAGGGGAGCGCCTCCACCCGGTAGCCGTCCAGCGCCGCGTAGACCTCCCGCCGGTAGGTGGCGCTGCCCGGGTCAGCGATGATCACGACCCCGCGGTCGCTGGTGGAGCGGATGAGCCTCCCCACCCCCTGGCGCAGCAGGATCAGCGCCTTGGGCAGCCGGTACTGCATGAACCCGGCGGTGCGGCCCTCTCCCATCCGCTCCTCGCGGGCTGCCACCAGCGGGCGGGTGTGCGGCTCGATGGGCAGCTTGTCGATGAAGACGCACGCCACGCCGGCGCCGCGGATGTCCACGCCCTGCCAGAAGCTCTTGGTCCCCAGCAGCACCGAGCCTTTGTCCTGCTCCTGACGGGCCGCGAGGCTGTGGCCGTGGCCGCGGCTCTGGCGCAACACCTCTATCCCCGCTGGCTCCAGCGTGGCGCGGACGCGCTCGCCCACCTCCGCCAGGCGCCGCGAGGAGGCGAACAGCCCGAGCACCCGGCCGTTCATGAACTGCGCGAGCCCGGAGATCCGCGCCGCGGACCACTCCAGGAAGGCGTCGTCGTTGGGATCCGGCGCGTCCGTGACCAGCACCACCAGCGCCTGGGCGCGCAGGTTGAACGGCGTCCGCGCCCGTAGGATCGGCGCCGCGCGCTCGGTGCCGGCGCGCATCCCCAGCCGCTCCAGCACCCAGGGGCGCTGCGGGCCCGTGGAGAGCGTGGCGGACGTGAGCACCAGCGCGCGCTGCTTGGCGGCCAGCTCGTCCCGGAAGAGCGCCCCCGCGTCCACCGGGGCGGAGATCAGCTGCCACTTTCCCTGGCGCTCCACCGCGAAGTGGCACTCGCTGGCGGGGGGCGGCTCGCCCAGCGCCCGCGCCAGGGCGGCCAGCTCGGTGAGCTCCGCGGTCACCCCGGCGAGCTCGCGGGTGGCGGCCAGCGCCCCGCCCTCCGAGATGGCCTGCGGCGGCGTCCCCAGCCGCTTGGCCAACGCGTCCAGTCCTTCGCGGAGCTCCTCCAGCGCGTGCAGCAAGAGCGCCCACTCGGGCAGCGCGCGCACCGGCGGGGTGAGCCGCACCTCGCGGGCGTAGCTGGCCGGCTTCTCCGCCTCCTCTGGCACCGCCGCGCACAGCGCCTGGACGGCGGGGCCCAGCGCGGCGGCATCCTGGGCCAGCTGCGCGGTCTCGTGCGCGGCCTCGACCAGCCAGGCGCGCGCTTCGCCCCCGCCGCTCACCGCGCGCTGCAGCTCGCTGAGCAGGCCGCGCCGCCCGGGCAACCCGGACAGCCGCTCTCCCACGCGGGCGAGCACCGCCCCGGAGAGCTCCCGCGCCAGCGCGGTGGAGATGACGTCCTCCAGCTCGTGCGCCTCGTCCACGATCAAATGGCGCACGTGCGGGTAGCGGGCGGGCCAGGCCAGCGCGAGCGCCTGGTTGATGACGACGACGTCCGCCTCCTTCGCCTGGGCCACGGCCGAGTGGTAGAAGCAGCGCGCGAAGTGCGGGCAGCGCTCGCCCAGCGTGGTGGCGGACTCGGAGCGGCCGGCGAGCGCGAGCGCGGCCACCGCCGGGAACCGGCCGCGGAACCAGAAGCTCAGCCGGTCCAGGTCTCCGTCGGGGCTGCGGCGCAGGAACGCCCGGAGGTACGCGCGGGCCGCCCGCTCCTCGTACGGCTGCGAAGGGGCCGGCGCGGTGGCCTCGAGCATCCGGCGCAGGCAGGCGTAGTTGGTCTGACCCTTCAAGACGGCGTAGCCGAACGCGCCGCCCGTGGCGCGGTGGAGCGCGGGCAGCTCCTTCTCCACCAGCTGGTCCTGCAGCGTCTTGGTGTGGGGCGCCACGCCCACCCGCAGCTGGTTCTTGGTGGCGAACAGCACCGCCGGCGCGAGATAGCCCAGCGACTTGCCGGTGCCGGTGGCGGCCTCCACCGCCAGCGTCCCGCCCTGGTGCAGCGTCCGCGCGAGCGCCCGCGCCATCTCGCGCTGCGCGGGGCGGCTGGAGAACCCCGGCGCGCTCCTCTCCAGGGCGCCGCCAGGCCCCAGCAGCGCGTCCAGCTCCGCCTCCTCCACGGGCGCCGGCGTCACCTCCGCGGGCTCCTCGAGCGGGCGGGGCGGCAGGGCGCTGCGCCGCAGCCACTCCGGGTGGCTCACCCGGTGGCGGGAGGTGGGCTCCAGCGTGAGCTCCGCGCGGTGCCGGCCGCAGGTCTCCTCCAGCGCGCGCAAGAGCGTCACCAGCGGCGGCTCTGGCTCCGCGCAGCCGGGCGGCGCGAGGCAGGCCAACAGCTCCGTCACGTCCCCGCCGCGGCCTTCGCGCACCAGGCGCGCGAGCGCGTGGCGCAGCACCGCGTGGGTGTCCTCGCAGTCGTGCAGCGCGCGGTGCTGGGCGTGCTCCCCCACGCCAGCCCAGCGCAGGGTGGACTCCAACGAGTGGCTGGGCAGCTCCGGGTAGAGGTAGTGGAGCAGCTCCATGGAGTCGAGCACCGGGGCGTCAATCCCCCGCAGCAGCTCACCCAGGAAGCCCAGCTCGAACCCGGCGTTGTGGGCGATGACCGTGTAGCCGCGCAGCGCGTCCGAGAGCGCGGGCAGCTCGGAGGCGAAGGGGGGCGCGCCGGCGAGCTGCGCGTCGCTCAGCCCGGTGAGGCGCTGGATGGCCAAAGGGAGCGGCCCGCCCGCGTCGAAGAGCTTGGAGACGCGCTGCACCACTTCTCCGCGCTCCACGAAGAGCACGCCCAGCTCGATCACCCGGTCCTGGGCGGGGTCGAGCCCGGTGGTCTCGAGATCCACGAAAGCGTGGCGTGGGAAGAGCGCTGCGAAGTCCATGGCGAAGGGGGCGACCCTAGCCAATGGCTCTGACAGCCGGAGGCGCCTTTTCAGTGCCAGAAGCCGATCGACAGCCCAAAGTTGTAGTAGTCCCGCGCGAGGTCGAACGAGCCGGACGCGGCCCACTTCCAGACGAGCTTGAAGAGAAAGACCTCGGCGCCGCCGGTGACGTGCGGGCGGGGCGCGCCGGTGGGGAAGGGCGAAGGCTCCAGGTAGAACCCGAGCCGGTTGCGCCAGCGGCGGAGGATCGTCTCGTGCTCGGCGCCCAGCCGCGGCGCGAAGGCAAGCTGGCCGCCCACGCGCTCGCGGACGAGCTGCGGGCGGGTGAAGGCCGCCAGGCTGGTGGCGTTCTCCGCGGGGAGCACGAAGTCCAGCTGGGCGGTGAGCAGCCAGCGGCCCGGCGGATCCTCGCCTTCGGGAGGAGGTGGCAGGGGCCCCGCCTCCTCCTGGGGCATCCCCTCCCGCGCGTCCGGGGAGAGCCGGTTGAAGCGCTCGTTGCCTTCGCCCAGCCGCACCGAGCCGCCGAGCGAGATCACCGCGGGGTTGACGATCGCGCCGTAGAGCCCATGGCCGCCGAGCAGCGCGCCAGGCTCCTGGAGCAGCCCTTCGGTGGAGGGCTTCACCGAGACGCCGATCCGGAACGGCTTGCCCAGCGGCCGGAAGAGCGCGTCCGCCTCCACCGCGTTCCCGGCGTAGAAGCGCCGCTCGCTGCCCATGGCCAGCTGCGCGCTGCCGATCAAGAAGCCAAAGCCGAAGATCAGCTGATCCTTCCAGAGCGCGAGCGCGGCGGCCAGGCCGGACTGGCCGCGCACCACCTCGACTTCGCCATAGGTGGCGCAGTCATCCAGCACGCAGAAGGTGGCGGCGCTGCGCCGCCAGTAGACGCCGAAGCCCACCCGGCCGATCTGCAGCATCAGGCCGGTGAGGATCTCCTGCGAGCTGCGCGCGGAGTCCCGCAGCCCGTCGTTGTCGAGATCCCTGGAAGAGGGGGCCGCGCCGAGCAGGAAGGAGAAGGTCCCGTCCCAGTCCCAGCCGTCGTCCCGGTCCGGCGCGCGCTGGGCGAGCGAGGCGTAGTTGCTCGCCATCCCGTCCGCGCCCTCGGCGAGGCCCACGTAGGCGCCGCCCAGCCCGGTGAGCCGGCTGCTCCCCACCAGCACCGCGGGCCCCACGTAGAGCCGCTCCGGGATGGGCTGCTGCGCCGCCGCAGAAGCGCCCACGAGGAGCGAAGCGACGAGCAGCCACCGGGTGAAAGGGTTCCTCACGACGCGGGGACCTCCCCCGTTTTCCCCGAGCGTAGGCCGTCAGGCCTTAGTCGAGGGGCGGCACCCACGCCCGAAATCTCCTCAGCGTGGACCGAGCGTGGGTGCCGCCTCTCGACTACGGCCTGACGGCCTGACCTGAAACTTGCCCGCGCCCCGCTCAGCCCGAGCGAAGTCGAGGGCCCACCGATCGTAGGGACTCTCGCTCGTGGGGCCCTCGACTTCGCTCGGGCTGAGCGGACGGCTCACGTTTCTTGCCTTGATTGATCCGCCCAATGGGCGGCGGCCTCACTACGCTCGAGGTGGACGGGCTACTCCACCTTGATCACGCCGGCAATCATCATCCCCATGCCGCAGCCGTACTTGAGCGTCCCGGTCTTGCTGGGCGTGAAGGCCACCTCCACCTGCTTGTTGAGGGGCAGCTCGGCGTTGATGTTGTGGTCCGGGATGATGATCTCGGTGGCGCAGGTGTGGTCCGTGGTTCGGGTGATCATCAGCTTCAGCGGCTCGCCCTTCTTCACGGTGATCGGGCTCGGCTCGTAGCCCTTGTCGGTGACCTTCATCTCGATCACCCGGGCCTTAGCGGCCTCGGCCGGCTTTGCGGCCTCGGCCGGCTTGGGCACCACGGCGGGCTTGGGGGGCTCGGTGGGCTTGGCGCCCTTGGTGGGCTCGGCGGCGAACGCCTGGCCGCCCAGCGCCCAGAGGGCTCCGGCGAGGGTGAGGGCCAATAGGGGCTTGAGCAGCTTGGGGAGGTAGCTCATTTCAAGGGCTTCCTTGCAGGGTGGAACGGATGCGGTCTCGGACGTCGTAAGGCGTGTGCGTCTTCATACCCCATGTCGCGCGACGCCGCGGAAGGTCTGCTGGCTCTACAATGCGGCCGCATGAAGTGGACCGCCAAGGCCGTGGAGCTGCAGGGGAGCACCGGGCGTGAAGGCCACCTGCTGGTCAGCGCCGAGTCCGAAGGGGACGAGCCGCGGTCTCCGGTCATGGTGAACCTGCTGCTGGACCGCAGCGGCTCCATGAAGGGCGCGCCCCTGGCGGCGGCGGTGGAGGCCGCCCACTCGCTGCTCGAGCAGGCGGGCGCGGATGACTTCCTGGGGCTGCTCGTCTTCGACGGCGTGGCGGAGCAGCGGGTCCCGCTGTGCCCCATGGACGAGCGCGGCAAGCGCAGGATGGCGGACGCGCTGGCGGAGGTGCGCACCGGCCGCGGCACCGCGCTGCATCAGGCGGTGGAGCTGGGCGCGAAGGCGCTGCAGCGCCTCCTGGTACCCGGGATGCGCCCCAAGCTGCTCGTGCTCACGGATGGAGAGCCTTCCGTGGGGCCGGACAGCGACGCCGCCTTCGAGGCGCTGGGGAGCAAGCTGGCGCAGAGCGGCGTGGCGGTGCACGCGCTCGGGCTGGCGCGCCACTATGTCGCGGAGATCTTGAGCGGCCTCACGCTCCCTTCGGGCAACGCCTTCGAGCACGTGGACGGCCCGGACGGGTTGCCGGTGGCGATGGGCGGCGTCTTCTCGCTCCTCTTCGGCGAGGTGGCCACCGGCGCGTCCCTGCGGGTGACGCCGCAGGGCTTCCGCTCGCTCGGGTGCCGGCACGCCTTCCCCACGCACACCGAGGACGACGCCCTGGTGGTGACGCTCGGCAACGTCTCGCGCGGGCTCTCCCGCTGGGTGCTCTTGGCCGGCAACGTGAAGGAGGACGACTGGACCGCGCGCGTGCTCGCCTCGGCGGTGACGCGCGGAGATCAGCGGCACGTGACGGTGGAGGTCACCCGGGTGGAGCGCAGCAGCGCGGACGGCCGGTTGATCCAGGGGCTGGGCTGCGAGCTGGAGCTGGTGGGGGAAGAGACCGCGGCCTGGCTCAGCCTGGCGCAGAAGGACCGCGAGCGCGCGCAGGGACAGCTGGCCCGCGCGCAGGTGGCGATGGAGGAGCTGGGGGCGCTCGCCGTGCCCGAGCTGCCGCTGCGCCGCCACAGCGAGCGGCTCGCGGACCTGCGCGCGGCGGTGGAGCACGGCGTGGGAGATCTGCCGTTGCTCATCCGCCGCGCCAAGTCCGCCCGCGCCGGCACGCACGTCAGCCAGGTGATCCCGCTGCACGCGCGCTCGTCGAAGGGCTAGCTGCCCTTCTTGCACCAGCCCACGTCGAGCGCGCGCACGTCGGAGATCCCGCTGCCCGCGCTGCCGCCCACGCACGCGCCGGTGTCCACGCAGGTCCAGCCACCGCTGCCGCAGATCCCGTCGTAGCTGCAGGCCATGGGCACGCAGAGCTTCACGCCGCCGTCCGTCATCGGCTCGCACTTTCCGCGGCGCGTGCCGGTTTCGCACTCGGCGTCCGCCGCGCAGGTGGGCACGCAGACCTTCACCGCCGCGCCCGAGGAGGGCCTGACCTCGGTGCAGGTGCTGCCGGTGGGGCAGGCCACCACCGAGCAGTCGCGCGTGCACAGGGAGGCCGCTACCCCGGTGCGGACGCCGTACGCGGAGGAGGGCGCCTGCGCGTAGCCCTCCACGCAGGAGAGGCCGGAGGCGCAGTCCCCGTCCCGGCGGCAGACGCCGCCCAGCGGCTCGGCGGAGATCGGCGCGGGGGCGGCGGTGACGCAGCGCGGGCTGCCACAGGCGGCGAGCCACAGCAATGCGGAGGACACGGCGAGCAGGAGCAGGCGCATAGGCGGGCAGCTCAGCAACGCGCGTGCCCGCCCGCAGGCACCGTGAAGGGCTGAAGAGCCCGGGGCCAAAGGCAGGTCAGCTCGCCGGCGGCTCCGTGGAAACCTGAGGGGGGCCCCCTTCGGTCTGCCACTTGAGGATGGCGTGGAGGGGGACGAACAGCGCGTCCTCGCCGGCGCCGAGCAGCAGGTCGAACGGGCCGGTGCCCAGGAGCGGCAGCACCAGCCGCAGCCCGTTGCGCAGGGTCAGGTCCAGCGTGCGCCCCACCAGGTCCACGAAGGGGCGCGGATCCGACACCGGCCGCTTCTCCGGCTGGCGCACCACCGCCGCCGGCTTCTGGGCGAGCTTGCTGTCCCGCTCGAGGCTGGCGGACATCCGCTCCCAGCTCGCGCGGCGGGCCATCACCACCACCTGGAGCTTCTCCACGCGGCCGGCCTTCTCGAAGTTGAAGGCCACCGGCTCCACCTTGGTGAGCACGTCCAAGAGCGTGCGCTCCGCCAGCACCACCGAGAGCTCGGTCTTCTGCTGCAGCAGCGCTTCCACGAACTGGTTCACCGCGTCCGCGGCGACCGAGCCGCGCGCCTCTTTCACCTGCGCCTTCTTCTGGGTGCGGGCCTTCCGGGCGAGGAACTCCGCGGGCGTCAGCCCGCTCTGGAGCGCGCCGAACGCGTCCGCCAGATCCAGCCCGGGGTTGGCGTCCATCAGCTGGTAGACCTGATCGAACCGGCCCGCCTCTTCCTTGTGCAGCTTGCGCCACACCCGGGCCTTCATCTTCCCTTCCAGCTCGCCCTTGGCGATGCGGGCGGGGACGTGCTCGCGCTTGGCGAGCGCGTTGATCGCCTCCGGCGTGGGCGGGGTGACCGGCCCGCGAGGGCGGGGCGGACCGCGGCGCTCACCCCCACCGCCGAACGGCGGACGGCCGCCCGGGCGGGGCGGACCCGCGGAGGGGCTCGGGGGCCCGGACGGGCGCGGACCGACGGGGACGTGCCCGTGGCTGACCACCGGGCCGCCGGGCGAGACCGGGCGCGGGGCCACCGGGCCGGCCGCCGGGCGGACCGCCGCGGGCGCCACGGTCGGCGTGGGCGCGGGCGAAGGCGCGGGCGAAGGCGGCGCCGCCGAGGGCGTGGGCGCCGGGGCGGTCCCTGGCGAAGGCGCGCTGGGTGAGGAAGCCGGACGGCGGATCACCTCCACCGGAGGAGGAGGAGGACGCCTGGTCTTGCGATCGGTCACGACGAAACTCTATCCCGGAGCCCCCGCTCCGTCTGCGGCCCCAGTAGCCGGTGAACGCTTCAGCTGCTCGGAAAGATCCACGCGCCAGCCCTCCGCCTCCCGCACCATCTTCACCTCCTGGCGCTGCCCGCCGCTCTGGACGCCCAGCACGGCGGAGTCCGCCTCCTCCTTCACCACCTCCACGTTCGTCACCTCAGACGGGCGCAGGCCCGGCGTGAAGAGGTGGAAGATGGGCTCATTCCGCAGCGAGCCCCCGGAGGCCTTGGCCAGCGCCTGGGAGCGCGCCTCGAGCTCGGTCCGGGTGGCGGTGGAGAGGGCCTGGTACGCGCCCTTCAGGTCCTCCTTCTGAAGCAGCCGAGTGAAGGACAGGTACGCGTTGAGAGGCGTGTCGAAGCGCGGCCGGTTACACGCGGTGGCGCTCAGCAAGAGGAGGAGGGCGGCCGCGGCTCGCACGGGGAAGGTGTTTAGCGGAAACAAGGGCTTCGTCAAAGACGTACGGGGGCCACATCGTTCGCTGGCACCGGCGGCTTGCGCAGGCGGGCCCGGTAAACGGGCTCGCCCGTGGCGAGGTAGCGGCGCTCGCGGGTGGAGGGGACCTCCTCGGGATCGTACGGGTGGAAGGTGCCCGCCCCGAGCGGGTTGACGAAGCCGGCCTCCTCCAGCACCGCCAGCATGCGGACGGCCCGGTCCTCCACGTCCGTGCGCATGTCGAAGAGCCCGCCGGGGACCATCAGGTCCAGGAGCAGCCGGGTGAAGTCCGGCTTGAGCACCGCGCGCTTCTGGTGCGCCCTCTTCCACCACGGGTCCGGGAACTGGAGGTGGATGACGGAGAGCGAGCCAGGGGTGAAGAGGTGGGGGATCTCGATGCGGGCGTCCGCTTCGATCACCCGGAGGTTCTTCTGGCCGCGCTTGTCCGCCCGCGCCTGGGTGTCCCGGGCGAACTTCTTGCGCCACTCGAAGGCCACGTAGCGCACGTGGGGGAAGCGCCGGCTGTACTCGAGCGCGAAGCCGCCGGTGCCGCTGCCGATCTCCAGCTCCAGCGGCCCCTTGAAGCCGAAGACGGCGTCCCAGTCCGGGGGCTGGGTGAGGCCCACGAACTCTTTGCCGACGGGCTGTGGGAGCAGCGGAGGACGACCCATGCGCGCGCTTCCTACAAGGCTTGTCGCGTCCGCACCACGCGAATATGACCTGGCCCGGATGGACGTCTTTCAAGGGCTGGCAGAGGCGCGCGGGCTGCAGGGCTGCGCGCTCTGCCTGGGCAACTTCGACGGCGTGCACCTGGGACACCAGGCGCTCTTCGCCGAGGCGGCCCGGCGCGCGCGGCCGGTGGCGCTGACCTTCCAGCCCCACCCGGGCAAGGTGCTGCAGCCGGAGCTGGCGCCGAAGCTGATCACGCTGCTGCCGCGCAAGCTCTCCCTCTTCGCCCGCTACGGCCTCTCCGCCGCCATCGTCCAGCCCTTCACGCTCGAGTACGCGCGCACCCCTCCGGCCCAGTTCGAGGCGGCGCTGTTGGACGGGGTGGGCGCGCGCCACGTGGTGGTCGGCTCGGACTTCACCTACGGCGTGGCGCGGGCCGGCACCATCGAGACGCTCAAGGCGGCGGCCGCGGCGCGCGGGGCGCAGGTGCACGTGGTGGCGCCGGTGACGGTGGACGGCGTGGTGGCCTCCTCCACCAAGGTGCGCGAGTACATCCTCGAAGGGCGGGTGAGCGCCGCGCACCGGCTGCTCGGGCGCTTCTTCGATCTCGAGGGCACGGTGGTGCCGGGGCAGGGGCGGGGGCGGGGGATCGGCTTTCCCACGGCGAACGTGGACACCCAGAACGAGCTGCGGCCGGCGCCCGGCGTGTACGCGGTGCGGGTGCAGGTGCTCCCTGAGGCGGAGCCGCAGGCCGCGCTAGGGGGTACCTGGCTCCCAGGTGCGGCCAACATCGGCGTGAAGCCTACCTTCGGCGGGGCGGAGGTGACGATCGAGGTCCACGTCATCGACTTCGCCGGAGATCTCTACGGAAAGCGGCTGTGCGTGCAGTTCCTGGACAGGCTGCGGGCGGAGCAGCGCTTCGCTTCGGTGCCAGAGCTGGTGGGTCAGATCCGCCGGGACGTGGAGAGCGCTCGAGAGGTCATTGCCCGGGCAGCCGAGTAGCCAATTTCCCGAGCAATTTCGCTCTGGTGTCCCACATCCGCGCCTCTGTGCGTTCCTTGCGTGGGTCTGAAGCGGACGCTTAAATCCGCAACTGTTCCCCTCCCGATTTTTTCCCCGCCGCACCTCACGCGCGAAGAGGCGAAGACGAATGTCCGGTCGACTGGGTGAGCTGCTCGTCCGCGAGAACCTGATCTCCGTTCAGCAGCTGCGCAAGGCACAAGAAGATCAGCAGCGGAACGGGACGCGCATCGGCACCGCGCTGATCAAGACGGGCGCGATCGAGGAGTCGAAGCTCACCGACTTCCTCTCCAAGCAGTACGGCGTCCCGGCGATCAACCTCAAAGACTTCGACATCGACCCGGACATCATCAAGCTCGTCCCCAAGGACGTGGCGGAGAAGCACCTGGTGATCCCGGTCAACCGCGCCGGCCCGTCGCTGATCGTGGCGATGTGCGACCCGTCCAACATCTACGCGGTCGACGATCTCAAGTTCCTCACCGGCTACACCATCGAAGCGGTGGTCGCCTCCGAGCCCTCCATCCGCGAGGCGATCGAGCGCTACTACGCGGAGAAGGGGCCCACGCTCGACGAGATCGTCGGCCAGGTGGACGAAGACGTCGAAGTCGCCAAGGAAGAGACCGAGAACATCGAGGACATCGCCAAGGGCGCGGACGACGCCCCGGTGGTGAAGCTGGTGAACCTCATTCTCCTGGACGCGATCAAGAAGGGCGCCTCCGACATCCACGTGGAGCCCTACGAGAAGGACTTCCGCGTCCGCTTCCGGATCGACGGCTCGCTGTACGACGTGATGAAGCCGCCCATGAAGCTCAAGAACGCGATCACCTCGCGTCTGAAGATCATGGCCTCGCTGGACATCTCCGAGCGCCGGCTGCCGCAGGACGGCCGCATCAAGATCAAGATCGGCGGCGGCAAGGAGATGGACTTCCGCGTGAGCGTGTGCCCCACGCTCTTCGGCGAGAAGGTGGTCATGCGGTTGCTCGACAAGAGCAACCTGCAGCTGGACATGACCAAGCTCGGCTTCGAGCCCGAGCCGCTCAAGTGGTTCAAGGAAGCGATCGACCGGCCGTACGGCATGGTGCTGGTGACGGGCCCCACGGGCTCCGGCAAGACCACCACGCTCTACTCGGCGCTCTCGTCCCTCAACACGGTGGACGTGAACATCAGCACCGCGGAGGACCCGGTGGAGTTCAACTTCGCCGGCATCAACCAGGTGCAGATGCACGACGACATCGGGCTCAACTTCGCCGCGGCGCTGCGCAGCTTCCTGCGGCAGGACCCGGACACCATCATGATCGGCGAGATCCGCGACTTCGAGACCGCGGAGATCGGCGTGAAGGCAGCGCTCACCGGCCACCTGGTGCTCTCCACCCTCCACACCAACGACGCCCCAGGCACGGTCAGCCGCCTGCTCAACATGGGCATCGAGCCGTTCCTCGTGACCGCCTCGCTCAACCTGATCCTCGCGCAGCGCCTGTGCCGCAAGCTCTGCCAGGCCTGCAAGAAGCCTTCGAGCGTGGAGGAGCAGGCGCTGGTCGACGCCGGCGTGCCGCCGGACCGGATCGGCAGCTTCACCGCCTTCGAGCCGGGGGGCTGCCGCGAGTGCAACGACCGCGGATATAGGGGCCGCGTGGCGATCTACGAGGTCATGCCCTTCTGGGACGGCCTCAAGGAGCTGGTGATCAACGGCGCCTCCGCGGCGGAGCTCAAGCAGGAGGCGATCCGGCTGGGCATGCAGACGCTGCGCATGTCCGCGCTCAACAAGATGATCGGCGGCACCACCACGCTCGCCGAAGTGGTCGCCAACACCGCGCCGGACCGGTTCTAAGAGAGGACGAACGCTCGTGGCCAACCTGCACCAGCTGCTCAAGGCGATGGTCGAGAAGGGCGCCTCGGACCTTCACATCACCACGGGCAGCGCGCCCCAGCTGCGGATCGACGGAGAGCTGGTCCCGCTCAAGACCGAGCCGCTCACGCCGGTCCACACCAAGCAGCTTTGCTACTCCATCCTCACGGACGCGCAGAAGCACAAGTTCGAGGAGGAGAACGAGCTGGACCTCTCCTTCGGCGTGAAGGGGCTCTCCCGCTTCCGCGCGAACATCTTCATGCAGCGCGGCGCGGTGGCCGGCGCCTTCCGGACCATCCCCTTCAAGATCCTCACCTTCCAGGAGCTGGGGCTGCCCCCGGTGGTGGCGGAGCTCTCCAAGCGGCCGCGCGGGCTGATGCTGGTGACCGGCCCCACCGGCTCGGGCAAGTCCACCACGCTCGCGTCCATCATCGACAAGATCAACTCCGAGCGTCACGAGCACATCATGACGATCGAAGATCCGATCGAGTACCTGCACCCGCACAAGAATTGCCTCGTCAACCAGCGCGAGGTGGGCGCGGACACGCGGAACTTCAAGACGGCGCTCAAGTACATCCTCCGCCAGGACCCGGACGTGGTGCTGGTGGGCGAGATGCGGGACCTGGAGACGATCGAAGCGGCGCTGGTGATCGCCGAGACCGGCCACATCTGCTTTGCCACCCTGCACACCAACAGCGCGGTGCAGACCATCAACCGGATTTTGGACGTGTTCCCGCCGTACCAGCAGCCGCAGGTGCGCGCGCAGCTCTCCTTCGTGATGGAGGGGATCATGAGCCAGGCGTTGATCGCCAAGCAGGGCTCCCCGGGCCGCGTGCTCTGCCTGGAGATCATGATCCCCAACCCCGCCATCCGGAACCTCATCCGCGAGGACAAGGTCCACCAGATCTACTCGTCCATGCAGGTGGGCCAGGCCAAGTACGGGATGCAGACCTTCAACCAGGCGCTGGCGGGGCTGTTGATGCGCCGGCAGATCTCCCAGGACGAGGCCTTCGCCCGCAGCTCGGACCCGGAAGAGCTGAAGAACATCATCGCCAGTGGGGGCGGCGCCCACCTTGCCGGACAGCAGCGCCCTGCAGGTCAGCCGGGCGGTCGCTGAGCACACTTTGTAGAATCCGCCGCACGGTCCTCCCGCGCGGTCTCAAGTCGAGTTCGCTGAAAGGAATCGCTCATGGCAGCCCCCGCCCAGGCGCTGAAGGCCCCAGTCAAGAAGGTCCAGATCTGGGTCTGGGAGGCCCGGACCAAGGCGGGCGAGGTCCGCAAGGGCGAGATGGAGGCCGGTGACGCCGAGTCGGTGAACAACCGGCTCAAGTCGCTCGGCCTCAACCCGACCAAGGTCAAGAAGAAGCCGATCGAGATCAACATCAAGCTGCCCGGGATGGGCGGGGTCACCGGCAAGGACCTCCTCGTCTTCACCCGGCAGTTCGCCACGATGATCGACGCAGGCCTGCCGCTGGTGCAGTGCCTGGAGATCCTCGGCGGCCAGATGGACAACCCCGGCTTCAAGAAGGTCGTCTTCGCGATCAAGGCCAAGGTCGAGGGCGGCTCCACCTTCGCGGACGCGCTCAAAGACCACCCGAAGGTGTTCGACGAGCTCTACGTCCAGCTCTGCGCCGCAGGCGAAGTGGGCGGTATCCTCGACACGATCCTCAACCGGCTCGCGACCTACAAAGAGAAGTCCGAGAAGCTCAAGCGCAAGGTGAAGAGCGCGATGACCTACCCGGCGATCGTCATCATCGTGGCGATCGTGGTGACCGCGGTGCTGCTCCTCAAGGTCACGCCGGTGTTCGCCAAGATGTTCTCGGACTTCGGCTCGGCGCTGCCCGCGCCCACCCAGTTCATCATCGACATCTCGGACTGGCTGCAGAGCTACATCCTCTACTTGATCGGCGGGATCATCGCCTTCTCCGTGGCCTTCACCACGTTCTACCGGAACCCCAAGGGCCGGAAGATCTTCGACAAGGTGATCTTGAAGACGCCGCTCTTCGGCGAGGTGATCCGCAAGGTGGCGGTGGCGCGCTTCACCCGCACGCTCGGCACCATGATCTCCTCCGGCGTGCCGATCCTGGACGCCCTGGAGGTCACCGCGAAGACCGCCGGTAACCGCACGGTGGAGGCGGGCATCTACTACGTCCGCTCGAAGATCTCCGAAGGCAAGAACATCGCCGGCCCCCTGCTGGAGACGAAGGTCTTCCCGCCGATGGTGGTCCAGATGATCGGCGTGGGCGAGGCCACCGGCGCCATGGACGCGATGCTCAACAAGATCGCCGACTTCTACGACGACGAAGTGGACACCGCGGTGGCCGGCCTGACGGCGATGATCGAGCCGCTCTTGATGGTGTTCCTCGGCATCGTGGTCGGCGGCTTCCTCATCGCGATGTACCTCCCGATCTTCTCGATCGCCAGTGCGATCAAGTAGCGGCGAGCTCCCCGTCGCGGCCGGTCAGGCCGCGTGGGGAACGAGCGAGCTGCGCGTCAAGCTGGTCTGGCTCACCGTCTTCCGGACGGTGGCCACCACGCTGCTGCTCGCCACCATCGCCGCGCGCACGCTCTCCCAGCCGTTCTCCGGAGAGCTCTCCCGGGAGGACTCCTCCTCCTTCCTAATCATCGTCCTCGTCTACCTGGCCACGGTGGTCTACGGCCTGGTGCTGCGGTCGAAGAAGGTCGGTCCGAGCGCCGCCTACGTGCAGGTGTTCGGCGACATCGTGCTCGCGTCTGCGCTCGTCTATTTGACCGGCGGCGCCGAGTCCCCGCTCACCTTCACGTACTCGATCGCGGTGGTGGCGGCGTCCATCCTGCTCTACCAGCGCGGCGCGCTGATCGCCGCCGGCGCGTCCTCCTTCGCCTACGCCACGCTGGTGGCCCTGCTGCACGAGAACGTGCTGCGCCCGCCCATGGGCTCCGCGCCGCTCTCCGGGCCGCGGATGGCGTTCCTGGTCGCCACCAACACGCTGGCGCAGTTCCTGATCGCCGCGCTGGCGAGCTTCCTCTCCAAGCAGCTGCGCGCCACCGGCGGCCGGCTCTCCGAGCGCGAGGCGGATCTGGCGGAGATGGCCCGGCTGCAGCGGCAGATCCTGGCCTGCATGCCGTCTGGGCTCATCACCTGCGAGGCCAACGGGACCATCACCTTCGTGAACAAGGCCGCCGCGGCGCTGCTCGAGCTCAAGGACGGCGAGCACCCGCCCACGCAGATCGAGACCCTCATCCCCGGGGTGCTCAAGCTGGGCATCTCCCGCCGCAGCGAGCTCACCGTGGAGACGCCCCAGGGGAAGAAGACGCTCGGGCTCAACACCTCCCCGCTGGAGGGCAAGGACGGCTCGCTGCTGGTCGTCTTCCAGGACCTGACCGACCTGCGCCGCGTGGAGACGGAGCTCAAGCGGATAGATCACCTGGCCGCGCTGGGCACGCTCGCCGCGCAGCTGGCGCATGAGATCCGCAACCCGCTCGCGTCCATGCGCGGCTCCGCGCAGATGTTGTCGGATGAGGTGGGTGCGGACCGGGCGCTCACCAACATCCTGCTGCGCGAGTCCGACCGGCTCTCCGCCCTGGTGGAGGACTTCCTGCGCTTCGCCCGGCCGCCCCCTCCGTCCTTGCGCCCCTGCGCGCTGGACCGGCTCGTGGCGGACACGGTGGAGCTCCTTCGCGCGGATCCGCTCTCCGGCGGCGTGCAGATCGAGCTGCGGCTCGCGCCTGTCACCGCGCTCGCGGACGGCGACCAGATGCGTCAGGTGCTGCTCAACCTGCTGCGCAATGCGTTCATCGCCGTGGGCCCCGGCGGGATGGTCCGGGTGGAGGTGGACGAGCGGCTGGGCGCCCCCGCCATCCGCGTGTGGGACTCCGCCGGGAGCATCCCCAAGACGGATCTGCAGCGGATCTTCGACCCCTTCTTCACCACCCGGGAGGGGGGGACCGGGCTGGGGCTCTCCACTGCGCACTCGATTGTGCGGGCGCATGGAGGGATGATTCAGGTCTCTTCGTCCCGCGAAGCCGGGACCGAGTTCGTGGTCGGTCTTCCTTCCACCGTAGAGGGGGCACTTGCAGATCCTGGTCGTTGACGACGAGCTGTCCATGCGGGAGTACCTCCAGGCGCTGCTCCAGCGGGCGGGCCACGAGGTGCTCACCGCCTCCAACGTCACGGCCGCGCTCGCCGCGCTCACCGCCCAGAAGCCGGAGGTGGTCGTCTCCGACATGAAGCTGGGCAAGGAGAGCGGGCTCACCATCCTCAAGGCCGCCCGCGCCATGCCGCTCGCGCCCGAGGTCATCCTCATCACCGCGTACGGCAGCCCCTCCGCCGCCGTGGAGGCGATGCGCGAGGGCGCCTACGACTACATCCTCAAGCCGTTCGACAACGAAGAGCTCAAGCTCCTCGTCCAGAAGGCGCTCGAGAAGCGGGCGCTGCTGCAAGAGAACCAGGAGCTGCGCCGCTCCGTGGGCCCAGGGCGCGGGCATTTCTGGGTGGGCAAGAGCCCCCAGATGCAGGCCGTCTGGACGCTGGTGGAGAAGGTCGCCGCCTCCAAGTCCACCGTGTTGATCACCGGCGAGAGCGGTACGGGCAAGGAGCTGGTCGCCCGCGCCATCCATTGGAAGAGCTCCCGGGCAGGGCAGCCCTTCCTGCCCGTCAACTGCGCCGCGCTGGCCGAAGGGGTGCTGGAGAGCGAGCTGTTCGGCCACGTGAAGGGCGCCTTCACCGGCGCCACCGGGGACCGGGCCGGCATCCTCGCCTCCGCGCGGGATGGCACCGTCTTCCTCGATGAGATCGGCGAGATCCCGCTCCCCACGCAGGTGAAGCTCCTGCGCGTCCTCCAGGAGCGGAAGGTGAAGCCGGTGGGCAGCACCCAGGAGGTGCCCTTCGAGGCCCGCCTGCTCGCCGCCACCAACCGCCGCCTCGAGGCCGAGGTGAAGGCCGGGCGCTTCCGCGAGGACCTCTTCTACCGGCTCAACGTCATCTCCGTGGAGCTGCCGCCCCTGCGCGACCGCCCGGAAGACATCCCCGAGCTCGCGAACCTGTTCTTGGAGGAGTTCCGCGAGGAGCTCGCCCGGCCGAGCCTGAAGTTCTCGCCCGAGGCGCTGGCCCTGCTCCAGCGCTACCCGTTCCCCGGAAACGTCCGGCAGCTGCAGAACATGGTCGAGCGCGCCGCCACGCTCTCCGACTCGGAGCTGCTCGGGCCGGACACGCTGCCCGCGCCGCTGCGCGGCGTGCAGGAGCCGGCGCCGCCCACCACCGGCGACCTGCCCCTCGGCAACGGCTTCTCGCTCGAGCGCTTCCTCGACGAGACGGAGCGCAAGTACCTGCTCTCCGCCCTCAAGCGCGCCGAGGGCGTGAAGATGCGCGCCGCGGATCTGCTCGGGCTCACGTTCAGGTCCTTCCGGTACCGGCTCGCCAAGCACGGCCTGTCCGAGAAGGAAGAGGGCGACGCGGGGAAGTGACGGCACGCCCGTTCACCGCGAGCGGAGTCGAGGGGTGCCCAGCCCCGTTCACCCCGAGCGTAGGGACGCAGTCCCGTAGTCGGTGTGCCCAGCATGGGCACGGTCAGGAGGTGCAAGTCCTCTGGGAAGCAGGTCGTAGCGACCCAAGCAACTCGCAAGGTTTGTCGGCCGCGAGGCCGGGACTGAAAGAAGCGATAGCGAAGCCACGGCTC
>JBGATB010000008.1:0-260061 GCA_044229415.1 Myxococcaceae bacterium | reverse complement strand
CCCGGCGCGGCGCGCTCGCGCAGCGCCGTCCCCAGCCGCGCGGCCGGGGCGCGGGCCCAGACCGAGAAGGAGACCCCGGCGAGCCGATCGAAGCGGAAGGCGCCCTTCTCGTCGGTCCGCACCGTCATCGCCGGCGCCAGCGATCCCTGGTGCGCGACCAGGTGGGCCTCCACCGTCAGCCCCGTCTCACGGGCCTCGCAGGCGAGCAGCGGCTCCTCGCAGACCGGGCAGGCGGCGGTGGACAGCGCACGCTGTGCGCTCGCGGCGAGCATGACCTCCGCGCCGGCCACCGGCCTGCCCAGCGGATCCAGCACCCGGCCGGTCAGCGCCAACCCCTGCGCGCCCGGCTCGGCCAGGACCGCCACCGGACTGAACGGCTCCACCGCCACCGTGGGCGCCGAGGCGACCTGGGGAGGCGAAGCAGGCCACAGCACCGCCACCCCCGCCAGGAGCAAGAGCGCGGAACCGGGAAGGAGGAGCCACTTGCGCATGCGAGGAGGTTGGAGGCTAACGCAGGAGCCCGGCGGCCCCATTCCAACGGCTAAAGGACACGAAGCCCGTCCCAATGGTTCCGCGGCTGGACAAATTGCTCAGCACCTTTGCATTTTCGCTGGCTGAGACCGCCGTCATGCATTGCAACCCATGGAACTTACAGCGCACTCACACGCCGCAACTCTTCTCCTCAGACACTGATAATGGCTCCAAGACGTTCTCTTCGAAATTTCAGGAGTGACCATGGCTGGCGTGAACGAACTCGGCAAGGCGACCATCACCGCGGCGTACAAGGCCCAGGCCTCGGAAGCGCGCGCGCTCATCCGCTCGGCGAAGGAGATCGCCCCGGAGATCCAGAGCGGCTCGTACAAGCTCTACTACGCGGGTGACGAGGGGGTGCGCGTGGGCGGGGCGGTGAACGCGCAGCACGCGGTGAACCCGGCGGACCTCCACACGATCGACACCTCCAAGCTGCTGGTGGGCAACGAGGCCGGCGCCTACGAGGCGCTGCACCCGAACGAGCTCGAGGCCGTGAACGCGCTGCGCACCGCGCTCTCGGATGGCCCCGGCACCGCCAACTCCTATTTCGAGAAGTCGCTCACCGACAAGCTGGCCCAGGCCCAGGCGGACGCCGCGGCGGCCATCTCCACCCGCGCGCACGCGGCGGCGGGCAAGGGCGTCTTCGCCGTCAACAGCGCCGGCGAGGCCGGCACGCAGCTGACCATGGCGAAGGACGCGGTGCAGAGCCTCACCCAGGGCGCCACCGAGGCCCGCGCGTTGGCCACCACCGCCAAGGGCGATCTCGACAAGGTCCGTGCGGAGCTCGACAAGGCGATCAAGACGCTGAAGACCGAGCGCTCGGACAAGTCCATCAACGCCAAGGGCGCCGGCAACGACGACCTCAAGGCCGCGGAGAAGGCGGTCAAAGAGCTGGAGGCCAAGCAGAAGACCGCCCACCTCAACTGGGTGGGGCTGGAGTCCGGCGCCAAGAAGCTGGAGTCGGCGCGGGACGAGGCCAAGGGCTTCCTGGATCGGCTGGAGAACACCAGCGTGACCGTGGACAGCCAGGGCGCGGCCACCGTCACCGAGAACTTCGCCAAGAACGCCCCCGAGTTCCAGGGCGTGACCAAGGAGCAGTTCAAGCTCGCCAAGCCGGGCAACCGCGTCACCATCAACTCGGATCCGAGCTGGGAGTTCTTCGGCAAGAGCGGCACGGTGCTCGACCGCGCCTCCACCCACGCCACGGTGCAGCTGGACGACGGCACCCGCGTCATCTGCCGCCTGCAGAGCCTCAAGGCGCCGGAGGCCCCCGCGGCTGGCGACGCGGCGGCCCCTGCGGCGACCGAGACGGCCGCGGCGGGCGGCAGCAAGCTGAAGCGGAACCTGCTCATCGGCGGCGCCGCGGCCGCCGCCACCACCGCCGCCGTGGCGGGTGGCCTGGCGCTCGCCAACAACGGCGAGGACCACAAGCTCGACGGCGTGACCTCCGACTCTCCCCCGCAGCCGGACCTCGGCTGGGAGACGAACTAGAGCGGGTCGCGGAATCGAACGAAGCGCCAGGCGGCGCTGCTCCCCTCGAGGAGCGGCGCCGTTCGCTTTTCTAGAAGGCGTAGTTGAAGGCCACGTTGAGCGAGTAGATCTTCCCGTCATACGTGTAGGCGGGCACGGTGTCCGTGGCCTCCTTGTTCGCCTCGCGCGGCAGGAGCAGCTGCGCCTGCCCCGCCAGCTCCAGGTGGATGTCCTTGGAGAAGACCTCCAGCGGATCCGGGAAGCCGATCATCGCGCCCACGGAGGCGCCGAGCGCGGAGGCGTCCAGGATGTTGGTGCCGGGCACGTCCTGCCGCGGCACCGGGGTGGGGCGGTAGAAGGCGCCGAGCCGCGCCGCGAAGCGCGGGCTCACCCGGTACTCCAGCCCGAGCCGGCCGGTGATCGTGTCGGAGAAGCCGGGCGCCTGGCGGCCGGACTTGAGATCCAGGATGTCGTCCAGGCCCAGCCCCCGCAGGGTCTCGCCGCTGACGTCCACGTCCAGCTGCATGTACGGCGTAGGGGCGCGGCTCCAGAGCGCCCAGTTGGCGTCCGCGGTGATCGTCACGTCATCGGTGACGTCCCACGCCGCGCCCACGTTGAAGGTGTGCGGGCTGTAGTGGACGACGCCGGAGACGATGAGGGCCAGCTGGCCAATGCCCACCAGATCGATCCGGGCGGGGATGGCGTAGTCCAGGGCCATCTCCCAGCGGTAGGAGAGGCCGAAGCGCAGCCACGGCTTGGGCATGAACGAGAGGCCGGCGGTGGGGCCGCCGCGGCTGGCGAGGTAGACGTCCAGCTCGCGGAAGCGGACCTCCTTGGAGAAGAGGTCGATCTTCACGTTGGCGCCATCGCCGATCAGGTTGGCGAGCACCTGCAGGCCGATCCCCAGGTGCAGCTCGTCCAGGATCCGCACGCCCGCGCCCAGGTAGACGACGATCCGCTCCGGGCTGTTCTTGTAGAAGTACCAGGCGGGCCGGTCGGTGTCCGCGGCCGAGGCGCGCACCAGGCGGCCGGAGGGGATGTGGACCCCCACGCCGATCGCCAGCCGGTTCTTCACCTTGCCGGCGAGCGGGAAGAGCAGCCCGAGCGAGAAGCCGGCCGCGTCTTCGGGCTGGCAGTACTCGCAGTCCAGCGTGCGGCTCAGGTCCTTCGCCGTCACCTGCGTGGCCGCGCGCGTCCAGAGGAAGGAGAGCCCCACCCCAAAGTCGGTGCGCGTGGTGAGCAGCGCCGGGTTGTAGAAGACGGCGGAGTAGTCCCGCGCGTCCGCGGTGAGGGCGCCCGCCATCCCAATCCCGCGCGGCCCGAAGCCGGTCTGCTCGAAGACGTTGGCGCGGGCGACGGGCGCCCAGGCCGCGGTGAGGAGCAGGGCTACCCAGAGCGCGGATCGCCGGCCGCCCATGCGGTCACTCTTCCGCGAAGGGCTGGATCGCCTGGGCCACGGCCAGCTCCTGCCGCGCCTCGGAGAGCTCCGAGTTGGCGGTGCGAAGCCGGTCCGAGAGCACCTGGACGAAGCTCCACAGCATCTTCACCGCGAGGATGGACTCGCGCTTCATGAGGTTCATCAGGTCCGAGCGGGCGATCACCATCACCCGGGTGGGCTCGGTGGCGCGCACGGTGGCCGAGCGCGGGGCGTTGTCGATCAGCCCCATCTCGCCGAAGTGGCCGCCCGCGCGCAGCTCGGCGATCTCCACGCCGTTCTTCTCGATCGCCACCCTGCCCCGGATCACCACGAAGAGCTCTTCGCCCGGCTGCCCTTCGGTGACGATCTCCCGGCCCGCGGGGAACGTCCGCGTGGTGGCGATGGAGAGGACCGCGGTCTGCTCCTTGTACGTGAGGTGCCGGAAGAGCGGGATCTTCCGCAGCGCCTCCATGCGGGACTGCGCTTCGACCGTCTCCTCGCTGGAGACCGCGCCGTCCCCGCTGACCGTTACCACCACGGCGGTGATGTTGTCCTTGCCGCCCCGCTCGTTGGCCAGGTCGATGAAGCGCTTGGGCAGCTCCTTCGCCGCCACGGCGGAGACGAGCGGAGAGACCTCCTCATCCGAGAGGTAGCCGTGCAGCCCGTCCGAGCAGAGCAGGAAGCAGTCCCCCGGGAGCAGATCGACGATCAGCGTGTCAACCTGCACGGACTCCTGGATCCCCACCGCGCGGGTGATCACGTTGCGGTACTGCGAGGAGGCCGCCTGATCCTTGCTGATGGTGCCGGCCTTGAGCTGCGCGGCCACCAGGGTGTGGTCCTCGGTGAGGCGGTGGCACTGGCCGTGGCGGACCAGGTAGATCCGCGAGTCCCCCACGTGGCCGATCACGCCCTTGTTCCCGCCGATCACCAGGCACACGAACGTGGTGCCCATGCCCCGCTTGGTCACGTCGCTGGTGGCGATCCGGTAGATGTCCGCGCAGGCGCGCTGGACGGCGACTTCCACGAGCGCGGCGGCCGAGGCGCGGTTGGTCTGGTTGGGGTCCCGCCCCAGATCCTTCAGGATCTGGCGGTTGGCGAGGATGTGCTGCTTGACCACTTCCGTGGCGCGGGCGCTGGCCACCTCACCCGCAGCGTGACCGCCCATCCCGTCGGCCACGATGAACAGGCCGAGCCCCGGATCCACCAACATCGAATCTTCATTGTGCTGGCGCTTCTTGCCGACATCGCTGAGCCCAAAGGCTTCGGTGGAGAGGGCCAAGAAAGGGGTGCTCCTGCGCCTGCGCGTTTCGTTGCGAAAGGTCCTGCGTGGGCGGCAACTTACGCGGCTCCTCGCGAGGGTGGCAAGACAACTCAGCCTCCCACGCGCCCCTCCAGGAAGCTGAAGAACCGCTCGGGCAGGAAGAGCGTGAGGGTGACCTCCCCGAAGCGGACGCGGGCCATGTCGGGGATCCTCATCGGCTTCTTGCTCTTGAGCCGGGTGCCGGAGACCGTGGTGCCGTTCTTGGACCCGGCGTCCGCCACCGTCCAGCCCCCCCGCTCGTCCCGCTGGAACCAGGCGTGGAAGCGGGAGACGGACGGGTCGTCCAGGACGATGTCGTTGTTGCCGGTACGACCCACGGTGACCCCGCGCTGGAAGGCGTTGTCCTTGGTCTTCTTGACCAGGATCACCACCGCCTCGGTGGCCCCCAGGTGCGTCCCCAGCCCCGCCCCGCTGGCGGTCCGCAGCCGGTACTCCTCGGAGATCGGCTCGCCCTCCGGCGGCGTGGCCTCGGGCTCGAAGAGCAGGACCGGCCAGACCAGCTGGGACTTGAGCTCGTCCGGGCGGGTCAGGAAGCGGGCGATGTAGCTCCGGAAGGGCTCCACCCCCCGGACTTCACCCCACCGCGGCCCGTTGATCCAGAGACTGGCGGCACTGAAAGACGAGTGCCGGACGCGCCTCCTCTATATAGGGGCTTTCGAGCACGGCCCGGACGTAGAACTCCGACTGCTGACTGAAGTACACGGCGCGGGCCAGGTCGTCGATCGCGGCCTGGTTCTGCCCCAGCCGCGCGGAGGCCAGCGCCCGGGCGAAGAAGAGCGCCGGCACGTCCCCGAAGCGCGCCAGCCCCTCCGCCAGCCGGCGCTTCGCGGAGAAGACGGCCAGCTCGAGGTTGAGGGCGTGCGTCCGGTGCACCAGGCGCAGGTGCTCGCGCAGGTAGAGCTCCTGGGCCGAGTCCAGGGTGGCGTTCTCCAGCCGCTCGATCACGCGCTGCGGATCGTGCCGGACGAGGGCCAGCGTCTTGAGCCAGCGCGCCTGGCCGCCGGAGAAGCCGGCCTCGGCGATCTTCGGCTCCAGCACGTCCGCGTAGCCGCCGCCGAGCAGCTCCGCCACCACCCGGATCTTCGGATCCGCCGGCTGCCGCTGCGCGGCCGCGCGGAACTGCGCCGGCACCGGACCGCCGCCCAGCGGGGGCGCATAGGCGGTGGAGGCCTGCCCACCGACGACGCCCGGGGGCGACGGCGGCACCAGCCCCTTGAGCAGCTCGTCCCAGTCCATCCAGCTCAACGTGGGGAAGCCGCCGGCGACCGCGCGCCGGCGGAACACGTTCAGCCGGTGGATCCCGACGACCGCCGCCACGTACAGCGAAGCGACTCCGCCAGCGAAGAGCGCGCTCACGCGGCGGGCCGTAGCAGACCCGACCACATGCGGTAAAGTCGCGCGCTCCATGGCTGACGAGCTGACCGAGCTGTCCCGCGGCCTCACCGACGAAGATCCAGCCGTCCGCGAGCAGTCCGCCATGGGGTTGGCCGAGCTCGAGTCCCCCAAGGCAGCCCCCTTCCTCGTCCACGCCCTGGATGACGACTCCGAGATGGTCCGGATGTGGGGCGCCTACGGCCTGGGGATGCTGCGCCGCAAGGAGGACGTGGCGGTGCTGCGCGGGCTCCTCGACCAGGAGGACTCGCCGCTGGTCCGCCTGTGGGCCACCTTTGGGCTCGTCCACTCCGGCGACAAGGCCCGCGCCCCGCAGCTGGCCGCCTTCCTGGACGAGGCGAGCCTGGACGTCCGCAACAACGCCGCGGACGCCATCCTCTCCCTGGAGGACGGTGCGGCGGTGCGGGCCGCGCTGGAGAAACGGCTCGCCGCGCCGGACGAGCGCGGGCGGGTCTGGGCGGCGGGCATCCTCCACCGGCTCTCCCACCCCGGCGCGTTCGAGCACTGGCGGGCCGCGCTCTCCCACCCCAAGAGCCGAGTGGACGCGGCGGTGGTGGCCCCGCACCTCGAGGATCCCGAGGCCGCCAAGCACCTGCTGCGCCTGCTCGCGGAGCTGGGCGCGGACGAGCTCAACGGCGTGGTGGCCGAAGCCGCGGACCGGCCGCTGGCGGATCTGCTCTCCGCCCCGCTGCTGGACTTGGGGCTGGAGCAGCTCTTCGAGCTGGCCGCGGAGGACGGCGCGGCGCGCGCGGATCTGCTCACCGTGCTCGCCCGCAGCCCGGCCGTGGAGCCCCAGGTGCTCGAGGCGATCAGCCGCTTCGTCTCCGAGCAGCCGCCCGAGCAGGTGGGGGAGGATCTCGCGCAGCTGCTGGCGGAGCAGGATCCCAACGAGCACGCGCTGCTGCTCGCGAACGTGGCGGAGTACGCGCCCAAGGCGGTGCTGGGGACGCTGGAGGAGCTGGAGCCGGAGGCGCGGGACGCGCTGCTGGACCAGCTGGTGAGCGCGGTGGAGGGGCAGGACGAAGAGGCCTACCTGCTCCTGCCGCTGGTGGACCTGATCAAGAAGAGCCCCTACGGGGCGAAGCTCAAGGGGCTCTCCGCCCGCGCCCCGGCGCCGCGCGCGGAGGCGGAGGAAGGCGAAGAGGGCGACTTCACCGGGGAGCAGCTGCCGGGAGATCCCTTCGGCGAGGAGCCGGACGCGGACGTGGACGTGGAGCAGGCGCCCGAAGAGGAGGAAGACGGCCTGGAGGAGGATCCCTTCTCCGGCTTCGAGGAGGACGTGGACCAGGAGGACCTGGACAACGCCCCGCTCTTCGAGGACGACGGCTCGGCGGAGGATCTGGGGGGCGAGCTCATCGAGGAGGACGACATGGTCCCGCTCGCCGAGGCGCTGGTCGCCGGGGAGAAGCTCTCTGCCGAGGACAAGGCGAAGGTGGAGTCCTTCCTCAAGGAGATCGAGGCCACGCCCGAGGAGTTCCTGGAGCAGGTGGCCTCCGAGGGCCTGGGGCTGGAGGAGCCGCCGCCGGAGGCGTTCGACGTGGCGCTGCGCGCCCTGACGCTGTCCGGGATGCTGCGCCGCTACATCATCGAGCAGGCGCTGAAGACCAAGCAGGTCCCCCCGAAAGAGGCGGCGAAGGAGCTGGCCTCGCTGCAGCGGTGGATGGAGGACGAAGGGCTGGTGGAGCTGCTCAACCCCTCCGAGCTGGAGCGCTACCTGCGGCCGCTCGGGGAGTGGACGGACGAGGATCGCGTGGAGGGCTCCTGGACCGCCGAAGCCCTGGCGATGCTCAGCTGGGCGCTGGGCAAGGGGAAGCTGCCATCCCTGGATCAGCAGGTGGAGCTGGGCTCGGTGGTGGCGGGGCTGCCGCTCTACCAGTCCACCACCGCCTTCGTGGAGAAGGCGCAGCTGCGGCCGCCGGAGGAGCTGGAGCCGCAGCGCGAGCTCTGGGAGCTCTACCAGTGGCGCGCGGAGCAGGAGCTGATGGCGCGGGATGCGCTCAAGGGTGAGCTGGACGAGGAGGCGGTGGACCCGGACGCGCTGGTGGAGGACCTGGCGCACGAGGGGTTCGACGCGAAGGCCGCCGAGCGCAAGCTGGGCCGCAACGGGATGATCGCCGCCGCGCTGCGCTTCGTGGGCAAGCAGACCGCGGTGCGGCTCGAGGAGGACGGGCTGATCAAGCGCGTGGCGGGGGACTTCCCCTTCCGCGGCAAGGCCTTCGAGCAGATCGGCGATGACGAGCTGAACCGGATCTTCGCGCTCGCCGAGGAGCGCCACCGCGCGCTCCAGTGGCTGACGATCGGCGGCCCCTGGGAGGATCCACCGCTGGAGGACGAAGAGGACCTGCCGCCGGAGGAAGAGGAGGAGCCGGCGTAGCTACCGGTTGGGGCCCACGCGCCAATCCGCGAACACGCCGAGCACCACGCCGGTGACGTAGTCCGCGGAGAGCCTGCGCAGTGGCTTGGCGTAGGGGGTGCCCAGGCCGCCGCTCACGCCCAGCACCAGCGGGCCCACGCGCCAGCCGAGCTGGACGCGCCCCTCCACCATCCCCGTCAGCCACCCCTCGGTGGGCTGGTTGTCGAAGCGGGCGCCGTACCAGAGCGGCCCGGTGAGCCCCTGGACGCCCACGTTGAAGCCGTTGGCGAACTGGCCCCGGTAGGCGAAGCCGGCCATCACCGTGTGCTGGTAGAAGAACGTCATCTTCGCGGGGTCCCCCGAGGCCAGCTCGATCGTCGGCCGGGCCACGGCGTAGCCGCCGCCGCCCTCCAGCACGATCACGAAGGCGTCCCGGGTCTCCTGGACCACGTTCCATTCCCATTGCACCCGGACCTGCGGCGTCACCGCTCCGCCGAAGAAGAAGGTGCCCAAGAACGCGCCCCGCGGGAGGTACCAGGGGGTTATCGTCTCCGGGGGGACGGCGCTGAAGACCTCGTCCGCCAGCGCGGGGGTGGCGGAGGTCAGCACCAACAGGAGGGTGAAGAGGCGAGTCATGACGGCCCTTTACCTGGATCTACGCCGCGCTTGTCAATCAAGTGTTCGGTTGGCTATAGCAACCGGCTTCCAAAAGGGGACAGCCAACTTGGCCACCTCGCTTCGCGCGTACGTTTTTCTCGACTCGCTCCAGCCGCAGCTCGCCGCTCACATCTGCACCACCTGCCGGGGCTACTTCCCGGTGCCGTACGTGGCGTCCCTCTTCGTGGAGATCGCCCCCGGCATGGCGATCCACGGGCTGATCGACACCGCGCTCAAGAACACCAACGTCCAGCCGGCCACGCTCGTGGTGGAGCGCGCCTACGGGATGCTGGAGGTCCACAGCGAGGACAAGGGCGAGGTCCGCAGCGCGGGCGACGCCATCTTGAGCTTCCTGGGGCAGAAGGAAGAGGACCGGCTCAAGCCGAAGGTCATCTCCAACACGGTGATCCGGGCCATCGAGCCGATGCACGCGATGATCCTGGACAAGATCCGCTTCGGCTCGCTGATCGAGCCGGGGCAGTCCCTGTTCATCCTGGAGACGGAGCCGGCGGCGTACGCCGCGCTGGCGGCGAACGAGGCCGAGAAGGCCGCCAACGTGCGCCTGATTGACGTGACCCCGTTCGGCGCGTTCGGCCGGCTCTACCTGGGTGGCAGCGAGTCCGAGATCGACTCCGCCGCGGAGGCGGCGATGGCGGCGATCAAGGCGGTCTCCGGCCGCGAGGTCGCGCCGTTCAAGGAAAAGTAGACCCTTCAACACAGCACTGACGAAGCACACGAGAGGCAGGGTTCAAGGCGATGGCTGAAGCGCTGGGCATGATCGAGACCAAGGGGTTCGTCGGCATGGTGGAGGCCGCGGACGCCATGGTGAAGGCGGCCAAGGTGGAGTTCGTCGGCTACGAGAAGATCGGCGGGGGCTACGTGACCGCGATCGTCCGGGGCGACGTTGCGGCGGTGAAGGCCGCCACCGAGGCCGGCGCCCGCGGGGCCGAGCGCGTGGGGGAGCTGGTCTCCGTCCACGTGATCCCGCGCCCGCATCCGAACATCGACCTGGTCCTCCCCCTGGGCCGGCTGGACGCCGCCAAGGCGGAGACGGGCAACTCGTAACCGATGCTGCTCGGCAAGGTGGTGGGGACCGTGGTCTCCACGCGCAAGGAAGAGGAGCTGGAGGGGCTCAAGCTCCTCGTGGTCCGCGGCATGGACCTCGAAAACAAGCCCACGAGCACACTCGTGGTGGCCGTGGATGCGGTGGGCGCGGGCGTGGGAGAGCTGGTGCTGTACGCCTCCGGCTCGAGCGCGCGCCAGACCAAGGTCACCAAGGACCGCCCAGTCGACGCGACGATCATGGCGATCGTCGATCAGGTCGAGGTGGGCGGCTCGCTGAAGTACGTGAAGGAGTAGTGGTTCATCATGACTGTCGTCACACTCAAGGCCCGCGCGAAGACCCGATCTGCAAAGGTCGCCTCGCTCATCCAGAAGGCGCGCGAACAGGCCACCCCCGGAAACGATCGCGTGCTCGTGGTGTATGGCGAGGACGCGGCCAACATCTATTTCGAGGGCGAGCCGCGCAAGCCGTCCACCGACGCCTGAAGAGGCCGCCGCGATGAGCTTCAACGAACAGCAGCTCAACGCGATCGTGGATCAGGTCGTCCGCAAGCTCTCCAAGGAGCTGGGGGACCTGCCCCAGCCCTCCCCCGCCCCGGCCGCGCCGCCGGTGGGGCACGCAGATGACCGGCGCGGCAGCGAGAAGCGCTTCGGGCTGGCACCGGTTGTTCCCGGCACCCCGGACCGCGCCAGCGCCCCCGCCTTCCACCGCAGCCGGATGGGGATCTTCGGGGACCTGGACTCGGCCACCAGCGCGGCGCGCTCGGCGTTCGAGACCTGGGAGCACACCTCGCTGGAGGTGCGCGAGCGCGTGGTGGCGGCGATGCGCGAGGCCACCCGCCGTGCGGCCCCCGAGCTGGCGGAGATGGCGGCGAAGGAGACCGGCCTCGGCAACGCCAAGGACAAGGTCCTCAAGAACCTGCTGTGCGCCAACAAGACGCCCGGGCCGGAGATCCTGCGGCCGGTGGCGTACTCGGGAGATCACGGCCTCACCATCACCGAGCGCGCGCCGTTCGGGGTGATTGGGGCGATCACGCCGTCCACCAACCCCACCGAGACGATCATCAACAACGCGATCGGCATGGTGTCCGGCGGCAACGCGGTGGTGTTCAACGTCCACCCCAGCGCGAAGAACGTCTCCGCGCACCACATCCAGCTGCTCAACGAGGCGATCGTCTCCGCGGGCGGGCCGGAGAATTTGTTAGCGGCGCTCGCCGAGCCGACGATCGACTCGGCCCAGGCGCTGATGAAGCACAAGAACACCCGGCTGCTGACGGTGACGGGCGGCCCGGCGGTGGTGCGCGCGGCGATGAACTCCGGCAAGCGGGCCATCGCCGCCGGCCCGGGCAACCCGCCCGCGGTGGTGGACGAGACCGCGCACGTGGAGAAGGCGGCGCGGGACATCGTCAACGGCGCGTCGCTGGACCACAACATCATCTGCATCGTGGAGAAGGAGATCTTCGCGGTCGCGGAGATCGCCGACCGGCTGAAGAAGCACATGGTGGAGAACGGGGCCTTCGAGGTCCCCTCCCACGCGGTGAACCGGCTGGAGAAGCTGGTGGTGCACGACGGGCACCCTTCGCGGGACTGGGTGGGCAAGAGCGCCACGGCGATCGCGGACGCCGCCGGCCTCAAGGTCCCGTCCGGGACGCGGCTGCTCTTCGCCGAAGTGGACGCCACGCACTCGTTCGTGCAGGCGGAGCTCTTGATGCCGGTGCTCGGCTTTGTGCGGCTGCCCACGGTGGAGGACTGCATCGCCGCGGCCGTGCAGGCGGAGCATGGGTTCGGCCACACCGCGACCATGCACTCCACCAGCCTGGACAACCTCCACGCCATGGCGCGGGTGATCAACACCAGCATCTTCGTGAAGAACGGCCCGTCCTACGCGGGGCTGGGGATGACGGGCGAGGGCTACACGTCCTTCACCATCGCGTCTCCGACGGGCGAGGGGCTCACCACCGCCGTCAGCTTCACGCGCGAGCGGCGCTGCACGCTCAAGGACTACTTCCGCATTGTCTGAGCCCGGCAGTCCCCGGCGGCGCAAAGGCGCCCCGGCGCTCGGGCCGCCCACCCTGCCCGCCTTCCGCGAGCCCAACGCCGCCTCCCGCGCCACGCTCGAAGGCCCGGCGCTCGCGCTGGTGGAGCTGGAGTCGATCGCCAAGGGGATCGTCGCCGCGGACCAGGTGGCCAAGCGCGCGCAGGTGCGGATCGCCCTGGCCGAGCCGATCACCCCGGGCAAGTTCCTGCTGCTCTTCCACGGCGGCGTGGCGGAGGTGGAGGAGTCCTACGCCGCCGCTTTGGAGACCGGCGGGGGGCTGGTGCTCGACAAGCTCTTCCTCACCCAGGCCGCGTCCGGGCTTCTTGACGCGCTGGAGGGGCGGCTCTCCGAGAAGCGCGGCGAGAGCGTGGGGATCGTGGAGACGCACACCGTGGCCGCGGCCCTGCTCGCGGCGGACACCGCGCTCAAGCGCGCGGACGTGGCGCTGCGGCGGCTCCACCTGGCGCGCGGGATCGGCGGGAAGGGGTACTTCCTGCTCACCGGCAGCCTGCACATGACCGAGGCCGCGCTGGAGGCCGTGGAGTCCACGATCGCCGCGCCGCTCTTGCTCGCCACCGCGCTGATCCAGAGCCCGCACCGGGATCTCGACGGCACGGTGCTGTGAATCTTGTAGGGCCCACGCCCGAGTCCCACCACCGTTCACCTCGAGCGTAGTGAGGCCGCCGCCCGTTGGGCGGATCAATCAAGGCAAGAAAACGTGAGCCGTCCGCTCAGCCCGAGCGAAGTCGAGGGCCCCACGAGCGAGAGTCCCTACGATCGGCGGGCCCTCGACTTCGCTCGGGCTGAGCGGGGCGCGCGGAAAGTTTCAGGTCAGCGCCGCAGGCGCGTAGTCGAGAGGCGGCACCCAAGCTCGTATTCAAGCCACCACGCCCAGGGCTCGCACGCACTGCCGCGTCTCGAGGGGTCGGACTTTCATCTCTGAGTGATGCGTCACTTTCAGTCGTCGCCACGAGGCGCCTTTAGAGCGAGCGCGGCATGCATCGAGGCCGCCGGCTGGGCTAGGTCTTGGCCCATGCGCAACTCCGCTCTACTCGTGGCCCTCCTCCTCGCGCTCGGCTGTGGCGCGCCGATCGAGCAGGAGCCGCCGGATGCGGGGCCCGCTGAGCAAGACGACGGCGGGCAGCTCTCCGAGCTCCCCGACGCAGGCCAGCCGGTAGATGCAGGCGCAGAGGTGGACGCAGGCGCAGAGCTCGACGCGGGCGCCCTGCCGGACGCCGGCATGGCCGACGCCGGCCCCACGGGCCCCGTGGTGGACCGCTCGAACCCGGCGCTGACGGACCTGACCTTCACCGCGAAGGACGCGGACGCCGCGGCAACCGAGGCGCTGGGCCTCCAGCTGGGGACGCTGGACACGCGCGTGGCGCCGGCGGGGCTGCTGGTGGTCTTCCTCCATGGCGCGGGGGCGCCGGCGGCCTGCGGCAACCAGGCGATGAGCGATCTGCTCGCCGGGCTCGGCTTCCACGTCCTCTCGCCGTGCTACCGGGCCGACTACGGCGTCGACAAGTGCGGCGCGGCGATCGGCGACTGCCGCCTCGAGGCGTTCGAGGGCGTGGATCACAGCCCGATCATCGCGATCACGCCCGCCAACAGCATTGAGCGGCGCGTGGTCCAGGCGCTGCGCTACCTCCAGACGAAGCACCCCAAGGGGGACTGGCGCTACTTCGTGGACGGGGACAAGCCGCGCTGGTCGAAGATCATCATCGCGGGCCACTCGCACGGAGCCAGCTCGGCGGGCCTGATCGGCCAGTACCGACGGGTGAACCGGGTGGTCATGCACGCGGGCCCGTACGACGTGGGCCAGAGCTGGCTTACCGATCCCACGGTCACCCCTCCGGACCGCTTCTACGGCTTCAGCCACACTGGAGACAGCCAACACAGCGGGCACCTCGCGGCGTGGCAGTCGCTGAAGCTCCCGGGCGCGGCGGTCTCGATCGACGGCAAGACTCCGCCCTACGGCGGGTCCCACCGGCTGATCAGCTCGGCCACCACCACCAACGGCCATGGTGCCGTTGTGGCCAGCACCTCGTCGCCGAAGAGCGGGACGGCGTACGTCTACGCCCCCGCGTGGCGATACCTCTACGGGCGCTAGTCGTCTCCGGGGATTTGGAACGTTGCCCAATCCCCGGTCTCCCCGAGCGTAGTGAGGCCGCCGCCCCTTGGGCGGATCAATCAAGGCAAGAAACGTGAGGCCGTCCGCTCAGCCCGAGCGAAGTCGAGGGCCCCACGAGCGAGAGGCCCTACGATCGGCGGGCCCTCGACTTCGCTCGGGCTGAGCGGGGCGCGGCAAGTTTCAGGTCAGGGCCGCAGGCCGTAGTCGAGGGGCGGCACCGCGCGCGTGGTCACCCGATCAGGTCAGCGCTTCCCAGCCGGCCGCGGGAAGACGAGGCAGGTCGTCGTCCCGTGCGCGAGCAGGTCCCCCGCGGCGTTGCGCAGCGAGCCCTCCGCCGTGGCCACGCGGCTGCCGCGCTGAAGCACCCTGCCCTCCGCGATCACCTTGCCGGTGTCCTTCGTGATCGCCTTGGTCAGGTGAATCCCCAGCTGCAGCGTGGTGTAGGCGGTCTTCTCATCGAGCGTGGACATCACCGCCGAGCCCATCGCCGAGTCGAGCAGCGTGCTGGTCCAGCCGCCGTGCACGGTGCCCATCGGGTTGTACTGGTGCTCGCCCGTCTCTCCCTCGAAGCGGGCCAGGCCGTCCTCGGCGTGCACCAGCCGGAAGTCGAGCGTGTGGCCGATGGGCGCCTGCGGGAGCTCGCCGCGGACGATGGCGGTGAGCAGTTGCAGTCCGGTCTTGCCGTTGGCGCCCTCGAGGAGGAGCGCGGGGTCCTGCCAGGTCACGGTGCGGGTGCGCGGGGAAGTCATGGCCGCGCAGTCTGCCACCGGTCAGTGGACGGAGGCGGGCTCGTGGTTCGGGCGGGCGGCCTGGCTGGTGAGGTACGTGGCGCGGCGGAGCGCATGCACGAAGCCGCGGGGCTCCACGCCGCGGCCCGCGCGGAAGGGCGAGAAGCGCAGCGCGCCCTGGTCCAGCTCCACCTCGCGCACCAGCCGCAGCTGAGCCACCGGCGCCCAGCGCCGCGTCCAGAGCAGTCCCCGCTCCTGCAGCTCGAACACCGCGTTCCCGGTCTCCACCGCCAGCCGCAGCCGATCCGCCCGCGAGGCGGCGTGCATGCCCGGGCGGGAGGAGACCAGGCGCCACTTGGCGCGCCCGAGCTCCGGGACGAAGAACGGCGAGACCGCGTAGTAGTCGTTGGCGAGGAAGTCGTGGACGTGGGTCTTCAGGGGCGCCACCGGCGTGGTCCACGGCGTGCGAATGGTGGCGAAGAGCAGGTCCTGGTCGTCCGGGGCCGGCTCCACGGTTACCTCGTCGCTCTTGCGGAAGCGCACCGCCACGCCGAGCGCGTCGATCCACTCGTGCCCCTTCCACCAGGCGGAGGAGAGGCGCACCAGCGCGTGGCCCACGAAGCGATCCGCCACTGCCCGGTGGCGCAGATCCGAGCCCGCGCACGCCACCTCGGCAGTGAAGGTCAGCCCCACCGGGTGGAACATGCGGGACCGGCGCACCGCGGCGATCGCCCCCGTCACCGGCGCGAGCGCCAGGCCGCCAACCCGCCCCAGCCACTCATTCGCGCGGATCATCCTCAGAAGGTGGAGGCGGGGGTCCGGAGCGGCAACCCGGCCTGGTAGCGCCTTGCAAACCCGGACGACGCCCGCTAGAAGGCGGCGCTCGTTTGGCTAGGTAGCTCACCTGGTTAGAGCGGCGGTCTCATAATCCGCAGGTAGTCGGTTCGAGTCCGACCCTAGCCACCAGTAGAAAGCGTCCAAGGCCCCGGTTCCGAAGAGGAATCGGGGCCTTTCTTCTGTCCAGGGCTGGCCAGAGCTGTCCACAGAAAGTGTGGACGAAGTGTGGACGGTTCTGTGGGCAGCCCAGCGCGCGGCGCATGCCATGCTGCAGCGCATGCCGCGCAGACAAGAGCCGGATGCGGGTGCGTACGAGGTCACCTTCGAGTTGTCCCGGCGGCTCGACCCCGACCTACAGGACGTGGAGGAGTTCCTGATCCACGTGTTCGGACGGATCCACTCGGTACCAGACCCAGAGAGCGATGATCGGCATGCCGTCGGTACCCTCAAGGGCGCGGTCGTGCGAATCGCCGACATGTTGGAGGCCGGCGAAGACCCAGTCGACATCTGCGACGTCGAAGCCGACCTCGTGACCGCGTTCACGGCGATCTGGGACGCGGACGAATCCGAGTTCAAGGAGCGCCTCGAACTTGGATTCGGTGATCTGCTCATCCTGGACCAGGTGCAGATCGTCAACGAGCATCGGGGCCGCGATGCTGGGCTTCGCGCCGCCTGGCAGTTCCTCAACATCTTCCGTGGAGGATGCGCAGCAGCGGTGACCTATCCCTTCCCTCTCGACCATACGTTGAACCGCAACACGCCAGCCGCGAAGGCCGGCCAGAAGAAGCTCCAGCAACATTGGGGACGGCTGGGGTTCAAGCGCATCCCGAAGACCGATACCTTCTTCATCGACTTCGCCCGCTGGACCAAAGCCCTTTCCGACCTCTAACCCCCTAAGACCCGCACTGAACATTTGGATCTCTTGTGCGGGGGATCTCCCCTCTGATCTGACTGCTCTCCAGCAGCACCAACACGGAGACGCGGTCATGAGCAGAGCGGTCAATGAGTCGAAGCGGGCGCGGATGGGTCAGGTCGTTCAGATGTTGCTGGCGAAGAGCTGGACGCGGTCCCAGCTCGCCAAGGAGATGAGGGTCAGCAGCTCCACGGTCACCACCTGGAGCCGGGCGAAGTCGATGGGGACCAACCTCCAGCGCGAGCGCCTGGAGGCCCTAGCCCGGATGCCCGCCAAGGCCGTCCAGAGGACCGCCAAGCCAGCTCCTGCCACGAAGAAGGCCATCAGCCCCACCGTGGAGAAGAAGGCGGCTGCCATCGTCAGGGCGGCCTTCCGGACCCTCCCCAAGCGCATCATCTGCCCGAAGTGCGAGCGCAACCGGACCCCGGACGCCTTCGGGATGCGGGTCATGAAGCGCGACGCGAAGGGCCTGCCGCTGGTGGTCCGTCGCCAGAGCTACTGCGTCGACTGCCGTAGCTGACCCCTCCCCCCCCTTGCTGTCCCCAGAGGCCCTGCCGGTCCCTTCGAGGAACGGCGGGGCCTCTTCGTTCGGGGCTCGCCCTCCACCACACGCAGCGCTTCCACCCGCAGCGGGCGGAACTCAAGATCCGGGGAGGGCGGCACTCTGGTTCCATATAAGTAGATGCTCTTGATCCAGAGCACGATCACACATTAGCGTGCACTTCACGGAAATGGGAGCGAACGTGGACGCACCGAGCAAGATCGCAGAGCGATGGAGCGAGCGGATCATCGCGCGCGGATTCACGCCCGTCCCGTCGCTCCTGCTTCAGACCTTCGCGGAGCTTGAGCTGACCCCGGCGGAAGCGCTCCTCGTGATTCACATCGCGGCCCATCAATGGGACAAGAAGGCGCCCTTCCCTTCGATGCAGCGGCTCGCGCGGCTGATGGGCGTTTCCGCCCGCTACATTCGAAAGATGGTCCTTCGCTTGGAAGAGCTAAAGCTGGTCAGCCGCCAGGCACGCTCGGGGACATCGAACTTGTTCGATCTCTCCGGGCTGGTCCGCCTCCTCGACGAGCGGGCCGAGGAGCAAGAGGGGGTAGCTTTGTGAGAAACAGGGCCGGGTCTGAACCTTCACTGGCGGAGGCCGTCGCTGCGGCGCGGGAGAGGCACTGGACGGACGCCGACATCCTCTACCGCATGACCCTGAACAAGCCTCGGAGCGAGCGCCGTGAGCTGGTGAAGAAGCTGGCTCCTGCCTTGGGACTCAGCGAGAGCGAGGCGCTGGAGATCGCGAAGGCGCACGCGATTGTTTAGGCCAGCCAGCCTCACGACTGAGGAGGTAAGCCCGAACGAACCGCTCTGCGAACCCGCGCTCAGCGAGCACTGTTCGAGCTTGATCCGGACTCATCTTTCGGAACTCAGCGTCTTCCTGAATCAGACCCAGCCAGAGCATCTCGGACGGATCCAAATCCCGTACGTAGTCCGGGATCTCTTCTTCTGCGCTCTTCAGGAATTCCATGTTCATTCACCGGAAGCGTTCAGACTCAGACTCTGAACGACCGTACAGCCCGACTAGGGTGATTGTCCCACAAATCTTCCCTCGCTAACAATCTTGCGACTGCTTCCAGAGTGCCTAGCAAGCAGCCAGAGAGCTGCTCAGTTCACTCCTTCTGAAACAGCGCCCGCTCCGCCTGCCGGCGCGCCACGAGGCCGGGGAGCTGCTTGCCACCGGCGTTGACCCACTTGCCGAACTGGTCCGCCGCGCCCTGGACGTCGCCCCTCAGCAGCAGTAACCGTTCAGGGCCTTGCGGGTGATCAGCGCTGGGCATGGATCCGATCAGCTCCTGCAATGGCGTTGGCGGAGCGGGGCTGGCGGGAGGCGTGGGAGTGATGATCTACGGGGCGGGTGGCCGACCCCCGCGACCTCCGGATCGCCGAGCTTGAGGCGCAGAGCGCGGCCGACAAGGCGCGCATCGCGGAGCTTGAGCGCAAGGTCGCGGAGCTCACCGAGCTGGTGATGTCGCTCAAGCAGCAGTTGGATCGCAACTCGCGCAACTCCCACCTGCCCCCGTCGAGCGATGGTCCTGGTGGACGCCCGTCACCCGAGAAGCCCAACACCGAGGGAAAGCGGAAGCGCGGCGGTCAGCCGGGACACAGCGGCTCGAAGCGGGAGCTTCTACCGCCCGAGCAGGTCGACCACCTCGTCGAGCTGTACCCGAAGCAGTGCGAGAACTGCTGGGCGTCACTGCCGCAGGTCCGCGACCCGAACGCGACCCGGTACCAGACGACGGAGATGCCACCCGTCCGCCCGCACACCACTGAGTACCGGTGCAATGGCGTGAAGTGCGCCTGCGGCCACATCACCGTCGCGCAGGCGGACGGCGTCGTCCCCGCGTCGCCCTTCGGGCCGCGGTTGATGGCGCTCATCGCGCTACTCACCGGCGTCTTCCACCTCAGCCGTCGGCGCACCGTCACCCTCCTGGGCGATGTTCTCGGGGTGCGGATTTCCCTCGGCGCGGTGAGTGCCGTCGAGGCGCGCGTCAGCAGCGCAGTCGAGCCAGCCGTCAATGAGGCCTGGACCAAGGTCGACGACGTCGACGTGAAGCACGCGGACGCCACGAGCTGGCTGCAGGGTGGCAAGCTGCGCTCGCTGTGGACCATCGCCACGAGGATGGTGACGGTCTTCAAAATTCTCGTCGATGGGGGCGCGGCCTCAGTGAAGCCCATCTTCGGGGCTTGCAGGGGCATCCTGGTGAGCGACCGCGCCACCGTCTTCTCGTTCTGGTCGATGAGCTGCCGACAAATCTGTTGGGCCCACCTGCTGCGCCGCTTCGTCTCATTCTCCGAGCGCGATGGGCCGGCGAAGGCACTCGGGCAGGAACTGCTCGACTTCACCGCGGTGGTGTTCCGCTACTGGCAGGACCTTCGCGCCGGCAGGCTCGAGCGCGAGGTGTTCCGCGCCTGGATGGCACCCGTCCGCGTGCAGGTCGAGGCGTGCCTAGCGCGCGCCGTGGCCGCGAACATCAAGGAGGTCTCTGGCGCCTGCGCCGACATCCTCGAGCACAAGGCCGCCCTGTGGACCTTCGTGGACCGTGATGACGTGGACCCGACGAACAACCACGCTGAGCGCGAGTTGAGGGCCTTCGTCCTCTGGAGGAAGAAGAGCTTCGGCGCCCAGAGCGAGCGCGGCAACCAGTTTGCCGAGCGGGTGATGACGGTGGCGCACACCGCGCGGAAGCAGAACAAGAACGTCCTCCGCTTCCTGACAGACTGCTGCACCGCGCAGCTCGCCCGCACCGCCACGCCCTCGCTGTTTACGTCCGTCACGACCTGAGGGGCACCTACTTCGCCGCCATCGGGAAGTACCGGGTGAGATGACGCTCCCCGATGGCGCGCACCTTCCCTTGCCGCTTCAGCTGGGCCATCGGCCGATGCAACTCCCGCGCGGTGAGGCCAAGAACCGGCGCCAGCACGGCCATCGTCTCGCCGGGCCTGTCACAGACGACGCGGTACACATTCTCGCTCAGCGAGTTGATCTCGGACGAGGGACGTCGTCGGGAACTCGTCGTCTGCGGCTTCGCCGGCGTCGACCGTGCGCGGGTCGCGCGCGCGGCCGCGAAGGCGCGGACCACGGCATCCGCTGCGGCCTGCTCGCTCGCGTACAGATGCTCCCGGATGGCCTGCTCGATCTGCTGCGTCAGCTGCTCAAGGACTGTCGTGGGCATGCGCGTCGAATCGCACGCCGCGATCGTCGGCTCAACCCGGGCCCTGAACGCTTACCAGCAGCAGCTTGAGCAGCGTGCTGTTCGCCAGAGCGGTCAGCCCGACGTTGAAGGAGAACGAGACGAGGGCGCTGAACTGATTCGAGGTCAGCGTGAGCGTCCTGCTGAGGTTGGCCACGCCTTCCTCGAAGCGCTCCAGGTCGAAGGAGAGGATCGTCTCAGCCTGGTGCTGGGAGATCTGCTGCCCTTCCTGGACGTCACCCGTGTGCCCGTAGCCGATCGACAGAAGACGGGGGCGGACATGGATGCGTTCATGTCGCTCGCCGGGAGCTGGGGGGCACAGCCATGACCTCCCCTTGGAAGTGCGAGACGCATCCGACGTTCAAGGTCGGCTGTGAGCAGTGCAAGGACATCTCCAAGCAGTCGACGAAGGCGCTCCGGGAGGCCCGCAAGGAGATCCGGGACGGCGCGGACTGGGTGCCTAGTGCCCGCGCGGTCCTCGCGGACTTCCTCAAGAGTCAGGGCGGCCAGGCGCGGATCACCCAAGCAGACCTCAGCGAGGTTCTGGGTGTTGACCATTTCAGGCTCTACGCCCTCCGCGAGTACCTCCGAAACCAAGGCATCATCACGGAGGAGCAGCAGTTCGGCCGCGCCAACCTCCTCCGTCTTGTGGGCTGCGAAGTCGTCTCCAGCGCCCAAGACCTCCTGGATGAGAACAGGAAGCTCCTCAGTCGGATGAAGCAACTGGAAGGCGAGGTGCAGACCCTGACCGGCGACGTTGAGAAGGCCAAGGGCTTCATCGTCGCCACCGCCGATGAGCGTGATCAGTGGAAGGCTGAGGCCGACCGGCTCAAGGCTCTCTTGGACGCTCTCACCAGCGGCCTGCCTATCAACACGCCGCGCGGGCAGGTGCGGATGCCACCGGACAAGATCGGGCGGGCGTGAAGCCCAGCGACTTCGTTAGGCTGGAGGCAGCCCAAGCCGAGGGGTCGAACATGCGCGGAGTCAGCTTTCTGCTGGTGATGCTCTGCAGCGGTGCCGCGAACGCCGAGGACCTGATCGCCACGATCAACAAAGGGAAGACGTGCAAGCTGGCATCCTTCGACAAGAACCAGCTCAACTGCACCTACGTCATTGGAGACGAGCTGGTGATCGAGATCTCTGGCGTTGGCGAACGGACAGCCGATCTCGCGTTCCCGAAGTCCAACGAACGCCCGGGAAGCAAGTACACCGCATCTGTCGGCCTGGCCGATGGCTGCATCCGCGTGAAGCGATGGGCGCCGAACGACGTCTCGGTCGCCTTCATCTCGCCGAAGGACGGGAAGGCGTACGCGGCTTATGGTCCGTGGTGTTCCTGGTTCGCCGCGACGCGGTGATGGCTCCGAGTCAGCGGGCACCGGTAGGCTCTCCAAGAGCATGATCATCGAGCGCCCAGAGGAAGCAGACTTCGACACCATCCGCCGAAACGCGGCGACCATGAACAGGATCGGCGACGAGCACTCGACGCCGATCTTGGGCGCGATGGATGGTGGGCCAGCGCGGATGGTCGGCTCCGGCTTCTTCTTCAGATGCGAGCAGGACTGGTTCCTGGTCTCCGCCGCACATGTCTTCCAGGAGTTCTTCCCGAATCGCGGCGCAGGGGTGACCAACGACCGCGAGGTTGTCGTCCCCTATCTTCACAACAAGCTCATGCGCTTGGGCGGGAAGTTGATCCAGAGCAAGAAGTCCGACGTCGGCGTGCTTCACCTGTCAGATCCCTCTTTGGTACGCGAGCGCTGGAGCGCCGTCAGCGCCGGGCAACTGGACGACGGCGGAGATCCACATGGCTGGTACTACTTCGCCGGCTACCCCACCCAGTGGTCAAAGCATGAAGGCAACGCCGTCAACGCGGACAAGTACCGCTTCGTCGGCCCCTTCGATCCTGGGCCCGTCTCGTGCCACCCCAAGCACAAGCTCGTCATCCCGCTGGATCGCAACCACCACTTCGACGGCAACGGTGTACCTGGACGCGTGCCTCATCTGGAAGGCATCAGCGGCTGCGCGGTGTGGCGCATCATCGATGGACGAGACCCCCTTCGCCGCTTTGCTCCGCGCCTTGCAGGCATTGAGACGCACTACGAGACCCACGGTTCGGTCTGGTACGTCTGCGCTCGCAGGTGGATAGCAGCGGAGCGGCTCATCGAAATCTTCATCCCCGGGCGACTGCGCTCGGCGAAGCGGCTCGGCGCCTGACTGAATTCAGGGCGTGAACTTCGGCAAGGGCTACCACTCCGCCTCCTCCCTTCTACGTCGCGCGATCTCCGCGTACTCAGCCTCTTCGCGCGGCGCCGCGCCAGCTCGTAACGCGCGCTCCATCGCCTCATCTGCTTCCACCCGATCGACCTCGGCATCGAGCGTCAGCACGAACTCGTCCGGCCGCAACTCCTTCCGCGTAAGCCGTGCGACGCTCTCAAACCTGCGTATAACTGGATGAGAGATTCTGACCTTGAATGTCCAGAGCGTGCTCGTCCCGGTCTCAAAGACGGTCACGTCCTCCGGCGGGACCCCAAGGCGCGCGAGACTCCTCTCCGCTGAAGCACGATGCGCGGTCGTTAGCCCGTGAACTCGGATGAACCCATCTCCATAGAGCGTCATGGGCGAGCGTTTGGGAGGATCAGACCCACCGCTTCTGCTTGGGCTTGATCTTGCGCGGCATCAGGATCCGCAGCTTCTCCAGATAGGCGGTGTCGTGCGCCCTCTTGCCTCGGCCGGGGGTGCACGAGTCGCAGTAGAGATAGGTCATATGCGGCTCCGCCGCCTGGTGGTTCTTGGCTCTCGCCGGGCATCTGCCCATCGCCTCCAGGTCCTTCTTCGTGAGGCGAAGCGGGCACGGCTTCGCTTCCGCATGGTCCTCATACCAGTGGCCAACCGACGCGTACTCCCGATGCTTCACCTCATAGCCCTCCTTGGTTTTGACGAGGACGTACGGAAGGAAGGCGTGGCTGAAACGGAACAGCGGCATGGTGATCCTCTCTCGACTCAGGAGTGCGTGACCTGCGCCGGCACCTTGCACTGCTTGCAGATGGCAGAATGGATTCGTGGCATGCCCCCGCCCTCATCTGGGGTCACGTCAAACTGGGTGAACGGACGATAGTTCCCCCAAGAGGCGCCGTAGCTCGATCCGCTCTCACGCGCAGACTTGGCCTCGGTAGCGTCGCACTGAGGACACGTGATGGTCGCGGTGATGCTGTCGGTGTAGCCCATCGGTCCTCCTCCTACGGGGAGCGCGTTCGCGCACGGAGCGCCGCGGCCATCTGCAACGCGAGCCCAGCACAGGCATCGAGATTCGCGCTGGGAGATTCCGCTGCCAGCCCGGCCATACAGGGGATGGCAACTCCTAGGATCCACGCTCCATCCATCCCAAAGTCGTTCCCGTGTTTGTTCATCAGCGCTTCCGCCGCCAGATATGCGCGAGCCGCAGCGCTGTTCGGGTCTCTCTCACCTGCAGCCACCAACGCGCCAAGAATGTATGTGGCCGCCTGGTCTCTAAGTGCGTCTCTCATAGGCGTTTTCCTGTTCGAGTGCTCCGGCGGGTCACTGCTTCTGGAGCTGGATGGTGAGCGACTGCATGCCGCCGCTGGCTTGGAGCGTGACGCTGCCAGCAACGAAGTCAGCCTCTGTAACCTGGTAGCGGAGCGGGCCCGTGATGGTGTCGTCCGCCGCGATGTCGATGTCGAAGAGCTGGAACACGAACCCATTGGTCGAAAGCAGATCGCTCGCCTTCGCCGTGCAGCCGCCGGTGGTCCAGGTCGGCATGAGCGTCTGAGCTTCAGGCGTTTGGGTATCGAACGTCGTGCCGCCGGGCGGACAATCGAGGAAAACACTCACGTCGGGCGCGCTGCCGTCTCCGTCCCAGGTCGATCCATTGTTGGTCGCCGTGATTGAAGCCGCCGTCGGCTGAACCTTCCACATGGAGTTCGGGTCAACGCCGCAGGACTGGTCCGTCCGGCAAACTTGGTTGGTGCCGCAGGTCGCGCACGCGGCACCGTTCTTCCCGCAGCCGGCTGCCGTATTGCCCGCCTGGCACGTGCCGTTGAAACAGCAACCCGTGCAGTTCGACGGCGAGCAGGCCACTGTCCCCTGCTGGCAGGTGTTCGCGACGCACGACAGCCCAGAAGAGCACGCCTGGCACGTCGCACCGTTCTTGCCGCAGGCCGTGGTGGAGGTCCCGCCCTCGCACTTGTCGCCGTTGCAGCACCCGCTACACGTTGCGGCGCTGCAGGTACCTGTTCCGGTTCCGCCTGTCCCGCCGCAGCTCAGGGTGAGGATCGAACCAAGCGCTACGGCCACGGCGAGTCGGGACATGCGGCTCTCTCCGAGACTGCGGGTTTGAGCGAGAAGCGTGATCGCCATAGCCGCGTTTGACAATGAGAGTGTTCGACCACACGCGCAGTCGGATGGAGCGCCGATCTGTGCGCTCCCTGACCACCGTTGATCTTCTTTGTCGGATCCTTCAGGGTGATTTTCGTCACCGATGAGGTGGCCGCCCAGGGTTCTGGTCCGATGTGGACCTAGATGGTTTGTCCGGCGCAAGCGACTAAACCAGCATCATCCACGGCCTGGCGATCCCGGGTGCTGAGGTGTGCTCCCCCTCAACATCCAACCCCGAAAGGGATCACCATGCCGTCCACCAAGAAGGCGAAGTCCAAGAAGCCCACTCCCGACAAGTCCAGCGGGAGCAGCCTGCCCAAGCTCAACCTGCCCCTGCCACCACCACCGGGCGAGCGATACACCGATCCCATCACAGAGTTGCACGAGTGGTTCGGCTGGGATAACTCCTCCGCACGAGGTCAGTCATGAAGACCGACCGCCCCAGCCGCGCAGAGGTCGAGGCCGACCAGAGGTTCCGCGCGCTCATGAAGCAGGCCGCTGCCGCTCGCAAGCGCCGCGACGCTCTCAAGCAGCGCCGCGAGGCCAGGGAAGAGCTGGAGCGGCTCCGCAGCCAGGCGCAGCAGCTCACTCAGCAGCTCTTGGTCACGCGCGTGCACGTGAACCACCTCCAGGAGCAGCTCCAGCACCTTCAGGAGGAGCAGCTTCATCACGCGCAGGGGGAGCAGCCACGCGCGGCAGTGCCGCTGGCCATCGTTGCGCCTCAGGAGACTGACGACCCGGAGCAGTGAGCGTGGGGCCCCGGGGACGGCGCACACATCAGGCCGTCCCGGGGCGGTGTTGACATTGGATGTGTCAATCCCCTGGGAGCGGGTGCGACACCCTTGCAACCCCGCATTCCTGCTGCGGGAGATGACCCATCTTGGAAATCAGGATTCTACGTTTTGAAACCCGTGCTACCGGTTGGTGAGCATGGAGGCAGCAGCGATGACGCACGCAGAGCTGGTGGAACTGGCGCAGTACCTGGAGGAGCTGCTCGGGGAGAACCGCGAGGGTGGCGGCTGGGACGTGAAGGACCTGACGTCCATGGTCTCCGCCGCGCGAGTGCCTGAGGCCGAGGTACGGGAGGCCGTCGAGTACCTGGAGCGCACCGGCGTGGCCTGGATGGATGGTGACGGCCGGGTCTGGCTGATGTGGAAGCGGGGCCTGGTGGCGTGACGACTGACGCGCTCCAGAAGCTCCTGGCTGCCTCCAGAGCTCGCTGGCCGGGGACGCCCTTCCTGACCTGCCCCCACGCTGCCCCGCGGGCGGGCGGCGCCGTGGCGGGCTCCAGACCGGCATCGGTGAAGTCCTCGCCGAGGTCAGGGCACTCCGCCGTGAACTACGAGGGCTGAAGCAGGACGGCAGCGAGGACGGAGACGCGGTCACCGTTGCCCGTGCGCAGCAGCTCCTGGGCTGCTCCCGGTCGAAGGTCAACGAGTTGCTCGCCCAAGGGAAGCTGAAGCGCGTTCCCAAGCTGGGCCGGAAGACCCGCGTGACTATGGCGTCTATCCAGGTGCTCCTGGCCGACGTCCCCAAGGTCTCGAAGCCAGCCAAGCGCCCCGACCCCGAGCGGGTACGAGAGGAAATCCTTGCGGCCTTGGCCGCTCGGGGCAGCTGACCTCAGCGCCCGACGAAGAGCGCGGCGTGCGCGACGCAGTACGCGTACCGCCCTGCGCCAGCTTCGCCTCTCCTCATCGTACAGCCCGGCTCGTGAACGTTGTTCACCGCGTTCAAGGGCTCCTTGAGCATCTGGAGCTGCTTGGTCCCGGGCTCCTTCACCAGCGCCGCCATGACCCAGGGCACCATCTCCCTGAAGTCTTCCCCGGGGATGTCCGAGGCCACAGTGTCCGAGGTGATCTCCACGCGGGTTGCGGCATCCAAGACCGACTGGGGAGTTCGAAGTCCGCCGGGGACCCCACTGGTCGGCACGGTGCTGCTCCCGACGTCGATGCCGTTCTTGACGATCAGCGTGAAGTCGAGCCCACCAAATACGGCACTGATGGCGAATTCCGTATCCCGGATCATCTCGGACAACCGGCGCACCTTGGCGATCTCTAGGCTCATCGTTTCCCCCGTCGAGACCAGACAGCGTACCGAGCGCCTTGGTTCGAAGCTACCCCGACCGCTTCGTGACAATGAGCGGGAGCGGGTCCTCAGGGTGGTGGAGCTTGATCGGCACCTTCACCATCGCCGGGACCGCCGCGTTGTCATACCGAGTCCGGGTCATCCTGGTGGACTTGTGCCCGATGGCTGCGGCGATCTCCTCCAGGGGTAGACCCCCGTCCTTCGGCTTCACCAGCTCGCCGCGCTCACGCAGCCAGGTGACGAAGCTGTGGCGCAGCTCGCCCAGACGGATGCCGTCCTTGTCCGGGTCAGGGTCCTTCCCCAGGGACTCCACCGCCCGCTTGATGCACTTCTTGATGTAGCTCTCGGCCGGAGCAGCTCCACGAGCCCGCAGCCGCTTGATGGCATCCACGGTCTGGCGGTCGATGGACTGCTTGTGCACTCCGGTTTTGTGTACGAACTCGATTGTCGCAGCGATCTCACCCTGCCCTTCCAGCTCGACCAGGTCCCCTACCCCCTCGGCCACGCGCTCAATCTCGGTGGCGTGCATCCCGGTCTTGCAGTGGATCAGGACGACGTCCCGGACGCTCTGCACGTCGGGGCTCTTGGTCTCCCAGCCAGGGCGTGAGGACTTCCACGGCGTGAGCGCGGAATAGAGCCGCTCCACGTCGGCAATCTTGTAGCCCTTGGCCTTCTTCTTGAGCCGAGCGCGCTTCGCCTTCTCGGGCTCAGCCGATGGCAACTCCAGTTCCACCGTCGGGTCCTCTGCCGCCTTGAGAACGCCCAGCCCGCGCAGGTAGGCGGTGAACGTCTTGATGGCGGAGACGCGGTGGCGCCTGGCCTCGCCCATGACGATGTCCCTCCCCTTCCGGTCCTTGCCCGGCTTGGGGAAGCTGGCCAGCACCTGGAGCAGCTCCTGGGTGGTGACAGTGCGGAGGTCCCTGCCAGCCAGGTCCGCGCCCCACTGCGCCAGGTAGTAGCCCACGTTCTCCACGTACCGCTTCACCCTGCCCTCCTTCAGGAGGTTGTCCCGGCACTTCTTGACCGAGTCGGCGTCGATCAGGATGGCCTTGGCGCTCGCCGGCGAGGGCTCCGGTGCCTTGGCTGGCTCCGGGAGCTGGCGCTTCTTCACGAAGCCCACAGGGTCGTCCTCGAAGGCGGCCAGCTTCTTCTTGGCCTCGCCCGGAGTGAGGACGCCCAGGGTGATGCTGGCCCGCAGAGGCAGCCCGGCAGCGGCCAGGCGCTTGTCCTGCTTCCAGATGGCGTAGCCGGTGCCCTCCGGCGTCTCGTACGTCCTGAGGCCCTTGGCGTCTTCCACGGTCCCTGTCCACGTCGGCATCGTCGCTCCCGGTCCACTCCAAGAAGTGTGGACGAAGTGTGGACCGGTCAATGCGGGGACTATTTCAGAGGTAGGAGCGGCGTACTTAGGAAGCTAGAGCTGCACACTCATAATCCGCAGGTAGTCGGTTCGAGTCCGACCCTAGCCACCAAGGCCCCAGAATCGCAGTCGGGTTCTGGGGCCTTTTCTTGTCCTCGCGACCTCCGCACGCCGCGCCTGCTAAACGCAGCGATATGACCCCTGCCCGAAGGCGAGCCCTGCGCTACGCCCTAATCGCCGTGGGACTGATCGCGATCTTTGGCCTCTATCCGATCACAGTGGTCTGGCCGTCCGGCTGGCGATGGGACCCGGACAACGGGCTCTACCTGCAGATGATCGTCAGCCTCTACGCCACGCTCGGCGTCTTCCTGTTGATCGCCGCGCGGAACCCCGAGGAGCACCTGAGCCTGATCTGGTTCACCGTCTGGTCGAGCGTGGCCCACGGCGGAGTGATGGCCGCGCGGGCGATCGTCCCACCGGAGCCACCTGCTCGGCGACGTGCCGGCGCTCTTCGTGATCGCAGTCCGGCTCGGCGTGCTCACGCCGCGGCGCGGCGGGAAACCGGCCGCCGCTACGCGCCCGATCCCGTGACGGAACGTCGGGACCTGACCCAACGATGGGCATGGAACGACGCGTTGCCCTGGCACTGATCCTTTTCCCTCTATTGACCTTCGCGGCGTTCGCCTGCGGAGGCGCCTCGACCCCGCCGCCGCCGCAGGGCTGCGGCAAGCCCTTCGGGAACTACAAGGCCCAGCGCACCGTGGTCTGCGAGGAGGGGTTCCACCGGGAGGAGTCCGCCACGGTCGGGTTCACCGATGCCCCTGACGGTGGGCTGCAGGTGACCTTCAACGGCGAGGAAGCGGTGGCCCAGCGGCAGGACTGCCGCGTGGTCGCGTCGATCCGCGTCTACAGCTCTCCTTCCGGCAACCGCTCGGACACTCTGGACCTGCTCTTCAGCTCGAACCTGTCGTCCTTCTCCGGAACGGAGACGCTGGATCTGGTCGACGTGCAGTGCGGCACCCGGCCGGATGGAGGCCGCGTCTACGCCCCCAACGGGGTCACCGCGAGTTGGACGGGGACCAAGCTCTAGAAGGCGCAGAGCACCCACATCAGCGCGTCGGCGTCGGTCACGTAGACTTCGGGGCATGACGCCGATCTCCCGCCGCGCGCTCTGGCTCCTCTTCGCCGCTGCCGCCTGCACGCAGTCGGGACCGGGCGAGCTGGACGCGGGCACTCCGCCGACGGCCGTCTGCGCGGCCCCGGTCCAGCTCGCGGACGTCTCCTCCCCCACCACGGTCGTGGGCGACGGCACCGCCGCCAGCTGCACGGAGACGGCGCTCCAGGCCGCGCTCGACAAGGGCGGGACGGTCACCTTCAACTGCGGCGCCGCGCCGCACACGCTCGTGGTGACCAAGGCGTTGCGCGTCGCCAAGGCCACGGTGATCGACGGGAACGGGCAGATCACCCTCTCGGGCGGCGGGAAGACGCGGATCCTCTACTTCGACTCGGCGTACGACCAGGCGACGCCCCGGCTCACCGTGCAGCGGCTCACGTTCAAGGACGGCAAGAGCGCGCCGGGCGGGGACGACACGGCGGTGGGCGGGGGCGCCATCTACCGGGATGGCGGCAGCCTCACGGTGATCGACTGCACCTTCCTCAACAACCAGGCACCCTCCCCTGGCCAGGACATCGCGGGCGGCGCGATCTACGGCTTCGGCGGCGGCGAGACGGTGATCGTGGGCAGCACCTTCGTCGGCAACTCGGCCAGCAACGGCGGCGCGGTGGGCAGCCTCAACGGGAACCTCACCCTCACCAACAGCACCTTCACCGGCAACCAGGCCACCGGCACGGACGGCAACCCCGGCAACGGCGGCGCGGGCGGCGCGATCTACATGGACGGCGGCAAGGAGACGGTCACGCTCTGCGGCGTGAAGATCCAGGGCAACAAGGCCGGGGCGATCGGCGGCGGCTTCTTCCGCGTGTCGAACGACAACACCGGCAAGCTGGTGATGGAGCGGACGACGGTGGACGGCAACCAGGTCACCGCCAGCGGCAAGGGCAACGCGGGCGGCATGTACCTCCAGGGCCTGGAGATCACCATGAGCCGCAGCACCGTCTCGCGCAACACCGCCTTCTTCAACGGCGGCCTCTGGCTCGGCGCCAACTGCAAGGTGACGCTCACCAACGTCACCGTGGCGGAGAACACCGCCACCGGGAGCAACGGCGGAGGGCTCTGGCTCGCGTCCGCCTCGGGCACGCTGCAGAACTGCACCATCGCCAACAACCACTCCACGGGGGCCAACCAGATCTCCGGCGCGATCTTCGGCGGCAACGTGACGCTCAAGAACACGCTGATCGCCGGCAACACCGCCATGTACACGCCCAACTGCAACGAGAAGCAGGGCGCCGGCGGCGGGAACCTTCAGTGGCCCGGCACCGCGCCTTGCACCACGGACGTCTTGGTCAAAGACCCGTTGCTCGGCCCGCTTTCTGACAGAGGCGGCGAGACGGAGACGATGGAGCCGGGGGCGAGCAGCCCCGCGCTCGGCCACGGGAGCGGCTGTCCCGCGATCGATCAGCGTGGCAGTCCCCGCAAGGAGCCGTGCACCACTGGCGCGGTTGAGGTGGAGTAGCGCGCGGCATGAATAGCGGGCGAGCCACTTCGTCCGGAGCGCGCCTATGACCGACCCGGCAACCGAGACCCCCTGGGCCCTGTACAAGCGCCTGCGCGCCGAGGGGCTCTCCATGGACGAGACCGTCCCCAGGCTCCGGCAGACCGGGCTCTCCGCCGAGGACATCGCCGATCTCCTCAAGGATGAGGACGGCGCGCCGAAACGCCCCCAGCCGCGCAACGAGGGCTCCGACCACGCCCCGTTCAACCCGATCGCGCGGCTGGCGTTCGAGGCGCTCCCCGACCGGGACGAGAAGCCCTTCGATCCTTCGATGGACGACGGCTCGGTGAAGTCCGCCGCGCGCGGAGCCGCCCTCGCGATGGCGGCGGTGGGCGTGATCCTGCCCGTCGTGATGGCAGCGATCCTCACGAAGAACATGGAGCTCGGAGTCCTGCTCTTCATCGGCGCGGTCTTCGGGGTGCCCCTGCTGCTGCTGGGCCTGTTCCAGGCGCTGACGCTGCGCCCGTGGCCGGGCGTGTTGGCGGGCACCGCCCTGATGGCGTTGCCGATCGGCTTCGTGAAGGTGAACCAGAGCCTGCTCGGACTGATCGCGATCGTCCTCTCGATCGCGCCCGTCACCTGCACCTACCAGCTCATCGCCGCGCGGCGAGACCGGGCCCGCTCAGCGCCCGGCGCCTGAGAGATCGATCCCCAGCCCTTCGCTGGCGAACCGCCCCATCCGCTCCACGAGCTTGGCCATGGCCGGCAGCACGCTGCGGCCGCTGCGGTTGGCCTCGTCCTCGAGCTTCTGCTGGCAGCTCAGATCGCTGCAGATGTGCACGCCCACCCGCTTCTTGGAGTTCACGGTCGCGGTGAGCAGCCCCACGTGCGTGCCCATCCCGGGGCAGTGGCACCACTCGCACATGTGGGGGACCGACGGCCCGGCGCCGCCGTTGGTGTCGAAGACGATGCCGGTGGGAACGCCGCCGGGCACCGAGAACACCAGGTAGACGCGGCCGCCCGCGGGGTGTCTCCACGCCAGGTAGTCCCGGACGAACATCGGGAGCTTCACCTCGGGTGTCAGCTCCACGACCTTCCGGTCCTTGGGGCGGAACGCGGAGAGGAGGGCTTCTTCGGAGTCGAGCATGAACATGGCGCCCACATACTCCCAGAACCCGGGGGCTGAGGGATACTCGCGGGCATGCTCGACCGCCGCTTGCCGGGTCTGCTGTGTGCGTTGTGGCTGCTTGGCTCCTCGCCCGCCTTCGCCCAGGCCGGCTGGAATGACGGGTCCTTCTCCCGGCTGCAGCACATCTGCAACCAGTTCGTCGCCCAGACGGTGGAGGACCTCGCCTGGACGTGGGTGGGCTACCAGGGGCAGCCGAAGTCCGGGGACGTCTACTACGTGCGGATCGCCGTGGGCGCGCTCGGCTGCAGCGGCGCCTTCGTGCTGCCCGAGCTGAAGCTGCCGCGGAAGACCCAGTTCGCGATCACCGCGCAGACGCCCATCCGCTGCTTCATGTCCGGGATGGGCGGCCAGGGGCGAACGCAGCTCACGGACGGCTCCTGCCCGTCCCAGCCGTACCTGGGCCACTACCCGTACGACAACGGCAACTTCCCCAACGCCAATGGGAGCGGCTACCCGAACAACTTCTTCTCCTTCCCGCCCACCTCCCAGCCGTACTGGCCGCTCTACCAGCGCATCCTCTACATCGAGGTGCCGGTGAAGACGACGCTGGCCCCCGCGGATCCGCCGCTCTCAGGCTTCGCCAGCAACGACTACCTGCTCGGCGCGGCCAACGTGCTGGACAACAACCCGGGCGGGCCCGCCGTGCAGTGGGACGGTCACCCCTCCAACTACTCGGGCAACACCATCCCCTCGACAGGCGCGTGGCAGGGCGTCTTCTTGAGCCAGGGCGCCAGCACGGTGACCCGGCTCGCCTACCCCGAGCCCTCCGCGCGCAACGTCTCCATGAGCTCCGCGGAGACGCACGTCCACGTCTTCAACGCGGACTGCGTCAACCCCAAGCAGGTGGCGATGAACCTGCTCTACGGCGATGGCGGCGACACCGGCCCCGAGGCCGTGGATCCCGGCGCCGGCGGCTCTGGCTGCGGCCCCGTGGACGGCGGGCAGGACTGCTACCTCCGGTGGATCCAGCTCAAGCCCAACACCGAGTACCTCTGGTGGGCCGAGTTCCCCGCGGGCTCCACCACCAACTGCGGCTCGGTCCAGGTGGACCCGGCGAAGAAGCGCTTTCGCACGCCTGGCGGAGCCACCAGCACCAAGTACGCAGTGCTCGTCACCCAGGAGGGTCCCGGCACCGTGGCGCTGAACCCTCCGGGAGGGATCTACTCGCCCACGGTGATGCTCGAGCTGACCGCCACGCCCAGCCCCGGTGCCCGCTTCGACGGCTGGAAGGTGGACGGCGTGGCGCAGGCCGGCCCGAACCCGCTGGTCCTCTCGGTGGACGCCGAGCACGTGATCATCGCCCGCTTCTCTTCGCCTGACGGCGGCAGCGCCGCGGACGGCGGCAGCACCGGCTCGGACGCGGGAAGCAACCCCACGCCGGATGCCGGCGGATCGGACAACGGGGATGGCGGCACCGCCCCGGGCGGCGGCAACAAGGGCTGCGGCTGCAATGGCGGCGGCGCGCAGCTCGCGGCGCTGGCGGCGCTCGCGCTGGCTCTGCTTGGCCGCCGCCGAGCCCCCAAGGGTTGAGCAGGGAACAGTCGGTACGTCCGCCTTACCAGTCGGTCAGTGTTTGAGTGCTCAAGCGGCAGCCGCACCCGGAGTAAAGGCCGCCGGTAGCCGGTAGAGTCTGCGCATGCAGATGAGCCCAGCAGGCCAGGAGCACCTCGTTCAGTTCTACGAGTCCAGCCGCTACCTGGTGGAGCGGGCGGCCGGCTACCTTCGGGAGGGGCTGGCCCGGAACGAGCCTGCGCTGCTCGTCGTCACGCCTTCGCACCGGGACGCGATGCTGGCGCGGCTGCGGCAGCTGGGCGTGGACGTGGACGCTCTGCTGGCGGAGGACCGGCTCGCGGTGCTGGACGTGGAGGAGACGCTCGAGAAGATCCTGATCGCCGGCCTCCCCGACTGGGAGCGCTTCCGCTCCGCGACCGGCGCTGTCCTCAAGCGGCTGGCGCGCGGGGACGACACCGCCACCATCCGGTGCTTCGGCGAGATGGTGGACCTGCTCTGGCGCAGCGGGCGGATGAAGGCCGCGCTGATGCTGGAGGAGCTGTGGAACGAGCTTGGCCATAGCCACCGCTTCCAGCTGCTGTGCGGCTACTCGATGTGGAACTTCCGCTCGCAGGCGGACGCGGTGCTGCTCCAGCGGGTCTGCGAGACCCACTCGCACGTCGCCCCGACCGAGCGCTACTCCCGGATCGAGTCGGACGAGGCCCGGCTGCGCGAGGTGACCCTGCTTCAGCAGCGCGCGCTGGCGCTCGAGAGCGAGATCGAGCACCGGCGCCGCGCCGAGCAGGAGCTGCTCGAGGCGCTCCAGCTCCGCGACGACTTCCTCTGCGTGGCCGGGCACGAGCTGAAGACGCCGCTCACGGTGCTGCAGCTGCAGCTGCACGCCTTCCTCAACCGCGGCGAGGCGCTCAACGAGGAAGACCGCGAGCGGGTGGAGCGCGCTCAGCGCCAGGCGGATCGCCTCACCGATCTGGTGGAGGAGCTGCTGGACGTGTCGCGGATCAACGCGGGCCGCCTGGAGCTGGTCACCGGTGGCCAGTGCGATCTCGCCGAGCTGGTGCAAGCCGTGGCGGGGGGCCTCGCGGAGCCCGCCAAGCGCGCCGGCTGCGAGCTGGAGCTGCAGGTCCCCGGTCCGGTGCTGGGCGCCTGGGACCGCGGACGGATCGAGCAGGTGCTCGCCAAGCTCCTGGGCAACGCCGTGAAGTACGGCGCCGGGCGCCCCATCCAGCTCTCCGTGCAGGGCGCCAAGGACCGTGCGCGGCTGATCGTCCGGGACCATGGGCCGGGGATCCGGATCGAAGACCAGGCCCGCATCTTCAACCGCTTCGAGCGGGCCGCCTCCTCCCGGAACTACGGCGGGCTGGGCCTGGGGCTGTGGATCGCCCGGCAGGTGGTGGAGGCGCACGGCGGCGTGATCCGGCTCGACAGCGAGCCCGGGCAGGGCGCCACCTTCACCGTGGAGCTTCCCTACGAAGAGCTCAGGCCTGCACGTCCATCCGCCGGCCGATCCCGGTGAGCGTCACCCGGCGCGTGCCGGTGTTGATCTGGTAGCTGGCCAGGTAGTCCCCCTCGCACAGCAGGCCGGTCCGGTTCAGCCGCGGCTCGGTGGGCGCGATCTGGCGACCCAGCTGCTCCGCCAGCTTCTCCAGCCCCCTGCGGATGGCCCCGAACACCGCAGCGGGGACCACTCCCACCTGCGGCCACACGCCCGCGGCGATCTCCACGGCGAAGCTCTCGGGCGGTGCATCCAGACGACGCATGGGCCCGGCCTATTGCGAAAGCCGTACCGCGCGCCGGCTGAGCCAAAACACGGGCTTAACCGGCAGTGTCAGCCGTCAGACAGCACTTCTTACGTGCGCACGACAGTAGACGGCGGCGGAATTTACCGGGTTGGCCCCGGCGCCTTTAGAGCTGCCCGTGAAGGAAGTTCATCATCCCGGTGATGATCACCGAGTTGGTGAAGTCGATCAGGAAGGCGCCCACCAGCGGCACGACGATGAAGGCCCGGGGCGCCGGGCCATGCTTCCCGGCCAGCTCGCCCATGCAGGCCATGGCGTTGGCGGTGGTCCCGAGCATGAAGCCGCAGAAGCCGCCGGCCATCACCGCGGCCTCGTAGTCCCTCCCCATCAAGCGGAACACGAGCGCACACAGCAGGTAGACCAGCACCACCTGCACCGCGAGCAGCCCGAGGATGGGCAGGGCGAGGTGGACCAGCTCCCACAGCTTGAGGGTGAGCAGGGCCATGACGATGAAGATGTAGAGCGAGACGTTCCCCACCCCCTCCACGTGCCGCTCGGAGAGGCCGATGAAGCCGGTGAGGTCGTCCAGGTTCCGCAGCACCGCGGCCACCAGCATCGCCCCCACGTACGCGGGCAGCACCACGCCGGCCTTCTGCATGGCGGCGGTGATCAGCGTCCCCAGCCCCATGGAGACGGCGATCGCCACCAGGCTGTTGAAGAGCGGCGAGTGCTCGGCGGTGGAGCTCACCTCGGGCTGCGGGGGGCGGATCACCTCGCCGGAGACCTCGCTCTCGGGCTGCGCCGCGGGGGCCGCGCTCCGGGCGCGGGAGGCGAGCGCGAAGCGGCGGATGAAGCGCCCGCCGATGAAGGCGCCCATCAGCCCGCCGGCGGTGATCCCGAACATCGCCGAGGCGACGCCCACCGTGGTGGCGCCGGACACGCCGAGCTTCTCGAACTCGGCGCCGAACGCGAGCGCCGTGGCGGGCCCGCCGGTCAGCGCCACCGAACCGGAGACGATGCCGATCAGCGGCGAGAGCCCCAGCACCTTCGCCAGCGCCACGCCCAGGAGGTTCTGCGCCACCGCCCCCACCGAGGCAATGGCGAGGAAGATCAGCACCTGGATCCCGCCCGTCTTCATCAGCTTGAGGCTCGCGCTCATCCCGATGGTGGTGAAGAACGCCACCTGGAGGATGTCCCGGAGGACGAGATCCAGCTCGAAGTTGATCACCCGGTCCCGCAGCGCGAGCGCCACCAGCGCGTAGATCAACCCGCCGACGATCGGCGCCGGGATGTTCAGCGCGTCCAGGATGCGCAGCCGCTTCTTGGTGAACACGCCGAGCGCCACGCCGAAGCACGAGATGGCGAGCACCTGCACCGCGTTCAGCTTGACCGTGAGCACGTCCATTTGGGCGCGCGACCCTAGCCCACCGGTCTCCCCGAGCGTAGTGAGGCCGCCGCCCGTTGGGCGGATGGGCCCCACGAGCGAGAGTTCCGACGATCGGCGGGCCCTCGACCTCGCTCGGGCTGTGCGGGGCGCGGCAGTCTACGCGCGCTGTTGCAGCGTCTGCAGCCGCTGCCGGGAGCTGGCGGCGTCCACGTCCCGCACGTGGCCGCGCAGGAAGTACTCCCAGCGCTCGGGCGGCACGTCCCGCAGCGTGGCGGCCAGGTCCGGGGGGAGCTGCTCGGGGAGGATGGACGTGTCGATCTCCTGCTCGGGCGCGCCCAGGCTGTAGGCGTTGTCGATCATCCAGACCTTGCCGTCCGCGTCCACGAGGAGGTTCTCGTAGTTCGGCGTGGGGGTGACGTTGTTGGGCAGCTTGTCCACGTCCCCCATCAGGTACGCCAGGGTCCGGATCTTCGCCTCCTGCCGGAGGTAGCCCTCGCTCTGGACGAAGCCCGCGAGCTCCGGATCCAGCTCGGTGGCGGTGCGCCCCAGCGGCCGCGCGTTGGGCACGCGCCACTGGAGGGAGCCCACCTGCGCGCCGGCGTCGCCCATCTGCAGCACCACCTCGTAGGTGGGCGGGACGTGGCCGGTGCGGGTGAAGTCGCGATCCATGCGGTAGGCGGCCACCTCGCGGGTGAAGAACGCCCTCCCCTTCCCGAACCAGGTCTCCTCCGGCTTCCACACGCCCTCGATCGGCAGCCGCTCGCCGTTGCCGGCAGGGAGCGTGTCCTTGAAGGTGAGGAAGTAGACGTCGTTCGAGTTGTTCCCCTCGAAGCGCCGGGTCTTCGACCAGTCGATCTCCCCGCGCTCGATCACCGAATCGATGATCCGCGCCGCCTCTTCCGGAGTGACCGAGTCCTGCGCCAGGAGCGGGCCGAGCTCCGAGTCCTCGCTCATCCGCCAGCGCCGCTGCGGGGTGCCCGTGCGCGCGGTGAGCGCCTCGATCTGGATGACGCCCGTATAGAGATCCGCGCCGTCCCCGCGGCGCACCAGCGGCAAGAGCGCGTAGACGTCCTCCGCCTCTCCCAGCTCCGCCAGCTTGGCGGACGCGGCTTGCCTCAGGAGCGCGTCTGTCGCCGAGTCATTCTGGAAGGTCCCGATCAGGATCTTCAGGGCGTCCCGCTGCTGCGTGAGCGGGTCCCTCCCGCCAAACACCGCCTCGTCGTACGCGCGGTCCTGCTGGGCGAACGCGTAGGAGCTCAGCTTCCGCTCCACCGCGGAGCGCAGGGCGGTGTCGCTGCCGAACGAGTTGTCGAACAGCTGCTCCGCGGAGCGCAGCGCCGAAGCCTGGAGCGCGATCAGCTGCTCCCGGCTGGCCGGCAGCCGCTGGCCCTGCGAAAGGGCGTCCCGCAGCGGCCAGAGCGACTCCGGCGCCACGTAGGGCAGCGGCTCCGAGTCCCCCACCGGCAGCGTCTCGCCGCTGCGCGCGAGATACGGGCGCTTGCCGACGGTCAGCTCGCCCTTCTTCAGCAGCCGGGCGAGATCCAGCGCCCGCGCGGGCGCGCCGAAGCCGGCGGCCTTCACCTCGGGGAGCTTCAACACCGGCTCGGCGAGCGTGGCGAGGCGGGACGGCCCGGGGCTCGCGGCCAGCTCCGCCAGCAACTCATCCACGGCCTGCGCGCCGCTGAAGGCCCGCGCGTGCGGCTGCGCGGCGTGGAGCTCCTCGAGGAGCCCCGGGAAGCTCGGGTGGCGGGAGACGGCGCTCACCAGCCCGTCCAGCTCGCGGGCCGGCAGCGCGTGGAAGCGCAGGTGCGCGGCCTCGTGCGCGACCAGCCGCGCCGCGTCCGGCCGCTGCAGCGCCGCGCGCGAGACGAGCGCCCGCCCCGTCACGGGATCCGTCAGCCCGGTGCCCCGCTCCCGGATCGCCGCCAGGCGCGCGCGGGCCGCGGCCTGCTGCGCCGCCGGCAGCGCCTCCACCTCGCCCTCGCGTGCCTGGACGAAACCGTCGAACGCCTCGGGCGAGACCACCTGCAGGGCAGCACGCCGGGGGACCTCCGCGGCCAGCGCCGCGCGCATCGGCGCAGGCGCGCTCCCGGTCAGCGTGAAGCGGCTCACCGCCACGAACGGCGCGGAGAGCAGCGCGAAGGAGACCACCGCATGGCCCAGCTGGCTGGAGAGGCGCCGCCGCTCCTCCGCCTTCTGCGCCTCCGGCGCATCGCTGCACTGGATCCGCGTCAGCTCGGCGGCGAACGGCCCCACCACCAGGGCGAGCGCGCCGGCCGCCAGCGGCTTGCCGCCGAAGCGCAGCGTCTCCTCCGCCGCGGCGCGCACGAGCAGCTCCTTCGCCAGCCGGGTGAGCTCGGCCTGCCCCAGCTGCGCCTGGGCCCGCGGCCCCAGCGACTGCAGCGCGGCGCGCTCCACCCGGGCGGTGAGGCCCGCCAGCACCGCCTCCCCTTCCGCGCGCGCGGCGGGAGTGCCCAGGCCGGTGAGCGCGGGGAAGGCCCCGCCCCGCAGCACGGCCGCGCCCCGCAGCGGCGCAGCCACCGTGGCCGCCTCCAGCGCCAGCACCGAGGCGTTGAGCGCGGTGGCCCAGCCGTCCTGGCCCGCCAGGCCGGTCTGCCCCGCCTCCACCGCCGAGCGCCAGCCGCGCAGGGCGTTGCGAATCTTCAGGCCCGCGGTGCCCGCCGCCGCGCCGGTGAGCGCGCCCGCCGCCGCGCCCGCCACCGCGCCCGCGCCCGAGGCGCTCCCCGCCGCCGCGCCGGCCAGCGCGCCCGCGGCCGCGCCCCCCAGGCCCACCAGCACCGTCTCCTGCATCGTCTGGGTGGCCAGCTCCGCCAGCGCCACCTTGAGGAAGGCTTCGGCGCCGCCGCCCCGCTTGCCGTCCTCGGAGGCCACCGCCTGTTGCAACCATTTGAGCCCGGGGTGCGCCTTGGCCAGCGCGTGCAGCTGGGCCAGCGCGCGCTCGGCGAGCCGGGACTCGTTGGCCGCGAGGTACCCATCCACCTCCAGCACGCTCAAGCGCGCCACCAGCTCCGCTGGCGCGCCCGCCGCCTCCTGCGCCTCCCGCAGCCGCGTCAGCTCCACCGCGCTGGGCAGGCGCTGCCCGCGCTCCGCGGTGTTCGCCGCCAGCGCCAGCGCCTGAGCGCGATCCAGCACCTGATCCAGGCGCAGCTCCGGCGGCGCCGGCAGCCGCCCCGCCGCGTCCAGCTGCGCCAGCGCGCCGGCGAAGTCCCCCTGGATCAGCCGCTGCTTGGCCTGCGCCGCATGCGCCGCTCCTTCGAGCCGGGGGCTGGGGGACCGCTCCGCCAGCGCCTCCAGGATCTGCTGGCCGGCGCGCACCGCCGACGGCCTGCTCCCGCGGGCGCCGGCCTGCACGTAACCTTCGAGCGCGGCCACCACCGCGGCGCGGACGGAGGTGGCCAGCCCGGACACCGCCCCGGCCAGCGCCTCCACTTGCCGGGGCGCGAGCGAGTCCCGCTCCACCGTGGTGAGGCGCTGATCCAGCCGCAGCCACGAGGGGTGCTCCCCCTGCGGCGTCACCGACTCGCGCACCGCCGGCGTGAGCAGCAGCGCTGCCTGGCGGTCGGTGATCCCCAGCGCCTGCGCCAACACCCGGCGGAAGGCCGCGAGCTCCCCCTCAACGCCCTGGGCGCTGGAAGGTGCGGGCGAGACCACCGGGCGCGGGGGAGAGCCTGGGAGGGGACGCATGGTTTTTTTGACAGGGCGTGGCGGGCGTCTCTAATGCGGACCACAGGGCTGTCGCGTGCTGTAGCGAACAGCTCCGACGAGGGAGGGTTCAATGCAAAGTATCGGAGCGACGGGGGAAATCGTTGTCTCAGTCCCGGGCTCGGCGCCGGCGTCCGCGGACGCCGGCGAGGAGACGGTCTCCACGCACGTGCTGGTGGCGGAGGAGCAGGTGGTGAAGCTGCGCGAGCTCTCGCGGCGCACCCGCGTGGCGCAGAGCGAATACCTGCGCGAGGCAGTGGACGATCTGCTGCAGAAGTATTCGGAAAAGCAGGAGAATTCCGAGGAGAAGCGATGAACGGCGGCGCCAAGCGGGTGGGGACGCTGACCGCCGCACGCGCCGCCGAGCTGCCCGAGAGCGGGCCGCTCAAGTTCGACTTCTCCACCACCCAGCCCGTACCGCCGCTCCGCCCGGAGAAGGCGGCCACCATCAAGGAAGCGCTGCTGCGCTGGCTGGACGAGCAGCTCTAATCGCCAAAGAAAAAAGCGGATTTACTAAGTCCGCGTTCAGGCGCCGCTGGCGCGGCTCACGATGGGGCCAGCGGAGCTTTGCGACGCGGCCTCCTCGCCTTCCTTGCTGAGCTTGCCGGCCAGATCCGTGAAGGAGCCGCCCGAGCGCCACATCAGGAAGAGCCCGAACAGCACCTGCTGGGCGATCTGGATGAGCCAGAGCACGTTGGCGTAGGCCTTCCCGCTCGACTTCGCCACCGCGTCCGGCAGGAAGATCGAGAGCCCCAGCACCACGGCCGCCTGGAACGTCCCGGCGCTGCCGGGCGCGGCGGGGATCATCAGGCCCACCACCAGCACCGCCAGCACCACGAAGCCCTGGAACGTGGTGAGGGACATGGGCACGCACGCGGCGCTCGCCGAGCCGCAGTCGAACGCCTTGGCGAGCAACGACATGCCCAGGCCGTTGAGCGTCCAGTAGCCGGCGGTGAAGACGGCGAAGGAGAGCAGCTGGGACGCGCTGGGCAGCGCGCGGGTGGCGCCCACGAAGCGGTCCACGATGTCGGCGACCTTCTCGGCGATCCCCGGCGAGATCTGCCCCACGGTCATCCGGATCAGCTTCACCGCCCGGGCCTGGTTCCAGAGGGCGAAGAGCAGGAAGCCCAGCCCGCCGCCGAAGATCAGGAACATCATGTTGGCGGCCCACTTCACGTAGCGGACCTCGGCGCTGTCGGTGGGGACGAAGAACATCAGGGCGCGCAGCATCGCGGCGATGATGATCCCGTCCACGATCCGCTCGATCACCACGCTGGTCATGGCCGCGCTGCGCCGGATCTGGCTGCGCTGGGCGATCAGGAACGGCCGCGCGAACTCGCCCAGCCGGAACGGCAGGACGATCAGCATCATGAAGCCGATCCCCGAGGCCTCGTTGAGCGGCCGGAACTTCACCTTCTCCAGCCCGGAGAGCCACGCGCCCCACCGCATGGTGCGGCACAGGTGGATGCCGAAGAGGATCACCAGGTACGGCAGGAGCCAGAGGTAGTTGGCCTCCCGCAGGCTGGCCCACATCCCGGGCCAGTCGGTGTCCTTGAACGCCCACCACATGCAGACCGCGGTGACGGCGAGGCTTGCAACGAGCTTGAGGGTTCGCTTCACAGGCGCGCGGTATAGCCCGAGAGGGGGGCCTTCAGGGAAGCGCCTCGCCACGAAGCAGCGCCTGGGGGTGGGTCGCCATCAGCGCCTCCAGGCCCTGTGCCCCTGCCCTGCTCTTCAGCTCGGCGAGCGAGCGCCCCACCCACTCCGCCGCGCCCACGGGCGAGTGGAGGTCGGTGGCGCCCACGGCGTAGAGCCCGTCCTCCAGGAACGCCCGGGAGAGCTTCTTGGCCATGGGCCCGTAGCGGCCGATCAGCGCCCCGATGTCCAGCTGGAGGTACGCGCCGGCCTGGACGACCTCGGCCGCGCGCCCCTTCCGCTCGAACTCCAGGCAGCGCTCCGGGTGGGCGATGAGCGGCGTCACCCCCTTGAGCTTCATCCGGAAGATGATCTCCGGGAGGGACGGCATGGGTGACGTGTACGGGGCCTCCACCAGCACCAGCGTCCCCGCGCCGCCCCCCACCTTGCGCAGCTGCGGCGAGCCCACGCTCTGGAGGAAGCCCTCCTCGAGGAAGAAGTTCTCCGCGTTGGGGTGGAGCTTCAGCGCAACCCCGCGCGCGTGAAGCAGCGCCTGCGTCTCCTCGAGCCGCGCGCCGCAGACATCGGGCGGCGCGTACTCCGCGCGGGCGTGCGGGCTGGGCGCCACGTCCGAGAACCCCAGGCCCACCAGGGCGCGGGCCATCTCCACCGAGTCCTCGGGGGTCTTCGCGCCGTCGTCCACGCCCCAGAGCAGGTGGCAGTGCAGATCGCAGTAACCCATGGCTAGTGCCGCTCGTCGTTCACGTCCCCGGGGATGGCGGGCAGCTCATCCTCGCGGTCGTCCGCGGGGCGATCCGGCACCCGGTACTCCTCGCCGAGCCACTTCCCCAGATCCACCATCCGGCAGCGCGGTGAACAAAAGGGAAAGGAGGGGTTCTGCGAGCGCGCAGGGGCGCTCTTGTGGCAAACAGGGCAGGTGGGGCCGGGCGAGGTCGACATGACACCCAGGTATTTGCCCGAACCCGGCTCCATTGTCTCGGGCCAGCGAGTGCGAAAGCATGCGGCCATGCTGCGCTCCGCCCTCCCCCTCGGCCTCGCGTGCCTCGTGCTCGCCGCTGCCTGCAGCGACGGCGGCACCCGGCGCCGCCGGGAAGACGACCTCCCGGACGCCGGCTGCGGTGACGGCAAGGCGGACTCCACGCTCGGCGAGGAGTGCGACGGCTCGGATCTCGCCGGGGCCACCTGCCAGACCCGCGGCTTCGACCTGGGCAGCCTCACCTGCGACCTGCAGTGCCGCTTCGTCACCAACGCGTGCGTGAAGCTGTGCGGCAACGGGAAGATCGACCCGGGCGAGGAGTGCGACGGCACGGTGGGTCCGCTCGGGTGCGCCACCTTCGGCGCCCGGCGCTGCACCCCGGACTGCAAGATCTCCGCGACCCACTGCGTGGCCACCCCGTACGGGGCCGCCCCCTCCGTCCAGCTCGCGCGCGGCGGGGTGAGCGTGCTCGCGGACCTCGAACCCAAGGGGGCCGGAGACCTGATCGTCGCCGTCCCCGAGCCGTCCGACCCGCGCGTGGCCGTCTTCAACTACACGCTCTCCATGGGCTTCGTCCCCGGCTCGCCGCTGCGCTTCGTGGACCAGCTGCCGGCCCTGCCCCTGGTCGCGGACCTGGACGGGGATGGCCGCCAGGACGTAGCCACGGTGGACAGCGACGGCACCGCGGACCGCTACCGCTACATCCCCGGCGAGAACCGCTACGCGCTCGAGCCGCTGCGCGGGCCGATGGACGCGGGCACCCTCTGCCTCGCCGCCGGCTGGGTGGGCGCGGGCAAGCTGGACGCGCAGCCCGGCGCGGAGCTGGTCGCCTACGCGTGCCCCAGCTCCCTGGTGCCGCTCAAGGCCAACGGCTTCCTGGTCTTCCGCGGCGGCGCAGCGATGAGCGCCCCGGAGCCGCTCAGCCAGACCGGCGTGGTGGCCGCCGCGCTCGCGGATCTGGACGCGGACGGCCTGGCGGATCTGCTCTTCGTCACCGAGGGCGCCGCCGAGCTCAAGGTCCTGCTCTCCGCGCCGCCCGGCTTCACCGCTGGGACGCCGCTGCCGCTGCCCTTCGTGCCGCAGGCGATCGTCGCCGCGGATCTGGACCGCGACGGAGATCCGGATCTGGTGGCCTCCTCCGGCACGCAGGTGCAGGTGCTGGAGAACACCGGCGCCAGCTTCGCCGCGCGCCCGGCCTGGAACGCGGCGGCCGCCCCGCTCTCCCTGCTCGCCGTGGATCTGGATCTGGACGGCCGGACGGACGTGGCCTGGCTGGAGCCGGGGAAGATCTCCCTGCGCCGCAACGGCGGCGACTTCGCCTTCGGCACCTTCGAGCTGACCACCACCGCCGGGCCGCCGCTCTCGCTCTCCGCGGGGGACGTGGACGAGGACGGAGATCCCGAGCTGGTGGGCACCGTGGGCACCTCCGGCGGCGCCACCGTGGGCTTCCTCTTCCTCAACAAGGTGCAGTGAGATGAAGGCCATCCGGATCACGGATCGCGGCGGTCCGGAGGTCCTCCGGCTGGTGGACGCGCCGGCGCCCGTGCCCGGCGCCTCGGAGATCCAGGTGCGGGTCCGCGCCTTCTCGCTGAACCGGGCGGACCTGCTGCAGTGCCTGGGGCTCTACCCCGCCCCACCGGACGCGCCGCAGGACATCCCCGGGCTGGAGTATGCCGGCGAGGTCTGCGGGGTGGGCGCCCGCGTCTGTCGCTGGCGCGAGGGAGACCGCGTGATGGGGCTGGTGGGCGGCGGCGCCTTCGCCGAGCAGCTGGTGGTGCACGAGCGCGAGGCGCTCCCCATCCCCGGCGCGCTCTCCTTCACCCAGGCCGCGGCGGTGCCAGAGGCCTACGCCACCGCGTTCGACGCGCTGGTCCTGCAGGGCCACCTGCGCTCCGGCGAGCGGCTGCTGATCCATGCCGCCGCCAGCGGCGTGGGGACCGCGGCCGCGCAGCTCGGCGCCGCGCTCGGCTGCACGGTGGTGGGGACGCTGCGCAGCGCGCACAAGGCGCAGGCCTGCCGCGCGCTCGGCGTGGGCCACGTGGTGCTCTGCCCGGAGGGCGCGCCCGCCTTCGCGGCGCAAGTGCGCGAGCACACCGGCGGGCGCGGCGCGGACGTGGTGCTGGATCTGGTGGGCGCCTCCTACGCCGAGCAGACGCTGGAGGCGCTCGCGCAGCGCGGGCGCTGGCTGCTGGTGGGCGTGCTGGGCGGGGTGCAGGCCTCGCTCAACCTGGCGGGCCTGCTGCACAAGCGCATCCAGCTCGTGGGCAGCGTGCTGCGCAGCCGGCCGCTGGAGGAGAAGATCCTCCTGGCGCGCGCCTTCGAGCAGCAGCTGCTCCCCCTCTTCGAGCAGGGGCGGCTGCGGCCGGTGGTGGACCGCGAGCTGCCCGCGGCGCAGGTGCAGCAGGCGTTCGAGGCGCTCGCCACCAACCAGCCCGTGGGGAAGATCGTCCTCGCGTGGAACTAGGTGCGCGGGTGTAGCCGCACCCGCTTCTTCGCCACCGTCACCTACCGCGCCGAGTAGCCGCTCAGCCCGCGGCGGGCAGGCCCAGGCTGAACGTGGCCCCGGCGCCGATCGACGACTTCACCGTCAGGCTGCCCCCGTGGAGCCGGGCGATGGAGGCGGCGATGAAGAGCCCCAGCCCGTGGCCGCGCCCGCCGCGCGAGGCGCGCCGGAAGCGGTCGAAGAGGTGCAGCTGCTCCGCCGCGGCGATCCCCGGCCCAGAGTCGATCACTCGGACCGTGGCGAGCGCGGAGGTCACCGTCAGCTCCACCGCCACCCGGCTCGGCGGGAAGCCGTACTTGGTGGCGTTGGAGATCAGGTTGTTGAGCACCTGGCGGATCCGCCCGTCGTCCACCTTCAGCTCCACCCGCTGCTCGGGGAGCCGCAGCTCGAAGGTGAAGTCCGGCCGCCGCTCGCGCCACTCGACGACCACCTCTTCCACCAGCCGCCGCAGATCCGTCCGCGCCAGCTGGAGCAGCATCTTGCCGTCCGCGATCTGCGCGGCGTCCAGCAGCGAGTTGACGAGCAGCTCCATGTGCAAGAGCTGCCGCTGCACTGCCTGGATGTGGCGCTCCTCTGGCTCGCGGATCTCGCGCGCCAGCCCGCGGCGCAGCAACTCCATGTTCAGCTTGGCTGCGGCGAGCGGCGTCTTCAGCTCGTGGGTCACCCAGGAGATCATCTCCGGGCTGTCATCCAGCTTCAGCTCCGGCTCGCGAGGAGCTTGATGGGCGTCCTGCCCCGCCAGCGTCTCGCGGACCACCTTCTCGAACTCGGTCAGCTCGAAGGGCTTCGGGAGGAAGGCCTGGGCCTCGGGCACCCCCTGCGGGAGCGCCGCGGAGAGGAGGATGATGGGCACGTTCTTGAGCGTGTCGTCCTGGCGGATCTGCTTGCAGAGATCCACGCCGGACAGCCGCGGCATCATGTGATCCGTCACCACCAGCGCGGGCTGCTGTGCCCGCGCGATCAGCAGCGCCTCCTTGCCGTCGTGCGCGCGGACCACCTCGTGGCCGAGGTCCTCGACGACCTCGGAGAGCACCTCCAGCACCGCCGGCTCATCGTCCGCCACCAGCACCAGGCTCACGCCGCACCTCCCGCGGGCTGAGCGCGCGCCTCGCCCGGCAGGAGAGCGAAGCCCCGGCCGGAGAGCTGATAGGCGCGCACCTCCCAGGAGTGGGCGCTCGCCCGCATCTTGAGCACCTGCAGCTGCCGCAGGAGCCGGCCCCGTTGCTCCTGGCCGCTGAGCAGGATCAGGTTCTCCGCGAACGCCCCCGCCGCCGTCTGCCCCCAGTCCAGCTGGACGCCCGCCGGATGCGTCGTCTCCGCGGTGCAGACGGTGGTCACCCGGAGCGCGTCCAGCGAGGCGCGCAGCGCGGAGAGGAAGTCCCGGGTGCGCCCCTCTTCGCGCACCGCCCGCTCCAGCTCGAAGAGCGGATCCACCACCAACCTGCGGGCGCCCATGGTGCGCACCTGCTCGAGCAGCTCCTGCGCCACCTGGTCCGCATCCAGCTCCACCGGCGACCGGTGAAGGACGTGGAGCAGCCCGCGCTTCACCAGCCCCTCCAGCTCGAGCCCCACGCCGGCGGCCCGCTCGACCAGCGCCGAGGGCAGCTCCTGGAAGGAGAGGTACACGCACGGCTCGCCCCGCCGCGCGCCTTCGGCCGCGAAGTGCGCCGCGAGCAGGCTCTTGCCGGTGCCGCTGCCGCCGAGCAGCACGGTGGAGCTCCCCTCCGGCAGCCCGCCGGAGACGAGCTCGTCCAGCGCGGGGATCCCGAAGGCTGCGCGCTGCCGCGCGGAGGGCCCCCGGGCGGGGGCCGCCGGCAGCGACTCCAGGCGCGGGAAGAGCGACACGCCGGTGGCGTCGAGCCGCATGGAGTGCTCGCCGGGCACGTGGCCCCGGCCACGGAGCTTCACCACCTCCAGCCGGCGGGCGCGCTGCGTCCCGCGCTCGGCCACCGAGAGGGCGAGCACCCCGTCCGCCATCGTCCCCTCGGCGTGCTTGAGCACCTCGTCGCGGGGATCCTCCACGGTGAAGAGCCCCGTGCAGTCGCTGGTGGCCAGCCCCACCGCCAGCTCGGAGAAGAACTCCCGGAGCTGCGTCTCGTCCGGCCAGAGGGCGCGGACGCCGCGCAGCCCGTCAATCACCAACAGCCGCGCTTTGCGCTCGCGGACGCTGGAGAGCAGCATGTCCCGCGTCTCCTTGGCGCCCTTGCGGACCCAGGGGTAGGCGCTGAGGATGAAGAGCTCCTTGCCCACCCGATCCTTGTCGTAGAAGGCGAAGCCCTCGAGCGACTGGAGCAGCTTGGTGTGCGGCTCGCCGCCCACCGTGGCCAGCACCACCGGCAGCCCGCGCCGGGCGAGCCCGAAGGCGATCTGGCTCACCAGCACGGTCTTGCCCGTGCCAGGCCTGCCCGCCACCACCAGGAGCTCCCGCTGCGGCAGTCCCCCCGCGAGGAGCGTGTCCAGCTGGGGGATTCCACTGCTCAGCGTCTCTTGGGCTGGCGGCATGCTCGCCAATATGCGCGAAGCGCCTGGCGCTGGACCGTTCCGGCGTTTCGTGGAACACAGCCGCGTTCGGCGCTGAACACACGGGAGGGAGCCATGGGGCGCAGCACTGTCGTGAAGCTCACAGCGGTCTACGTCCTCTTCGGGATGGCCGTGGCGCGGGGCGACGTGGCGCGCCGGCGGGACGCGGTGGTGGAGGTCGTCCAGCGGGTCTCGCCCGCGGTGGTCTACATCGGCACCGAGCAGGTGGTGGAGGAGCGCTTCCGCTCGGGGCTGGACCCGTTCTTCGAGCAGTTCTTCGGGATGGGGCGGGAGCGGCGCCAGACGGTGCAGAGCCTGGGCTCGGGGGTGATCATCGATCCCGCCGGCCTGATCGTCACCAACGAGCACGTCATCCGCGGGGCGTCCGCCATCCACGTGGTGCTCGCGGACGGCCGCCAGATCGACGCCGAGGTGATCGGCAGCGACGCGGACAACGACCTGGCGGTGCTGAAGGTCTCCGCGAAGGCGCCGCTGCCGGTGGCCAAGCTCGGCACCAGCTCGGATCTGATGATCGGCGAGAAGGTGATCGCGATCGGCAGCCCGTTCGGCCTGAAGAAGACGGTGACGGTGGGCGTGGTCTCCGCCACCGGGCGCAGCGTCAAGGCGGACAACCGCGTCTTCAACGACTTCGTCCAGACGGACGCGTCCATCAACCCCGGCAACTCCGGCGGGCCGCTGCTCAACATCGACGGGGAGATCATCGGCATCAACTCGGCGATCTTCGCCAGCGCCCAGGGGATCGGCTTCGCCATCCCCGCGGACAAGGTCCGGAGAATCGTCGCGGAGCTCACCCAGTACGGGAAGGTCCGCCCGGCGTGGATCGGCCTGGAGACGCAGGAGCTGACGCCGCAGCTGGCGCGCAGCCTGGGCTGGGACCGCAGCTACGGCGCGGTGGTGGCGGGCGTGGAGCCGGGCAGCCCGGCCGAGCGCGCGGGGCTTCAGCGGGGGGACGTGCTGGCGGAGGTCGGCGGCGCGCAGGTGGAGGACGCGCAGGGGTTCGACGCCCGGATGAAGGGCTACACCGCGCGCGCGCCTTTTACCGTGACGATCTTCCGGGACGGGGCCTCCAAGGAGGTCACCGTCACGCCGGTGGAGTTCCCCACGCGCCTGGCCGAGGGGCTGGCATGGGAGCGGCTGGGGCTGCGGGTGAAACCGGGCTCGGGCGGGCTGGTCATCTCATCCGTGCGGCCGGCCTCTCCGGCGGGGCGCACCGGGCTGGAGCCGGGGGACGTGATCCTGCGGCTCAACAACCAGCCCATGGGCTCCATGGAGGCCTTTCGGGAGGGGCTGCTCTCCTCGCGGTCCGCCAAGAGCGTCCTGCTGCTCGTTCGGCGCGGCCGCTCCGGGTACTACATCACCCTGCCCTTTTGAGCCCCAGGGCGTCTCCATCTACAGTCCGGGGCGAGCATGCCCCCTTCCCCTCAGCGCTATCAGCCGCTCGGTCCCGTCCTGGCAGGCGAAGGCTCGCGCGCGTTCCTCGGGCTGGAGATCTCCGCCGAGGGCGTGGCCCGGCCCGTGGTGCTGGTCTGGGTGCCTGACGAAGCGGTCGGCCAGCCCAAGCTGATCGATCAGATCCGCCGCGAGACCGAGCACGCCGCCACCCTGGACCACCCGAACATCCTCAAGGTCCGCGGCTTCGCGTCCATCGACGAAGGCCACGCCCGCATCACGGAGTTCGCAGACGGCGAGAGCCTGCGCCGGGTGCTCGAGGCGGCCAAGACGCTCCCCGCGCGCTACGCGGCCCGCGTGGTGGCGGACGTCGCCACCGGCGTCCACTTCGCCCACCTCGCCGGCAACGACGACGGCTCCCCGCTGGTGCACGGCGACCTCCGGCCGGAGACGGTGATCGTCTCCTTCCGCGGGGTCTCCCAGGTGACCGGCTACGGCGCCCTGAAGGTCGCGCCCAAGGAGCTCTACGGGAACCGCGTCACCGGCCGGCGCAGCCACTGCGCCCCGGAGCAGGTGATCGGCGGGCGGGAGAGCCTGCTGCCGCAGACGGACGTGTACCTGCTCGGCCTGATGCTGCACGAGTGCCTCGCCGGCACGGTGGCCCACGCGGAGGAGGCGGACTTCGACCACGCCGTGCTCACCAAGCCGCTCCCGCCGCTGCCCGAGGCGGACGTCCCTGCCGCGCTGGCGCGGGTGCTGGAGAAGGCCACCGCGAAGAAGGCCCCGGACCGCTACCCCACCCCGCTCGCGTTCCGCGAGGCGCTGGATGAGGCGCTGGGAACGCTCCCGTCCCACGAGGACTTCGCGGCGTACCTGCTCGAGCACTTCCCCGAGTCCCACGACTCCCGCCAGGCGCGGCGCCGGGTGATCGACGCCGGCATCGCCGAGCACGCCCGGCGCCAGTGGGCCCAGGCCGCCGAGGCGCGCGCCAAGGCGCCGGCGCCCCCGCCCGCACCTCCTCCCGCTGCGCCCATCCAGGCGTTCGCCAAGCCGAAGCCGCCGCCGAAGCCGGCGCCCGCGCCGGAGCCGCCTCCGCGCCCCTCGGGCGAGATCAGCCGCGTGCGCCCCGCGCGGCCCAGTCCCTGGGCGATCGGCGTGGGCGTCCTGCTGGTGGTCTCCGCGCTGGCGATGGTGCTCGGCCGCGGAGATCGCAAGCGGGTCCCGCCCGCGCTCTCCGTCGCCGAGGCGGAGCCACCACCGCCGCCGCCCACGCCCGTGGCGCCGCCCGCGCCCGCGCCGGTGGCGGAGGCGCCCAAGCCGGTGGAGCCGCCCGCGTCCAAGCCCCGCGCGCCGTCCGCCCTGGAGCTGGTGGTGGAGCCGAGCGTGGAGGTCACCATCGCCGGCCAGAGCTACGGTCGCACCCCGCTGAGCGCGCCGCTCGCCCCCGGGCGCTACGTGGTGCAGCTGCAGGACAAGGCGAAGGGGATCAGCACCACCCGCACCGTCACCGTGGGCGAGGCCGGCAAGACGAGCGAGCACGTGGTGATCGCCAAGGGCTACGTCACCGTCTCCGCCCCGGCGGACGCGGAGGTCTTCGTGGATGGCCGCTCGCGCGGCCGCGCGCCGCTGGACGGCGAGCTCGCGGTGTACGAGGGCAGCCACAAGCTCCTGGTGACGATGGGCAAGGCCAAGTGGCAGCAGGCCTTCTCGCTGCGCGGCGGCGAGCGGATGTACTTCAACGTCGAGGAGCAGTAGCGGCCGCTGGGGGCGGCCAGGCTGAGCCGAGGCCCCGTCCCTTGGTCGGATCAATCAAGGCAAGAAACGTGAGGCCGTCCGCTCAGCCCGAGCGAAGTCGAGGGCCCCACGAGCGAGAGTCCCTACGATCGGCGGGCCCTCGACTTCGCTCGGGCTGAGCGGGGCGCGACAAGTTTCAGGTCGAGCGTGGGTGGCGCCTCTTAGACTACGCGCCTACGGCGCTACGCTCGAGGTGCACGGGGGAAGTTTCATCCCTGATTGATCCGCCCAAGGGCGGCGGCCTCACTACGCTCGGGGTGAACGGGGGGGACCACGGGCACGAGTCTTCCGGCGTCAGTGGCTGATCCGCTTCTTCAGCAGCGACTCGTAGGATCTCGCCACGCTCTGCCCGAGGATCAGCAGCTCGCCGATGTCCGGGGTGCTGTGCTGCCCGGGGCCGTTGTCCACGTACAGGATGTGGACCACCTTCCCGCGGACCAGCAGCGGCAGCAGCACCGCGGTGGCCGGGTAGTCCCCGCCGAGCAGCGAGTAGAACACCTGCATGCCCGCGTCCCGCTTGATCGGGCCGATGTAGTGGGAGCGGGTGTCCCGCACCAGCTTGAGGGTGGCCTGCCCGCGCAGCGCCACGGCGATCCGCCGGACGGCGGCGGTGCGCACGCCGGCGCCGCCGCCCTGCCAGCCGCTCACCATGCTCCCCTGCACCGAGAGCACCAGGGCGCGCCGCCACTTGCCGAGCGCGAAGCGGAGCACCGTGTAGGCGATCTCCTCCCGGTCTTCCGAGGCGGCCAGCTGCGTCTGCGCCTGGGCGAAGGAGAGCGCCTTGAGGGAGGCCTCGTCGAACGAGCGGACCTGCTTGGGCGTCAGGCGCGGCGGCAGGGCGCGGGCGGCGGGTGACGGCACCCCGGCCATGGCCTCGGGCGGAGCGGCGCGCGGGGTGAAGGCGCTGGGCGGCAGCGGCGTGGGGATGCCGGTGGGCGGGCGCGGGGTGCGCGCCAGGGGCTCGAGGATCTCCTCGCCCTCCAGCGTCTCCTCGTCGTCCGCGGGCGCGCCGGTGAGCGCCTTGGCGTAGAGCGCCTGGAACTCCTCCTCGCTCATGAGGTCCGCGGAGGCAGCGGGCGCGGCCGCCTGCACCTGCTTGGGGCGCGCCAGGGCCAGATCGATCGCCCGGACGTTGCGGAACGCCTTGCAGTAGCGCCGCAGCAGCTGGTTCATCCGGAACTCGGGGATCACCACCGGCACCACGCGCTTGCCCGTCTTGAAGGCGATCGCGTCGAAGGTGGCGAGATCGTCCGGGTTGACCACCGCCAGGGTGATCCGGGTGGCGTCCACCCGCATCGGCATGACGTCCTTCTCGTCGCACAGGTCCGGGGGCACGTAGCCCAGGGCCTTGGGATCCGGCTTCATCTCCCCCGAGGCGAAGCTGCAGTTGAAGGACTTCCCCAGGCTGCGCGCGAGATCCTTCTCGCTGAGCAGGCCGAGCTCCACCAGGTTGGTGCCGAGCCGGCCGCCGTGGACGACCTGGGCCTCGAGCGCCGCCTCGATGCCTTCGGGCGTCACCAGCCGCTCGCCCAGGAGGATCTCGCCCAGCCGCATATGGCGGCCGCTTGTAACATGGCTCAGCCGTCGAGCGGATCCTCCGGATGGTGCGAAAGGCCAATCCGGTTGCCCTCCGGGTCCTGCACGTACACCGTCCAACGCGACTCCTTCACCACCGGTATGCCTCTGGCCGCGAGCAGCGCGAGCACCCGGGCGCGATCCGCCCGGGAGACCCGGAAGGCGAGCACGTGCAGGCCGGGGGACTCGTGGGAGAAGGGCGCGGCCGGTGGGTGGCCGCTGACCTGCTCCAGCGCCAGGAAGCCCTCCGAGGGGAGGGCCAGCCAGATGCTGCGGACCGTGCCGTCCGGCCGCCGGTGGCGGACCTGCTCGGGCAGCCCGAGCACCTCTCTGTAGAAAGTCGCGGTTGCCTCGAGATCCCGTACCTGGATGGCCAGATGGTGAAAGCCCTGGACGCGCATGAGCGGATGCTATGCTCCCGGGCGCTCGAAATGGCGCGCCTGATCGTCGTCGAGGACAACGCAGAGCTGGCCTCGCTCATCGCCTCGAGCGCCCGCAGCCGCGGGCACCTGGCGCGCGAGGCCTACACCGGCCAGTCCGCGCTCGCGGCGCTCGTCACCCAGCCGTTCGACGTGGCGGTGGTGGACCTGCTGCTCCCGGACATGCGCGGCGGGGAGATCCTCGCCGAGCTCAAGACCCGCAACATCCCCGCGGTGGTGATGAGCGGCGTCTACAAGGGGGACCGCTTCGAGAAGGACGCCCAGCGGCTCTACGGCGTGCGCGCCTACTTCGAGAAGCCGTTCGACCTGCGCGCGCTGCTGGACAAGCTCGAGGAGATCCTCGGCATCTCCCACGAGGAGCTCGAAGAGCTCGAGGTGATCGAGCCGCTGGAGGAGGTGGAGGACCCGGACGACGACGAGCCGCTGGGCGCGCTCGAGCCCCTGCCAGAGTCTCCGCGCCCTCCGGAGCACCCGGGCTGGACCTCCACGCTCGAGGCGGACGAGCCCACCGCCAAAAACCCCACGCTCCCGCCCACCGCCCCGGCCGCCCCCCCGCCCCCTCCCGCGCCCGCGCCGGACCGGATGATGGCGCTCACCAGCGCCATCCTCCAGGAGGAGACGAAGGCGGCCTCGGCGCTGCGCGCGAAGGAGCAGACCGACGAGCGAGACGACTTCGGAGATCCGTTCACCGGGGCCCCGGACGAGACCTCGGTCACCGTCGAGCGGGAGATGCCGCCGGCGCTCAAGCAGCTGCAGACCGCCCGTCCCCCGCGGCCGATCACCCCTCCCCCTGCGAAGCCGGCCACCCCGCTGCCGCGCCAGGTGCCCAAGCCGCCGGAGCCGCCGCTCACGGAGGAGTCCTTCGATGACCTCTTCGACGACGAGGCCACCGCCACGGACCCCAACCCGGTGCTCTCCGCGGAGGCCTCCGCCAAGCGCACCACCAGCACGGAGATCACCGCGGTGGCCAGCCCGCCGCGCAGCGAGCGCGGGCTGGATCGCGCGGCGCTGGCAGCGGAGGAGGCGGCGCTGCGCAGCGACGCGGGCGAGGTGGGGCGCGAGCTCGGCCCACCCGGTGACGAGGAGGTCACCCCGTTCGGCGAGCGCAAGCGCGCGTGGGAGGAGCTGCCCCGCCCCACCGGCCGCCCCGCGGGCGCCTCCACGTCCATCACCTCCGGCGAGCTGCGCAGCAGCTCCGTCCCGCGGCTGCTCAACGCGTACTACCAGGCGCGCCACCAGGGCGAGCTGCGGCTGCGCCAGGGCCAGGTGCAGAAGGTCGTCTTCTTCGAGGCGGGCAAGCCGATCTACGCGGCCTCCAACCTGGCCCAGGAGCGCTTCGCCCGCTTCTGCGCGCGGAAGGGCCTGCTCCCCGAGTCCTCCCTCCCCTCGGTGGCCGCGCTCTCCAAGGAGAAGGGGCTGCGCACCGGGGACGCGATGATCCAGCTGATGCTGATCACCTCCGAGCAGCGCCGCGCCCTGCTCGAGGAGCAGGTGAAGGAGATCATCTGGTCCACCTTCACCTGGAAGGACGGCGAGTACAGCTTCACCTCCAAGCAGCCGCGCTGGCCGGACCTGGTGAAGCTCTCCGTCTTCCCGGGCGATCTGATCATGGAGGGCGCCGCCAAGGGCGAGACGCTGCTGAGCCTGCGCTCGAAGATGAACGCCGCGCGCCGCCTCTTCCCCAGCGCGGATCCGCCGTACGGCCTCCACGAGATCAAGCTGTCCGATCAGCAGGCCTTCCTGCTCGCGCACGCGGACGGCACGAAGACTGTGGAGGATCTGCTCACCCTCACCGATCTCTCGGAGCGGGACGCGCTGGCTACCCTGCACGGCCTGGAGCTGCTTGGCTTGCTCGAGGAGCGGCGCGACGACGGCAAGCAGCGGCGGATCAGCTTCGGCTTCTAGCCTCCCCCGTTCACCCCGAGCGTAGGGCCGTAGGCCCGTAGTCGAGGGGCGGCACACAGGCTCATGATCTCCTGTGCGCCGCTTCGAGCTTGGGTTGCCGCGCCCCGCTCAGCCCGAGCGAAGTCGAGGGCCCGCCGATCGTAGGGACTCTCGCTCGTGGGGCCCTCGACTTCGCTCGGGCTGAGCGGACGGCTCACGTTTCTTGCCTTGATTGATCCGCCCAATGGGCGGCGGCCTCACTCCGCTCGGGGTGAACGGGGCCCGCTCCCTACAGCCGATAAGTCCGGTCCGCGAACGCCTTCCCCTCTCCATCGTGAAACACCACGCGGCAGTCCCGCGTGGCCGGCTCCAGGTGCAGCGCCACGTAGTTATTCGTCCCGGTGACGAAGTCGAACTGATCGCCGCGCACGGCCGCCAGCCCGGGGTTCGCGGACTGCGCGCCCGGCCCGGCGAGCACCTCGATCGCCTGCGTCCCCGGCCCGCTGGTGGCCACGCGCCCCATGCTCCCCAGGTGGAAGTCACCCGAGAGCCAGAGCACGCCGCCGACCTTGGCCTTCTCCACGTGGCCGAGGATCTCCGCGCGCTGCTCCGGAAACCCCGCCCAGCGATCTCCGCTGGCGAGCGTGAAGGGGAACGGGAACTCGCCGATCGGCACCGAGTTCAGGAGGATCTTGAAGACGGCCGGGCTCTCGGCGAGCCCCACCTTCAGCCAGTTCATCTGCGCGCGGGAGAGGTACTCGCCGGTGGAGGGCTTGCGCTCGCCGCGGCAGTCCAGGGCGAAGAGCTCCACGGTCCGGCCCCAGCGCACGCTGCGCCACACGCGGCCGGGCGCTTTCGGATCTCGCCGGACCGGGAGATCCTCGAACCAGACCTGCCGGGCGGCGGCGACGTTGCCGGAGTCGAGTTTCTCGGGCGTCCAGTCGTTGCCCACCTCGTGGTCGTCCCAGGTCGCGAAGACGCTGCGCCCGGAGAGGAGCGCCCGCCACTCCGGCTGCGACAGGCTCGCCAGCCAGCGCTCGCGGAACTGCTCCACGCTCCCGGCGCCGTCGTTGTAGGTGGTGTCCCCGAGCAGGAGGAACGCGTCCAGGTCGGTGCGCTCGGCCGCGCGCATCAGCGGCGCGAAGGAGTGGCCGAGCTTCACGCAGGACACGGCGCCGAGCACGAGCGGCTCCAGCGAGCCCACCGCGCCGGCCGTGCGGAACCGGCCGATCGGGCTGCGCGCCACCGCCTGCACGCCCTGCCACTCGTAGAAGGCGTAGCGGTAGCGGGCGGACGGCGTCAGCCCCTGCACGTCCACGTGGACGAAGCCGCCCTCCTCCACTGCGCAGGCGGCCTTGCCGGCGACGCGGGCGTAGCGCTCCCCGTCCATCTCCCACACCACGCACTGCAGCGGCAGACCGCCGCCGTAGCGCGTCCAGAGCACCGCGGAGTCCTGGGTGACATCCCCGGACGCGAGCGCCAAGGGGAAGTTGTCCGAGAGGGAGATCTCCTCCGGGGGCAGCACCGGAGGCTCGGGCTGCGGGAGCGGATCCGTGGCGGGTGAGCCGGCGTCCGGGTCCTCCCCCGTGCGCGCCACCACGTCCTTGCCGCAGCCCAGGAGCCACGCCGCGGTGCCGGTGCCGGCCACCTGCAGGAACGTGCGGCGCTGTTGGCTGAAGCGGCGTCGAAGGGGGCGCATCGGGGGTCCTCCGAAAGGCCGCTACCCTGCCAGAGCCGGTCCCGCCGCGCACCCTGTCACCTCCGGCGCGCAACCTCCGCGGGTCGCTTTGCGGTTCGGCCTCGCGTGACGGCAGAATGCCGCCCTCGATGCGCCCCCGCCTCGTCTTCGCCTCCTGTCTCGCCGGCTGGGCCGTGGCCGCCGCGTTCGCCTGTGGCCACCCCGCGCCGGTGGGGCCGGAGGACTCGGGCGTCCCGGGAGACTCGGACAGCGGTGCGGACGCCGGCGCCGCGGATGCGGGCACCGGAGATGGCGGCGCCTTCTGCCCCCAGCGCCCCGCTTGTGACGCGCCGCTGCTGCTGCCGCCCTCGCGCGGCTTCCGGCACACCACCTCCAGCATCACCGCCGCCGCCGGCGCGGCCCGCCACCGGGGCCGCGACCTCTTCCTCGCGCCCGGCGCGCCGCAGTGGGCGCTCGGCAAGTTCGCGTACGGGATCACCGACAAGGACATCAAGGACGAGGACGTGGACGTCTACCTGCTGCGGGACTGCGTGGGGCCGTGGACGAAGGTCGGCACCACCACCACCACGCAGGACGGGCAGCACGCCACGGTCGAAGGCATCGTCGACACCGGCGGGCGGATCTACCTGGACCTCGCCGCCGCGGGCGCGCCGCTGGCCGTTGGGCGGCACCGCGTCCGGATGGTGGTGGCGGGGGACAACTCCACGGCGGATGCGTTCCTGGAAGTCCTGCCGCCCGCCTCGCGGATCGTGGTCAGTGACGTGGACGGCACGCTCACCACCACCGAGACCGAGGCCTTCACGGACCTCTTCACCGGCACTCCCCCGGACGCGAACCCCGGCGCCGCGCAGGTGCTCCACGCGCTCTCCGCGCGGGGCTACTTCATCCACTACCTCACCGCGCGCCCGGAGTGGTTCGACGGGCGCACCCGCGAGTGGCTGAGCGTGCGCGGCTTCCCGCGCGGCGTGCTGCACACCTCGCTCGCCTTCGGCGGCGCCACGGGCACGGCCGCGGCCACGTTCAAGACGGCGGAGCTGGCGGCGCTGAAGTCCGCCACCGGGGTGGTGCCGTCACTCGCGTTCGGGAACACGGTGACGGACGCCACCGCGTACCAGAACGCCGGGGTGCCCTCGTCCCAGGCGTACTTCTTCAAGTTCGATCCCGGCGACGCGGGCGTGCGGCACGACGACTACGAGGCGCTGCTGCCGGCCATGAACGCGCTGCCGGTGAGCTGTCCCTAAAGCGGCAGGTAGGGACTCAGTGTGGTCGGCTAGCGCAGCGCCCTGCATGCATGTCTCCCGCGCAGGCACTTCGGGCCGCGTCGGGTTGCCCAGTCACGTTCGGCGCAGTGGGCGCCCGTAGTGGGGAAGTTCTTCATGATCCGAGCATTCCATGCGTGCGCTGGGAAGCGGGACCCTGAACCCACTGCGTCCTCTGGGCAGTTTTCAGCGCCCATCACGGCAGCGTGAACACGAACCCATCATCCACCCAGGTGCAGACGCCGGCGGCGCTGAACTTCACGGTCCCCACCACCCACGCGTCCCTGTTCTTCTTGAACGCGCGCGTCTCCGTCGTCGTGAGCACGCCTCCGCAGTAGACCTTCACCGTCGCGTTCACCGTCTTGGGCGACGCCGCGTAGCTATACATGTGCACGCCCACCGTATAGAGGTGCGTCGTCGACGGGACGTTGATCCGGATGTTCTCGGGCCCCTTGCCCGGGATGTCGTCGCGGTCGAGCGACGGATCATCCGCGGTGCCGGCGGCATCCCAGCTCGGCGTCTCGTTGAGGAAGTAGCAGTCGTACGGCGCGCTCAGCCAATTCGCGGCGGTGTGCGAATTCCCGCCCGTGGGGTGGAGCAGGTGGAGATCCATGTCGTTGTTCTGATCCCACGTCAGCTCCACCCAGAGGTCTCCCTTGGGGTTCACGGTGATGGTCGTGTCGCAGGTGCTGACGACGCCGAGCGAGTCCGTCACGGTGAAGCGCAGCTGGTGCACGCCCACCACGTCCGCGAAGTACTTCGCGCTGGTGCAGCTGGTGGCGTTGGTGAAGGCGCCGTTGGCGGTGCCGGGCCGGGACACCACGCTCCACGCGCAGGTGATGGTGCGCCCCACCGGCGAGCTGGCGCTGGTGTTGAGCGTGACGGTGGTGTTCGGGTTGACGGTCTGGTTTCCGGGGCAGGTGGTGCCGGGCGGGCAGACGCCGTTGTCCTTCACGCCGTCGCAGTCGTCGTCCACGTCGTTGCAGCTCTCCGTGCCGGGCGTGCCGGGGCTGCAGGTCTGCGGCGCGCCACTCACGCAGGCGGCCACCGTCCGCGCGCAGGCCCCCTTGCCGCAGGAGAGGTTCCCCAGCCCCTCGTCGGTGCTGCCGTCGCAGTCGTTGTCCACGCCATCGCAGGTCTCGGTGACCGGCGCGCCGGGCGTGCAGCTCTGGCTGGTGCCGCCCACGCAGGCGGCCACGGTGCGCGCGCAGGCGCCCACGCCACAGGACTTGTTGCCCAGCCCTTCATCCACGGAGCCGTTGCAGTTGTTGTCCACGCCATCGCAGGTCTCGGCCACCGGAGCGCCGGGCGTGCACGTCTGCGGTGCGCCAGAGACGCAGGCGGCCACCGTCCGCGCGCAGGCGCCCACGCCGCAGCTCACCGAGCCGAGCGCCTCGTCCGTGGCCCCGTCGCAGTCGTTGTCCACGCCGTCGCAGACCTCGGCCGCCGGCGCGCCGGGCGCGCAGCTCTGCGGCGCCCCGCCCTGGCAGTTGGCGGTGGTGCGGCGGCACGCGCCGACGCCACAGGTGGTGCTCCCCAGCGCCTCATCCGTGGCGCCGTTGCAGTTGTTGTCCCAGCCGTCGCAGGTCTCGGTGGCTGGCGTCACCTGCCCCAGGCAGGCGGCCCAGGCGCCGCTCACGCACGTCTGCGAGCCCGCGTGGCACAGCCCCACGCCTACGGTGCCGCTCGCCCCCGTGTAGCAGCTGCGCACCTGGCCATCGAGGCAGTCGCAGCCCTCGTCCACGGCGCCGTCGCAGTCGTCGTCCACGCCGTTGCAGGCCTCGCTGCCGGCGGCGCCGGGCACGCACGCCTGCGGCACGCCGCTCACGCAGCTGGCCATGGTGCGCTGGCAGACGCCGAGCCCGCAGGTGACCGGCCCGAGTCCTTCATCCGTCTGGCCGTCGCAGTTGTCGTCCAGGCCATTGCAGAGCTCGGCGCTGGGGCTCCCCGGCGCGCAGCTCCCCGCCACCCCACCCGCGCACGCGGCCACGGTCCGGGCGCAGGCGCCCACGCCGCAGGAGATCGTCCCCAGCCCGTCATCCACCGCGCCGTTGCAGTCGTCATCCACGCCGTTGCACAGCTCGGCGCTGCTGGGGCCCGGCGTGCAGACCTGCGCGGCGCCGCCCACGCACGAGGCCACGGTGCGCGCGCAGGCGCCCACGCCGCACGAGATCGGCGCCAGCCCTTCGTCCACCGCCCCGTCACAATCGTCGTCCAGGCCGTTGCAGCTCTCCGCGCTGGGAGCGCCCGGCATGCAGGTCTGGAGGCTGCCCCCGGCGCAGACGTCGATCGTCCGGCGGCAGGTGCCCAGCCCGCAGGTGGTCTGGCCCAGGCCGTTGTCCACCGCCCCGTCGCAGTCGTCATCCACGCCGTTGCAGAGCTCCGGCGCCGGTGCGCCGGGCGTGCAGCTCTGCGGGGCGCCGGCCATGCACGCGGCGGTGAGCCGGGCACAGGCGCCCACGCCGCAGGAGAGCGGCTCCAGCTCCTCGTCCGCCTGGCCGTCGCAGTCGTCGTCCAGGCCGTTGCAGGCCTCGGGCACCGGCGCGCCGGGCTGACAGGCCGAAGGCTTCCCGTCCGCGCAGGTGGGCTGGGTCCGCGCGCACTGGCCAGCGCCGCAGGACGCGGAGGGCAGCTCCTCGTCGGTGAGGCCGTCGCAGTCGTTGTCCTTGCCGTCACACGTCTCCGGCTTGGCGTCCACGCTCCCCTCGCACGGGCCGAAGTGCCAGTGCCCCCCTTCATTCATGCAGCGGGCGACGCCGAGCCGGCACTCGCCGAGCTTGCTGGTGCCGCAGGTCTGCAGCTCGCCGTCCGCGCACGCGGCGACCTCGCCGCCGTCCACGGTGCCCATCTCCACCGGCTTCTGCGCCACGCAGGCGCCGGTGCTGCGCAGGCACTCGTGCGCCTTGGGGCACTGTGAGTCGTCCGTGCAGATGAAGGGCGCGCCCGCGTCCGGCGGATCTCCCTTCAGACAGCGCGTGTCCACGCAGCGCTCACCGACGCCGCAGTGCGAGTCCTCGTGGCACTGGACGCCCTGCTCTGGATCCGGCGGCTGCGTCTCGACCCTCGCCGAGGAGCCTCCACAGGCGGTGAGCGTGGCGCACAGCAGAGCAGAGGCCCATCCGAAGCTGCGGCGGTCGAGCATCCAGGCTTCCTTTCGGCGTGGAAGGGAGGACTCGTCGCCTTGAGTACCACAGAAACATGTTTCAGCCGGCCGGAATCTCCCTGAGAACAAGGGGAGTTTCAGTTATCAGCCGAACCGACACACGAAAACGCACGTGGTCACACAGCGCGGCGAGACCGCCGTCTCGCCCGCAACAGCAGCACGCAGAGCAGCGCCGTCGCGCCGGGTGCGCCTGTCATCCCACACCCACAACCGGTGGCTGGAGCGGCAGCGCCGGGTTCGTCGAGCGACACCTTCACCCCGCCGGCGTACGCCTCGGCCGCCCAAACGGGCTTGCCGAAAGGCTTCAGGCGCGTGGAGTAGCTGAACCGCACGCTCCCGGCCGCGGGCAACGAGAGACCGGAGACGACCAGCGTGCCGCCCTCCTCCTGAGCCTCGCGGGCGACACCGTCCACCCGGGCGGAGCCGGGCACCCAGGCGTGCCCCTTCAGCGGCTCGCGCAGCGTCACCCCCTCCACCGCGCAGGTGGAGAGGTTGGTGAGCGCCACGGTCACGGTCTGGGGCTCCGGACTGCGGGCCAACGCCCACTGCGCTTCGTGGCGAAGCGCCACGAAGGGCTCCGCGGTGAAGCCGAGCGAGAGCTCCTGCGCCGCGCCGTTGCCGGTCCCGCCGTCCGCCACCGCGCGCAGCGTCACCTGCTGGCCGAGCACCTCCGAGAGTCCGGTGTCCACGGTCTCCACGGAGAAGAGGCCACCGTCGATGCGGGCCACCGTCACCGCCACGCCTGCGTCTGAGCTCGGCTGAAGCGAGAGCTCCGCGCTGGTGCACTCGAGCGGGCCGGGCGCGAGGTGGACGAGCCCGCGCGCCGGCTCGCCGCAGCGCGCGAGCAGCGGCGAGGAGGAGAGGCCGGAGAGGCCCGCGCTCTGCCGAGGCGTCACCACCGTGGCCCGCGCCACCTTCCCCGTGGTCCCGCCGTCCGTCGTCAGCGTGGCCGCCACGTCCACGGCGTCCCCGGTGCAGTCCAGGGGCACGTCCGGGAGAGAGAAGCCGCCCAGCGGCAGCCCCGAGGCGGACTTGATCGGCGTCCCCGCACGAGACACCTCTACGTCCACGGCCAGGCCGCGGCTGGAGAGGCAGTCCACGCCGGGGAGCGCGGTGGCGCCGGAGATCTGCCCAGCGGAGAAGCCGGCGTCGAGCGTGAAGCCCGCATCCGCGAGCGGACGCGGGTTGGGCTGGAGGATCACCCTCAGAGTGCCTGGGGCGCTGCGCTGGGCGCCGAGCGCGTTCACCGCGGAGAGCGCCACTTCCCCCGCGGTGCAGCTGTCCGTCGACGCCACGGACGCCGAGGCGCCCGCAAGCGGCGCCGTCCCGAGCGCGGCGCCTCCCACCGTCACGCTCACGCCGGGGAGCCCTCCGCCGGAGGCGAGCGTCCACTCCGTCACCACGCCGGGGAAGCCGTTCGCGGTCGCACAGACGTGGGTGGCCTGCGGGGCGTGGCTCACGGTGCTCCCTGCCAGCTGGGTCACCCTGGCGCCCGCGGGGAACGGCGAATCCGGGAGGCCCCAGGGACGCACGGTCACATCGACGACCCCCGCATCCGAGGCGCCAGCGCTGTCCACCGCGCGCACGAGCACGCGCGCCACGCCGGCGTCCAGGCTGCAGTGCGCGGTGGGGAACCCCACGGTGAACGGGTTGGTGCCCTGCACCGTCACGCCGGCCTGCCCGCCGGGCTCCAGCGTGGCGGTGAAGCTGTTGGGCGGGCAGCTGCTGACACCCGTCGTTGCGGCGGGGGACGCGGTGACCATCACCGGCGCGTCGCCCGCGGTGGCGGTGAACGAGGCAACGCTCAGCGCGGGCGGATCCGGGGGGATCACGTGGCGCACGGTGACGGTCACCGTCCCTGGCGCCGAGACGTGCGCGGGCCACCCGTCCCGCGCCACCACCGTCAGCGGGTGCGCGACCTGGGCAGGGCCGCAGTAGGAGAGCCGACCCCGATCCGCGGCGACGAGCGCGCTCTTGCCGTCCGGCTGGGGCGTGACGGTGAGCGCCGGGTCCGTCCCCCATTGGATCAGCACAGGGTCGCCGTCCGGGTCGGTGGCCGTGGCCGTGAGGAAGACGCTCTGCGCCTCGTCCAGCGACATGGCGCTGGAGGCCGGCGCGTTGGGCGGCGCCGCGTTCCGGTAGATGGCCACGTTGGGCGAGGTGGCGGCATCGGAGATCGCCACGCAGGTGCGCGCGCCGAAGCAGCGGACCTGCGCGATCGAGGCGACCCCGGACGGCTGCGTGAAGGCCACCCACGTCCGCGCCATGCGCGTGGGGTCCGAATCCGGCACCGCGCCGGCCAGCGTCCCGGTCCCCTGCACCAGCAGCCCGAAGGTCTCGCCACCGTCTGGAGAGCCGATGAAGCTCACCGTCCGCACGGGGGCGCTCCCCGGCAGCGTGGCCCAGGAGATGGGCGCGTAGAGCCCTGCGTCCAACGCCAGCCGCTGCAGCCCACCGGCCGGCGGCGCCACGAGCGCTTCAATCCCGCCCGGAATGGGCTCGAAGAGCTGCACCTCGCCAATGCCCGCGTCGGTGCGGTACTGCGCCGCCACCGTCGTGCCCGTGGTGAGCAGGAGCGTGGGGACGCCGCTGCTCGTCCCCGTCACCAGCGCCCAGTCCGCGCCGCCGCTGCGCAGCACGGACAGGCGCCCAGGAGAGGTCAGCGTGGCGGGGACCATCTTCGTCCAGGGCGGCGTGGGGGTGACGGTGCTGGGCGTGTACCGCAGCTCGGGCGAGACGCCGTTGCCCACGGCGTACGCGGTGGAGGCGCCGGTGAACGCGAGCGCGCCCAACGACACCCCGGGCGCGCCCTGGAAGACGTTGTACCCATAGGCGCAGGTGCCGGCGCCGCCGTCCAGCGCGGTGAGCACGCCGCCCAGCGCGCCGCCGCCCAGGCAGCCGCTCCCGTCGATGAAGCCCACCACCAGGCCGGCCACGGGCAGCTGCCGCGCCACCCCGCCGTCCACCAGCTCGTAGACGCCCTGATCCGTGGTGACCGCGAAGTGGTCCACGCCCTTCGCGGTGGCGTGCACCGGCACGCCCGGCAGCGTGAGCGTCTGCCAGTCCGCGAGCGCGGACGCGCTGAAGCAGAGGGCGAGGACGAGCGCTGCGCGCATCAGTACGCCACCTCCGCGCGCAGGTAGAGCCGGTCCTGGGCGGACGCTTGCCCCTCGAGCAGCCCCAGGCCAGAGAAGCCGGTGAGCGTGTAGCCCGCGGCCACCCGGAGCGGATCCGCGAAGCGCCAGGCGACCTCCGCGCGGACCGAGTGCCATTCTCCGCCATCCCCGGTCCAGCTTCGCGCTGCCACCTCCACCGCCAGCTCCAGACCTCCCACCACCCGGACCGCCGGCCGCAGCGAGCCCGCCGCGGAGACGACCGTGGAGGCGCCCTCCTGGGCGGCGGCGAGGTGCGCGCCACCGGACAGGGAGAACCGATCCCCCAAGCGCACCGTGGGCAGCAGCGAGGCCCGGTGCACCGTCCGCTCCGCGAAGACGGCGCGCGCCGGCGGCAGCAGCTCCCGCGTCACCGAGTAGTGCAGGACAAGCGCGCCGAGCGAGAAGCGCCAGGTGGCCGCGACGTTCCCTTCCAGCAGCCGCGCCGCCGCGCCCAGCGGCTCGATCGCCTCCGCGAAGTGGAGCCGGCCGGCGACGCCGAGCGCGTCCGTGAGGTCCGCCTCCGCCGCCGCGCTGACCAGGTACGCGTTGCGCCGGACCTCGACGGCCGGGGCGAGCAGAGACTGGCCACGCTCGTAGCGCAGCTCCACCCGGGCGTAGGCGCGCACCCGCTCGCGCACCAGCGACAGCGAGACGCTCCCGGCGTCCCGCGCCAGCGTCGGCAGCGTGTCCAGCGGGTGGCGCGCGGCGCGCTCGTAGCGGGCGGAGAGCTGGAGGCCGCCGCGCAGCTGCTGGCTCACCCCCACCGCGCGGGCCAGCCGGATCGCGTCCAGCTCTCGCGCCCCCACGTCCTCGACGAACACGGTGGTGCCGTCCGCCGCGCGCGTCCTCGCGCCAGTGACCGTGCGCGGCCCGGTGCCGATGGGCAGGCTCGTCGCCACGTCCGGGCCGTCCACGTCCGCCGTGCACGCGCCGTAGTACGTGTCCTCGCCGCGCTGCATCTCCGCGTCGCCCAGCACGAGGAAGCCGAGCGCCGGGGCGTAGCCGAGCTTCAGCCCCGCCCGGCTGCGCGCGTCCAGGGACCACTCCGCGCCCACGGTGCTGATCGAGTCGTTCACTGCCCCCAGCCCCTCGCCGCGCGTGGCCAACACCTGCCGGTGGCTTGCCGTGAGCCAGAGCGGATCCACCACCCGGTAGCGCCCCGAGAGCGCGACCGAGGTCCGGCCGCCCTCGAGCGGGAGATCCCCGGCCTCCAGGCTCGGCGCGGCGGTGAGCGCCGCGTCTCGCGCCTCCAGCCGCACGTCGAACCGCTCGCCCGCGTAGGCCGCCCAGCCGCCGGCCACCCGCGCCGCCACCCGCGCGTCCGAGTACGGCGCCCGCGGGTCCGCGGCGCTGCGGTCATCCAGCGCCAGGCCGAACGAGAAGCGCCCCACCGCCTGGTGTGCGCGCGCGAAGAGCTGCCGCAGCCCCACCGCGTCTTGGACGGTGGAGTCCGAGAAGCCTGGCGTGCGCCGCCGGAAGCCCACGTCCACCCCTCCCCGCTCCCAGAGGCCCGGGCCGGTGAGGCGCACCGAGAGCGCATGTGCGGGCAGCGACGCGCCGCCGCCAGCCGGCCGCGAGAAGGAGAGGCCGCCGTCGTCGCTCTCACCGAGATCCGCGGAGGCGAGCGCCTGGCCGGTGCTCTGCGCCAGCTCGGCGGAGAGCGCGTAGCCCGCGAGCGCCAACCGTCCGCGCGCGGTGAGCAACTGGTAGGGCTGCGCGCCGTTCTCGCGCACCGCTCCAACCGAGAGCGCGGCCGGGCCCAGCGTGCCGTTCACCTCCGCGCCGAACGCGGTGCGCGCCGCATCCCCCAGGGAGACCCGCTCGTAGTCCGCGAGCAGCACGGGCTCCACGTGGCCGCCCGGCCCTTCCGCCCGGAAGAAGCCCTCTCCGGCCACCAATGAGACCGGGCGCGCCAGGAGCACCCGGCCGGAGCGGTAGTCGATCTCGTAGTCCTGCCCCCGAACGAGCGCGCGCTCCTCGAGCGGAAGGCCCGTCAGCCCGTCCCGGAGCTGGAGCCGCAGCGCCTCGCTCCCTGCCGCGAGCTCGCCGTGGCCGAGGAAGAAGAGGCTGCCGCCGGTGGCGCGCAGCTCCTCGTGGGCCGGCGAGAGCGCCAGGCCGCGCACCGGATCTCCCGAAGTGGGCGCGGCGAAGCCCTTCACGCCGACCGAGGCGAGCGCGCTGCGGTCCGTGTGGAGATCCGCGTACGCCCCGAAGAGCGCCCGCCGGTAGCGGCCCACGTCCACGTCCATCCGGCCGACCGTCTGGGTGCCGAAGCCCACGGCGCCGTAGCGTTCGTGCGAGGCCTCGAGCTGAATGCGGCCACCCGCGGCGTTGCGCGCGCCCCCGGTGGATTCGTCCGCCCACGCATTGGGCACCTCGTCCGGGTCCAGCCAGTGCTCCAGCCGCTGGGGATCGCGCGGGGCGAGCAGGGCGCGGGGCGTCACCGCCAGCTCGTCGTCGCGCAGCTCCAACTCGCCCACCAGCCGCCAGCCCTTCAGCTCCGCCGCGGCGTGCGCGGCGCCCCGCCCCGCGAACCCCAGCGCTCCGCTGCGCAGGGAGAGCGAGAGCTGGACGTCCAGCAGCGCCGCCGCGAACGGGCGGGAGCGCGCGGAGAGCCGCAGCTCCTGCGCCGTCTCCTCCCGCCCCGGGAGCGCCAGCGTCAACCGCAGGGCGTTCTCGCCCGGCGCCAGGTTGACCGGGACCGAGCCGCGGCCGGTCGGTCCGAGCACCACCTCGGCCTCGCCCAGGCGCACCCGCGTCCCCGCCGGGGCCTCGAGCTGGATCCGCGTCTGGCCGGCCTCCGCCTGCTCTCCGCGCGCCGCCGGCAGCCGCGCCTGGGCCAGCGGGGTGAGCGCGCGCGGGACGAAGAGCACCCCACCCGGCCGCTCCACCACGTCCACCCGCTGCGAGGCGACGCGCACCACGCCGTCCGCGGACTGGGCGCGCACGGTGAGCTCGTTGCGGCCGGGCCTCACCTCCGTCCAGGCGGAGTAGCGGCCGCGCGCGTCCACCTCGGCCGGTTGCCCCTGGACCCACACCGCGTCCTGCGGCGAGACCTGCCCGGTCGCGAGAAAGCGAAGCCCCTGCCCTTCGCGCCTGGCGGCCGGGGGCGCCTCGCGCGGGGCCGCCGCGGGCGGAGGCGCGGCGGCCACCGAGCGCCGGACGGCGAAGTTGAGCCCCACCGCGGCGCCCGAGGGCACCAGCACCGTCGCCGCCAGCGCGCCCTCGTGCAGCCCGGCCGGGAGGCTCCGCGGGTCCACCTTCACGCGGTGGCGCCCGTGCGCGAAGCGCAGGTCGGTGCCCGCCAGGTTGGGGAGCAGCTGCCGCGCGGAGAGGCCGGCCAGGTGGTAGCGCCCCTGGAGATCCGTGAGGCACCACTGCCCGGTCTCGAGCACGAGCCGGACCCCGCCCACGCCCGGCTCCGAGGCGCCGCACGCGCCGTCTGCGTCCTCGTCCTCGCAGACGCGCCCGAGGATCACCCCGAACAGCCCGCTGGGGTCCTCCGTCGACGGCTGCGCCCGGGCGGCGGCGCACAGCAGGAGCGCCAGCGCCGCGCCGCGCCTCACCGGCCCACCTCCACCAGCGCGGTGACGCCCGTCTCGGCGTCCGCGATGGACACCGAGTCGGCACCGCCTCCGCTCACCGTCACCGTCTGCCGCCCGTCACGCTCCTTCACCGGCGAGAGCGTCCCCGCGCTCGCGCGCACCGAGAGCGCCCGGCCGGGGAGCGCTTTGCCGTCCGCGTCCTCCGCCCAGAAGGTCACCTCCCGGCCGCTCACCGCCGCGCGCACGTTCACCGGCGCGCCGGGCGCGAGCGCGAGCGCGGCCTTCGCCTGAGCGCCGCGAGCGGGGGACATCTGCGGGAACAGCCGCCCGTCTCCCAGCACGTGCACCGTCAGCCGCAGGCCGTTCCAGCGCCCGTGGCGCAGCTCCAGCGCGCCGGGCTGCGGAGGCCCGAGCGCGACCGTGCCGTCCACGCCGGTGAGGAGCTCCCGTCCGCCGGCGAGCAGCGGCTGCCCCGGCACCGGCCAGCCGGCGAGATCGCTCACCGCCGCGTAGAGCACGCCCCCTTCGAGCCAGGCGGAGAGCCGCGCCGGATCCGAGCCCTGGGGACCGTAGGCGCGCACAGAGAGCGCGGCCTCGCCGAAGTCGGCATCCAGCGGGGCGGTGTAGCGAAGCCGCCGTTCACCCCGAGCGGAGTCGAGGGGCGCTGGAGACTCGACGCCCGCCGCTCGACTTCGCTCGGGGCCAACGGGATCTTCGAGCGCAACCGTCCCCACGCTGGCCTTCGCCTCGACCAGCGCGCCCGCGCGCGGCCGGCCGAGCGCGTCCACCACCTCCCCCGCCAGCTCCACCGTGGCTCCCGCCAGCACCGGCCCGGGCGGCGGGCGCAGCGAGAGCTTCGCCACCGGCCCCTGCACCAGCTCCACCTTGAGCTCCTCGCGGGAGAGCGGGCCGGCCTCGCGCCAGGCGGCGACCAGCGCGTCCACGCCCGCCTCACCCCGCGGCGCGGTGTAGATCCACTCGAGCACGCCCTCCGCGGCCACGCGGGGCTCGGACACCGTGCCGCGGGTGACCTGCAGCGCGGCCCGCGCGTTGGCCACGCTCCGGCCATACGGATCGCTCAGCGCGCAGAGCACCCGCGCCCGGGAGACGCCGTCCGCCGGCAGCCGCGTGGGGTTGGCCACGCAGGCGAGCTGATCCGTGGGCGGCAGCATGAGATCGATGCTGGAGACCCGCTTGTTGCCGTGCCGGTCCACGGCCACGCCCTTGGCCATCCGGTGGCCGGGCGGCACCACCACCGGAACGCGGAAGCGGCCGTCGCCCTCGGCCTGGGTGGGGCCGTAGGGCTTGCCGGCGATCTCCAGCGTCATCTTCGCGCCGGGCTCGGTGCGCCCGGGCAGCTCGATCGCGGTGGCCAGCGGCACGCGCAGGCTGCCGAACGCCCCGTGCACCGACTGCGGGTGCGGCCACGCCGAGAGCGCCACCAGCACCGCCACCTCGGGGTAGCGGGTGGACGGAAGGTGGTAGCGCGCCTTGTAGACGCCGGGGGACTGGCGCGCAGCGGGCTCGAGCCGCCCCACGTTCGCCACCAGCACCGGCGGCGCGGAGTCCGGGTCCGGCGTGCCATCCGCGCGCAGCAGGCGGATCTCCAGCTCGGCGCCCTCGTCCTGGCCCTTCACCGGCGCGGCGGGCGTCAGCGTGAGCCCCACGCGCGCGGCAGGCGGCCCCACGGCGAGCGTCAGCTCCGCGCGCTGGCCGCCCTCCTCCGCCCACACCTTCACTTCGGTGGCGCCGGGGTTCGGCGCGAGCACGAAGGAGAGCAGCCCCTCGGCGGGAGGGCCGGGGCGCAGGGACGCGCCGCTGGCGCCGAAGGACGGCTTCTGCAGCGACGCCGGGCGCCCCGCCGCGTCCGTCCGCACCAGGCCGATCGCCGCGCCGTCAGGAGAGAGGGTGCCGCTGGGCGCGAGCCAGGAGAGCCGCTGCGCGAAGGCCGCGCCGGATCCCAACCACACCCAGGTGAGCAGGAGCAGGCGCGCGTTCAGAGCGCCGCGAGTCTACCTGCGCATTGGCGTTTAGCGGCTGGTGCGACGACCGCGCCGCGCTGCCCACATCCCCAGGAGGGCCAGCAGGCCAATCGCCAGCGGGTCGCCGGAGGTGCTGGCGCAGGACTGGGCCGCCACGCCGGGCTCCTCGGGGGCGCCCGCGTCGTGGAAGAGGCCGGTGAGGTCCACGCTGCCGTTGTCCAGCGACACGGCGGCAAGCCCAGGCAGGGTGCGGACCTCGTCAGCGCTCAACCCGCGGCCGGCCTCGCCGAGCTCGTCGTCTTCGTCCGCCAGCGCGGAGCTGGGCACGGCGCAGGCCGGGTCGTTGCCGTACACCCGCACCCGGTAGGACTTGCCCGGCTGACCGCCGATCAGCGCGGTCACGGAGTTGTCGTTCTTCACCGAGACCTTCTTCTCGATGGAGGTGGTCCAGGTGTGGAACGCGCTCGGGCAGATCTCGCTGCGGTGGTTGAGGAACACCCAGCCGGAGGTCGCCTTGTTGTTGTCCACGCAGAGCAGGCCGGGGCCCGCCTTGCCGGGGAAGTGCTTGTGCACGTAGTTGAGCGGGCCGTTGGTCCGCTTCACGTCGAAGTCGGAGAGCAGCGGGCGGCTGCCCGGGTTGGCGCAGTTGCCGTTGCTGCATGGCGGCGGGGGCGCGGAGAGGCGGAAGGAGAAGGCGTAGACGTTGTAGCTGGCGCCGGTGCCGCTGCCCTCGCGCACGGTGTAGACGACGCGCACCTGACCATCCGCGCAGACCGAGATGTCGTTGAGCGTCTCGTCCAGCGACGGCGTGTTGGTCAGCCGGTACGCGGTGCGCGTGGCCATGTCGTAGAGCAGCAGGTCCCGGTTGAAGGCGCCGGGCTCCAGGTGCTCGAAGGCGATCAGCGTGCCCGCCACGTTGGGGTTCACGTCCTCACCGGGGAGGATCAGCTGCTGCTCGGCGCCGCCCGCCACCGGCTGGAAGAAGACGTCCTGCTCCGTCCCGCGGATGGAGCCGTAGACGATCACCGTGCCGTTGGTGTCCGGGAGGGACTCATCCCCCGCCGCGCCGGTCACCGCTACCGGCGCCGGGAACCCGCCCGCGCCCTTCACCGTCTTGTAGATGTCGCAGTTGTTGCCGGAGGTGTCGCACTTGGCGAAGACGATCACGTTCCCGTCCGGGCTGACCGCGGGGCTGCGATCCAGCGCGCCATCCGTGGTCAGGCGCCGCGCGGTGCGGGAGGTGAGATCGTACGCGACGATCTCCGCGTCCAGCAGCGAGGAGCTGAAGGTGAAGTCCTGCCAGGCCACCGTGTTGCCGCCGATCGCGGCCGCGCGGCGCTCGGAGCCGGGGGTGGGATCCAGCTCCACCGGCGGGGTGGCGGGGGCCGCGGTGTCGAAGACGAGGATCGCGCTCTGGCCGGGGATGGTCCGGGTGAAGACGATCTTGTTGCCGCTCACGTCGCTGAGCGAGTCGAACGCGCCGTTGTTGGGGATGGCCTGATCCGTGTGCACCCGGAGATCGTGGTAGCGGATCTGGGAGACGCCGGAGACGTCGCTCGTGTACGCGACGGAGTCACAGCTGACGTGCGGGTCGGTCTGATCGCCGGGCCCGTTGTTCACGACGGCGGTGGTGCCGGTGAGCGCCGGGCCGAAGCTGACTTGGCCAAACGCTACGGCCGGAATGAGGCCCAGCACTGCGGCCCAGATGCGGCGACTCATGATCTTCGACTCCCCGGCAGCCACGGCCGGCCGTACGTCAGGCCCCGCGTGCTTTGCGCACCAGCGCTTTCGCGCTGGATTGCCCTGTTCAGGTTCAAGAGAGAATTATGGGGAGCGCTCGAGCGGGCGGTCAACCGAGCGCCACGCCCCGCCATCGCCTCACGCGCGGCTACTTCTTCCCACTCCAGAGGTCCGGATCCAGTCGCGTCGCGGGTCCCCGCGTGTCGCACTCCAGCTGCTTCTTGTCGGTGGTGGTGGTGCCGCCTACTCCCACGGCCTGGACCGACAGGGCGTTCTTCCCTTCGCTGAGCTCCACGGAGGCGCTGAAGCGGCCGCGCTCATCCACGGCCACGCTGCGGCCGCCCAGGCGCACCACGCTGCCCGGCTCGGCTTCTCCGGCCACCACCACCTTGCGCGTGGTGACGGTGCCGGTGGGCCACTTCACCTTGAGCAGCAGGCTGGAGGGGATCGCCGAAGGCTCCGTGGGCGCGGCGCCCGGCCGGAGGATCGACTGCTGCCCGGCGCGGACGATCACCACCTTGCCTGCGCCCAGGAACTCCACCTCGCCCTCGCGCGTGCCCACCGCCACCGTCCCCTTGCCGTTGCTGCTCACGGCGAACGCGCCGGACCGCGTGCGGGCCACCGCGTCACTCCCGGAGGCCTTCACCTCGAAGAGGTGCTTGGCGTCGCCGCGCACCCGCGCCGTGGCCATGCCGCCGCCCAGCATCAGGCGGGAGATCGAGTCGGTGATCTCCTCGATGCTCACCTGCGTGCCCGGCTCGAGCCGCACGTCGTACGCGTTCCCGCCCACCAGCACCGCGTAGGCGCCGTCTCCCGTGCGCACGGCGACGTCCCGCGCCAGCACCTGGCCCTTGAGCGCAGGCGCCCAGTCACCGCCGGGCTGGCGGATCTGCACGTCTCCGCTCACCTCGCCCAGCGCGAGCTCCACCGCCTTGGGCGGGGCAACGGGCGGCGGCGCGGTGACCGGCAGCGGCGCGGAGGCCGGCGGGCGATCCAGCCAGCCGAAGTAGGCCACCGGCAGGGCGAGGACGATCAGCCCCACCGCCACGTAGAAGACCCAGCCCGACGAGCGGCGTCGCGGCGCTGGCGCGTTCATCGATCCCCGGCTGCGCGCATGAGCGGAAGGTTATGTCCCAATGCGCGAGCCGCGAAGAGACGACCCCCACCCACGTTTCCGTTCATCCTGCGGGAGCCTCCGCTCAGCCCGAGCGAAGTCGAGGGTCCCTCGGGCGAGAGTCCCTACGAGCGGGGGGCCCTCGACTTCGCTCGGGCTGAGCCGGGCGCGGCAAGTTTCAGGTCAGCGGGGGGAACCCTTCGATCCTCTCAAGCCGTGGCCTTCAGGGCTGGCAGCCGCAGTGAGAAGACCGAGCCCTTCCCCACCTCGGTGGCCACGTCGATCTTCCCCTGGTGCTCGGTCATCACCCGGTAGGCCACCGAGAGGCCGAGCCCGACGTTGCTCCAGATGTCCTTGGTGGTGAAGAACGGCTCGAAGATCCGCGGCAGGTGGGCAGGCTGGATGCCCTTGCCGGTGTCCCGCACCTCCACCACCGCCAGCTCGCCCTCCCGGCGCGTGACGAGCGAGATCTGCTTGAGCGGCCGCTGCATGAGCGCGGTCCGGGCGTTGGAGAGCAGCGCCAGGATCACCTGCGAGAGGTGGCCCGGATCCCCCTTCACCAGCAGGACGCCGGGAGAGAGGGCCAGCTCCACGGAGATCCCCTCCCCCTTCATCTGGTTGAGGTTGAGCGAGAGCGCGTCCCGGACGATCGCGTTGAGGTCCGTGGGGCGCAGCTCCGGGCGATCCCGCTGCTGCGAGAAGCGCAGCAGGTTCTGGGTGATCTCCTTGCAGCGCTTGGCGCTCTGCTCGATCTTCCGGAGCGCGTCGAAGTCCGGGTCTGCTTCGCTGCGCTCCAGCATCAAGAGCTGGGTGTGGCCGAGGATCCCCGCCAGCGGGTTGTTGATCTCGTGCGCCACGCCCGCGCCGAGCTGGCCAATCGCCGCCAGCTTCTGCGTCTCCAGCAGCTGGACCTGCGCCGCCTTCAGCTCCGCGGTCGCCTCCTCCACCCGCGCCTTGAGCTCGTCGTTCCAGCGCAGGAGCCGGCCGCGCGCGCCCTCCAGCTCCGCGCCCAGGCGGTTGAAGGTCTCGCTCAGCTCCGTCAGCTCGTCCGCGCCGCTGACCGGGATCCGGTGGTTCAGCTCGCCCCGGCCGAAGGCCTCTGCGCCGGCGGCGGCCGCGGCGATCCGCCGGTTGAGCCGCCGCGTGAACGCGAAGCCGATCAAGAGGAGCACCCCCAGCCCCGCGGCGATCGAGCCCAGCACCGTCTGGCGCAGCCGCCGGACGCTGGCCAGGGCCAGGTGCTCGTCCACCGAGATCAGCGCGTACAGCCCGAGCGCGTGGGGCAGCCGGGCCACCGAGACCAGCATCGGCTCGCGCCCCGGCAGCAGCGCGCGCAGGCTGGAGACGCTCTGCGCGCCGAGCGAGGTGGTGGCCTGGCCCCAGAGCGTCCCGTCCAGCGCCGAGAGCGGCTCCGTCTCATCCGTGCCGGCCAGCACCCGCCCGCCGCCATCCACCAGCAAGAGCCGCTCGGAGGGCTCCTGGCTCCCGGCCTTGAGCCGCTGCGCCACCTGCGCCAAAGAGAGCTCCGCGAGCACGAAGGGCGCCTTCCCGCCGTCCGCGAGCTTGACGGAGATCGCCAGGGACGCCGCGGGCTGCCCCGCGCGCGCGTAGGCGGGGCTGAGCGCCGTCTGGCCCTTGCTGCCGGCCTCCAGCGGCGCCAGCGCCAGGGCGGACAGCAGCGCCGGCATCGCCTCGGCGGAGAACGCGGGGCGATCCGGCTGGGCCTGCTCGAGGTAGACGCCGGGCGCCAGCGGCCGCGCGTCCGGGCCCACCAGCACCACCGCGCTCACGCCCGGCGCCTGCTGGTAGACCAGCGAGAGCGCGCCCTTCAGCTCGCTCGCGCCCAGGCGGGACCAGTCGAACGCGTCCGTGGAGCGGGAGAGCGCGTCCACCGGCTCCAGGATGCTGGCCGCGGCGTCGGTGGCGGCGGCGCTGGCGCGGGCGCGCTGCTCCGAGCCGATCCGGCGGGCCAGCTCCTCCTCGGACGCGCGCAGCAGGTAGAAGCCGAGCAGCGCCAGGGGCAGCACCGTCGCGGCCAGCATGAAGAGGACCAGCTGCTGGTAGAGCCTCATCCGGCGGAGCGCACAGCGACCTCACGGTCGCTGCGCAGGAACACCGATCCTTGAATGGCCTTCGCTCGCTTCTTCAGCTCGGCGGCCACCTTCGCCAGCTCGGAGTGCGACGGGTTGGTGCCGTCGCACATCACCGCGACCACCGAGACGCTCATCACCGGGAAGCGCCGGCGCTCTCCGAAGCGATCCTCCGCTTCGATGTAGCCGCGCTCCCGGTCCTGCCGGTCGTAGTACAGCGGGATGATCTGATCGAAGACCTCGATGGCGCGGCGGCACACCGCGTCCACGGTGGACAGGTCGGTGATGAAGACGAAGTCGTCTCCCGCCACGTGGCCCAGGAAGTCCCCGCGCTTGCCCTCCTGCGCGACGATCTCCCGCAGCAGGTCTCCGGTCTGACGGACCACGCCGTCCGCCTTCGCGAAGCCGTAGTAGTCGTTGTAGGCCTTGAGGTTGTCCAGATCGAGGTAGCAGAAGGCGAACGCTTCCTTCGCGCGCATCCGCCGCTGCACCTCGCGCTCGATCGCGCCGGAGCCCGGCAGCTGGGTGGTCGGCGAGGAGCCCAGCTCCTGCTCCTTGCGCCGCAGCACGGACTCCACGCGGGCGCCGAGCTCGATCGCGTCGAACGGCTTGGTCAGGTAGTCGTCCCCGCCCAGCTTGAGCGCGCGGACCTTGGCGCTGGTCTCGCTCCGGGCGGAGATGAAGATCACCGGCAGGTGGCTGGAGGCGCGCTCCGCCTTGATCTCCTCCAGGAAGGCGAAGCCATCCCCGTCCGGCAGGCTCAGGTCCAAGAGCAGCACGTCCGGCCGCGCCGCCGCCATCGCCGCGCGGGCCTCGGTGAGCGAGTTGGCGGTGATCGCCTCGAAGCCCTGGTTGGAGAGGACCTCCATGCAGATCGCGCAGATGTTGGCGTCGTCGTCGACGATGAGGACCCGCCCCTGCTGACGCCCCGCCTGCCCCTTGGCCAGCGAGTCCAGCGTCCCCGCCAGCAGCTCGGGCTGCAGCGGCTTGAGCAGGAACGCGCTCGCCCCCAGGCGGAAGGCGCGCGCCCGCTCGTCCTCCACCGAAGTGGCCAGCACCGGCGCCTGGCGGGTCTCCGGGTCGTTGCGGAAGATCTCCACCAGCCGCAGCCCGTCCACGTCCGGGAGCTGGGCGTCCACCACCACCACGTCCGGCCGCAGGCGCCGCGCCTTGGCGAGCGCCTCGTCGCCGCGCCGGGCGAGGATCACCTCGAAGTCCCGGGCCATCAGCGTGGCCTTGGCGGCGATCGCCGCGTGCAGATCCGCGTCCGCGATCAGCACCTTCCCGCGGCGCAGCATCCCGCGCCCGGAGGCCTTGGGCTCGGCGCCGTCCGCCTCGCGCAGCTCCGCGGGCGGCTCCAGCGGCAGCACCAGCGCGAAGCGCGCGCCGTCCGGGGTGGGCTCGGCCCAGATCCGGCCGCCGTGGGCCTCCACGATGTTGCGGCAGATCGCCAGCCCCAGGCCGGTGCCGCGCACCGTGCGCGTCCGCGGGCTGCGCGCCTGCTCGAACTTGTCGAAGATCCGCTCCAGCTCGGTGTCCGGGATCGGCTCGCCGCTGTTCCACAGCGTGAGGGTGACGTGGCCAGGCAGCGCCCGCGGCGCGCACAGCTCCAGCCGGATCTCCCCCTCCTCGGGGGTGAACTTCACCGCGTTGGTGAGCAGGTTGTGCAGCACCTGGTTGAGGCGGTTGGGATCCAGCAGCGCCCGCACCGGCGCCTCCGGCAGCTGCGCCATCAGGCGGATCCGCTTCTCCAACAGCGTGGGGCCGTACTTCTCGAGCGAGCGGCGGACCAGCTCCTCCACCTGGCAGACCTCGAAGGCCATCCGCAGCTTGCCCTTGGCAAACTTGGAGAGGTCCAAGAGGTCGTCGACCACCGCGTTGAGCTTGTCGGTGGACTCCTTGGCCATCGCCAGATACCGCTGCTGCTTCTCGTTGATCTCCCCCGCGAGGAAGTTGAGGACGAGATCCAGCGCGCCGGAGATGGAGGTCAGCGGCGTGCGCAGCTCGTGGCTGATGATGGAGACGAACTCCTCCTTCCGCTCGTCCATCTGCTTCTGCTCGGTGATGTCCCGGAGCACCACCGCCACGCCCTTGAGGCTGCCCCGCCCGTCCGAGACCGGCGTCACCGTGGAGTGGACGGCGCGGTCGAAGATCCGCAGCTCTTCGCGCAGCACCTGCGAGCCGCCGTACTCCCAGCCGCGCACCAGCTCGAAGGGGTAGAAGCCCAGCGTCTCTTGAAGGTGCTTGGCGGTGGCCTGCGCCGGATCATCCCCCAGGTGCAGCAGCTGCTTGGCGGCCTGGTTGATGACGACGATCTCGTTCTTCTCGTCCGTGAGCAGGACGCCGTCCGCCATGGACTCCACCATCCGCTCGATCCGGCGGCGCGCCTGATCCTCGGACGCGCGCAGGCTCTGGATCGCCTCGGTGGTCTGGTTGGCGAGGATGTCCAGGAGCTGGCCGTCCTCCAGCGAGTAGGCGTTGGGCCGCTGCGAGAAGAGCGAGAGCGTGCCCACGGGCACCCCGCGCGCCACCAGCGGGACGGTGAGCAGGCTGGGGAAGAAGGCCGGCGCGTTGGGCTCCTGCGAGGCGCTACCGCCAACCCGGGTGATCACCCGGTCCTCGGGGAGCAGCTGCCCAGTCTGCTTGCGGTAGGCGGAGAGGACCGCGTCCTTCACCGCCAAGAGCCCCTTGTCGCCAATCCCATTGCAGCGCAGCTTCAGGCTCGCGGTCTTGCCGCCGTCCACCGTCACCAGCGCCGCGCCGCAGTCGTACGGCAGCACCCGCGCCACCGCGGCGAGCACCCGGTCGATAATCGCGTCGTAGGTGGGGGCGTCCGAGGCGCTGTGCTGGCTGACCTCGTAGAGGACGCTGAGCGCCTCCACCCGCTTCTCCAGCTGCTTGAGCAGCCGGTCCTTCTCCCGCCGGAGCTGGCCGTACTCCACGGCGTTCTTCACCGTGATGAGCAGGTCGTTCACGTCCCAGGGCTTGGTGATGTAGCGGTAGACCTGCCCCTGGTTGATGGCTGCGATCAGATCATCCGGATCCGTGTACGCGGTCAGCAGCACCGCCGGGACGTCGATCCCCTCGGCGCGCGCCGCCGCGACCAGCTGGATGCCCGTCATCTCCGGCATCTTCTGGTCGGTGACGAGCAGGTCCACGTGCTGGGACCGGAGCACCGCGAGCGCATCCTGGGCGCACGCTGCGGTCATAACGTTGAAGCGACGCTCGAACATCTTGGAGAGGATCTCCAGGACGTCCTGCTCGTCGTCGACGAACAACAGCGTTGCGCGCGGCTCGGACACTGCCGAGAAGCTTAGGCTTCGGCGCGCTCGCTTCTCGACGTGGTCAGCCGGAGCACCTCCCCGTACCAGGGACCGGCTTCGCCTCCTCCGCGCTCGAGCACGGCAGGCGGCCGATCGCGCTCTGGCCAGGAGGAACGGACGGGTACGCGCGCTCGGTGATCATCCCCAGCGCGAACTTCCGGCCGAGCGCCAAACGGGAAAACCGGAAAGGAAGGCGCCCGGAGAGGTAGGGCCGAAGGCGCTCAGGAGCGCGACTGGGAGACCTGGTTGGCGGGGACGATCCCGAGATCCGGGATCGCCCCCAGCCAAAGAACGGCGTCAGGCCATGAAGTCGTAGCCGCGCACGGTCTTGCGGCCGTTCTGCTTGGCGCGCTTCGCCGCCTGATCGAGCAGCCAGTAGATGTACTCGTTGAGCGCCTCGAACGCGTCACCGGCCGTGTTGCACCCGGCGCCCTTGAGCACAGCCTTCGCCTTGCTCGCGATGACCAGCGGCTCCTTCGTCTTCTTCGCCATGGTGAAGCTCCCTCCGTTGTGTGGATCAACAGCGACGCGCCAACGTCGCGAGGGCCATTGGTAGCACAGCCCGTGCGCCGCAATTGGCGTGATCGCCAGGGCGCGCGGAGCCCTTTAGGCGAAATGAATCAAGCCAAATCGTTTGCGGGCGATGTGGGAGGCGGCGCGTCCGGGACCAGCTGCGCCATCGGGATGGGCGCCGGCGTCGGCTTCGCAGGAGGCGGAGGCAGCTCTCCGCGCGCGTCCAGCTCGAGCGCGGCGAACGCGCCCACGCGGCCGCCCCAGGCCAGCGCGCTGGGAAACGCGGTGAGCAGCGCGCCCGCGGCGCGGGTGGCCAGCGTCAGTGACAGGAGCGCCGCCGGGGCCAGCTTGCCCGCGGTGAAGAGCGAAAAGCCGCCGGTGACCCCCACCTCCACCATGCCGGCGATGAACCCCGTGGTGAGCAACAGCCCCAGATAGGCGAAGGGGCGCGCGGCGATCATCCCGGCCGCGCGCCGCAGCGAAGCGGAGAAGGGCGCGTCGTGGATCACGCTCGCCGCGAAGGCCGCCTCCACCCACAGCCGGCCGAAGAGCGCCAGCGCGAGCAGCACCACCGAGCACAGCGCCAGCCCGAAGGCCGCCCCCACGCCGCCCTGTTGCTTCACCAGGGCCACCACGAAGGCGACGCCGGTCGCGCTCAGGGCCACCCAGCGCCAGGCGGAGAGGAACGCCTCCACCAGCAGCGTGCCGAGGAAGGCGAGCACCGAGCGCAAAGCGAGCGCGCGCGCCGCGGCGGCGAAGCCCACCGGCGTCCCCCGCTGCCGAGCGGCGAACGACCCGAGCAGCCCTCCCGCGACGAAGTACCGCGCGAGCCGGGCGAGCAGCCAGGCCGTGAAGAGCCCCCCGAGCGCCGCGCCGCCCACGCCGCCGCCGCGGGTCAACAGCGCCAGGAGCGCCAGCGCCGCGCCCACGTCCACCAGCGACTCGGCGGCGAAGGCGGAGATCAGCGCCAGGGCGGGCCCGGCCTTGGCACCCACTGCGCCCACGCCCAACAGCAGCGCCCTCACGGCGGAGACGGGGCGCTGGGTGGGCGGGTTCACTTTTTGGGCGGCTCCTGAACGGGCTTGCCGGCCTTCTCTACCTCATCGGAGTTGGAGATCGAATAGCGCACCAGCTCGCGCAAGATCCGGTTGCGCTTCACGTTGCCGAGGATCGTGCGGAGGTCCTCGTAGACGGTGGGGTCCCGCACCAGCCCGCCGATGGTCCCCTCCCCCGCGCGCACGCTTCCGACGATCGCCTTCACGTCCGCGGCGGCGCTGGAGAGATCGTTGAACATGCCCTTCGAGTCCCCATAGACGAGCTGGTACACCGCGCCGGTCTTGGAGTGCTTGGCGTCGTTGATTAAGCCCGCCATCTCGGACGCGGCGCCGCCCAGCTCGTTGAACGCGCGGGCGATCTTCTTGTCGTAGAGCAGCGCGTGGGCGGCGCCTTCGCCCGTACGCACCTCCTGGAGCAGCACGTCCGCGTCCGCGATCGCCTTGTCCAGCCGCGCCGCGCTGGAGGCGGCGTTGCCGATCAGCGCCCTGAGCTCCTGGTTGGTCTTCTTGTCGTAGATGAGCGCGTGCAGCGCGCCCTCTCCGCTCTCCACCTCGCCCAGGATCCCCCGCGCGCTCTTCACCAGCCCGGAGACGTCCTTGCGCAGATCCGGGTCCGCGTAGGACGCCACCGCGCCGCGCAGGTCCCGGGTGATCGCCACCGCGTTGTCGACGATCTCTCCGCCCGCCTTGAGCAGCGAGCTGATGTCGCCGGAGGAGCCGGTCTGCAGCTCGCCGCCGTTGTCCACCTTGGCGGACTCGGCCGAGCCGAGCGAGATGTCCACCGCCTTGTCCCCGAGCACGCCGCGGCTGGAGATCCGCGCCACGGAGTCCTTGCGCACGCGCTCGGAGAACTTGGCGGAGACCTCCATCTCCACCTGGATCCGCTTGTCGCCCAAATCCGGGGAGAAGGTGATGGAGCTGATCCGGCCGACCTCCAGGCCGCCCAGCCAGACCGGCGCGTCCAGCTTGAGGCCGTCCACGTTCTCGAAGGCGGCGTGGTAGCGCACCTGCCGGTCGAAGAAGCGGCGCTCCTTGCCAATCAGGAAGATCACGATCCCGGCGATCACGAAGCCACCGGCGATGAAGAGGCCGGCGCGGACCACGAAGCGCTTCTCGCGGGCGGCCCGGCTCATCGGCTGTTCTGCGCTCATGGTTTCCCCTCGTACCGCTTCGCCCGCGGATCTCTCGCGTCGAAGAAGGCGCGGACCTCGGGCTGGCTCGAGCCGCGCATCTGCTCCACCGTCCCCACCTGGACGATCCGCCGGTTGGCGAGCATGGCGATCCGGTCGGAGACCTCGAAGGCGCTCTGCATGTCGTGGGTGACGACGATGGAGGTGCACCCCAGCTTGGCCTTCATCCCGTTGATGAGCTCGTCGATGATCCGGGTGCTGATCGGATCCAGCCCGGTGGTGGGCTCGTCCCAGAGGATCACCTCCGGGTCGGTGGCGATCGCCCGCGCCAGCCCCACGCGCTTGCGCATGCCGCCGGAGAGATCCGACGGGCGCATGTCCTCAATCCCGGGCAGGTTCACCAGCTCCAGCTTGTGCGCCACCCGCTCGCGGACCTCGGCGTCGCTGAGATCCTTGAAGTGCTCGCGCAGCGGGTAGGCGATGTTATCCCCCACCGAGAGCGAGTCGAAGAGCGCGGCGCCCTGGAACACCATGGCCACCTTGCGGCGGACCGGGAGGAAGCCCTCCTCGTCCAGGTCGGTGATGTCCTCGCCTTCGAAGAAGATCCGCCCGCCGTCCGGCTGCATCAGGCCGATCAGGCACTTGAGCAGCACGCTCTTGCCGGTGCCCGAGCCGCCGATCACCGTGAGCGTCTCGCCTTCGTGCACCGCCAGCGAGAGATCTTCGTAGATCTTCTTGGGCCCGAAGGACTTGTAGAGCCGCTCGAAGCGGATCTGCTCCTCGCCGTGGCCGGGGCGCTTGAACTCACGGGTGGCGGCGGCGCGCGGCATCTAGAGCGAGAGGAAGAGCTTGGTGAGGAAGAAGTCCGAGAGGCAGACGGCCACCGAGGCGATCGCCACCGTCTGCGTGGTGGCCAGCCCCACCCCTTCGGTGCCGCCCTGGACGGTGAACCCCTTGAAGCACCCCACGATCGCGATGATCAGCCCGAACACCGCGCTCTTGGCCACGCCGGAGGTGAAGTCCCGTAAGCCCGCCGTCTCCACCACGGACCGGTAGAACTGCTCGAACGGGATGTCGTATTCGCTCTTCACCACCGCCGAGCCGGCCACCAGGCCGAACACGTCCGCCAGCACGGTGAGCGCCGGGAGCACCACGATGCAGGCGGCCACCCGCGGCACCACCAGCTTGCGCAGTGGGTCGGCCCCGAGCGCGCGGATGGCGTCTACCTGTTCGGTGACCGTCATCGACCCCAGCTCCGCGGCGATGCCGGAGCCGATCCGCGCCCCCACGGTGAGCGCGGTGAGCACCGGCGCCAGCTCGCGGAAGAGCGTGAGCACCACCACCTTGCCCACCGTGTGCTGGACCCCGAAGCGCGCGAGGAAGAAGGCGAACTGCAGCGAGATCACCAGGCCCGCGAAGATCGCCGTGAGCGAGGCGATGGACAGCGAGCGCACCCCCAACGCCTCCACCTGGTAGGCGATGGCGCCTGCGTCGAACGGGGGCCGGAAGAGCCGGGCCACCACCCGCCCCAGCATCACCGCCATCCCGCCCAGCGTGGTGAGGAACTGCCGGACCTTGTCCGAGAACGGGAGGATCGCCTCCAGCTCTTGCTGGAGGACGCCCAGCGTGTCGTCTCCCGCCGCGTCCCTCGCCGGCTCGGTCATCGCTTCCGCTCCGCGTGGAAGTTGGAGAGCAGCTGCTCGAACACGTCCTTGCGCTCCTCGAAGCGGCTGGGCGGCGAGAGGTAGGTGAAGTCGTAGACGCAGCCGTCCTTCTTGAGCACCACGAGCAAGAGCTCCATGGGCACGCCGTCGAGCTTGGCAGTGTAGTGGGAGCGCAGGGACTCGCGCCCGTCCATCATGCCGCTCGCCTGCTCGATCCGCGCCCGCTCGGTGAAGCCCATGAGCAGGTGCTGGGTGAGCACCTCCAGGGGCGCGTCATCGTAGTTCTCGCAGGTGCTGTTCACCGCGATGGACTGGGGCGCGCCGTCCGCGACGAAGGCCAGATCGTTCTCCGCCAACTTCAGCTGTTTCCAGCCTTGGGGGAGGGCACCCACCCAATAGCGGACGTCCCCCTTCTCGAAGACCCCGTCTCGCAGGTTGCGCGTACAGCTCGCCAGCACCACTGCCAGCGCCGTGGACCACAGCAGGTAGCGGCTCATGGAAGTTGCGCGAAAGCGTAGCAGCGCCCCCTCGGAGCCCAAGGAAACGACTTTCTGAAATTGACTCTACACGCATGTTCAGGGAGCATGCCGGTACTGAAACTTTGTCACGTCCCGCGGAGGGGACCCGTTTTTCGGGAGGGAAGACATGGAAGAGCTGACCGACAGGCAGCGGGAGATCCTCAACTTCATCGTGAAGGAGACCGAGACGCGTGGCTTTCCGCCCACGATCCGGGAGATCGGTGAAGAGATGAACATCAGCTCCACCAACGGGGTGAACGACCACCTCAAGGCGCTGGAGCGCAAGGGCTACCTCAACCGCGGCGAGCAGCAGAGCCGCTCGCTGGTGCCCACCAAGCGGGCGCGGCTGGTGCTGGGCCTGGGCGCGAAGAAGGACGCCTCGATGATCGAGGTCCCCGTGCTCGGCCGCGTCGCCGCCGGCGCCCCGCTGCTCGCCACGGAGAACATCCAGGACTCGGTGAAGATCGACAGCTTCCTGCTCGGCGGCAACGGCAAGGAGGTCTTCGCCCTGCGCGTGAAGGGCGAGTCGATGATCGAGGACGGGATCTTCGACGGCGACTACATCTTCGTGCGCAAGGCGCCCAACGCCTCGCCGGGCGACATCGTGGTGGCGCTGATCGAGGACGAGGCCACCGTGAAGCGCTACTACCCGGAGGGGGAGCGGATCCGCTTCCAGCCGGCGAACTCGAAGATGGATCCCATCTACGTGAGCCGCTCCGAGTTCCGCTCCACCATGATTCTGGGCAACGTGGTGGGCGTGTACCGGAAGATGTGAACCGTCAGGGGCAGCGGGAGACGCCCGCATCCGCCCGCGCCAACGCGAGGCACGCCTTCGCCGCCGCGGTGTTCTGGCCCAACTCCTTCGCCAGCTGGGCCACCCTCAAGAGCAGCCGGGCGTCCTGCGCGCTCTCCGGCTCCGCCGCCAGCACCTCCAGCAGCTTGAGCGCGTCCGCCTTCCGGTCGAACGTGACGAGCAGCTCGGCCAGCTCCTCGGACTCGCGCGGCTCCTCGCCGGTGGCGCTCTTGAGGGCCAGCTCCAGCTCCTGCCGCGCGGCCTCGCGGTTCCCCTGCGCGAGCCGCAGGCGCGAGAGCGCCACGTGCACGGTGGCGCGCTCTTGCACCTTGAGGGCCTGACGGTAGGCCGCCTCCGCCTCCGCGGGGCGATCCAGCCGCGCGTTGAGCTCCCCCAGCGTCTCCCAGAGCAGCGCATCCTTCGGTGAGAGGAGCGCCGCCTCCCGGTACGCGTCCACCGCGAGCGGCAGCGCGCCCTGCTGGACGCAGAGATCTCCCAGCTCGGTGAGCAGCTCGGGGGACTTCGCGTTCGCCTTCGCCGCCTGCTGCAGCAAGGCGAGCGCATCCGCGCGCCGGTCCGCCGCGACGAGCAACCGGGCGCCCTCCATCCACAGGCTGGCGCGCTCGGAGACGGGCGCCGCCTGCGCGGCCGCCGCATAGCCCTTCACGGCCGCGTCCAGCGCCCCCGCCTTGGCGTCCAACGCCGCCAGCGTCTCCAGCGCGTTGTAGTCCTGCGGCGCGAGCGCGAGCGCCTTGCCCAGCGCCTCGCGCGCCGGGCCGTCCTGTTGCAGCTGGGCGCGGATGAAGCCGATCCGTCCCCACAGGGTTCCGCTCTTCGGCGACTGCTTCACCGCCAGCTCCAGCTGCGCGAGCGCCTCGTCCAGCTTGCCCTGCGCCAGCAACAGCTCCCCCACCGCGGTGGGCAGGCGCGGGTCCCCCGGGTTGAGCGCCCGCGCCCGCTCGAAGCTCTTCTGCGCGCCCGCGAAGTCCCCCTTGAGGTACTGCGAGCGCCCCTGCAGGTAGAGCCCTTCGGCCTCCAGCTTGGGGTCGGGCGGGGGCGGCTCCTTGCAAGCCAGCCAGAGCAGCGCTGCGGCGCAGAGGGCGGGGGCGCGGATCACGCGCGCGAGCGTGCCACGTTTTGCGCCGCCTTCGTTTCCAAGAACGCGAGAGGCCGCTCTCCCCTGCAACTGCCAGCGCAGCTGGAGCGACAACCCCATCACCATGAACGTCTCCCGCTACGCCACCCGCGCCGCCCTCCCCGCCCAGCGCAAGGTCTCGCCGCTCGCGGCGGTGGTGGTGACCGCGGCGGTGGCCTATCCCGTGGGAATGGGCATCTACCTGCTCACGCGCTCCAAGGACGAGCTGGACCGGATGGACAACCCCGGCTACTGCCCCGAGAAGAACACCGGCAACCCCGGCCACTGTCCGCGCTAGAACGCGTTCATGCCTGACGTCATCGTCGTGGGCGGCGGCCACAACGGCCTGGTCGCCTCCATCTACCTCGCGCGCGCGGGGCTGAAGACCACCGTGGTGGAGGCGCGCGAGAGGGTAGGCGGCGCCGCCAAGACGGAGCACCCGTTCAAGAGCGCGCCCAAGCTCGGCGTCTCCACCGGCGCGTACCTGCTCGGGCTGGCGCCGCCGGAGCTGCTCAAGGACCTGGGGCTCGAGCTCACCCTCCTGCGCCGGGACCCGCACTACTTCCTGCCCAAGCCCAAGAAGGGGTACCTGCTCTTCGGCTCGGACGAGGCGCAGCTGCGCCGCCAGTTCCTGGAGACCTTCAGCGAGGCGGACTGGAACGCCAACCAGGCGATGAACGACGAGCTGGGCAAGCTGCGCGAGGATCTCGCGCCGGCCTGGCTCCTCCCGCCGCTCTCGCTCGAGGAGACCGCCGAGCGCTTCATCCGCCCTGCCCTGCGCGGCCCGTTCAAGGACCTGGTCCGCGGCTCCGCCCGCGAGTACCTGGAGCGGTTCGGCTTCAAGAGCGATCTGGTGAAGGCCATGTACGCGGTGACGGACGCCTTCTCCGGGCTGGACGGCGGCTACGACACGCCGGGCACCGGCCACAACCTGCTCGTCCACAACATGTGCCGGCTCCCAGGCAGCGGCGGCACCTGGATGATCGTCAAGGGCGGGATGGGCGCGGTGACCCAGTCGCTCGCGGCGCTCGCGCGCAAGGCAGGCGTGGAGATCCGCACCGGCGCCCCTGTCCGGGACATCCGGCTTCAGGGCAGCACCGTGCGCGGCGTGACGCTCGAGTCCGGCGAGGAGCTGGACGCCAAGGCGGTGGTCGCCAACTCGGATCCCTTCGCCACCCTGAAGCTGGTGGGCGAGCCGAAGCTCCCGGGGGACTACGTGAAGCGGGTGCAGGGGATGCGCGCGGACGGCTCCACCCTCAAGGTGAACCTCTGCCTCAAGGGGCTGCCGAAGTTCACCTGCCTGCCGGAGGACCGCGGCCAGTTCGGCCCCACCATCCACCTGCTCCCGGACGAGGACGTGGTGCTGGAGGAGCTGCGGCGCGGCTACGCGGACACCAAGGCCGGCAAGCTCGCCGAGTTCCCCTCCATCGAGTGGTACATCCACACCACCATCGACCCTTCGCTGCGAGATCCCGAAGGGCGCCACAACTCGGCGCTGTTCGTGGAGTGGGTCCCCTACGAGCTCGCGGGGACCACTTGGGAGCAGGAGGAGGCCCGCTACGTGAAGCACCTGCTCTCCATCTGCGATCGCTTCGCCCCCGGCACCAGCGATCTGGTCCAGGAGACCTTCACGCTCACGCCCAAGCGGATCGAGAGCCACTTCGGGATCTCCCGCGGCCACATCCACCACGTGGACAATAAGCTCGCGTTCGATCAGCGGCTCCCCTACACCACCCCGGTGCAGGGGCTCTTCTTCTGCAGCGCCGGCTGCCACCCGGCCGGCTCGGTGATCGGCGCCGCCGGCCACAACGCCGCCAAGGTGGTGCTGCAGCAGCTCCAGGCCTGAAGCGCCGCAGGGGGCGACATGGACGACGTGGCGTCGCTGTGGCACCAGGGCGGCTTCGGGATGTTCCCCATCCTCCTGCTCTTCCTCGGCGGGCTGGGGACCGGGGTGGCCGCCGTCGTCTTCGGCCTGGCCCAGGGGGATTCACGCAGGGCGCTGGTCGCGGGCGGCGCCTCGCTCGGCGTGGGGCTGGTCGCGATGGGGCTCGGGCTCGCGTTCGAGCAGCTGGGGTTGCAGCGCGCCCGCGAGGCGGTGGACGCGGTGAACCCGGCGGACAAGGAGATCATCTGGGCCGCCGTGCGGAGCGAGGTGCTGGTCACCCGGCTCTTCGGGACGCTCGCCGGGCTGGTGCCGATCTCCGGCGGGATCCTCGGCCTGGTCGCGGGGCTGGCGCCCTCCCGCCGCGCGGTGGGCGCGCTCGGCGCCGCGGCGTGGCTGGTCTGCGGGGGGCTGCTCTTCTCTACCCAGAACCGGGAGCGGGCGCGGCTGGCGCAGCTCGCCCGCGGTCCAATGGGGGAGTGACCCTTGCGTCCCGGCCTGCCGCCGGGCGAGGCTTGCACCCACGAGCTTGTCGCGGCCGGAAGCTCCAGCCGGAGTTGACGCCATGAAGCAGTGCGTTCGCTGTCGCGGTCTCGTCCCGGAGTCCGTTCCCTCCTGCCCCAACTGCGAGGTCGCCCAGAAGCGGCGCGGCACCAAGGGGCTGCTCGCCGCGGCGGGCTTGATCAGCCTCGCGGCGAACAACTGCAACACCGCCGTGGCGCTCTACGGAGTCCCCTGCACCACCAAGCTGGCGGACGGCGGCAACGGCTGCGTGGACGTCTGCCAGGTGGCGCTGCCGGACGGGGGCGAGCCCATCGACGACCCGGCGAACGCCTGTTACGTCCCCAGGACGTCCGATGGCGGCCGCTGAGCGGTCCTCGCGCGAGGAGCTCTTCCGCCGGTTCGACGTCACCCAGCCACCCCGCCCCGCCTACGTCGTCTGGGAGCTAACGCTCGCGTGCGATCAGCCGTGCACGCACTGCGGCTCGCGCGCCGGCGCGCACCGCGAGCGCGAGCTCACCACCGCGCAGGCGCTGGAGGTCGTGCCGCAGCTGCAGGCGCTGAAGACCTTCGAGGTCGTCCTCATCGGCGGCGAGGCCTACCTGCACCCGGGCTTCCTGGAGATCATCGCCGCGCTGAAGGCGCACGGGATCCGCCCGACCATGACCACCGGCGGCCGGGGGATCACGCCTGAGCTGGCGCGGCACATGGCCGAAGCCGGGCTGCACTCCGTCTCCGTCAGCGTGGATGGGCTGGAGCACACCCACGATCTCATCCGCGCCTCGCGCGGGAGCTTCCAGGGCACCACCTCTGCGCTCCAGGCGCTGAGGGCCGCGGGGATCACCACCGCGGCCAACACCCACTTCAACCGGCTGAACCAAGCAGAGCTCGAGTTGCTCTACGAGCACCTGCGCGCGCTGGGGATCTCCGCCTGGCAGCTGCAGCTCACCGCGCCCATCGGCCGCGCGGCGGATCGCCCGGCCATGCTCCTGCAGCCGTGGGATCTGCTGGACCTGGTCCCGCGGATGGCCGCGCTCAAAGCGCGCGCCTACGGGGACGGCGTTCGGCTGGTGGCCGGGAACAACCTCGGCTACTTCGGCCCCGAGGAGACGCTCCTGCGCTCTCCGGCCCCGGGGATGACGGACCACTGGCAGGGCTGCCAGGCGGGGCGCCTGGTGATGGGGATCGAGTCGGACGGCGCGGTGAAGGGCTGCCCGTCCCTGCAGACCGCGCACTACGTGGGCGGCTCCTTGCGAGAGCGGCCGCTCGAGGCGATCTGGCGAGAGACGCCGCAGCTCGCGTTCGCCCGCGCCCGCACCGTGGAGGACCTCTGGGGCTTCTGCCGCACCTGCCCGTTCGCCGCCAAGTGCCTGGGCGGGTGCACCTTCACCGCGCATTCCATCTTCGACCGCCCCGGCAACAACCCCTACTGCCACTACCGGGCGAGCGCCCTGGCGGCGGAGGGCAAGCGCGAGCGACTCGTGCAAAAGCAGGCCGCGCCCGGCCGCCCGTTCGACAACGGCCGCTTCGAGCTGGTGGAGGAGCCGCTGGACGCCCCGGATCCGCGGCCGCCCACGCCCCGCGAGCTGCTGCGCCGTTCTGCTAGAAACGAGGGGTGATCCCCCCTGCCCGCCGCACCGAGAACGTCCGCTACGCGATCCGGAACATCGTCACCGAGGCCGCCAAGCTGGAGGCGCAGGGACGCAAGGTCCTGTACCTCAACATCGGCGACCCGCTGAAGTTCGGCTTCTCCACGCCGCCGCACCTGATTGAAGCGGTCATCCGCGCGATGCGGGACGGCGACAACGGCTACGCGCCGTCCGCGGGAATCCCCGGGGCGCGCGAGGCGATCGCCCGCGAGGTCACCCGGGCAGGGGTGGTGGGCGTCACCCCGCAGGACGTGGTGGTCACCTCCGGCGCGAGCGAGGCGATCGAGATGGCGCTGACGGCGCTGGTGAACTCGGGCGACAGCGTGCTGATGCCCAGCCCCGGCTACCCGCTCTACGCCGCGGTCGCCGCCAAGCTGGGCTTCGAGGTCATCCCCTACGAGCTGGACGAGGCCCGCGGCTGGGCGCTGGATCTGGAGGAGATCTCCCGGGTGATCAAGCCCAACACCCGGGCGATCGTGATCGGCACGCCGTGCAACCCCACCGGCGGCCAGTACGGGCGCGCCGAGCTGGAGGGGCTGCTCGAGCTGGCCCGCCGCCACCGGCTGGTCGTCCTCTCGGACGAGATCTACGACCGGCTCACCTACGAGCAGCCGCACGTCTCCATCGCCTCGCTGGCCCGGGACGTGCCGGTCCTGCTCTTCAACGGCCTCTCCAAGTCGTACCTGGCCTGCGGCTGGCGGATCGGCTGGATGGTCTTCTGCAACGGCGCGCAGCTGGGAGATCTGCGCGGCGCGGTCCAGCGGCTGGCGGACGCGCGGCTGTGCGCGCCCACGCCGCAGCAGCACGCCATCGCCGCCGCGCTCGACGGTCCTGCGGACCACTTCGCGCCGCTGATGGCGAAGCTGCGCGAGCGCAGAGATCTCACCGTGCGCCGGCTCTCGGCGATCAAGGGGATCTCCGTGGTCCCGCCAGCGGGCGCCTTCTACGCCATGCCGCGGATCCAGCTGCCGCAGGTGACCGATGACGAGCAGTTCGTGCTGGGCCTGCTGCGCGCCACCGGCGTGCTCTTCGTCCACGGCTCCGGCTTCGGTCAGCGGCCGGGGACGCAGCACTTCCGGGTGGTCTTCCTGCCGCCGCCGGACGTGCTCGGCGCTGCGTTCGATCTGCTGGCCCAGTACGTCGCTTCGCTCTGAGCCGCGCGGCGGAGCGGCAACTCCGTGAAAAGGCACCGGAATTGCCGGGCGCCTTTACATCCACGGCCGGGACTGGGGTGGGCGCCTCCCGATAATTCCCCCAAGTCGTACCTCACCCCACCAAGGAAGCGCCCATGACCAGCGTCACCCGCGCCGCCGCCCCGGCTGTCCCGGCCCAGGCCAATGACGTCCCGCCCACGGATCTCGAGCAGTCGCTCGCGCCGCTGATGCCCCTCTTCGAGGCGATCGAGAGCCTCCCCGCCCAGGAGCAGGAGGCCGCGCTGGCCCTGCTGGAAGGGATCATCACCCTGCCCCCCGAGGAGCAGGAGGCCCGCTTCACCCAGCTGGACGCGATCTTCGCGAAAGCACAGGGTGGCTCGCCGATGGCCAAGGACGACTTCCAGACGCCGGGCGCCACTGCCCCCAAGGGCATGCCCTCTCTCGTCGGCTGACGTGGCAGTGTCCCCGGCGGGGCCGGTCGCGTGTCCGTAGAAGCGCGCGCTTCTCTCGCCTCGGAGGACACCATGCGGCTGCGCTCCGGCCTTCTCGGTCTCACGCTCGTTTTCCTCGCTCTGGCTGGCTGTGACCAGGGGATCCCCCTTCTCCACCGGGACCCGCCCGGGCACCCGCCTCCGGACTCCGGGCCTGACGAGTTCGCCTTCGATGGCGGCCCCGGGTTCTGTTTCTTCGGCGGCGGGCTGGACGCGGGGCTGCCGCTCCCGCCCGCGGGCGACGCGGGCTTCTTCGACGCGGGCTCCCCGGTGATCGTGGAGTCCGCGGTGGCGCCCGCGCCGATCATCGGCGGCACCCTGCTGGCCACCTCTGACGGCAAGCTGCTCGTCGCAGCGGACGCGGACCGCGATCGCGTCTACTTCGTGAGCGCCGCCACGCGCGCGCTGGTGAAGGACGTGGCCTTGAGCCCGGGCGACGAGCCCGGCCGGCTCGTCGAGGACGACGTGCACCGCATCCACGTGGCGCTCCGCCGCGCCGGCGCGCTCGCCACGTTCGACGCCGCCACCCACGAGCTCGTGTCGCGGCGAGCGCTGTGCCCCGGCGTGCGCGGCCTCGCGTTCGACGCGCCCAGCGGCAAGATCCTCGCCGCGTGCGCCACGGGCGAGTTGGTCTCCCTCCCCGCGGCAGGCGGGGACGTGACCGAGCGGCGCCAGCTGGGGGACGACCTGCGGGACGTCCTGCGCCTGGGCGCCAAGACGTTCGTCACGCGCTTCAAGGAGGCGCAGCTGCTGGAGCTGGGTGCGAGCGGGTTCCTCTCGCAGCGCGGGCCCTCCGAGGCGACCAGCCTCGACCGTAAGGCCTTCACCGCCAGCGTCGCCTACCGGGCGATCCCCCTGTCCGACTCCAGCGTGGCGATGGTCCACCAGCGCGTGGTCACCACGCCGGTGGACCCGAACTGCGGCGGGTACGGCCAGGGGCGTCAGTCGATCGTCATGGCTGGCGTGACCACCTTCTCCGGCGCGGATCTCCAGCAGGTAGGAACGGCCTGCGAGCTGGCGGTGCTCCCGGTGGACGTGGCCGTGCGCCCGGACGGCAAGGAGCTGGCGATCGTGGCCGCGGGCTCCCGCTCGATCATCCGCTACCCGCTCCCGCTCAATGGGACTGGGCTGTGCGATGGATTCTCCTCCGGCAGCCCCCTCTTCACGGACGGCGCGCTGCCCACGGCCGCGGCCTACGCGGGGGACGCGCTCGTCTACCAGACCTCCGCGCCCGCGCTGGTCTTCGTGACCTCCAACGGCGCGGTGCAGACGCGCATGGAGCTGCCGGGAGAGCCGCGCCAGCACACCGGCCATCAGATCTTCCACGCGGATCCAGGCGGCGGCATCGCCTGCGCCTCCTGCCACCCGGAGGGCGGCGAGGACGGGCGGACCTGGACGTTCGTCGGCATTGGCCCGCGCCGGACCCAGCCGCTGCGGGGCGGCGTGCTCGCCACCGCGCCGTTCCACTGGGATGGGGACCAGACGGACCTGGGCGCCCTGATGGCGGACGTCTTCGTGCGCCGGATGCACGGGCCGCCGCTGCAGGCCACCCAGACCGCGTCGCTCGGCCGCTGGCTGGACTCGCTCCCGGCGCCGAGCCGCCCGTCCGTGACGGACTCCGCTTCGGTCGCTCGCGGCGAGGCGCTCTTCCGCAGCGCGGCCGTGGGTTGCGCGTCCTGCCACTCCGGCGCGCGCTACACCAACAACCTCTCTGCGGACGTGGGCACCGGCGGCCGCTTCCAGGTGCCGCAGCTGGTGGGCTTGGCCGCGCGAGCACCGTTCCTCCACAACGGCTGCGCCCCCACGCTCGAGGCCCGGTTCGGCGCGTGCGGCGGCGGAGATCTCCACGGCGTCACCTCCAAACTCACTGCGAGCGAGCTCGCGGACCTGGTGGCGTTCCTGAAGACGCTCTAAGCACCGAACTTTCAGAACCGTCGGAAAGCGAGTTGGACCTCGCGCAACCCGCGGAAACGACATGGCCGCTCGAATCGGAAGAGATCCAATCCGACGTTTGTGAAGAGGCGGGGGAACCCTCCCGCCCCCAGCGGCGGCTCCTGGAAGCCGGTGGAGCTCGACCACGGCCTGAGGGCTCTGAGGGCGCTGGGATGTTTGGGTCACGCGACCTCGTTGCACGCATGGTTCCCGCGGCAACGCTTCGGACCGCGTTGGGCTGCCGTGCCACCTCACGCTGACGGGAGCCACTTGCGCGGCGGGAGCCCCGCCTACCGATCCGTTTGGTGCAGGGAATGCCGGAATGCGCGTCGGAGACGCCTCGCACGGCGTTCTCTGCTCGTTTCGTCACGGTCCGCGTTGAGCTCTGACCGTTCGAGCGCCCGCGGCGCTGGTTCTGCCTGTGCAACCCGCCGCGGGTGGAGCGCAGCACCGAGGGGCCCATCTGCGCACCCAGGAAACGCGACCCTGACCTCACCGGTCCCTAAAGGCTGCTGAGTGCCCAGCGACGCGGGCGGCCTGCGCGGCAGGGGGGCCTCGTTCGCCACCTGGTAGACGTGCCACGCCGCCACGAGGTCGAGCGCAACCCGTGCCCTCCCCACGCTCCGTCCACCCGGAGGTGACGCTGAGCTTGGGTGCCGCCTCTCGACTACGCGCCTGCGGCGCTGCCATGAAAGTGGACGGATGCTCCTCCGCTCACCCCGAGCGAAGTCGAGGGGCGATCGAGAGTCGACGTCCGAGCTGCCCCTCGACTTCGCTCGGGGGGAACGGGGGACTTTCGTGAAGGGTGGTGGGTCTCAGGGACCACCGCCTCTACGCTCGAGGTGAACGCGGGGGAGCTTCATCACTGATTGATCCGGCCGGATGGGCTGCGCCCTCACTACGCTCGCTCGGGGATCGGCCCGAGGTGGCTGAGCGGATCCACCGGGCGCCCGTCCTGCCGCACCTCGAAGTGGAGGTGCGGCCCGGAGGTCTTCCCGGAGTCGCCCACGGTGGCGATCACCTGCCCGGCCCGCACCGCCTGGCCGGTCTTCACGCGCAGGTCGCGGTTGTGGGCGTAGAGCGTCACCAGCCCGCCGCCATGCTGGACAATCACGATGTTCCCGTAGCCCTGCTGCTCGCCGGCGTAGAGGACCGTGCCCGCGTCCGCGGTGGCCACCGGCGTCCCCTCCGGGGCGGCGAGATCAATCCCGTCGTGCGGCTCGCGCCCCTTCTTCCCGAAGCGGGCGTAGAGCACCCCGCGCAGCGGCCAACGCAGGTTGCCGGCCCGGAGCGCCGGTGGCGGGGCCCGTCCAGCCACTGGACGCGGCGCCGGCTCGCGCGGGGCGTCCGGAGCGCGGGGCGGCGCGGCCACCGCGCGGATGGCGGCGGTCAGCGGGGCGCTCGGCTGCGCCGCCGCGAGCGGGCTGTCTCCTCGGAGCACCTCCTGCTTCTTCTCGCGCTTGGCCTGCGGCGGAGGCGGCGGCGGGGGAATGGGCGCGCCTGGCGGCGGCACGGCCAACGGCTGCCACGCGCCGGGGATCACCAGCTCCTGCCCGACCGCCACCGAGCGCGCATCCGAGATCCCGTTGGCCGCGGCCAGCGTCTCCGGAGAGAGGCCATACGTCCGGGCGATCCGGTAGAGCGTCTGCCCGGCCTCCACCCGGTGGCGCACCGGGCCGCCCGCGGGCGCGGAGGGCGGGGCGGTGACCAGGTCCGGCTCCGCGTGCGCGCGCGGCCGGGCCGCAACGGACGCGGACGGCAGCGGCCGCAGCCCGCCCACCACCGCGCACCCCTGACCCGCCAGCCCCAGGCAAAGGACCAGCAGGCGCGCGCGCGGAGAGGGGGTGCAGGCCTGTCGCATCCGCTACAGCGTGCCAGCGGATGGGCCAGTTCCGAAATTCCTTGCCGGGCTTCTTCAGGCCCCTTCGCGGCGGGGGAAGCCTTCGACCTCCAGCGTCACCGCCGGCATCGCCTTCACGTCCGTCAGATCCAGCTGCAGCGGCGTGACGGAGACCACCTTCTCCAGGAAGACCGCGTTGCAGTCGCTCCCGGGGATGTCCTCGTGCTGGAAGGACGTCCCGCCGATCCAGTAGTACTTCCGGCCGCGCGGGTCCGTGTTCTCCACCACGTCATAGCCGTAGCTGTGCTTGCCCAGCCGGGTGACGCGGTAGCCCGCCGGCTCCACGCCGCCGGGGATGTTCACGTTCAAGAGCATGCGCTGGGGCAGCGGCTTGGAGAGCGCTGCCTGCGCGAAGCTTCGAGCGAAGCGCGCCGCCGCGCCGAAGTCGAACTGGCGGCGCGTCACCAGGCTGAAGGCGATGGCGGGGACGCCGAGCAGCGAGGCCTCGATCGCCGCGGCCACCGTCCCCGAGTACGTCACGTCATCCGCGAGGTTGGCGCCGTGGTTGATCCCGGACACCATCAAGTCCGGCCGGTTGTCCTTCAGGATGTGGTTGATCGCCAGATAGGAGCAGTCGGACGGGGTGCCGTCCACCGAGTACCACCGCTCGCGGATCTTCTTGATCCGCAGCGGCCGGTGGAGCGAGAGCGCGTGGGAGGCGGCGCTCTGCTCGTTCTCCGGCGCCACCACCCAGACCTCGCCCAGCGGCGCCATCGCCTCCGCCAGGGCGACGATCCCGTCCGCGGTGTGACCGTCGTCGTTGGAAACCAGGATCCGCGGCAAAGGAATCAGGCCTTGCCCTTCAGCGCGGAGCGCCCGGCGTAACGGGCGGCGGCGCCCAGCTCGTGCTCAATCCGCAGCAGCTGGTTGTACTTGGCCACGCGATCGCTGCGCGAGGCAGAGCCGGTCTTGATCAGCCCGCAGTCCAGCCCCACCGCGAGATCGGCGATCGTCACGTCCTCGGTCTCGCCGGAGCGGTGGCTCATCACCGCGGTGTAGCCCGCCTTGTGCGCCATCCGGACCGCGTCGAAGGTCTCGGTCAGCGAGCCGATCTGGTTCACCTTCACCAGGATGGAGTTGCCCACCCCCGCCTTGATCCCGCGGGAGAGCCGCTCCACGTTGGTGACGAAGAGATCGTCTCCTACCAGCTGCACCTTGCCGCCGAGCGCGTCGGTCAGCTTCTTCCAGCCGTCCCAGTCGTCCTCCGCCACCCCGTCTTCAATGGAGACGATCGGGTAGCGGCTGGCGAGCTCGGCGTAGTACCGGACCAGGCCGTCCGCGTCGTACTCCTTGCCCTCGCCCTTGAGCTTGTAGCGCTTGGAGCCCTTGTCGAAGAACTCGCTCGCCGCCACGTCCAGCGCGAAGGCGATCTGGTCGCCCGGCTTGAAGCCGGCCGCCTCCGTCGCCGCCAGCACCAGCTTGAGCGCGTCCTCGTTGGCCGCCAGGTCCGGCGCGTAGCCGCCCTCGTCCCCCACGCCCGTGGCCAGCTTGCGCTCCTTCAGGATCTTCTTGAGCGCGTGGAAGATCTCCGCGCCCCAGCGCAGCCCTTCGGAGAAGGAGGCCGCGCCCACCGGGAGGATCATGAACTCCTGCACGTCCACGCGGGTGTCCGCGTGCGCGCCGCCGTTGAGGATGTTCATCATCGGCACCGGGAGCGTGCGCGCGCCGGCGCCGCCCACGTACCGGTAGAGCGGCAGCCCGTGCGCCGTGGCCGCGGCGTGCGCGGTGGCCATGGAGACGGCGAGGATCGCGTTCGCGCCCAGCTTCCCCTTGGTCGGCGTGCCGTCCAGCTCCAGCATCCGGCGGTCCACGTCGTACTGCCGCGCGCCGTCCAGGCCGATGATCGCGGGCGCGATCGCGTTGATCACGTTCGCCACGGCCTTCTGCACGCCCTTGCCCAGGTACCGGGACTTGTCGCCGTCCCGCAGCTCCAGCGCCTCGTGCTCGCCGGTGGAGGCGCCCGAGGGCACCGCGGCGCGGCCCACCGCCCCGCCAGAGAGGGTGACCTCGGCTTCGACGGTCGGGTTACCGCGCGAATCGAGGATCTCGCGCGCGACGACTTCGGTGATCTCGGTCATGGGGCCCTTGTAGGGAAAGCGCTGTGGCGCCGCAAGCCTCAAGCTAGGCTCTTGGCGCGCATGCCGCCGCCTTCCAAACCACCGCCGAACAAACGCGCGCGCCCCGGCGCGAAGCCGGGCCAGAAGCCCAGGCCCGCCGGCGCCAAGCCCCCGGCCCCGCCCGCGGCGAAGGCGCCCCCGCCCCCGGCGCCCGCGCCCGCGCCGCAGAAGGCGCCGCCGCCCCGCCCGCCCGTCCCCCAGCGCCCGCCGCCCCAGGCCGGCCCCCCGCGCATGGGGCTGGGACGCAAGCTGCTCTTCAAGGGCCCGGATCCGGCGCAGGTCTTGGACCGCTCCCGCGGCGCGCTGGTCGGCCTGGGCGTGGGGGACGCGCTGGGCGCCACGCTCGAGCTGCGGAAGCTGCCGGCGCCCGCCTTCCCCACGCTCATGAACGGCCCGCACACCGAGATGACCGGCGGCGGCCCGTTCAAGGTCCGCCCCGGCCAGGCCACGGACGACAGCCAGACCGCCGCCTGCATCGCCTGGTGCATCCGCCAGCTGCGCCGGTACGACGTGGAGGACGTGACCCGGAAGTACGTGGAGTGGCTGCCCTACGCGTTCGACGTCAGCGCCCACACCCGGGCCATCCTCGAATCCCTGCGCCAGCGCGGCAACCGCGAGACCGTGGCCCGGGACCACTGGCTGCGCCAGGCGCGCCGCACGGCCGGGAACGGCTCGCTGGTGCGCACCGCGCCGATCGGCGTCTTCTACGCCGAGCAGGACCAGGAGCGCGCCAAGGCCTCGCTGCAGGACTCGGCGATCACCCACTTCGATCCGCGCTGCCAGCTCGCCTGCGCCGCGCTCAACGGCGCGATCGCCGCCTGCATCCGCGCCGAGGGAGAGCTGACGAAGGACAAGGTGGTGGAGGGCGCCCTCTCCGCGCTCGCCCTCTCCACGCCGCTGCTCGGCCGCGCGCAGGAGGAGTTCATGCGCGAGATCCAGGACGCGGTGGAGGGGCTCAAGGCGGACCTCCAGCTCGCCCGCAAGGAGGATCCCCAGCTCTACGGCCCCGAGCTCCACCTGCTGCAGCAGGAGAGCTTCGTTCGGGTGGCCTTCCGGCTCGCCTTCTGGGAGCTCTTCCACGCCCCCAGCTTCGAGGCCGCGCTGGTGGACGTGGTGAACCGCGGCGGGGACGCGGACGGGAACGGCGCGGTGACCGGCGCGCTGCTCGGCGCCTTCTACGGCGCGCGCGCCATCCCGGACCGCTGGCAGAAGGCCATGCTCAGCGCGCTGGGCGACGGGCGCGGCGGGCCCCTCTGGGACGTGTACCACCCGCGCCACCTGCTGCTGGTGCTGGACCGCTGAAAGTGCGAGAGCCCGCCGGACCGATGAGGGTCCAGGCGGGCTCGCTGCACCGTACGAAGCTGTTGGACGCGCTCAGACGGAGAGGTCGATCACCACCACCCCGCGCTGCGGCTCCTCGTTCTCCGTGTCGCTGCGACGCTGCGGTCGGTCCTCGTTGCTGGGAACTGGAAGCTCGGCCAGCGGGCGCTCACCTTCCTGGCGCGCACGCTCGCGTCGCTTCAGCTCCTCGATGATGAACGCGTCGAGCATCTGCTCTCTCTCCCTCGTCCGAAACCCGCCCCGTTTGTCCGCGATCCCGCCCTGCCCCGCCACCGACTGCCAGGTTCTCCCGGTATTTTCTGCAAACTTAATTCCGGGTTCCCTAATTCTCTACGGCCCAACTTTTCGCGGACTTGGCTGCTTACAAACTTCGGCCCAGCTGACGGGGATGACGCAGGCACCTAGCCTGTGACCTGAAATCCGTCAGCTGCAGGGTCGAATTCTAACCGGGGAGACACTGCGGGCAACCCGACAGTTCCGTCCGAGGAACACCTATGACGCGCACGGCCGTACGCCTGCCCGCTCGCTCTCCCTACGTCAGCCCCGCGACTCGATGCGGCGCTTGTAAGCCTCCAACATCTTGGGGAGCGACTGATCCACCAGCGCATTGATGATGGCCTTGGGGACCAGCGGCCCCAGCGCCACCTCCACGCTGTAGGTGGCGCGCGTCTGCCCACCGCCCGCGTCCTCGAGCACCCAGCTGCCCTTGTTGTCCTTCATCACTTCGCCGGTGACGAAGGTCCAATCCATCCTCTTGGGCGCCTGCTCCTTGTGGATCAGCGTGTACTTCACGCGCTTCACGCCGAAGTCCACGTCGTAGGAGACCTTCACTTCACCGGGCTTCTTCTCCAGCACCTTCACCGAGCGGACCTCGGTGAGGAACTCGCCGTACTTCTCGTAGTCCGTGATCACCGCGAAGCACTTGTCCGCGGAGGCGTTGAACGTGACGGATTTGCTCGCGCCAGCCATGTGACTCCCTCGCTCTAGAGATTGAAGTTGGGCTTCTTGTCGAACTTGTGGGTGGACTGGATGTAGCGGACCGTCCCGCTCTTGGAGCGCATCACCACCGAGTGCGTCTCCGCGCCGCCGCCGAAGAAGCGCACGCCCTTGAGGAAGTCTCCGGTGGTGACCCCGGTGGCGGCGAACATCACCTCGCCGCGCGCCAGCTCCTCCGCCGTGTAGATGCGGTTGATGTCCGTGATCCCCATCTTCTTGGCGCGCTCGATCTCCTCCTGGTTGCGCGGCACCAGCCGCCCCTGCATGTCCCCGCCCATGGAGCGGATCGCCGCCGCGGCGATCACGCCCTCCGGGGCGCCGCCGGTGCCCATCAGCACGTCCACGCCCGTCTGCTCGAAGCAGGTGTTGATCGCTCCCGCCACGTCCCCGTCTTCGATCAGCCGGATGCGGGCGCCCGCCGCCCGCACCTCCTTGATCAGCTTCTCGTGCCGCTCGCGGTCCAGGATCATCACCGTGAGATCTTCGATCTCCCGCTTCAGCTTGGCGGCGATCGACTTGAGGTTCTCCAAAGGGCTCTTGGTGAGATCGATGGCGCCGCGCGCCCCCGGCCCCACCGCCAGCTTCTCCATGTACGTGTCCGGCGCGTTGAGCAGCCCGCCCTGGGTGGACATCGCCACCACGGAGATCGCCCCCGGGCGGCCGTAGGCGCACAGGTTGGTGCCCTCCAGCGGGTCCAGGGCGATGTCCACCGCCGGCGAGCCCTGCTGCTTGCCCACCCGCTCGCCGATGTAGAGCATGGGCGCCTCGTCCCGCTCGCCTTCGCCGATCACCACGGTCCCGTCGATCGCGAGCGCGTCGAACGCGCGGCGCATCGCGTCCACCGCCGCCTGATCCGACTGGTTCTTCGCGCCGCGGCCCATCAGCCGCGCGGCGGCGATCGCCGCCATCTCGGTCACGCGCACTGCTTCCAACGCCAGGTTGCGATCCATGTGCCTCTCTCCTTCAGCTCTTGGGTTCTTGCGGCGCGCCCTCGGCGAGCCGGCTCACGATCTCGGGCATCCGGCAGGGACGCCCCTCCCGGTTGATGGACGCGTGGACCGTCCTCCCCGTGCAGAGGATGGCCTCCTCGCCGTCCCGGCGAAGCTCGTATTCGAAGGTCAACGAGGCGCGGCGCACCTGCGTGATCGCCACCCGGACCACCAGCAGGTCGTCGTAGCGGGCCGGCGCGCGGTAGAAGCAGCTGGCCTCCACCACCGGCAGCTGCACCCCCGCCGCCTCGATCTCCTTGTAGGTCCCGCCCTTCTGGCGCAGCAGCTCGCTGCGCGAGAACTCGAAGTAGCGGAAGTAGTTCGCGTAGTAGACGACGCCCATCTGGTCGGTGTCGCCGTAGATGACGCGGATCTTCGCTTCGACCATAGGAGCGCGCGGACCGTAGTTGGCCTTCCGCGAAAAGTCAGTTGCTTATGGCCTCGGCGCGGAGAGGATCCGTCTCATGTCGAAAGCTTGGGCAGCTGCCCTCCTCCTCGCCTCGTCCGCCGCGATCGCCAAGCCCCCGAAGCTGACCGTCCTGATCACGGTCGACTCCCTGAGCACGGACCTGCTCTACCGGTCCCGCCCCCGCTTCAAGGCGGGGATCTTCACCCTGATCAAGGACGGCGCCATCTTCCCGGCCGTCCGGTACGGCTACGCCGAGAACGTCACCGCCGCGGGGCATGCCACGCTCGTCACCGGCGCCAACCCCTGGCGCCACGGGGTGGTGGGCAACCGCATCTTCAACCGGTCCACCGGCCGGGACGAGCCGCTCCTCGCGGACGCCAACCACCCGGTGCTCGAGGCACCCCCCGCCTCGGATGACGTCTCCCCCGAGAACCTCATGGCGGAGACGGTGACGGACCGGCTGCGCGAGGTCACCTACGGCAAGGGGAAGGTGATCTCCGTCTCCGGCAAGGCGCGCTCGGCGATCATCATGGCGGGGCGCCTGGGCCGCGCCTGGTGGTTCAACGAGGCGGTCGGCAAGTTCGTCACCGGCACCTTCTACGCGAAGGAGTTCCCCACCTGGGTGAAGGCCTTCAACGACAAGAAGCTCCCGGACCTGTACTTCGGCAAGGAGTGGGCGCTCTCCGCCAAGCCGGAGGAGTACCTCGGCGAGGATGACCGCCCCTTCGAGTCAGACTGGTACGCGCTCGGCCGCGCCTTCCCCCACCCGCTCAGCGGCGGGCTCCCCGCCCCCGGGCCGCAGGCCTACTCCGCCTTCGCCACCTCCCCTCACATGAACGAGGTGACGGTGAAGTTCGCCACCGCCGCGATCGAAGGCGAAGGGCTCGGCAAGGATGACGTCCCGGATCTGCTCGCCGTCTCCTTCTCCTCGATCGACCGCGTCTACCACTTGTACGGCCCCTACTCCTGGGAGATGCAGGACACCCTCCTGCGCCTGGACAAGTCCGTGGAGGCGCTGGTGGCCGCCGCGGAGAAGGCCGCTGGCAAGGGCAACGTCACGGTCATCCTCACCGCGGATCACGGCGGCGCGGCCATCCCCGAGGAGTGGGCGGCCATGGGGCTGCCGGCCGCGCGCGTCCACCCCAACACGCTCGCGCAGGGGCTCTCCAAAGAGCTCTCCACCCGCTTCGGCGCGGAGCTGGTCGTCGGGATTGAGGAAGGCGACGTCTACCTGAACAACAAGGTGATCCTCGACAAGAAGCTGGAGGCCCCCACCGTCCGCCGCGCCGCCGCCAGCTGGCTGGCCCGGCAGCCGCAAGTGGCGGTGGCGGTGGCCCGGGATGATCTGGCCGGCCTCTGGGAGCACTCCGGCCTGCTCAAGGCGCTCCGCGTGGGCTTCTACCCGGAGCGCAGCGGGGACGTGCTCTTCATGCTGCGGCCGTTCCTGGTGCTGACCGAGGAGACCGGCGGGACCAACCACGGCACCAACTACTCCTATGACGCCCAGGTGCCGCTGATCCTCTGGGGCAAGGGGGTCAAGCCCGGCGCCTACCGGCAGGAGATCCCCGCGGTGGACGTGGGGCCGACCATCGCCGCGCTGCTGGAGGTGGGCTCCCCGGCCAGCGCCGAGGGGCAGCCGCGCGCCGAGGCGCTCGGCAGCTCGCAGCCGCCCAAGTAGCGACAGGGTGGGATACGCGCTTCGCCTATACTCGCGCGCCGTGGATCCCAACGCCCTGAACCCCGCGGCGAAGCTCCACCTCGACCCCACCACGGGGAGCTTGCGCTCGCGCGAGTTCCGGCTCGAGGTGCTCTCCCCTGGAGACGATCAGGGGAAGACGTGCACCCTCTCCGGCCCGCTCGTCATCGGCAGCGGCTCGGACGCGGGCTTCCGGATCTCCGACAGCGCGCTCTCCCGGCACCACCTGGAGGTGCAGCCGTTCGGGGACGGCGTGCGGGTGCGCGATCTCGCCTCCATGAACGGCACGTTCGTGGGCGGCGCCCGGGTGGAGCAGTTCGTGGTCTACGAGGAGGCCACCTTCTCCGCCGGCCGCACCCTGCTGCGGCTCTGGAGCCAGGAGCACGAGGTCGAGCCGCTGGTCTACACCCAGACCTCCTTCGGCGCGGCGATCGGCATCAGCGAGTCCATGCGGCAGCTGTTCGGGATCCTGGACCGCGTCTCCGCCACCCACTCCACCGTGCTGCTGCTGGGCGAGAGCGGCGTGGGCAAGCAGACGCTGGCGCGCGCCGTCCACGCGCGCAGCCGCCAGTTCGGAAATGCGTTCGTCTACCTCTCCTGCGCCAGCAGCGCGATCTCCGTGGAGGGCAAGCTCTTCGGCAAGAAGGGCGCGGCGGGCGTGGAGGACGAGCCGGGCGCCTTCCTGGACGCGGACGGCGGCACCCTCTTCCTGGACGACATTGGCGAGCTGCCGCTGGAGGTCCAGCTCAAGCTCCTGCGCACGCTGGAGAGCGCCCGGGTGAAGCGGCTGGGCGAGGACGAGCCGCGGCCCGTCAACGTCCGGCTGATCGCCGCCAGCCCGCGCGAGCTGGAGAGCGCGGTGGGCAGCGGGCGCTTCCGGGAAGATCTCTACTTCCGCCTCTCCGTGGTCCAGCTGCGCGTGCCGCCGCTGCGCCAGCGCAAGGAGGACCTGCCCCTGCTGGTGCGCGCCTTCCTTGCGCCGCTGGGGCGTCCGGAGTTCGAGCTCTCCAAGGAGCTCTTGGCCAAGCTGGACGGCTACGGCTGGCCCGGCAACGTGCGGGAGCTGGAGGACGTGGTGGAGCGCGCCCTGCTCGTCGCCGGGGTGGAGCTGCGCCGCACCTTCAACACCCCGCCGGACTCGGCGCGGGACGCCCTGGTGGACGCCTTCGCGCGCGAATACTTCGAGACGCTCTACCGCCGCTTCGGGAAGGACGCCGGCGAGCTGCAGAAGCACGCCGGCATCCCCCCGGAGGCCACGGAGCGGCTGGTGAAGAAGTGGGCGGTGGCCTGAGGTTTCAGCCGCTCAAGGTCCGCGGCGCTTGCGGGAGGTCTTGGCCATCACCGGCCGCCGCTTGGTCACCACGGAGCTGGCGCCGCGCTCACCGCGCTCGGTCCGGCTCGTCATCCGGCCGTTCATCCCGCCCAGCGCGTCTTCGCTGAGCGCCGCGCCGATCCAGGTCCGCACCCGGCGCAGGTGGCGCTGCTCGGCGGAGAGCGCCTGCTCGAACAGCGCGCCCAGCTCGTCCTGATCGAGCGACACGGCCAGGTCGATCAGGTTCTCCCAGCAGTCGTTGTCCGCCAGCTCCGCGAGGAGGATCCCCTCCAGGGACTGGCGGAGGTCCGCGCGCGGATCCAGCACCACCTTGAGGATCCCCTCGCTCAAGTTGGCGTGGAGGTTGGCAGACGGCGTGATCGCGGTGGGGTCCGAGCCCAGCCGGATCATCGCCTCGTGCAGCATGGCGAAGTGGCCCATCTCCTCCGCGTGGATCTCCTCCAGCTGCTGCCGCGTAGGGCCGCCCCGCCAGGTGCCGAAGGCGTCGAACTTGGAGAGCAGCGCCTCGTAGAGGCGCGTCCCGCTGCGCTCGAAGGCCAGCCGCTCGCCGAGCTTGTCGATGAAGACGGTGGGCTTTTCGCCCTTGAGCGCCTTCATCGCCGTGGTGGCCAGCTCCTTGAGGCTGCCAGGCGGGGGCATGGTCCCCATCGGCTCCGCCCCCCGCGCGTAGGAGATGCGCACCGCGGCGACGGCGCGCTCGTCCCCCGCCATGGAAGGCTCGGTCTCCTTCGCGGCCGCGATCAGCTGAGACGAGAGCACCGGCGAGGTCGCCATGCCGGTCCGGTTCATGCCTGGGTTGGTCGGGTTCTTCATGACAGCCTCCGGTTGGAAGGGGTGGCGCTGCGGACCTGCTGGATCTTCGAGACGAGCTCGGTGCCGGGGGACCAGACGTAGCCGGCGGCCACGAGCTCGGAGGGCGAGCCCTTGGCGTTCACCGCCGCCTGGTAGGCGCGCGTGGGGCTGTTTCGCGGGACCTCCACCTTGTCCATGATCTCGGTGCCGCTGGCGCGCAGGTCCACCTCCTGCGAGAGCACCTTCTGGACGAACTTCCGGTGCGAGGCGTACTCGATCGGATCCGGCAGCTTCGCGGGCAGCACCTCCGCCGCGTCCCGGTCCTCCTCGCGCTCGAAGAGCTCGCGCACCAGGCTCAGGTGCCCCAGCTCGTAGTCCAAGAACCGCTCCCAGAGCTTCTTCACCCGCGGGTTGGTCTCCGACTGGTAGCAGCCGTAGTAGTTGTAGACCTCCATCGCCTCGTGGAGCATCCACTTCTCCAGCCAGCTCTCGGTGGGATCGGAGAGGCTCTCGTACTGGGTGACGTGCTGCTCTTCGATCGACGCGATCTCCGCGTAGAGCTGGCGCGCCAGCGGGTCGGTGAACATCGGGCCAATGGTCATGTAGAAGTCGTGCGTCTGGAACTCGGCCGCGGTGATGGTCAGCGCGTGCAGCTTGGTGAGCGGGTGCGCGCGCAGCCGATCGTAGGGGCGGCGCAGATCATCCTCCGGCGCGCGGTGCTCCACCGCGGTGGGCCGCCCCGGCAGGATGTCCGTGTACGACTGCAAGAGCGCGTTGGCGTCCCGGCCGTAGAGCCGGTCGTAGAGCGCGGTGTAGCGGTAGAGGTGATCGAAGTCCTCGAGCATCCCGAAGCGGTAGATCTGCGCGTGGTAGGGATCCGGCTCGTGCTGCGCCACGCTGGCGGTGACCTCGATCGCCACCTGCTCGAAGCCGATCGTCGTCTCCAGCGGGTTCTGGTCCGCCGGGTTGAGCCAGTTCACCGCGGTCTGCTGGTGCTGCTCCACCCGCCGGACCCTGGCCAGCGCCAGCTGCAGGTCCGGGTTCACCTTCGCCGCGGCGTGGCCGAAGCGGAGCGCGTCAGACTCGATCCCGTTCATCAGGATCACCCGCACGCGGGTGAAGGCGTCGTCATTGAGCTTGCTGTACGGCGGCGGCGCGAGCTCCTGCCAGTTGAAGCTCTGCCGGTCCAGCGGCGTTCCCTTCTCCTTCAGTAGGTCCAGGGCCAAGGGCTGCTCCTCGTGAGATGCGGGGGCACTGCACTCGCGGGGACGGAAGTGAGCTCCTCGCGAGACGGCCGGCACCGTACGGCTCGCGCGCGAGCGGTCGCGGAGGACTTCTTGCGGGGCTGTCCACTCCCGCGCGGATCGCCGCGGCGATGATGAGCAGCACACAGCTCAGGTGTGCGGCAGAAGACTCTTAGCTCGGACCGCGAAGCAGGACGGTGCACCGCGCGCGAACGGCTGCCCCGCTGCTCGCCGACGGCACGGCCTGGAGGGACCGGCTACCAGAAAGGGGCGCGCTCGCCCGCGCATGCATGACTCCCGCGGCGGTGCGCTCCAGCCTCGGTGGAGTCCGCGCCGCCATCGCCTGCAGCGGGAGCTCGCCGGCAACGCTCCAGCCGGCTCACGGACGAAGTGGGTAGGAAAAGGTGGATCCGCCCACCCCAGATCTACCCACTACCAGAGCGTGGCGTGCTCCCTCAGCGCCCGGCCGCCTCCCACCTCCACCGAGGCTGGAGCGCACCTCCGCGGGAGCCATGCATGCGCAGGCGAGCGCGACCCTTTCCGTTTCCCCGAGCCCTCCCTGTCTTGCCCAGCCCCGAGCAAAAGCCCTCGGTCAGGTGAAGTAGAGCCGGCAGACGATCAGCGAAGCGATCACGCCGACCAGATCTGCCGCCAGGCACACCCAGAGCGTGTGGCGGATCGCCTTGATCCGCACCGAGCCGTAGTAGACGGCCAGGATGTAGAAGGTCGTCTCGGACGTCCCCGAGAGCACCGAGGTGAAGTAGCCCACGAAGCTGTCCGGGCCGTGCTCCTGCATGGTCGCGGAGAGGACCGCCACCGTCCCGCCGCCGGAGAAGGGGCGGATGAGCGCCATCGGCAGCGCCTCCGCGGGGAAGCCCACCGCGCTGGAGAACGGCGTGAGCGCCCTCACGATCGCATCCAGCGCGCCGGACGCGCGGAGCATGCCGATCGCGATCAAGATCGCCACCAGGTACGGGATCAGGCTCACCGCCACCGGGAAGCCCTCCTTCGCCGTCTTCACGAAGACGTCGTACACGCGCACCCGCCGCGCGTAGCCGAAGAGCAGGATGGCCACCACGATCGCCGGGACGATCCAGTCCGAGAAGATGGCGCGCGTGACCGTCCAGGCGGGGACCTCGGGCGGCTGGCGCCACACGTGGAGGACCAGCGCGGCCACCAGCGCCACGAAGGCCAGGGGCAACAGGGCCACGCGCCAACCGCTCGCCGGGGCCACCTCCCCCTGCTCCGGCGGAGTCTCCTCGAGCGGGCTGGGCGCCTCGTCCGCCTCCGCCCCCGGCGGCAGCGAGGCGGCGGCCCGCTCCACCGAGAACACGCCCAGCCGCTGCAGCGCCTTGGCGAAGAGCACCGCGAAGATCGTGTTCACCAGGCTGGAGAGGACAGACGGGACGATGATCCCGGAAGGATCTTTCGAGCCCATGGCCGCGCGCGCCGCCATGGTGGTGACGGGGATCACCGCGATCCCCGAGACGTTGATCGCCAGGAACAGCGCCATGGCGTTGGTGGCCACGCCCTTCTTCGGGTTGAGCCGGTTGAGCTCCACCATGGCCTGCAGCCCGAACGGCGTGGCCGCGTTGTTCAGGCCGAGCACGTTGGCGCCCAGGTTCATGATGATCGAGCTCATGGCGGGGTGATCGGGCGGCACGTCCGGGAAGAGCCACCGCAGCAGCGGCGCCAACAGCCGCGCCACCGCGCGCAGGGCGCCGGCCTCGCGCAGCACCGCCATCAGCCCCAGCCACGCCGCCATCTGGCCGATCAGCCCGATCGCCAACTCCACCGCGCCCTTGGCCGAGCTCCCGAAGGCGGCGTTCACCTTGTCCATGCCGCCGGTGAACGCGGCCGTCAGCACCGCGGCGACGATCAGCAACACGAAGATGGGGTTGAGCACGGCGCCGTAACTTAGTCGGCCGCGCCGTCAACCCGCGAAGGAAAGCCCCTTCGAGTCCTCGTCGCCCTACGCCTTCCCGCGCGTCTGCTGGATCTCCAGGGAAAGATCCATGGCCCGCGCCGAGTGGGTGAGCGCCCCCATGGAGACGAAGTCCACGCCGAGCTTGGCCAGGCGGGGCAGCCGCTCGAGCGTGACCCCGCCGGAGACCTCCAGCTCCACCCGCCCCCTGGCCTCCTTCACGCACGCCTTGAGCTGCTCGTCGTCCATGTTGTCGAGCAGGACGATGTCCGCGCCGTGGGCGACCGCCTCCTTGAGCTGGGCGAGCGTGGTGACCTCGATCTCGATCTTCACCAGCCGGGGCGCGCTCGCCCGCGCGCGCCGCAGCGCCTCCGGGATGGACCCGCCCACCGCGGCAATGTGGTTGTCCTTGATCAGCACGCCGTCGAAGAGGCCGAAGCGGTGGTTCACCGCGCCGCCCGCCCGCACCGCGTCTTTCGAGAGCGCGCGCATCCCGGGGGACGTCTTCCGGGTGTCGAGGATCTTGAGCTTGGAGCCCTCCACCGCACGCGCCGCCGCCCGGGCCAGCGTGGCGATGCCGGAGGTCCGCTGCAGGATGTTGAGCGCGGTGCGCTCGGCCACCAGCAGCGCCGCCAGCGGTCCGTCCACCGTGGCGACCTTCTGACGCGGCCCCACCTGCTCGCCGTCCTGCGCCAGCGCCTTCATCCGGCAGCTGGGCTCCACGCGGAGGAAGACCCGCTCGAAGGCGGCCAGGCCCGCGAGCACCATCTCCTCCTTCGCCCAGAGCTCCGCCTTGCCCCGCACGTGCGGAGGCACCAGCGCGCGCGTGGTGACGTCCCCCGCCGCGCCCAGATCCTCGTCGAGCGCCAGCTCGATCAGCCGGTCCAGGAAGTCCATCTACTTGCGGGACTTCGCGCGGGCCTTGGGCTTGGCCTTCCGGGCCGCCGGCTTCTTCACCGGCTTCGCCTTCTTCGCAGGCGCCTTGGCCTTGGCCTTCGCCTTCGCCTTCGCCGGCTTCTTGGCGGGCTTCTTCGCCGCCTTGGCGGGCTTCTTCTGGGCGCTCGCCTTCACCGCCACCGCCACCGCCTTGGCCTTGGCGACGATCGCCTTGGCCTTGGCCACCAGCTTGGCGCCCTTCTTCTCCGGCTTCTTGGCCTCGTTGAACTCGCGGACCGCGTCGTCCACCAGGCCCATGCCCATGTAGGCCACGCCGAGATCGTAGTGGTCCGAGGCGGAGAGCCCTTCCTTCGTGCCCTCCCGCAGCTTCTCCAGCGCCGTCTTCACCTGGGGGTCCACGTCCTTCGGCGCCGGGACGTTCTCCAGATCTCCCTTCAGCTCCTGGCCCAGATCCACGCCGCCATCGCCCGCGTCCTCCGCCACCTTCACCTTGGCGGTCTCCGGGTTGGTGACGATGCTGGCCACCTCCGGATCACCGCCGGGCGGATGGCCGTTCGAGCTGCCGTTGGGGCTCTTTGGATCAGGCATGGCGGTCTCCGGTGCAATCCGGTTCAGGTTTTCCTTGAGCTTCGCCTTGCGCGCGGTGAGCTCCTCCACGCGGGCGCGGTCCTTCACCACCACGTCCGGCGGCGCCTTGGCCACGAAGTTGGGGTTCTCCAGCTTGCGGTTCAGCCCGCCCAGGTCCTGCTCCACCCGCGCCAGCTCCTTGGTGAGCCGCGCCCGCTCCTCGGCGAAGTCCACCAGGCCGGCGAGCGGCACGTAGATCTCCAGCTGCGGCCCCACGAACGCCGCCGCCTGCGCGGGCTTGGGGCCGGGAGCGCCCACCTTCAGGGAAGACAGCCCCGCCAGCGGCACCACGTAGCCGGCGTGCGTCTGCAGCGTCTTGCGGATCAGCGGATCCGCGCTCTGCACGTGCGCCTCGAGCTTGGCGGACGGGGCCAGGTCGCTCTCGCCCCGGATGTTCCGCAGCCCTTCGATCGCGGCGATCACCGGCGCCATCTCCGCTTCGGCCGCTGGGTCCTGCAGCCGGCTGTCCAGGTCCGGGAAGGAGGCCACCATGATGGACTCCACGTCCCGCTCCATCGGCAGCTTCTGCCAGATCTCCTCGGTGATGAACGGCATGTACGGGTGGAGCAGCCGCGTCACCTGATCCAGCACGTAGACCAGCACCGCCCGCGTGCTCTCCTTGGCCACCTCGTCCTTGCCGTAGAGCGCGCCCTTGGCCAGCTCGATGTACCAGTCGCACAGCTCGTACCAGAGGAACTGGTAGAGGATGTTCGCCCCCTCGGCGAAGCCGAACTGGCGCAGCGCCTCCAGCGTGCCGCCGATGGCCCGGTGCAACCGCGCCAGGATCCACCGGTCCGCCAGCGAGAGCGAACGGTCCTTCACGAAGCGGCCGTCCGGGCGGAAGTCCCCCAGGTTCATCAGCGCGAAGCGGGAGGCGTTCCAGAGCTTGTTGGTGAAGGCCTTGTAGCCGGCCACCCGCTCCAGCGAGAGCTTGATGTCCCGCCCCTGCTGGGTCATCGCCGCCAGCGTGAAGCGCAGCGCGTCCGCGCCGAAGGCCGGCATCCCGCCCGGGAACTTGTTGCGCAGGGACGGCAGCAGCTGCTCGGGCGGCGCGCCGCGGATGACGTCCAGGGGATCGATCACGTTCCCCTTCACCTTGGACATCTTCTCGCCCTTCTCGTCCCGCACCATCGCGTGCAGGTAGACCGTCTTGAAGGGCGCCTTCCCCATGAAGTGGAGGCCGAACATCATCATCCGGGCCACCCAGAAGAAGAGGATGTCGTGCCCGGTCTCCATCACGGTGTTCGGGTAGAAGGTCTTGAGATCCTCCGTCTGCTCCGGCCAGCCGAGCGTGGAGAACGGCCACAGCCCGGAGGAGAACCAGGTGTCCAGCACGTCCGGATCCTGGGTGAGCTCCGCGCTGCCGCACTTGCCGCAGGAGGTGGGCGCCTGGCGCGCCACCATGGGCTCCGCCGCGGCGTAGTCGATCCCGCCGTCCGCCTTCTTCGGGCTGCAGGCCTTGCAATACCAGGCGGGGATCTGGTGGCCCCACCACAGCTGGCGGCTCACGCACCAGTCGTGGATGTTCCTCATCCAGTTGAAGTACGTGGCGGTCCAGGTCTCGGGGACGAGCTTCGTCTCGCCCTTCTCCACCGCTTCGATCGCCTTCTTCGCCAAAGGCTCGATCTTCACGAACCACTGCGGGGAGAGCCGCGGCTCCACCACGGTCCCGCAGCGCTGGCACTGGCCGATGGAGAGCTTGTGCGGCTCCTCCTTCACCAGGAAGCCGCGCTCGGTGAGATCCGCGAGGACCTTCTTGCGCGCCTCGTAGCGCTCCAGGCCCACGTACTCCGCGGGCACCTTCTCGTTCATCCGCGCGTTGTCGTCGAAGATCGAGATCATCGGCAGCTGGTGCCGCAGACCCGTCTGGTAGTCGTTGAAGTCGTGCGCCGGGGTGACCTTCACCACGCCGGTCCCGAACTCCGGGTTCACCAGCTCGGCGTCGTCGATGATCGGGATCTCCCGGCCCACCAGCGGCAAGATCGCCCGCTTGCCGGCCAGCCCCTTGTACCGTTCGTCGTCCGGGTGGATGGCCACCGCGGTGTCGCCCAGCATCGTCTCCGGCCGGGTGGTGGCCACCACCAGCTTCCGCTCATCCCCCTGCACCGGGTAGGCGATGTGCCAGAGCGAGCCGTCCTTCTCTTCGTGCTCCACCTCCAGATCGCTGAGCGCGGTGTGGCAGGAGGGGCACCAGTTGATCAGCTTCTGCGCCCGGTAGAGGAGCTTCTGCTCGTAGAGCTGGACGAAGACCTCGCGCACCGAACGCGACACGCCCTCGTCCATGGTGAAGCGGTGGCGGGACCAGTCCAGCGAGCCGCCGAGCACCTGCATCTGCTCGATGATCCGGCTCCCGTACTTCTCCTTCCACGTCCAGACGCGCTTCAAAAACTCCTCGCGCCCCAAGTCGTGGCGGGACTTCTTCTCCGTCTTCTTCAGCTCCTTCTCCACCACCATCTGGGTGGCGATGCCGGCGTGATCGGTGCCGGGGAGCCAGAGACAGTTGAAGCCGCTCATCCGCTTCCAGCGGATGAGGATGTCCTGCAGGGCCACCATCACCGCGTGCCCCAGGTGCAGCGAGCCGGTCACGTTCGGCGGCGGCAGCACGATGCAGTACGGCGGCTTGTCGCTGCGCGCGTCCGCGGTGAAGTAACCGCGCTCCATCCAGAATGGGTACCAGCGGCCTTCGACCTCGGTGGGGTCGTAGGCCTTCGACAGTTCTTGCTCGCTCATCTTCCCGTCTTTTGCCCCGTCAAACGGGGCTTGGCTAGCTGCGGCTCTCGCGCTCCTTGATGAGGCGCTCGAGCTCTTCGCGGATGATCGTCTCGGCCAGCTGCGGCACCACTTCCCAGGCGATCTTCTCGATCACCTCGCGGGACGCCTTGGAGAGCGCATCCCGCAGCGCCGCCTCACCCCCGTCCGCCGGCTTGGCGCGGACCCCGACCGGGGCCGATGGCGGGGAGGAGTTCACGTCCACGTCGACCGAGATCTCCTCCGCGCCCCGGTTGTCGGGCAGGGAGTCCTCGACGGCGATCGGCGGCTCCGGCTGACGCGGGCGCGGCACCTGCTGCTGTGGGGACGCCCCCAAGCCGAACGGATCCCTGCCGCGCGGCGGGCCGCCCGGCATGGGCATCCCGGGCCCGGGCATCGGCGGGCCAGGCGGGCGGAAGCCCTGCGGCATGCCGGCGCCAGGCATGGGCGCGCCGGGCGGGCGCTGCATCCCCGGCCCCGCCATCCCGGGCATCCCCGGGCCAGGCGCGGACGGGAGCGGCATCCCCGGCGAGGTGGGCCGCAAGCCCTGCGGCATCCCCGGGTTGGTCAGCGGCGCCGGGCGCTGCCCCATCCCCGGTCCGGCCATCCCCGGGTTGGTCAGCGGCGCGGGACGCTGCGGCATCCCCGGGCCCGGCATCCCGGGTCCGCCCATGGGAGGCCGCCCGGCCATCCCGGGCCCAGGCATCCCCGGACCCGGCATCCCCGGACCCGGCATCCCGGGGACCGGCATCCCGGGGCGCATCCCCGGCGAGGTGCCCGGCGCGGGGCGCATCCCTCCGCCAATCGGCGGGCCGCCCGGCAGCGGCATCCCCGGCCGCTGAGGCATTCCGGGAGAGGTGCCCGGCGCGGGGCGCATCCCCCCGCCAATCGGCGGGCCGCCCGGCAACGGCTGGCCGGGCGAGGTGGGGCGCGGGGCCTGCGCGGCGGCGCCCGGCGCGGCAGCGGCGGCGGCGGCGGCGGCCGAGGCGGCGGTGGTGTACTGCGGCGTGGCGGGCCGGGCCGCGGGCTGTCCGCCGGTGAGGACGCGGACCTTGTCGATCAGCGCCTGGCTCTCGAACGGCTTGACGATGTGATCGTTCGCGCCGGCAGCCTTGGCGCGCCCCTCGTCGAACGGCTCGAACGTGCCGGCGAGCAACAGCACGGGGATCTGCTGGGTGGAGGGATCCTGCTTGAGCGCCTCACAGACCTCGTAGCCGCTCTTGCCCGGCATCATCGCGTCCACGAGCACGACGTCCGGCTTCAGCTCGCGGGCGCGCGCGATGGCGTCCGCGCCGTTGTCCACGGTGGTGAGCTGGAAGTCCTCGGTCGCGAAGACCATCCCGATCACCTTGCGGATGGTCAGAGAGTCATCGGCGACCAACACTTGTTTCGGCATCGACGCTCCGTAGGGGCAAAACGAACGGCGCCATTCCCAAGAATTTTCGGAAGCTTAGGGAACGGCGCGACGCGCGATCAAGAAAACATGCGCTGCAGGTCCAGAAACAGCGCCGGCTGGCGAAGGGCCGGGCTGACGAACTCTCCGCGGGCCTCTGAAGGCGCAAACCGCTCATGTACGCCCAGCACCTGCGTGGCGGTCAGGCCCACGCTGTGGCCTGCCAGCTCGGCGAGCACGAAGAGCTCCTCCCGCGCCGGCGCGGCCCCGAGCAGCCCGGCGGACGAGTAGATCGGCCAGAGCGCCTGGCCATGGGGGAAGAGCCCCGCCACCGGCCCGTCCGCCGCGGGCAGGGCGCAGAACGACTCCGCCGCACCTACCACCTGCGACACCAGGGGCAGCGGGATCCCATACAGCTTCTTCTGCGACTCGAAGATCAGCGCGCGCTCGGGCGGCTGATCCAGCAGGTAGATGGGGCGCGCGCCGAGGGCAGAGGCGGTGGCGGCGCGCGCCGGCAGGGCGTCCGCGAGCAGCTCGAGGTACAGCCGCCCCGCGTGGAGGATCGCCCCGCGCACCCAGACGGCGAGCGCCTCCCCCAGGCCGGGCGGGAGGAGGAAGAACGGATCGCGCGCCACGTCCGCCACCTCCACGATCTGCTTCACGCGGACCGCCAGCGTGGGGCTCACGTCCAGCACCACCGCCATCCCCGGCCGCCCCTCCGCCGCGCCGCCGAGCAGCGAGGACAGATCTTTCAGCTCCAGGAAGCCGCGGATGCTGTGGCCGTCCGGATCCGGTGTGGCCACCTCCACCACCGAGGTCGCCTCGATCGCGTAGCGCACCCTCCCAGCCTCGAACAGCAGGCAGAGCCGACGTCCGCTTTCGAAGGTAGGCACCCGCGCGAGGCTAGCAGCAGCAATGCTTCGATGCTAAGCGGCAGACATGCCGCGGATACTCCTCGTCGACGATGAAAAGGTCGCTCGAGCGCTGTACGGCGACTACCTGACGGGCGCTGGCCACCAGGTCACCTCCACCTCCTCCGTGACGGAAGCCAAGGAGGCGCTCTCGCGCGAGCGCTTCGACGCGGTGGTCACCGATCTCATCCTCCCGGAGGGGGATGGGATGGAGATCCTCCAGCACACCAAGGAGCGCTACCCCGGCTGCGAGGTGATCGTGATCACCGCGCTGGACAAGGTGGACCCGGCGGTGCGGGCGATCAAGAGCGGCGCGGCGGAGTACCTGGTCAAGCCGGTGGCCCCGGAGGCGCTCTCGCACGCGGTGATGCGCGCGCTCACCACGCGCAACCTCCTCAAGGAGAACGAGTCGCTGCGGCAGTACGTCTCCCTGATCGAGACCGGCCAGCGGATCGCCACCACGCTGGACAAGGATCGCCTCTTCTCCACCGCCGTCACCTCCTTCGCGCAGACCACCGGCGCCTCCGCGGTGCTGCTCTTCGTCCGCCTCTCCCCCGGCGAGTACCGCGTGGAGGGCAGCCAGGGGCTGGAGAAGGACGTGGAGCGGGCCGTGGCGGACTTCGTGCGCGCGCGGCTCAAGGAGGGCGCGGACGCGCCGATCCCCCTGGAGTCCATCCCCGGCGGCTTCCGCGCCGGCATCGCCCTGGCGGCGATGGACGGCGACGTGACGTGGGGCTTCGTGGCGCTGCTCTACAAGAGCCACCTGCCCCCCGCCGTGAACGGCTCGGCCATGTACCTGTCCCGGCACCTGGGGCTGGCGCTGCGCAACGCCGGCCGCTTCGCCGAGGTCGAAGATCTGGCGTACCTGGACGACCTCACCCACCTCTTCAACGTGCGCTACCTGGACCTCGTGCTGGACCGCGAGGTCAAGGCCGCGCTCGGCGCGCAGAGCACCTTCAGCCTGCTCTTCCTGGATCTGGACTACTTCAAGAGCGTCAACGACACGCACGGCCACCTGGTGGGCTCCAAGCTGCTCGTGGAGGTGGCCCGGATCGTCAAGGGCTGCGTGCGCGACAACGACGTGGTGGCGCGCTACGGCGGGGACGAGTACGTGGTGCTGCTGCACGCCACGGACTCCGGCGGCGCGCTCAAGGTGGCGGAGCGGATCCGCCGCACGATCGAGACCCACCACTTCCTCGCGCGCGAAGGCTACGGGCTCTCCATCACCACCTGCATCGGCATTGCCAGCTTCCCCGAGCACGCGCAGGAGAAGGCCAGCCTGCTCGACTTCGCCGACCGCGCCATGTACCGGGGCAAGAAGAGCACCCGGAACGTGATCTACATGGCTGCGAAGGGGTTGGAGGCAACCCCTCCGCAGCGCCACTCCACGCGGACCGGCTAGATCCGCCTGCGCGTGGTTGCGCCCCGCAAGAGGCGGATCAACAAGAGCAAGACGCACGCTCCGATGAACGCCACGATGATGGAGCCCACCAGGCCTCCAGGCGCGCTGGCGTTGAACACGCGGAAGAGCCATCCGCCCATGAACGCGCCCGCGATCCCAATGGCGATGTCTCCGATGATCCCGAAGCCCACGCCGCCCACCACCAGCGAGGCGAGCACCCCGGCGACCAGGCCGATCACGATCCACAGCAGGAACGATTCGAGTGTCATGCCTTCTCCTTTCGCGCCCAACTTGGGCAGCAAGAAGCGGTCCTGCAAACGCCTGGAAACGCGGCTACCCACGCATGGGAAGCCCGCTTCCCTGCCTGGGCAGCGTCATTCCCCGCGCAGGACGAACAGCCCCTCGTCGGTGAGCGCCAGGAGCAGCCCCGGCTCCAGCGTCCGGTCGTAGAAGAGCTCGCGCACCGCGCGGCCGCGCACCTGCGCCACCGGCTCCACCCGGCCGTTGGGCTCCCAGCGGAAGAGCCCCGCGTCCGCCGTGCCCACGAAGAGCGCCCCGCCCCGCGCGGCGGCCAGCGCGGTGATCCGCTCCGTGGGCAGGCCGGCCACCTTCGCGTAGCGCCGCGGCGAGAGGATCACCTCCCACAGCCCCTTCTCCTTCGCGCCGGCGAAGTACCGCCCGCCCACCGTCTGCGCGGTGGCGCGCCAGGCGTCCGCCTCCGCCTGCGGCCCCAGCGGCTCCACGAAGGTGTCCAGCCGCCAGGGCGAGCGGGCCGGGTCGAGGAAGTCCTCCAGCGCGGGGCCCGGTGAGAGCAGGGCGATCTTCCACTCGTTGCCGAGGAAGAGCTCCCCGTCCCACGTCACCGAGACCGCGTGGTTGTAGCCGATCCGCAGCGAGCCCTGGGCGGTGTCCGGCTCCCGGAAGACCGCGTGGCGGTGATCCGAGAAGCGCGCCCCGCGCACCCGCGTCACCGCGTGGTTGGTGCCGAAGTAGACGTCCCCCTTCCCCTCCCCCTGCAGCACCCGCGCGCAGGAGAGGATGGAGCGGGTCTCGTCGAAGGCCGGATCATTGGAGTTGACCAGCGTCAGGTGCTGCTCCACCTCCGCCGCTCCGTCGCCCCGGGCGCGCAGCAGATCCGCGTCCCCCTGCGCCTTCTGCTCGGCCGTGGCGTGCGCCGGATCCGCCAGATCCGGCGCCAGGAAGCCCAGGTACGCCCGCTCTGCGGCGCCGCCGCAGATCACGCTCGCGGGGAAACCCTTGGCGCCCTGCCCCAGCCCGTCCACCCGCGTCCAGGTTGGGCGCGCGTCCTGCGGCCGCAGCAGCCCCACCCGCTCGCCCCCGGCGTCGAGCAGCCAGAGGTTGTAGGCCTGATCCAGGCTGGCGCTGCGCAGCGCCGGCAGCCCGTACCGCTCGCTGTAGTTGGCCGCCGCGTCCCTGGGCCAGGGCCCAGGGCCCACTGGCGCCTCCGGCCCGCTCCCGCAGCCGAACCACCCGCACAACGCCAACGCCGCCGCCCAACCGCTCGCCCGTCGCATGGGCGAAGCAGGCGTTGCAAGTGGCGGGCTGGCCCAGAGCGAGGGAACGGCGCTTCCCACGGTGGGAAGCGCGCTTCCGCTACTCCGCCTTGGCGCCCTGACAGATCCAGTCGCGCAGCGTCTGCTTCTGCGCGTCCGTGAGCGCGCCGCCAGACTGCGGCATCAGCCCTCCCACCCCTTCGCCCTTGGGGCCGTGGAAGGTCACCCCGCCGCCCAGGACCTTGAGCATCATCGCGCTGTTCTCCGGGTGGCCCGGATCCACGATCTTCAGCGTGCCCTGGCTCCCCGCATAGAGGGAGAGCTTGTCCACCGCGTTGGCCTGGAGCTTGGCCACGGTCTCCCACTCGCCCCGGCTGGCCGCCGCGGAGGCCGGCGCGTGGCAGCCCACGCAGCGGCTGGCGACGATCTCCGCGTGCACCTTGGGGGTGAGCACCGCCGCCGCCGCGCTGTCACAGACGAGCAGCGGATCCACGCCCGCATCCGTGCCGCCGCTGGGCTGCCCGCAGCCGAGCGCCACCCCGCAGATCGCGGCGAAGACGAGCGCCCTCATCGCTTCTGCCCCACCAGCGTGCCCACCGTGAGCTGCTTGGGGTTGACGTACTCCACGGCCTTGTCCGCGCCGCCTTCGCCCACCGCCTCCACCAACTCGTCCGGGGCGCCGGAGATGATCAGCTGGAACTTCGCCGAGGCCTCCAGCTGGTGCTTGCGCTGCTCGGGATCCAGCCGGTGGATCAGCTCCGTGAAGAGCGCCGCGTGCTCCTTCTCCTCGTTCATCACGTGGCGGAGCACGGCCTTGGCCTCCTCGTTGTCCGAGGCCTCGATGTGCGCGGCGTACAGGTTGATCGCGTCCAGCTCCGCCTCGATGTTCAGCCGGATGGAGCGCGCCAGCTCTTCATCCGACAGCTTCCGACCGGGGACGAGCGAGTGGAAAGGGTTGGTCTGAGGCATGTAGGACTCTTGCGTGAGGTGAGCCGCGCAGCATCAATGTGCGCCCCCGCACGGTCAACGCCTTTGTTCGCGGGCAGGTGCATTGCAGAACCGCGCCGGGCTCCGCCATGCTCGCCCGCATGGACAGCCCCCGCGGACCGCCTGATCAGCCGCCTGGGAGCAACGGACGGTCGCAGCTGGCGGCCGAGGTCCTCCACGAGCTCCGCCAGCCGCTGCTCGGGATCAAGGCCTACGTCCAGATGATCCGCGACGAGCTCGGGCCCCGCGCGCCGGTGGCGCTCCTGCTCGGCCAGGTCGAGCGGATGGAGCAGATCATCTCCGACTTCCACCGCCTCTCCACGGATCAGCCCGCGCCCAAGGAGAAGCTCTCGCTCCCGGACCGGGTCCGCGAGGCGCAGCGCCAGTTCTCGCTCAACCCCGAGTCCTCCCGGGTGACGCTGGAGGTGGACGCGCCCCACCCGGTGGAGGTGCGCGGCAACGCGCGGCTGCTCGAGCAGCTGGTGCTGAACCTCTTCTGCAACGCGCGGGACGCGATGAGCGGCCTGGGCCGGATCAAGGTCCTGGTCACCAGCGACGGCGGCGCCCCCGCGCTCTACGTGGCGGACTGGGGACCGGGGATCCCGGCCGAGCTGCGCGACCGGATCTTCGAGCCGTACGTCACCTCCAAGTCCCGCGGCAGCGGCCTGGGGCTCGCGGTCTGCCGGCGCATCGCCGCCGAGCACAACGCCACCCTGCAGCTGGTCCCGGCGCTCCCCTCCCCCGAGCAGCCCCCGCCCGCCACCGTGTTCCGGGTGCTCTTCCCGTCGGGCGGCACGCCGCTGCCGCCCGCCAGCCGCCGGAAGATCCTGATCGTGGACGACGAGTCGATCATCCGGATGGTGTTCCGGGATCTCATGAGCCGCGAGTGTGACGTGGTGGAGGCGCAGACCGCCGAGGAAGGGCTGCTGCTGCTCAAGAACACCACGTTCGATCTCATCGTCACCGACAAGAACCTGCCGGGGTTGTCCGGGCTGGACCTGGCGCTGGAGGCGCGGCGGATCAACCCGCGCTCCAAGGTCCTCCTGATGACCGGCTACCCGTCTCTCATCACCGCGCAGCAGGCGATCGAGCTGGGCGTGATGGAGTACCTGCTCAAGCCGTTCGACGACATCCGCGAGGTCCGCGAGAAGATCCGCGCCGCGCTCGCCGCGCCTCCCCCGGGCACCTTCCAGGCCACCAACAAGCGGGTGGACATCTACGAGGACAACCCCGCCAGCGCCCGCCAGCTGGTGGAGGCGGTGCGCGCCCTGGGGATGGAGCCGAACGTGATCTCCGAGGCCAAGCCGTTCGGCGACGCCCCGGCGGCCGGCGTGGTGGTGAGCTGGGACTTCCAGCCCGCCTCCGGTCCCAAGGCGATCGAGCTGGCCAAGGCCGTCTGCCGGGGCGCCCCGTTCGTCGTGCTCGCCGAGCACCTCACCATGGACAACGCGCTCGAGTCCCTGCGCGCCGGCGCCACCGCCTGTCTGCCCAAGCTGCTGGGCGACCTCAAGGCCCTGAGCCGCGAGCTCTCCCGCGCGCTGAAGCTCGCGCCGTGAGCCGCCTCCCGCGCGCAGCGCTCGCCGTGCTCTGGCTCGCGCTCGGCGCCGCCGGCTGCGGCGACTGCGGCGTCCCGCCCGTGGAGGAGGAGCCGGACGCGGGCGGCCAACCTGGCGGACCCGATGGCGGCCCCGCGCCGGACGGCGGCAGCGCGGTGCTCGACTCGGGCGTCTTCGAGGACGGCGGCCTGCTGGACGAGCCGGATGCGGGGAGACTGGCGGACGGCGGGTGCCCGGGAGAGCTCGGCGGAAACACCGCGGCGCTGCTCTCCGGCCTGAACCTCGCCCGGCGGATCGCGGTGGACGACACCCACGTCTACGTCTCGGAGACGGGGGCGCTCACCCCGGATGATCCCACCGGCCGGCTCCTGCGCGCCCCGCTGGACGGCGGCGCCCTGGAGCCCCTGCTGGACCCCATCCGCACCCCGGACGCGCTGGCGCTGGATGCCACCCACGTCTACGTGGCCACCGGGGACGGCGTCTGGGCGGTGAACAAGGCGGACAAGAGCAAGCTGCGGATCAACGTGAGCCTGAGCTCCACCTCCACCGGGGACTCCTCGCTGGCGCTCACCACCACCCAGGTGGTCTTCGCCACCGCGCGCAACACGCTGGTGCGCTTCGGCAAGGACGGGAGCGCGCAGGCCTTCCTGTATCAAGGGCCGCTCGGCGCGGTGGTCCGCGGCGCGGTGGTGGAGGGCGGCTACGTCCACTTCCTCGTCACCGCGGGCGCGGCCAGCGGGCTCTACCGCGTGCTGCTGGATGGCTCCGCCCCCGCCGAGCGCGTGCAGCCGCTACCGCCAGGCACCCGCGCGTTCCTGCTCACCCCCACCCGGCTGGTCTGGGCCGAGGGGGGCACCGGCACCGGGAAGGTCTCGCTCGCGCCGCGCGAGGGCGGAGCGGTGGTGGAGCTGGCCAACGGCCTTTCGGGCCCCACGCGGCCCGTGCTCGTCGGCGGGCAGCTCTACTTCAAGGACGCCACCCTGGGGACCGAGAGCGCCCAGTTCTTCCTGCGCGCGTCCCTCTGCAGCCCGGGCACCGTGGCGCCGGTTGGCCCGATCGGCGCGGGGCCCGGAGATCTCGTCCTCAAGGACGGCCGGCTCTACTTCTCGTCCCAGGCCAGCAGCACCGGCTACGTGCGGCGGATTCCGTAGCGCTCCTGCGTGGACGTGGCCGTTGACGTGTGACGTGGACGGCGACGGCGACTTGGCCGGATGGCCCGCCCCAGCGCCGGTGCACGGCACCTCCGGCCACGTTCACGTCCACGTCCACGTCCACGTCAACGTCAACGTCAACGTCAACGCGCGGGACTGAACTGAATGAACGAGGCTGTCAAAACGAAGAGGCCCCGAGGCAACCGCGCCTCGAGGCCTCTTGGCTGATTCACGAACCGAGCGGCTGGCTCAGTAGTCCATGTCGTCGCCGCCGTAGTCCGGCGCCCCGCCGCCGGCGCCGCCGCCCTTGGTCTTCTTCTTCGGCGCGTCCGCCACCATGGCTTCCGTGGTGAGCAGGAGCGAGGCCACGGAGGCCGCGTTCTGCAGCGCGAAGCGGGAGACCTTGGTCGGGTCAATCACGCCGGCCTTCTCCAGATCCTCGTAGGTCTCGGTGCGCGCGTTGTAACCGAACGCGCCCTGCCCCTCGCGGACCTTGTTGAGGACCACCGCGCCCTCCACGCCGCCGTTGGCGGCGATCTTCCGGATCGGCTCCTCGAGCGCCCGCCGGATGATCTGGACGCCGAACTTCTGCTCGCCTTCGACCTTGAGGGTCTCCAGCGCAGGCAGGGCGCGCAGGTAGGCCACGCCGCCGCCGGGGACGATGCCCTCCTCGACCGCCGCGCGGGTGGCATGCAGCGCGTCCTCCACCCGGGCCTTCTTCTCCTTCATCTCGGTCTCGGTGGCCGCGCCCACGTTGATCACCGCCACGCCGCCCACCAGCTTGGCCAGCCGCTCCTGCAGCTTCTCGCGGTCGTAGTCGCTGGTGGTCTCGGTGATCTGCTGGCGGATCAGCTTGATCCGCCCCTCGATGTCCGGCTTCTTGCCCGCGCCGTCCACCAGGGTGGTGTTGTCCTTGTCCACGGTCACGCGCTTGGCGCGGCCCAGGTCGTTCAGGGTGAGGTTCTCGAACTTGTGGCCGAGCTCCTCGGAGACCACCTGGCCGCCGGTCAGCACCGCGATGTCCTTGAGCATCTCCTTGCGGCGATCCCCGAAGCCTGGCGCCTTCACCGCGCAGACGTTGAGCACGCCGCGGATCTTGTTGACCACCAGCGTCGCCAGCGCCTCGCCCTCCACGTCCTCGGCGATCATCAGCAGCGGCTTACCGGAGCGCGCCACCTGCTCGAGGATGGGGATGAGGTCCTGCATGCTGGAGATCTTCTTCTCGCTGATGAGGATGTACGGGTCGTCGATCTCCACCGTCATCCGCTCGCGGTTGGTCACGAAGTACGGGGAGACGTAGCCGCGGTCGAACTGCATGCCCTCCACCACGTCCAGCGTGGTCTCCAGGCCCTTCGCCTCCTCGACCGTGATCACGCCCTCCTTGCCGACCTTCTCCATCGCCTCGGCGATGATGTTGCCGATCGTCTCGTCCCCGTTGGCGGAGATGATGCCGACCTGGGCGATGTCCTTCTTGTTCTTGGTCGGCTTGGAGAGCTTCTTCAGCTCGCCCACCACCGTCTCCACGGCCTTGTCGATCCCGCGCTTCAAGTCCATGGGGCTGTGGCCCGCGGCCACCAACTTGAGGCCTTCCTCGTAGATCGCCCGCGCGAGCACGGTGGCGGTGGTGGTGCCGTCGCCGGCCTTGTCGGAGGTCTGGCTGGCCACCTCCTTCACCATCTGCGCGCCCATGTTCTCGAACTTGTTCTCGAGATCGATCTCCTTGGCCACCGTGACGCCGTCCTTGGTCACGGTGGGAGAGCCAAACGACTTCTCGATCACCACGTTGCGGCCCTTGGGACCGAGCGTCACCGCCACCGCGTCCGCCAGGATCCGGACCCCGCGCAGGATCGCGTCGCGCGCGTTCTGGTGGAAGAAGATCTCCTTCGCTGCCATGAGCAACCTCCCGTATTTGTTGGATTTACGACCTTGGAACCGTTAGCACTCGACGTGCGAGAGCGCCAAACTAAAGCCCGGCCGGCCATTGTCAACACGCAACTGCCGGCGAACGCGGGTGGGAGCTACTGGGCGAAGCGGACGAGCGTGAGCAGCCGCTCGAAGTCGAGCGGCTTGGAGAGCGTCATCGCCACGCCCTTGCGCATGCCCTTGTCGCTGATTCCCTCCGCTGGGTACGCGGTGATCAAGAGGATGGGCAGCTCCGCGAAGCGCGGCTCCTTGCGGACCCGCTCGGTGAAGGCGATGCCGTCCATGTGCGGCATCATCAGATCCGTGATCAAAAAGCCGATGTCCTGCTGCTGCAGCAGGTCCCAGGCGACGAGCGCATCGCTCGCGCTGAACGTGGTGAAGCCATGCTTCTCCAGGAACTTGGTGAGCATGGCGACCAGGTCAGCGTCGTCGTCGACGATCAGGATCTTCACGCGGAGGCATTGGATGTAACAACCGCGCGATTGAAAACTCCAGCCCTTCCCGCCTAAAGGCAACGGCCACCGCATGGCACGCCGGAACAGAGCAGACCCGCCCGGGACGGACGCGGCGGTGGCCGAGATCGCGGCCGCCTTCGAACAGGGCGAGCTCGACCGGGCGCTCGCGCGCGCCGAGGAGCTGGTGCGGCGCGCGCCGCTCCAGGTGGACGCCCTCCACTACCGGGCCGCGGCCCTGCACCAGCTGGGGCGGGAGGACGAGGCCGCGCTGGCCTACCAGCAGGCGCTCTCCGCGGCGCCGGATGATCCGGAGCTGATGCTGGGCGCGGCGGATCTGCTGATCACCCGCGCCGAGCCCTCCCGGGAGGCGCTCGAAGACGGCCTGCGGCTGTGCGCCCGGGCCCGGAAGCTCGCCGCCCGCGCGGGCGCGGGCTCGGATGACGGGCTCGCCTTCGAGCTGCTGCTGCTCGAAGCGGTGGGGCTGAACCAGCTGGGGGACGCGGAGGGCGCGCTCTCCCGGGTGGGCTCGGCGCTGGCCCTGCAGCCGCAGAGCGCGGACGCCAAGCTGGAGCGCGCGCTCGCCCTCTTCGAGCTGTGCCGGTTCGACGAGGCGCTGGCCGCCCTGCAGGAGCTGGCCGCGCAGACGCCGGACGACGCCTGGGTGCACCATCAGATGGGGCTCATCCACGAGCGGCGCAAGCAGCCCAAGGAGGCGCGCCGCTGCTTCGCCCGCGCCCGCGAGTTGGCGCCCGCGGACTTCCCCGCGCCGGTGCAGCTCTCCGAGGCCGAGTTCGACCGCGCGGTGGAGGCCGCCGTCCGCGCCCTGCCCGAGCATGTGAAGGCCTACCTGGAGAACACGGTGCTGGCGGTGCAGCCGCTCCCCACGGACGAGGACCTGCTCGCGGAGCGCCCGCCGCTCTCCCCGACGATTCTCGGGATCTTCCACGGGACCCCAGTGGGCCAGCGGGCCGGCAACGAGCTGCCGGCGCGGATCATCCTCTACCAGCGCAACCTCGAGCGCTTCGCCCGCACCCGGGAAGAGCTGATCGAACAGATCGGGATCACGGTGATGCACGAAGTGGGGCACCTGATCGGCCTGGAGGAGGAGGACCTCTGGGAGCGCGGCCTGGACTGACCGGGCTTTCTGGGTAAAAGGCTCCTGCCGGCGGTTGATGTCGCACCCTGTCCGCGTGCTCGTATCTGCTCTCGTATGAGCACGCCGGCGGGTGAAGACCTCCTGGGGAGCCGCGCACTCGACGCCGACGCCCGGCTCGCGCCAGCGCCGGCCGCGGACGCCCTGCTCCCCCTGCTCGTCTTCCGGCTCGCCAACGGCTGGTACGCGGTGGACGCCCACTGCGTGCAGGAGGTGGTCCCCACCTCGCGCCCGGTGGCGGTGCCCGGCGTGCCGGGCTTCGTCAGCGGCGTCGTGAACCTGTCCGGCCGGATCATCGTGCAGATGAACGTGGGCGCGCTGCTGGGCGTGGCCCAGCCGGCCGCGCGGGCCCAGAAGAAGCCCGCGCAGGACGGCGAGGACGAGCGGCCGCGCTGCGTGGTGCTGGAGTCCGGCGGGCTCCCCTTCGCGCTGGTGGCCGAAGAGGTGGCCGGCCTGATGGAGATCCCCCGCTCCAAGCTCAACGCAGCGTCCAAGGCGGATGGGCTGACGCGGGAGAGCTTCGCCCTGGAGGAGAAGGTGGTCAGCATCATGGACGTCCCGGCCGTGCTCGCGCGCGCCGAGGAGTCCATCGCCGAGCGATAGGAGCAGCTTTCCAGGCACCGGAGGTCGGGTTGAACCTGATCGTGGTGGAGATAGGGGACGCGCGCTTCGCCTTCGCGGAGCAGCAAGTCGCCCAGATCGCGCCCTGGTCCCCCGCCGCCACCGGCCGGGCCGCCATCCCGCTCACCACCGCGCTGAGCCTCTCCGAAGTTCCCTGCGAGCGCGCGCTCCGGGTGCCCCTGCCGGAAGGCGGGTGGGTGGACTTCGGCGTCCCCGCCAGCATCTCTCAGAGCGCCGCGGAGCCCACCTCGCTCACCCGGGTCCCCTCCCTGCTGCGGCGGCTGCACGCGCCCGCGTGGGTGGCGGGCTTCTTCCGCGGCGGCGGGCGGGTGGCCACGGTGATCGATCTACGGGCCCTGGCGCAGAGCCTGGCGCTGGGCCCGGACCCCAAACGGAGGACGAGCGCACCATGACGGTCCTGCAGCATCAACTCAGAGTCGCCTTCCCCATCCTGGCGGTGAGCGCGGTCCTCTCCATCGCCCTCTACTTCCTGCTCTCCTGGCAGCCCAACCGGGAGGCCCGCCGCGGCTTCGAGGCGAAGACCGAGAGCGTCTCCCGCCTGCTCGCCCACAGCCTGAGCTCGGCGCTCGAGTTCGACGACGCCGCCGCCGCGCAGCGGGACCTGGAGGTCGCCCGCTCCGAGCGCTCCATGGTCTACATCGCCGTGCGCAAGGCGGACTCCAAGGTGATGGCCTCCTTCAACGCCGGCCAGGTGGCGGAGCTCCCCGAGCTGCTCTCCGCCGAGTTCTCCCGGCTGGACCGCGGGGACCTGCAGCACGTGGCGGTGCCCATCGTCTCCCAGGGCAAGCCGGCCGGCTGGATCCAGGCGGGCTTCAGCCTGGATGAGGTCCAGCAGTCCTACGCCGGCACCCGGGTGACGTCCCTGGCGGTGAGCGCGGTGGCGCTGCTGGCGGGGGTGCTGATCGCGTTCTTGCTTGGGCGCTCCGCCGCCAACCGGATGGCGCTGCTCACCGAGATCGCCCAGACCAGCGCCAAGCTGCGGGACGCCTCCGAGAACATCCAGGCCGCCTGCAACGAGCAGGGCGCCAGCACCAGCGAGCAGGCGGCGGCGATCGACGAGACCCGCCAGACGATGACCTCCCTGCTCGAGGCGGCCACCAAGATCGCGGACACCTCGCAGGAGGTGTTCAAGAACGCGGACCAGACCTCGCAGACCACGCTCGCGATCTCCGAGGCGATCAAGCAGCTCACCAACCAGGCCCAGAAGATCTCCGACATCAGCGAGGTGATCCGCTCCATCTCCGACAAGAGCGACCTGTTGGCGCTCAACGCCTCGCTGGAGGGCACCAAGGCCGGCGAGGCCGGCCGCGGGTTCGCGCTGGTGGCCGCGGAGATGCGGCGCCTGGCGGAGTCCGTGATGGCCGCGGCCCGGGAGATCAAGCAGCTCACCAGCACCATCCGCGGCGCGTCCGACTCGTCCGTCCACGCCGCGGAAGAGGGGCGAGAGCTGGCGGAGAAGACCAGCGAGTCCGCGCGGGAGATCACCCTGGTCACCGTGCAGCAGCGCAACGCCACCGAGCAGGTGACGCGCAGCATGGATGAGGTGAGCCAGCTGCTGGCCCGCTCCTCGGTCAACACCAAGGCCACCGAGAGCGCCGCGCAGGCCCTCTCCGAGCTGGCGGACAAGCTCTCCCACCTCACGTCCCGGTTCGCCGCGGAGAGCCCCGCCCGGGGCGGAGCGGCCGCGTGAGGTCCAAGGAGGAGCGCCGCGCGTCGCTCATCCGGAAGTTCAAGGAGATCGCCAACGAGCGGGTGGCCAAGCTCAGCCGCGTCTGGCTCCACCTGGAGCAGCACCCCGAGGACGGGCTCCAGGCACAGGAGCTGATGCGGGAGATCCACACCCTCAAGGGCGAAGCGAAGGCGGTGGGCTTCGCGGACGTCAGCCTGCTCTCGCACCGGCTGGAGAGCCTGCTGATGGCCGCGCAGGCCCAGCGCTTCAAGGTGGCGCGCGAGAGCTCGGACGTGGTGCTGCGCGGCCTGGACTCGCTCACCGCGCTCTTGCGGCGCAACCCGGACGAGCCCGCGGTGGAGCTCAACGAGATCCTCACCGCGATCGACCTGAGCCTCTCCGCCGCTGCCGGCGCCGCGCCCGCGCCCGCCTCGGAGCCAACCGCCCCCTCGCCGGCGCCGGCGTCCAAGGCCGAGCCGGCGGGCTTTGGCGGGGAGGCCTCGCTGCGCGTGCCGGTGGAGCGCATTGGCTCCATCTCCCAGGTCACCGGGGAGCTGTTGGTGGAGCACTCCAAGGCCAGCTTCAGCGTGGGGCGGGTGCGGGCGCTCGTCCGGGAGCTGCACGAGGTGCTCGAGCCCTCCCTGCTGGGCCAGGCGCGGGTGCGCGAGCTCCTGGCGATCGCCGGGACCGAGCTGGCGGCGCTGGACGAGTCCACCTACCGGGAGGGGCTCCACCTCCAGGATCTCGAGCGCACCGTCCGCGATCTGCGGCTGGTGCCGGTGGACTCGCTGCTCGCGCCCTACTTGCGGATGGTGCGGGATCTCGCCGCCGAGCACGGCAAGGACGCGGCGCTGGAGCTGCGCGGCGGAGAGATCGAAGCGGACAAGCGGGTGCTGGAGATCCTCCAGGAGCCGCTCTTGCACGTGCTGCGCAACTGCGTGGACCACGGCATCGAGCTGCCCGCGGCGCGCGAGGCCGCCGGCAAGCCGGCGCGCGGGCGGGTCTCCATCGAGGTCAGCCGCCGCGGCAGCGCGCTGGCGTTGGTGGTGAGCGACGACGGCGCGGGGATCAACCTGGACGCGGTGCGCACCAAGGTCGTGGAGAAGGGCATCCTCTCCGAGCAGACGGTGGCCACCCTCAACCCCCAGCAGATCCTGGAGCTGGTGTTCCTCCCCGGCTTCTCCACCGCGGACGAAGTCACCGCCCTCTCCGGCCGCGGGGTGGGGATGGACGTGGTGAAGCGGCGGGTGGAGCAGCTGGGCGGGCGGATCTCCCTGGAGAGCACGCGGGGCCTGGGGATCCGGCTCACCATGGTGGTGCCCAGCGCGATCTCCCTGACGCGCTCGCTGATCGTCCAGCTGGGGAGCACCTACTACGCGCTGCCCAGCGTGGCGATCGAGACCATCCTCCACCTCTCCGAGTCCTCGCTGCTCTCCGGCCCCGCTGGGGACATGGTGAAGCTGGAGGAGCAGCTGGTCCCGGTCACCCGCCTGGAGACCCTGCTCGCGCTCCCGCCGGCGGACGCCCCGCCCAGGTACGGCGTGATGGTGCGAGACGGCATGAAGAGGTGGGTGCTCGCGGTGGCCTCCCCCGGACGCGAGGCCGACCTGGTGGTGAAGCCCCTGGGGCCACCCCTGCGCGACTACCTGCTCATCGCCGGCGCCGCGGTCCTGGAGTCTGGAGAGCTTGCGCTGATGCTCGATGTGGGCGAGCTGCTCAAGCGGACGAGCGTGGCCCCGGCCTCCAGCACGCGCGGTGAAGCCAGAAAGCCGGTTTCCGGGAAAATCCTGCTGGTCGAGGACTCGGTCGTTTTCCGGTCCACCGTGACTTCTCTCGTGACAGCGCTCGGCTGTACCGTAAGGACCGCGGAGGACGGCGTGAAGGGCCTGGCGGCGCTGCAGGCGGAGACGCCGGATTTGATGATCACCGACATCCAGATGCCCCACATGGATGGATTGGAGCTGATCCGCCGGGTGCGGCAGGAGGCCCGCTGGGCGAAGCTGCCCATCATCGTCCTCTCCTCGCTCGGCTCGGCCGCGGACAAGAAGCGCGCGGTGGACGTGGGGGCCAGCGCCTACCTGGTGAAGGGCGATCTGGACGAGGCCAACATGTACGAAGCCCTGGCCCGGTTTCTCGCGTGAGCCCTGGAGGAGACGACCGTGCTCTCTGAGAAGGTCCGCGTCCTCATCGTCGACGACTCGGCCATCTGCCGGTCCGCGCTGCGCGTGGCCCTGGAGAGCGACGAAGAGGTCCAGGTGGTGGGCGAGGCCTCGGACGGGATGGAGGCGGTCCGGCTGGTGGAGGCGCTCAAGCCCTCGCTGGTGACCATGGATCTCCAGATGCCGCGGATGGGCGGGCTGGAGACGATCGAGCTGATCATGCGGCGGCGCCCCACGCCGATCCTGGTGGTGACCGACCGCCCCCGGGTGGAGGGCGTGGACATGACGTTCGCCTCGCTCTCCCGCGGGGCGCTGGACCTGCTGCCCAAGGCCACCTCCTGGCGGGTAGGCAGCCCAGAGGCCACCGCGCTGGTGACCCGCGTGAAGCAGGTGGCGCGCGAGGCCTACCGCCCGCGCTCGGCGCGGCGGCTGGTGCCGGACCGCTCGGCGCGCCCCCAGCGGACCTCCCCCACCTCCCTGATCGGCATTGGCGCCTCCACCGGCGGCCCCAACGCCCTCTGCGCAATCCTGCGCGAGCTGCCCAGCGGCTTCCCGCTCCCCATCCTCGTGGTCCAGCACATGGACCGGCAGTTCGAGGAGAGCTTCGTCCAGTGGCTGGGCAAGCAGTGCGCCCTGCCGGTCAAGATGGCGCGGGACGACGAGGCGATCACCCCAGGGGAGATCCGGGTGGCGCCGCAGGGCACGGACCTGGTGGTGGAGGGGGGCCGCACCCGGCTGCGCCCGCCCCGCCCCGGCTCCATGCACGTGCCCGCGGTGGACCGGCTCTTCACGTCCCTGGCGGCCAGCTACGGTGAGAACCTGGTGGCGGTGCTGCTCACCGGGATGGGCAAGGACGGCGCCCAGGGGCTCAAGGCCATCCGCGAGCGGGACGGCTTCTGCGTGGTGCAGGACGAGGCCACCTCCGCGGTCTGGGGCATGCCGGGCGCGGCGGTGGAGATCGGCGCTGCCGCGGTGGTGCTCCCCCTCCCAGAGATCTCCGCCCTGGTGCGGGGATGTGCGCTTCCCCCCGAACGGAATTCCTCGACTTCAGAGGCTGGCTCACTAGCCTCGCGCAACGACCTTGAAGGGGTTTCCAGCATGAACAAACAGAAGATCCTCCTGGTCGACGACAGCCAGGTCATCCTCGAAGCCGGGCGCATGGCGCTCGAGGAGGCCGGCTTCGAGGTCTCCACGCTGGAGAACCCGCTCTCGCTGGCCACCGTCATCCGCAAGACCTTGCCGGACCTGGTGCTGCTGGACGTGAACATGCCCGCGGTGACCGGAGACGTGGTGGCGCAGATCATCGGCCGGCACGGGGTGGCGTCCTCGGTGCCGCTGGTCCTCTACTCGGACATCTCGCCGAGCGAGCTCGAGGTCCGCGCGCAGAAGTGCGGCGCGCGCGGCTTCATCCAGAAGACGGGGGACGAGGAGGCGCTGGTCTCCGCCGTCCGGCAGTTCCTCACCGCCGCCCCGGCGCCTCGCGCCCGCTAGCGGATCACCTTCGCCAGCCGGAGCAGATCGCTGCTGAAGGTGACGCCTTCCTGGCTGGCCGCGGAGAGGTTGATCACGATCGCGTGGCGCTCGCCCTCCATGAAGACGCCCAGGGAGAGCCCGCGCTGCAGGTAGGGCTCGCGGGTGGCCACCGAGAGCAGCTTCTTCTCCCGGCTGACCTCCTTGATCGCCGAGAGGTCGGACTCGAGCCCGTCACAGACGAGCAGAATGTCCGCGCCCTTCTCCTGGGCGAAGCCCTTGAGCTTCTCCGCGCTCTCGAAGGCGTGGCGCACCACGGTGAAGGGCACCCCCGCCACCTTCGCCCCCTCCAGCGGCTTGAAGCCGCGGGCCCAAGCGTCCGCGCTGGACTCCGAGCCGCCGTTGCCGGCCCGGTAGATCAGCACCAGCGTCACCGACTCGCCGGCGCGCTGCTTGAGCGAATAGTCGTAGGAGAAGGCGCGCGCGAGGATCGCCGCCTGGCGGTCCTCCCCCGCCGCGAACGCGGCGGAGGGCCCGAGCACCAGGCAGGCGCACAGCGCCAGCGTCCGTCTCCAGCCCACACTCATCATCCGCGCTCCGACGGGGGGTGGCTCATCCCTATTCCAGGTCACCGCTGAGGGCACTCGTTGGGGTTCTGGATGCAATCAAAGGTGGCCAGCTCCACGAAGCCGCCGTTCTTGGCCTGGTAGTGGGCCAGCCGCTCCACCACGCTGCCGCTGGAATCGTAGTCCATCGGCCCGGAGGCGCCTTCGTAGTTGATCGCCGAGCCCGCGCGGATCAGCCGGAAGGCCTCGGCCACCCCGTCCTTGCCCGCGCCCACCGCCGCCCCGGCCGAGTCGCTGGTGCGGGTGAGCGCGTCACGCACCTGGGCGCCCGTCACGTCCGCCGGGTCTCCGGACGGGCCGGCGGCGATCAGCGAGGCCAGCATCAGGGTGATCGCGTTGTCGTAGTAGACGGCGTCCAGGAAGGCCGGATCGAAGTGGCTGGCCTCGCGGAACTCCGCGGCGAAGCGCTCACCCGAGGCGCCGTCGTTGAGCAGCTGGCCGGAGACGCCCTCCTCGCCGTCCCCCAGCGTCCCCAGGGACTGGATCCCGGACTGGATCCGGAAGTTGTGCGCGTGCATCACCTTGATCCCGTAGCTGCCCTTGAAGCTGCGCACGAAGGCCGCGTGGTACTGCGCAAAGGTGGCGACGATGATCGCGTCCGGGATCCCGTCCGGCGCCGCGTCCGAGAGCCGGTCCAGGTCCGCTCGCCACTCGTAGCTGTTGGGCTCGGCGTCCCGGGGGTGGAAGCTCTGCTCCACCACCACCGGCAGCGGCGGGTTTCGGGTGACCGCGAGCGCCTCCGCCTGCTGCTTGATCTCCCCAGAGAAGGACTGGCCGAAGATCTCGTTGCTCACGTAGACCGCGAGCTTGAACTTGCGGTCGTAGTTCACGTCCCCGTTGGAGTTGGGCCCTTCGGTGAGCAGGGAGCGCACCATCACCTTGGCCACGCTGCGGCTGGAGGCCACCGCGCGGAAGTTCCACTTGTCCCGGTTCTGCAGCGCGGGATCGGTGGAGGTGGGGTCGTTGATGGTGATCGCCGTGCACTCGCTGCACTGCAGCGGGACGGCCAGATCATTCGCGGTGTCGATGTCGTAGTTGGTGCGGTTGATGGCGATGTCGTTCTGGCTGGAGTCCAGGATCAGCCCCTTGGCCCCCTGGTTCTTCACCAGGTCCGCCGCGCGGCGCAGCGCCACCTTGGGCTCGTTGGCCGAGTCGCCGATCAGGATCCGGAACGCGTAGCCGTTGAACCGGGCGTCCTGGGCGAGCGCCGCGTTGGCGTGCGCCTCGGCGAGCCGGATCGCCTGGGCCCAGCTCGGCTCGGAGTTGTTGCCGGTGCGGTCGATCACCGCGCCGAAGGTGATCAGCTTGGAGGGCGGGGGCGTGCCGCCGCACGCGGCCAGCGTGGCCAGCGCGGCGAGCAGGGCGGCGGGGATGCGAGAGGTGGCGCTCATCAGGGCTCCTAGAAGGCCTGCCGCAGCTCGAAGAGGAAGGTCCGGCCCAGGGTGGGGATGTCGAACCCGCCGTAGCCGGGCTCGAGGTGGCGCTCGTCCAGGAGGTTGCGCGCGGTCACCGAGAGCAGCGTCTCGGTCTGCTTGTCGAGCAGGAACAGCCCTTCGCTGTGCACCGCCACGTCCAGCTGGACGAACGGCGGCAGCGTGTAGGGGACCTCGTTGTTGAGCAGGACGTTGCTCTGGGAGCCGCCGCGCGGCCCCACCGCGCGCAGCTGCACGGAGGCGTCCACGTGCGCCTCGTGGAGCGCCGCGTTCACGCCCACCACCGCCAGGAGGTTCGGGTACTGGGGCGGCGGCACCGCGTCCAGGCGGTTGCGGCCGGTGGCTGGGTCCGGGGAGATCTGCAGCTGGGCGCCGGCGGAGAGGAACGGCGTGAAGCGCCCGGCGGTGAGCCGCGCGTTGAGCTCCGCCCCCACGTTGGAGAGCCGCCCGAGGTTCTGGGCCACGAAGCTGTTGCTGAGCTGGATGAACTCGATCTTGTCGTCCAGCTGCTGCCAGTAGAGGGCGCCCTCGAGCGCCAGCCGCTTGAAGAGGCGGGAGATCACCACCGCCTCCACGCTGTGGAGCGTCTGCGGCCGCAGCGGATCCAGGCTGGGCTGGGTGCGCTGCCCCACCACGTTGTTGGCGAAGCCGAAGCCGGGCAACCCGTAGAGCATCACCGCGGACGGGCTCTGGAAGGCGCGCCCGGCGATCAGCTTGGTCACCAGGTTGTCCGCCCACTGGTAGGAGACGCCCAGGCGCGCGCTGTACTGCGCGGCGAAGAGAGACGGCGCGTCCACGCGCGCGTTGGCGGAGATCCGCAGCTTCTCCAGGGGCACCGCCACCGCCTGCAGGTAGGCGCCCACGTTGGAGAGCGTCACCTTGCGAACGTCGCTCTCGAAGATGAGGTCGATGCTATCGCCCGGCTTGCGGCGCCCCTGCTGGACGTTGAAGGTCTGGCTGTAGAAGAGGACGTCCTGGAACTCGTAGCCCAGGTCCACGCCCGCGGTGAGGCTGAGGTTGGAGATCTTCGAGTAGGTGACGCCCGCCGCGGCGTCCAGCGCGCTGTAGCCGAAGTTGCGGCGGTAGCTGAACTCGCTGGTGCCGGTGAGGTAGAGGACCTCGTCCCGGGTGGGGGCGCCCTGGGAGTACCCGGCGGTGACCCAGGAGGAGAGCCAGTCCGCCCAGTTCTTCTCCCACCGGAGGTTGCTCCAGACGTTGCGCACGGCCACCCGGCTCTGGTGCGTGAGCAGCGAGTTGAGCTGGAACTCCGCCACCGCGTCCAGCTGCTGGATCCCGCCCTGCACCGCGAGCGAGCCGAACTTCTCCGAGTGGAGCGAGAGCAGGCCGAAGCCGCCGCTGGGGTTGGATTGATCCTTCTGGCTCTCCCGGCCGAAGACGAGCCGGTAGTTGGTGAGCCCCGGGTCCTGCTCCGGAAAGGTGGGGGTGACCGCCAGGCCGGACCGCTGCAGCTGATCCATGGTCACCGAGAGCAACAGCTCGGCGCCGTCCGTGCCGTAGCTGGTCATCAAGGAGCCGCCGTAGCCCACCCCGCGCTGCACGGAGAGGCGCGCCGCCCCTTCGCCGCGCAGCCCCACGTGGGGCACGCGGGTGATCACGTTGACGGTGGCGACGAAGGCGTTGGCCCCGTAGACCGCGGAGAGAGGCCCCTTGGCGATCTCCACCCGGTCCACCGCTTCGATCGGGATGAACTCGGTGCCGATGAAGGAGGTGAGGTCCGGCCTGAAGCTGACCGGAACCCCGTTGATCATGATCTTGAGGTACCGGGTTCCGCCGCGCAGGCCGCCGGAGACGCCGCGGACCGCCACCGCGGGGGTCACCAGGTCGTCCACGACGTAGAACCCGGGCTGGTTGGAGAGCACGTCCGACACCGAGCGCCAGCCGCGGCGCTCGAGCTCGTCCCGGGTGATCGACACCACGTTGGCCGGGGCCAGGGCCGCGGACTCCTCGCCGCCCAGGCTGGCGGTGACCACCGGCGTGTTGAGGAGGTCCGAGAGCAGCTGCAGATCGCCCTCGTCGTTGCCGATGGAGAGCGCCGGCTCGGCTGGCGCCGGCGTCCCGCCATCAGGCTCGCTCTGCGCTCGCGCCGCCGGAGCGAACGCGAGCGTCAGGGCCAGTGCTCCCGGCAGGGCGTGCGTCCAGCCCCGCCGGGTACCACCCGCGATGGTGTGGCTCATCCTCCGCGTGCCTCCCGGTGTTGAGAGCAACGGTACGACGCCAGCCGATCCGAGCAATTTTTAGCGAGGTGAAGCGGCTGGCCCTTTAGAGGCCGAGCTCCGCGATCAGCGGCGCCAGGCGCTGCTCTTCGGACTCGCAGAAGGTCCGGAACTCGGTGGGCCCGAGGAACAGGTCCACCGACTGGGAGTTGGCGCGGTAGGTGCCCCAGCTCTCCGACTTCATGGCCTCCTGGATGGAGTCCGCCAGCAGCTGGATGCGGTTGGCCGGCGTGCCCTTGGGGGCGAAGATCCCGCGCCACTGGAAGAGGACCACGTTCCAGCCCTTCTCCTTGAGCGTGGGGACGTCCGCAATGGTGGTGCGGGCCTCGCTGGCCACCGCGAGCGGCTTGATGGTGCCGTCGCGCACCTTGTCCACGACCTCGGAGAAGTTGCCGATCAGGACGTCCTCGTTCCCGGCCAGGAAGCTGGTCTTCGCGGTACCGCCACCGTCGTAGGCGTCGTAGACCATCTTCACGTTCGCCGCCTTGTTGAGCAGCAGCGAGACGAAGTTGTCGGTCCCGCCCTTGTTGGAGCCGGCCACCTTGATGGTGTCCGGCGCAGCGGCCGCCGCGGCGATCAGCTCGTCAATCGTGTTCCAGGGCGAGCTCGTCTTCACGAAGATGAACTCGTATTCGGCGTGCACGCGGGCCACCGGATCGAACGAGCTCCACTTCCGCTCCGGCTTCTTCTGGATGATGGGGGTGGTGACCACGCTGCCCGGGTTCCCGAAGAGCAGCGTGTAGCCGTCCGCCGCGCGCTCGAGCACCACGCCGGCCGCCTTGAGGCCGCTCTCGCCCGCCGCGTTCTCCACCTGGACCGGCTGCGCGAGCACGCCGACCTCCGCGGCCGCCACCGCCTTGGCGAACACGTCCGCTCCGCCGCCGGGGTTGCTGGTCACGACGATCGTCACTGGCTGAGTGGGGAAGTCATCCTTGGGAACGACGGGCGCGCCGCACCCCCACGCGCCGAGTACCGCCACCGCCGAAAATGCCGTCAAGATTTGACGATTCACGTGTGAAACCCCCTTATGAGACAGCTGAACCGCGACCTAAACCCAGAATTGTCACAATCCCGGAAGAGTCCGCGATTCGAAGATTCTGAGTTCCCGGGGAGTGGGGCGTCAAGGACACCGCGTTGCCCCGGCAGCCACTCGCGCGCACCGGGTGGGCGTGAAACCCTGACTCAGACCAGTTCCAGGGTGCATCAGGTTTGTGGCGATTACGGCTCTTCGCGAATCGTCTCGCTTTTCTGGATTTCTGCCACGCGTTTTACGGCGACCGCGCGCGGATTGTCCCGGGTGGGCGCGGGTGCGTGCCAGTCAAATCAAGCCCCTGCTCCGGGCACGCAAGCTGCTCATGAGCTGCCCGCCGAAAGCGAAGTACCTAAACGAAGTACCCAAGGGGAGACGTCGAAATGAAGCTGAGGAATCTGTTGACGGTTGCCGCGCTGATTTGCCTGTCCGGGAGCGCGTACGCCGATGGGGGAGCGAAGGGGCCGTTCATCCTGGCCACTGGCCGCCGCCACCCCTTGATGTACGCGATCGACCTGAAGGCGGCGATGAAGCCGGCCAACCAGAACACCCCCAACGCGATCGTCTCCACGTCGAAGACCGCGCTGGACCGCCTGGACGGCAAGCTGCTCGGTGACCCCGCCAACCTCACGCTGAGCGAGGACGGCAAGAGCGTCTACGTGATCAACCACCACGGCGCGATCAACAACGACGAGTACCTCCAGCACGGCGGCCGCGGGAACATCGCGGTGATGTCCTACAAGGACATGATCAAGCCGCAGAACGACGGCACCGCCAACGCCCTCAAGCTGCACATCGACAGCGGCTGGTTCGGCGCGGTGGGCATCCTGCTGCTGCCCGACATGTTCATCATGGGAGGCGCCGAGAGCCACCTCACCGAGGACGGCGGCAACCGGATCATGTTCGTGGACCGCCGCACCGGCAGCCTCCGCGGCATGGCCGAGCTCAAGCTGGGCACCCCGGTCTCCGGCACCTGCCCCACCTTCCCGGTGCCGTTCGTCTCGCCGGCGGGCCCGCCGTCCCCGATCGCCCTGCTCTCCCCCAACCCGAGCTGGGGCTGCTTCCCTGACACCAACGGCCTGGCCATGGGCCACGGCAGCAACGGCAAGAGCTACGTCTTCGGCGCCAACGGCGGCACGGATGACGTCTCGGTGATCGATCTCGAGTCCGCGCTCTCCGGCAACAAGACCCCCGAGGTGGCGCGCATCCCCACCCAGGTCGGCCCGTGGGGCATCGCCGCCACGCCGGACGGGAAGACCATCATCGCCGCCAACCGCGAGTCCCAGCGGATCGCGTTCGAGGGCAACACCATCTCCTTCATCGACGTGGACCTGGCCCGCGTGAACTCGCCGATGGCCGAGGTGGCCCGCGTCCTGGTCGGCACCTCTGACCCGAACGTGCAGACCCGCCCGTTCATCCCCACCGTCACCCCGGACGGGAAGTACGTGATCGTCCCCTGCTTCCGCAGCAACAACGTCTCCATCGTGGACATCGCCAAGGCGCTGGCGCACGACCCCTCCTACGAGGTCGCCCGCATCCCGCTCACCCGCGTGGCTGACGTGGACGGCGTGGTCCGCCCGTCCCGCCCGAAGGGCTCTGCCGTCACCGCGGACGGCCGCTACGCCGCGATCTCCGCCGGCCCGCGCACCAACTTCGTGCCCTTCAGCCCCTCCGGCTACGTCTACGTGATCGACCTCCAGACCTTCACGGTCGTGGGCACGGTCACCGGCGTGGGCAACGATCCGTACGGCCTGGCGATCGCCGGCGGCAGCGAGGGTCACCACGGCAACGGCCACGACCACGACGACGACTGAAGCAGCGGCTCTCTAAGAGCCCAACCGCTCGCGGGGATCCCGTGAGCGAAACTCGGCCGGAGCGCGATGAGCGCCCCGGCCGAGCGCGTTTTGAGGGACTGGAGGCGGGTCGGTAGAGCACAGGAATCGAACCTGCCGTCCGCTGCTCTCGCAGCAGACCCACGGTTTTGAAGACCGCGCCGGCCACCAGGCCCGGAGGCTCTACCGGGCGGGCACCCTAGTCTGGATTCAGCCTTCGCGCGCGCGGCCGCCGCTCACCACCGCCAGCGGCCAGACGCCCAGCTGCTTGGCGCGCCGTGCGAAGGTCATGGGGTTGGTGCCCAGCTCCAGCGCCGCGCGCCGCAGGACACCGCCGTGCCGCTCGAGCGCCTCGCGGATCACCTTCCGCTCGAACTGCATCACCCGGTCGCGCAGCGAGCCGCTCTCGTCCCGCGGCTCTCCGCTCGCGCGGCGCATGGCCTCCGGGAGCTCCCCGGGGCCGATCAGCCGGCCGAAGGGCGTCAGCAGCACCGCGCGCTCCACCACGTTGCGCAGCTCGCGCACGTTCCCCTTCCAGTCGGACGCGATCAGCGCCGCCTCGGCCTCGTTGGTGAAGCCAGCCACGGTGCGCCCGAGCGTCTCGTTGGCCCGCCGCAGGAAGATGTGCGCCAGCGGCATCACGTCCTCCCTGCGCTCGCGCAGGGGCGGCAGCTCGATGGGGAAGGGGCTGAGGCGGTAGTAGAGGTCCGCGCGGAAGCGGCCCGCGTCCACCTCGGCGAGCAGGTTCCGGTTGCTGGCCGCCACCACCCGCACGTCCACCATCCGGGAGCGGGTGCCGCCCACCTGGCGCACCTCGCCGGACTCGATCGCGCGCAGGAGCTTGGCCTGCAGCGCCGGCGTGGTGTTCTCGATCTCGTCCAGGAAGATGGTGCCCCGGTCCGCCACCCGGAACAGGCCGGGGTGCTCGGAGATCGCCCCGGTGAAGGCCCCCTTCACGTGGCCGAAGAGCTCGGACTCCAGCAGCGTCTCCGCCAGCACGCCGCAGTCCTGCACCACGAAGGGCGCCTTGGAGCGCTCGGAGAGCCCGTGCACCGCGCGGGCGAACAGCTCCTTGCCGGTCCCGGTCTCCCCGAGCAGCAGCACCGGAAGCTTCTGCGGGGAGATGATCTCCACCAGGCTGATCACCTGCCGCATCACCTGGCTGGTGTAGATGATCCCCGCCAGCGGGCTGGCGTCCGGCGTCCCCTGCGGTTGCGGGCTCTCGTCCCGGTAGCGAGCCCGCTCCAGCTCGTGGCTGGCGCGCTGCAGCTCGCTGCGCAGCGCGTGCTCCTGCGTGGCCCGCTGCACCGAGGACGCCAGCTGCTTCACCGAGAACGGCCGCTCCAGCGACTCGAAGAGCTTCCCTTCGTTGTGCAGCCGCAGGAGCCGCTCGGCCTTGCCGGCCGCCGCGTAGATCACGGACGGCCGCAGCTGCAGCTGGGTGTGATGGCCGCCGAACTGGCCATCGTTCTGGAGGGCCACCTCCTCCACCGCCTCCACCGCCGCCTGCTCGTCCTCGCCGAAGACCACCACCGCGGAGAGGTCTCCTCGCCCGAGCACCTCCCGCAGCTCTTCCCGTGTGGCCGCGCGCTGGAGGACGAGGTCGTTCTCCAGAGGCTCGCAGGCCTTCAGATCCGCGGCCGTGGCCAGGGCCAGCACCACCACCGGCCGGTACGCGGCGATGTGCTCGGCCAGGCGGGACCGGTCCGTGGCGGTCATGCCCAGGAACGCCAGGCCCATGGTGACGCCGCGCGCGCCGTCCTTCTGGGCCACCAGCTCCACCCACGCCGCCTTGGCGCGTACGTGCAGCTTCTCGCTGGTCTGCGGCAGGGAGAACTCGGTCTCCAGCTCGCTCCCCACCGCCGGCGGATCCGCCCCCTCCTCCACCGTGCAGACCAGCGCCATGCCGGTGGCGCTCACGTTCACCACCCAGGCGTCCCGCACCCCCGGCTTGGCGAGCGCGGGGACATAGAGGGGGATCCGGGTGGCGTGGCGGGGGAGGATCGGCTCCGGCGGGCTGAGGCCTGAGGTCACGGACGGCAGCTTGGTGCGGCGGAAGTTGCCTCGCAACGCTGGGCGCGGCTGCCACACTGTGCGCGCCGGCGGGCAACTGGGGCGCGTGCGCGCACCCCGACGAAACGGCTGACGTGCCCATCGCGCCAGGAGTGAAGCTCGGCGCCTTCCCACCACCGCTGTACCATCCGCGCGTGGATTCGGCTGGCCCCTGCCCGGAGCCCTCGCTGTTGCTCGCCGTGGCGCGCACGCCCGGTGAGAGCGACGCGGGCGTCGGAGCCCACGTGGCGCAGTGCCAGGCCTGCGCGCGGCTGATCGAGAAGCTGCGCGCGGACGGCGCCACGCGGAGCCTCACCTCTCCGGCGGGCACCCCGCCGCCCCCGCGCCTGCAGGCGGCGGCGCTGCCGCGCGGCACCGCGCTGGGCCGGTACCTGCTGCTGGATCAGATCGGTGAAGGCGGCATGGGGGTGGTCTACGCCGCGTACGATCCGGAGCTGGACCGCAAGGTGGCCCTCAAGGTGCTGCCGCCCGCGCGGGAGAGCAGCTCGAGCGCACGCGGGGACGCCAACCTCCGGCTGGTGCGCGAGGCGCAGGCGCTGGCCCAGCTCTCCCACCCCAACGTGGTGGCCGTCTACGACGTGGGCACGGTGGAGGACCGCGTCTTCCTGGCGATGGAGCTGGTGGAGGGGCAGACCCTCCAGCACTGGCTGCGCGCCCACCGGGACGACTGGCGCGCGGTGGTGGCGCTCTTCCGGGACGCGGCGGCGGGCGTGGAGGCGGCCCACGCGCGCGGCCTGGTCCACCGGGACCTGAAGCCGGACAACATGCTGGTGGGCAAGGACGGCCGCGCCCGGGTGCTCGACTTCGGGCTCGCGCGCCTCTCCAGCGAGCCGCCGGGGCCTGGGCCGGGGCCGGTCCGGGACACGGACACCCCCACCTCCTCCGAGCGGGCGCTGGAGCTCGCGATCACCCAGGCCGGCGCGGTGGTGGGCACGCCCGCCTACTTCGCGCCGGAGACGGTGAGCGGCGCGGCGCCGGACGCCCGCGCGGACCAGTTCAGCTTCTGCGTGGCCCTCTACGAGGCGCTCTACGGGCAGCGACCGTTCGAGAACCTCTCCTTCCGGGACGCGCGCCGCTGGCAGGTGGGGGAGCCTCCGCGCGGCACCAAGGTGCCCGGCTGGCTGCGGCGAGTGGTGCTGCGAGGCCTGAGCCTCGACCCGGCGCTGCGCTATCCCTCCATGGCGGCGCTGCGGGCGGCGCTCGCCGTGGATCCGGCGCAGCGAATCCGGCGGGCGTGGATGGCGGCGGCGGGCCTGGTGGTGATCGCCGGCGCCGGCGTAGTGGCGGCGCGCCTGCCGCGCGGGCCGCAGATGTGCCAGGGCGCGCCGGCGCGGGTGGAGAGCGTGTGGAGCGCGCAGGCGGCCGCGCGGCTCTCCGCGGCGTTCCTGGCCACGAAGAGCCCGATCGCGGCGGACGCCTTCGCGCACGTGCGGGAGACGGTGGACCGCTACACCGCGCAGTGGGCGCGCATGCACACCGAGGCCTGCGAGGCCACGCGCCTGCGTGGCGAGCAATCCGACGAGGTGCTCTCGCTGCGCATGGCCTGCCTGGAGCAGCGGCTCAAGGAGGTAGGCGCGCTGGTGGAGGTGCTCGGCGAGTCCTCGGCGGCGAACGTGGCGCAGGCCCCGCGCGCGGCGCTCGCCCTCACGCCGATGGACGGCTGCGCGAACGTGGAGGCCCTGCGCGCGCCGGTCCCGCTGCCCCCGAGCGCCGAGGGGCGCGCCCGGGTGGAGACCCTGCGCGAGCAGCTGCCCCGCGCCAAGGCGCTGCTGGACGCCGCCCGCTTCAAGGAAGGGCTGGAGGTGGCACAGCCGCTGGTGGCGCAGGCGCGCGAGCTGCGCTACCGCCCGCTCGAGGCGGAGGCGCTGGAGCTGCTCGGTGTGCTGCAGGAGAAGTCCGGCGCGCTCAAGGACGCGGAGCAGAGCTACCGGGCCAGCCTGACCGCGGCGGTGGCCGGCGGGCACAAGAAGCTGGCGGCGATGTCCGCCGCGCGGCTCAGCCGGGCTGCGCTGCTGCTGGCGCAGGTGGACGCGGCCGTCGGCTGGGGCGAGTACGCCCGCGGCGCGCTGGAGTCCCTGGGCGGGGACTCGCTGATCGAGGCCTATCTGGAGATGGCGCTCGGCTCGCTGGAGATCCGGCGGGTGCACCCGGAGCTCGCGCTCCCCCGCTTTCAGCGCGCGCTGGAGCTGCGCACCGCGGCGCTGGGCGCGAGCCACCCGGACGTGGCGGCGGCGCTCAACAACCTCGGAGCGGCCTCCAGCCTGGTCGGCAAGCCCGCCGTGAGCATGAAGTACATGGAGCAGGCAGCGGAGATCTGGACGCGCGCCCTGGGGCCGGATCACCCGGAGACGCTGCAGGCCCGCCTCAACCTCGCCATCCTCCGGCTCGACTTCGGGGCGCTTGAGCAGGCCAAGCGCGAGCTGGAGACGGTCTACGCCGGATACCAGCGAACGCTGCCGCCGGACCATCCCCTGCTCCTGCCCTACTGGGCAAACATGGCGCAGCTCTCGGAGGCGATGGGGGACGGCCCGGGTGCCATCGAAGCCTCCCTGCAGAACGTGGCGCTCGCGGAGAAGATCTACGGGCCGGACAACCCCGAGCTGGGCGAAAAGCTGCGCAAGCTGGCCTGGACGCAGCGGCACCAGCACCGCGACGAAGACGCGAGACAGACGTTGGAGCGCGCGGTGCGGCTGGCCGAGCGACCGGACGCGCAGGCCACGGACCTCTGCGCCGCGCTGGATGACCTCGCCGGGGTCCTCGCGGCGCTCGGCCGGCCACGCGAGGAGCAACAGGCGATGGAACGCTGTCTGAGCTCGGCCGAGGGGCGCGCGCAGAAGGCGCCGCTTGCCTACGCCGAGGCGCTCACCATGGTCGCCGAGCGGGAGCTGGCGCACGGCAGGACGGCGCGCGCCTGGCCCCTGCTGCGCAAGGCGCTGCAGCGCTACGAGGCGCTCCAGAAGGACTCCCCGGACTCAATCCTGGTCCACGCGGCGATCGCCCGGGCCCACTTGACGGACGGCGCCCGGGACGCCGCGCTCGAGCACCTGGAGGCGTCCCTGAAGCTCTTGGAGAAGCCGGTGAACAACCTGGGCGCCGCGGGAGACATCCGCTTCATGCTCGCGAAGGAGCTCACCACCCGCGGTGGGGACAAGGCCCGGGCCCGCGCGCTCGCCGAGACCGCGCGCGCCAACTACCACTCCTCCCAGAACGAGACCCAGGTGCTGGAGGTCAACCGCTGGCTGGCGGCGCACTAGCGCCCGGTCCCGCCGAGCGTAGAGATCCTTGAGAGACCCACCCCCCGTTCACCCCGGAGGAGCGTCAACCGGACGGCCTCGATCACTGCCGGGGGCGGGCCGGCCGGTCCGGTGGCGCGGCCTTGGGCGGCGGCGCGCGGCCGCCCGGCGCGGTCTTGACCACCGGTCCCTCCTCAGGTCCCTGAGCGAGCTTCTCGATCACGAACTCCACGCGCCGGTTGAGGGACATCCCCGCGTCCGTGTCGTTGGGCGCCACCGGGCGCCGGAAGCCATAGCCGGACGAACGCAGCCGCTTGGGGGAGATCCCCTGCCCCAGCAGGAAGCGCTCCACGCTGGCGGCGCGGCGGCGGGAGAGATCCAGGTTGTACGCGTCACTCGCGCGGATGTCGGTGTGGCCCTCCACGCTGACCCGCTCCAGCTCGGCGTTGTCGCGGATCAGCCGGGCCACCTCTTCCAGCGTGGGGAAGGACTCGGGGAGGATCACGTCCTGGTCCGTGGCGAAGTGGACCTGCTCGAGGATCACGATCCGGTCCCCGCGCACGCGCGCCAGTGGGCAGCCGCGCTGGCCGCGCCCGGCGAGCACCGCGTCCTTCGGGCACTCGTCCAGCCGGTCCACCACGCCGTCGCCGTCCGCGTCCTCGTCCGGGCAGCCGCCGTTCTCCACCGGGCCGGCCTTCTGGGGGCAGCGGTCCTTGTCGCCGATCACGTCGTCCTCGTCCGGGTCCAGCGGCGGCAGCTTGAACCGCTCGATCGCCTCCAGCTCACGGGTCTTCCCCGGCACCCAGATCACGGACGTGAACACCCGGAAGGACGGGTTGCCGAGCGCGCAGCCGCAGCCGCCGCCCCCGCCCACCGTGAGCGTCACCCCCGCGTTCGAGTACCAGCGCAGGCCGAAGAGGTACTCGGCGGCGATCTGCCGAGGGCTGCTCACCGGCTTGTCCACGCCCACACCGCCGGTCACCTCCCCCACCGCCATGATCCCCCAGCGCCGGACGATGGGGGCCTCGGCGCCCAGGCCGTAGGTGACCATGGAGCCCACCGGGATCCCCTCCAGCTCTCGCGTGGGCCGGGCGAGAAAGCCGAGGTTCAACCCCACCAGCACGGCGTTCTCGAACCGGTAGTCCAGCACGGCACCAGGCGCGGCAGTCACCCCGCCCGCGCCGGCGTACGCGTCCGGGGCGCCGGTGGGCAGCGTCAGCCCGAAGGTGAGCGCCGCGCCAAATCCATCTCCCTCCGCGGCGCGCCGCAGCCGAGGGAGGGCCACCTTCGCGCCGAAGCGCACGTCGCCCAGCGCGGAGGCCTGGACCGGCCCCTCCACGCCGATCACCTCGCGGTTGTCCCCGGTCTGCAGCGCCACGAAGGGCACCGCCGCGCCCAACTCCAGCCAGTCGAACAGCCCCACCGCGGCCACGCCGTGGAGCGTGAGCCGGGAGCTCACCAGGCTGGTGCCCTTGCGCTGGCTGCCCGGGAGCGCGAGCACCACCGGGTCCAGCATGAAGTCCACCACCAGCCCGCCCGCGGCGGAGAGGCTGGAGAGCGGCCGGGACTGCGAGAGGGTCACCACATCTTGCGGCGCGCCGAGCGGACGGAAGAGCTGCGCGTCGAACCCGGCCTGCTGCGCGAGCGCCGCCGGCGCGGCGAGCCACAGCCACGCAGCGGCGAGCGCGCGGCGCATCTAGCGGCGCCTCCGGCCCCGCCGGGCGGCGGCGAGCAGGAGCGCCAGCCCCACCCAGGGGAGCAGCGCGGGCGCGGGCGCGGCGGCGCAGCAGGGCGGGCCCCCGCGCGGCTCGGTGCCGGGCTTGCGGCGCCCCGGCTCGCAGGTGAGGCGCGCGGCCGAGCAGTGATCTCCAGGCGCGCAGTCCGCGCTGTCGGTGCAGGCGCTCGAGCAGGTGAAGGTCCCCAGGTCGCACGAGCCGCCGCAGGGGCAGTGCGCGTTGGCGTAGCACTCCACGCACCGGTCGCCGTTGCAGTGCGTGCCCGGCGCGCAGGACGCGGCGCAGGCGGAGCCGCAGCGGCGGGTGGTGGGATCGCAGGTGCTGCCGGGGCAGTCCTCGTCCGCGCGGCACCCCACGCAGGCGCTGCGCGGCGCGGTGCCGTCCCCCTCGCAGTAGGGCGTCTCCCCGCCGCAGCTGGCGCAGCGCAGCCCGCACCGCCTGTCCACCGCGCACGGCATGCACTCGCCGCTGTTGCAGAACAGGCCCGCGCCGCAGTCGAGATCCGAGCGGCACTGCACGCAGACCTGCCCATCCAAGCACTGCGGCCGCTCGGACGGGCAGCGCGCGCACTGGGGGCCACAGCGCTCGGCCGTGTTGCACGCCGCCACGCTCTCCACGCAGCGGCCATTTGCGCCGTCACAGCGCTTGCCGGCGGCGCAGTCCCCATCCCGGGTGCACTCCACGCAGGTGGGCGGCGCCCCCGGCGTGAGCGCCGCGCACTGCGTGGCGGCCCCGCCCGCGCAGCAGTTGCAGGAGGCGCCCGCGCACGCGGTGCGCTCGGAGCAGGCCACGCAGGCGTGACCGTCACACCGCAGCCCCTTGGCGCAGTCCCCGTCCGCGTTGCAGGCCACGCACTTGTGGGCGGCGGCGTCGCAGACCTTGCCGGCGCCGGCGCAGTCCGCGTCCACGTTGCACTCCTGGCAGGTGTGGCTGGCCACGTCGCACTTCAGCGCCCCGCCGCAGTCCGCGTCCTTCTCGCACTGCACGCAGGTGTGGGTGCCATTCACGTTGGTGCAGACCGGCGTGCTCTGTCCGCAGGGGGAGCAGGACGGGCCGCAGAAGAGCGAAGAGGTGCAGGGCGCGCAGAGCGCGGCGGCGTTGCAGTAGTAGTTGTTCCCGCAGCCGCCGTTGCCGGGGAGGTTGGCGAACTGGCGGTTGCACTGGGCGCACTGGGCCGGATCCGCGTACGGCGCCACCCCGCTCTCCGTCTGGTGGAAGGAGGCGGGCCAGAGCAGCGAGAAGCCGGAGACGCGCAGGCTGGCGCTGCCCGCGGTGCCGGGCGGCAGCTCGAAGTCGGTGAAGCTGCCCTCCAACAGCCCCAGCTCCAGCGCCGCGTGCTCACCGATCTCCGCGTAGAGCACCTCGATGGGGTAGAGGCCCGGGGTGGCGAAGGTCACGGCGTTCGTGGAGCGCCAGGTCGCGAAGCCGAGCTGGGGCGGGCGCAGGATCACCGGGTAGGCGGCCTGCGTCTTGTCGAACAAGGTGACGCTGACCGCGTCGTCCGCGTAGACCGCCAGGTGCAGCTGCTTGCCGGCCAGCTCCGGGGGCACGCTCAAGTAGCCGCGCAAGCGTGAGGCGAAGGAGGTGGTGGTGTCGCTGACGAAGAAGTCGCACCCGCCGGAGCGGCAGTCCGGGGACTGCGAGTCGGTGAAGTCGCCGAAGCTGCGGGCCTGCCCCGAGGCGTTGTTGTTGGAGAGGTCCAGCACCGTGCGGAGCGTGGAGGTGACGCGGGTGGCGCTCTGGCTCTCCAGGAACGCGTTGAGCCCCGCGTTGAACGTGGCGGCGCTGGTGGGAAAGTCCGCGGCCGGGTTGGTGGAGATGGCGGAGCTGGCGCACAGCCCGACGCCGGACTTCGCCAGCGGGGGCGCGGGCGGCGGACCGCTGAGCGACACGGGCGGCCCGGCCAGGGCGGTGGCGCCAAAGAGCCCGAGCACGAGGAGGGAGAGGCGCATCGTGGATTCCACGAAGGTCAGGACGCCCCCGAACTCTAGGGCAGCTCCTGCGGGCTCGCGCTTGCCTGGCCGGCGCGCTCACACGCGCGGTGACGCGCGTTCGAGCCGGATGAAATTCGCACGCCGCGGCTGTCCGGGTTGGCGCCACGCCACGTCCAGCCGCCTGCACGCGCGCACATGGAGAGGAGCGGCGCCATGACCGGACGACTGACGGGGCTCGAGGAGGTCGACCCGCTCGCGGTGCCGCTGCCCCACGGCACCGAGGTCACCACGCGGGTGGAGCGCTTCGCGGACAGCCGGCGCGTGCCGCAAGGCGTGGTGGGGCGGATCGTCCGCGCGCGGGACGGCGGCTTCGACGTGGCGCTCGTGGGCGTGGGCGAGGTCTGGTACGCGCGGGACGAGCTGGTGCCGCGCAAGAGCGGGCAGCTCTCCTTCGCGCTCCGCCGCGCGGCGGCGTGGGACGCGCTGCGCCCGTGCGCGGTGGTGGAGGCCGTGGTCGGCTCGCGCGCCTGGGGACTGGCGGATGAAGGCTCTGACACGGATCTGCGCGGCGGCTTCGCGCTCCCCTTCTCCTGGACCTGCGGACTGGTGGCGCCGCCCACGGACCTGGTCAGCGCGGACGGGAGCGCCACCTACTGGGAGCTGCGCAAGCTGGTGGAGCAGGCGCTGCGCGCGGATCCGAACACGCTGGAGCTGCTCTTCCTGCCTTCGGCGCGGGCGCTGGATCCAATCGGCGCCTGGCTGCTGGAGGCGAAAGAGGCCTTCGTCTCCACCGCGCTCTTCGGCAGCTTCGGACGCTACGCGCTCAGCCAGCTGGAGAAGCTGAGCCGCGCGCAGCGGCTGGCGGAGCACCGGGACGCGCTGCTGGCCTGGCTCTGCGAGGAGCCGGTGCCGTCCCTGGACGAGGTGGCCAGCCGGCTGGCGAAGCTCTCGCCGCGCGCCGCGCCCACGCCCCAGGACGGGCTGCTCGCGGCCAAGACGTACGTGAAGCAGCTCTACCGCTCGCTGTTCGATCAAGGGCTCCTGGCGCAGAACGACTTCGCCGCGCTCACCCACTACGCGCGCGCGGGAGGGGCGCGCCCGCCCGCGGCCCGCGAGCTGCGCCCGAAGAACGCCTACAACCTGCTGAGGCTGATCGCGCTCGCCACGGATTGGCTGCGCGAGGGTCACCCCACCTTCGAAGTCGCCGGCGCGCTCAAGGCGCGGCTGATGGAGGTGAAGCGCGGCGAGGTCCCGCTGGAGGACGTGCTGGCGGAGGCCACCGCGCGGGCACCCGAGCTGGAGGCGGCGCGGGATGGGAGCGCGCTGCCGGCCCAGCCGGACTACGCCCGGGCGGACGCGCTGCTGCGCCGGGCGGGAGAGGAGCTGGCGCGGCGGTGGGTGGCGCGGGAGAAGGGGCCGTGGGGTCAGGACGCGCCCCCTCCCCCCGTCCCAGCGCTCTCGCAGGAGGAGTAGCGGCCATGGACGTGCTCACAGCGCATCAGCAGGAGGTGGCCGGGCGGGTGCTGGACGAGGAGTCCGCGCGCCGCGATCACCTGGTGATCTCTCTTTCGGGGGCGCACGCCTACGGCTTCCCGTCTCCGGACAGCGACCTGGACCTCAAGGCGGTGCACATCGCCCCCACGCGCTCGCTGCTCGGGCTGCGGCGCGAGGACGCGCCCAAGGACCGGCTGGAGGTGATCGAAGGCGTGGAGGTGGACTACTCGTCCAACGAACTGCAGGGCGTGCTCACCGGCGTGCTCGGCGGGAACGGGAACTACCTCGAGCGGATCCTCGGCCCGCTGCCGCTGCGCGGCTCGCCGGAGCTCGCGTCCCTGCGGCCGCTCGTCCAGGCCTGCCTCTGCCGCCGGCTGCACCGCCACTACCGCGGCTTCGCCGGCGCGCAGCTGCGCGAGTGGGAGAAGACCGGCTTCACCTCCGCCAAGAAGCTGCTCTACGTGCTGCGCACCGCGCTGACCGGCGCGCACGCGCTGCTCACGGCCGAGCTGGTGACGGATCTGGGCGCGCTCGCGCCCCGGTACGGGCTGGAGGACGCGCAGGAGCTGATCCTCCAGAAGCGGCGCGGGGAGAAGGCCGAGCTCCCCGCGGCGCTGGCGGAGCGCTGGCGGGCGAAGGTGCAGTCCCTCTTCGCGCTGCTGGATGACGCGCATGCGCGCTCGGCACTGCCGGAGGAGCCGCAGGGCACGGCGGCGCTGGAGGCCTGGCTGTTCGAGCTCCGGGCGCGCCGCCTCTAAAGGGGGCAGGCGGGCGGTCAGCCGCTCGCCGCCCCTTCCCCGCTGGGCTCGCGCTGCGAATCTTGGGTGCACGGAGGAAGCCCAACGATGACCGTGGCCAACGGAAACTGGAGCATCGCCCCCAACGAGACCCGCAGCTGGAACGCCCTCTATGCGCTCACCCGCTTCGCGCGGGAGGCGAAGGACGTGCTGCTCACCACGCAGACCGGCCAGACCGACGCGGGGCAGAGCCAGGACGACGCGCTCCGCGAGTTCTTCGAGAAGGCGCAGCGCACGATCGAGGCGCTGATGCAGGAGGCCCGGGCCCTGGAGCAGGCGCGGCGGGACGAGCCGCCCCCGGGCCGGGACGTGGTGCAGGAAGCGTCCATGGAGTCGTTCCCCGCGAGCGATCCTCCGGCGCACTGAGATCGCCCCGGCAGGGGCTCCCACACGACAGCGCTGTCGCGGGCTGACCGGTTTGCGCTTGCAAGCAGCGGCGGCGCGCCGAAAATCCGCGCCATCCGCGCGCGGCCACGCCCTTGCAGTGCCGGGGCGCGCGTCAGCGCACCAGGAGCCTCTACGACATGCACATCCGATCTCTGTTGGCGTCCCTCACCGCCCTCACGCTCGCCGCGTGCGGCCAGTCCGAGTGCAAGCTGGACGATCCAAGCGCCTGCAGCGGCGGCGCGGTCTGCGAGAGCGTGAACGGGCTAACCACCGGCCGCTGCTTCCAGCCCGTGCAGCTGCAGGGGCGCGTGTTCGACATCTCCACCGCCGCCGCGCTGAGCGGGGCCACGGTGAGCGCGCTGGACGTCAACGGCGCCCCCGCCGGAGACGTGGTGACCAGCGGCAGCGACGGCACCTACGTCCTGCGGATCCCCTCGCCGCGCGCGGACGAGACCGGCAAGCCGGTGGCGCGCAGCGTCCTGCTCAGGGCCGCGGCGGAGGACTACGTCCCCTTCCCCAGCGGCCTGCGGATCTCCCTGCCCATCGACACCGGCCCTGCCAAGCAGGCGGACGCGAAGGGGCCGTGGGTGCTCAGCTCGCCGCTCACCGAGGTCGGCCTCTCGCCCGTGCCCGCCGGTGAGGCGGGGCGTTCGCGGATCACCGGCACCGTGGAGCTCTCGGCCGGGCAGCGCAGCGTGCTGGTGGCCGTGGAGGCCAACGGCAAGGCGATCACCGCCCTGGCGGACGGCAAGGGCAACTTCACCCTCTACAACGTGCCCTCCGGCTCCTACACGGTCCGGGCCTACAGCCGCGGCACCGCCTATGCGCCGGCCAACAACGTCTCCGTGGAGACGGGCAAGGACACCACCGGCGTGGCGCTGAAGAAGAGCGCGCAGCAGAAGCTGGCCACGGTGAGTGGGAAGGTCAGCCTCGTCGCCGGGGCGGGGCAGAACAAGACGAGCGTGGTGCTGGTGCTGGAGAGCACCTACAACGAGGCGCTCCAGCGCGGCGAGGTCCCGCCGGGGCTGCGCGCGCCGGATCCGGGCACCTCGCCCAACCTGGATGGCGACTGGGCGATCGACGGCGTGCCGGACGGCAAGTACGTGGCGCTCGCCGCCTTCGAGAACGACAACCTGGTCCGGGACCCGGACCCCACCATCTCCGGCACCCAGGTCCAGCACCTGACCGTGACGGACGGCGCCAACGTCAGCCTCTCCTCCTTCAAGGTCACCGCGGCGGTGGTGATGGTGGGCCCGGGCGCCTCCGGCGACGCGCCCGAGGAGACCACCGCCACCCCCACCTTCACCTGGAAGCCCTACTCGAGCGCGAAGACGTTCTCGCTCAAGGTGTTCGACGCCTTGGGCAACGAGGTCTGGGGCGCCTCCACCATCACCGCCACCACCAGCTCCGACATCGCGGTGACCTACGCCGGGCCGGCGCTCGCGGCGGGCCAGATCTACCAGTGGCGCGCCACCGCGCGGGACAACACGCTCGCGGCGATCAGCCAGACCGAGGAGCTGCGCGGCGTGTTCCGCGTGAAGTGAGCCCTTTCGCGCGCCCGCCGCACATCCCCCTCCTTGCGGAGCGGGGACTGTTCCGTCCTCGGGCATGCACCTTCGCGCTAAGGCGAGCGCTCCGTTACACTTTCGACAACGTGGCGCTCCCCTCCTCGAACAAGCTGATGTCAAGCGCGGCCGCGCCCGCGCCGGTGACCGGGCCCGGCGGCTTCCGCGTGCGCGCCGCCCGCCGAGGCGACGCGGACGGGATCGCCGCGCTGCTCGCCGAGCTCGGCTACCCCGGCTCCGGCGACACGCAGACGGTCCACTGGGTGATCAGCCATCCGGAGATGGAGATCTACGTGGCGGGGGACTCGCACGACCGGCCGATCGGCGTGCTCACGCTCTCGCACCGCCCTCAGCTGCGGATGAAGGGACGCATCGCCACCATCGACGAGCTGGTGGTGAGCGCGTCCTGGCGGCGCAAGGGCGTGGGGCGGGAGCTGGTGAAGCGGGCGGTGGAGCGCGCCAAGGTGCTCTCGGTGAAGCGGCTCGAGCTGCTCACCCACGCCACGCGCGCGGACTTCCCCAAGGCCTTCTACGAGTCCTGCGGCTTCGTCGAAGTGGACGCGGCGGTGCTGCGGATGCCGGCGCTCGACTTCCGCCGTTAGCCGCGCCCGAGCGTGGCCACCAGCTCTTCGAGCCGGACGCGGTCCTCTTCGCTCACGTCCTCGAAGCGCACGCCGATCACCCCGTCCCGCGACCAGGCCACCACCCCGTTGAGGTTGTAGTCGTGGCCGGCCACGCTCATGGAGAGCGCCAGGGTCTCCCCAACCGCGTACTTGCGCTGGGGGCGCAGGCACAGGCCGCCCGCGGAGAAGTTGAGCGAGTAGACCCGGAAGGCCTTGGCGGCGTCCGCGGGATCCTTGAAGCGAACCTCGATCTTCGCAGGAACGCGCGGTTCCCTGCGCCGCTCTGCCCCTCTCTCGTCCGCGCTCATGGTTGCCCTGGAGTCTAACTTCATTGAATGGCGATCGTGAATTTCCCACGGCTGGAACCCGCGCCATCCACCCAGACCGTGTAGTCACCGGGCGCCAGGGTACCCAGAGCGAGCACCACCGAGCCTCCGTAGGTGGACGCGGCCGCGCAGGAGACCTGATCGGCCGGCTGGACCGAGCTGCAGGAGGAGGCGGCGGGGCCTCGCACGTAGACGATCGGCCGGAAGAGCGCGCCGTCCTGCGCGTCCGGCACCACCGTCACCGTCACCTGCCGGGCGGCGGAGAGTGAGAACGCGTAGGCCACGTCCCCCGCGTACTCCCCGGACTGGCCGTCCTGGCTGCCGCAGACTCCCCGCGTGGTGTTGCTCGCGCTGCGCGTGTCGCCCACCACGGCGGTGGCGAGCGGCTGCAGCAGCTGGCGACCGGCGCAGTCCTCGTTGGACGGCGTGGCCACCGGCGGTCCTACGTGCGCCTTGAGCTGGAACGCGCCCACGCTGGTGTAGTCCCCGTCGACCCAGAGGTGGTACCGCCCCGCCGGGAGCCGCCCGGCGGTGAACGCCACGCGGTCTGGGAAGAGGCCGTCCGCCCAGACGCAGAACACCTGGTCCCCAGGGGCGCCGCTGGCGCACTGCGCGTTACGCAGCGCGAGCACGGGCTTCAGGGCGGAGCCGGCGGCGGCCTGAATGTCGAGCGCGAGCGAGCGCTCGGCGGTGAGGTCCAGCTGGTACACCACGTCCGGAGAGGGCGCGCCGGCCGGCACCTGGCAGGTGGAGGCGTCGTCATTGGCGGCGGCGGTGGTGCCGGTGACGGCCACGGGCCCCTGCTCCACCGGCAGCGGGGTGGAGGTGCCGCACGCGTCGTTGCCCGGCGGCGGCGCCGGAGAGGCGAGCTCCACGGTGAGTGTGTACGGGCCGTGGGTGCTCCCCGCGCCGTCCACCCAGAGCGAGTAGGCGCCCGCGGCGAGGTTGCCGATGTCCAGGGTGGCGCTCCCGCCCGCGGCGACCGCGGCATTGCAGGCGACGAGGTCCTGCGCGAGCTCGCTGTCGCACTTGCCGGGCCGGCGCAGGTAGAGCACCGGGCGGTAGGACGAGCTGGCCCCGTCCGTGGGGGTGACCCGCGCGGTGACGTGGCGGCCAGCGGGGAGGCTCAACGCGTAGACCACGTCCGGACCGGCGCCGCCGCAGACGCCGGAGGTGGCGTCCGAGAGCGCGATGGAGGTGTCCCCGTTGGCGGTGATCACGCCCAGCCCACCCGCGGGCAGCTGGAGCCCGAGCGCGCCCGCGCAGCGGTCATTGACCGGAGGCGGCAGCGGCGGGAGCTGGGTGAGCTTGAGCCCGAACGCGCCGGAGGTGGGATCTCCGTTCTGGCCGGCCACGCCGTCCACGAAGACGTAGTAGGTGCCCGCAGGGAGGTTGGGGAGATCCAGCGACTGCGTGGCGCCGGAGCCGGCCTGGCAGGCGACCTGGGCGCTCCCCGCCGCACTGCCGCACTCGCGCCGCACGTAGAGCGCGGGCAGGAAGGACGACGACTGCGGCGTGAGCTCCAGCTGCACCCGGCGCTGGCTGTCGAGCGTGAAGCTGTAGACGAGATCCCTGCCGGCCCCACCGCAGGTGCCTGACGCGTCATCCGACGCCTGCGCGGTGGTGGAGGCGACGGTGGCCACGTCCCCCACGAAGGTGAGCGGCTCCGCGGACGAGCAGCTGTCACCGGGCGGCGGGACCTCGGCCTTCAAGGTGAGGGAGTAGGCGCCGGCGCTGCCGCTGTCCGCGTCCAGCCAGAGGTAGTAGGTGCCCGGCGCGAGCGCGTCCACCACCAGCCGCGCGGCGCCGGTGGATGGATCGCTGAAGCTGCAGCCCAGGTTCGAGTCCGCGGCGGAAGAGCCGCAGACCTTGCGCAGCGCGAGGACCGGCAAGAGGCTGCTCCCCGGCGCGGGCTGGACGGTGGCGGTGAGCCGCTGGGTGCCGGTGACGGTGAAGCTGTAGACGGCGTCCGGCGCGCCCTGCCCCACCGCGCACGCGGCCTTGAGATCATCCGAGAGCCCGCGGGTGTCCCCCGTCACTGTCGCCTCGCCGCTCGCCGAGAGCACCAGCTTCTGGGCCCACGCGCAGGTGTCCGGTGGCGGCGCGCAGCTGCGGGTGACCGCGTCACAGCGGCCCAGCGCGCACTGCGCGTCCTCCACACAGCCCACGCAGCGGTGGCTGATCGGGTCGCAGTACGGCTGGGGGCCGCGGCAATCCGACGCGGCGGTGCACCCCGTGGGCGTGAACCCGGCGTCCGCGGACGCGGCCACGCACTCGCCCGTGAGCGGGGAGCAGACCTCGCCCGGTGCGCAGCTCACGCCGGCGCACTGGGAGATGTCCTTGAGCTTCGAGCACCCGAGCAACACCAGGAGCAGGACCGGGACCCGGCCCCTGGCAACCCACCCATGCGGAGACACGACTTTCCTCTTACGCGAGGCGGCCCTGAACTCAACAAGGTAGCGCAGTTCGGACCGCAACCGGGCCCACGGCGGGGTCGATAACACCTACATCCATGGCCACGACCGTTCCCTTCGCCAAAGTCCGCGTTTCCCCTGACGCAAAGGTGCATTCGGACTCAGTTCAGGCTCGGGTTTCGCCGGACGACCGGGCCAAGGTCCAGGCGGCGCTGGCGGAGGCGGCGGGGGTAGATGGGAACCGGTACCTCAGCGGTCCCGAGGCCCAGGCGGTGGCGGACGCGTTCGAGACCGCGAGCGGGAGCGCGACCAGCGCGCTCTCCGGCGCGGCTCTGGACGGCGCGCTCGCGGCGGCGCTGGCGGCGGCCGCGCAGGCCACCGCGGCGGCGAACGTGGACGGGATCTCCGCGCACTTCTCCTCGGAGGAGAGCCTGTCCCAGAAGCTCATCCGCGAGCTCTACGCGGCGGTGGACCGCGCCGGCGGCCGCCCGCTCGACGTGAACATGATGATCTTCGAGTTCCAGTCGGACGACGTGAAGGCGGCGATCCTCGATGTCGCCCGCACGCACCCGGAGGTCACCTTCCGGATCGTCGCCGACGCGGGCCAGGCCAGCACCAGCGGCGGCAACGCGCTCCCGGAGATCCTCCGCGAGCAGCTGCCCAACGTGCAGGTGAAGTTCAAGAAGGACTTCCCGTACCTCTGGAGCGACAGCGCCGGCCGCGCCATCTTCAACCACAACTCGACGCAGGGGCTGAACCACCACAAGGGGTTCGCCACCTTCATCGACGGAATGCCCGACCGCGTGGTGACCGGCTCGTTCAACTGGTCGGACACCGCCAACGACAAGAACTACGAAGACCTGGTGGTGGTGCACGCGTCTGACGCGGCCACGCGCCGCGCGGTGGAGCAGTACCAGGACGAGTTCGTGGGCTTCTTCAACGACGCGGCCTCGCTCTCGCCCAACGACTTCGCCAACTTCAAGCAGGCGCAGTTCGACGCCCTGGCCGTGGCGCACAACCAGCAGTCGTCCGGCAAGCCGCCGCGCCCCTCGGATGCGTACCCGGCCTATGCCCCGGTCACGGACGCGAAGACCTTCGACGTCAACGGCTTCACGGCGGTGGATCAGGCGCGGCTGAAGGCGATCGTGGGCAGCACGCTGGCCAGGAAGATCGCCTCCGAGCGCAGCCGGTACGGCCGGTTCGCCTCGTTCGACGAGCTGGTGGCCCGCGTCCCGGACGTGGGCGCGCGCGCCGCCTCCACGCAGCAGAAGCTGATGGACGCGATGACGTTCGGCTCCGGCGCGGTGAGCGTGAACGACGCGTCGGTGGAGGAGCTGGACGCCGCGGGGCTCTCCAAGAGCACGGCGGAGAAGATCTTCGCCTGGCGCGAGCAGCGCGGAGATCTGGAGTCCGTGGACGCGGCCACGCAGATCCCCGGCATCAGCTCGGCGATGCTGAACTTCGCGCGCGCCAACCTGAACGATGACGACCTGGAGGGCTTCTTCAACAGCCGCCGCTTCGGGGACGCGGCGCCGGGCACCGGCTACGGCGCGCTCGCCAGCGTGCGCCAGAGCGCCGGGATGGATCCCTCCGGCCAGGTGACGGTGGGGCCGGCCAGCGTCACCGCGCCGGTGAACGACCTCTTCTACCGCGCCCAGCCGGGCCAGCAGATCTCCGTGGCCATGTACTCCATGAGCCCGGGCTCGAAGGAGTTCGCCGCCCTGGCGGACGCGGCCAAGCGCGGCGTGACGGTGCGGGTGGTCCTCAACTCGGACTTCAGCGCCAGCTCGGTGGCGGCGCTCAAGGCGCTCGCGGCGCAGGGGCTGGACGTGGACGTCCGCGTGCAGTCCGCGAAGACCATGCACGAAAAGTTCGGCGTGGTGGGGGATGACGTGTTCTTCGGCTCGGCGAACTTCTCCGAGTCCTCCTCCACCAAGCACAGCGAGGATCGCTGGAGCTTCAAGAACTCCACCGAGATGTCCGAAGCCTTCCAGTCGCAGTTCGATCGGATCTGGGAGAAGTCCCGCGTCGTGTAGTGTCCGCGGCCTATGTTCCCCGGTCGGACCCTCCTCAAGTACGCGCTCGCGGCCTGCGCCGTGACGCTCGCCGTCTCCACGCTGACCTCCGGCTGCGGCAACAAGCAGCCCCAAGGGGCGCTGGACGCCGGTGAGGACGCCTCGGTCGTCGTGGACGCCGGGGGGGATGCGGGCGTGGACGCGGGCGTCGTGAAGGACGCCGGGGTGTGCGACGTGGAGCTGCAGAACTGCCCGGCGGACGCGGGCAGCTGCATCCTCTATTCGCTGGACGGTGGGCTGGGAGAGGAGACCGCCTGCTTCGGCGGCGAGTGCGATCTGGTCCGCCAGGACTGCGACGCGGGCTTCAAGTGCACCTACGTGGGGACCGACGCCGGCTTCGTGCGCGGCTGCGCGCCCGAGGGCGCGGTGGACGAAGGCCAGCCCTGCCTCCCAACCGCGAGCAGCAACAACTGCAAGCGCGGCCTGGTCTGCTCCACCCGCCCCACGCAGGACGGCGGAAGCGAGAGCACCTGCACCCGGTTCTGCAACCGCTCGTCGGAGTGCACGAATGGGCAGCTCTGCTACGTGCTGCTGGCGTTCGCCGGGAGCACCGAGCGGCCCCTGACGTGCGGCGAGCCGCCGCGCGCCTGCGACCTGCTCGCCCAGGACTGCCCGCGTCCCCAGGACGGCTGCTACCCCGGCGAAGGCGGGATCGCCCGCTGTTACCCGGCGGGCCCCGGGCTGACCGGCCAGGGCTGCAGCTACTCCAACGACTGCGTGAAGCGCAGCCTGTGCCTGGACTTCCCGACCACCGGGAAGGAGTGCCGCGAGCTGTGCAGCTACCCGACCGGGGCGGCCACCTGCACCACCGGCGCGTGCAAGGCGCTGGGGATCCCGGACGCGGGCTACTGCGGCTAGGGGCGAGTGGGGCCCCCCGTTCACCCCGAGAGGCTGTGACTCTTTCTCGGAAGTCCCCCGGTTCACCCCGAGCGTAGGCCGTCAGGCCGTAGTCGAGGGGCGCCGCCCAAGCTCGTGATCGCCTCTGCGGCGCTGACCTGAACTTGCCGCGCCCCGCTCAGCCCGAGCGAAGTCGAGGGCCCGCCGATCGTAGGACTCTCGCTCGTGGGGCCCTCGACTTCTCGGGCTGAGCGGACGGCCTCACGCTTCTTGCCTTGATTGATCCGCCCAACGGGCCGCGGCCTCGCTGACCTGAAACTTGCCGCGCCCCGCTCAGCCCGAGCGAAGTGGAGGGCCCGCCGATCGTAGGGACTCTCGCTCGTGGGGCCCTCGACTTCGCTCGGGCTGAGCGGACGGCCTCAACGCTCGGGGTGAACGGGGGAGGGCCGCGTCTCAACGAACTCACCGGCGCAGTGACTTGGGCCGGCTCCCGTCCACGTCCGTGAACCCGTACTCCTCCGCGAGCTCGGCCACGATCAGCCGCTTCCCGGTCTTCTCCATCAGCTTGGGATCCGCCGCGAGCGCCGCCACCGCGCGCCCGCTGAAGACCGGGGACTCGGCGCCCTCGGTGCTGTACGGCAGTTCGCCGCGCAGCACGCGCTCGGTCTTCACCACGCCGGGCCACAGCGCGATGGACGCGACGCCGTGGGGCTGGAGCTCCTTGGCCATGTCGGAGGCGAGGCGATCCACCCCGGCCTTGCCCACGCCGTAGGCCACGTTGAGCGCGTACACCTTGGCGCCGAAGGAGGAGACGTTCACCACCAGCCGAGGCGGCGCGGCGGGGCCCGCGGCGATCATCAGCGGCGCGGCGTAGAACGCGGCGGTGTAGTGAGAGCGCAGCCCCACGCGGTGCATGGTGTCCCAGAGGGAGAGCGGCAGCTCCCAGAAGGGCGCGCCGTAGACCTTCCCGGTCGGCACCGCGAAGGCGTTGTTCACGAGCAGATCCACCCTGCCCTGCTCCGCCTTCACGCGCGCGAAGAGCGCGGCCACCTCTTCGTCCACGCCGTGATCGCAGCGCACGGCGATCCCCTTCCCGCCGGCGGCGGTCACCGCCTGCGCCGTCTCCGCGATGCTCCCGCCGAGCGGATTGGCGCTCGCCTCCAGCGTGCGCCCGGTGACGTACACCGTGGCGCCGGCCTCGCCGAGCCCGATGGCGATCCCCTTGCCCACGCCTCGGCTCGCGCCGGTCACCACCGCAATCCGTCCTTGGAGTTTCATGGGGCGGCGAAGGTATGAAGCTTTGCCTCCTCTTTCCAAGGGTCCCGTTCACATGACCGAAGAGCTCCCGCCCCTGCTCACCGCCGCCCGCGCGATCGCCAAGAAGCTTCCGGCACACTCGGCGGAGATCGAGCGCGCGCGCCGGCTGCCGCAAGACGTGGTGAAGGAGCTGACCGCCGCCAACCTCTTGCGGATGTCCGTGCCGAAGAAGGTCGGCGGCCCGGAGGCCCCACCCGCGGTCCAGTTCAAGGCGATCGAGGCGCTCTCCGCCGCGGACGCCGCCACGGGCTGGTGCGTGATGATCGCCTCCAGCACCGCGCTGGTGGGCAGCTACCTGGAGGAGGCCACGCTGAAGGAGATCTTCTCCGATCCCGCCGTGGCCACCTGCGGCGTCTACGCGCCCAAGGGCTTCGCGCAGGAGGTGCCCGGGGGCTTCAAGCTGACCGGCACCTGGGCGTTCGCCAGCGGCTGCGAGCACTCTACCTGGCGCCTCGGTGGGGCGCTGATCTTCGGGGACGACGGGCCGAAGATGCTGCCGAGCGGGCTGCCGGATCTGCGGCTGATGCTCTTCCCCGCCAAGGACAGCAAGGTCGTGGACACCTGGGAGGTCTCGGGCCTGCGCGGGACGGGGAGCCACGACATCTCCGTGGAGGACCTCTTCATCCCCGCGCAGCGGACCTTCTCGCCGATCACCGACAAGCCGCGCCACCCGGGGGCGCTCTACCAGTTTCCGCTCTTCGGAATGCTCGCGGCGGAGGTCGCCGCGGTCGCGCTCGGCATCGCGCGCGGCGCAATCGACGCGTTCGTCTCGCTGGCGGTGGACAAGGTGCCGATGGGCGCGCGCCGCGCCATCGCCCAGCGCGGGGTGGTGCAGCTCCAGGTCTCCCAGGCCGAGGCGCTCGTGCGCTCCTCGCGCGCGCTGCTGCTGCAGACGATCGACGAGCTCTACGCCGCCACCTCCGCCGGTGAGCCGCTCAGCGTCTCCCAGCGCGCCTCCCTGCGGCTGGCGGCCACCCACGCGGTGACCTCCTCTGCCCAGGCGGTGGACCTCATGTACAACGCCGGCGGCGCCTCCTCCATCTACTCGTCCAACCCGCTGCAGCGGTACTTCCGGGACGTGCACGTGGCCACCCAGCACGCGATGGTGGCGCCCGCCATGCACGAGCTGGTGGGGCGGCAGCTGCTCGGCCTGGAGATTGACGCCGCCCAGCTCTGACGGTGTCCCGCGCCCCCTCGACTTCGCGCGGGGTGACCGGAGAGGTGCCCCGGTTTGAGCCCGGCGCGAGCCCGCGGCTAGAGTCCGGCCCCTTTTTCCGGACGAGGTCGCAAAGGCGTGTCGCCCGCGCTGCTCGCAGCCCTGCTGGTCACCGGCGCCTCGCCGTCGCTGGCGCTGCGCGCGCAGGGCGCCCCCGAAGGCTGTGCGCTGGAGCAGGCCGCGGCCGAGGAGCTGCGCGCGCGGGTGCCGGATCTGGCCCTGGGCCCGGAGGGCGAGCTGACCGCCACGCTCGCGCCGGGTCAGTCGCGCTGGACGCTCGAGCTGCGGACGCGGGACGGCCGGCTCGCGCTCGCCCGCGAGCTGCCGGCCATGGCGCCCGCGTGTGACGAGCTGGCGCGCTGGTGCGCGCTGGTGCTGGAGCGCTACCTCTCCGAGCTGACCTGGAGCGGCCCGCCCGCCCAGCTCTCCGCCCTGCCGAAGGTGGAGCAGGCCCCGCCCGCCCCGGCGCGCCCCTCGCTCCAGCTCCACCGGCCTCAGGCCGCGCTGGCCGCGGGGCTGCTCTACGGGCCGGGCGCGGATCCACAGCCGGCGGCGAGCGTGCAGGCCGCCCTGCGGCTGGGCGCGCGCGGGCGGCTCGAGGCGCATCTGCTGGCGGCGCGCGGCACCGAGCGGACGCTGAGCGTGGCGCAGGAGGCACGGGGGGTGGCGCGCAGCGTGCCGGTGCTCGCGCTGGTGGGCGGCGGCGCCTGTGCTGGAGAGCGGCTGCTGCTCTGCGGCGCCGCGCTGGCCGGGGCGAGTATCAGCGCGGTCTCCGTCGATGGGCGCTTCTACCGAACGCGCCCGGGGCTCTCCGTGCTCCCGGCCGCGGGCCTGAGCGCGAGCGCCGCGTACGCGCACCCCGCGGGCTTCACCGCCGGGCTCACCGCGCTGGCGATCTTCCCGCTGGGCACGCAGCGCTTCGAAGTGGAGGGGGCCACGCCTGCGCTGGAGAGCCCCCGCGCCCAGCTCGGGGCGCTCCTCGGCTTGGGCTGGGCGTTTCCATGAAGGTCCTGGCCCCCCTGCGCCATCCACGGTCGGCGAGCGCCTCGAGCCAAGGACCCGTGACTGTTCAACCCGTCGGAATGGCTGGCGAATTCGAGCTGCTCGTCCGGTGCCGGGCGGGCGAGGGGCCCGCGTGGAAGGAGCTCTACGATGGCCACTTCGACTTCGTCTACCGGGTGGCGCGGCGGCTGGGCACCCCCGAGCCCGAGCTCGATGACGTGGTCCAGGAGACCTTCCTCGTCGCCTTCCGGAAGCTGGCGGACTTCCGCAGCGGCCGGCTCAGCACCTGGCTCTACCGGATCGCCGCCAACGTCACCTCGGATCGGCACCGCCGGCGCCGCGTGCGGCGCGCCTTCGCCACGGTGTTCGGCGCTTTCGAGGAGGAGCCGATCCAGGAGCTCACCCCGCAGCGCGAGCTCGAGGCGCGCGAGGTGGAGCACGAGGTCAGCCGGATCCTCGAGCGGATGGCGCCCAAGAAGCGCGAGGTCTTCGTGCTCTTCGAGCTGGAGGGGCTCAGCGGCGAGCAGATCGCCGAGCTCACCGGCTGCCGCGTCTCCACGGTCTGGACGCGCTTGCACTACGCGCGCAAGGAGTTCGAGCGGCTCGCCCGCAAGCGCGGCCTCGACGCCGGGGAGGGCAGCTAGGTGAGCACGCCTGAAAAGCCCACGCCCTGGAAGGACCAGGCACACCCGCTGGCGAAGCTGCTCGGCAGGGTCCCCGAGCCCGAGGCGCCCTCCGCGATGCAGGAGCGCGTCTGGCGGCAGCTGCGGCGAGCGGGCGCGCCTCGCCGCCCGCGAACGGCGATCTGGGCGGGCGCCGCCGCCACGTGCGCGCTGGCGGCGATCGTCCTGTTCAGCTTGAAGGGTGAAGGGCCCGCGCGGCTGCGCGCGGTGAGCGGCGCGGTCCAGCGGCTGGAGGCGGGCGGAGAGATCGCGCAGGCACAGGCGCGCGATCCGCTCCGCGCGGGAGAGGCGATCCGGACCGGTGCGGGGGGACGCGCCGAGCTCACGCACGCGCGCTGGTCCGCGACGCTGGGGGAGCAGGCCGAGCTGGCGCTGGCCGCTGACGGCGCCCTCCAGTTGGTCCGCGGCGACCTGAGCCTGCGCGGCGAGCTCTCCCTGGAGAGCGCCGGCTACCGGGTGGACGTGGCGACCGGGCGCACCGCCGCGCTGGCGATCACCGCCGAGCCCTTCGCCCTGCGCGTGTTCGAGGGCGAGGTGCACCTGTCCGGGAAGGACGCGCGCCTGTGGCTGAGCGCCGGAGAGCGCTGGCCGCTCGAGTCCGCGGCGGGCACGGAGGTGCAGCCGGCGACAGCGCTCGCGCCGGTCCAGCAGGGCAATGCCCCGGCTTCCGTTCACCCCGAGCGGAGTCGAGGGGCGAGCGCGGTGGCGGATCGAGCCTCCCTCGACTTCGCTCGGGATGAACGGGTTGCGCAGCGTCCCGAAGAGCCCTCTGCACAAGTCCAGGTCCCCTCCGTTCACCCCGAGCGGAGTCGAGGGGCGAGCGCGGTGGCGGATCGAGCCTCCCTCGACTTCGCTCGGGATGAACGGGGGGCTCGGGATGAACGGGCGCTGGCCGCTCGGAATGCACGGGAACAGCCGCCCTCCCCTGCGCCGCTGCTGGCTGCGACCCCCGCGGCCGGTGGCTACGAGCGCGCCGCGGCGCTGGCGAAGTCCGGCGCGACGGCGGAGGCGCTGGCCGCCTACCAGGACGTGGCCTCTCGCTCGGGTCGGCAGGCGGAGCTGGCGCTCTACGAGGCCGGGCGGTTGCAGCTCACGCGCCTGGGGCAGCCGGCTGCCGCCGCGCAGACCTTCCGGCGCCACCGCGCGCTCTACCCGGCGGGCCTGCTGCAGGCCGAGTCCACGCTCAGCCTGATTGAGGCGCTGCTCGCCTCTGGAGACCGGGACGCCGCGGCCGCGGAGATCGACGCGGCGTTGAGCGGGCCGCTGGCGAAGGAGCGCGGCAGCGAGCTGGGGCTCCTCAGAGCGCACCTGCTCAGGGACCGGCAGCGCTGGGCCGAGGCAAAGGCGGCCTACGCGGCGCTCTCCGGCGAGGCCGGACGCGTGGGAGACGAGGCCACCTTCCATGTGGCGATCTGCGAGCAGCACCTGGGCCAGGACGGCGCGGCCCGGACCGCGCTGGAGGCCTACCTGGGGCGCTTCCCCCAGGGGCGCCACCGCGAGGAGGCCCTCCGGGCGCTGCGCTGAGGATTTTTGAAGGTGGGGAGCCATGCCGCCATTCAGGCACGGCCGCAGAGCCGTCCTCCCTACCCGCAAGGAGTTGCCATGAACTGTAGAAGCCTCCTGCAGCGCGCGGTCCTCACCAGCGCCCTTGCAGTTTTCTCCTGTACCAAGACGCCCGAGAACCTCGGGTCCCGCTTCGTGAAGTCCGTCCCGGTCGGTGCCCGCAGCGAGGCGCTGATCCAGGTGACCTCCGCGGAGAGCCCCGAGCTCGCGGGCACCGCGCTGCGCGTGAGCGAAGGGGCGCTCGAGCAGGACACCACCCTGACGCTGGATCTGGACACCGCGGCGATCGCCGAGGCGCCGAGCCTCGCCGCGGGGCCCACCGCGGTGTGGGGGCCGGCCGGCACCCGGTTCGGCACCGAGGTGGAGATGACGCTGCCCTACTCGCTGCCGGAGGGCGCCACGCTCGAAGACCTCTACGTCTCCGTGCTCGAGGATGACGGCACGCGCTTCGACATCGAGAACGAAGGGCTGAAGATCGACGAGGCCGCGGGCACCCTCAGCTTCCGCGTCAACGGCTTCTCCAAGTTCCAGCCGGGCGCCAAGAGCTGCGGCGCCAACAACACCTGCCCCATGGGCAAGGTCTGCGTGAACGGCAAGTGCAAGAAGCCGGTGTGCGGGAACGGCCCCCCGTGCGGCCAGGGCACGATCTGCTGCAACGGCCAGTGCAGCCAGCCCGCGCCGGGCGGCGGCTGCGGCACCAATCCCCAGTGCGGCCCCAACTCGCCGTGCCCGACGGGACAGGTCTGCGCGAACGGCGCCTGCCACGTGCCCAACAGCTGCGGCAACACCACCTGCGGCAACGGCACCCTCTGCTGCAACGCCAGCTGCGGCATCTGCGCGGCCAACGGCGGCTGCTCGCAGACCCAGTGCTGCAGCGCCAACAGCCCGTGCCCGTCCGGCTCGGTCTGCCAGAACGGCGTCTGCCAGGCGAACCCCACCTGCGGCAACACCACCTGCCAGACGGGGAAGATCTGCTGCAACAACCAGTGCACCAGCCCCACCTCCACGGGCACCTGCCCGGGGACGGCGCAGTGCGGCCCGAACACCCCGTGCCCGAGCGGGAAGACCTGCGTGAACGGCACCTGCCAGGGGACCACCTGCGGCGCCAACAGCCCGTGCCCCAGCGGTCAGGTCTGCGTGCAGGGTCAGTGCACTCCCGGCTGCGGCGGCGCGGTCTGCCAGACCGGGCAGATCTGCTGCAACAACCAGTGCACCACCAGCACCAGCGGCACCTGCCCGATCCTCTGCGATCCGAACCGCGGCTGCCCCACCGGGATGTCCTGCAACAACGGCGTGTGCCAGACCAACCCGTGCGGCAACACCGTCTGCCAGGGCAGCACCATCTGCTGCAACAACCAGTGCACCCAGCCGACCGCGAATGGCTCGTGCCCCGGCACCTGCGGCGGCGTGAGCTGCAACACGGGCACCATCTGCTGCAACAACCAGTGCACGCAGCCGACCTCGGCCGGCACCTGCCCGCAGCCTCCGCAGTGCAGCCAGAACACCCCGTGCCCCAGCGGCCAGTACTGCAGCAACGGCGCCTGCCACCGCTCGCCGTGCGATCCGGTGCGGCCGTGCCCCAGCGGCTTCAGCTGCGTGCAGAACCTCTGCTACCAGTCCTGCACTGCCACCTCGCCCTGCCCGACTGGCGAGACCTGCGCCAACAACTACTGCCAGTAGCGCAGTGAGCGCCGCCGCGCCGCGCCGAGCAGCGCGAGCGCGGCGAGCAGCCCACCTTCAACGGCGCCACACCCGCAGCCGCGCTTCGGGGGTGGCGCCGTGTCGTCTGGATCCACGTGGACCTCGCAGCTCTCGGCGGAGACGAGGATCCGCAGCGACTTCGGGGCGGGCGTGGAGTTGCCGGCGAGGTCCCACGCGGTGAAGGTCACCTTGAGCTCCTCGGCCGGCGGCGCGGAGGTGGGCGCGTAGCCGGTGCAGGTGGGGCCGAGCTTCGCGAGCGGGATCTCCCGGGAGACCTCGAAGGTGACCGGCCCGAAACCGGGCGCCTCGGCGGTGGCGGTGAGCCGGACCAGGGGCTCGGTGAGCCCGGGGGTGAAGAGCACCGCCCAGCCGTCATACGGGCCGCAGCAGCTGGAGTCCCCCGCCGCGCAGGTGCGGCGCTGGCAGGCGGGGCCGATCGGCCCGGCGATGCCCGGCGCGTCCGTCTTCGGGCCGCTCCCCGTGTAGAAGCCGAACCAGAGCCCGAAGTCCTTGGGGGCGCAGTCGTTCACCAGGTCGCAGTGGGGGTAGCGGTCCGCGACGACGTAGCGCGCGTCCGGCGCGAGCGGCGCGGAGGGGGTCAGCTCCCACCAGCCGCTCTCCTGCTCCTGCCAGGTGCCGGGCACCACGTTGCCGGCCGCGTCCTCGAGCCGGACCTCTTCGGGCACCTTCACCGTGCCGTTGCGGCGGTGGTACGAGACGCGCGGCTTGAAGTTGGTGGGGACGTTGCGCTGCTCCGGCACCACGCTGCCAAAGCGGATGAGCGGGAGACACGTGCCGCAGTCCGCCCGCGCATCCAGGCTCAGCGAGCAGGCGGCGGCGAGCAGGGCGAAGGCGAGGGCGCGCATGCGCCGATTCGTAACCCAGTCCGCGGCGGGCTGCCTAGCGCGCGCCCCACCCTGCTGCCATCATGCGCGCCCGCCATGAAGAAGGATCCGTTCAACAACCCCTTCAAGGGGCTGAAGCTGAACCAGGACAAGCCCGCCGCGCCGGCGAAGGCCGCGCCCCGCCCCGCCGCCGCGCCCGCGTCCAAGAAGCCGGTGGCCGCCAGCGAAGAGGAGGCGCTCTTCCTCGAGGCGATGGCGGGCGTGGAGCAGCTGCCCACCCGGCCCAGCGAGCCGCAGCGCAGCGTCCCCGCGCCCGCGATCCCCCGCACCAGCGAGGAGGCGGAGAGCCTCGCGCAGCTGGCCGAGCTGGTGCTGGGCCAGGGCGAGCTGGACATCAGCGACTCGGACGAGCTGATCGAAGGCGGCGCGCCAGATCTGGATCGCCGCGTGCTGAAGGCGCTGCGCAAGGGGGACTACGCGCTGCAGGGGCGGCTGGACCTGCACGGGATGACCCAGCCGCAGGCGAAGGAGGCGGTGGAGGCGTTCCTCCTCGGCGCGCGCCGGGACGGGAAGCGGTGCGTGCTGATCGTCCACGGCAAGGGCCTCAACTCGGCGGACCAGATCCCCGTGCTCAAGGCGCAGCTCAAGGGGTGGCTCGCCCGAGGCCGGGTCAGCAAGAGCGTGCTCGCCTTCACCTCGGCCCGGCCGCAGGACGGCGGCACCGGCGCGCTCTACGTGCTCTTGCGCCGCTGAGGGGAAACGCCCGGGCGGCCCGCAACCCCGCCGCCGCCGCCGGGTTATGGTTGGCTCTCGTTTGAAGCCGTCCACCGACTCACCCAGCCGGATCCAGGCGCTGCTCCAGGGGGCCGCGGGCTCCCCGGCCGCGCCCAGCCTGCGCGCGCTCTCCCAGGAGCCGGGCGTGGAGGCGCTGCTCGGGGAGCTCTACGCCAAGGGGCGCGCCGCGTGGCCGGGGGTGACGCTGGAGGAGGCGGACTTCCTGGCCCATCTGGGGGCGCGCTTCCCGGAGACGGAGAGGCCCCGGGAGCTCCTGGAGCGCACGCACGCGGCGGAGCTCTTCCTCACCTGCGCCTGCAGCCGCGCGGACCGGGTGGCGCTGGCCGCCCTGGAGCGGGACTACCTGAGCGAGGTGGGGGCGGTGGTCTCCCGCGTGGACCCCAACCCGGCCTTCCAGGACGAGCTGCAGCAGCAGCTGCGCCGGCTGCTCCTCGTCGCCGAGCAGGGACCGCCGAAGATCGCCGAGTACTCGGGCTACGGAGAGCTGCGCAACTGGGTGCGCGCCACCGCCCTGCGCGCCGCGCTCCGCCACGCCCAGCGCGAGCGGAAGGAGGCGCCGCTGGAGGGCGAGGCGCTGGCCGCGCTGGCGCAGCCGTCCGCGGACCCGGAGCTGGCGTACATCCAGGAGCTGTACCGGGACGACTTCAAGGCCGCGTTCGAGGCAGCGCTCGCCGGCCTCTCCAGCCGGGACCGGAACGTCCTGCGGCTGCACGTGATTGACGGGCTGAACATCGAGCAGATCGGCGGGATCTACCGGACCCACCGCTCCACCATCGCCCGCTGGATCGCCAAGACGCGGGAGGAGCTGCTGGAGCAGACGCGGCGCAAGCTCATGGAAAAGCACGGCTTCCGCACCTCCGAGCTGGAGAGCCTGCTCACCTTGGTGCGCAGCCAGCTCGACGTCAGCCTGAACCGGCTGTTGCGGGAGTCCGCCGAGTAAAGAGGCGCGACAGTTCTCGGGTGCGACAACCTCCGAGGTGCTGACTCCTCCCTGGGCCCCGATGACGGGGCCACATCCGGAAGGGTCTTGCACCATGTCGTCACGAATCGATGGCTCCAGCGCCGGCCTGTTGGTGGCGCAGCTCCAGGCGAAGGTCTCCAGCGGTCAACCGCTCGACGAGACGGATCGCGCCAACCTCAAGCAGGTGGACACCTCTTCGCTGCCCGCCCCGCTGGCGAGCACGATCGCCGCGCTCCAGTCGGACGTCTTCAAGATCCGCGCGGATGATCCGGTGGGCGGCCCGGGCCCTGACATCATGAAGATCCGCGCGGACGAGCCGATCCCGTCAGGCTCCGTCTACGACGGGGAGATCATGAAGGTCCGCGCGGATGAGCCGGTGCCCGGCGGCTCGGGGCTCCCACCGGACATCCAGAAGATCCGCGCCGATGATCCGATCGGCGGCGGCGCGCCTCCGGTGATCATGAAGATCCGCGCGGATGACCCGGTCGGCCTCCCGCCGGACATCCAGAAGATCCGCGCCGATGATCCGGTCGGTGGGGACGGTCAGCTGCCCTCGGACATCCAGAAGATCCGCGCCGACGATCCGGTTGGCCCGGGAGACATCCGCAAGGTGCGCGCGGACGAGCCGGTCTAGCTGACCGTTACCTGAGAGAGGCCCACCGTTCAGGCCCACCGTTCACCTCGAGCGTAGCGCCGTAGGCGCGTAGTCGAGAGGCGGCACCCACCCTCGGTCCACCCTCAGGTGATCCCGAGCTTGCGTGCCGCCCCTCGACTACGGGCCTCGCGGCCCTACGCTCGGGGTGAACGGGGGGGAGCTACGCGCTCGAAAGGTTCACAGCCTCTCGGGGTGAACGGAGGACCCGGGCACAGACCCATGACCCAGCGTGCACGCAGAGTCGGCATCGTCGGCGCCAGCGCCGATCCGAACTCAGGCTACGTCCTCGAGGCGGTTCGCCGGCAGGGCGGCGAGCCCGTGTTGATCGAGACGGACGCCGTCCCGGAAGGGCGCGCGCTGAGCTGGCACGACGGCGAGGTCCGCTTCGCCGGCGCGCCCTTGCACGAGCTCTCCGTCTTCTACGTGAAGACCATCTACCTCTCGCTCCCGGTGATCGATCCGGCGCAGCTGCCTCGCCGGAACTTCCACTCCTGGCAAGAGCAGTACGCGGCGGAGCGGGAGCGCCACTCCTTCATCACCTCGGTGTTGCGAGCGCTGCGGGAGCGGCGCGGAGGCCGGGCGCCCCACTTCGTCAACCCGGTGGAGTCGTTCGACCTCCACTTCCTGAAGCTCCACCAGCTGGCGCGGCTGAGCGCGGCGGGGATCCCCGTCCCTGCCACGCTGGCCACCTGCGATCCGGCGGCGGTCCGCGGCTTCGTCGAGCGCCACCGCCACGTGATCTACAAGCCCCTCTCCGGCGGCGCGGCGGTGGAGAAGCTCACCGCGGAGGACCTCACGCAAGAGCGGCTGGCCCTGCTCCCCAACTGCCCCGTGCTCTTCCAGGAGCAGCTCCAGGGCGAGGAGTTCCGCTGCTACCTGCTCGCCGGGGAGCCGGTGGCGGCGTTCCAGATCCCCACGGACGGCGCCGCGGACGCGCGCCACAACCTCGCCCGCGCCACGCCGGCGGAGCTGCCGCGGGAGGTCTGGGAGCTCTGCGCGCGCGCCGCCCGCGCGCTCGGGCTGATCTTCACCGCGGTGGATCTGCGCCGCACCCCGGACGGGCGCTGCGTCCCGCTGGAGCTCAACCCCACCCCGGCCATCTCCTTCTTCGAGGACCCCGTGAATGGACGCGTCATCCGAGCGCTCGCCGACCACCTCGTCCGCCACGCCTGAGCGCGCGAGCGGCTTCTTCATCCGCCACCTGCCGCGCAGCGTCTTCGGCAGTCGCTGGGATCCGCTCGCCGCCGCCCGGGTGGCCGCCCAGCCCTGGGTGAGCCCGGAGCTGCTCACGCCGGACTTCGCCCAACGCATCGCCCAGGGCTTCCGAGACGGGGGACGGATCCCCCACGTCTTCCTCCGCTCGCCCTTGCTGCCGCAGGCCGCGGAGGCGCTCGAGCTCGCGCTCTGCCAGGCCGAGTTCCGCCCGCATCACCACGCCGCCTACCCGCTGCAGATCGCCCGCCTCGAGTGGCAGCAGCCCTCCGCGCTGACCGCCTTCATGCGCTGGCTCGGCTCGCGCGAGGCCGCGCGCTTCCACACGGGCCTGGTGGGGAGCCCGCTCGCGGAGCGCGATCCGGCCTTCACCCAGGTGCAGACCTCGCGGATGCAGGTGGGGGAGCGCTTCCCGCCGCACGTGGACACCTCCGCCGAGGGGCTGGCGGTCGTCTACAACCTCACCGCCGATTGGGGGGAGCGCTTCGGCGGCCAGCTGGAGTTCCCCTCCCCCGTGGACCCGGCCCGGGCGGAGCTGCGCGTGCCGGTGCTCTTCAACAGCGTGGTCCTCTTCCGCCCCGCGGACGCGGTGCACCGGGTCCTGGAAGTGACACCGGCGGCCTCCCCCCGCGCGCGCCACACCGTGACCGCGTTCTATTGCTACCCGTAGGGCCGTCCGAAGGGCCACGTGTTGGAGCCGCAAGCGATTCAGACCGGTTGTCTGGCGGAGATGGAGCTCCTGCACTTCGCGCAGGGCGTCCTCTCCGAGAGCGCCGCGGCGCGGCTGGAGGTCCACCTCGATCAGTGCGCGGGCTGCCGGCGCACCCTGGCCGCCTTCGCCCGGGCGGGGGAGGAGATCCTCAGCCCGAGCACCGCCGCCACGCCCTCGAGCGAGCCGTCCGCGCCCGAGGCGCCGCTGCTGGTGCGCGGGCAGACGGTGGGCCGGTACGTGGTGCTGGACTGCATTGGCGCGGGCGGGATGGGCGTGGTGTACGCGGCGTACGATCCCGAGCTGGACCGCAAGGTGGCGCTCAAGCTGCTGCGCCGCGCCCGGCGGCAGGCCCGGTCGGACGCCCGCGCCCGGCTCGCCCGGGAGGCGCAGGCCATGGCCCGCCTCTCCCACCCCAACGTGGTGGGCGTGCACGACGTGGGCGAGCTGCAGGGGCAGCTGTTCGTGGCCATGGAGCTGGTGGAGGGCGGCACCGTCTCCCGCTGGCTGGCGGGACGCCCGCGCAGCTGGAGGGAGATCCTGGCGCTCTTCCTCGCCGCGGGCGAAGGGCTGGCGGCCGCGCACGCGGCGGGGCTGGTGCACCGCGACTTCAAGCCGAGCAACGTGCTGGTGGGCAAGGACGACCGCGCCCGCGTCACCGACTTCGGCCTGGCGCGCGCCGTCTCCGCCGAGCCGCCCCCGGAGGTGCCCACGCCCCCGCCCGAGCTGGCCGGCAGCGCCCTGGGAACGGGCGAGCCCCTCACCCTGGCGGGGGCCACGCTGGGCACGCCTGCCTACTTCGCGCCGGAGCAGTTCGACCGGGGCGCCGCGGACGCCAAGACGGATCAGTTCAGCTTCGCCGTCTCGCTCTACGAGGCCCTCTACGGCGAGCGGCCCTTTGCCGGCGAGACGCTGCGCGCGCTGGCCCGGGCGGTGCGCGCCGGGGCCGTCCGCCCGCCACCGCGCGGCGCGCGCGTCCCGCCCCACCTGCGGCGGATCCTCCTGCGCGCGCTCTCCCCGGATCCCCAGGCCCGCTACCCCTCCATGGCGCAGCTGCTCTCGGCCCTGCGCCGGGACCCGGGCCGCTCCAAGGCGCGGATCGCGGCGTTGGTGGCCTCCGCCGGGCTGGCGGCGCTGGTGAGCTCGGCGGGCGTGGTGCGGGCGCGCCAGCGCGGAGAGGCCATCTGCTCCGGCGGCGCGGAGCGGCTGAGCACCGCCTGGGGCCCGGAGCGCGGGCGGGCGCTGCGCGAGGCGTTCGAGCGCAGCGGGGCGCCCTACGCCGCGAGCGCCGCGGACGGCGTCACGCGCGCGCTGAGCGCCTACGGCCAGGAGTGGGTGGCCCTGCACCGCGGCACCTGCGAGGCGACCCGGCTCCGGGCGGAGCAGTCCGAGGAGCTCCTGGATCTGAAGATGCGCTGCCTGGATCGCCGGCTGCGCGAGCTCTCCGCGCTCACCGGGATCTTCCTGCAGGCGGACCGGGCGGTGGTGGAGCGGGCGCGCCAGGCCGTGTCCGCGCTGGCGCCGGTGGAGGGATGCGCGGACAGCGAAGGCGTGCTGGCGCGCGTGCCGCCCCCGGAGACGCCACAGCTGGCCGCGCAGGTGGAGGCGGAGCGGGCGCGCCACGCGGAGCTCTGGGCGCTCGCCACCGCCGGGAAGTACGCGCAGGGCGTGGCGCTCGCCAAGGAGCGCACCGCCGCCGCGCGGCTGCTCGAGTACAAGCCGCTGCTCGCCGAGGCGCTGTTGCTGCAGGCGAAGCTGCTGGACGCCGCCGGGGACTTCAAGGCCGCCGAGCAGGCGATGCTGGAGAGCGTGGATCTGGCGGAGGCCTCCCGCCACGACGAGCTGACGGCGAAGGTCTGGACGGATCTGGTCTTCAACGTGGGCTACCGGCAGTCCCGGCATGACGAGGCGCACCAGTGGGCGCGCCGCGCCCGGGCGGCGATCCTCCGGCTCGGCGGGGACGACCTGCTCGAGTCCACGCTGCTCAACACCGTGGGCGGCGTGCTGCAGTCCCAGGGACGGTTCGACGAGGCGATCGACCACTACCGGAGATCCCTGGCGCTCAAGGAGGCCAAGCTGGGGCCGGAGCACACCGACGTGGCGATGGTGGTGGGCAACCTGGGGATCGCGCTGGGGCGGATCGGCAAGTTCGAGGAGGCGCTCGCCTTCCACCGCCGGGCGATCGCCAGCTCGGAGAAGATCTTCGGGCCGGATCACCCGCAGGTGGCCACCGCGCTCAACAACCTCTGCACCGTGCTCGACAACATGGGCCGCCCGGAGGAGGCCCTGCCGCTGCAGGACCGCGCCCTCAAGATCCGCGAGCGAGCCCTGGGCCCCGAGCACCCGCTGCTCGCCACCAGCTTCAACAACCAGTGCGTGGTGCTGGGCGCGCTCGGCCGGACGGAGGAGGCGCTCCCGCTCTGTCGCCGCGCCCGGGCGATCATCGAGAAGACCCTGGGGCCGCAGAGCTCCCGCGTGGCGATCCTCCTCAACAGCGAGGCGGCGGCGCTGGCGCACGGCGAGCGCCACGCGGAGGCGCTCGCCCTCTACGAGCGCGCGCTGGCGCTGCGCGAGCAGAGCCTGGGCCCCACCCACCCGGATCTGGTGGCGGACCTGGTGGGCATCGGCCAGGAGAAGGTGGCGCTGCGGCAGCTGACCCAGGCGGTGGCGCCGCTGGAGCGCGCGCTCGCCCTCCACGAGGCCCACGGCGGGGTCCCCGGCCGCGCGGGCGACGCTCGGCTGGCGCTCGCCCAGGCGCTCTGGCCCTCCCCGGCCGCCCGGCCGCGGGCCCGAACGCTGGCGGCGCAGGCGGCGGATGACTTCGCGCGGGCAGGCCCCGGCTGGACGAAGCGGCTGGAGGCGCTGCGGCGCTGGGAGGCGGCGCGCTGACGGTGTAGAAGCGCGCATCCTCTCGTCCCAACACCCTCGGAGCCGTCCCATGTTCGCCCGCGCTGCACCCCTGCTCCTCGCGCTCAGCCTGCCCGCGCTCGCCGCCGCCCCCAACCGCGTCTCCATCCAGGGGGTGCTGCGCAAGGACTCCGGCGCGCTGGAGGAAGGGGCGCTCAAGTTCCGGGTGCTGATCTACGCCGAGGAGGGCGCCACCACCGCGCTGCTGGACGAGAGCTTCGAAGGCGTCCCGGTCAGCTCCGGGATCTTCAACCTGGAGGTGGGCGAGAAGGACCCGCAGCTCTCCGCCAAGCTGGCCGCCGCGGCGGACCCGCTGGTGGCGATCAGCGTGGACGACAAGCCGCTGCCCAAGCAGCGCCTCAACTCCTCCTTCTTCGCGCTCCACGCGGCCACCGCCGCCGCCGCGGTGGGGCCGCTCGCCGGGCAGCTGGTGCCGCCGGGGATGATCGCGATGTTCGCGGGCCCCTGCCCCACCGGCTGGACCGAGTACACCGCCCTGCGCGGCCGCTTCCCGCGCGGCGAGCCGGCCGGCAACTCCGGCTCGCTGGACACCGGCGGCTCGGACGACGCGGTGGTGGTGGAGCACACCCACGCGATCAGCGCCTCCTCCGCCGCCGCCGGGGACCACTCGCACTCGGTGAGCGGGAGCACCAACGTGGCCGGCAGCCACACCCACTCGCTGGATCTGGGCATGGGCTACGGCGCTGGCGCGCTGGACCAGTCCCGCGGCCGCGCAGATCAGAATTCGCCCGCCAACCGGTGGGGCGGCGCGATCCTGCCCTCCGGCGATCACCAGCACGCGGTGAACGGCGGCACCAGCACCAATGGGAGCCACAGCCACGCGGTGGCGGCCTCCGCCGCCTCGAGCGGCGTCCCCGGCGCCGGCCGCAACGTGCCGGCGTACAAAGAGGTCATCTACTGCTCGAAGGACTGAAGGAGCGGCATGGGCCACCCGGCGACCGAGAACCTGACGCCGTTCGTCTTCGAGCCCGTCTTCGTGGCGGACGAGGAGGGCCGGCCGCTGCTCGTGGCGGTGGTGAAGGCGACGTACGCGCTCTCCCCGGACGGGCTCACGCTCGCGCAGGAGCAGGAGCCGCCGCTGCTCGCGGGGGACTGCTACGGCGAGCCGGAGACCGCCAGCTACCGCTATGAGCCGGAGGGCGGCCTGGCCAAGCCCGCCACGGACGTGGTGCTGGTGGGGAGCGCCGCCGCCCCCCGCGCCAACACCACGGAGCTGCTCGTCGCCTTCCAGGTGGGCCCGCTCAAGAAGGGGCTCAAGGTGGTGGGCGAGCGCGCCTTCTTCAAGACGCTGACGGACGTGGGGATGACCAAGCCGGTCCCCTTCGAGAAGATCCCCCTGCACTGGGAGCGCGCGTTCGGGGGCTGGGACAAGTCCAACCCGGACGCGAAGCGGCCCCAGTTCGAGCCGCGCAACCCGGTGGGCGTGGGGTTCCGGGGCAGCGGCACCCGCTTCGAGGAAGGGCTGCGCTGCCCCAACCTGGAAGACCCCACCCGCCCCTTCAAGGGCTGGTCAGACCGCCCCACGCCGGTGGGCTTCGGCTTCGTCTCGCCCAACTGGGAGCCGCGCACGCAGCACGCCGGCACCTACGACGAGGCCTGGGAGAAGGACCGCGCGCCGCTGTTGCCGAAGAACTTCGACCGCCGCTTCCTCAACGCCGCGCCGGCCGGCCAGGTGGCCCCGGGGCACCTCAAGGGCGACGAGCCGGTGGTGGTGACGGGGGTCCGGCCCGAAGGGGGCTACTCCTTCAAGCTCCCCGGGGTGGCCGCGCCGGAGGTGACGGTGGCGCGCAGCGGTCTGCCGGACGCGCCGGTGAAGACGCGCCTGGACACGGTGATCGTCGACACCGACGCCCAGAAGGTGATCCTGCTCTGGAAGGGCGAGCTGGTGCTGCGGCGCGAGCCCACCGAGATCTCCGCGATGCGCGTTCAGAGCGGGACGGCGGGGAACGTGCTGGGGACGAAGGGCGCGTAGCGCTCGCCCCGCGCGAGCGACGGGCAGTAGACGTAGTCCCGCTCGGTCTTGAAGCCGGCCTGCTCGAGCAGCGCCAGCCACGCCAGCCCCTCCACGTAGATGGCGGAGAACGGCGCGAAGAGCGAGTCGCGGCTCGCGGCGGAGGACTTCAGCTCCTCGAGCTCCGCGGTCCGCTCGTCGATCAAAGCAGCGAAGGCCTCCAGCGCCTTGGGCTCGTCCTTGGCGAGCAGCGCCTGGCACAGCGCGAGCCGGGCGCCCTTCCCGTCCGCCGCGGCGGTGAAGTCGGCGAGCGCGGCGTCCAGCTCCGCCGCCGGAGCGCCCGCCAGCTCGAGGTGCAGAAGCCGGGCGTAGCGGAAGTCCTCCTCCACCTCGTCGTCCGGGTGGGTGGTGACGGGCGCGAGCTTGGAGAGCTCCGCGGCGAGCCCCCACTGGCGGGCGGCGAGCGCGCCGAAGAGGCCGCGGGTGTTGCTGGCGCGCAGGAGCCGGCGGATCTCGTCCTCGGCGGGCCACTTGCGCTGCAGCATCCAGCGCCGGACCTGGGCGCTGCGGATCAGGTGGTGGAAGAAGTCATCCGTGTTCGCGTCCAGGAGCAGCTCGCAGATCCCCACGCCCTGGTAGTAGGCGCAGGCGGAGTCCGCCTGGATCAGCTGATCTTCGGGATCCACGGCCTCGTCCACGCCCTCGAGGCTCTCGTTGAGCATCCCCACCAGATCCGCGGCGATCTCCGAGAGCGGTTCGAGCATGGCGGGCGCTTTAGACCGTGAAGGCCTTGGGGTCGGTGAGGGTGAAGCCCTTGAGCTTGGTTCGCTTGAGCTGCGCGGCGAGATCTCCGCTGATCAACCGCAGCCACGGGACGTGGGTGGCCATGAAGAGCTGGAAGTCCGGCGGGATCTTCGAGGGGATCAACGTGACCTCGGAGACCTGCATCCACTGCTCGCTGTCGATCAGGTTCGGCTTGTGCTTGGTCTTCGCCGGGTCCACGCAGTCCACGCGCGGGTAGGAGTGGACGATGAAGTAGGGCTCCTTCACCTTCTTGTCCTTCTGGTTGACGATCGTCGCCGGCAGGTACTCCACGTGCTGGAGCTTGGCGTCCTCGAAGAACTTCTTCGCGGGCTCGCTCACCACCAGCAGGTGCTGCCCGTTGGGCATGAAGTCGTGCAGCGCGATCCGCTCCTTCATGTCCTTGTTCATCTTGAACACGGCGTCCTTGGGGAACTTGCCGGCGAGCGGCACGCCGCTGTCGAGCAGCCAGGTCTCCTCGAAGCCCTCCACCTTCTTCAGCCAGGCGGCCTTGCCGGTGCGCTCCGCGTCGATGTGCAGGTAGCTCATAGGGGCGCCTTCTAACGCATCAGCGCAGCGACGGGGAGGTCGGCTTGGCGGCGGATCTCGACATGCACAGGGGCTTCCACCAGCCGTTCTTCGCCTTGCCGTAGCGCTCGCGCAGGTTCGCTTCGATCCCGACGATCCCGCCGCCGCCCGGCTCGGTGGGGATGGTCTGCAGCTGGGTCCAGAAGAGATCGCGGGCGGACTCGAGCATCCCCTTCACCTGGTCCGGCGTGAAGTGCTCCGGCGGGTTCTTCGCCGCCTTCTGGCGCATGGGATCGAAGATCAGCCCGTCCAGGTGATCGAAGACCTCGGTGTTGTACTCGGTGTGACCCCAGTTGCAGGGGTTGTGGACCGGCCACTCGCCCGGGAAGGCGATCGGCTTGTGCTTGTCCTTGTCGTACTGCCGCACCTTGCCCCAGCGGCGCATGGTGACCGTCTTCTCGCTGCGCTTCTTGAACGGCAGCGCGGCCACGCCCGGCGGGGGCTTCTGGAAGTAGAGGATGAAGGCGGTGAGCTTGGGCAGCCCAGCCATCGAGTACGGCTTGTTGATGTCGTACCCACTGGCGTCCAGGTTGTCCCGGATGAACTGGATCAGCCCGGTGAAGGTCTCGCACGGCAGCAGGTGGTGCGCGTCCCAGCGGTTGCCGTGGTAGCCGCGGCCGCAGCCGTTCTTGTCGCAGCCCTTCCGGTACTCGGAGTCCCGGTCGAAGTTGCCCTTCTGCTGCGCTGGCTTCTTGGAATGGGGGCCTTGCTGGGTCATGGGTTGCGACTCCTCGAGACGACGAAGCTTCCCCGGCCGCCCGCGTCCGGCGCCACCCACGCCAGCGCCGCGTCTCCCGGCGCGTACCCGCGGGCGAAGGCGCGGACCGCCAGGCCCGCCGCCAGGTGACCGGAGGCCGCCCGCGTGGCGCCAAACGAGATCGCCGCCACCGTCTCCGCGCGCGGCAGCCCCCGCTGCGCCAGCCGCACCAACGCCGTACCCCACTCCCGCGCGCGCACCGCGTCCCCGTTGAGATCCGGCAGGAGCTGGGCGCAGGGTGTGGCCGAGAGCCTCGCCGCGGCATCCACCACGTCCGCCAGCGTCCGCCCCGCCGGCGCCGCGTCACCGAAGCGCTCCACCTCCGGCGCCAGCGCGAAGGACTCCAGCTTCGCCAAGGGGCTCACGCCTCGGCGGCGCGCCTCGCGCTCGGATTCCAGCAGCAGGAAGACGCCCGCCTCGCCCGGCATCAACCCCACCGAGCGGACCGCCGTCTTGAGCACCCCCAGCTGCTCGTAGGCCTGCAGCCACCGCGGCTCGAGCAGGCAGTCCACCCCGCCCACCAGGCACTGCGTGGCCTTCCCTGTCTTGAGCGCGTCCACCGCCAGCGCCAGCGTGGTGACGGCGCCCAGCTCGTCGTCGAACAAGACGTCGTGGGTGGCCGGCGCCGGGAGCCCGCTCGCCGCGAAGATCTTCGGCACCAGCTCCCCGCGTAGGTACGGGAGCAGGGCCTCGTACTCCTCGGTGGCCTCCTTGTCCCCGGAGGCGCGCAGCGCGTACGGCCCGGGCGCGGCGAGGAAGACCGGCGTCTGCGGCGGCACCGCCGTGCGGGAGAGGAGATCTCCCAGCGCGAGCGAGCCCAGGCGCACCCAGCGCCCCAGCTCCGCGAAGCCCAGCGTGAGCGTCCCCACCGCGTGGCCGGCCACCGGGATGGTCTCGAAGGCCTCGCGGTCCAGCACCGAGAAGTCGCTCCCCGCCACCCGGGTCAGTCCGGCGCGCGCCGCGGCGCAGGCGCTCGGCGCGTCCACCCCCAGGCTGGTGGCCATGCCCAGCCCGGTGATGGAGAGGCCCTCCACCCGCTCCGCTCGAGGACGCTGGCTCAATTGATCTCGACCTTGCCGCCGCGGATCCGCTGCACGCCGTCCGCCTGGTTCACCACGTTCACCCCGCGCAGCACCACCTTGCCGTCCCGCCGCAGCGTGAGGCTCGCCTTCCCACAGCGCAGGACGACCTCCTCCTGCCCGGTGATCTCCACCCGCTTGCCGTCCACCCGCGCCACCGGCGCAGCGGCCCCGTTCGCGGGGAGCGTGCCTTCGAGGACCGCGTCGATCGCGGCGGTGGGCGGCCGCAGCAGCGCCAGCACCACCGGCTGGCCACCGGCGCCGTCGAAGAAGAGCAGCGCCTCTTCGTGCCGCTCCGCCGCGCGGGCGAGCGAGGCGTCGTCCAGCGTGGAGGCCACGCGCGCCAGCAGCGGGCCGCGCGCGTTGCCGGCGAAGTCCACGCGGACCTCGCCGTGCTCGGCGGAGACGATGGTGCCCACCCGGGCGCCCGTCTCCTCCAGCTTGGTGACCGGAGCCTTGGTTCGTGCCTTCGGTGCGCTCATGGGCGGCCGCCGGGGACTGGCTCCGCTCGGCACGTTGCGTCTTTCGCGCATGCGGGGCGAGGGCGGTGCCTGTCCCCCCGCTGCAGCGGCCATCCGGGCAGGGCCCTGCCACGATGAGCGCACTGCCTGGGGGACAGGCACCGCCCTCCACGGCCCTGACGAACACGGTGGCGCTCAGCGGAGCCAGTCCCCGGCGCGGTCACTACAGCTCCTTCTCGCAGACCAGACACTTGCCCTTGTCCCCCGGGCCCCCCATGGCCACCAGCGGGCCCTGGAGCACGGGGAACGGCGGGGTGTTCTTGTCGTTGTGGAGCATCAGGTCGAACGAGCGCGGGACGCTCTTGCCTTCGAACTGGACGTCGAAGGAGTAGTTCACGAACTCCGCCTTGCCCTTGGTCTTGCTGGAGGCCACGCCGCCGGCGCTGCCCGCCTCGTCGCCGGAGGAGGTGCTGAAGACCGAGTCCTTCACGCAGACCGGCTTGCCCTCCACCTTCACCTTCTTGGTGCCCTTATCGGTGTCGCTCGACTGGGCGATGTTCGGGTACGGGATGGGGACCGGCCCGGCCGGGCTGGGCGTCTTGCACACGTCCGGGAAGGCGATGCTGGTCCCGTTGGTGTCCGCGTTGACGACCGACAGCTTGTTCACGCCCACGCTGGTGCCCATCTAACGTACCTTTCGCGCGACCTTCGAAGCGCCGCGCCACTGTAGTCACTTCGGCTTCACCGGAGGAAGCCGCGGGGGCGGCGACTCCAGGAGCTCCCGGAACGTCCCCGGACCCTTGCGCAGCGCGCCCTTCAGCTCGGCCAGCTCCTGCCGCTGCCGCCTCGCGCTCGCCTTCGTCTCCAGCTGGTGCGCCCCGCGCGAGCGGATGGCCAGCTCCAGCGCCAGGGCCTCGCGCCGCCGGCACGGCCCGTCCTCCAGCGCCGCCGCCAGGCCTTCGAGCGACCACGGCCGCCCGCCGAGCACCCGCTGCGAGGGATCCAGCTTCTTGCGCTCGTTGCCCCACCAGGCGGCCACCGCCTCCGGCATGGGCGAGGGGAGATCCGCCTCCGGGCCGTAGGGCGCGTCGTCCTCCGCTTCGGGGGCGCCCGGATCCCAGCCTTCGTCCTGCGCCTGGAAGCGGCCCTGGAGCGTCAGCCCGCTCACCGCGCAGAAGGCCTCGCCCGCGAGCGGGCCTGCGTCCTCGTCCGCGAGCAGCGCCACCGCCGCGTCCGCCGCGGCCACCCGGCCGGTGAAGCCCAACGCGAAGAGCGCCGCGCCCCGCCGCGCCGGGTCCTCGAGCGCGCGCAACAGCGGCGCCAGGTCCGCCTCGCCGGAGAGCGCGAAGGCGCGCGCCGCGGTCTCCCAACCCGCTCCGCCCTCGCGGACCCACTTCTCGCAGTCCGCCCACGCGGCCTTGAGCCCCAGCACCAACCCCGCCTCCAGCGCCGCCGCGCGCTCCGCCGGATCCTGGGCCCCCACGCAGTCCGCCACCAGCTCGCGCGGCACGCGATCCGGAAAGACGGCCGCGAAGCGCAGCAGCGCGCAGCGCACCGCCGGCTCGGTGGACGCGGCCAGCGCCTTCAGCGGAAAGCCACTCCCAGGGTCCATCCGCCGGAAGGCGAGCACGCGCAGCGCCGGCGCAGGCGCCTTCCCCGCGAGCTGAGCGGCCAGCGCGGGCCCCAGGTCCAGCCGCGGCGCCAGCTGCAGCGCCCGCACCCGCGCCTCCACGTGCTCGGGCTCGCCGGCGGCGAGCGCCTCCAGCACCGCGGGGGTGAAGTCCCCGTCCTCCGAGGCGAGCAGCGCGTACGCGGCGGCGAAGCAGGCGAAGGCGTCCTCCCCGGCCAGCGCCGGGAGCAAGAGCTTCTGCGCGGCGCGGCGCCCGCCGAGCACCAGCGCGTCCAGGTGCGCGAGCAGCCGCTCCTCGGGCCCGGCGAGCACCTCGCCGAGCGCGTACTCCGGATCCACCAGCGCCCGCTCCCAGTGGCCGAAGAGGAACGCCGCGGACTCGAGGTGCTCCTCGAGGAGGTCCCAACGGGGAGAGGGCGCCGTCACCAAGGTCTTCAGTTCTCCGAGATCTTCGACGCCTTGAGCAGCAGGTCGCCCGAGGCGTTCACCTGCACCTTGGCGCCCTTGATGGTGATGTCGCCGTTCTTCTTCACTTCGATGGTGGCCGAGCCCACCTTCAAGGTGAAGGTCTCCTCGGCGGAGAGCACCAGCTTCTTGGCCTTGAGCGTGTACGCGTCTGCCACGTTCTGGCTGAGCTTGCCGCCGATGTTGTGGGTGGCGTCCTTGGCGACCTTGAAGGTGCGCTTGCCGCCGATCGACTCGGAGAGATCCTTTCCCACCCGCACCGTCTTGCCGCCGGCGATGGTCTCGCTCCGCTTTCCGCCCACCGTCTCCGAGCGGTTGCCGCCCACCGCTTCAGCCCGGGCCGCGCCCACCACTTCCGTCATCGCCCCGCCCACCGCCACCGAGTACGCCCCGCCCACCGCGAGCGCCTTGCCCGCGCCCACCGTCTCCGTGGCGCTGCCGCCCACGGTGACGGACTGCGCCCCGCCCACGCTGACCGTCTGATCTCCCGCCACGGTCTCGGTGTCGCTCCCGGTGATGGTGGTGGCGCGGTCCTTCCCCACCTCCAGCTTCTGGTTCCCGCCCACGGTGAGGCTGTCGTCCTTCTTCACCGTGACGGCCTGGTTGCCGTCCACCTCCGAGGAGCGGCTCTTCTTCACCACCAGCCGCTCGTTCCCGTCCACCTCCTGGGAGCGGTCATTGCGGATGCTGATCCGCAGATCCTTCTGCGCGTGGAGGAAGACCTCCTCCGCCCCGGCCGCGTCCTCGAAGCGCAGCTCGTTGGCGCCGCCGCCGCCGGGGCTGGAGCTGCTCTTCACCGTGCTCTGCGTCTTGTTGTCCGGCAGGGAGACCGGCGGCGGCTTCTCGCCGTTGTAGACCGAGCCCACGATGATCGGCTGGTCCGGATCTCCTTCGAGGAACTCCACCACCACCTCGTGCCCCACCCGCGGCAGGTAGAGCGCGCCGAAGCCCGCCCCCGCCATCGCCTGGCTGACGCGGATCCAGCAGGAGCTGCGGTCGTCCTTCTTGCCTTCGCGGTCCCAGTGGAACTGGACCTTCACCCGGCCGTGCGCGTCCGTGTGGATCTCCTCGCCCGCCGGGCCCACCACGATCGCCGTCTGCGGACCCGCCACCACCGGGCGCGCGGTGCGCCGCTCCGGCCGGAACGGGACGTCCGCCTGGATGCAGGTGAACTCACAGCGGTAGCGGACCTCGTCCCCTCCGTCCGAGCCCTCCTCGTCCTCATCCTCGTCCGAGCCGAAGCCGCCCGAGAGCAGCTCCCGCTGGTGGCCGTGGTGCACCACGGAGGTGAGCACGTACTTGCCGTCCAGCGCGCTGGTGGGGTGCTCGGTGAGCTCGAAGGTGAGGCCGGGGCCCAGGTGGCGCACGGTGGCCGAGCCCTCCATCGTCCGCGCCTGCGTGCGCAGCTCCTCCAGCCGGATGGTCGCCTGGGACTTGCCACCAGGGCCGTCCGCGTAGCGGCCCGGGTAGTCGTAGACCTCGAGCGCGCCCTCGCCCTGGGTGGCCTTGGCGCTCAGATCCAGGGAGGGCTTGAGGTAGTCGAACTCGCGCAGCGCCACCGCGTCCGGGCGCAGCTGCTCGCGGGTCTGGAAGGACTCGATGTGATCCGCGTCCGCCGCGCGGGCGGAGGGCTCGCGGTAGACGATCGGCCCGCTCGGCACCTCGCCGAACGCGCCGCGCGCGTCCCCGAGCACCAGCGTGTGCTCGGACTCGCCGTGCTCGAAGTAGTAGAAGATGCCGGCCTCTTCGAGCAGCCGGGAGACGAAGTCGAGGTCGGACTCGCGGTACTGCACGCAGTAGGTGCGCGGCGGGTACTTCCCGGAGAGCTCCAGCCGCAGGGCAATGGAGGCGTCCTTGAGCACCTTCTGGACGATCTCCGGGATGCTCTTCTCCTGGAAGATCCGGCTGCGGCGCACGTGCGAGAGCTTCCACAGCTTGGGCACCACCCGGACGCGGCAGCGCACCCGCCCCTCGCCCGTCCCCTCCTCCCAGCGCTCCACCTCCGCGATGATCCCGTGCAGCAGCCGCGCGCTCCCGTCCGGCAGGCGAAGGGTGAGCAGCGCCGGCGCGCCGAGCAGGGCGGCGGCGTCCACCTCCACCCCCTCCTGCGGGACGAGCGTGAGATCCGCCGAGTAGAGCCGGGAGAGCTCCTCGGACAGCTCGAACGAGAGGACCCCCAGCTCGTTGGCCGTGAAGGAGCCACAAGAGAGCTCGAACTCGGTGGTGACCGGGGCGAGGACGGCGGCGGGATCACTCATGGCTTCATTCCCAGGAAAGAGAAACTCTACGTCAGCAGCCGTGCGCTTCCTTGAGCTTGGACTTGGTCGCCGCGCTGAGCGTCCCGTCCACCTCCAGGCCTTGATCCGCCTGGAACGCCGCGAGCGCCACCTTGGTGGCGGCGTCCAGCGTGCCGGTGGCCTCCGCCACCGCGTAGCCCAGGTTGGCCAGCCGGGCCTGCGCCCCCGAGACGCCCTCGTCCGGGACGTCGTCCATGGGGTTCAGGTGGCCCAGCTGCAGCTTGAAGCGCTGCTCTCCCACCACCAGCAAGGCGTCCCGGCAGGTGGCCGGCAGCGGCACCTCCAGCGTGCCGTCGCCTTTCGTGCTCCCCTCCACCGGGGGCTTGCCGGTGAAGGTCAGGGTGTACTTCGCGCTGCCCATCGCCTTGCCGGCGGGGTCCACCAGCTTGAGCCGCACCACGCGGCTGCGGGTCTGCAGCGTGAAGGGCCCGCCGCCGCCCGTCTTGCGCGAGACCGTGCGCGGCTTCACGTCCGGCAGCTGGATCTTGTCCCCGGGGTACAGCACGTTCGGGTCCGGCCGCTTCTTGCGCAGCTCGGCGTTGGAGGCGTGGTTGTAGACGAGCCGCCAGTCCGCGAACCCGTGCTCCCGGGCGATCCCGGAGAGCGTCTCCCCCTGCTTCACCACGTGCTCCTTGCCCATGGGCTAGCCCCACCCCTTCGGGCGCTCGGTCCAGACGTTCTCCGGCTCCGAGTTCACGCTCATGCCGCCCGCCATCGACTCCATCTCGGCGCTGGTGTAGCCGATGCCCGCGCCGTCGAACGCGCCGCCGTCCTGCATTGGCGGCTCCGCCGGGGCGAGGAGGATCTTCTTGGAGAAGCCGATCGACTCCACCTGATCATCCCAGCGGCCGTTCTGGGCGTGGTTGCTCTGGTAGTGCCACCACTCCAGCGTCCGCGGCTCGCCGGGCGCGGGGATCATCACCTGGTCTTTCGGGAGGAAGGCCACGTCGTTGATCGTGGCCGGCGTGCCGCCCTTCTCGAAGATGGGCTGCAGCGTCACCTCCCACCAGTCCCGCTGCCGCTTGGGGACCTCCTTGGCCCGCGTCTCCCAGAGCGCCTTGCAGGCCGCCTCCAGCTTCTCCGCGAGCTGCGCGCCGGTGTGGGCGGAGCCGAGCCAGTCCGAGACCTGCGTGCTCTGCCCCGCCTTCACCACCCAGAAGCGCTTGTCCTTGAAGTCGCCCTTGAGCGCGTCGATCAACCGGTGCCCGTCGTCCTTCTTCGCCTCGGGCGGCAGCGCGGCCGTCACCTGCGGTCCGCTGAACGACAGGTGCGCGGAGCGCTTCTTCTTCTCCCCGGGCGCCAGCGAGAGCTCCCCCACCTGCTTCGCCCAGGCCTTGAGGAAGTCCAGATCCAGGTCCGCCTGCGGGCGGGAGATGCTCACGCCCTTGGCGTGGACCAGCACCACCGGCACCGCCTTGGCGTCCTTGTGGCCGCTCGCCGCGTCCACCAGCTCCACCACCTTGGCGAAGCCCAGGCAGGGCACGGTGGACATCTGCAGCTTCCACTTCTTCCCGGCGGTGCCGATGCTGCGCATCCCCGCCAGGTGCCCCAGCGCGGTGAGGTTCGCGTACGACTTGGCGGTGTAGTCGTTCCCGGGCGGAGGGAACGGGGTGATCTTCGAGTCCGGGTCCACCGCGCCGCGGTCCTTGTCCGGGGTGAGCGCCTTGCCCAGCGAGTCCCCGCCGTCTTCCTGCCAGGCGTCCGGCATGAAAGGGTTGAGCTCGGTGCGGAAGAAGGTGGCGCGCAGCCGGTCCCGGAGCCCGTCCCCGGGCAGGCGCGCGGCGTTGAGGAAGCGCCCCGGCTCCAGGAACGGGGCGTAGTCCTTCGCCTTCGTGCGCACCCACTCGCGCCCCGCGTCCCGGACGTCCGCGTGGAAGCGCTCGGCCAGCGCGTCCTCCATGGCCTTGGCGAAGCCGGCGAGCGCGTCCAGCAGGCCGTCCATGGCGCCGTCAGACGTGTCGAGCTTGGAGTGGCCGTAGAGGCACCACCGCATCTTGAAGAAGTCCTTGGTCTTCTCGTCCTGGGACTCCTTCTCCAGCCGCTCCACCTCCTTGCTCCAGAAGCGGCGCTCCGCGTCCAGCGCCTTGGCGTAGTCCTCGTGCGCCTTGAGCTTGCCGTCCTTGTGGGCGGAAGAGAGCGCCTTGCGCGCCGCGGCCGTCTTCTTCGCGCCCTCTTCGGCGCTCGCCGGCACCGGGGCTGGCGCCGCGTCCGCGGGCGGCGCGTTGGGCGTCTTCGCGCGCAGGTCGCTGGCGGACTTCTGCGCCGCGTCCGCCTGCTCCTTGAGCGCCTTCTCCTTGTGCTGGGCCTTGGTGAGCGGGCTCTTCGGATCCAGGAAGCCGCGCGGCTCGATCCGGACCGGCCACTTGGGCGAGGCGCGGCTGAAGTCGGTCTGGCTGGTGTTGCTCTTCATCGAGAAGTCGATGGCCATCCCGGTCTTGTGGATGGAGTTGTTGAGCACGCCGGCCCGCCCGCGGGCGATCGCCTTGATGTCCCGGAACGAGTGGCCAGACTTCAGCCCGTACTCCACGCCGAAGAGCGCCACCAGCTTGCGCCACATCACCAGCTGGACCGCCGCGTCCTCGCGCAGGTGGATGATCGACTCGGTGCTGGTGGCGTCAATGGGCAGCAGCAGCTTGCCCGGCTTGCGGTAGCCCTTCTCCAGCCAGTGCTCGATCACCGCGCCGGTGGCGAAGTCCACCAGCCCCACCTGCGGCCCCACCAGCGCCAGCTCCGCGGTGACGTCCTTGCCCACCAGGTAGTTCCAGCGCGCGCGCAGGCTCGCCGCCGCGGCGGACTGATTGGCCTCCTTCGGGCGAAAGGGCTTTTGCGCGGCCAGGTGCTTGTCGTGCGCGTGCGCGCGCTTGGCCACCTCGAAGGCCTTGCCCAGCACCGCGTGCTCCTGGAAGCAGGCGAGCGCCGCCAGCGTCCGCTCCTCGAAGATCCCGCCCACGAAGACGGCCGTCTCCTTGTCCTTCTTTGGCGTGGAGTCGTCGTGCTGCTCCACGTTGTAGGGCGTCTCCTGGTGCCCCACCGGGTAGCAGAGCGCGGCGAGGTGCCGCTGCAGCTCCCAGACCTTGGCCCGCAAGGGCTTGCACTTGCCGTTCGGCATCCCCGGGTAGAGCGTCCAGCCGTCGTAGAGCGTGTGGCCCCTGGGCACGTACAGATCGTCCGGCTCGGGGGCCTCCGGGATGTTGAAGACCTTTTCGTTCGCGTCCCCCTTCTCCGGCGCCTCCAGCTCGCGGACCTTCACCAGCTTGGCGCGGTCCAGCGTCTGGCTGCCCCAGGCGTCCTTGCCGCCCCAGGCGTCCACGTCGAACTCGCCGCCGTTGAGGAAGGCGGTGAGCGCGCGGGCCATGGGCGCGGAGCTGTGGCGCACCAGGCAGACCCGGTAGCCAGCCACCGCCGGGAGCTTGTAGCTGTGCGGCGAGGCCCCCAGCTCCACCAGCCGCCACGGGTTGGCGTCCGGCAGCACCGGCTGCAGGTAGCCCGCCTTGTCCACGATGGAGAGGACGAAGCGGTCCGGGGTGGGGTCGTTCTCGTGCCCCACCGCGACGATCTTCTGATCCGGCTCCTTGGCGTCGTCCTTGTTCGGCGGCACGCCGGCCCAGATCACGAAGAGCCCGGACATGGGGTGCGCGGCGTCCTCCGCGCACAGCACGCGCACGATCGTCCCCTCAGGGGCGATGGCCGGCTCGGGCTTTTGCTCGGTTCCCATGTCGGTAAAGCCTCTAGTCGCTCTCGCAGCCCTTGGAGCGCTTCTCCTCCAACACCTTGCTCTCGGCGCCCAGATCCTTGGGCTTGGGCTTGAAGACGGTGCGCTCCACCGAGTGCGTCACCATGGCCAGGCACTCCTGGGGCTTCGCGTCGCAGGTGCCCAGCACCGTGTACTCGCCAGGCTTCTCCGAGAGCGCCACCTTGCAGATCCGCCGGCCCACGCCCGGGCTGTCTGGCTGGCTCTCGTACCGCTTGGTGAGCGCCTTCTTGCGCACGCCCTTGGGATCGAACAGCGCGCCGATCACCACCGTGGTGCCCACGTCCGGCGCCACGCCCGGAAGCTGCGCCGGCGCGAAGTAGACGTTCAGCAGGAACCTCCAGCCCTCGAGCTCCTGCTCCCGGCGAGACCGGACCTGGAAGTTGTAGACGGAGTGCGGGCACCTCTCCACTGCGCCCGGCGCGGCCGGCCCCTTCTGCGCGGCGGGGAAGATGCTCTTCACCAACGCCAGGAACGCGTCCGCCTGCGCACCAGAGCAGGTGCCCGCCACCACCCAGTGCTGGCCCTCCTTCTGCTCCACCGCCCCGGCGCCGGCGCCGCCCTCGAAGAGCTCGTAGAAGCCCATCTCGGCGGCCTTCCAGCGCTCGAGCCAGGCCTGCGCCTCCTGCGCGTCCGCGCCGCTCCAGACCACCACCGACTCGAGCGACCCGGGCGTGGCGGCCGCAGCCGGCGCGGCGGCGGGCTTGGGTGCGGGGGCGCCGCTGCCGTCCGCGTGCGCGGCACACCCGAGCAGCGTGCACCCCAGGAGGAGCCAACCCTTCGCGCCCATCGTCCGTCCTTTCACTCCACCGGCTCCATTTGATCCGCGTAGCCGAGATCCTCGGGCGGCTCGTCGTCTTCCTCGACGTCCGGGTCCGGCGGCGGCACCGGCGGCGCGGGCGCCTTCTCCGGGCGCTTGGCCTCGAGCTTCTTGCCACCGCAGGTGGCGCCGCCCTGGCGCACCACCAGATCCGTGTAGAGGTCCGCCCACTCCCCCGCGACCTTCATCCACGCGCGGTACGCGCCGAACGGCACCGCGCGGAAGCGGTAGTAGAGGCGCCGGTTGTCCCGGTCCACCTCCACGTCCTCCTCATCCGCGGGGCACAGCGTCCGGTCGTAGGCGCCGCCCACGCTGGCGAGGCGGACCGCGTCGTCCTGGAGCGGATCCGCGTCCGGATCCAGCTCCACCGGCACCACCACGTCCCCCAGCCCCACCAGGAGGGTGTTGACCTGGGTCTCGCCCAGCTCGAAGGTCGCCACGTCCCGGAGCAGGGGCGCGGCCTCGGTCTTCTCCGCCATCAGGAGTCCTTCCAGGCGCTGCCGTCGAGGTCCGGGAAGCTCACCTTGGCGTTGCCCTCCTTGGAGCTGGCCACGCTCGCGCCGCCGCCGCCGTCCAGCTTGCCCTCCACCGCGGAGCCGTCCGGCAGCTCCACCCGGTAGCGGACGTTGGACATCGCCTCGCCGTCCTGGTTCTTCAGCTTGACCGAGACCGCGCTGCGCGAGCCCTTGGAGCCCTCCAGCTTCTTCACCTTGGCGCTGCCGGAGCCCAGCGAGCCGTCCCCGGTCTTCTTGATCTCCGAGCCCTTCAGCTTGAGGTCCGAGTCCGCGTCCACCGAGATCTTCTTGCCGGAGAGCTTCACGTCTCCGTTCTTGGCGAGCTTCAAGATCAAGTTGCCGCCCACCACCAGCTGCAGCTCGTCCGTGGCGGAGAGCTCGATCTTCTTGGCCATCCAGCCCGTCTCCTTCACGGACTCGATCTCCAGCTTGGCGTCGTGCTTCTCGTCGCTGTCCTGGGCCACGTCCAGCGCGTAGGCGCCGCCCACCTCCAGCGCGTTGTCCCCGCCGACCTTGATCTCCCCCGCCTTCTCGCAGCCCACGTCGAACGAGCCGCCCACGTCCACGCTGTAGATCCCGCCCACCGCCAGCGAGGCCGCCCCGCCCGCCTCCACGCTCAGCGCGGAGGCCACGGCGATCCCGTAGGCCGCGCCCACCGTCAGCGTCCCCGCCGAGTCCACCGTCTCCATCGTGGTGGAGCCCACGGTGAGGTGCCGGTTGCCGCCCACGGTGGCGGTGCGGTCCTTGGCCACGGTGAGCAGCTCGCCCTTGTTCACCTCCGCCGTGCGGTTGCCGGTCACGTCCACCGTCTGCTTGCCGTGCACGGCGCGCTGGTCCTCCGCGCCCACGAAGCCGGTCTGGCTCCCGTGCACCTCGCGCGTGCGGTCCTTGCCCACGCCCAGCTGCTCGTTCCCGCCCACCTCCTGCGAGGCGTCGTTGAGCACCCGCGTGCGCGAGTCGTGCTGCGCGTGGTGGAAGATCTCCTCCTCGCCCGCGGCGTCCTCGAAGCGCAGCTCGTTGAACCCGGAGTCCCCCGGCGAGCTGGAGGTGCGCAGCGTGCTGCGCGTCTTCTCCGCGGGCAGTTCCACCGGCGGGGCGTGCTCGCCGTTGTAGACCGAGCCCACCACCAGCGGCCGATCCGGATCTCCTTCCAGGAAGCGGACCAGCACCTCGTGCCCCTGCCGCGGCAGGAAGGTGGCCCCCATGCCGCCGCCCGCCCACGGCTGCGCCACCCGCAGCCACACGCTGCTGCGATCGTCCTTCTTGCCGTCCCGGTCCCAGTGGAACTGGACCTTGATCCGGCCGTGCGCGTCCGTGTGGATCTCGTCCCCGGAGGAGCCCACCCGCGCCGTCTGCGCGCCCTTCACCACCGGCCTGGGGGTGAGCCGCGGCGGCCGGTAGGGGATCTCCTTGGGCTGCAGATGCAGCTCGCAGGCGTAGCCGCGCTCGCTGTCGTTCTCCTCTCCCGCCACCGCCTCGCGCTGCTCGCCCGTGTGATGCGCCGCGAGCACCAGGTAGTCCCGGTTGAAGGCCGCGTCCGGGTGCTCCTCCAGCGCGAAGGTGACCCCGGCGGACACGCGGCGCGAGGTGGTGTGGGCGCTGGCGCGCTCTCCCTGCGCCCGCACCTCCTCCAGCTGCACCTTCGCGCGCGCCTTGCCCGCCTCCAGGTTCTCGTAGCGGGCCGGGTAGTCGTAGCGCTCGAACGGCTCGTCCGCGTCCTCCTTCGCGCCCGCGGTGAGATCCTGCGCCGGGCGCAGGTAGTTGAAGTCCCGCAGCGAGATCGCGCTGGAGGTCTGCTTCCAGAGCGTGGCGAGCTGGAAGATGGACTCCTCGTCCGCGGCGCGCCCGCTCGCCTCGCGCCAGGGGAGCCGGGGCTCACCGCCGGCCAGCTCCGGGCACGCCGAGCTCGAGTCCACCAGCACCAGCGTGTGGGCGCCCTGCGCCTGCTCGAAGAAGTAGAAGATCCCCTCCTCCTCCAGCAGGCGGCTCACGAACGCCAGGTCCGTCTCCCGGTACTGCACGCAGAACTCCCGCGCGGCGGGGCTCCCGGAGAGATCGAAGCGGTGCTCCACCTTGGCGTCCTTGAGGATCGCCTCCACCACGTCCTTGGCGGACTTGCCCTGGAAGATCCGGCTGCGGTGCACTTGCGCCAGCCGCCAAAGACGGGGGCGGAGCGTCACCTTCAGCCGCGCGCGCTGCGCGCTCACCGCCACGTCCGCGGTCTTCACCGCGCAGATCTCCCCGTGGAAGCACCGGTCCGACTCACCGGCGGCGCGCAAGGTCAGCTGCGCCGGGGCGCCCACGAGCTTGGCGGAGTCGACCTCCACGTCCGCCGGGGCCGCCAGCTCCACGGTGACCCGGTACGGCGTGGAGAGCGCCTCGAAGGCTTCGAACGAGAGGACGCGCAGCTCTCCGGCCGGGTGTGGCTCGGCCTCGAACTCGAACTCACTCTCGTTGGCGGTGAGGCCGGGGGGCGCCATGCCGCCTCCAAAAGGGTGCTTGAAACGGGACCGCTGAACGAAAGCGGGCGCAGTCGAAGTGCGCCCGCCTTCGCCTCGAAGCGGTGGTTACCGGTTGCCGCTCCAGGTGTCCTCGTGCGTCACCCCGCCCTGCATGAACGTCCAGGCGATGGTGTGGAACACGAAGGAGATCTCCTCGAGCGGCGGCTCGGTGGAGGTGGCCGGGACGAGCGTGTCCGGGCACAGCTGCTTCACGCTGGCCACGCGGCCGGCCTTGATCACCACCGTGTAGAACTGCTCGGTGGTGCCGTCGCCGGTGGGGTTGGGGCGGAAGAACTTGAACGTGCCCTCGATCACCTGGTTCTCGGCGAGCGCCTTGAGGATCAGCGGGCTGGCCTTGTCGATCCGCTTGCGGATCACCAGCGGGTTGTACTGCCGGCGGCCGGTGGCCATGCCGGAGCCCGCCTCGCGCGCGGTCACCACGGCCTGCTCGTAGTACACGCACTCGATCGAGTCCTGACGACCGAGGCTGTGCTGGGTGCTCTCGCCCTTGATGTCGGTGCCGTTCGCTTTGAGAAAGAGGTGGACTGTTTCGGCCATGGGGCTCTCCTGTTCGGGTGAATCGGTGAGGGTGGATCCGGCGGGGTGCGCTCCTTAAGAGCGCATCAAGGACGGGCCGCAGCCTCACGCGAATCCGCGCCACCCGTCAAGACGAATGGCGGCGGAGCCGGCGTGGGTGCGGGCGGCGCGTTCTGCCGCAGCGGCGCGCCGTTGTACTGCTCGTAGAAGCGGAGCACCGCGGCAACGTAGCCAGGCGTCTCGCCATTTCGCGGGATGGGCGCGCCGAGCTTGCGCGGCCGGGCGTTGTAGGCAGTGAGCGCGCTGATGACGTCCCCCTGGTAGTACTTGAGCAAGACCGCCAGCAGCCGCACGCCGGCGAGGATGTTCTTCTCAGGCACCAACAGGTCGGCTTTCGTTACATTCACGCGCTCGGCGTTGAAGGGCATCACCTGCATCAGCCCCAGCGCGCCCGTCTTCGAGACCGCCTTGGGGTTGAAGTCCGACTCGCGCCGGATGATCCCCTTCACCAGCGCCGGAGGCACCGGGTACACGGTGGCCACGTCCGCCACGGCCACCGCGATCGCCACGTCGTAGCGCTGATCGTAGGGGACCGCGTTCATCAGCTCGCCGAGCGCCGCGTAGCTGGGCCGGGCGGGCGCGGGCTTGCCGCCCGCCCAGGCCGGGCCCTCACCGGGGCGCTGGGCCGCGGCGGCGGACACGGTGGGGCGCCCGTACTTGCTCTCCAACAGCGCGTCGATGTTGGACTCGTCCGTCTTGGAGGGCGAGGCCAGCACCGCCGAGTAGACCAGGCTGCGCGGCCGGGACTCCTTGTCCTCCGGCTCCAGCGGCGGAAGGCCGTGCGCCGCCAGCGGATCTTGGTCCGTGGCGGGCTTGTGCGCCGGCTGCTGCGGCGCGGCGATCTGCGGCCCCGCGGGCCCGGCGGCGCTCCGGCTGCGGCCGCGGAAGATCGCCCACGTGCCCAGCACCACCGCGGTGACGGCCATGGCCACCAGGAGGACGTAGACGCCCTCTTTCTGGGAGGCCTTGGGGGGCGCCCTCTTCGGTTCGGCCGGGACAGGCGCCTTGCGCTCCACCGGCGCAGGCTCGGGCGCGCGCTTGGCTTCGGCCGCGGGCAGCTTGCCGGCGGAGACCATCCGGACCATGGCGCCGGCCACGTACTCGCCCAGCGAGACGTCCTGGAAGCCGCCCTTGGGCGCCTGGAACTTGAAGTAGGCCGCGGCGTGCCGTGCCAGCGTGAGCGCGAGCGGCTCCAGCGGGACGAAGAGCGATTCGATCAAGCCCTCCCGCACCGGCGCCGGCCCCCAGAAGGGCGGTTTGCGCTGCCAGACGGTGATCTGCCCGTTCTCCTGGAAGCCGTGATCCCTGGCGTAGCTCACCGCGCAGCGGGCGAGCAGCGCCTCCACGGAGATCCCCGCGCGCGCGGCGGCCTCGCGCGCGAGCGCGAGCTCCTTCGCGGAGAGCGCGACCTGCGCACCCGGACGGGGCGTGGCTTCCTGGGGGCTGGGTGCTGCCATGGCGAGCGAAAAGAGGCCTCTTTATGCCACAGCCCCGCGCGGGCCGTCACTTCACCCGGGTCTGCGGCATCAGCCCCGGCTGGAGCGTCTTGCCGCCCGGCGCCGACATCTCCTTCACCAGCGGTTGCCCGGCGTTGACGGTGACGCTGTAACCGCCGCCGGAGACGGTGGGCAGGCCGGCGCCCTGGCCGAGCTGCAGGCGGGGCGGCACGGTGCCAGTGACGCCGGTGCCGGCGTCCTCCACGTTCGGGGGCTTGCTGCCGCAGGCGGCGCCGAGCAGACAGAGCGCCGCGATCGATGGGAGCAGGAGTCTCATGGCGGCGCTCAGGTGGAGTGGCAGCAAACGGCGGTGGCGGTGACGTTGCCGCCGCTGGCTCCGCAGAACCAGCTGTAGATGGGGCAGTTCTGGCCTCCAATGCAGAGGAAGCAGAGGCCGCCGATCTGGCAGGTGGAGGGGCCGGAGCTGGTGAGCGTGGCGCCCGCCGCCAGCGAGCAGCCGCCGGAGGTGACCGTCTCCCCGGCCTGGCACCCGGCCGAGCTGCTCGCCCCCGCGGTGCCGGAGCGGGAGACGCAGGCGAAGCCGTGCGTGTGATCGCTCTTGGACGCGGTGGTGGCGGTGCCGCCGCCGGCCAACTGGAGCATGGGAACGCAGGTGGGCGCGCCGTCCGCGGAGACCGACTTGAGCACCTGGCCGTCCGCGCACGCGGGCGCCGGCTTGTCCTGGATCCCGCTGAAGGGCACGGTCGCGGCGTGCAGCGCGTAGACCACGGAGGAGAGCGGCTGCTTGGGGAGCGCCACGTCGTTCACGCTGATCTGCACGTGCGCGTCCGCGGCGCCGGCGAGCTTGGCGGCCAGCGTGGGCGTGGAGGCGCCGACCTCGAGCGAGAACACGCCGGAGGCCACCGGAACGGCGGCGAGCGTCTCCTCCACGATCGGCGTGGTGCTGGTCGCGTCCGGGAAGATCTGCACCTTGAAGGCGAAGTTCCCGTCCTGGAGCGCGCCGGTCTCCGTGCGCAGCACGCCCTGCAAGGTCACTCGGTTGGGGGCGGCGGCGAGCGCGGCGGTAGAGGCGAGCGCGCCAAGCAGGATCAGCGCGCGGGACGGTGCGTTCATAGGGGGGTCTCCGTGGGAGGTGCGCGAGTCATATCTTGTGCGGCCACGGGGGCGCCACTAGGGTCCGCGCCCATGCGACGCGGCGCTGTTGTAGGTCTGCTGTGGCTCTTTGCGGCGAGCGGCTGCGTGGACTGGGACGGCGCGCGCGCCGCGTTCTGCGGCAACGGGCCGGTCTGCAACAGCGACGCCTGGTCCCGGCGGCTGGGCGGCGCGGGGCTGGAGACCGCGGCCGGGCTGGCGCTCTCTCCCAGCGGAGAGATCGTGATCGCCGGCCTCTACTCCGGGCAGTCCGAGCTCGGCGCCGCGCCGCTCCCGGAGAGCGGCCAGAACGATCTCTTCGTGGCCAGCTACCGCGCGGACGGCGGCACCACCTTCACCAGCGCCGCGGGCGGCAGCGCCAACGACGCGGCGGCCGCGGTGGTGGTGGACAGCTTCGGCAACAGCTACGTCACCGGCACCTTCTCCAGCGGAGATCTCAAGTTCTCCGCCGAGCTCACCTTCACCCGCGCCGGGAACCAGGACGCGTTCATCGCCCAGTACGATCCTGCCGGCGCCGCCACCCGCGCGGTGCGGCTCGGTGGGTCTGGTGCCACCGTGTTCGGCCGGGACGTGGCGGTGATCCCCTCCAGCGGCGTGGTGTACGGCGCCGGCAGCTTCACCGGCATGGTGAACTTCGGCCCCTCGGGCGCCACCTCCGCCTCTGAAGTGGCGTACCTGGTCCGCCTCTCCCCCGCCGGCGTGGTGGACCGGGTGCTGTTCACGGACACGTGCGCCTCGGGGCGCAGCAGCGCGGACGCGGTGGTGGTGGACAGCCTGCGCAACCTCTACGTGGCCGGGCAGTACGAAGGCTCCTGCAACCTCCCCGGCGGCTCGCCGCTGCCCTCCGCCGGCAGCCCCGGCCTCTTCGTGGTGAAGCTGGACGAGGCGGGCTCGGTGGTGTGGAAGGCCACCTTCCCCGAGGCCAACGTGAGCGGCCGCGTCCACGCCGCGGTGGACCGCAAGGACAACCTGCTGGTGACCTCGCCCTTCAAGGGCACCGTGACCCTCAAGGACGGCACGCGCGTGGAGAGCCACAACCACAGCACCACGGACGCGCTGTTGCTCAAGCTGGAGCGCACGGCGGGGCTGGCCGAGTGGGGCATCGCCGGCGGCGCCTCGGGCAATGACCAGGGGCTGGACGTGACGGCGGACCTGGAAAACAACGCCTGGTTCTGCGGCTCCATGGAGGGCACCGCGGCGGGCACGTTCGGCAACCTGTCCATCAACGGCGGCGGCGGCCTGGACGCCTTCCTCGTCGGCATCTCGGAGACCGGCTCCACGATCGATCTCCACACGTACGGGGATCTCGCGGATCAGTCCGCCACCGGCGTGGCGGCGGCCGCGGACGCGCTGATCCTCGTGGGACAGTTCGGCGGGCAGATCAATGTGGGGAGCGGTGCGCTCACCGCGCGCGGCACGGACCTCTTCCTGGGCCGGCTGCCGCGCTGACGCCAAGCGGTGCAACGGACGGGCGCGCGCGGTCGCCTCGTAGGCGGACCTTTCGAGGGGGACATCCGAATGGCTTCGAGGAAGTGGGGGCTCCTGAGCCTCTTGCTGCTGCCGCTCGTGGGCTGTCCGCAGCGGTGCAACCCGGAGCCGGTCTACCCGGATCCGCCGCCCTACGCCTGTCCCAACCGGGTGCCGGATGCGGGCGCGGTGGCGCCGCCTGACGGCGGGCGCGGCCTGGTGCCCGCGCTGCGCCCCTGCAACGGACCGGCGGACTGCCTGGACTCGCCGCCCGGGTGCTCGGGCACCGATCCCCAGTGCGTCTTCAACTCGGCCTCGGGCCAGAAGGAGTGCGTCTTCTCCCCTGCCCCCTCCAGCCCCTGTTACGAGGGCGAGCTCTCCGTGGTGCCGAGCACCGGCCACTACAGCAAGTGCCTGCGCAGCGGGAGCACCTGCGCGTGGCAGGCCTACGACACCTGCCCGGTGGGCACGCTCGCCCCGTGCACGGACGGCGGCAGCTACGGCTACGCCCGGTGCGAGGCGGTGACCGGCTCCACGCCGCGCTGGGCGGCCTGCGAGATCCCCCCGCCGCCGGTCCCCCGCGTGCGCTACTGCTGGGACGCGGACAACGACAGCGCCTGCAAGCAGGCCTGTGACGTCTGCCCCGCGCGCGGCTACCCGGACGCGCCGCTGGACTCGCACTGGCGCGTGGCCCAGACCGAGACCGACTGCCCCACCGACTGCGACGACAAGAACCCCGCCGCGCAGCGGCAGGACAAGGCGGAGATCTGCGACGGCTACGACAACAACTGCAACGGCCAGAAGGACGAAGGGCTCAAGAGCTGCGGGCCGTGGATGGCGTCCGGCACGCAGTGCACGTTCACCGAAGAGCCCCGGAGCCTCGTCTTCAAGGAGAGCTCCGCGGGCGTGAACGATCTGCTCGGCGGCGCGGACTGGCGGCCGCCGCAGGGCCCCGCCAAGGGCTGGGCGCTGGTGCAGCTGGTGCTCGACTTCTCCAACGGCGGCTCCGGCTGCCAGAGCAGCGTGCCCATGCAGGTGGAGTGTGAGCCCGCCGAGTACTGCTACTGGCGCCTCGCGGACGGCGAAGAGGGCTCACCGCCGGAGAGCATGGCGATCACCGCCTCGGACTTCGCCAACAACAAGCGGCGGCTGCTCGGCGTGCTGCCCAGCGCGGTGGTCCGGCTGAGAAAGAAGAGCACCTTCGGCGACAAGTGCGAGCGGAACGTCAGCGGCCACTTCGAGTCGATCAAGCCGATAGAGCCGTACTGCGTGCCTTAGAGCGCGGCTTTAGGGCTCGTCGCCCGCGCGCCAGAGCTGGTGCTTCTTGAGCAGCCGGTAGAGGTGGGTGCGATCCAGGCCGGCCACCCGGGCGGCCTTGGAGAGGTTGCCGCCGCACTTCTCGAGCAGCTGAGAGAGGTAGTCCTTCTCGAACGCGCCCACCATCGCCTCCTTGGCGCGGTGGAACCCCACCTCGAGGCCCGGCCCGCGGCCGCCCGGGTCTGCGGGGAGCGCAGGGAGCTCTCCGAGCGCCACCACCCCCTCCACCACGTTGCGCAGCTCGCGCACGTTCCCCGGCCACCGGTAGTCGGCCAGGAGCGCGCGCGTCTTCTCGGTGAGCTGCCCCGGCGGACGCCCCAGCTGCTCGAGCAGCGTGTCGATCAGCAGGGGGATGTCCTCGAGCCGGTCCCGCAGGGGCGGCAGGCGCACGGTCGCGCTGGCCAGCCGGTAGTAGAGATCCTGGCGCAGCCGCCCCTGCTCCAGCTCCTGCTGCGGCTCGCGCTGCGTGGCGGCGAGCACGCGCACGTCTATCCGGGCGTAGCTGTCCGCGCCCACCCGGCGGAGCTCGCGGCTCTCCAGCAGGCGCAGGAGCTTGGCCTGGAGCTCCAGCGGCAGCCCGCCCACCTCGTCGAGGAAGACGGTGCCTCCTGCGGCGCGCTCGAGCAGGCCCGGCCGCTCTTCCCCACCGCCAGGGAAGGCGCCCTTCACGTGGCCAAACAGCTCGGCCTCCGCCAGCCCCGAGGACAGGGCCGCCACGTCGCAGACCACGAACGGCCCCGCGGCGCGCGTGCTGGCTTCGTGGAGCGCGCGTGCGCACAGCTCCTTGCCGGTCCCGGTCTCGCCCACGATCAGCACGTCCACGTCCGTGGGGGCCAGCCGCTCCAGCACCGCGAAGAGCTCCCGCATCGCCAGCGAGCGGCCGCGCAGGGCGCCGAAGCGGTCGCGCTCAGAGGGCGGCACGGCCGGGCGGAGCTTCTCCGCCGAGAGCAGCTTGAGCACCGTGCGGCCAACCCGCACGACCGCGCCGAGCTTCACGGTGAGCGCGGTGAAGCGCATCCCCTCACAGAAGGAGCCGTTGGTGGAGCGGTTGTCCGTCAGCGCCACCCCGTCCGGCATCACCGCCGCCAGCAGGTGCGTGCGCGAGACGGACGAGTCCTGCAGGACGAGATCGCTGGTGGACTCGGTCCCCACCCGGTACGTGCCGGAGTCGAGCACCAGCTCGGCGCCAAAGTCCGGCCCCGCCACCACCACCAGCTTCAGGCGTGGCAGCTCGGTGGGCGTGGGCGTGAGGACGTCCGTGGAGCGCATGGGCAAGGGCGCGGCAGGTTAGCACCGGGCCCTTTGGCGCTGGCCGGTCCTCGCAGCGGTGGATAGGCCGCGCACCAGCTTCCACAAAGAGGGCGCACGGCGCAAAAAGCCTAGCGGTGCCAACCACTTGGGCACTCACGACCTGTTGCTTCGAAGCAGCAAGGCCGGAGCGTACGCGCCGTCTTACCGGGGGATGTGCGCGGTGACATCTTCGCCGTTTGACGATTTCGCGAAGGTCCTGAGCGCCCATGCAGATCTCCTCGTCCACCGCGCGTGCCGTCTGGGTCCTCCTCGCCTCCTGCGCGTGCGCGTGCACGGACGTGAAGGCGCCTCCTCCCTCGGTCACGCCAGACACGCACGCCTGGTTCCCCATCACCGCGGGCGCCGCGCACGCGATCGGCGCCGCCACCGTGAACGGGCCGATCGGCTGCGACAGCTGCCACCGCCCCTCCGCGCCGAGCTTCGCGCAGGTCCGCTGCGAGGGCTGCCACGCGCACCCGGAAGCCCTCAGCGACCGGCTCCACCTCGGGGTGGCCGACTACCCGGTGGACACCCGCGGCGTGGCCGATCCGGAGGCGCGGGCCGAGCTGCGCGGCGCCGCCTGCTACCGCTGCCACCCCACGGGCGAGCCGCAGCCGTTCAGCCACGCGAAGATCACCGGCCAGTGCGCGCAGTGCCACGCGCCCACCGAGCCCTTCGCCGCGCTGCCGAAGGCCGGCTTCACCCACCCGGCCTACGGCGCGGCGGACTGCGGCGGCTGCCACGTCACCTCCAGCTGGAAGGGCGGCACGCGCGCGCCCAACAACGCCTTCGATCCCGGCAGGAGCGCGAGCGTGCGCGCGGACGTCCCCACCTTCGCGGGCACCACCATCACCCGGCTCACCGCCAAGACGCAGAGCCTGCCCATGGTGATGAACCACCAGGCCACGGCCGTGCCCAACGCCGTGCTGGCCGACTGCGCCACCTGCCACCAGGACGCCGCGGCAGGCAGCTACTTCCCTGGGGTGCTGCACGCGGCGCTCGCCAACGCCGGCGTGGCCCAGCCGGTGAAATGCGCTGAGTGCCACACCGCCAGCCAGCCGGACGGGTTCGTGGGCCCGCTGGCTACCGCGCCCGCGCGCACCCCGCCGTCCGGAGAGATGCGCCACGAAGCGGTCGCCTGGGTGAACGGGGCCCGCGGGACCGCTCCGCTGGTGACGGCGGACTGCGTGACCTGCCACACCCCCGAGACCGACGTGGGCACCGGCAGCTTCACGCTCGGCGCCGGCGGCGGCAAGGTGACGTTCCACGCGGCGTTGACCACCGCGCGGCAGCCGCAGCCCACCTCCTGCCTGGACTGCCACGCCAACTCTCGCCCGGTGGCCCTGCTCACCGCAGCCAACGCGGCGCTCCCCACCGGCCGGGTCATGGACCACACCGCGCCCGAAGCGCTCGGAGACTGCAGCAGCTGCCACGCCTCCGCGAGCACGTGGACCGGCGGCGTCTTCCACCGCGCCGGCGCGCCGCGCCCGAGCACCTGCGAGAGCTGCCACGGGCAGGAGCGGCCCACCAGCACCGCCGGCTGGAAGAGCACCAGCTACACGCGTTCGCCGTTCGACTACGTGAGCAACCCCGCCGCCACCCCGCCCACCTCGCACGGCGGGGGCGAGGACTGCGCGGTCTGCCACGCGGCCACCGACCGGTGGGAGGGCGGCGTCTTCGCCCACGGGCCGGGCACGCTCGCGGCCACCACCTGCGCCGCCTGCCACACCACCCAGCGTCCCGCCGCGGTGGTCCAGGGCTTCAACCACGCGCTCAACGGGACGGGGGACTGCCGCGGCTGTCACCAGGCCACCGTCGCGGCGGGGCGCTACGTGGATCTCGTCAACCCCGCCACCGGCACCTTCCCGGGCGACTGGGCCGGCGGCGCCGCCTACCCGGCGGACGTGCTGAGCGTCTCCCAGTCCCAGTCCATCACCTTGAGCGGGCTGACCCTGCAGCGGCTCGCCAGCGGCTGGGTGACCGGGATGACCCCGCAGTCCAGCAAGTACTTCAACGGCATGCTGCACACCTCCGCGGCCATCCCGGCCCAGCTGACGCCCGGGACGGCGGCCGCCCCCAACAACAACGCCTGCTGGCATTGCCACACCCACACCAACGGGACGGTGACGGCGTTCGCGGACGGCAAGTTCCACGCGGCGCTGAAGGCGTACGCGGCCACGCCCGGGGGGGCGGTGACGCCGCTGCCCGAGGTGAGCTCGGGCTGCAACGACTGCCACGAGCAGATGCGCCCCAACACGATCGTCCTCAAGGCCGGCGCCGCCCTCCAGCCCATGGACCACTCGGCCACCTTCGCGGCCCCGGTGACCATCGGCGGCGTGACGGTGGGCGGCGTGGGGCAGATGGCGTGCGCCACCTGCCATGGGACCCCGGGGCAGACCTGGTCGGACGGGAAGCTCCACTCGGCCATCGGCGGGGCGACACCCGCGGACTGCGTGCGCTGCCACTACCCGCTGCTGGCCAGCGCCGCCGCGGACAAGGTGCAGGGCACCACCTACGCCATGAAGCACCGCTCGGGTCAGGTGACGTTGCAGGCCTGCGAGGCCTGCCACCCCTCCGCGCTCTCCAAGGCCACCACCACGCCGGTGAGCGCCGCGGCCTTCAACCCCGGGCAGCTGCACGCCAAGCTCTCCGCCCAGCCCTCCACCTGCCTGGACTGCCACGCGGCTTCAGAGCCCGCGGCGGCCACGCAGGGCTCCGTGGTCTACGCGCTGGCGGTGGGCGGCACCGCCACCAACGGCGGACAGTGGATGAGCCACGCCGGCGCCCAGGTGGCGGCGCTGGACTGCGCCTCGTGCCACGCCGCGGACGCCAAGGCCACGGGGAGCGCCTGGAGCAAGGCCACGCGCTTCCACGCGGTGGTGGCCCAGCCGGACGGCTGCGCCAGCTGCCACGGCACGGCGAACGGCCGCGGCACCACGCCCGGCGCGAGCAACAACCTGCCCGCGGGCCTCACGCCCTCCCGCACCACCACCACCGCCAGCACCGGCCCTGGCCTCAAGGACCAGATCTCCCACGCGGACGTGAACGTGACGAGCAGGGACTGCGGCTTCTGCCACACCCAGCTCGGCCCCTCCACGGCCGCGGGCGTCCAGGGGCAGGAGTGGAAGCAGGCCCGCTTCCACCCGGGCTTCACCGGCGCGAACGCGCTGGTCCTCAACGGCACCACCGGCCGCTGCAGCAACTGCCACCTGAACCTCAAGCCGGGCCCCAGCTACGCCAAGCAGGACCACTCGGCCTTCACCGCCACCTCGGCGCAGGACTGCGCCTCCTGCCACGCGTACCCCGGCACCAACCCGGCCGCGCCCAACTGGCTGGGGGCAACCGGCGCCCACGCCAGCTCGGGCCCCACCGCCGCGAGCGCGCTCGACTGCAACAGCTGCCACGGGCAGGGCGGGAGCTCCACGCACCGGCTCTCCGTCCCGGCGGCGAGCCACTACGGAGGCGTGAGCAACGGCAACCGCTGCATCTCCTGCCACGTGGACTTCTCGGGCTTCGCGGGCACCGTCACCCAGCTCAAGTACGCGCACACCAACGCCACGGCCAACGCCACCGCCGCCGGCTGCGGCGCCTGCCACGCCTTCTCGGCGCAGCTCTACACCACGCTCACCACCACCCCGCCGCTCACCTTCCCCACCGCCGCGGGCGGCCACGCCTTCAGCCAGGCCACCGTGGTCCGCGGGACCTTCGACGGGAAGACCTTCAACCAGCCCCACACCAACGCGGACCTGACCCGCTGCGGCTCCTGCCACGCCTACGCCGCCACCACCCCCACCACCAACGTCTGGACGTTCCGCCACCGCCCCAGCAACCCAGGGATCAGCAGCAGCAAGAACTCCCCCGGCTGCACCCAGTGCCACTGACCCACCAGGACACCCCGCCCGTGATCTCCTTCGCCCAAGACAACCTGGACGGATCTCGCCAAGCGCTGCCCGCGCCGCGGGGGTGGGAGCCCGCTTGAGCGCGGCGCTCCACGTGGAAGAGCTGGCGGGGCTGCTGCTGGCGGCGCTCGCCGTGCTCGGCGCCATCGCCTACGCGCGGCGGCGCCGGCAGCGCGAGCTCGCCGGGAAGACGGCGCTGCAGCAGTCGGTGGCCCAGGGCCAGCACATTCCGGCCACGCTTCACCCGGTGATCGACCCGGACCTGTGCATCGGCAGCCTCTCTTGCCTCACCGCGTGCCCGGAGGGAGACATCCTCGGCGTGGTGGACGGGCGCGCGGCGCTGATCAACGCCTCCGCGTGCATCGGCCACGGCAAGTGCGCGCTCGAGTGCCCGGTGGACGCGATCAAGCTCGTCTTCGGCACCGCGGAGCGCGGGGTGGAGCTGCCGGAGGTGGACGAGTTCTTCGAGTCTTCCCGCAAGGGCGTCTACGTGGTGGGCGAGCTGGGCGGGATGGGGTTGATCAAGAACGCGCTCATCCAGGGCACCCAGTGCGGCGTCCAGCTCGGCAAGACGCTCTCGCCCCGGGGTGGGCACGGCACGGACGTGGCGATCGTGGGCGCGGGGCCTGCCGGGCTGGCCACGGCGCTCGCGTGCAAACAGGCGGGGCTGAGCTTCCGCCTGCTCGAGCAGGGCCAGGTGGGCGGGATGGTGGCGCACTACCCGCGCCAGAAGGTGGTGATGACCGAGCGGGTGGAGCTGCCGCTGGTGGGGCGCTTCGGCAAGGCGCTCATCTCCAAGGAGGAGATGCTGGCGGCGTGGGATCGGATCATCCGCACCCAGGCGCTGCGGATCGAGCAGGGGGTGAAGGTCACCGGCGTGGAGGGTGAAGAGGGCGCGTTCCAGGTCCTCACCAGCGCCGGCCCGGTGGCCGCGCGCCGGGTGGTGCTCGCGGTGGGGCGGATGGGGACCCCGCGCAAGCTCGGCGTGCCCGGGGAGGACCTCCCCAAGGTCGCCTACCGGCTGATCGATCCCGAGCAGTACGAGGGGGCGCGCGTGCTGGTGGTGGGCGGCGGGGACTCCGCGCTGGAGGCGGCGATCTCCCTGTGCGAGCGCTCGGACGCGAAGGTCACCTTGAGCTACCGCAAGGCCGACTTCGGCAAGTGCCGCGAGGCCAACAAGCGGCGCTTCGCGGAGCTGGTGAAGAAGCGCCACGCGGTGGCGGCCATGTCCACCGAAGTGATGGAGGTGCGGCCGGACAAGGTGATCCTCCAGACCCCGAAGGGGCCGCGCCAGCTGGCCAACGACTTCGTGATCGCCTGCCTCGGCGGCGAGCTGCCCACCGAGTTCCTCAAGGCGGTGGGCGTTTCGATGAGGCGCCACCACGGCACCGCGCTGGGCGAGCCCAGCCAGCCGCCGATCGGCGACGCCAAGGCCCGCCGGGGCAGCGCCAAGGCGCAGCAGGAGCAGGCCCGGCTGTGGCGGCTGGCGCTCTCGCTGGCCCTGGTGGGGGCGGTGATCCTCGCCGTGCTGAGCCTGGTGGGCGGCAAGTACTACCTGCTCTCGCCGGCGGAGCGGCTCCAGTCGCCCCTGCACCGCTTCCTGCGCCCCGCGGGGCCATGGGGCCACGGCGTGGGGATCGTGGCCACCTTCTTCATGCTCTCCAACTTCCTCTATGCGCTGCGCAAGCGCTGGAGCGCGCTCAAGGGCCGGGGCTCCATCCGCGGCTGGCTCACCTTCCACCAGTTCGTGGGCTTCATGAGCCCGCTGGTCATCTGCTTCCACGCCGCGTTCCAGTCCCGCAACGCGCTCGCCAGCGCCACCGCGGGGAGCGTGGCGGTGGTGGTGCTGACCGGGCTGTTGGGCCGGTACTTCTACGAGCTGATGCCCACCACGGACGGACGGCTGACCGGCCTGGACGACCTGCGGGCCACCTGGGAGCGGCTCAAGGAGCGGATCGATCCCCTGGTGGAGGGCGTCACCGATCCAATGGGCGCGCGGATGCTCCTGGCCACCGCCGCGGCGCCCCTGGGCGAGGCCTCCTTCACCGCGCTGCTCACGCGCTTCCCGCTGGAGGCGCGGCGGACGCGCCGGCAGGTAGCGCGGATGAGGCGGCTGTTCCCGGACGGCGGCCACTACGAGGAGTTCGCGCAGACGCTCCAGCGCCTGGTGCGGGTCCGCGCGCAGGTGACGTTCTACGTCCGCCTGCGCCGGCTGATGGCGCTCTGGCGGGTGGTGCACGTGGCCGTGGCGATCGCGCTGGTGGTGATGATCGCCGCGCACGTGGCGGTGTCGCTCTACCTGGGCTACCGCTGGATCCTCTCATGACGCGGGCGCTCCCCTTGGCGCTGGCGCTCTGGGCGCTGCCGGCCAGCGCGCAGCTCTTCTCGCCAGGGGATCTGGCCAAGGGGCACGCCCGGCTCGAGGGGTTGAAGAACTGCACCCGCTGCCACTCCGCGGGCGAGAAGCTCTCCGCCGCCAACTGCCTGGGCTGCCACACCGAGCTGGCGCCCCGGATCGAGCGGGGGGTGGGCTTCCACGGCCGGCTCGGCGAGGAGCAGAAGCGCACCTGCGAGGAGTGCCACCACGAGCACCAGGGGCGGGACTTCGCGCTGATCGACTTCGGCCCCAGCGGGCGCAACGGCTTCGCCCACGCCAAGACCGGCTGGCCGCTGGAGGGCAAGCACCGCCCGCTCGCGTGCAACGCCTGCCACCAGCCGCGCCTGATAGAGGACGGCCCGCTGCGCGAGCTGTTGGCCACGCACCCCGGCCGGAGCACGCTCCTGGGCGCACCCAGCGCGTGCAGCGGCTGCCACTTCGACGAGCACCGCGGGCAGCTGGCGGGCGCCTGCCAGACCTGCCACGACGCGCGCGGGTTCAAGGCGGCGCCCGGCTTCGACCACGACCGCACCCGCTACCCGCTCGAGGGCAAGCACGAGAAGGTGGCCTGCGGCGGTTGCCACGCCAAGGAGACGGACGCCGCCACCCCGGCCAACGCCTTCCCGGCGCCCGTCTCGGAGACCTTCCTGCGCTTCAAGCCGGTGGAGCACCGCGCCTGCATCTCCTGCCACGACGATCCGCACGAAGGGCGCTTCCCCGGCACGTGCGAGAGCTGCCACACCGTGCAGGGCTGGCGGCAGATCCGCGCGGGCGGCGCCAAGGACGACCGCGCCTTCCATGACGAGACCCGCTACCCGCTGGAGGGCGCGCACCGCGACGTGCAGTGCCGCAGCTGCCACGGCCCCTTCCCCGGCCGGCCCGCGGTCTTCAAGGGCCTGCCCTTCAAGGGCTGCACCAGCTGCCACGCGGACGCCCACCTCGGGCAGCTGCTGCAGGGCACGCGGAGCGCCGCGGTGGCGCCGTGCGAGAGCTGCCACGCGGTGGCCGGCTTCCTCCCCGCGCGCTTCGGCCCCGAGCAGCACGCGAAGACCGACTACCCGCTCGAGGGGAGCCACCTGGCGGTGGCGTGCTCGGCCTGCCACCCGGAGGACGCGCAGCTGCGCTCGCGGGTGGCGGCCTCGCTCGCCCAGCGGCTCAAGGCGTGGCGCCGGCCGCTGCGGATCTCCCTCGCCCGCTTCGAGCTCGGCCGCAAGGCGGACCGCTGCGAGGGCTGCCACGAAGATCCCCACGGCGGCCAGTTCGAGGCCAAGGAGCCCGGCTGCGTGGCCTGCCACTCGGAGGCCGCCTTCTCGAAGCTGCGCTTCGACCACGATCGGGACAGCCGCTTCCCGCTCACCGGCGCCCACGCGAGCGCCGCCTGCGCCAGCTGCCACACGCCCTCCACCGGACGGGGCAAGGACGCCACCCTGGCCAAGGGGGCGGTGCGCTACCGGCCGCTCCCCGTCACCTGCCAGGGCTGCCACGAGGACCCGCACGCCGGCCAGCTCAGCGGCGCAAAGCGCGCCTGCGACAGCTGCCACGACACCGGCCGCTTCGCCCCCGCGAGCGGGTTCGATCACGCGCGCACCCGCTTCGCGCTCGAAGGCAAGCACGCGGTGACCGCCTGCAACGCCTGCCACCCCGCGGTGCCGGTGGAGGGCGGCCCGGCCATCCGCCGCTACCGGCCGCTGCCCCTCACCTGCGAGGGCTGCCACGCGGACTTCCACAAGGGCGAGCTCCAGGGGCTGGCCCCATGATCTTGCCCCTCACCGCGCTCGCCCTGCTGCTGTGCGCCGCGCCGCCCGCGGACGCGCCGGCCCAAAGGCCGCTCCATCCCGGCCCGCGCGTGGAGCGCTCCACCCCGTGCGCCAGCTGCCACACCCCGGCCGGGTGGCGCGCGGTCCGGTTCGACCATGACCGCACCGGCTTCTTCCTCGCGGGCGAGCACGCCCCCCTGCCCTGCCGCACCTGCCACCCGAGCAGCTACAAGCAGCCCCTGCCGCGCACGTGCGCCGGCTGCCACGCAGATCCGCACCAGGGCGAGCTCGGCGGCCGCTGCGAGGGGTGCCACCAGGAGACGAGCTGGAAGAGCCGCTTCGGCGCGGACGCGCACCGGGCCACCGCCTTCCCCCTGGTGGGGCGCCACGCGCTGCTCTCCTGCGAGGCCTGCCACGGCGCCGTGGCGAGCGGGCGCTTCGCGCGGGCCACTCCGGAGTGCGCCACCTGCCACCAGCGCGACTGGGACCGGACGCTCGGGCTGACGGTGGATCACGCGCGGCTGGGCTTCTCCCTCCAGTGCAGGCAGTGCCACGGCTCGGTCCGCTTCGCCCCCGCGCTCTACCCCGCGCACGACACCTGCTACGAGATCTCCCGCGGCAGCCACGCGGGGATCGCCTGCCTGGGCTGCCACGCCCAGCTCCCCGCCACCTCCACGCCGGGCACCTGCGCCACCCAGACCGCCGCCTGCACCGGCTGCCACAGCCACACCTGCGCCGCGAGCGACGCCCAGCACGCCAACGTGGCCGGCTACCAGTGCAGGGATCGCAAGTGCTACGAGTGCCACCAGGCGCAGGGGGCGCGGTGAGCGCGCTCGCCCCCCTGCTGGCGCTCCTGTGCGCCGCCGCGCCCAGCCCGCTGCGCGCGCGGACCAGCCGGCCGGCGGTGGTGGCGCGCGCGGATGAGGCGCCCGGGCGCCCGGCGAGCGGCGCGGTCCTCTACGTCACCGCCGAGCGCGCCTTCCTGGACCGCGGCCAGGGGGATGGCCTGCGCCCGGGCCTCACCCTCCAGCTGCTGCGCCGGGGCCGCCCGCTGGGGACGTGCCAGGTGGAGCGGACCGCGCAGAGCTCCGCCAGCTGCGTGGGCAAGCGCTTCGCGGCGGGGGACACCTTCAAGCTCCCCGGCCCCGCCCCCGCCGCGCCCTCCGGTCCGCAGCCGCGGCCGCTCCCCGCGCCGAGCCCCACCGCGGAGCTCTCGCGCCGGCGCGGCGCGGTGGAGGCGGCGCCCTTCGAGCCGGTGGAGTACGCCTCCGAGCCGCTGCTGGTGGCGCCGCTGCGCGCCTCGCTCGCCCTGCGGCACGACGCGGCCCTGGCGCTGGCCTGGCAACAGGCCGGCTTCCAGCTGACGCAGGTGGAGCTGCGGCTGTTGCACCTGCGCCCGCTCCCGCAGGCCCTGCCGGGCCTCGCCTTCTCCGCGGAGCTGAGCGCGTTGCAGTGGCTGGGCCGGCCCGCCAACGGGCGCTGGGTCTCCGAGGCGAGCACCCGGCTCTGGGTCCGCACCGCGGAGGTGCGCTTCCGCCCCGCCTCCTCGCTGCTGTCGCTGGCGGCGGGCCGCACCCACCCCGCCGCGGCCCCCGGCCTCTACACGCTGGACGGCGTCCAGCTGGGGCTGGCGCAGCCGGGCGGTGGGCTGGAGGGTGGGCTCTTCGCCGGCGCGGTCCCGGGGCCCTTTGATCTCGGCCTCGCGCCAGACCGCTGGACGCTGGGGGCGTACTTCGGCGCGGCGCTGGCGAGCGAGGAGGGGGGCCGCGGGTTCTTGCGCGCGGCCACGCGCCTGGCGCTGGTGACGCGCCCCTCCGCCGGGCAGCGGCTGGAGGTGGAGCCCGCCCTCTACGGCAAGCTGGGCCAGGGGCTGACCGCGAGCGCCCAGGCGCGCCTGGCCTTCCTCGCCGAGCACCCCGCCCAGGTGGACAGCGCGCGGGTGGATCTCACGGCCCGCCCCTTCGAGCGGCTCACCCTGGGAGCGGGCGCGCGCTACCAGGGCTCCACCGAGCTCACCCTCTCCACCGAGCTGTTCGGCCTGCCCTCCCGCGGCTACCACGCCGAAGCCTTCGCGGACCTCGCGCTGGGCGAGCGGCTGACCCTGAGCGCCCGGGCGGCCGGCGCGTTCGACGAGGCGCTCGGGGCCGGCCGCGCGCTGGTGGGGCCGGAGCTCGCCTTCCCAGGCCTGATGGGCCCGGGCGGGGGGCTCCAGCTCGGCTACCAGGAGGAGCTCGGCTGGATCCGCGGGCGCAACGGCTACGCGCAGCTCTCCTTCTCCGCCTTCCAGCGCGCGGTGGGAACGCTGCGCGCGGCCTACTTCCAGAGCCAGCCAGGGCCGGGGCGGGAGGGGGACGCCTCCCACGAGGCCTCGCTGTACCTCTCGCTCGAGGTGCGGCTCGCGCGCTGGCTCTCCGCGCGGGGCTGGGGGCTGGTGCGCTCCGAGCTTTCCGCCGCGCGCGCGCAAGGGACGCGCGCGTTCTCCCCGCTCGGCGCCCGGCTGCAGCTGCAGCTCGTGGGCGAGCTGTAGGCCAGACGGGTGGGCTCTCCTCACACCCGCTCCTGCCCTAGACTGGCCCCGCGACCATGAAGACGTCCCTGCTCCCCGCCCTCCTGCTGCTGCTCCCCACCGGCTGCCTCTCGCCCTCCGTGGACGAGACCGGCAAGCGTTGCCGTGGCAGCGAGCAGGCCTGCGCGGAGGGCTACACCTGCCTGGTGGGGAGGTGCGTGGCCGGCGCGGCGCCGCAGAACCTGCTGGTGAACGGGGACTTCGAGGACGCCAGGCCCGGCAATGGCTGGAACACCTCCGAGAAGCTCGCGCCGGCCCCGGAGCGGACCACCGTGCAGCACGGCGCGCAGGCGCTGCGGCTGAGCATCAGCGAGAGCACCAGCGACCCGGGCTCCATCTCCCCCAACACGCCGCCGGTGAAGGACGGCGCCGGCAAGCTGTTCTGCCTGTGCGGCTATGCCGCCGCGCCGGGCCTGACGGCCGGGTTCACCGTCAGCTTCGTGGAGGGGAGCCTGGACGGCGGCTCCTCCACGGTCACCCGCACCGTGAGCGCCGCGCTCACGGACGAGCTGCAGCCCTTCTCCACCAGCCGCGTGGCGCGCGCGGGCGGGAGCCTGTCGCTCCAGGTGGGCTTCACCGGCAAGCGCACCGCGGGAGACGGCCTGCTGGTGGACGACTTCAGCCTCTGGGAGAGCCTGGACGGCGGCTGTCCCTGACCTGCGCACCGCCGCTCGCACCCGTCCGGTCCCGCCGGACGGCTGAACCGGGCGCGCGCACTCCAGATCCAGCCCTCTTCGCGGAGGGTGACCCCGCCGGGGGGCCCGTTCAGGGAGCTTGGCCCGCTGGTACAGGGGGTGCTCCCAAGCCTGCCCGCATCTTCAAAGGGGCAGGACATGTGGAAGAAGTGTGCGCGGCTGCTGTGCGCCGCGCTGATGTCAGGGGGGGTGGGCTGCGGTGTCGGGGACGGCGCCGCGCTGATGAGCGTGAGCACCCAGGACCCCGCGGTGGATCCGGAGCTGCCCGGCAGCACCGCCGCCGCGAGCCTCACCACCGGCCTTCCCTGTGAGACCTCCACGCTGCTGGCCACCCAGTGCCTGGGCTGTCACGGGGCGGGCGCGGCGATGCCGCTGACCTCGCTCGAGCAGCTGCGGGCGCCGGCGGCCTCCGCGCCGGGCCTCTCCATGGCGGAGGCGGCGCTGGCGCGGATGCGGGACGGCGCCCGGCCCATGCCGCCGGGCGCAGCCCCCTCCGTGGCCGCGGCCGACCTCGCGGCCTTCTCCGCGTGGGTGTCCGCGGGCATGCCGGAAGGCACCTGCGGCACGCCCGCCCAGCCCGTGCCCGAGGTCCTCGGCTGCGCCACCGGCGCTCGCTGGACCGGCGGAAACGAGGGGAGCAGCGCGATGCAGCCGGGCATGGCGTGCCAGGCCTGCCACGTCACGAAGGGCCCCGCCACGCAGTTCGCCGGCACCGTCTACGGCGCCCCCAGCCAGGAGAACCTCTGCAACGGCGCGCGTGGGGTGACGGTGACCCTCACCGACGCCCGCGGGGTGGTCTTCACCGTGATCAGCAACGGCGCGGGAAACTTCCACGCGGAGCCGCTGGAGGGCTTCACCCCGCCCTACCGCGCGCAGGTCTCCCTGGGGGACCGCACCCGGAGCATGGCCACGCCGCAGACCTCCGGGGACTGCAACGCCTGCCACACCGAGCGCGGCAGCCCGGGGCGGATCCTCGCGCCGTAAACTTGCGCGCGGCGCCAGGGAGATCTGCCGTAGGCTGCGGCGAATGTTCCGTCTGGTGGCGATCACCGCGGCGCTGCTCGCGGCGGGGCCCAACCAAGAGCTGGAGTTGGCCCGGGAGCTGATCGGCCGGGCGCGCTTCAACGACGCGCTCGAGCACCTGCGGGCGGCCGAGCGGACCGCCGGCTCGGACGCGGAGCGCGCCGCCGTGGCCCTGCTCTCGGCGCGCTGCCACGTGGCGGCAGGCCACCGCGAGGAGGCGGAGGAGGCCTTCGCCACCGCGCTGCGCCTGGCGCCGGACGCCTCGCTCGAAGAGGACGCCTCGCCCAAGCTCGCGGACGCGTTCGAGCGCGCCAAGCGGCGCGTCTACCCGGCGGACTTCGTGCGGCTGGACGTGGCGGCGGTGGCGGGGAGGCGGCTGACGCTGCGGCTGCTGGATCCCTGGCGCCAGGTCCGCGCGGTGGAGCTCCACAGCCCCGAGCGCCCGGCGAAGGCGCGCTGCGAGCCGGTGGCGAGCACCTGCGCGTTCGAGCTGACCGCGAGCGCCTGGTGGGCGGAGGCGGTGGACGCGGCGGGGCTGCCCCTGGCGCACCTGGGCACCGCGGCCGCTCCCCGCCTGCTCACCACCGCCGAGCTGCCGCCCCCAACTCCGGCGCAGCGGCCCCGGTGGCTGGGCTGGACCGCGGCGGGGGTGGCCGTGGCGGCGGCGGTGGCCGCCGGCTACCTCTACGCGGACTCACGCTCGCTGGCCCAGCAGGCGGGCGATCAAGAGTGGGTGGGCACCTCGCGCGAGCTGTACGGGCGCGCGCTGACCGAGCAGCGGGTGAGCTTCGGGCTGGCGCTGGGTGCGGGCGCCGCGGCGGCGGTGGCGGTAGTAGGCTTCAGGCTCTGATGCAGGGGCTCCACGTTGGGCGCTACGAGCTGCTCGGCAAGCTCGCCACCGGCGGGATGGGCGAGCTGTTCGTCGCGCGCCACCGGACGCCGGAGCTGGACCGCCTGGTGGTGGTGAAGATCCTCCTGCCGCACCTCTGGAGCCGGCCGGAGTACGTCCAGATGTTCCTCGACGAGGCGAGGATCGCCTCTCGCATGACCCACCCCAACATCGTCCCCGTCTACGACGTGGGCGAGGCCGAGGGGCGGCACCACATCGTCATGGCGCTGGTGGAGGGGGTGTCGCTCTCGCGCCTGCTCTCCGCCTGCGCGCAGGCCCAGCGGCAGATCCCCCTGCCCATGGTCCGGGCGATCGCCAGCGGGCTGTGCGAAGGCCTGGCCTACGCGCACGCCGCCACGGACGGGGACGGGCAGCCGCTGAACGTGGTCCACCGGGACGTGACCCCCAGCAACGTGCTGCTGTCCGTCACCGGCTCGGTGCTCCTGGCGGACTTCGGGATCGCCAAGGCGCGGGACAGCGCCCAGGTGACGCGGGCCGGGCAGCTGAAGGGGAAGTTCGCCTACCTCGCGCCGGAGCAGACCGTGGCCGGCGCGGCGATCGATCACCGGGCGGACATCTTCGCCGCGGCGGTGACGATCTTCGAGGCGCTCACCAACCGCTCCCCCTTCCAGAAAGAGAGCGATGCGCAGACGCTGGACGCCGTGCGCACCGAGCAGCTCCCGGACGTGCGCCAAGAGCGGCCGGACGTGACCGAGGCCATGGCCCAGGCGCTGCGCACCGCCACCGCGCGCGACCCCGCCGCCCGCTTCCCCTCCGCCTCTCTGCTGGGGGACGCCTTCCTGGACGGGCCGGTGGCCAGCCCCCGCGAGCTGGGCCGCTTCGTGGAGGAGCTGGGCGCGGAGCCGCTGAAGGCGCTGCGGGCCGCCCGCACCCGCTCGGACGCGAGCGCCACCGGGTCCCACACCAACGTCCTCACCGGCACCGCGCAGCAGACCGCCGCGCCCGCCGTCCCCCGCCCCCGCCGCCGCCTGGCCGCCGCGCTGATCGCCCTGGGGGTGCTCGGCGCCGGGGCCGCCGGAGCGCTGCTGCGCCCCTCCCTGACTGGGACGCCTGCCGCCACCTCTGCCCCATCCGTCGCCGCGCTCCCGCCCCAGCCGCCGCCCGCCACCGCTCCTGCGGCGCCGCCCGCGGAGCGCCCGCAAGCCGCCCCCGCGCCGAGCCCGCTGTCGCACGCGGCGCAAGCGGCCCGTCCGGCCCCGGCGCGGGGGGCGCAGAAGCGCAGGGGCGTCCTTCCGGCGGCTGCCAGCGCAGCGGCACCCCAGGCGGCCGCGGGCACCGGCTTCCTCTCCGCGGACGCCACCCCCTGGGCGGTGCTGCTGGTGGACGGGCGCGAGGTGGACTCCACGCCCGTCTCTAGGCTGCGGCTCTCCGCGGGGACACACGAGCTGCTCTTCCGCAACGCGCGGCTCGGCAAGGAGGTCCGCCGCGTCGTCACCCTGCGGCCGAACGAGGAGCTGGCGCTGCGCGTGGACCTCACCCGTGACTGAAGGGAAGACGAAGACGGCCGGCGGCTCGATCCGGGCGGCGCCGCCGGGGCCGGTGCGGCTGCGGGTGGTGGAGGGCCCGGACGAAGGGCTGGAGGTGCGCCTTTCGCAGGGGACGGCGCTGGTGGGCAGCGGTGCGGACTGCGAGCTGCGCCTGAGCGATCCCACCGTCTCCCGGCGCCACGCCCAGCTCGCCCTCCTGGGCGCGCGCCTGCTGGTGACGGACCTGGGCTCGAAGAACGGGCTGAAGTACCTGGGCGCGCGGCTGAAATCCGCCGAGGTCCCCCTGGGGGCCACGCTCGCGCTCGGCAAGACCACCCTGGCGCTGCTGCCCGCGCGGGACTGGGGCGACGCCGAGCTGGATCCGCCGGGAACGCTCGAAGGGCTGACCGGGCGCTCGGTGGCGATGCGGCGCCTCTTCTTCGAGCTGCGGAAGGTGGCGTCCACGGAGGCGCCGGTGCTGATCCGCGGGGAGACCGGCGTTGGGAAGGAGACCGTGGCGAAGGCGCTGCACCGGCTCTCCCCCCGCGCGCAGGGGCCGCTGCGGGTGTTCGACTGCGCCGCGGCCCAGCCGGAGCTCTTGCACAGCCAGCTCTTCGGCCACGTGCAGGGCGCCTTCACCGGGGCGCACCAGGCCAGCCCCGGGGCGCTGGTGGACGCGGACGGCGGGACGCTCTTCCTGGACGAGGTGGCCGAGCTGCCGCTCTCGGCGCAGCCGATCTTCCTGCGCGCGCTGGACAGCCAGGACTTCCTCCCGGTGGGCGGCGCCCAGCCGCGCCGCTCCGACTTCCGGCTGATCGCCGCCACGCACGCGGACCTGGAGGCGCTGGTGGCGCAGCGCAAGTTCCACCGCGGGCTCTACTACCGGCTGGCGGGCTTCGTCCTGACGGTGCCGCCGCTGCGGGAGCGGCTCGAAGATCTTCCAGAGCTGGTGCGCGCGCTGGCCGGGGAGCTTCAGCGCCCGGAGCTGACCGCGCTGCCGCAAGAGGCGCTCGCCGCGCTCAGTGGCTACGCCTGGCCCGGCAACGTCCGGGAGCTGCGGAACATGGTCTCGCGCGGGGCGCTGGGGCCCGGCTCCGCCCGGCCGTCCGGCCCGCCGCGGCCGTTCAAGGGCGCCCGCGCGGCGGTGCTCCAGGCCTTCGAGCGCGCCTATTTGGAGGACCTGCTCGCCCGCGAGCCCTCCGTGGCGGCCGCCGCCCGCGCCGCCGGCGTCACCAAGTCCTACTTCTACGAACTGCTCAACGCGCACGGCCTGCGCAAGGGCGACAAGGACTAGCGCCAATACCAGTCAGATATAGAAGGCCAGCCCCGTTCGGCTCGAGCGTAGTCCGAAGGACGTAGTCGAGAGCGCGCCCGGACCTGCGAACGGCTGCAACGCCGTTTGGCGTCACCTCGGACCGGACCCTTCGGGCGAGCTCTCGACTACGTGCCTGCGGCACTACGCTCGAGCCGAACGGTGCGGGCCCTTGTCTGACCTGCATTGGGACTGGCGCGCCCTCCCTCGTTCAGGGCGCGCGGGCACAGCGGAAGCCGGCGTAGCGCACGCGCGAGGCCGGCACGTTGTAGGTCCGCGCCGAGGAGAAGAGCGTCGTCGCGCCGAAGGAGAACGCGCCGCCCCGTAGCACCTTGTCCCCCGAGCCGAGGTTCGCGCAGTCGCTGCAGGAGGTGGTGGCGTACGGGCTCGAGTACGTGTCCCGCACCCACTCCGCCGCGTTGCCGGCCAGGTCCGCGTGGCCCCAGCGGCCATCCCCGGTGGGCGAGCGCATCCCCACCTCGGCCGGGGCGGTCACCGAGTAGACCGCGTGGCTGGCGGTGATCGCGGCCGAGTCGTGCGGGTTGGACCAGGGGTAGACGCGCTGCTCCTCCCCGCCGGCGGCGGCGTAGTTCCACTCGGCCTCGGTGGGCAGCCGCCCGCCGTCGTAGATGCAGAACGCGTAGGCCAGGTACCAGTCCACGCAGGTGATGGGCAGGTGCTCGTACCCGGAGGGCGCCGCGGTCCACGTGCACCCGGTGCCGGAGATCGCCGTGGCCAGCGCGGCCGCGTCCGCCGGCAGCGGGTACGCCGCGGACCAGCCCGGATCCATCCCGTCCGAGGGGTTGCGCCCGCTGCCCTCCTTGGGCGTGTTCTCCGCGTAGCTGTCGAAGAACGCGCGGAAGCGCCCCACCGTCACCTCGTACGTGTCCAGCACGAAGGGGCTCACCTTGGCCACGTACTTGTCATCCAGGTAGCTGGCGTTCACCCCGTCATAGCTGCGCTTGAAGCTGCCGCCCGGCACCGGCGCGGTGGCACAGCAGTGGGTGGCCTGCCCCGCGCCGCAGGTGGCGGGCAGCCGCTGGCAGCTCGGCGGTACCACGCAGTCCCCCGCCCGGCAGAGCGCCGCGCACTTCTCTTGGACCTGCCACCTGCCGCCCACGCAACTGCGCCGCCGCCCCTCCACGCAGGAGCGCTCCCCCGCCGAGCACTCCGCGGGCTCCACCGAGGCATCCGGCGCGCCCCCCGCGTCCGGGCGCGGCTGGCCCCCATCCGGTAACGGCTGGCCCCCGTCCGGCGCCTCTTCGGCGCCGCCATCCTCGGCACCCAGGCCCTCCACACCGCTCTGCCGGACCGCCTCCCAGTCCACGCAGGCCGCGCAGAGCGCCCAGCCCAAAACGAGGAGCCTCGCGGATCTGCGCATGCGTGCCACCCCCTCACACCTCGAGCTTCGGCCGTACCATCGCACGGGTGAGGCGACCGGACGCCTTTGGCGTTTCGGCGCACGAGCCGATAGAAGGCGCCGCGTGAGAACGCTGCTGGGAGCCGCCCTCCTCTGTGTCGCCATGACCGGGTGCATCGACTGGGAGGACGCCTGCCGGCAGAACCCGGGCTGCTCCGGCTCGGATGCGGGGGGAACGGACGCCGGCTCCCCGGACGGAGGCCCGGCGCAAGACGCCGGCGCGGCGCTCCCCTTCTCGCGGTACTGCTCGGTGCTCCATCAGGCCGTGCTCGCGTCCGTCCTGCACGAGGAGACGGTCTGCGGCCAGCCGTTCCGGGCGGAGGACCTCCCGCACCTCGCCGCCCCCGCGCAGCCCTACGACGCGGTGCTCGCGACGCTCGACTGCGATCCGGACGGCGGCGCGCTCGGGCCGACCTGGTCGAAGATCCTCCAGGGGCTGGACGCGGGGCGGATCCGCTATGACGGCCTCAAGGCCGAGCAGTGCCGCGCGCTCGGCCGCGAGCTGAAGCCCCGACTGATCCTCCCGCAGCACCTCTACAACATCACCTCGCTCGGGATCCCTCCGCTCTTCGTGCGGGACGACGCGGGGAGGCTCGCCCAGCCGTGCCTGGACGTGCTCGCGGGTCAGGTGCCGCAGGATGGCGCCTGCAGCGCGACCGAGGAGTGCGCCGGGGACCTCGTCTGCGTGCCGGCCGCGGGACCCAGCTGCGGCGGCACCTGCCGGCCGCGGCCGAAGCCGGGCGAGCGCTGCGACTTCGACAAGCTGGGCTGCGACTTGAGCGGCCGCTGCGAGGCGCAGGACGCGGGCACCTTCTGCGTGGCGCTCGTGCCGAGGGGCGAGGCGTGCCAGTACTCCACCGATTGCACCTTCGGTTTGATCTGCGAGAGCGGCCGCTGCGCGCCCCGCTCCGGGCTGGGCGGCCCCTGCTCCGGCTACCTCGCCACCACCACCAGCAGCGACTTCACCCCGCTCGGCCAGTGCGAGCTGGGGCTCGTCTGCGTGCAGGTCTGGGAGGACGGCGGCCCGGTCTCGCGCGGGGTCTGCATGAAGCCGGCCGCCGCCTCGGAGCCTTGCGGCGCGCCTCCGTCAGGCCGGCCCCCCTGCGGCCCCTGCCTCTCCTGCCGCGGCTTCGGCGCCACCGCCCGCTGCGGCACCCTGGGCGGCGCGGGCGATGTCTGCGACACCGCGGGCGGGGGCGTGGGCTGCCTGCGCCGCCACATCTGCGAGGGCGGCGTTTGCACCCTCCCCTCCCGGACCGGCGGGCCCTGCAACACCCTCACCACCGGCTGCCTCTACCGGGACGACTACTGCAAGCGCTCGGCGCCTGGCAGCACCACGGGGATCTGCACCCGCTTCCCCTCGCTGGGAGATGCCTGCGGTGCCCGCTTCGATGACGCCCCCTACCCGCTGTGCGCCGAGGGCTACTGCCAGGCGGAGGCCGTGGACCGCGGCCACTGCCGCCCCTACCCCGGCGGCGGCGCCATCTGCGGGGACGTGCGCACCGACGCCGGCGTGCCTTCCGTGTCGCTCTACTGCCAGAGAGGGTTCTACTGCGACAGCTCCGCGCAGGTCTGCCGGGCGAAACCGGTGGGCGGCGAACCCTGCTTCGCCATGAGCTGTGCGGACAGCGCCTGGTGCGACGGCACTCTCTGCCGCGACAAAGGGGCCACGGGCGCGGCCTGCACCTACAGCGGCCAGTGCCAAGACCAGTGCATCGACGGCAAGTGCGCCAAGCCGTGCCTGACCAACTCAGAGAAGGGCGGCGGATGCAAGCACGGCCTCCGAGAGGCCTCCGGGCTCTTGCTGTACGCGGTGGTGCTGCTCTCGGCGGGGGCGCGGCGGCGCCGCTTCCGCCTTCAAAGCGCCTCCCGGCCCGAGTAGAACGTGGCGCGGTAGCAACTCGCGGAGGGGACGCATGAGCGCGTTGGCGATGGGAGTGGTGATGGTGCTGTCGGCGGCGAGGACGCTGCCGCTCGCGGTGGGAGACTGCTCGGACGCCGCGCTGCAGCGCGCCTCCCAGGGCTTCTCGGACCGGCTGAAGAACAAGCTGGGAGATCAGGTCCTCACCGGCGCGGCGGCCACCGCGGCGCTCAAGCCGCGCGCCACCGCGAGCACTGAGGAGCTGCAGCGCCAGCTCTCCGCGGCGCAGAAGCACTTCTACGCCTCCCAGCACTCGAAGGCGGAGCAGCAGGTGGAGGACGCGCTCAAGGAGATCGCGCTGCTGCCTCCGGGCACCGGCCGCTCCACGCTCCAGGCCACCGCGTACGCGCTGCAGGGGCTGATCCGGCAGGCCCGCGACAAGGCCGCCGCCGCGGACGAGTCCTTCGGGCGGATCCTCCGGCTGGATCCCAACCACCAGCTGGATCAGGACTACTACTCCCCCGCCACCCGCGAGCGCTTCGAGCAGGTGCGCAAGAAGCTCGCGGGGGCGCCGCGCGTGGCGCTCCGGGTGAGCTCCACCCCCAGCGGGGCGGACGTCTTCCTGGACGGCCAGAACGTGGGGCGGACCCCGTTCGAAGGGAAGTTCCTCGCCGGGGCGTACCAGCTCCAAGTGGCCAGCGGCGCCAAGAGCTCCTTCCCCCGGGTGATCAACCTCAGCGAGGCCACCTCCACCTCGGTGGATCTCCAGATGGAGGGCTCGGTGGACGGCGGCGCGGTGCTCTGCATCGCCAGCAGGCCGCAGGCGGCGGAGCTGCTCAATGACGCCACCAAGCTCGGCGCCCAGCTCGGCATGGAGGAGGTCGTCCTGGTGCAGCTGCGCAAGGAGGGCTCCACCACCGCGTGGATCACCGCCACGCTGCTCTCGGTCAGCAACGGGCAGCAGGTGCGCGAGGGCGGCATGAAGCTCAAGTCGCCGGACGCGCAGGACGGCTTCGACGATCTCGTCGCCTACGTCTCCACCGGGCGGGTGGAGGGCGCGGTGGTGGCGCCCGGCAACGGCCCGGCCCCCTGGCAGCGGCTGGACGTGGTCACCCCGGATCCGGAGCGCCCGCACGTCACCACCCAGTACGGGCTGCGCGACAAGGCGTGGATCCCCGCGGTGGGCGGCGGCGCGCTGGTCGTGGGCGGCGTGGTGTTCACGGTGCTGGCCCGGGGCGTGGAGTCCAAGATCCGCGGCAAGGATCCCTCCATCACCAACGTGGACGCGGCGATCTCGCAGGGCCAGACCTACGAGCGCGTGGGCGCGGCGCTGATCATCAGCGGCGTGGTGGTGGGCGCGGCGAGCGCGGCGATGTTCCTCTTCGACAAGCCGGTGGAGCCGGGTGGAGCCACCATCGGCGTGGTCCCCACGAAGGACGGCTTCTTCTCCGTCGTCTCCACCACCTGGTAGGTAAAGACCCCCGTGACTGAACGTCTTCCCCTCTTCTCTCGCGCGCTGCTCCTCGGGCTGCTCTTCGCCACCGCCGGCTGCTTCCGGGCCACGCGCGGTCCCTGTGACACGCCGCCGCCTTTGCACGTGGAGCTCACCGCGGCGCCGCTGGTGAACCTGGACGAGCAGGGCCAGGCCCTCACCACCACCGTCCAGCTGCTGCAGCTCAAGGGCAAGCTGGCGCTGGAGAAGCTGGAGCTGGGGGACCTGCTCTCCTCGCCCAAGGCGGCGCTGGCGGAGGACTTCCTCAAGCTGGACGAGCTCACGGTGGATCCCGGCAAGACGGTCAAGGTCTGGGTGCCCCGGGATCCCAAGGCGGCGTATGTGGCGGCGGTGGGGATCGTCCGCAAGCCCACCGGCACCAGCTGGCGCGAAGTGATGCCGCTGCCGCAGGTGCTCACCAAGCAGTGCCTGCCCGAGCAGCCGGAGCGCAAGGGAGACCCGGCGCAGGAGGACACCCGGATCCAGCTCTTCCTCAAGGAGTACCAGGTGAGCGGGATCCTCCAGCCTCGCCCAGAGGCGCGCGCCCCCGGCACCCGGGTGGCGCAGAACGGGACGCCATGAAGAGCGCGCAGCGGGTCGTCTGGACGGAGGGGCTCTTCATCACCCCTCAGCACCTGCAGCAGCAGGACCTCTACCATGAGGGGCTGGTGGCCACGCGCGTGGCCGCGCTCTCGCCCTACCCGTGGGGCGTGCTCCAGCTGGAGATCGATCGCGAGGCGCTCGCCGCCGGCCAGCTCCAGCTGGTCCGCTTCGAGGGGATCTTCCCGGACGGGATGCCGCTGCAGTTCGAGAAGGGCAGCGCCGAGGCGCCCCCCGGCCGACCGGTGGACGATCACTTCCCCCCTTCCGCGCGCGTGCTCGAGGTCTTCCTGGGCCTACCGCGGGAGGGCGGCGGCGGCAGCAGCTACGGCGCCGCCAACGCGGCCCGCTACTCGCTGGTGAGCCGGCAGGTGGCGGACCAGTCCGCGCCCGCGTCCATCGTCGGCGTGGAGTACGCGCAGCGCAACGTGCGGATCGTCTTCGGCGACGAGGAGCGCGAGGGCCTGGAGTGCGTGAAGATCGCGGAGATCGTCCGCGACGCCAGCGCCACCCCCACCGTGCTTGAGAGCTACGTCCCGCCCTGCCTGCGCCTGGACGCGGCCCCCTCCATCGCGGAGGGGCTGCGCAAGCTCTTGCGGACCATGGCCGCCAAGCAGCGCGAGCTCTCGGACAGCCGCCGCCACCGGGACGCCTCGTCGCTGGAGTTCACGGCCTCGGACGTCACCCGCTACCTGCAGCTCAACGCGCTCAACGGCTGCGTGCCGTTGCTTGCGCACCTGGTGGAGGCCGGGGATCTCCACCCCTACTCCGCCTATCTGCTCCTGCTCCAGGTGGCCGGCCAGCTCTCCACCTTCGCGGCGGAGAGCGACACGCCCACCGTGCCCAAGTTCCAGTTCCTGGATCTACGGGCCACGTTCGATCCGCTCTTGCTCCAGCTCTCCTCGCACCTGCGCTCGGTGGCGATCGAGCAGTGCATCAGCGTGCCGCTGGAGCAGCGCGGCGGGATGCAGGTGGGGCGGCTCACCGACGAGCGGCTGGCCAAGTGCCAGCAGTTCATCCTCACCGTGAAGAGCGAGCTGCCCGAGCAGCAGGTGGCGGAGCAGGTCCCGCGGCTCTCGAAGATCGCCAGCGTGGCGGACATCCAGGGGCTGGTGCAGGCGGCCGCACCGGGCGTGCCGCTGCAGGTCACCTTCCGCCCGCCGCCGGAGGTGCCGGTGCGCCCGGGGCTGGTCTACTTCTCGCTTGGCACGGGCGATCCGAACTGGCGGAACGCGCTGCGGGACCGCGCGGTGGCCATCTACCTGCCGCAGCCGTTCGACCCGCAGCGCACCAAGCTGGAGCTCCTGGCGGTGCCGTCCAACCGCTGAACGCCCCATTCGCTGCAGCAAGGAGCACCCCGCATGGATCGCGTGAACGAGATCACCAAGGACTGCTTCGCGGCCGCCCTGCAGCTGCGCGAGGCGCCGGGGGACGCGCTCCCGCAGCCGGAGGTGCTGCACCAGCGGCTGCGCAACATGGTGGACGAGCTGATGAAGCGCGCCGGGCGCGAGGGCTTCGCCCACCAGGACGCGCAGGACATGGCCTACCCGATCGTGGCGCTGCTGGACGAGATCCTCCTCAGCAAGCCCGAGCACATCCGGGACACGTGGATGGGCAACATGCTCCAGTTCCACTTCTTCCAGGAGAACCTGGCGGGAGACGGCTTCTTCACCAAGCTGGCGAAGATCCGCCAGGACCCGCAGCGCGCCGAGGTCCTCCGGGTCTACTACCTGTGCCTGCTCTTCGGGTTCCAGGGACGCTACCGGGTGCGCGGCGGAGATCTGGAGCTGCTCAACCTGACGGACTCGGTCCAGCAGGAGCTGATCCGCTTCCGGCAGCTGGAGTCCAGCGAGACGCTCTCCCCCAACGGCCGCCGGCCCCCGGACGGCCTGTCCGGCGGGAAGAAGGGCGCGCCGCTGGCGCTGTTCTCCGCCGGGCTGCTCTGCCTGGCGCTGCTCGTCTACGGCGGCCTGCAGCTGGCGCTGCGCGGCACGATCTCCTCGGTGGGTGACGAGGTCACCGCCCGCCTCAAACCCTGACCGCCTCAAAGCCACGCCATGATCGCCTACATCCTCACCGCGGTCTTCTTGAGCCTGCTCTGGGCGGCGGTGCTCGCGTACAACCAGCCGGTAGAGATCGCCATCGCCCCCACGGTGGCGGTGGTGCTCACCGTCGCCGCGCTGATCTTGATCCGGAAGCTGAAGGACAAGAAGGCCGCCCGGGAGCTGGAGAAGGCGCTGGTCGCCCAGGGGGACGCGCAGCTCAAGAGCGCCGCGCCGGATCAGAGCCCCGAGATCCAGGCGATGCAGGACGAGTTCACCAAGGCGGTGGGCGCCCTCAAGAGCTCCAAGCTCGCGCGCGGCGGCTCGGACGCGCTCTCGGTGCTGCCCTGGTACGTGATCATCGGCCCGCCGGGCTCCGGCAAGACCACGGCGCTGCTCAAGTCCGGGCTCCACTTCCCGTACCTCTCCGCCAGCGGAGAGGGCGTGCGCGGCGTGGGCGGCACGCGCAACTGCCACTGGTGGATGACCAACGAGGCGGTGATCCTCGACACCGCCGGCCGCTACACCACCGCGGACGATGACCGCGACGAGTGGTTCTCGTTCCTGGACACGCTCTCCCGCCACCGCAAGAAGCCGCTCAACGGGCTGATCGCCGCCTGCAGCGTGCAGGACCTATTGGAAGGAGACGAGGAGAGCGCCGCCGCTTTGGGCCGGAAGATCCGCGAGCGGATCGACGAGGTCATGTCCCGGCTCAAGGTGATCCTCCCGGTCTACGTGGTCCTCACCAAGTGCGACCTGGTGAGCGGCTTCGTGGAGACGTTCGGGAGCCTGCCCAAGGGCGAGCGCGGGCAGATCTGGGGCTTCACCGTCCCCATGGACAAGAAGCTCGCCTCGCCGGGAGATCTCTTCCGCGAGCGGTTCGACGAGCTGGTGACGGTGCTGGAGAAGCGCTCCTTGCGGCGGCTCGCGGACGAGCGGCGCCAGCAGACGCGCGAGAAGGTCTACCAGTTCCCCCTGCAGTTCGGCGCGCTCAAGAAGAACCTCTCCGAGCTCGTGCAGAACCTCTTCGTGGAGAACGTGTACCAGGACACGCCGGTCCTGCGCGGCGTCTACTTCACGAGCGGCACGCAAGAGGGCCGCCCGATCGATCGGATGATGCGGGCGATCGCCGAGGGCTTCGGCATCCGCCGCTCCTGGAGCGACGGCGCCGAGCAGGTGGTGGAGGCCAAGAGCTACTTCCTCACGGAAGTCTTCCAGCAGGTGATGTTCAAGGACCAGGCGCTGGCGGTCCGCAGCACCGCGGAGAACAAGCGGCAGCAGGTGCTGCGCTACGTCTACGCGGGCGTGGGGCTGGCGCTGGCGCTGCTCGTGCTGCTCTTCCCCACCCTCTCCTTCTTCAACAACCGGGCGCTGGCCAAGGCCAGCAAGGACGCGATCTCCGGGGTGAAGCTGGAGAAGGCCGTCGTCGCGGACGCGGCCTGGCTGGCCAAGCTGGATCCGGTGAAGAAGCAGCTGGAGGAGCTGCTCGCGTACGAGAAGGACGGCCCGCCGGTGTCGATGCAGTTCGGCATGTACCAGGGCGGGAAGCTGAAGGCGGAGCTGGCGCGCTTCTACGCCACCGCGCTCAACAAGGCGGTGGTGGCGCCGCTGCTCGCGCACGACGTGGAGCTGATGGACGCCTGGGCACGCGCGCACGAAGGCTCGGACGGCGCCGAAGTCGGCCCGGAGCACGTGGCGCTCTACGACAAGCTCAAGCTGCACCTGCTGCTCTCCAGCCCGCGCGCGGAGGGGGAGCCGCAGATCGGCGAGGCGGAGAGCCAGTGGATCGCCTCGCAGCTGGCGTCCCGCTGGTCCGAGCTGGCCACGGAGGGCTCGCCCGGCGAGGCCGCCGCCGCGGTGGAGGCGCACCTGAACCTCTACGGCCGGCTGGCGAGCGATCCGTCCCTGCTGGTGCAGCGCAACGAGCCGGTGGTGCGGCGGATCCGCACCGCGCTGGCGCTGCTGCCGTGGGAGAAGTTCGCGCTGGAGAAGGTCATCGCCGAGGTCTCCGGCGAGCTGCCGGATCTCACGCTCAAGGGCGTGATGGGCGGCGCGGCCACCTGGCTCAAGGGCACCAGGCCGGTGCGCAGCGCCTTCACCCGCAAGGGCTGGGAGACGCTGATCCAGCCGCGCCTCTCCGGGCAGCAGGAGAACAGCGAGGGCTGGGTGCTGGGCGAGGCCGCGCGCAAGGGCAAGGCGGCGGACGCGGAGACGCGGGCGCTCAAGTCCGCCTACTTCGAGGCGTACATCCAGGAGTGGAAGGACTTCCTGAAGGACATCCGGATTGACGCGCCCTCCAACAACCGCGAGGCGCACGCGATGCTGGAGGACCTCACCCGGGGCAAGACGCCGCCCTACCCGCGGCTCTTCCAGCTGGTGGCCTCGCAGGTGCGGCTGGTGCCGCCGGAGAAGGCCGCCGGGCTGGACAAGCTGACCACCGGGCTGGCCAACAAGGTGAAGATCAAGGGCAAGGGCGCCGGAGATCTCTTCAACGCCGCCTCCAAGGCCGCGGCGAAGAAGAAGGGCCAGAGCGACGACGAGAAGGTGGAGCTCACCGCGCGGGACGTGGAGCCCGAGTTCGAGGGCTTCATCAGCTTCGGCGTGGCGCTCAAGGCGGCGGAGGGCGGCTCGGACGAGGTGCCGCTGGACATCTACCAGGCGCAGCTGGAGCTGCTCCGGGACTCGCTGCGGGACTTCATGGACAGCAAGGACGACACCGCCCCGCTGCGCGCCAAGCTGCAGCAGGCGAGCGCGCGGGTGAAGTCGCTGCTCTCCGCGCACGACGTCCGCTGGGCGCCGCGGCTGGAGGCGCTGCTCTGGCCGCCGATCCTCGCCGCCTCCCGCAGCAGCACCTGCGAGGCGTCACTCGCGGCGTCGCAGAACTGGAAGGTCGCGGTGGCCACGCCCTTCAACGAGAGCCTGGCCAACGTCTACCCGTTCAACCCCAGCTCCCGGCAGGAGGCGCCGGTCTCGGACGTGGCGGAGTTCTTCAAGCCGGAGTCGGGCACGCTGTGGGGCTACTACGGGGCCACGCTGAAGAACGACGTGGTCATGGAGGGCTCCAGCTTCAAGTGGTCCGGCCGGTTCGAGGGGGCCTCGAAGGAGATCTACAGCGACGGGTTGCTCAAGTACCTGGAGCGGAGCCGGGAGATCACCACCGCGCTCTTCCCCAAGGGCGCCAAGGAGCCCACCACGCGCTTCACCGCCGTCATCCGCCCGGCGCCCAAGGCCGCCTCCATCCGCTTCTCGGTGGATGGCGACATGGCCGAATACAAGATGGGGCCGGATCTCCGGCACACCTTCGTCTGGCCGGGAGAGGGCAAGGAGAAGGGCGCGCGGCTCGAGGTGCGCACCAGCAGCGGCAACGCGGTGGTGGAGCAGGCCGGGGAGTGGGGCCTCTACCGGGTGCTGGAGCAGGCGCAGATTGATCCGCCCAGCGGCGGCGGCCGCACCTTCACCGCGAAGTGGAAGCTGCCCACGGTGGGGACCGAGGTGGCGATCGTCTTCGAGGTGGCCAAGGACTCGCCCTTCTTCGGCACGCTGCGCCCCGGCGAGCGGCCGGAGCTGCTCAAGCCGTTCCGCGGTCCCTTGGCCAAGGCGCCGGCCGCGGTGGGCAAGGGCGGAGGGAGCTGCGAAGGGCTGGTGAACCGATGAAGCCCGGGCTGGTCGGCAAGGTGCCGGCTGCCGGGGACTTCGTCCGGCTCAACGCGGCGGATCCGGTGGCCACCGCCTTCCACCGCTGGCTGGAGCAGGGGCACGAGGCGGTGCGCACCGGGAACGGCAGGCTCCCCCGCGAGCCGCTGCGCTTCCTCTTCACCGCCGGCGCGGACAAGGCGCTGGTGGGGACGCTCGCGCCCAGCTCGGACAAGGTGGGGCGGCAGTTCCCGCTGGCGCTCTTCACGGCCTGGGGCACGGCGGAGGCCGCCCGCGGCTTCCCCGGCGCGCCCGAGGCCTTCTCGGCGTTCTTCAGCGCCGCGGGGCGGATCTTCGCGGACGCGCCCACGCTCCCGCTGGAGGGGCTCGGCCCGGCGGTCAACGCCCTGCCCTGCCCGGGCGCTTCGGACTTCGCGCGCGGCGATCAGAGCGCCGCGGACGCGCTGGCCAACGTGCGCGTGTCAGATCTCCAGACCCTGTTCGAAGGCAACGGCGGCCTGCCCGGCGGCCACTGCTACGCGCTGCGCACCTTCGCCTCGGCCTGCCAGGGGCAGCAGCCGCTCACGCTGGACTGCCCGCTCTCCGCGGCGGTGGGCCCGGCCGCGTGGCTCGCGCTGGCGAGCCGGCTCCACAAGGGCAACGGCGCGCCGCCGGCGCTGCTCTGGTCCTCGGCGGTGGACGGCCGGCTGCTCTTGACGCTCGGCCCGCCCCCGGCCACCGCGCTGGTCTCGCTGGTGAAGGCGGAGCCGCCGCTCAACAAGGTCTGGCCGCTGCGCACGCAGAAGGCCCCGGCGATCGACGCGGCTCGCGACGCCCTCACGCCCTCCCAGCGCAGCGCGCTGGAGTCGCCGGCCACGTCGCTGGCGCAGCTGGCCGCCGCGTTCGCGGCGTGAGCGCCGGCCAACCCGGCCTGAAAGCCCCACCACCGCTCACCCCGAGCGAAGTCGAGGGGCGAGCAGCATCTCCACCGCCCCTCGACTTCGCTCGGGGTGAACGGACTACTCGGTGCGGTAGCCCAGCGTCAGGAACACGCGCCTGCCGACGAGCTCGCCGTTGGAGCCGTCCCGCTCAAGCGGGGGCAGGTCACCTGCGGTGGGCCGCCGGAAGCGGAAGTCGAGCAGGTTGAGCGCGCTCAGCGCCAGCGACCAGTGGCCGGCGGCGTCCAGCGCGTACCCCGCCCGCACGTTGAGCGCCACGTGGCCCGGCGAGCTCCAGGGCAGGTTCTCCGAGTGCGCGTCCTGGAAGCGGAGGTTGGCGGAGAAGGAGGCGGCGCCGAACGTCAGGTACTGGTTCAGGCTCAGCCAGTGCTGCGCGCCGAGCGGGACCCACGTGTAGAGCAGGAAGGTGCGCGCCCCCGGCCGCGGGTTGAGCTCCAGCCGGGCGGTGGCGCCGGGGATCCAGTACGCGTCCAGGTTCTTGTAATAGTACGGGGCCTTGCTGCTCCAGGGCTCGCCGCCAGGGAGGTTCGCGATCGGCCGGCCCTGGACGTCCTCCGAGCGCTCGCCACCGAAGGGGACGAGGTCCGGGGTGATGTTGCGGAAGGTCCTCCCCACGTAGATCTCCGCGCGCGGCACGAACATGCCGAAGCGGCCCTCGTAGCCGAGCTGGAACGCGTAGAGCCGCTCGCTCTCGAGATCCCGCTTGCCCACGACGAGCGGCTGCCCGTCCGCGGTGTAGACGTTGGCGGCCCGCTCGATCCCGGTGGGGATCCGGAAGCCCGAGGAGTACTCGAGCCGCAGCGCGTGCCCTTCGCGGAAGAGCCACACCGCGGACGCGCGGGGCGAGGCCGAGAAGTATTGGAGCGGCGAGTCCCCCGGGTGGAGCCGCAGATCCACGCGCGCCCCGGCGGTGAGCAGCAGCTGCGGCAGGGCCCGGAAGGTGTCCTCGCAGAAGAGGCCCAGCCCCAGCTGCTGCCGGCCCCAGGGCTCGATCATGTCGCTCGGGGTCGGGTCGATCAGCGCGCCGCGCACCTCCGCGCCCACGGTGGCGGTGTTCCGCGCGAAGGTGGCCGGGCGGTACTCCACCTTCAGGCCGGAGGTGGTGGAGGCGAGCGTGAGCGGCACGGTGCTCAGCGTTGGGCTCTCCACCCCGAAGTCGAGGCTGAAGTGGTTGAGCGAGAGCTCGAGCTCCAGGTGATCCTCCGGCATGAGCACCCCCTGGCGGGAGAGCTTCACCCGGCCGGTGTAGCCCTGCTGCCGGGTGTCCGCGGCGTCCACGAGTTGGAAGGGTCCACGCTTGAGCGCGGCCGTGGCCTGCACGGCGAGCAGCCACCCCCGCGGGAGATCCTGCTCCAGCTCCGCCAGGCTGGTGAGCCGCTGCACCGGCTGGGTGAGCCCGGAGGGCCGGGCGAGATCCCCTTCGAACCCAAAGGAGGGCTCGGACGCGGCGCCCACCGACAGCTTCACCCCGCCGCTCGTCCATCCGGTCGAGCCTTCGACGTAGCCTGTCCCCAGCGCTCCGGTGCCGAGCGGATCCCCCGCGCGGCCTCGGCTCCCCTGGCCAAAGCCGCCCTCCGCCTGAGCCCAGAGGCGGGTCCCCTTTCGCAGGGGCCTACGGGTGATGAAGTTGATCACGCCGCTGAAGGCGTTGGCGCCATACAGCGTGGACGCGGGCCCGAGCACGGCCTCCACGCGCTCGATGTCGTTGAGGTGCAGCATCTGCTGCTCGAAGACGCCGAGCCCCTCGTCGAGGATGGACGAGCCGTTGAGCAGCACGGCCGTCTGGTTCTCGGGGAACGACCCGGGGAAGCGGAAGTTGTGGCGGACCTGGCCGGGGGCGTACTGGAAGAGCACCGTCCCGGGCACCAGGCGGAGGATCTCGTACGGGGAGAGCGCCGCGGTCTCGCGCACCAGGTCGCGGTCCAGCACCCACACGGAGGCGGTCGCCTCCAGCGCGGTGCTCTCGCGCCCACCGCCGATCGAGATGGGGATCGCCAGCAGCTCCTCGAGGCTGGCGTTCTCCAGCGCCTCGAGATCCATCTGCTCGAGCGACGGAGGATCCTGGGTCTGCCCCTGCGCAAAGGCGACGGACGTGAGGAGCAGCCAGAGCAGAGCTGATCTCAAGGTGGGCAGAGCTTACCTGCGGCACCTCCAATCTCAATTCGCGCGCTCGCCCTTCCCGAGCGTCAAAGGGTAGCGCCTACGCCTTCTCGGGGGCGCCCTTGCCGTCCTGGAGATCCTCGAGGAGCGGCCCAATCTCCTTCAGCCGAGCGATCGAGCCGGGGCCGGTGCCGGCGAGGTTGGGGAGGACGTAGTCCTTGAGCTCCGCCAGGGTGACCTTGCCATCCTTGTTCCCGGCCTGATCCGCGGCCTGCGCGCCCTTCTTCTGGGTCTCGTCCTTGATGGACGAGACGTCCAACTCCTGGGCGGACTCGATGGTCTCCACCAGCCCCAGCGCATCCCGGAACTGGCCGAACGCGTTGAACGGCGCCGCGATGGCGCCGACGATGTTGGGGACGCTGCTCACCTGCTGGAGGGCGAACGCGTCGACCTCGTGCAGGGAGACCCGCCCGTCCCGGTTCCCCAGCTTGTCCGCGTCCTCGGCGAGCTTCTTCTGACCGGCCTCGCGGATGGTGCTCAGGGGGATGCTTGCGCTTCTTGCTTTCTCAATAGGAGCCATGCCGGGATTCTCGCGGGTGCAACCCTGAAGTTTCGCACTCCGGGAAAATACCCTTTAGCCGCGTAAGAACAGGTGTTTACGCGCTGCCCCGCGGTGCTACTCGCGCACGGTCAGCACCAGCTCCAAGTCGAACGAGAGGTCGCTGGAGGTGGGGCCCACCTGCTTCACCATCACGGCGATCACGTTCTCCCCGGCCACGAACGGGTTGGGGTTGAGCGCGAGCGTGGCGGTGTCCAGCTCGTTGTCGAGCGAGCCCGCGCTCGCGTAGACGCCGAAGGTGGTGCCGTTGTCCATCGCGCGCCGCAGCACCGGGACGCCGTTCACCCAGACGGCGATCCCGTCGTCCCGCACCGTCTTGAGCTGCGCGGCGATCACCGTCCCGGAGATCGGCACCCGCTTGCGGAAGTAGTAGGTGGGCGTGGACGGCGTCCCCTGTCGCAGCACGGTGGCCTCGTCGCCGTCCCCGTAGCCGAGCTGGGCGCGCCCCTCCCGCCAGGCCGCGTCGTTGTAGGCCGGCTGGGACCAACCGCCGCCGCGGTCCACGCCGGCGTCGTCGTACCTCCACACGCTGCCAAACGGCACGGCGGTGAAGGTCCGCTCCCCGCCGGCCGCGCCAAAGGAGAGCTCCAGGTCGAACGAGAGGTCGCTCGAGGTGGGGCTCACCTGCTTGACCTGCACCGCCACCACGTTCACCCCGGCGACGAACGCGGAGGCCGGCAGCTGCACGGTGCTCAGCTCATTGTCTTGGGAGGTGGCGCTGGCGAAGGCGGCATGGGCCAGCCCACCGGCCACGTACTTGCTGAAGACCAGCGCGCCGTTGACGAAGACGGCCACGCCGTCGTCGTGCACCACCTTGAGGGTGGCGCCCGCGGGCGGTCCGGCCAGGGCGATCGCCTTGCGGAAGTAGACGCTGGGGGTATTGGGCGAGGTGCGCGCGAGCACGGTGGCCTCGTCCCCGTCGCCGTAGCCGAGCTGCCCGCGGCCGGCGCGCCAGCCGCTGTCGTCGAAGCCGGGAGCGCTCCACTGGGAGCCGGGGTCGGTGGGGCCGTCGTAGTAGCGCCAGGTGGCGCCAAAGGCGATCGAGCTCTCGGGGGGAGGCGGGGGGCTGGAGGGGCCGCTGCTCACCGCGAGATCCAGATCGAACGACACGTCACTCGAGGTGGTGCCCGCCTGCTTCACCACCACGGCGACCACGTTGTCCCCCACCCGGAAGGGGTTGGCGGCGAGCGCCAGCCGCTGCACGGAGAGCTCGTTGTCCTGCGAGCCGGCGCTGGCGTAGGCCGCGTGCCCCAGCCCGTTGGCCACGTAGCGGGAGAAGACGAGCGCGCCGTTGACGTACACGGCCACGCCGTCGTCATGGACCGCCCGCAGCGTGGCGCTCGTCACCGGTTCGGTCAGGGAGAAGTGGCGGCGGAAGTAGAGGCTGGGCTGGCTGGGCGTGGTCTTCCGCAGGACGGTGCGCTCGTCGCCATCTCCGTAGCCGAGGTGCGCGTTGCCGCTGCTCCAGGCGGCGTCATTGAAGGACGGCTGCGCCCACGCAGCGCCGGGGTCCACGCCGCGATCGTCGTACCGCCAGGCCGAGCCGAACATCACCGGCCGGGACCAGCGCCCCGCCTGGGCCCGGAGCAGCGCCTCCACGAAGTAGTAGTCCCCGTAGATCAGGCTGACGTCCAACTCCTCGTTGGCGGGCACGTTCCCCGCGCCGTGGAGTAACAGCCCGCGGGTGACCGCCGGATCCCCGAGGTACGCGGGGGACGAGAGGCTCCCCAGCATCCGCAGCGCGGCGTCCCGGTAGCGCGTGGACTCGGCCGGCGCCGTCACGAGGTTCGCCAATTCCAGCAGCGCCGAAGCCACCGCGGCCGCGGCGGAGGAGTCCTTCAGCTGCGAAGGGGCGTCGAAGTCCCAGTTCGGCACGCCGTCCGCGGGCAGCCGCAGCAGGTAGTAGTCCGTCACGCGCCGCGCGGCCTCGAGCATCCGCGGGTCGCGCGTGTAGCGGTAGGCCATGGTGAAGCCGTAGATCGCCCACGCCTGGCCGCGGGACCAGGTAGAGCTGTCGGAGTACCCCTGGAACGTCTGCTTGAACCGGACGGCGCCGGTGGCGGGGTCGAAGTCCACCACGTGGTAGGTGCTGCCGTCCGGGCGGACGATCTGGGCGGCGGTGGTGAGCGCGTGGTTGAGCGCCATCTCCCGCCACTCGGGCCGACCGCCGTTGTCCGCCGCCCAGAAGAGCAGCTCCAGGTTCACCATGGTGTCGACGACCAGCGGCAGCTTCCAGTCCGGGTTCCAGTCGGCGGCGCTGATCACCCGGGCGATCGGCTTGTAGCGGGACGCGAGCGACTCCGCGGCCACCAGCAACACTCCGCGGTGGTAGGGCTGCCCCGAGAGCCGGTACGCCTGGCCGAAGCTGTCGTACAGCTTGAAGCCCAGGTCGTGCGTCTGGCGGTTGGTCTTCTGCAGCTCGAGGTTCCGCGTCCAGACCTCCGCGCGCGTCCGCCAGACCGGATCGTCCGTGGACTCGAACAGCTGCCACAGCAGGCCGGGGAAGAAGCCCTGGGTCCAGCCGATGAGGTCCGTGTTGGGGCGCGTGGTCCAGGTGCCATCCGGGCGGGTGCTGCGCGGGTACTCGGTCGGAGGGGTGCTGGCGGCCGTGCGCGCCTGCTGCTGCGCGGCCAGGGCCAGCACGCGGCGAAGGGTGGCGTCATCCACCGGGGGGCTCGCGATCGGCTCGGCGGCCGCGAGGACCCGCGCCGCCTCCCGGCCCATCAGCGCCTGTCCCAGGATCGTGGCGTGGGTGCCGTCCTCTCCGAGCCCGGGCGCGAACGCGTCCGGGTTCGTTGGCGCCGCGAGCACGCGCTCGAAGTCCAGCAGCCCAAAGACGTTGGCGTCGCTGCGCAGCCACGCGTTCACCGCGCGCCGCCGCGCCTGCACCGTGGCGAGATCTCCCGTGGGCGTACGCTCCTTGGGTGGGAGCGTCACCGCCCAGACGCGGCAGTGCGGGCGGAGGCGGGCATAGAGCGCCTCGAGATCCGCCTCGATGGCCGGCGCGTCCGCGACGGCGAGATCGTTCGTCCCCAGCAGCACCACGCAGTCCGAGAACGGCTCGATCGTCAGCACCTCCGCGTCGAGGTGGGCCAGGGCGTCCCGCACCCGCTGGTTGGAGACGCCCGCGTTGTCCACCGACAGGCCGAGCAGGCGCCCCGCCACCGCCGTCCAGGCGTTGCGGTAGTCGTCCGTGCGGGAGACGTACGTGAAGACGTCTCCGGAGACGTAGCCCTCCGTCAGGCTGTCGCCGATGGCGACGATCCGGCGCGCGGGCGAGCTCTCCACCTCCACCGTGTCCACGGCGGTGGCCCTGGGCCAGAGCTTGCCGCCCGTGGGCGCGGTGGCCAGGGCCTGCCCGCCGGGGAGCTGGTAGCTGTCCGGGAACGTCATGATCGCCCCGGCGGCCACCGCGCCCTCCACGTCGGCCGAGATGGCCAGCTCCGCCCCCAGTTGCACCGGGAACGTCACCGGGTCGCTCGTCACCCGCTGCCCCGCCGCGAGCGCCACCGACGTGGCGCCCTGAAAGCGCAGCGTCACCGGGGCGCCACGCAACGCCCCGCCGGTGCCGGCCAACGCCACCGAGGCCTGGTGCAGCTGCAGGCCGCCCTCGCCCGCGCGGAAGGTGACGCGCAGCCGGCCGCCCGCGCGGGCCACGGGCAGCTTCTGGCGGAAGGTGGTGCGGGCGGAGGTCTGCACGGACCAGCGCAGCGCCTGATGAAAGGCGGGCTGGAAGTTCAGCGGCGCCGCCCACGCCGGCCCGGCGAGGGCGAGCAGCGCGACGGCAATGGGCAGGCGGAGCGCGGCGAGGGACATGGGGCCTCCCGGGAGTTCGGTGGCCCCTGAGATAGGTCCGCCCCCCTGGCGCGCCCTTTGGACGGTGGCCGCACCCACCTGTCGCGAATCGATCCCAAGGTCTTCCCGCCGCAGTAGGCGCTACGGGTAGCTGCCGTCCACGCAGACGGCCTCGGGGCCGTGACCGCGGTGCGCCTCCACGAAGGCGAGGATGGGCGCCTCCTCCACGCAGTCGGCGGCGAGGACGAAGTTCGCCGCCACCACCGCGAACTGCGTCTCCAGCTCCGGGTCCGGCGTGAGGATCGCCCGCGGGTGGCCACAGAGCGCGTCGTTGGGGAGCCTCTGGAAGATCTCCAGCTGCTTCGCGATCAGCTCCGCTGGCGCGTCCGGCCGGTAGAGGAAGAGCACCGTCCCATGCTCCAGGTTGTGGACCCAGTAGGGACGCGGCAGCGGCGTGGTGTACGCGCCGAACTTGGCCCAGACCGGGTAGTGCGGCCCGGACGCCGGCGGGTTGTGGGCGTACTGGATGGTCAGCCCCACCTGCCGGTGCGCCCAGCCCTCGTTGGCCACCTCCTCCGGCTCCTGCGGACAGACGGAGACAGGGGGCCGGCCGCAGTTGCAGCCGATCGCGACGCACGCCAGCACCAGAGCGAGCCAGGGCTTCATGGCCAGCGAATCTAGTTCAGGACGTCCCTCAGAACTCCGCCTTGGTCACCACGCTGTTCAGCCAGTCGCCCGAAGCGCGGGGGAACACGAACCACGTGGCGGCGGCTTCCCCGCGCCATTCCGGGCCCGGCGTGGCGACGGCGGTGACCTCGGGAGGGAGCGGCGCACGGGCGACAATGCGGCGACTGCGCATCCAGTCCACGGTCCCGCCCGGCAGCTCCAGGAATTGCTGCCCCTCGAGCGCGCTGACGGGGATCTCGACCTCGAGATCGTAGGGACCGTAGTAGGTCGCGGGCACCGTGGAGGTGTAGAAGCCCGGCCCGAGCCGACCGGACTGCGATCGGTTGGTGTCGATTCGCGCCTGGGTGCCCGGGGGCGCCCACCGCTCGTAGGTGTTGTGGTGGACGACGAGCGCCGCGCCGGCGCTCAGCCCCAGACGCGACGTGACGTATTCCTGCGCGTCCAACAGCCTTCCCGCCGCCGTGAGCGCGTATGGATACGACCAGCCTGCCGGGATCGTTGGCATGATTCAGTGCCTCTGCCGGGTGCCCATTTTCGCCAGCAGAGAATTCCTCCTCATCTCCCGAGAATGCGGCCGTCGCCCACCGGTGACGACAGGCTCAGTCATCGGGCGCTGCGCGGGTGTCGTTGCGCGGCCCCGATGTAATCGACCTTTGCCTCGCTAGTTCACGACGCGCCGGAAGCGCTGGTCGACGCTGAACTCGTACGTGATGGGGAACTGCGAGTCCGGATCCAGCAGCCGGTAGCTGGCGACGGTGAAGAGATCATCCACGGGGTAGCTGCTGGGCGTCTGGGTGGCCGGCCCCACCCAGCGGAAGCGGGAGCGGTACGCGAGATCGATCGTCCGGCTGGCCAGATCCGAGTTGAGGGCGTGGCTGGCCTGGAAGCCGTTGTCCGGAGGGCTGGCGACATAAAGGAAGAGCCCTCCATGCGCGCGGACCGTGGGGGCGCGGTAGACCACGCTCAGCCTCAGCTCGTCGTACTGATCTCCGGTGGTGTGGTCCCGCACGTGGATCGGCCGGGCCTTTACCAGGATCGAGACCGAGCCTTCATCCGCCGGCTCGGCCGCGAGCCGGGTGAGGACTTCCTGCTGACGCTGCACGGAGAGCCCGGTGGCGCCGAAGTTGAGCCGGGCGACCGGGCACTCCTGCCGCCACACCCCGTCGAAGCACGGCACGCTCATCGTGCCGATGGGGTTGTAGATGAAAGCCCCCGGGCCGGTGCTGCGCAGGGCGTAGATCCCCTGCCAGGGATCCGACAGCAACGCCTGCTCCTGCTCTGCCAGCTCGTCGCTCGATGCGTCCTGCACGCCCACTCCACACGCCAGCCATGGCAGCACCCCAGCGGCGATCACGGCGCTCAACGTTGCTCGGTTCATTCTTCCCTCCAGAAAGGTCTCGCCCACCTCTGCAAGGCGCGCGCGCAGCGCAACCACGCGGAGGGAGGACCGGACGCAGGGCGGCCGCGCCGGAGTGGCGCGCCGTTTCCGCGCGGTGGACGCTGGCGTAGCCTCTCCAGCCAGGATGCCCCTCACCGAACGCCTGCAGCCGCACTTCGACTGGCTGCTCGATGGAGCCCCGGACGCCGGCTCGCTGAACGCGGTGGTGGGCCGGACCGGACGCGCCCTCCGCACCGCGGGCATCCCGGTGGAGCGGCTCGCCGCCTTCGTGCGGACGCTCCACCCCAACCTCGCGGGCCAGCGCTTCACCTGGACGCCCAATTTGGACGAGGCAGAGGCCTCGGCGCTCGCTTGGGGAGATCTCCAGACGCCGGAGTTCCTGGCAGGGCCGCTGGCGCAGGTCTTCTCCGGCGCCAGCGAGAACCGGGTGCGGCTGGAGGGCAGCGCGCCGCTGCGCTTCGCGGGGCTGCAAGCGCTGCGAGAGCAAGGGCTGAGCGACTTCGTCGCCCTGCCGCTGCGCTTCGTGGATCACACCTTCAACGCGCTGACGCTGGCCACGGCCGCCCCCGCGGGCTTCACGGACGAGCAGCTGGAGGCGCTGCGGTGGCTCGCCCGTCCCTTGGCGCGCGTTGCGGAGACGCGCGCGCTGATGAGGACGGCGGCCAACCTGCTCGACACCTACGTGGGGCGCAACGCGGGAGAGCGGATCCTCCGCGGGCAGATCCAGCGGGGGGACGCGGAGAGCATCCGCTGTGTGATCTGGTTCTCGGACCTGCGCGGCTTCACCTCGCTCTCCGCGGACAAGACGCCCGCGGAGACGATCTCCGTGCTCAACCAGCTCTTCGACTGCCAGGTGCCGGCGATCGAGCGGCGCGGCGGCGAGGTCCTCAAGTTCATCGGCGATGGGATGCTGGCGATCTGGGCGATCAGCGCGCAGCGAACGGACCGGGAGGCGGCCGCCGCAGCGCTCCAGGCCGCGGGGGACGCCTTCGCCGCACTGGACGCGCTCAACGCCACCCGCTCCACCCCCATCCGGTTCGGCCTGGCGCTGCACGCGGGGGACGTGGGCTACGGCAACATCGGCGGCGCGAGCCGGCTGGACTTCACGGCGATCGGCGCCGCGGTGAACCTGGCGGCCCGGATTGAAGGGCTCACCGGCAAGCTCGACAAGCGCGTCCTGGTGAGCGAGCCGCTCGCGGGGCTGCTGCCGGGTGGCGCCCGTCCCGTCGGCACCTACGAGCTCAAGGGGCTCCCCCAGCCGCAAGCCATCTACGAGCCCGTGCTCGGGCAGTAGTGCTACCCTCCGCCCGCGCATGGCCGAGGGGGACTCACCGCTGATCGAGCTCGAGCGGCTGCCGATGCCGGCGATCGCCTCGCGGGACGGCGTGCTGGTGGCGGTGAACCACGCCTACCGCGAGCTGCTGGGCTACGCGGATCCGGAGATCGTCGGCAAGCCGGTGACCGAGCTGATCAACCAGCTGATCTCCCCGGCGGACCGCCTGCTGCTCCAGCGCGCCGTGCAGGAGCGCGCCAAGGTCCGCGCTGGACAGGGGCCGGACGCGCCGCGCTCCGAGGCCCAGTTCTGGTGCACCGTGATCGACAAGGGCGGGCGCCGCCGGGCGATGCGCGTGGAGTGGCGGGTGGGGCCGGATCCACGCGAGTCGGTGACCTTCTTGATGGACGCCGAGCCCGAGGCCTACGGGCAGCAGGTGACCCAGCTGCTCGCGCGCTCCGCGGGCGGGCTGAGCCGCTGCGCCACCGAGCAGGAGGTGCTGGAGAAGGCCTGTGACGCGGTCGCCGCGCAGGGCTTCATCGTCACCGCGCTGCTCATCGTGCCAGGCGCCCCCACCCTCGAGTACGGCCCCACGCGGATGCCCCCCGGGATGAAGGACCCGGGTCGCAGAGAGTGGGAGTCCGCCCCTCCTCCTCGCGAGCTGCTCGAGCGGCTCAACCCGCGCTTCTCCGAGCGCGCCGCGGCCTTCTTCCAGGACGGCGTGCGGCTGATCCGGGACGCCTACCCGGAGCCAATCGCCGAGGTCATGGCCCAGCGCCTCCCCGCGCAGCGCATGGTCCAGGCGCCGCTCTTCCTGGGCGACGAGCCGTACGGCGCGCTGGCGGTGACCGGAGATCTCCTCACCCCGCTGGTGGCCACCGCGCTGGAGCTCTTCGCGGAGCTGGTAGGCCACGCGCTCTGCAACGTGCGGCTGCGCCGCGAGCGGGTGGAGCGCGAGCGGCTGGCGGCGCTGGGCGAGGCCGCCGCCGTGATGGCCCACGAGGTGAGAAACCCGGTGGGCGCCATCTCCAACGCGCTCGCGGTGCTCCGGCGCGGCGAGGCAGAGCCCCATCTGCGCTCGCAGCTCTTGAGCGTGATCTCCGAGGAGGCCGGCCGGCTGGAACAGCTGGTCACCCAGCTCCTGGATCTCGGGCGCCCGATGATGCCGCGCCCCCGGAAGGTGGAGCTGGGACCCCTGGCGCGCGCGTCGATCAACCTGCTCGAGGCGCGCGGCGAGTGCCGGCGCGGTTGGGTCGAGCTCGCGGCGACCGGCACCTGCGCCGCGGAGCTGGACCCGGACCTGGCCCAGCTGGCGCTGCTCAACGTCCTGCGCAACGCCTGCCAGTCCTGCCCCGCCACCGGGCGGATCCGCGTCAGCCTGGAGCGAGACGAGCGCGGCTGCGCCTTCGTGGTGGAGGACGAAGGGCCTGGCCTCCCCCAGGAGGTGATCACCCGGCTGGGCGAGCCCTTCACCACCACCCGGGCCACCGGCACCGGCATGGGGCTGGCGGTGGTGCGCCGCGTGCTCGAGGCCTCGCACGGCCGGCTCGAGGTCCGCCCCTCTTCGCTCGGCGGCACGGGGGTGTGGCTCTGGTTCCCGGCGCGCGCCTAGCCGTTTCGCCCTTTTGGGCCGGTGGGTGCCAAAATGACCGGTCACGGCGCTCCCTGGAGGACGTTGGGAAATGACTCCCTCGTTCTGCAGGAGCTGAACCCATGAAAGTCCTCGCTTCCCTCTTCTCGTTGACCCTCGCGGCGGCCGCCGCCGGCTGCGCGGGCGGCCTCGCCGATGACCGCTACCCGGGCACGCCGCTGGCCTCCATCACCGGGTCGCTGAACAGCACCCCGGGGCTCGCGCTCGCCCAGGACGTCTCCCTGGCGATCTTCTGGCTGGACGGGCTGCAGGGCCACGCCACCGTGGTCCAGGAGCTGGCCGCGCCCGCGGACGCCTGCGCAGCCTCAGCACAGACCCGCGTGGTGAGGACGACGGCGCCGGGCGTGACCAGCCAGGCGGTGACCTACACCGCGCCGCTCCCCTCCACCTTCACGCTGCCCATCCAGGCGCTGCCGCCCGCGGGCGCCCTCGTGGATCTGACGCCGCTGGGCGGGAGCGGCCACCTGTCCATGGGCATGGTGGTGGCCTACCGCGACACCAACGCCAACGGACGCTTCGACTTCGGCTCGCCCGGCGTCTCTTCGGAGCCGATCGTGGCCACGTCCTGGGGCAGCGCTAAGAGCGGCCTGGTGATCTTCCTCGACGGAACCCTCCCGGCCTCCAACAGCGAGCTGTTCATCGTTCCGCCCAACAGCCCGCAGGGGTTCAGCGTCGCCACGATCACCCAGGGAGCGGCAGGCCCCACCGTGCAGGGCTTCCCGTCCAGCCAGCCCATCGGGCTGGACGTTGGGCCGGTGGTCCTGGCCCCGGGGCTGGACGTGGCCACCGTGCTCGGCTGCGCCACGCGGCAGACGGTCTCCAAGTGGGGCGGGCCGATGCCGGCCGGCGCCACCGGCGCGTGCCAGTCGGCAGACCGCTTCGACTGGAGCCGCAGGAGCAGCGCGAGCTGCGTGGTGGAGGAGCACTTCGGCGCGACCTGCCTTGAGCCTGGCGATCCCCGCCCCGCCGGATGGTCCTGCCCCTGAACGAGCGGCCTTCCAGCGCGTGAGCCGGCAAGAGGTGGGTCAGTGGTACGAGCTCTACGGTTACGCCATCCACCGGCGTTGCCTCCGCCTGCTCGGCTCCGAGACCGAGGCGGACGACGCGCTCCACGAGACGTTCATCCGGGCCTTCAACCACAGCCAGGAGGTGCGGGAGAGCTCCCCGCTCCCCTGGCTGTACCGGATCTGCGACCGGGTCTGCTTCGCCGCGATTGACGCCCGGCGGCGCGCGGCAGCCCCGGACCCAGAAGCAGCGCTGAACCGGCTGTCCGAGCGGCCCGACACCCGGGTGGATCTGGAGCGCGGCAGGCTGTTGCGACAGGTGCTCGAGCAGTGCAAGCCAGGCGTCCGCGAGGTGGCCGTGCTCTACCACGTAGATCAGATGACGCAGGACGAGGTCGCCGCCGAGGCCCAGGTCTCTCGGAAGACGGTCAAGCAGCGCCTGGCGCAGTTCCGGCAGGTAGCCGCCGCGTTCCTGGGGCTGGGACCGGGCGACGAGGAGGATCCATGAGCGCGCTCGATCCCTTGTTCCCGAAGCGGGACCCGGCCCACCCCGCCGCGCGGCAGCTGGAGCTCTTCGCGTTCGACGCGCCGGCCGCGGACGAGGCCACGCGCTCACACCTGGCCTCCTGCCCCGGGTGTCTGCAGCAGGTCCAGGCGCTGCGCGATGGGCAGGCCGAGTTCCTGGCGCGCCGCCCCGCCGCGCTCTTCGCCGCGCATCAGCGCCAGCGCCAGGGCACGGCCGCCAAGCAGCGGGTGCGCGCCTGGGGGTTCGCGGCAGCGCTCGCCGCCGCGTGCCTGGTGGGGGCTGTCACCTGGGTCTCGTCACGCCCGGCTGCGACGGGGTCCGGGGATGTCACGCTCAAGGGTCCCCGCTCGGTGGAGCTGGCGCTCTGGGTGAGCCGGAACGGAGCGCCCGCCAGGCCCTGGGACCGCGCGTCCGCGCTCCGCAAGGGAGACGCCCTCCGGTTTTCGGTCGCCTCGAGCGCCAGCTGCCACCTGCTGATCGTCAGCCTGGACGCCGCGGGTAAGCCGACGCGCTACTACCCGGTGAGCGGGCCCGGGAGCGGACCGCTCGCGGAGGGCGCCCTGCGCGTCCTTCCCGGGACCATCGAGCTGGACGGGTACGAGGGGGAGGAGCGGATCTTCGCGCTCTTCTCCGAGGCGCCGCTGGAGGAGAAGCGCGCGTTCGAGGCGCTCGCCGTGGAGCTGCGCCGCGCGGGCGGCCTGGCGCGAATGGAGGAGGGGCGTCTGCCCTGGCCTGCGGCCTCGGTGCTGTTTCGAAAGGCGCAGCCGTGAGGGGCGCGCTCGCGCTCTGGCTCTTGCTGTGCGCCCAGGGAGCCCGCGCAGGCGAGCCGGACGCGCGCGTCGCCGTCGTCATCGGCAACAACCTGGGGGACCGGGGAGATCAGCCGCTCGAGTACGCCGAGGCGGACGCGGCGCGCTTCCACCAGATGCTGATCGACGCGGGGGCGGTGGCGCCGCAGCGGGCCTCGCTCGTCACCGGAGACGCCGCCGCCGTTCGCCGCGCGCTCGCGCAGGCCCAAGGCCGGCTCGAGGAGCTGCGCGCCAAGTCCCGGACGGCGCTGATCGTCTACGTCTCCGCCCACGCTGACGAGGAGGCGCTCCACCTCGAGGGAACCCACCTGCCCCTTTCGGAGCTGATCGCCGCGGCCACCGCAGCGGCGGCGGACCTCCGGGTGGTGATCGTGGATGCCTGCCGGACGCGCGCGGTGGGCCGCCCGAAGGGGGGAAGGCCGGTGCCGGAGGTGGCGGTGCAGCTCGCCACGGAGCAGGCGCAAGGGCTGGTGCTGATCAGCGCCTCGGGCGAAGGGGAGCCGGCGCAGGAGTGGCCCTACCTGCACGGCTCGCTCTTCACCCACCACCTGCTCGCCGGCCTCCGCGGGCTGGCGGACCTCAACCAGGACGGGCGAGTATCGCTGCTCGAGGCGTATGGCTACTCCTACAGCCGCACGGCGCTGGACTCGGCCAGTGGCGGCCACGGGCTGCAGCGCCCCAGCTACGACTTCCAGCTGAGCGGGTTCGGCGAGTGGGGCCTCACCTGGCCCGCGCAGCTGGGCGCGGCGCTCACCCTGGCCCCGGGCTTCTCCGGGCAGTTCTTCATCGCCACCGATCAGTCCGAGCTGGTCACCGCCGTGGATCACCCCGGCGGCCGAGCCACGCGCGTGGCGCTGCGCCCCGGCCGCTACCGCGTCGTCCGCCAGGACGGCCGGTTCGCGGACGTGGCGGAGGTGCACGTCCCCTTTGGCGGTGAGCGCGCGCTCGCCGCCTCCGACTTCGTCCGCGTCCCTGCGCGCCGCGCCCTCCTGCGCGGGGGCGAGCCGCTCGTGCTGCGCCCCTGGCGGCTGGGGGTGGCCTATGGGCTCGGCACTGCCTCGGTCCCAGGCGCGTCCGCGGAGCACGGTCCGGAGCTGCTGCTGTCCTATGCCTGGCGAACCGGCTGGGTGCGCCTGCGGGGTGGGCTCGGCTTCAACAGCCTCCGGACGGCCAACGCACGGATCGACTCGCAGCTCTTCGAGGCGGGCCTCGGCATCGCCTACGTGGCCCCCGTCTCCGCGCTGCTCCTCCACGCCGGCGCCGAGGCGCAGTACGCCTACGTCTCGCAGCGGGTGCACAGAGACGACGCAGCGGAGGTGGAGCGGATCCTCGGGATCCACGAGCCCGCGCGGGCCGCGGCGCTCTGGGGCGGCGGACTCTTTGTGGGCGCCACGCTCCTGGTCGACGCGCGCTGGTCGATCGGACTCGAGCTCGAGGGGAGCCTGCGGCGCACGCCGCTCTGGGATCAGGCCGTGGTCTGGACGCCGCGCGCCCAGGCCCGCCTCGGCGCCTCCTTCGCCTTCTAGGCGGCCAAGCTGCTTGGAGCTCTGGTTCGCCCCGCCGCCTGCGTAGAGTGCGGCCGCCGTGGGTGACTTCCGCCGCCAGCGCAGCGCCCTGCCCGCCCCGCGCTTCGCCGAGCTGCGCGACGCGCTGATGGCCTCGCCTTTCGTGGCCCGCTCCACCCTGGGCGGAAGCTTCCAGGCGAGCCGCGGCTTCGGGGTGGCCTTCACCGCGCCCGGGCGCGAAGAGGTGCAGGCGCGGATCCCGGTGCTGGGCACCTTCCTCCGCCTGGCGATCGACACCCCGGCAGAGCGGATCCTGCTCCCGTTCTGGCGGCGCCGCGCGGCGCTGCCCGCGCCCAACGCCTGGTACCTGAACCTGCTCCTGGTGGGCTCGGGGGGTGGCGTGGCGCCGCACATCGACGCCACGCTCGCGGCCCCCTCCGGCCTCACCAACGCCACGCCGCGGGTGGTGAGCGTGCTCTACCTGGTGGTGCCGCGCTGCGCGGGGGGCGAGCTGGTGCTGGCCCGGGGCAGCGCGCTGGTGGGGGTGGTGCGCCCCGAGGAGGGGATGCTCCTGCACTTCCGCGGGGACCTGGAGCACCAGGTGCGCGCGCTTGAAGAGGCGCCGCCGGACGCGGTGCGCGCGTCGCTGGTGCTCGAGCAGTACCACTTCCCGCCGGAGGCCCACGCCCGCCTGCCCCAGTTCCGGCTGGACTCGCGGGCGAAGTTCGAGCTGGCGCTCGCGGCCGCCTCCACCCGCCCACCTGGGAAGTTCGAGCTGGAGCCCTGACGGCGCGCGCCGTTTAGGGCTAAAACGCTGCCCCGTGCCCCCGACCCTGCAGGAGCTCCAGGAGCGCGCCAAGCCCTTCACGGCGCCGATCAGCGCGGACAAGCCCACTGGTACCAACGCGCGCAGCCAACCCGCGTACGAGGCCGTGCTCGGTGAGGTGGGCAAGCTGGAGGCGCTCACCGGCGGCCCGGTGGACTGGGTCAAGGTCGCGGACTCCGCCGGGACGGTGCTCAAGACCCAGTCCAAGGACTTGATGCTGGCCTGCTACCTGGGCGCGAGCCTGCACCAGACGCAGGGGCTCACCGGCCTGGCCACCGGCATGGTGGTGATCTCCGAGCTCTTGGAGCAGTACTGGCCCACCCTCTTCCCGGAGCTGAACCGGATCCGCGGCCGGATCAACGCCCTGGGCTGGTTCATCCAGCGCACCACCTCCGCCCTGGGGAGCGGGGGCTCCGCGGACGCGGACTCGGTGGAGGCGGTGGTGCTGGCCACCGCCCGGCTCTCGGAGATCGCCCGCGCGAAGTTCGAGGCCGCCACCCCCGCGCTCACCCCGCTGCAGCAAGCGGTGGAGCGGCTCAAGGCGGATCTGCCACCACCCCCGCCGCCGCCCACCGCCGCTGCGCCCGTGGCCTCCACCCCCGCTCCGGCGGCCGCGGCGGCGCCGGGGCTCCCCAGCGCGGGCGGCGTCAACGCGGAGGGGGCCACCGCCTTCCTGCGCGAAGTGGGCAGCGCGCTGGTCACCGTCTCCGGCAACCTGCGCCGCGAGAAGCCGGAGGAGCCGCTGGGCTACCGGCTCTCCCGCGCCGGCCTCTGGCTGCACGTGACGGCGGTGCCGCCGGCCGGACCCAACGGACGGACCTCGGTGCCGCCGCTGCCGGCGAACACCCGCGCCCAGCTGGACCGCCTGGCCGGCAACGGGAAGTGGGCCGAGCTGATCGAGGAGTCCGAGGGCGCGCTCACCCAGTTCCGCTTCTGCCTGGACCTACATGCGCACACCGCCAAGGCGCTGGCGGGGCTGGGTCACGGGAAGGCGCGGGAGGCGGTGATCGCGGAGCTGGCGGCGCTGCTGCGGCGGTTGCCCGGGCTGGCGGACGCGGTGAGCGGGGATGGCACGCCCTTCGCGGACGCGGCCACCAAGCGTTGGCTTACCGAGGAGGTCCTCCCCTCTGGCGGCGGAAATGGCGTGGCGGGAGGTGACGCGAAGGAGGGCTCGGACGCCTGGGCGGAGGTGATTACGCAGGCGCAGACGCTGATCAAGGAGGGCAACGCCGCGCAGGCGCTGCCCCTGGTCCAGGCGAAGATCGCCGCCACCGGCAGCGCGCGGGACAAGTTCCGGCTGCGCTTGGCGCTGGCCAACCTGTGCGTGTCCGCCGGGCAGGTGCCGGTGGCGCGGGGGCTCTACGCGGCGCTCGAGAAGGAGAGCACCGACCGCGGGCTGGACGACTGGGAGCCTTCGCTGGTGGCGCAGTGCCTGGAGGGGCTGATCACCACCTCCCGGATGCTCGGCAAAGGAAACGCGCTCACGGTCGATGTCGCAAACCAGTATCATCGCCTCTGCCAGCTGGACCCCGCGGTCGCGCTGCGGCTTGGGCTCTAGGCAAAAGTTCCAGACGAGGAGGAGTACGCCGTGTCGAAAGAAGGCTCAGTCGCTCCGAAGGAGCGCGTGAACATCGTCTACAAGTCCTCCACCGGGAAGGCGCAGCAGGAGGTGGAGCTCCCCGAGAAGATCCTGATGATCGGCGACTACACCGGCCGTCAGGACGACCGCCCGATGGAGGAGCGCGCCCCGATCAACGTGGACAAGGGCAACTTCAACGAGGTGATGGCCAAGCAGAAGCTGGAGCTCACCCTCTCGGTGCCGAACAAGCTGACCGAGGAGAAGGGCGCCACCATGGCCGTGTCGCTCAAGCTGGAGAGCCTGGCGGACTTCGGCCCTGAGGGGATCGTCAACCAGGTCCCCGAGCTCAAGCAGCTGCTCGAGCTGCGCGCCGCGCTCAACGCGCTCAAGGGGCCGCTGGGGAACGTGCCGGCCTTCCGCAAGAAGATCCAGTCGCTGCTCGCCGACACCGAGGCCCGCGCCAAGCTGATGGCGGAGCTGGAAGGCACCAAGGGGGACAAGCCGTGAGCGACCAGACGAAGGGCGCGGCCGCGCCCGCTGCAGCGGCCACCGAAGGCTCCCTGCTCGACGAGATCCTCAAGGAGACCAAGCTCAAGCCCACCGACGACGGCTACGACGTCGCCAAGAAGGGCGTGCAGGCCCTGGTCACCGAGCTGTTGGCCCCGCAGAAGGGCCAGGAGAAGGTGGACAAGGCGGTCGTGGACGCGATGATCGCCGAGCTCGACAAGCGGCTCTCGGCGCAGGTGAACGAGATCCTCCACGAGCCCTCGTTCCAGAAGCTGGAGTCCGCCTGGCGCGGCCTCAAGTTCCTGATCGACCGCGTGGACTTCCGCGAGAACGTCAAGGTGGAGATGCTCAACGCCACCAAGGACGATCTGCTCAGCGACTTCGAAGACGCGCCGGAGATCCAGAAGTCCGGGCTCTACAAGATCGTCTACTCGAACGAGTACGGCGTGTTCGGCGGCAAGCCGTACGGCCTGCTCTGCGCCAACTACGACTTCGGCGCGGGGCCGCAGGACATCAATCTGCTGACCAAGTGCGCTTCGGTGGCGGCGATGAGCCACGCGCCGTTCATCTCCAACGCGGGGCCGCAGTTCTTCGGTGAGAAGTCCTTCCTCACCCTGCCCAACCTCAAGGATCTCAAGTCGCTCTTCGAAGGTCCGCAGTACGCGCGCTGGCAGTCCTTCCGCGAGAGTGAAGACGCGCGCTACGTGGGGCTGTGCGCGCCGCGCTTCCTGCTCCGGCTCCCGTACGGCGAGAGCTCGGTCCCGGTGAAGGCGTTCAACTTCAACGAGGAGGTCGTGGGCCACCACGACCGTTACCTCTGGGGCCACGCGTCCATCGCGCTCGCCAGCCGGGTGGCGGACTCCTTCGCCAAGTACCGCTGGTGCCCGAACATCATCGGCCCGCAGTCCGGCGGCGCGGTGGAGAACCTGCCGCTGCACACCTACGAGGCCATGGGCGAGGTCCAGAACAAGATCCCCACGGAGATCCTGATCACGGACCGCCGCGAGTTCGAGCTCTCGGAGGAGGGCTTCATCGGCCTCACCTTCCAGAAGGACAGCGACAAGGCGGCCTTCTTCTCCGCCAACTCGGTGCAGAAACCGAAGACCTTCGGCAACTCCCCGGAAGGCAAGGCGGCGGAGACCAACTACCGGCTCGGCACCCAGCTGCCGTACATGTTCATCATGACGCGGCTGGCGCACTACGTGAAAGTGCTCCAGCGCGAGCAGATCGGCAGCTGGAAGGAGCGCTCGGATCTCGAGCGCGAGCTCAATGCGTGGATCAGCCAGTACGTGGCGGACATGGATGATCCCGCCCCTGGCGTCCGCTCCCGCCGCCCGCTGCGCAGCGCGCAGATCAAGGTGGAGGACGTGGAGGGCCAGCCCGGCTGGTACCGCTGCAACATGGCCGTGCGCCCCCACTTCAAGTACATGGGCGCCTCCTTCACGCTCTCGCTCGTCGGGAAGCTGGACAAGGAGTAGCCCGTGGCTGGGCGCGGACTGCTCTCCCGCCTCCAGGCGGGAGCGGCCACCGAGCTGGAGGCAACCGACTCCATCACGGCGCACCTGCGCGTGCTGCTCAACACGCGCAAGGGCGAGGCCGTCACCGCGCCCGGCTTTGGGATCGTGGACTTCACGGATCTGGTCCACGGCTTCCCCAACTCGATCCAGACGCTGCTCCAGTCGATCCGGGCCACGGTCCTGGAGTTCGAGCCGCGGCTGAAGAACGTCACGGTCCGCCACGCCCCCAGCGACAACCCGCTGATCCTCCGCTTCGAGATCACCGCGCAGCTGGCGGAGAAGGGCGCGAAGGGCACCCTGCGCTTCCAGACGCAGATGTCCTCGGGCGGGCAGATAGAGGTCTGGTAGCCGCGCCCACCCGAAAGGGGCCGCCGTGTTCAGCAAGTACTACCAGAGCGAGCTGGCCTACCTGCGGGACGTGGGCAAGGTCTTCTCGCAGGCCAACCCCACCGTCGCGGGCTTCCTCGCCGAGCGCGGCGGAGATCCGGACGTGGCGCGGCTCTTGGAGGGCTTCGCCTTCCTCACCGCGCGGATCCGCGAGCGCATCGACGACGCGGTCCCCGAGGTGCTCCATGGGCTGGCGGAGCTCTTGCTGCCCCAGTCGCTGCGGCCGATCCCCGCCACCACCATCGTCGAGCTGACGCCGCAGCTGCGCTCGCTGCGCGGCCGGGTGCTGGTGCCCAAAGGCACGCAGCTGGGCGCCACGCCGGTGGAGGGCACGGCCTGCCTGTTCCGCACCACGGCGGATCTGGAGCTCTTGCCGGTGCAGGTGCTCGAGTCCACCTTCGAAGGCTCGGCGCTCAATCCGACGTTGAAGGTGCAGCTGCAGACCACCGTGGCGGGGCGTCCGGAGATCTTCGCGCCGCAGGGTTTGAGGCTCTTCATCCATGGAGACCTGCCGGTCTCCTCGCTGCTCTTGCTCTGGCTCTCCCGCTACTGCCGCGGCGTCAGCGTGAGCTCGCAGGGGCAGTCGCCGGTGCGGCTGCCGGCGAGCGCGGTGCGCCCGTGCGGGTTCGATCCCAAGGACGCGCTCTTCCCGGACTCGGGCGGCCTGGACGCCTACCGCGCGGTGCAGGAGCTCTTTGCGCTCCCGCAGAAGTTCCTCTTCTTCGAGGTGAAGGACCTCCAGGCTGCGCAGCGCGTGGCGGCGGACCGGTTCGAGATCACCTTCGAGTTCGAGCGCCCCCCGCCGATGCCGGCGCGGGTGGGCAAGGATCTCCTGCGCGTGCACTGCGTGCCGGCGGTGAACCTCTTCCAGGCCAACGCCGAGCCGGTGCGCCGGGATCCGCTGGCCCACGAGGCGATGCTGCGCGCCGGCGGCGTGGACCCGCTGCACATGGAGATCTACACGGTGGACTCGGTGACCGGCATTCGCGCCGGCCAGTCCAACCGCAAGCAGTACCCGCCGTTCTTCGCCTACGCGCACGCGCAGCAGCCGCCGGCCGAGCAGGCCTTCTACCGGCTGCGGCGCGAGCTCTCGCCGGTGAACGACGGGATCGACACGTACCTCTCGATCGGCACGCCGGGGCAGACCACGCCGGAGCTCGCGGAGGAGACCCTCTCCATCGAGCTCACCTGCACCAACCGCTCGCTGCCGGCGCGGCTGCAGCTGGGGGACGTGAGCCAGCCCACCGCCACCTCGCCCACGGTGGCCACGTTCAAGAACATCGTGCCGGTGACCAAGCCGGTGCGGCCGCCGCTGGGCAGCGAGCTGCATTGGCGGCTGGTCTCGCACCTGGCGCTCAACCACCGCTCGCTGGGGGACGCGGAGGCGCTGCGCGCGGTGCTGCTGCAGTACAACGTGCAAGCGCTGGCGGATCACCCGGTGGGGCGCGCGAACCAACTGCGGATCGACGCGGTCCGCCAGGTGGAGATGGCGCCGGCCCGCCGCTTCGTGGAGCGGGCGCCTGTGCGCGGCACCCGCACCGTGGTCCAGCTGGAGGAGGCCCACTTCGCCGGCGTGGGGGACGCGTTCCTCTTCGGCGCGGTGCTGGATGAGCTGTTCGCGCGCAACGTCACGCTCAACTCGTTCAACGAGCTGACCGTCCGGCTGCAACCCTCAAACCTGGAGCTCACGTGGCCGCCGAGGAGCGGGACAGCGCCGATCTTGTAGCCTTCGCCGAGCGGCTCGCGGCGCAGGCGAAGACCCTGCGCTTCTTCCCGCTGGTGGCGCTGCTGGAGCGGCTGCTCCCGGAGGCCGCGCGCGCCGGAGCGTCCGGGCCGGTGGCCGAAGAGGCGATCCGCTTCCGGCACGATCCCGCGCTCGCCTTCAGCGCGGGCGACGTGGCGAGCGTGGCGCTTCGGCAGACCGAGGCGGATCCAGAGGACTTCCGCTCCCAGCGGCGCAGCTACTTCGAGGTCACCACCACCTTCCTCGGGCTGACCGGCTCGGGGACGCCGCTGCCCTACTACATCGCGGAGGAGGTCGCGCAGGAGGACCCGGACCGGCCGCACCGGCGCGAGTTCCTGGATCTCTTCCACCACCGGCTGCTCGCCCTGCTCTACCGCGCGCGCGCCCGGTACGACGTGGCCACGGATCACACCGCGGACGGGACGGACGCCTGGTCCCGGCGGCTGCTCGCGCTCGCCGGCGTGGACGCGTACGACCGCCCTCCCCCGCCCGGCTTCACCGCCGCGCAGCTCTTGCGCCTGGCGCCGCTGCTCGCCGCCCGCGCACGCACGCCCCGGACGCTGGAGCTGGCGCTGCAGGACGTGCTGGCGGACGTTCTGGACGGAGGCACGGTGAAGGTCACCGAGTTCGTGGGGCAGTGGAGCCCGATCGATCTCGCGGACCGCACCCGGCTGGGCCAGGCGGGCTCACGGCTGGGCAGCTCGTTCGTGGTGGGCTCGCGGACCTTCGACAAGGCCGGCGCCTTCGAGATCGAGCTGGGGCCGGTGGGCCACGCCACCTACCGGCGCTTCCTGCCGGGGGGAGATCTCACCGCTCGGATCGACGCGACGGTGGCGCTCTTCACCCGGGACGCGCCGGAGCACGTGCTCCAGGTCCTGCTGCGCGAGGACGCGGTGCCCAGAGTGCAGCTGGGGCAGCGCACCCAGGCCGGTCTCGGGCGGGACACCTGGCTCGGGGCGCGGACCGGACGGGCCACGCGCGTGCGGATCCCAGTTCACCCCGAGCGTAGGGCCCTAGGCCCGTAGTCGAGGGCCGGCACCAGCCCCTCGTTCACCCCGAGCGAAGTCGAGGGGCGCCCGCGATCACGATCGGGAGCAGATGAAATCCGCCCAGTGAGGGGCTTAAGCCGTCTGTGCTCGTCTCGATGCCTGTCTTGGGGGAACTCGTCCGCAGCTCGGCAAGTAGGGCTCGAATGCGTTCGGTTCGCCTTTGGCGCTGTCCGCATGGGCCCCGCGGTAGCGGACCGCAGCCGCGGTGGGTTGCACAGCCACGGTCGCGGCAGTGCGCGCTCGCCCGCCTCACCGTGTGGCTGGCTCGGCCCCTCGGGGAGGCGCCGCCCCCCTTATTGAGTTGTCAACGGCATCTGGTTGACGGCAGAGCGCGGTTTCGCTGCTTCTTCGAGCCTCTTCGCGGTCACCCCCGAGACGAGATCGCGTTGACGGCCTGAGCACCGCGAGAGGCGGTCAACGACATCCTGTTGACGTCGCTGCGCAGTCTGCACCTGCCTTCGAGCCCTTAGGCGGCCAGCTCGAACCGAGATCGCGTTGACAACTCAAAAAGGGGGCGGCGCCTCCCCGAGGGGTCCTGACCGCCGCGCTCGAGGTGGGTCGGACGAGCGCGCACTGCCGCGACCCGTGGCGGAGCAACCCGCCGCGGCCGCGGTCCGCTGCCGCGGGACCCATGCGTGCAACGCGAAAGGCGAAATGAACGCACTCGGGCCCTATCTGCCCTGCTGCGCCCGAGTCCCGCCCAGACAGGCACCGAGTCGAGCACAGCCGGACTTCAGCCCCTCATCGGGCGGAATTCGTTCGCTTCAGCCAGCTCCGACGGCGGCGGCCGAGGACGAGCAGGGCCAGTCCGACGAGCAGCGTGCCCCCCAGGCCCGAGCTGTTGCTGCAGCCGCAGCCCTGCGCGGTGCCGTCATCGGCGCCGCCACCGCTCGCGCTCGCGCCGCCGTCGCGGGCAGCCGGAGTCCCCGGCAGCTCCTGCGTCGGCTTTCCGGCGTCGGCGCCCGTGGACGTCCCCGGCGGCGTCGACCCCGCATCGAAGACGACGGGCGGCGTCGACCCCGCGTCCGCCGTGACCGGAGGGGACACGGTACCGACCGTTCTCGGATCGAAGCCGGTGGGATCGATCACCAGCGCGGTGGGGAACGCCGAGGCAATCCGCTCCCACGGCACCAGCTTGAAGTTCTGGTTGGCGCCGGGATTGGCCGTGTCCTGGGCGATGAACACGCCCTTCGGGAACGCGGCCCCGAGCGCGACGTTGACGACATCGATCCCGTCACAACCTTCCGCGCCGTCGAAACCGTTGCCGTCCGCCACGCGGAAGGTCCCCACGAACGCGAACGGCGCCTTGCGCTGGTAGAGGGAGAAGGTGTCGTTCCCCTGGCTGGAGGCGATGAGGTACCCGGTCTCCCCTCCCCCTCGGTAGATGGAGAGCCCCTCCACGTCCGCGACGACGTGGCCACCCGAAGTGGTGTCCACCTGGATCCGGGTGGTGCCGCCCGCCGGCTCGGCGCTGTAGCGGAAGATGCCAACCGCCTCCTCGCCCACGAAGAAGTTGCCGAGCTGGTCGTCGGCGGAGCAGCCCTCGATCTGGCCGCCCACGTCGAACTCGCGGACCATCGTCGCCTTCACCTTGCCGGCGCCGTCGTCCGCCAGCTCGAGCTGCTGCACCAGCCCGCTCTTGTCGGTGGAGAAGAAGTAGTACTTGTTGCTCGAGGCGCTCCGGTACATGCAGCCGCCGTAGCCGTCGTTCGTGAGCGGCGTGCCCACCCCCACGTCGACGAGCTGACGCGTGGCGGGGTCCACCTTGAACACCCGGACGCGGCCTGGACTGCTGCGCTCGTTCACGACGACGAGCGCGACGGAGGCGCCCCCGAGCGGGAAGTTGTACCGGATGTCCACGTTGCCCATCAGCCCGCCAATCTGCTGCACCTGCTTGCCGTCCAGCTCGTAGGTGAACAGGCCGGACTGCTTGTCGGTGCCGATGATCAAGCTGCGGCCCACGTCCGTGGGATGGATCCAGACGGCCGGGTCATCCACGGCGTCACCCGAAGTCAGGGCCGGAGAGGTCTCGACGCTCGCGTTGACGCTGACCACCTGCGCCAGCGCCAGCCAGGAGACGGACAGAGCGGCGAAGAACAGCGGGAGGCGTGAGCGGTTCATGCGCCGCCCCGTGTGCAACCCGCGCGCCCGCGAAAGACCGCGAGCTTCCTGCCTGTGCCGCCTCGCCGCTGTGGGCTTGGAGTGGTCTCAGTACGCCCGCGCCGTTTCAGGTCCGAAACATCTTTTCTGCACCGCGAGGCCTCGGGCAGTGTTTGCAGCCCAAGTGAAGATCCAGATCGTCCAGAAGTCTTGGTCCAAGCCGTTGGGCCAGCATCCGTACAACTGCCGGGCGTGCGGGGCGAGGACGACAGCGTTCGTGCTGCACGAGTACACCAGCGTGCACCTGGGGGAGATCCCCCTCTTCAGCTTCGGCTCCAGGTTCCTGCACGCCTGCGACGCCTGCCGCGCCCGGAACCAGGGCCCGCGGCCCACCGGGGCGCCGGGCCTGCCCTTCATGCACCGCTTCGGTGCGCTCGTCGTGTTCGGCATCCCCCTGGCGATCTTCTTCGGAGTTCAGGAGGGCAACCGCCGCCTCACCCGCTGGGAGTCGGCCAAGGCCGCGGAGCGGGCTCGCCCCCTGGAGGCGCGCGCGGCCGAGCTGCGCGCGAGCGCGGAGCGGCTGCTGGCCACGCTGCAGCAGCGGAAGACCGCGTGTCTGGGGCTGATGACGTTACGCCCGGACACCCGGACGGCGCGTCCGCCAACGGACCCGCGCCTGCTCGAAGGCGCACCGACCTACAGCGTGAGCCCGCTCGCGACGACCGGCCGCTACTTCGGCCCGGCGCTGGACTGCGAGCACCGCTTCGATCCGCCAGCCGAGCTCGTCCGCCGCTTCGATCTCAATGGCCTCCACTTCTGGGTCGAGGAGCCGGAGCTCGGCCGCACCCGCGCGCGGCTGGAGGAGATCGGCCGGACGGTGGAAGCCACCGAGCGCGCACTGCCGGCGCTGCCACCGGTGGTGGCGGTGGTGAGCCAGGACTTCCCCTCCCAGCAGAAGGTGGTCGCCACGGCCACCTGGATCCAGAGCGCGGACGGCGGCGTGCTGGCCGTGGCCCGGACCGAAGAGGTCTGGGGCTCGGAGGCCTGGCGCCTGGGCACCCTCTTGTCGCAGGCCGCGGAGCGCTGGGCGGGGCCCACCGGCCCGTAGCCCCCTCTGTGGAAGTCCCCGGAAGCGTTGCCCTTCGGCACCCCCGACTGTAGTGTCTCCGCACATTTCTGGGAGGCAGCCATCCGCGTCGAACCCAGGTCCCTGATCCGCCGACTCACCCCCACCGCCACCCGCCTCCTAGAGGCGGCCGTGGCGCGCGCGGCGAGCGGCCAGTACTACGAGATCGTCGTCGAGCACCTGCTGCTGCGGATGCTCGAAGAGGAAGACTCGGACACCAGCCGCCTGCTGTCCCGCTTCAACGTGGACCGGAAGCGGCTCGCCGCGCACGTGGACAAGGTGGTCCACGCGATGAAGGTGGGGAACTCCGGCCGGCCGGTCTTCTCGGACAGCCTGTTCCGCTGGTTCGAGGAGGCGTGGCTGCTCGCGTCCGTGGAGCACGGGAGCGCCAAGCTGCGCACCGGCGTACTGCTGGCCACGTTCATCGGCTCGCGCAGCCGCTACAGCGCCGAGAGCTTCCAGGAGCTGGACGAGATCTCCGCGGACGAGCTGAAGAAGACGCTCACCGAGGTGCTCGCGGACTCGCCCGAAGGGGCCGAGGCGCTCCCCGAGGCCGGCGGAGAAGGCGGCGTGGCCGCGCCCGCGGCGGGCGGGGACGAGGCGCTCAAGCGCTTCGCGGTGAACTTCACGGAGAAGGCCCGCTCCGGCGGGATCGACCCCATCTTCGGCCGCCACCGCGAGATCCGGCAGATGGTGGATATTCTGGCGCGGCGCCGGAAGAACAACCCCATCCTCGTGGGCGAGCCGGGCGTGGGTAAGACGGCGCTGGTGGAAGGCCTGGCGCTGGCGATCGTCGCCGGGGACGTGCCGGAGTCGCTCAAGAACGTGGAGCTGCTCGGGCTGGACCTGGGGCTCTTGCAGGCGGGCGCCTCGGTGCGCGGCGAGTTCGAGAACCGGCTCAAGGCGGTGATCTCGGAGGTGAAGGCCTCCCCCAAGCCGATCGTCCTCTTCATCGACGAGGCGCACACGCTGATTGGTGCGGGCGGCGGCGCGGGCGGGAACGACGCGGCGAACCTGCTCAAGCCGGCCCTGGCGCGCGGCGAGCTGCGGACGCTCGCGGCCACGACGTGGGCCGAGTTCAAGAAGTACTTCGAGAAGGACGCGGCCCTGGAGCGGCGCTTCCAGCCGGTGAAGGTGGAGGAGCCCTCCGAAGAGGACGCGGTGCTGATGCTGCGCGGCCTCAAGGGCGTGTACGAGAAGGCCCACGGGATCACCATCCGGGACGAGGCGATCACCGCCGCCGTGCGGCTCTCGCACCGCTACATCTCCGGCCGGCAGCTGCCGGACAAGGCAGTGGACCTGCTGGACACCGCGGCCGCGCGCGTGAAGACCGAGCGCGCCTCCCGGCCGGACGAGCTGGTGGGGCTGGAGCTGCAGCTGGCCGCGCTGGACCGCCAGCGCGAGGCGCACAAGCGGGACATCGCCGAGGGCCACCCGGTGGAGGCCGGCACGCTCGAGGAGGTGGACCAGAAGATCGCCGCCACCAAGGATGCGCACGCCTCGCTGACCTCCCGCTGGACGAAGGAAAAGGAGGCGGTCACCGCGCTGCAGGCTGCGCGCACCGCGCTCACCGGCGGGCCGGAGGCGGAGGCCCCGCGGCTCAAGGCGGCGGTGGAGGCGGCGGCCTCGTCGCTGGCCTCGGTGCGCGGCGAGGAGGCGATGATCCACGCCGAGGTCGACACCGACGCCGTGGCTCGCGTGGTGGCCGGCTGGACCGGCATCCCCGTGGGGAAGATGCGCAGCGACGCGATCGACGCGGTCCTCAAGCTGGAGGGCCGGCTGGGCGAGCGGGTGCGCGGACAAGACCAGGCGATCACCACGGTCTCCGAGGTGATCCGGATCGCCCACTCCGGCATCCGCAACCCGCAAACGCCGATCGGCGTGCTGCTCTTCGTGGGCCCCTCGGGCGTGGGCAAGACGGAGATGGCGCTGGCGGTGGCGGACGCGCTCTACGGTGGCGAGCGCTTCATGACCACCATCAACATGTCCGAGTTCCAGGAGAAGCACTCGGTCTCCCGGCTGATCGGCTCGCCGCCCGGCTACGTGGGCTACGGCGAGGGCGGGATCCTCACCGAGGCGGTCCGGCAGCGGCCGTACTCGGTGGTGCTGCTGGACGAGTGCGAGAAGGCCGACCTGGAGGTGATGAACCTCTTCTACCAGGTGTTCGACAAGGGCCTGCTCAACGACTCCGAGGGGCGCACGGTCGACTTCCGCAACACGGTGGTGATCCTCACCAGCAACCTGGCCTCGGACGTGGTGATGCAGCACGCCCACGCCGGCACCGTCACGTCACAGGAGGAGCTGGTCAACGCCATCCGCCCCACCCTCTCGCGCCACTTCAAGCCGGCGCTGCTGGCGCGGATGACGATCGTCCCGTTCTTCCCGATGAAGCCGGACGTGCTCAAGCAGATCACCCAGATGAAGCTCTCCGCCGTCGCGGAGCGGCTCAAGGCCGCGCACAAGGTGCAGACCACCTTCGCGCCGGAGCTGGTGGAGGAGCTGGCCCGCCGCTGCACCGAGGCCGAGACCGGCGCGCGTAACGTGGACCACATCCTGCGCGCCTCGCTGATGCCCGCGCTGGCGCGGGAGGTGCTCCAGCACCTGGCCAGCGGCGAGGTGCCGCGGAAGCTGAACGTGGGACTGGGAGAGGGAGGCGGCTGGAAGGTGCAGTTCAGCGCCTAGGAACGCCAACCCCATGCTGCCGCTGGTCATCCGCGTCGAAGACACCACGGCGAAGACGAGCTCCCAGTTCGTCTTCGCCAGCTCGCCAGTGCACGTGGGGCGCAACCCGCTCAACGAGCTCGCGCTCACCAACCGGTACGTGTCCCAGTGGCACGCGATCATCCGGTTCGACGAGACCGCCACGCACTTCGTGGATCTGGGCTCCACCAACGGCACCGAGCTGAACGGGAAGCTGCTCGCCAAGGGAGAGGCCGCCGCCGTGGACGGCTCAGTGGATCTCCGCATTGGCGACCTGCGGCTCCACTTCTCCCGCCGGCAGGCCGAAGCCTCCCGCGTGGAGAAGCGCGAGTGGACGCAGTTCGGGATGCGGGCGATCAAGTTCGATGGTCCCGCCCCTGCCGCCGGGACTGGGACGCCCGCGGCGGACCCGGCCGTGGGCTCGCGAACGCTGCTCGATCCACCCACCGCGGCCGCCCCGGCCCAACCCGTCGGCGAGCCCGCCAACTTCAACGAGATCTTCCTGCTCTACGCGGCGTACCGCTCCAAGTACGCGGCGCTGCACGAGGCGGTGAAGAGCTCGCTCACTGCGACCCGTCAGGCGGACCGCGCCGAGACGGTGAAGCTCTACCTGCGGCGCTTCCCGGCGCTGGCGCAGGAGCGGAACTTGTTGGAGCTGCTCACCTCACTGGGGGTGGAGCTGCCCGCGGGCGTGGCTGCTCCCGCGCCGGTGACCATGGCCACGGCCACGGCGCCGCTCGCGCGCAACCCTCAGAGCGCTGTCGGATCGCCGTCGGTGATCGTCGGCGCGGACACCAGCCCGTCCCAGCCGCCGCTGCACATGGGCGGTGACGAGGACCTGCTCAACCAGTTCGTCCGGACCTACCTGGCGGACGGCCGGCGACTGGAGAACGGGGATGATCTCCAGCAGTTCCTCGGCCGGCTGGCAGAGGTCTTGGAGACGTACAGCAACGCGTTCCTCGAGCTCCGGCGCGGCCACGAGCAGTTCGGCCGGGAGATCTCCGTGCGCACCTCTCCCAGCGGAGACGGCTCGCCCCTGGGCCGGGCGCGCTCGGCGGGGGATGTCCTCAAGTACCTCCTGGATTGGAGCGGCAAGGGGAACCGGACGCAGGAGCTGATGGCCGCCTTCGTGGACGTGATGATCCACCAGGTGGCGCTGCTCAACGGCATGCGCGCAGGCGTGCGGCGGCTGCTCCAGCGGCTCTCCCCACAGGAGATCGACTCCAAGCTGCCGGTCTTGAAGGTCCAGGTGGGGCCGCTCAAGCTGCCGGGAACCTTCTGGCCGGTCCGCGCGTTCGCCCGGTGGCGCGAGTTCGTGGAGCTGCACAAGAACTTCGCGGACGACGAGCAGCAGCTCACCTCCACCGTGCTGGGACCCGAGTTCGCCAAGGCCTACGCCACCATCATGAGCGAGAGCTCCGGCCAAGCCCTGCCGCCGGGCGGGGAGTCCGGCTCATGAGGCGCCTGCTCGTTGGGACTGCGGCGCTCCTGCTGGCGGGCTGCGCGGGTGCGCAGAAGCCGGCGCTCTGCTCGGCGCGCACGCAGCTGCACGCGGACGCGGTGATCTCCCCCAAGACCTGGTTCGCGCTGCTGCTCCACGGGTACGACCCCGAGCGCAACGAGGTGCCCCGCACCGCGCTGGACTGCGTGGGGACGCCGATCGTCCTCGAGGCGGCCGGGGACGCCTGCGGAGATCCGATCCCCGCGGAGCCGCCGCCCACCACCGCCAAGCTCTCCGCCGCGGACGTGGTCCAGTCCCCCGCCGGGCCCAACCGGTACCTGGTCTGGGTGATGACGCGCCGGCTCCCCAATGGCGAGGCGCTCGGGCCCGTGGCCCTGGTGGACGCCAGCGAGCAGGCGCTCGCGGTGCGGGCGCTGGGCACGCTCCGTGCGCCCGCGAGCAACGCCACCTTGCGGCTGGAGAAGGTGGGCTCGGTGACCCTGCTGGTCGCCGAGTCCGAGAGCTGCGGCGGTGAGTCCTCGCTGGTCTGCAAGCGGATGGCTCGGCTGGTGCCGCTGCGGCAGAGCCGGTTCATCAGCGAGCCTCTGCTCCACCCGGACGGCAGCTGCGCGGGCCCGGCCACGCTGTGGCTGCGGCGGGAGAAGACGCAGAAGCTGAAGAACGGCAGCGAGCGGCGCTCGGAGCTGGTGAGCAACGTGCTGGTCGCCAACGACAGCCTGGTGATTGAAGAGCGGATGGCGGTGAAGGACTTCGAGCCGAAGCAGCCCACCGGTCCGGTCGGCGTGCAGAGCGCGAACGTCAAGCGCACCATCCGGGTGCTGGCCAACAAGCTGGTGGTGGACGCGCCCTCGCTCTGGAGCCAGCTGGAGGGCGGTGCGCAGTGAGCCTCGCGGCGGGCACCTCGATCGGCAAGTACACCGTCCTGCGGAAGATCGCCGAGGGCGGGATGGCGGAGATCTATCTCTGCAGCGCCACCGGCGCCGAGGGCTTCGCCAAGGAAGTCGTGATCAAGCGGATCCGGAGCTTCCTCGCGACGGATACCAACTTCGTCCAGATGTTCATCGCCGAGGCGCGGCTGGCCTCGCGGCTGAACCACCCGAACATCGTCCAGATCTTCGACTTCGACCGCCACAGTGACACGCACTACCTGGCGATGGAGTACGTGCGCGGCGCCTCGCTCTGGCAGGTGGCCAAGAAGTGCCGCGACCTGATGCTGCCGCTGCCGCCCACGCTGATCGCGAAGATCGGCGCGGACGTGGCCGCCGGGCTCAACTACGCGCACAAGCTGACGGATGAGCAGGGCAAGCCGCTCGGCCTCGTCCACCGCGACATCACCCCGCACAACATCCTGCTCAGCTTCGACGGCGCGGTGAAGGTCGCCGACTTCGGCATCGCCAAGACGGGCAACAAGATGAGCACCGCGGGCATGCTCAAGGGCAAGTTCGCGTACATGGCGCCGGAGCAGGCGCGCGGCGAGAACACCGATGCGCGCACGGACGTCTTCGCGCTCGGGATCGTGCTCTGGGAGATGCTGACCGGCGCGCCGTTGTTCGACGCCGACAGCGACATCGGCGTGCTGCGCGCGGTGCAGGTCTCGGAGATCGTCGCGCCGATCCGCAAGAACCCGGCGATCTCGCCGGAGCTGGACGCCGTGGTGATGAAGGCGCTGGAGCGGGATCCCGCCCTGCGCTTCAAGAGCGCCCACGAGATGGAGCGGGCGCTCAACCGGTATGTGCTCAACACCGCGCAGGACGTGGACGAGACGGACCTCGGCGCGTTCCTGCGCACGCTGATGGCGGATGAGCTGAACCCGGTGGAGCCGAAGTTCGACCCGCGCCCGCTGGATCCCGGCTTCATGCCCGCGGTGATGGACCCCACCGCGATGCGGCCGAAGGAGCCTCTGCCGCCGCTCGTGGGCGGCGACACCGTCCTGCGGCCGCGCAACGAGAGCACCCCGCTGCCGCCCGTGGACGTGGGGCTCACCACCCTGCCCTTCAAGAAGGGCGTGGACGCGCAGGCCCTGCGCACCGAACTGGAGATCCCGGCGAGCCTGCCCGACGGAGGCGCGTCCTCCGGCGTGCGGGAGATGCCGATCATCACGCTGCCGGAGCCGCCTCCGCAGCCGGAGCCGAGGCCGAGCGGCCTCAAGCCCGTGCCGGATCGCCCCAGCGGCGACAAGCCGCCGCCGAAGCCCGTGGAGCCGGTGCGGCCGCCCCCGCCAGATCCGCAGGACCCCAAGCCGGAGGGTTGGGGCCGCCCGAATCCAATGAAGTGGGCGGCCTTCGCGGCCATCCCGGTCATGGTGATCGCCGCGGTCGCGGCCTACGTCTTCTCCGGCCCGAGCGAGGGCCCCGCCACGGTCGTGGACGCGGGGGTGAAGGTCACCCCTCAGGTCGACCCCATGGAGGAGCTCGAGCGCAAGGAGGCTGAACGCAGGGAAGCTGCGGCGCGCAAGAAGGCCGAGCGCGAGAAAGCCGAGAGCGAGCAGGCCGAACGCGAAGAGGCGGAGCGCCGGGAGGCAGAAGAGGCCGAGCGCAAACGCCGGGAGGCCGAGCAGAAGGAGCACGCGGCGGTGAAGCCCGGCACGCTGGTGCTGCAGGCCACGCCCTGGGCAGACGTCTACGTGGACGGGAAGCTCTACAAGAACGTCGTTGGCAGCCGCCGCGTGCAGGTCCCGGCCGGACCGCACAAGGTGAAGTTCGTCCACCCGAAGAAGACCAGCGGCGAGCTGAACGTGCAGGTCAAGTCGGGCAGGGACGAGTCGGTGTCGTTCCAGGCGCTGGATTGAAAGCCATGCGGATCCGCGCGCGAGTCCAGAACCGACAGGGGCAGCACGACGTGCACGTCGCCACGGAGGGCTCGGAGCGCGCCCTCTCCATTCCTCCCAAGCCAAGTGGGTTGGGCTCAGGCGTGAACGGCGGCGAGCTGCTCTTCCTCGCGCTGGCCACCTGCTACTGCAACGACGTCTACCGCGAGGCCGCCAAGCGCGGGCTCAAGGTGGAGCGCGTGGAAGTCGAGGTGGAAGGCGACTTCGGCGCCGAAGGCGAAGGCGCGCGCAACGTCTCTTACCGCGCCAAGGTCGCCGGCCCGGGCAGCGAAGCCGAGCTCCGCGAGCTACTGCTTCACACCGACAAGGTGGCGGAGATCCAGAACACCCTCCGCGCTGGAACGCCGGTCGTCCTCGCCTCAGTCCAGGTCGAGAGCGCCTGAGGCAGGCTGTGGTCGGATAGCAAATCAGCCCGCCGAAAAGTTCGCCCCGGCAATGCTCACCATCGCGGCTGCGAGCTGCGACGTGACTTTCAAGATCCCCTTTCGGCCACGTGATCATTCAGAACGCGAGCGCCGCGAACAGGTCTGCTGTGACCCTGACGGAAGCAGCGTTCCGGCAGCAATGTAGGCCTCGGGATTCCGATCCTGATCGCACCCCTCGGGTCTATGGGACAGCGACGCACGCCCTTACAAGGTTGGCCACCTCGTAGGCGTGATTCCTTATGCGATCCGCCTCATCGCCTCCGTAGGCGTAGCCGCAAGCCTCAATGCCGCTAGCGAGGTCAACAAACAGGCTGGCCGCCGACTTTGAGATCGACGTTGAGCTGGCCCAAGCCTTCGCTGCTGCACCTAGCGCTCGTTTCATTCGCTCGAACGCTACAAGGTCCACTCCACGTCCTTGCCTGAGGAGCGTGAGAAACTCGGCAGCCGCGGCTTGCAGTTCTAACTCAATCTTGTCCATGTCACCCCCGTGACGGAACCCGGAGGATCGCGTCCGACGGAACACTGCCCTCAATCAAGACCTCGGGCGAGGCGGCAGCGAAGTTTCTCGCTGTAGTGCCACGCAACCCAGCCCCCGGTCGGGCGAGTCAAAGCTGGTCAGTCGTCGGCTACAACGTGGACGGCAAGGAACTGGCGGACCGGCCGAAGTCAGGATTGCCATTCGTCAATCCTGAAGCGCCATCGAACCAATGCGCTCCAGTCATATGGCGTCGCTGACCTCCACGATTCCGGCCGCGCGCACGAAACAGGGAGCCCCTGCGCGCAACGCCTCATTTCGACGAGACCGCTCGGTCAACGGCCATGATCGCGGCGGCGATCAGACGTGGGTCGATTCCTAGGGACATTAGATTGAAGTTCGAACTGACGATTTGAGTACCCCTGACATCGACGACCTCACATCTCGCCGACTTGCGAAGAGGATGTCCCGCACGCAGTTGAAACTCTCGGCGGCGGCGACGATGTGACTTCTACCCTGTGCATCTGACGTTCGCATTTTTCAGTTCTGCGTCGCGGGCGCGGAGGGCCGCGAGGAGCTTCGGCATCTCCTTGTGCCC